>NZ_MRCM01000003.1 GCF_002303885.1 Flavobacterium sp. ACN2 | reverse complement strand
TTAAAATATTTTCTTATTTTGGCTATATATACTAACGAAAAACTAACCCAAAATGAGAGTCTACTTGCTAATTATGTTGTTATTCAGCGGAGTGTCCTTTGCGCAGAATACAATTACTGGTTCGGTTACAGATGCTAATAAGCAATCTATCCCTGGTGCTAATGTTGTTGTTGTCGGAGAAAATAGTGGTGCTTCTACTGATTTCGATGGATCGTTTAAATTGACTACTAATGCTAAACTTCCTTTTTCTATAAAAGTTACAGCGGTAGGATTTGAGACTAAAACGATAAACGTAACGGCTGCAAATCAAAAAGTAAATGTGATTTTAAAAGATGAAGAAACAAAATTGGATGAAATTGTAGTTTCTGCATCAAGAACGCCAGAAAGAGTTCTGGAGTCTCCTGTAACCATTGAGAGAATGGGGGTTCAGGAAATCAAAAAAACTGCTTCTCCTTCTTTTTATGATGGTTTAGAAAATATGAAAGAAGTGCAGATGAACACAAGTAGTATGTCGTTCAAGTCTATAAATACTAGGGGGTTTGCTACTGTGGCGAATACTCGTTTTATGCAGCTAGTAGATGGAATGGATAATTCGTCTCCGTTATTGAATTTTGTTTTAGGAAACATGATTGGAGTTTCGGAAATTGATGTTCAAAGTGTGGAATTGCTTCCGGGAGCATCATCTGCTCTATACGGAGCTAATGCTTTTAACGGGATTTTGTTTATGACTAGTAAAAGCCCGTTTGTAGATCAAGGGGTTTCGGCTTATTTAAAGTATGGGGTAACTTCTCAAGAAGCTGCTGGTACAAATGGCTATTATGATTTTGGTGTTCGATTTGCTCGCGCTTTTAATAAATATATTGCAGCTAAAGCAAACATTACTTACATGCAGGCTACTGATTGGTATGCTACAAATTATAATGACAAGACAAGAGAGGGTGTTGATAGAACAAACCCTAGTTATGATGGGATTAACGTTTATGGAGATGAAGCGGCTACAAATATTAAAGGTGTTGGTCAGAAGTTAGAAGCAATGGGTTTGATTCCAGCTGGGGCATCTAATCTTTTGCCGAATTCTATGGTTAGTAGAACAGGGTATAATGAAATTGATTTGACAGATAATAAAGCGGCGAATATGAAAGTTGATTTCTCTTTGCATGCAAGGCCTTTTGGAGATGAAAGGTTGGAAGTTATCTGGCAGAGTAAAATTGGTACTGGTAATGCTGTTTATCAAGGGGCAAACAGGTATTATTTGAATAACTTTTTTATGTATCAGAATAAATTAGAGCTTAAAGGGAAAAACTTTTTTGTAAGAGGTTACATGACTGGAGAGGATGGAGGAAATTCTTATGATATGATTTTTACCGGTATTAATGTAAATAGAAAATGGAAAGACGATAATACTTGGTTTGGTCAATATGCTGGGGCTTTCATACAAGGGACTTTGGCAGGAATGAATCCGCAACAAGCACATGCAGCGGCTAGATCTACAGCAGATACAGGTCGTTTTTTACCAGGAACGCCTCAGTTTAACAATGCGTTCAATCAGGTTATAAATGATCCGGATGTTTTAACTGGATCAAGATTGGTGGATAATTCAAAAATGTATCACTCAGATGCAAATTATAATTTCAGAGATGTAATAAAATTTGCTGAAATTCAAGTTGGAGGATCTTTTAGAGCCTATGAGTTAAATTCTCATGGAAGAATTTATACGGATGCTAATAGTCAGATAAATTACAATGAATATGGTGCATATGCGCAATTGATGAAAAAATTTATGGACGACAGATTGAAGTTTACAGGATCTCTTCGTTATGATAAATCTAAAAACTTTGATGGTAATTTCTCTCCACGTTTATCTCTTGTGTATTCTGCAGGTGAAAAAAGAAATCATAATTTCAGAGGGTCTTTCCAAACAGGTTTTAGAAATCCAACAACTCAAGATCAGTACATAGGATTTAATATCGGAAATGCAGTATTATTGGGTTCTGCTCCTGATAACTTAACTAGATTTAATGAAACATTCAATTTAAGTGCAGAAGGCCAACTTTATACAGGAAGTCCAACAAAAGTTATGAATGGTAACGATGCTTATGGGAATTCTTATATAGCAAGTTCAGTAACTGCATTCTCTGCAATGGCAGGAACAGATCCAGTTGGTGCTGCTGCGTTGTTGAAAAAATCTAGAGCTAATTATGTAAAGCCAGAAGAAGTAAAAGCTTTTGAGTTAGGATACCGTTCTGTTTTTGAAGGGACATCAATAGATATTAATGGGTACTATAATATTTACAACAATTTTATTGGTAATTTAAATGTGGTTTCTCCTTTCTACGGAACCGCTCAAGATAATCCTAACATTGCTGCAGGAACTTCTGATCCAGGTGTTCAGTCAATTAGAGCGCTTCAGAATGGAGAATATAGAACGTATCAATTGTATACAAATTCAGATGTAGAAATAAATTCATTGGGATTTGGAATTGGACTTTCTAGAAAAATTATTTCAAACTTTGAGTTGGGAGTGAGCTACAACTATGCTCAGTTTGATTTTGATCAAGCAAAAGACCCAAGTTTTGAGCCTGGATTTAATACGCCAAAACATAGAATTAAAATGTCAATTGGAAATGATAAGCTGTTTAAGAATTTCGGATTTAATGTTAGCGGAAGATGGAATAGTGAATATTTATGGCAGGCTGGTTTTGCTGATGGTATAATTAAAGAGGCAACTGTAATTGATGCTCAGATTAATTATGGAATTCCGAAATTGAAATCGGTAGTAAAATTAGGAGCTGCTAATATTGGCGGTAAAGAATACTATCAAGTAATTGGAGCTGGATTAATCGGACAGCAGTATTTTGCTTCTTGGACTATTAATCCATAATTGATTGTTTAACTCTTAGTCAAATTCATTATTTATGTTTCTCGATGCAGATTTGGAAGCAGATAATTATAAAAAATTATAAATTATGATAAAAAATTTCAAATGGCTTTTATTGGTTTCGTTAACCTTTATGGCTTGTAATAGTGATGATGATGTGACTCCTGCAGTGGAGTCGTCTGATGGTAAGCCTTTGACTTCTGGAAGTGCTGATTTTGCCAAATATGTTGCTTTAGGAGATTCTTTTGCGGCAGGATTTAGTGATAATGCTTTGTTTATTAAAGGTCAAGAAGGAGCCTATCCAAATATTTTAGCGCAACAATTTGCTCTAGTGGGCGGGGGCGAATTCAAAACACCTTTTGCAAATGATAATATCGGCGGTTTGCTTTTGGGAGGAAATGTTGTTGCTGGACCACGTTTATATTTTAATGGAACGCCTGTGCCAGTTACGGGAGTGCCAACAACTGAGGTGACGGCTCATTTGTCAGGAACATTTAATAATTTAGGAGTTCCTGGAGCAAAAAGCTTCCATTTGCTTGCTCCTGGTTATGGTAATGTTGCAGGTGTTGCTACAGGAACGGCAAATCCTTATTTTGCTCGTTTTGCATCTAGCGCGACAACAACTGTTTTGGCCGATGCTTTAAGTCAAAACCCTACTTTCTTTTCTTTATGGATTGGAGGGAATGATGAGTTAGGATATGCTACTGCAGGTGGAGATCCTACCGTAAATCCATTAACGCCTCCTGCGACTTTTGAGGCGGCTTATAAAGGTTTAGTGGCTCAGCTTGTTGCTGGCGGAAGAAAAGGAGTTATAGCTAATTTGCCGAATATTACCACTCTTCCTCATTTTCATGTGATAGCATACAATCAGCTTACTCAGGCTAATTTAACAGTTGGAGGAGCGAGTATGGTTGGTACTTTAAATGCGCAATTGTATGGGCCATTGAGTAATGCATTGAAATTTTTAGGGCAAGGGGATAGAATTAAACTTTTATCTGCAACAGGGAATAATCCGTTGCTAATAGTAGATGAAACGTTGCCGGATTTGTCGGCCAATTTAAAAGCAGTGCTAATGGGTGGCGGATTAGATGTTAATACTGCTACGGCAATGGGAATGATTTTTGGAAGAGCAAGACAAGCGCTTCCTACAGATTTAATTGTTTTAGGAGCTTCATCAAGAATTGGAAAAGTTCCATCGGTAGCTGCTGACGGAATTGCTTCTCCTTCGGCTTCACTCTCTCAATTAGGAATTACTTTTCCGTTGCCAGACAGATATGTTTTATTGCCTTCTGAAGTGGCAGAGATTGAAGTGGCGACTACGGCATATAATTCTGTAATTAAAGCAGCGGCTGAAGCAAATGGCTTGGCAATGGTTGATGCTAAAACAATTATGGATGATCTAAACAAACCAAGCGGAGTTACAATGAACAGCTTTACATTAAAAGCGACATTTGTTACTGGCGGTATGTTTTCTTTAGATGGTGTTCATCCATCTCCAAGAGGATAT
Organism: Flavobacterium sp. ACN2; assembly: GCF_002303885.1. GTDB lineage: Bacteria > Bacteroidota > Bacteroidia > Flavobacteriales > Flavobacteriaceae > Flavobacterium. The sequence goes on along the minus strand of NZ_MRCM01000003.1, from coordinate 361,677 downwards.
GCTTTTATTGCTAATAAATTTATCCAAGCGATTAATGCTAAGTATGGTTCTAACTTAAAAGGTGTAGATATTGGTAATTATCAAGTTCTATTTCCAGCTACATTATAATGTATAACTATTTTTAACCTTAAAACCGCTCATTTTTACCAATGAAGCGGTTTTTTTTATTTAATAAAAAAATGCTGTTTTTGTTATTTTTTAGCCAAGTTTTATGAATCAAACAAAATCATGCTATTTTTTATGAAAAAAAAATTGATTTTATATTTTAAAAAATTATCTTTGCGCTCTGAAAAAAGAGGTATTTTCGATAAACCTAAATAGCTATTTAATAAATACATAAGTAATGTCAAAAGTAATAGGAAAAGTTGCTCAAATCATTGGACCAGTAGTTGACGTAGTTTTCAACGGTAAGGATGTTGAACTTCCAAAAATTTATGATTCACTAGAAGTCACTAAAAAAGACGGAACTATCTTAGTTCTAGAAGTACAATCTCACATTGGAGAAAACACTGTTCGTACTATATCTATGGACTCTACAGACGGTTTGTCTAGAGGATATGAAGTAGTTGGAACAGGAAATCCAATCCAAATGCCAATCGGTCCAGACGTATATGGAAGATTATTTAATGTAATTGGAGATGCAATTGATGGTTTAGGAAACTTGCCAAAAACAGGAGAGAACGGTTTGTCTATTCACAGACAAGCTCCTAAATTTGAAGATTTGTCAACTTCATCTGAAGTTTTATTCACAGGTATTAAAGTAATCGATTTGATTGAGCCTTACGCAAAAGGAGGTAAAATTGGATTGTTCGGTGGTGCTGGTGTTGGTAAAACAGTATTGATTCAGGAGTTGATCAACAATATCGCAAAAGGTCACGGTGGACTTTCTGTATTCGCTGGAGTAGGTGAAAGAACACGTGAAGGAAATGACTTGCTTCGTGAGATGTTGGAGTCAGGAATTATTAAATACGGTGATGATTTCATGCACTCTATGGAAAATGGAGGATGGGATTTATCTAAAGTAGATATGCCAGGAATGAGAGAGTCTAAAGCTACTTTCGTTTTCGGACAAATGAATGAGCCACCTGGAGCTCGTGCACGTGTGGCACTTTCAGGATTATCTATCGCTGAGTATTTCCGTGATGGAGCTGGATCTGATCAAGGTAAAGATGTATTATTCTTCGTTGATAATATCTTCCGTTTTACTCAAGCAGGTTCTGAGGTATCGGCACTTTTAGGTCGTATGCCATCTGCAGTAGGTTACCAACCAACTTTGGCAACAGAGATGGGTGCTATGCAAGAGCGTATTACATCTACAAACAAAGGATCTATTACATCTGTACAAGCGGTTTACGTTCCTGCGGATGACTTAACTGACCCGGCGCCGGCTACAACTTTCGCCCACTTAGATGCGACAACTGTATTGTCTCGTAAAATTGCTGAGTTAGGTATCTACCCTGCGGTTGACCCGTTAGATTCTACTTCAAGAATTTTAACTCCTCAAATTTTAGGAAACGAGCACTACGACTGTGCACAAAGAGTAAAAGAAATTCTTCAAAAATACAAACAATTACAAGATATCATTGCGATCCTTGGTATGGAGGAGTTATCTGAAGAGGATAAACTTTCAGTAGCAAGAGCACGTCGTGTACAACGTTTCTTGTCTCAGCCATTCCACGTAGCAGAGCAATTTACAGGTATCCCAGGTGTATTAGTTGATATTAAAGATACTATCAAAGGATTTAACATGATCATCGATGGTGAGTTAGATCACCTTCCAGAAGCAGCTTTCAACTTGAAAGGTTCTATTCAAGATGCAATCGAGGCTGGAGAGAAAATGTTAGCTGAAGCATAATAATCAAGCAGAGCTTGATAAAATCAAAAAAATAAAAATTCCAAATTCCAAGATTGGGATTTGGAATTTTATAATTTGGAATTTTAAAAAACGGTTATGATTTTAGAAATAGTATCACCAGAAGCGAAATTATTTTCAGGAGAGGTAACATCGGTTACTTTGCCAGGAGTTAATGGAAGTTTTCAGATTTTAAATCATCACGCGCCAATTGTTTCTATCTTAGAAGAGGGAACAATTAAAATTGCAGCTCCAAGCTTCAATTTTTCTAAAGAGGCTGCTGATAAATTTACGAGAGTTAATGACCAAACTTATACTTTAGAGATTAAGTCAGGAACAATCGAAATGAAAAACAATAAGATAATTGTTTTAGTTGACTAAGACAATTTCAAAATAAGCAGGAAAGCCAGACAGTATTGTCTGGCTTTTTTTATTTTATTACTTTTGAACTATTAAAATCTCTTTATAAAATATTCGATCAATAGTAAAAGCTTAGTAAGCTTTTGCAGTTTTGCTTCATAATTAGACAATGAAGCAACATTCTTATGTCAAATTTTATAAAGAATATATATGAAAAATATATCAAAAGTTGCTGTTCTTGGCGGCGGCGGAAGAACTGGAAAGTATCTTGTACAACAGTTATTAGAAAACGGATTTAGCGTAAAACTTCTATTGAGAAATCCCGACGATTTTACCATTCAAAACTCAAAAATAGAAATCATTAAAGGTGATGCTATTAATGAAGAATCGATAAACTTATTACTTAAAGATTGTCAGGCAGTGGTCAGTACTATTGGTCAGCGGCCAGGCGAGCCTATGGTTGCCAGTCAGGCAACGAAGAATGTTTTGAATGCCATGAAACGTAACGGTATTGAGAGATATGTTTTATTGGCGGGGTTAAATATCGATACTCCATTTGATAAGAAGAGCCCAAAGACAATTATGGCAACCGATTGGATGAAAACGAATTTTCCCGAAATCCAAAAAGACCGACAATTAACCTATGATCTTTTGGTTGATAGTAAAATAGATTGGACGCAAGTTCGTGTTCCCTTAATTATTTTTTCTGATGAAAGTTCTAAAATCGCTGTAAATCTCGAAGATTGTTTGGGCGAAAAAATTTCGGCTTTTGATATTTCGAAGTTTATGGTAAAAGAAATGATCGAGTCAAACTATAGTAGACAATCGCCTTTTATTAGTGCCATTTAAATTAGAAAAACAGCGGATTTCATATAATCCGCTGTTTTGTTAATTCTAAAATGAATTGCCTAACTTTGGTTTTATGAAGCTGCCAGAAAATCTTAATCGTAAATTAGAAAGTTGTAAACAGGAAAATAGTTTTCGAAAACTTCCTGTGTTTAATAATCTAATTGATTTTTCTTCTAATGATTACATCGGATTTTCTAAATCGGAAACTTTATTCAAACACACTCATGCTTATTTGCTAGAAAATGAGATTTTTCAGAATGGAGCAACGGGTTCTAGATTAACTTCAGGAAACCATTCTCTTTATCCAATTGCAGAAAGCTTTATAGCTCAATTTCATGAAGCAGAAGCGGCTTTAATTTTCAATTCGGGATACAATGCCAATTTAGGATTTTTTAGCGCTGTACCGCAAGAAAATGATGTTGTTTTGTATGATGAATTGTGTCACGCTTCTATAAAAGATGGCATCGCGATGTCTCGAGCAAATTCGCATCATTATATTCACAATGATGTTGAAGATTTAGAAAAACACATTCTTAAATTTCCAGATAGCACAATTTATATTGTAACCGAAACTGTTTTTTCTATGGACGGAGATAGTCCAAATTTAGAAGAGTTGATACAGCTTTCAGAAAAATACAATTGTTATTTAATTGTTGACGAAGCTCACGCTTTGGGCGTTTTTGGAGAAAAAGGAGAGGGACTTACTCAGTATCTGAAACTTCACGATAAAATTTTTGCCCGAATCGTAACTTTTGGAAAAGGTTTAGGATCTCAAGGAGCGGCAATTTTAGGAAGTATTGAACTTAGAGAATATTTAATCAATTTTGCACACAGTTTTATTTTTACAACCGCTTTGTCGCCTCATGTTGTAGCAACAATTTTTATGGCTTATCAGCAGTTGGAAATCGAAAAAGGGGCGATTGAAAAGCTTCGCCAGAATATTGTATTCTTTAATCAGCAGAAAAATTTGCTGGGTTTAAAACCAATGTTCGTTCACAGTAAATCTCCAATTCATTCTGCAATTGTTCCAGGCAATGAAAATGTCAAAAAATTGGCAGAAGAACTTCAGAATAAAGGATTCGATGTGCAGGCAATTGTTTCGCCAATTGTTCCAGAAAATCAGGAACGACTTCGTTTTTGCATTCACAGTTATAATTCGCAGCAAGAAATTAATCAGGTTTTGGAATTAGTTAGAGATTTTGTTTTTTAGATTCTGATTTTTCAAGACTTAAATTTGAAAAAAGAGTAAAGTTTTTTGTAACGTTTTGTTTTTTCGATTACTTACAAGCTGTAATCAAATAAACGATATTAAATCATGAAAACCAGATTTCAATTTATAGCAACTTTACTTATATTCTTCTTTTTTGTTTGTAATGACATTTCAGCTCAAAGCAAAACTTCAAAACTGGAAAATTCTCTTCTTTGGGAGGTTTCAGGAAAAGGGCTTCAGAAATCTTCTTATTTATACGGAACAATTCATATGATCTGTTCAAAAGACTATTTCTTATCTGAAAAAGCCAAAAATGCTTTTGAGAAATCGGATAAATTGTTTTTAGAAATCAACTTTACCGATCCGAACGAAATGAGCCAAATGCAGCAATTGGCAATGGGAAAAGAACCTTTGAGTAAAAAGCTAACACCAGAACAACTTACAAAATTAGATTCTATTTTAAAAAAGAGCACCGGAATGTCGGTACAGCAAGTAGACAGTTTTAGTCTTGTGACAGTTTTGAGCCTGATTTCTATGAAGAGTTTTGGTTGTACAGATTTGAAGTTTTATGAAATGAAATTTTCTGATGCTGCCAAAAAAAGAAATGTTTCTATTACGGGATTAGAGTCTGTTAAAGCTCAATTCGAAATTCTTGAAAAGGCTTATTCTAATGATGAAATGCTGGCACTTCTAGAAGAATCGACTCCTGAAGAAACGGTGGAATTGGTAGATGCCTACAAAAAAGAAAACATTGAAGCGATGTATGCATTTAGTACAGATAAACGATTTACAAGTGAAAAAACTAAAAAGCAGATTCTTGATGATAGAAATTTAAATTGGGTAAAACAGATGCCAGAGTTACTAAAGCAAAATGGTGTTTTTATCGCTGTTGGTGCAGCGCATTTAGGAGGTGAGTATGGAGTTATTAATTTATTGAGAAAAGAAGGATATACTGTAAAACCTGTAATGAACTAAAGCTGTTTTGAAAGAGAAGGAACAAGAGTTTTTAAATCGAATAGAAAGCCATAAAGGAATTTTGTATAAAGTTTCTAAGATGTATATGGATAATTCTGATGATCAAGAGGATTTGTTTCAGGAGATTGTATGCCAACTCTGGAAATCATATGAATCTTTTCGGAATGAAAGCCAGTTTTCGACATGGATGTATAGAGTTGCAGTAAATACGGCAATTGTCTTTTTGAAGAAAGAAAAACGGAAGGTGGACAGATATGAAATCGCTTCAGAAAATGTCAAAGAGGATGAAGGAGATTCTCATATAAAAGAAAGCCAGTTGGATCATTTTTACAAAGCGGTACAGAAACTAGAAAAAATAGATAAGGCTATCATTTTCTATCAACTAGAAGGATTCTCTCATAAAGAAATAGGAGATAATCTTGGAATATCTGAAGGGAATGCTAGAGTGAAACTGAATAGAGCCAAAGAAAAATTAAAAGAAATTATTAAAAAACAAGGATATGGATTTTAACGACATACAAAATGCATGGAATAACGAAAAACCTGAAAATGTTGTTCTGCCGTCAAACCTAGAAAAGATTCAGTCTGCTAATACACCATTAGACAAAATCAGAACAAATCTAAAAAATGAATTTATCTATCAAATATTGTCCATAATTTCTATGGCAGCAATTCCGATAATTTGTCATTTTAATGCACAGATGATTTTCTTGTATTATTTAATCTATAGCTTGTTTTTGGCTGTTTGCGTTTACTACTTATTAAAATTATATTTCTTTTTTAAAAGATTGAATGCAATAACATTGAAAACAAAAGACAGTTTGTATGAGACGTATTTTGATATTAGACTGAATATGGAATTGTATAAAACATTTGGTTTCTCTCTGACTCCTTTTATCGTTGTGTACTTATTGGGCTTTTATTTTTACGGCCTTTCTGAAAAATCAGGTTTATTAAATCACGAATTTACTAACGGACAGTTATTTGGTTTTTTTGCTATCATTGTTTTTACGATACTTTCTATGGGAATTTCTTTAGAATGGTGGGTTCAAAAGTTTTATGGAAAATACGCCAAAGAGATCAAAAAAGTAATAGACGAGTTAAAAGAAGAATAAAAACAAGAAACCCATCATTACGATGGGTTTCTTGTTTTTTAATTAAATATGATTTTCTTCGTGACTACATGACCATTTTCTAGAATTACTTTTACTAGTAAAACTTGATTGCTAGAATGTAAATTTGTAATCTGTATTTGTTTTGCTTCGATTTTGCTTTTGTTGTAAAGCAATTGTCCGCCTATAGTATAAATCTGTACTTCTTTAATGTTTTCAGATCCGCTAACTGCATTTATTACTTTTGATTTTATCGAAACTAAAACTCCATCTTCTACATTTTCAAAATCATCTGTACCTAATGTTTTATTGGTATAACGTAATACAAAACGCTCTGTAAAAGTTCCTGCAGCTGTTTGGAAAGTATAATTTGAAGCACGAAGATCTGTTATTATCCCTGTTGTTTTATCTTCTAGATAAACGGCTTGCTTATTAAAAAATCCATCTGCATGATCTATCGAGATTGTAAGTGCGCCACTCACAGTTGTTTTATAACCAAGAGGAACAGTATCTGTATTGTCAAAAGGTAAAGCTCTTGCTTGAACAGTTAGTTTTTTAGCTTCATTTATAGTGTAAAAATCGATAAAAGAATTACCAGACATTGTAGTTGCATCGAAGTTATGATCGTAACTGTTTGATGCTCCTTCTGCATAACCAACTAGCAATTGTTTAAAGGCATCTTCGGTATTACTTAAATTCAACCACAAACGATTTACTTCAACTTCAGTTTCTTTGGCTGACGTCTTGTAAAATTGCGTGTTTTGTGCTTTTACACGTTGCTCATTGGTAAAAGTCACCGAAGTCACTCTTGGTTTAATAAAGAAACCTTGTCCTACTCCAATATATCCTGAAGGCTCTTCTCCACCCGTTGTCGCTTTTGTTGATCCTAGTAATGTTAGCACTGCATAATCTGGACTGCTGTACGTGTAAGTATTGCTTCCGTTCTCTTTTTTTGGAGACGAAACGTGTGTCCAAAAATATAAAGGTCCAACTTCTCCGTTATCTCTAATGAATTTTCGAGCATCAATAGCAGATGGGTAGGGGTTTCCAACAAAATGGTATTTATCAGCTGTAATTGGAATCAAAATATTTCCATTGTTTGGTTTTCCATAGAATTTTCCAGTAAAGTTAGAAGGGTTTTGAGTATCAAAAGATTGTGGTCCTCTAATGCTGTATCCTTTTCCAGGTTCCATTGTCTTTTTTCCGTACAAATCAGTTGCCCATTTGAAATCAGAAGTCCAATAGAAAAATTTATCGAATAAAGTTTCAGGAGACAAAGTACTCATTTTAAAATCTGGATTGTCTACTGGTGATGACCAATACGTTAAATCAAAACGACGAATTTCGGTTATTCTTTGAATTTCAAAAGCAGTATTACTTCCTGTAAACATATTTTTACTTGTAGAAGTTTGAAGAAATGATCCTCCGTCTAAAATTAAAAGCTTTCCTCCAGTACCAATGGTTACATTTTCATCAACAGTTAACGTAACATCTTTTGGAACGGTTAATTTAATTCCATCGTTAATTGTACAAGAACAAACCGTAAGATCTGACTTTAGTATAGTATCTTCACTTATTACTAAAGAGCTGCCATTTCCATTATTTGGAACATTTATAAAAATGACAGAAGATTTAGCTCCACCTGCATTTTCTTTTAAACGAATTTCTATTTCGGTTTTACTGCCGAAAGAAAAAATCCTTCCATTTTGTACTAATACAGCTGTATCCGTATTTCCTGTTTTGTAGAAAACATCTTCACCGTCTACAAAAATTTGAAGATCATCATCATAATTTGCAACTTGTATTTGATACTGTCCACAAGAAAACCCTCTACGTTTAGAAACTACTGTAAAATTATCATTTGGCATTGGTGCTCCTTGCCAATTACTTGCTACAGCTGGTGATTTGCTTGTTGGCCAGAATGCTTGTGAATTTGCATTTGGATTAGGATCTACATAATAACCCGCATAACCCGCAGTTTTTAATGTTATATCATTATTGTTGTAGCCGTAAACATTCCAAACCTTATCCCCAAATACTGTTGGGTCTCCCTTGGTTAAACCAAACGAAAAAGAAGCTCTAGCATTACCTCCTAATTCATAATATTCCAGAACAAAATCATAATCTTTGTTTGCTTCTAGTTCAAGCAAACTAGATCTAACAGCATAACTTCCTCCGCCCCATCGTTCTAAAACGATTTTATTATTAATATATAATCTGACCGCATCATCTCCCCCTATCATAAAATTATAAAGTCCTGCTTCCGTAACTTTTGTACGCATTTTGTAACGTACGAAGAAGTAGTCAGAAGGTGCGGCTTCGCAAGGAAAATTTGGAGTTAGACCAGTAATAGCTCCACTATCAACATCTCTGTCGAAGTTTTTATTTTCAGTTACAGTTCCAACATAAGTAGCAATTGCAGGGTTAGGCATTTCATTGTAACCAATAGTTGGAACAGGATTGTCCTTTGGATATTTGTATACATATCCATTCCATTTATCTAGCCCAAACACTGTTGGATCTGCTGTTACAGTACATGGTGGAGCAGTAACGTTTACAGTTACGGTTGTTGTCGAATAATTTGTTCCATTCGAGATAGTATACTCAAAAGTTGTAGTTCCAACGAAACCAGTTGTTGGCGTGAAGGTAACATTTGTTGTGCCATTAACCGCAACAGATCCGCCCGTTGTTGGTTGTGTAGCTGTAATGGATGCTAATGGAGTGTAATTTTCATCGTTTGCTAAAATTGGAATATTAATAGCGGTGGCTGAATTTGTATTTGCAGTATCTGTATTAGCAGTAATTAAGTTTGAAGGCTCAACAATACCAGTAAGAGTTGGTCCAACTTCTCCACCGTAATCATGTTTTATTTTAAAATATCCGTTAGATATATTTTGAACAGCATATGGATATATTCTGATGTAAAATGTCTGATTCGTTTTGCTTGAAACAGTTGTTCCTGTTGGAAAACTTGCAGTAACTGGAGTATCGACCCCTTTTACTGTTGCTGTTGGACCCAAAAGAATTGTTCCTCCGCCAGGGAAAGTCGGATCAGTTGAATAATGTACCTCAAACATCGAAGCGCCTTCAGATCCTGATGGAGAATTATATATAAAATTGAATTGGGTAAGAGTTAATTTATAATTTGCTTTTGGTGTAATACTCATTTGAACATATCTGTTCAATGTTAATGCTGTTGAACCTCCGTTTTCTAATTTTTTAACGTTAAAATAGTCAGGGTTGCTGTTGGTAATAAATTCAAACCCAGTTCCAGTAATATCATTTCCAATTATGTTAGGGTCGGTTACAACTGCTTTTGTTTGAGCTAATATGCCATTCCAAATAATTAATTTTGGACTTAGATCTGTTACATATACAACTACATTGGCCGTAGAGGTTCTGGCTCCATTTGTTAGTGTATAAGTAAATGTTGATGTTCCCTTAAAATTTGTTGCAGGAGTAAATGTAAAGATGTTTCCATTTCTGCTAACTGTTCCTTCGGCTGTTGATGGTTGCGTAAAAGTTATAGTTGCACCAGCGGTATTAGTATCATTCGTCAACGGATTAAATGAAATAGCACGTTTTTCTTGTGTAGTTACAAGATCATCATTTGCATTTAAAACAGTTGGATCATAAGCAGAAACTGTTCCAGTAATTGTTGGGCTTGTGTTTCCTGCTTCTGTAGCAGTATTACGATTGATTAAGAATAAAGGCGAATTATTGTCTTTACCCGATTGTAATTTGTAACCGTAAATACGAAGCGTTAATTTTTCTCCAGCGTAAAGAGTTATTTTAGATAAATCTATTGACTTGTTTACTTTGCCAGCTTGAGTTGGTTCGTCAAGTAATAAAGTGCTAGTAGCGAAATTATCTTTAGAATAGCGTACTTGATACCTTTTTACATACAAATTACCGTCTCCTCTGTAGGTAAAATTGTAAGCTCCAAGCTTTATTTTGTATCCAGTTTTAGCAGATACTGTAACCTGAAAGTATTTATTTTCATCTATGCTAAAAGAAAATGGCCAAGAACTTCCTTTAAAACCTTCCCATTGTGAAGGATTAAATGCGATTCCATTCCAGCTTAGGTCTTCAGCAGATACTGCATTACTGTATGCTGGGGTAACACTGGCAGTTGTAGCGCCAGATGGATCATCCCATTTGACTAAATTAACTTGAGAAACTCCCAAAAAAGGCAATAAAAACAAAAGTAAAAGTAAAGTTTTTTTCATGCTAAATGTTTTCTATCAATTTGTTATGCTGGCATAAGACTTTTCGAACCGCGCAAAGATATATACATCTACGAGCTAGAATTTGTTAGGGTTTTGGGAACCCCCATTTAATCGATGAATTGTTAAAATAGTCGATGAACTACATTAAAAATTTTAATGTTCGGCAAATATTCTTATAAAATCATGAAAAATATTATAAGAATATTCGCAAAATATGAGGTTTTTAAAGACTACTTTTTGAGTTTTTAGACTAAAAAACGTCAGATTTGCGATAAATTCTTCAAAAACGGAATAATTTATAACTGAAGAGAATGTGGTTTTTAAGTCTTTCAAAAGGGGTAGGGAAATTTTAAGAATTTTAAGAAAGTTGCAAATATTCTTTTTTTTGTAGTGCTGAAAATGAACTTAGTTCTCTTCTAATTCTTTTGCTTTTTCGTAAACTAAATTACTTTCATAACCTCTTCGGAGCAGGTAGTCACAAAATTTTTTACGTTTTTTGAGAAGATTGGTTTCAGAAATAGAATTCCAAGATCTTTCCGCAAGATTTTCAAAAGTTTCAAAATATTCTTCAGAAGAAATTTCTTTCAGAGCCAAATTAATATTAGTTGAAGAAATATTTCTTGCTTTCAATTCATTTGTAATTCTGATTTTACCCCAATGTTTAATTCTGTGTTTGCCTCTTGCGAAGCTGCAAGCAAAGCGAGTCTCGTTCAAGAAATTCCCTTCAATTAGCTGGACCACAACAGTATCAATCTCATCACGAGTCATTTTTAAGCTGTATAATTTAGCCACAACTTCATCATGATACCGCTCTTGGTAAGCACAAAAGTGCTCTAGCTTTTGTAAAGCTTCTTTGATGGTGAAAGTGCTGTTCGTCGGGTTTTTCATTCGTTTTAACGTTTAAATTCGATTATGCTCGATTTGTTATAAAATAATTCTAAAATTTGTTAATATTTTATAAAAAGAAATAAATTATAACCTTGTGTATTAGGCTAATTTAAATATTTTTGTACGGAATTTTAACATTTTAAAATTTCGGCCTAAGATGCCAGAATTTAACATTTTAGGGTTCAGTGAATTACCTAAAGAACATTGTTCTTTTTGAAAGAAATGCCTTTTTTGCTTTAAGCAACCAAAAACAAATTTACAAACAAATACCTACTGTTATATGATGAGAAAATTACTTTACTCGTTTTTATTCTTCATTTTTTTGCATTCTGCCGTTTTTGGGCAATGTAGTTCGTATCCTTCTTTTACTACGACAAGAGTGGGATCTTCAGAATATACTTTCTGTACAAACACTACAAATTTTACGCAATCACTGAGAGCTCAGCAATACGTTGTTGTTAACGTAATAAAAGGTTCCACGTATCGTTTTAGGATACCAAGTGTTTGGAGTGGATCGGGTAGTAATGGTACTGAATATCTAGGTGTTTTTGATGATGCGGCTGGTAATGCGTTTTTAACTGGAGCATCAGCAACTAACACTACTACTGTAGATTTCACACCATTGGTATCTGGAAGAGTTAGAGTTCTACTATTAAGAGGAACTTCTTGTGGAAGTACAAATGATGCAAGTTCAAATACTCTTACGATGACTCAAACGGCTATCGGAAATACGCAAGATGATGAAAATAGTTATGGAACGGATAATTGGGTAGCTCATGTTTATAGTGCAGGAGGAAGGCAGCCAACTTCATTTACATATTTGGGATATTATAATGTAAACACAGAGTCTATATCTGAAAATTTTGGTGGGTCGTATAACTGTTTTCCATTTATGTCAGGAGGAGTAAATAGAGGGCAGGTTTATACACAGGGCTTTGCAGTACGACATAAAATGAAAACAACAAAAAGAGGTTGTTACATGATTACTGTTAGTGGAGATGATGGAGTTCGACTATATTTAAACGGAACAAATATTTTAGATAGATGGGTAGAGCAAGCCTCAACAACATATAGTAATGTTGTTGTAAATTTGGATGGCGATGATGATTTAATATTTGACTATTATGAGAATGATGATGCGAATTCAGTAACTTTTACGATGGTGCCATTTGATACCAATAGCAATACTATAACAGCTCCAGCAACGGTTGATTTTTGTGGAACTGGAGCTAATACGCCTGGACAGATTGTTGGATCACTTCAATATAGTTCGGGGGATCCTAATTTACAAAACCCTCAATTAAGTTTTCAATGGCAATCCTCAACAGATGGAGTTTCTTTTAATAATATCAATACATCTGGAACTTCAAGAAATTACTCTCCACCGTCAATAACAGCAAATAATGTAATATACTATAGACGATTGGTAAGTATAAGTGGAAGTTCAGGATGTACCTATGCACCAAGTAATGTTGTTAGGATAAGCGCAAGTTCGTCAACACCACCACAACCTGGAACCATTAGCGTGCCTGCTAATATATGTGCCGGATCAACAAATAACACGTTCAGTGTAGCAGCAGTTGCAAGAGCAGTTTCTTATACATGGTCAGTAACAGGAACAGGCTGGTCAGTGACAGCTGGAGGAAATACGGCATCAGCAACCATTACAATTGGAACTGGAGCAGGAACTGTTTCAGTAACGGCAACAAATGCTTGCGGAACCAGTGCAGCACAGACTTTAAATATCACTCCTACAACGATACCATCACAGCCGGGAACTATCACCCAGCCTAGTAGCATATGTGCAGGATCAACCAATAATGCATTCAGTATAACACCAGTTTCTGGCGCAACATCATACACTTGGTCTGTGACAGGAACAGGCTGGTCAGTGACAGCAGGAGCAAATACGGCATCAGCAACCATTACAATCGGAACTGGAGCAGGAACTGTTTCAGTAACAGCAACAAATGGCTGCGGAACTAGTACAGCTCGTACTACAGCAACACTTACTCCAATTACCAATACAATTACCTTAACTTCTGCGACAGGTACAGATGCACAATCTATATGTTTTAACTCAGCAATCACAGACATTACTTATGCGACTACTGGAGGAACTTTAGTTGCGATTTCCGGTTTTCCAACTGGACTTAATATAACATGGTCAGGAAGTGTTTTTAGAATTAGCGGAACCCCAAATGTAAGTTCTGCAAGCCCTTATAATTATACTGTTGCGTTGCAAGGCAATTGTGCAACTGTTACACTTTCTGGAACAATCACGGTAAAACCATTACCTACAGCCCCAACAATTACAAAAAACCACGATGCTGCATGTAATACTTTAGGAAGCATAACAGTAACAGGTTTATCAGGAGACTGGACTGTTAATCAAACAGGAGCAACGACTCTGCCAAAAAGTTATCCTGGGCCAGGTGCTTCTTTAGCTATTCAAGATTTAGCAGCAGACACATATAGTTTTACTGTTACAGATAATACTACAGGTTGTACTTCAAGTCCAGCTACTGTCACAATAACAGATACAAGCTCTAATACAGAATGGGATGCGACAGGATGGACAAATGGAGAACCGGACGGAAGTAAAAGCGTTACGATTTCATATGTTACAGCAAGTCATCAGCCTTTTACAATTGCGAAACCAAATATACAGGCATGTTCTTTAACTATTACTTCGACATCAAATGTAATTATCCCAGATGGAGTAACTCTGACAATCACAAATAAAGTGACAAGTAATGGTAAATTAGTGTTTGAAAATGGTTCAAGTCTATTACAGACTACTAATGTGAAAAATGATGGTGATATTGTTTATAAAAGAACAACTAAAATAAACCGTTTCGATTTGACTTACTGGTCAAGTCCAGTTACTGGAGAACCAGATACTTTTAAAATGAAGGATTTGTCATCGGAAACTCTTTTCGATAAGTTCTTCACTTATAGCCCTACTGGAGGCTGGGCAACTAATATGTACGGAATGGCGGAAATGGAACCTGGAAAAGGATATAGCATTAGAGGACCACAGTCTTTTGACAGTCAAACCGCTGCTAACTTTACTGGAGAATTTAAAGGAAGACCAAACAATGGTGATATAACGGTACCATCAGTGGTTCCAGATAAATGGTTTTTATTAGGAAATCCTTATCCATCTGCGATCGATGTAGATGCATTGTGGGATGCTAATGCTGATCAATTAGGTGCACTTTATTTCTGGACTCACGTTGCTCCTCCAACTAAAGCACCAGGGGAGAATACCTATCGTTATACAAGTAATGATTATGTAGTTTATACTGCTTCAGGAGGTACAGTTGTTGGTGGAACAAAAACATTTGACGGATTTATAGCCGCGGGTCAGGGATTTTTTGCTAGACCAAAAACGACTGAAATACACTTTAACAATGATATGCGTAGAGGTTCATCAGTTAATGGTAGCTTCTTTAAAGTAGCTAGTAAAAGTAAAAGCATTGAAAGAAATCGTATTTGGTTAAATATGGTAAATAGCGAAGGTGCTTTCAAACAAATATTAGTTGGTTATATTGAGGGCGCTACTAATAACGTAGATTTTAATTATGACGCTCCTACAATTTCAGGTAACTCTTATCTTGATTTTTATAGTTTAAACGAAACAAAGAAATTAACTATTCAAGGACGTGCTCTGCCTTTTGAAAATACCGACTTAGTTCCGTTAGGTTACAAAACGACTGTTGCAGGAGATTTTACGATCGGATTAGATCATGGAGATGGATTCTTTAATAAGCAAGAAGTTTACCTAGAAGATAAAACTACAGGAAAAACAATTAATTTACGTAACGAAAACTATACATTCAGTACATTAGTTGGAACTTTTACCGATCGTTTTGTCCTTCGTTATACAGGTAAAACATTAGGTACAGATGATCTAGAAAATCTTGAAAACAGTGTCTTAATTTCTGTAAAAAACAAAATAGTTACTATTACTTGTTCTAAAGAAACCATCAAAGATGTTACTATTTTCAACGTTGGCGCTCAGTTAATATACAGCAAAAACAAAGTGAGTTCATCAGAATTGCAGATTACAAATTTACAGTCTAGTGATCAGGTTTTATTAGTTAAAGTAACTTTAGAAAATGGTTCTACTATTACTAAAAAAGTGATTTTTTCTAATTTGTAATAAAAAATAATATTTCTTCAAAAGCCCATTTTTTTATTAAAGAATGGGCTTTTTTTATTGGTCTCAGATCGGGGTTTAAAACCCTGCAATTTATTGCAGTACTTTTAGTAATGCGAAAAAATTTAATTTTTTGACTTTTTAGTATTGATAATAGTTTTCAAAGTTGAGAGACTTTCAGTCTCTCGTCAAACAAACCTCTGCACTTTCAGTGCAGAGTGGTTTAGTTAGAAAAAATCCCTAAATCTTGGTATTGTGTTTTTAATTATGGCTTTATAATTTAGTTTAATTCTTACAATTTTTAAACTTTAATTGCGCCGTTTTGATTAAAAATATATTTTATTCGTTAATGCTAGTTTTAATGTCAGCTCAAACGCTTTTCTCGCAACAAGGCAAAGTTGACAGTTCGTTTAACGTTTTAGATGATGGCCAAAATGGGGATGGATTTGATAATAGTGTTCGAACGCTTCTTCTTCAAAAAGAAGGTGCTTTGCTGGTTGGTGGCGATTATTTGAGTTTGAATGGCACAGCGGTTTCCTACCTTACTCGATTAAATCCAAACGGATCTATAGACGAAAGTTTCAATACAGGAACAGGTTTTAATGGTAAAATTTATGCCTCTTGTGTACAAGCCGATGGAAAAATTATTGTTGGAGGAAATTTTACAAGTTACAACGGAATTAAAGCTGGAAGATTAATTCGTTTAAATGAAGACGGTTCTTATGATGCTACTTTTGATATCACAATTGGAGCAGCTACAGGCATTGTATATGATATTGCTTTACAGTCAGATGGTAAAATAATTATAGTTGGCAGCTTTGCAAAATATAATAATGGTACAGTAAACAGAGTAGTACGTTTATTGCCAAACGGAACGATCGATTCTACATTTCTTACCGGTTCTGGATCCGCATTAAATGTTACACAAGTAAAAGTTTTATCAGACCAGAGAATCATCCTTACAGGTAATTTTACCACTTTTAATGGCATTTCTGCCAACAGAATAATTCGTTTAAACTCTAATGGGACCTTTGATTCCAGTTTTAATACTGGCGCTGGATTCAATGATGATATTAATGCAATTGCCTTACAGTCTGATGGTAAAATGATTTTAGGCGGTAATTTTACTTTTTTTGATAATGTTGAAGCGAATAGAATTATTCGCTTAAATGAAGACGGAACTAAAGATGAAAGCTTCTCAACTGGTTCAGGTTTCAGCAAAGAGGGAGTTCAGACAATCAGAATTAATAAGAATGGCGATATTATGGTAGGCGGTTCTTTTACCGGATATTACAATAAAACCGAAGTGATAAGATTAATTTTTCTACAATCTGATGGTAGCGTAAAACCTAATTTTGATATCGGTGCAGGACCTGCTTCTGCCTCAGTTCTAGCTTTAGAATTTGATGAAGAGGATTGTTGGTTTGTAGGAGGTTCTTTCGCTGTTTTTAACGGCCAAAATCAGGGCAGGTTAGCAAAAATTAATAGTGAAGGAGAACACGATATTTCCTATTTGGCTTCTGGAGTAGGATTTGACAACTCTGTTTTTAGTATCCTGCCTCTTCCAAACAGAAAGATAATAGTTGGCGGAAATTTTAAAACCTTTAATGGAGTTGCTGCTCCCAAAATGGTTTGCTTATTAGAAAACGGAGCGATCGATCCAGCTTTTAACGCCACAAATTCTGGAAGCAATAATGTAATTAAAACTACTGTACTTCAAAGTGATGGAAAGATTGTTTTAGGAGGTAATTTTACAAAGTACAATGATCTTACTCAGAATCGTATTGTTAGAATATTGGTAAATGGAGAAATTGATAATTCATTTAACGCTGGCGACGGATTTAATGCACAAGTGTATACGATGGCAATTCAGTCCGATCAAAAAATAATTGTGGCAGGAGCATTTACTAAATATAATACTGTTAGCGCTAATAGAATCGTCCGAATTCTTCCAGACGGAACAAAAGATCCAAATTTTAATGTTGGTTTAGGTGCAGACAGTATAATAGAAAGTCTAGTCGTGCAAGAAGATGGAAAGATATTGGTTGGAGGTCATTTTAAAACTTTTAATGATATGACTTTTGCAGGTTTGGTAAGACTAAATCAAGATGGAAGTATTGATGCTAGCTTTAATATAAAAGAGGGTTTTGATAAATATGTTTATGCAATTGCACTTCAATCCAATAAGATTATAGTTGGAGGTTCTTTTTTGACTTTTAATAAGGTTTCACAAAAACGAATTCTTCGATTAAATAGTGATGGAAGTCTCGATACTACATTCCAATCAGGCACTGGCTTCAGTAAAGGAGATGTTCGTGCTATTTTAGTGCAGCCAGACGATAGAATTTTGGTAGGAGGAAGTTTTTCAGGCACATATAATACTATTGCTTCTTCTAGATTGATTCGTTTATTGCCTTCAGGATCGTATGATAATTCTTTTGCGGCGCCATCAAATAATACGCTGTTTGCAATGAAATTTGATGAAGATTATAGATTGATGATTGGTGGTAATTTTAATTCTGTTTCTGGCATTTCAAAACATAGAATTGCCCGCTTAAAACTTTGCGTTAATACCACAACTTGGGATGGAGTTTCGTGGTCGAATGGTTATCCTTCTGCGGGAAAAGACGTTTACTTTAAAGAAAGTTTTCCAAACTTGAAAACAGCTAATATATGCGGATGCAATATTGAACAAGATAAAACGGTTACGTTACTTGAAAAAAATACATTAGGAATTGAGTTTGCTTACACCGGTAAAGGAATACTTGTTTTAGAAGATTCTGCTAGTTTATATCAAGAGGATGATGACATAGTAAACACAGGAATCATTCATTTAAAAAGAAAAACAAAACCAGTAATTCGATTTGACCTTACCTATTGGTCTTCACCAGTAGCCGATATGACATTGCATGATTTTTCATCCGAAACCCTTTTTGATAAATATTTCTGGCACGATTCCACTTTAGGATGGAAAACAAACCTTTACGGAAGCATGACTATGACTTCTGGTCGTGGCTACAGTATTAGAGCTCCGCAAAGTTTTTCTACTACAGAGCGAGCGATATTTGAAGGTGTTTTCAAAGGAATTCCAAACAATGGTAAAATAGAAGTTGAGTTGATTGCCCCAGATAGGTTTTATTTAGTTGGTAATCCATATCCATGTGCCATAAGTGCAGATGATTTCTTAAGAGAAAATGCTCCGAAAACAAAGGGAGCATTATACTTCTGGACACATAACACTCCGCCTAGAATTACAATTCCAGGAACTAATACCTATCGATATACTAATGATGATTATGCAGTTTACAATTTATTAGGAGGTGTTGGCACAAGCTCAGTTTTAAGTTCTGGAGTTAGTAATGATGCGCCAGATGGTACAATTGCGTCGGGACAGGCCTTTTTTGTAAAAAGCAATCTAACAGGCACTTTAGAATTTAGAAATAGTATGAAAGTTCGAGATAGAAATACTTCTTTTTTTCGACCAGTTCCAAGCTCACAAGTAAAATCTGTTGCCGAAAAGTCTAGGTTTTGGTTAAATATTAAAAACAATGAAAATGAATTCAAACAGATTTTACTAGGATATGCATCAGGCGCTTCAAATTCTTTAGATCTGAATTATGATGCAGAATATTTAAGTTCAGGAATGCCATTGGATTTTTATAGTATAATAGAAAATAAAAAATTAGTAATCCAAGGCCGTGAATTGCCTTTTTTAGAAAGCGATTCAATAGCTATAGGTTATAAAACTGCAGTTAGTGATAATTTAAAAATTGAGATAGATCATAAAGATGATTTTTTTAATGATAAGCCTATCTTTCTAGTCGATAAAAAATTAAATAAAACACATAATATTTCTGAAAGTTCCTATCAGTTTGATTCTGAAGTAGGAACCTTTAATGATCGTTTTTCTATAATTTACATTAATGCAACTTTACGAAACAATATTTCTGATAACCTCTCGAAGGATATTTTAGTATCTGTTAAAAACCATAATATACATATTGAATCTCTAGCTGAACTAATGAAAGAGGTACTAATATTTGATGTTTTAGGAAATCTACTGTATAGAATAGATCAGCTTGAAACCCAAAAAGTCTCGATCGAAAACTTGTTCTCTTCTCATCAGGTTTTATTAGTAAAAGTCATTTTCGAAAATGGCAAATCGGCTTCAAAAAAAGTCATTTTTTAAAGACCGAATAGAAATCGTATCTAATTGCTTTTTTTCTTTGGTTAATATCTTGAAAATCAATGTCTTGTTTTTAAATTAACAGTTTTTTCTTATTTTTTATGTTTTTTGAGTTTTTAGTGTTAAAATTATGGGTTTAATACTACATTAGGAATTTATGCGTAAATAAAATCGTACCTTGTAGTTGGTTTTTGTCGATGAAATGCTTTTTTTATCGATTAAATACTTTTCTATAAGCCAATGATTTGATTTTTTTTCTTCAAAAAGCACAGTTTCAAAAACGGTGTTTTATCTGCCTTAAGTTGATTGTAAAATTGGAGCGCTTCATTAATTCTATATAAAGACTCAGTCTTGTTGGTATGGCCTTAAAGAATTTCTCTTTTTCATTTTGCAATTAATGATGTTTTGAGTTTGAATTTATTTTTCAATTACTAAAATGCCACAAGATGAAAAAAGATTTACTTACTACGCTGAGTTTCTTCAGCTTTTTATCTTTAATGACTTATATTGGGAAACCATTAAAATCAAGTAGAGGATTAAGAATTCTGCTGGTTTTAGTTTTATCAATCTTCTATACCACGTCAAAAGCACAAACTTTAGTACATTCAGTTCCAGCTAGTAATCCTTCTTTCCCTCTTCCTGCAGGTATGGACGAAGTTACTGTTGAAGCTTGGGGTGCAGGAGGAGCTGGAGGTGCAGCTCAAGGTGGTAGCGGATGGGGAAGAGGTGCTCCTGGAGGAGGAGGAGGTGCATATGCTTTAGGAAAAATTACAGGAATAACAGCATCAACTTTGAATGTCATTGTTGGTCTTCCAGGCGCAGGAGGAACAGGAAATGGAACCGGTGGGGGAGCATCTTATATAACCGGTTTTCAAGGAGTTTTTTTCGCGCCAGGGGGTGCAGGAGGTACGGCTAATCTTCCAACTACAGGAGATACTCCGCCTGGTGCGACACCTGCAACTACTGGTACTATAGGAAGTATAACGATGACAAATGGAGGAGCTTCGGGAATAGGATATAATAGTTTACTAAATTTAGCGCTTTCCTCTGGAAATGGTGGTAATGCCGCCAATCAAGGACCACAAAAAGGAGGAGCAGGAGGACTTGGTTATGCTAGTCTTTTGGGAGCAAATGGTGCAGGAAAGCCTGGACAGGAATTTGGAGGAGGGGGTTCTGGAGCGGCTAGTTCCTTAAATTTATTAACTCCATCAACTTTATATAATGGAGGAAGTGGTGCCAGAGGTCAAGTTAACATTACATATACTTGTAAACAATATAGTTTAACTGGAATATCAGCGCCAAATGTTTGTACAGGAACAACCACACAAGTACAATTAACGGGGTCAGCGGCTAGTCTGCCGGCTGGTACATACACAGTAACGTACAATAGAAGTCTACCCAATGCGGCAGGACTAACAGAAACAATGGTAGTTGGGGCTGCCGGATCTGGAAGTTTTACCGCAAGGGGATTGACTGCTTTAGGAAGTAGCACTATTACAGTTACTTCTTTAACTTCAGTAGATTGTACTTCACCTATTAGTGCGAATAATGCTGTCAATATCGTAGTTAGTGCTCAGCCGACAATAACTTTAGGCTCAACTACGGCTGTGTGTGAGAGCGCTAGTTTGCAAAATGTAACATTACCTTATTCGGCAGTTACGAATGCGCCAACGACTTACAGCATTACGTGGAGTGCAAATCCTGCAAATACTTTCGCACCAGTTACAAATGCTGCTTTGCCAGCAAATTCAATAAGTATTGCTGTTCCTGCTGGAACTGCTAGTGGGACATATACAGGATCGCTAACGGTTCGCAATGCGGCTGGGTGTGTGTCTGCGGCTCCAACAAATTTTACTATAACTGTAAATCCGTTACCTACAATAACTTTGGGAGCCACTACTGCGGTATGTGCAAGTACAAGTGCACAAAGCACTACTTTGCCTTATAGTGCTGTCACAAATGCACCAACGACATACAGCATTACGTGGAATACCAGTCCGGCGAATACTTTCGCGCCAGTTACAAATGCGACATTGCCAGCAGGTTCGATTAGTATTCCGATACCTGCAAATACTGCCGCCGGAACATATACTGGTACATTGACTGTTAAAAACGCAGTTGGATCTGGATGTACGTCTTTGGCAAATAATTTTACAGTTATTGTCAATCCGCTGCCAACAATAACTTTAGGCTCAACTACAGCTGTGTGTGAGAGCGCTAGTTTGCAAAATGTAACATTGCCTTATTCGGCAGTTACGAATGCACCAACAAACTACAGTATAACATGGAGTGCAAATCCTGCAAATACTTTCGCACCAGTTACAAATGCGACCTTGCCAGCAAATTCAATAAGTATTGCTGTTCCTGCTGGAACTGTAGGTGGGACATATACAGGATCGCTAACGGTTCGTAATGCGGCTGGGTGCGTGTCTGCGGCTCCAACAAATTTTACTATAACTGTCAATCCATTGCCGACCATAACATTGGGAGCCACTACCGCAGTATGCGCAAGTACAAGCGCGCAGAGCACAACATTGCCTTATAGTGCTGTGACAAACGCACCAACGACCTACAGCATTACGTGGAATGCCAGTCCGGCAAATACTTTCGCAGCAGTTACAAATGCGGCCTTGCCAGCAAACTCAATCAATATCCCTATACCTGCAAATACGGCGGCGGGAACTTATACAGGAACTTTAACGGTAAGCAATGCAAACGGATGCGTGTCATCAGCAAACAATTTTACCGTTACCGTAAACCCATTGCCGACCATAACATTAGGTGCTACTACTGCAGTATGCGCAAGTGCAAGTACACAAAGCACTACTTTGCCTTACAGTGCTGTTACAAATGCACCGACGACCTACAGCATTACGTGGAATGCCAGTCCGGCAAATACTTTCGCAGCAGTTACAAATGCGGCCTTGCCAGCAAACTCAATCAATATCCCTATACCTGCAAATACGGCGGCGGGAACTTATACAGGAACTTTAACGGTAAGCAATGCAAACGGATGCGTGTCATCAGCAAATAATTTTACCGTTATCGTAAACCCATTGCCAACAATAACATTAGGAGCTACTACTGCAGTATGCGCAAGTACAAGTGCACAAAGCACTACTTTGCCTTACAGTGCTGTTACAAATGCACCGACGACTTATAGCATTACGTGGAATGCCAGTCCGGCAAATACTTTCGCAGCAGTTACAAATGCGGCCTTGCCAGCAAACTCAATCAATATCCCTATACCTGCAAATACGGCGGCGGGAACTTATACAGGAACTTTAACAGTTTCTAATGCAGCTGGCTGTATTTCGACAGGCAATAATTTTACGATAACAGTTAATCCAGTTCCAACAATTACAACATCAGGAAATTTACTTCCAATTTGTCAAAATGCATCAGAGCAAACAGCTTTTCTGCCCTATTCTGCTGTAACAGGATCACCAATTAGCTATTCTATAGACTGGGCATTATTGAATGATCAAATAACTACTGCTTTTTCTTTCGATTCGGGAGGAGGAAATATCAATAATATTATTGTTCCAGCAAATACACCAGCGGGAAATTACAGTGGAGTAATGACAATTTTTACGTCAAATGGATGTTTGGCAACTCAAGCCGTTTCTTTAACGATTAATGCCGTTCCAACAATAAGTACTGCAGGGGTTTTTACTCCAGTTTGTCAAAGTTCATCAGCGCAGACGACTACTTTAAGTTACAATTCTACTACGGGTTCTCCAGTTAGTTATGAAATCGATTGGATTGCATTGACAGATCAAGGAGCGACACCGTTTCCTTTTAGTTCTGGATCAGGAGATATTATAAATGTGAATGTTCCGGCAAATACGACAGCAGGTACTTACAATGGTATAATGACCATTACAACATCAAATGGGTGTCCTTCTACTCAAAATGTTTCTTTAACTGTAAATGCAATTTCAGTTGCGCCAACTGCTTCAGTAACACAACAGCCAAGCTGTATCAATAATACGGGTGTTATCACGGTCACTTCGCCTTCATCTGGAACAGGATATACGTATAGTGTTGATGGAATAGATTTTAGTAATACTTCGGGAATATTTACAGGTTTGTCTTCCGGAGGTTACAATGTGCAAGTGAGAAATAATACATCGGGCTGCGAATCAGAAGTAACACCAATTACAATAAATGCTTTTGTTACTAAAGTATGGAATGGAATTGCGAGTGCCAATTGGGGTGATCCTGCAAATTGGACGCCAGTAGGGGTTCCTATTGCTTCTGACTGTATAGACATTCCAGATGTAGGTGTTGATCCTATTATTTCTGGAACCAATGGAAGTTTTTTTGCGAGTAGATTAACGATTGAAAATAATGGATCATTAATTGTAGAAGAAACAAATTCTTTAACGGTGACAAATGAAGTCAGTGTATTGGGTAATGGGGTTTTGATTTTTGAAAATAACTCAAGTTTGGTTCAGGTTGCCGATGTCAATAATACTGGAAATATAACTTACAGAAGAAAAACATCTGTAAGACGATTTGATCTTACCTATTGGTCTTCTCCCGTTGCAGATATTACAATGAATGAATTTTCTTCAGAAACGCTATTCGATAAGTATTTTTATTGGACTTCCGATTTTAAATGGGCAACCAATTTGTACGGTACAATGACAATGGAACCAGGAAGAGGTTATAGCATTAGAGGTCCGCAGTCTTTTCAGACGGGAACGCCAAGTGTTTTTACAGGCGAATTTGTTGGGGTGCCAAATAATGGAACAATCCAAGGTCCTGTAGCGGGTCCCGAAAAGTTTTGTTTTTTTGGAAATCCATATCCATCGGCAATTTATGCAGATGAGTTTATTCATGATAATGCTGCTAATTTTTATGGAACGCTATTTTTTTGGACACATAATACACCTCCAAAAATAACTGTGCCAGGAGGTAATACCTATACTTATACAAACGATGATTATGCCATTTATAATTTATCGGGAGATACTACAGTTGGTAACTTAACTGGTATTGGTGCGCCATCGCCTGGAAATCAAGAGCCATTAAAAGGTTACATTGCTGCTGGGCAAGGGTTTTTTGCAAAAGCAAGAACAGGACAAAGAGGTGTTTTTACAAATTCGATGAGAGTTCCTAATTCTAATAGTCAGTTTTATAAATCTGCGAAAACAGAGGTTGTAGAAAAACATCGTGTCTGGTTAAATTTTACAAATACAGAAGGAGCTTTTAAACAATTGCTTGTCGGATACATAACGGGAGCAACAAACTTATTTGATTTTAATTACGATGCTGTAACAATGAATGCAAATCCTTATGTTGATTTTTATAGTATCAATGACGGTAAAAAATTAGTTATTCAAGGGCGAGCGGTACCTTTTGTGGTAACTGATACAATTCCGTTAGGATATAAATCGACTATTAAAGAAGGTGCTTTTACAATTGCTATAGATCATACAGATGGAGATTTGGCCAATAACGATATATTTTTGCACGATAAGGTAACAAACACGGTACATAACCTTAAATCTGGAGGATATACCTTTATCTCTGCGCCAGGAACTTTTCTAGACCGATTTGTATTGCGTTATACAAATCCAAATGGTGGCAAACCTTTAGGAAACGAAGATTTTGAAAATCAAGATAAGAGGGTTTTTGTTTCGGTTAAAGATAAAAACATCAGATTGCAATCTATGCCTGAGCAGGAAAATCTGGACGAAGTCGCTATTTATGATGCGGGAGGCAAATTGTTATATCGCAAAAAACAAATTGAAAGTAAAGAATGGCTCATTCCAAATTTTCAATCGGGCCCTCAAGTTTTATTGGTTAAAATCACTTTAGATAATGGAAATACAATGACAAGAAAAATAGTCTTCAGGTAAATAAAAAAAAGCGGTTGAGTTAATCAACCGCTTTTTACATTTATTAGGCAGTACGCTGTAAATTTTGATGCGTATTGGTAATCGCTTTTTCGTTTTTATAGTCAATCCATTTTTGGCCTTGAATTTTTCGCATCATAATATCAAAATGACGCATAATAAAAACATTGTATGCTGCTTTCGATAAATTGACAATGTTTTTTGGAAACGATCTCAAACTCATAGAAAATCCTGGCGTTAGATATTTCATATAATGCCAATATCCTTCGGGCATGTAAAGCATCTCTCCATGTTTTAGATTGGTAATATAGCCTTCGGCATTTTTGAGCGCTGGAAATTTTTCATAATCTGGATGGTCAAAATCTATATCTTCTCTCGAAATTAATGCATGAGGAACTTTATACATAAATTTTGATTGGCTAGGAGGGAAAATCATACATTGTTTTTCTCCGTGAAAATGAAAATGAAGAATATTCGAATAGTCAATATCATAATGCATAAACACTTTCGAATTTTCACCGCCAAAAAACAACATCGGCATTTGCTTGACTAATTTTAAACCAATTTCTGGCCATAAAAAGTCGTTTTTTAACGAAGGAACCTGTTTCATTAAGTTGTAAAGAAAAATACGATAATTAGTAGGTTTTTCTTGTAGTAACTCGATGTAATCGCTCATTTTCATTGTGGTATGCGCCTCGTTGAATCCGTCTTCGTGATTTACAGGTCTGTCGTCGTATAAAGGAACGACCAAATCTCCTGCGATTTCTTTCATATAAGATAATTTCCATTTGTTATAAGCTGGCCAGTCTTCGGTCAATTCTTCGATAACAACAGGAATTTGTTTTTTTACATATTGGGAAATAAACTCTTCTTTTGAGATTTTTTTTACCCTTTCAATTTGTTTTAATTTCATTCTTTATAAATAAAAAAATTGCTTATAACTCTCTGCTACAAGCAATTTAAAAATATTTATTGAGAATTAAGATCTCTATTGACTAAAATTTTTAATCTAATCGATGCTCAAAAGAGGCATTTATAAAAAGTGATTTCCGTAAAAATTTTGCAGCAGTTTCAGATTAATCGGCTGCATATTTGTTATTCCAATACAGCATCATCATTAAAGTAACAATTACAGAAGAAGCAATTCCTTCAAATAATAAACAAATACAATAAGTTGGTACTGATGGATTTCCTCCAAACATGAAAGTTTCAGACAAAGTTCTTACGTAAGCATCTCCGCCTCGAGCGTAACTATAAACTAATAAGCCAAATACACTCATAGATACACCAACCACAGAAGTGGTCATTGCAGAAATAGCATTCGATAGAAAATTGGTTTCTCCTTCCTGTAGGTTCATCTGCATTGTCCTGTTAACCCCCCAGAATATAAAGAAAACGTTGAGTGTTCTCAAATAAAACAAATGCGCTAAACCTAATACATTCATTAATAAAAAATAAATGCCAATTCCGAGGAAAATCAAAAAACCGTTGGTAATTTCTTTAGGTAATTTCATAGTGGTTATATTTTAGAAGTTAATAGTAAATATTTGAAAAACAGTGTTCTATCAAATTTACTAAAAAAATAACTACGATGATTTAAAAACGCTAAAAACTATACAGTCTGATTTTTTAGAGAAGAATCTATAAAAGCCAAAGATTCCATTTTATCCTGATGAAGCTGTGCTTTTAAGGCATCTACCGAACTAAATTTCTGCTCATCGCGAATGTAATGAAGCAAAGAAACTTCGATGTTTTGATCGTAAATGTCTTTATCAAAATTAAACAAGTGAACTTCGATAGTTTGTTTTTCGCCATTAACCGTTGGATTAAATCCAATATT
Source organism: Flavobacterium sp. ACN2 (assembly GCF_002303885.1). Lineage (GTDB taxonomy): Bacteria > Bacteroidota > Bacteroidia > Flavobacteriales > Flavobacteriaceae > Flavobacterium. The sequence continues at coordinate 334,144 of NZ_MRCM01000003.1, read as the reverse complement.
CATCATACCAAAAAGACTTTCGTTATTTATGGTCGCTTTTACAACATAGACACCGATTTTTGGTATTAGTTTGTAATCTTCTTCAATGTTAATGTTAGCTGTAGGAAATCCAATTGTTCGTCCCAATTGTTTTCCTTTCACAATAGTTCCGTTCAAGAAATAGTTATAGCCTAAATACTCGTTGGCCAAAGCCATGTTTCCTTCATTTAAAGCCTTTCTAATTTTGGTCGAACTTACCGAAACATCTTGGATTTCTTCTGCAGAAATTTGTTCTACTTCAAATCCGTATTCAATTCCAAAAGCAATTAAATCATCAATGTTGGCAGTTCTATTACGGCCAAAACGGTGATCATGCCCAATAATAATTTTTTGAATCTGAAATTTCTCAACCAAAATAGTGCGAACAAATTCTTCGGCTGTTAGTCTTGAAAAACTTTCGTTAAAAGGATGAACAACTAAGTTTTCAATACCTGTTGCTTTCAAAAGTTTTATTTTTTCGCCAATCGTATTCAGTAATCTAATTTCAGATTTTTCTTGAAGAACCATTCGCGGATGCGGAAAAAAGGTAAGAACCAGGCTTTCATATTTCCCGTTTTCAGTATTCTCAGTAATTCGTTCTAGAATTTTTTTATGACCAATATGCACACCATCAAAGGTACCAAGAGTTAAGATAGTTTTCTTGGTTGACTGAAAATCGTTTATAGAATGAAAGAGCTTCAAAACAAATTATTTAAGATGCTGCAAATTTATACTATTCTGTTTTAAATTTAATGCTATGCCAAATCGAATTTTAACGCATAATCTATCTTTTTGTAAAAAAATGCCAACTCGTCGACGAAAAAGCAATAATTGTCGGATAGATAATATGATTTCAAATTAATTAAAGTAATTTTGATATTCGATATTTTGAGGGTATGAAAAAACAACTACTTTATATATTTTTAATTTTTTGTTTTGCCACTGCTAATGCACAAGATGCTTTATGGCAAAAAGTAACTTCTTCATCGCTTTCAAGAAAGGCAGATGGGGCGAGTTCTAATAAATTATATTATAAGCTAAATGCCAATCTTCTAAGTTCTAAACTGGTTTCGGCATCGAGCAAAACGGCAAAAAATACAACATCAGAAATTACAATTCCAAATACTGATGGAAATCTAGAACGTTTTGCAGTTTGGGAATCATCTAATTTTGATCCAGAATTACAGGCGAAATATCCACAAATTAGATCTTATGAAGGTCGCGGATTAGATGATAAAAGTGCAAAAATCTATTTTAGTGTTGCTCCAATCGGTATGCAGACAATGGTTTTTAGAACTGAAAAACCAACTGAATATATTGAACAAAATCCTGATAACAAATCAGAATATGTTTTGTTTAAGTCGGCAGACAATGCAGATTCAAGAGCGCTTTTGAATTGTAAAACAATCCATTCGATTTCGGATGATAAATCTACGACTACTGCAAAAACAACTTCTAGCGCCAAACAATTTAAAACACTTCGATTGGCATTATCTTGTACAGGTGAGTACGCAGCCTATTTTGGCGGTACAAAAGAAGGCGCTTTAGCGGGAATGAATGCTACTTTAACTCGCGTAAATGGCGTTTTTAATAGAGACCTTGCTGTAGAACTAATTTTAGTTGCTAATAATGATGCTGTTGTTTATACAGATGCTGCTGCAGATCCTTATTCTATTCCGAAAATAGGTGCTGATCTCAATAATCCTACTTGGCCGAAAGAAGTTCAGACAACATTAACTAGCGTTATTGGTGAGGCTAATTACGATATTGGCCATTTGTTTGGAGGTTCTGGAGGAGGCGGACTTGCCAGTTGTATTGGCTGTGTATGCGATAGTCCAACTCCTAGCAATTCTGTTGGAAAGGGTAGTGCTTATACCTCTCCAGCAGATGGAAAACCAGAAGGAGATAATTTTGATATTGATTTTGTTGCTCACGAAATGGGGCACCAACTTGGGGCAACGCATACTTTTTCATATGCAAATGAAGGACTGGGGGCATGCTACGAACCGGGAAGTGGCTCTACGATTATGGGATACGCTGGTGTAACAGATGGCTATAATGTTCAGGATCATTCTGATTCTTATTTTTCTTATGCAAGCATCAATCAGATACAAAATAATTTAGCTGGAAAAACGTGTCCAGTTTCAACACCTATAGTCGATAATAATCCACCTGTTATAAATGCAGGTCCAGATTATACCATTCCAATTAGTACACCGTTTATTTTAACCGGAACGGGTTCTGATCCTGAAGGTAATACGATAACCTATACTTGGGAGCAATATGATAGTGCCACAACGGCTTTTGGAAATAGTAGTTTCCCTTCTCCAACAAAACGAGATGGGCCAATGTTTAGATCGTTTACGCCAACAACATCGCCAGTCCGTTATATGCCTGCTCTTAATTCAGTACTAAATAATCAGCTTACTACAACTTGGGAATCTGTTTCTTCTATTGGAAAAACAATGAATTTTACCCTTACGGGTAGAGACAATGCGGTACAAGGAAAAGGACAAACCTATACAGATGCGATGGTTGTAACGGTAACTGCTGCAGTTGGGCCATTTGCCGTAACTTCACAAAAAGAAGGCGATATCGCATGGGCAAAAGAATCTGCACAAACCATAACTTGGAGCGTAAATAACACTAATACACTTCCAGGATCGTCAAATGTGAATATAAAATTATCTCTAGATGGCGGATCAACATTCCCAATTGTTTTAGCAGGCAATACTCCAAATGATGGAACAGAAACTATCTTAGTTCCGTCAGAAATTGAAGCTTCTACAAATTGCCGACTTTTAATAGAGCCAGTTGGTAATATTTATTATGCTGTCAACAGTGCCTCCTTTGCTGTAGGATACACCGTTTCGACATCTTGCGCGTCTTATAATTTTGGAGGCGGATATTCGACAGGAGATAATGTATATGTAAATAGAACGGTTTCTGTGCCCACTTCTTCTGGATCTATTTCAAATGTCAACGTTTCGGTAAATGTAACACATGATAGATTTTCAGATTTGACTATGGAAATCGTAAGCCCGAAAGGAACAGTTGTAACTTTATTCAATAAAAATTGCGCTAACACAAAATCAACTTTTGCTTTACAGTTTGATGATAACGGATCTGCATTAAATTGCGGTACAACGACAAGTCAAATCGTGATTCCATCAAGTTTATTAAGTGCTTTTAACGGAGAAAATTCGCAAGGTACATGGACTTTTAGAGTTATTGACGATAAGGTGGGAATGACAGGAACGATTAATTCTGCTTCGGTAAATATTTGTAATAGAACTTATACTTTAGGAAACGATGACTTTGAGAATGTTGACTTTGTTGCATATCCAAATCCAAATAAAGGAAGTTTCACAGTACAATTTAGTAGAGATTCAATAAGTGAGATTAAAGTCTATGTTAATGATATTGTAGGGAAATATGTTTACGAGAGAACTTTTCAAGGTTCAGGATATTTTATTCAAGACATTCAATTGCCAAATGTACCTTCAGGTCTTTATTTCTTAACGGTTACAGATGGGGAAAGAAAAGTAGTGAAGAAGATATTAGTAAACTAAATTTTTGGAAATGGCTTAATGGGCCATCGCCATACAAATCATACTGATTTTTACGCCAGGAATTTTCGATAAAGCTAGCGAACAGGCTTCAATTGTTGCTCCGGTTGTGAGTACGTCATCAACAATTAAGAAATGTTTGTTGTAATCGGCTTCAGTAAATTCAACATCAAAAATGTTTTCGATATTTTCCGATCTTCCCAAAAGATTCTTTTTGGATTGTGTTTTAGAATATATCTTTCGAATTAAAATATTTTCTTCAAAAGGAATTTCAAAACCAGATGCTATTGCTTTTCCAAAAGTAGTAACCTGATTGTAGCCACGTTCCTTAAACTTTTTTTTATGAAGTGGTACAGGAACTACAGCATCAAAAGGAATTTCAAATTGAAGTTCTTTTAAATCTTCAACATACCAGCTTCCTAATTCAGTGCCAATTTCTTGATGGCCTTTGTATTTTAAATTATGAATTAATTCTTGAACGATCCCTTTTTTATTAAAATACAAAAATGTAGCAGCAAATTGAATATCGATCTTGCCATAAAATTTTTTCATGGCCTCGTTTTTTGGATCTAAATGATATTGAGTAAGAGGCATTTCATGTCGGCAAATCGTACAGAAAACCGTTTCATTTTGAAGTAAAAGCGCACGGCATCCGCTACAGACTTTAGGGAAAAAGAGATTAATAAGATAATGAAACACAGTTGGATGGTTTAGTTTTAAAAAAGAAATAATTTTAGTGTAGTGAGAGTTTTGTTAAAGCGATAAAATACTACCGACTTTTGAATAAATATAATTGAAATAATAATTTTAATCAAAATATTTTTACAATAAAAAGTTTTTTTTCTTTTTTAAAGACTTAAGCAATTTAATTTTAAAGACACTGAATCAATACTTTATATGAAAAATAGCTATCAAACTCGCTGTGTGATTTTAACTATAATCATTTTTTTAATTTTTGAAACCCACACAATTGCTCAAAAAAAAGGAACAGTAAACAAAACTTATTTTAAAAATGGACTAGTTGCGAGAGAGTTTTATTTGGGAGCAGATCAAATGCTGGATAGTATTAAAACCTATTATATTGTTGGAGGACTGGATGAAAGATTTTATTTTGATGAAAACAGTCAGATGAATGGTCTTTGTCAAAAGTTTTCAAGCGATGGAAAGTTAAAAACCACATGGCTTTTTAAAAAAGGAATTTTGATTAAAAGAACTGATTTCTTTAAAGAGGATAATCTCAAAAATAAAGTGAAAGTCGAAGAAAACTATGCTATTATTGTCAAAAATAATGAATTATTAAAATCAGATCCTAATAATTACGGACTACTTTATGGTAGAGCAGCAAGCCGTACTTATCTTGAGGATAATGTATTGGCAGAGTTTGATTTTTTAGGATTTAAAGCGCATCTAGAAAATCTTAAAGCAAGTCCAAATGCTGCACAATTCCCCAGATTAAATCAGGATTTGGCTGAAATTTACAGTAGACTTTCTACCATTTACTCCAGATTTGAAAACGATAATCTTAGTGTTGATTACAGACTAAAGGCAATTCAGATTGATCCGGAAGAAACAAGACATTATTTTAATCTAGGAGCTTATCTAGCAACAGAAGTTCATGATTATCGATTGGCAATTTATTATTTGGACGAAGTGGAGCGCAGATTTCCAAATCATAATTTTGCGCACTGGGTTTTAGGCTATACATATTTGGAATTGGAACAGTATGATAAAGCAGTAGAAAATGTAGATATTGCTTTTAAAAATGAAGCGAATCTATATGAAAACGGATACGGAACAGAAGAGAGTGATTTAAGAACAATAAGAGGTCTTGCCTATCATAAATTAGGAAAGACCGATTTGGGAATTGCGGATTTGAATGAAGCTTTACGAATTAATGAAAAAAACTCTGTAGCAAATAAATATCTTGGAATACTATATGATGATCTAGGGAAGTCGCAAAAAGCTTGCGATTATTTTCAGAAAGCACGGGATTTGGGCTATGAAAAAAAATACTTTAACAAAGAACTAGAAAGCTTCATAAAGAAAGCATGCAATGAGGATCAAAATAGAATTGCCAATATTGCACCAAAAGACTTGCCCTACATAGCGCCTAATCCTGCAGAAAATAAGATTGAGGTATTTAATTATCCCTATCCAAATTTTACTTATGAAATATATGATGTACAATCTCGAAAATTACGCCATGGAATTTCAAACAATAGAACAATAGAAGTTTTAGGATTGTCAGCGGGTTTGTATATTCTTACTATTAGCAACCAAGATAAATCAGAAACTTTTAAACTGATTAAAAAATAGGGTTTTAGATAGAAAAGGGAAGTAATTATCGTTCTAGTCTATAGAATAAAACATGATTTTCTATTTTCAGATAGAAAATCGGGCAATCTTCGGCTATTTTTCTTTTTTTTAAATTCACTTTTCATATTTTTGCATCACTATGGCAAAACAAGAAGATATATTTAAGAATGTGGTTTCGCACGCAAAAGAGTACGGATTTATTTTTCCGTCAAGCGAAGTTTACGATGGTTTAAGTGCTGTATATGATTACGCACAAAACGGTGTCGAATTAAAAAAGAATATCCGTGAATATTGGTGGAAATCAATGGTTCAGATGAATGAAAATATTGTCGGCCTTGATGCTGCAATATTGATGCATCCAACAACTTGGAAAGCTTCTGGCCACGTTGATGCATTCAATGATCCATTAATTGATAATAAAGATTCTAAAAAGAGATATAGAGCTGACGTTTTGGTTGAAGACCACGCTGAAAAAATTCACCAAAAAGCGCAAAAAGAAATTGACAAGGCAAAAGCTCGTTTTGGCGATGCATTCAACGAACAAGAGTTTGTAACTACAAACGCTCGTGTAATCGAATATTTGGCTAAAGAAAAAGAAATTAGAGAGCGTTTAGGTCGTTCTTTAGGAAACGGAGATTTGGCTGATGTTAAAGCTTTGATCGAAGAACTTGAAATTGCGGATCCTGAAACGGGTTCTAAAAACTGGACAGAGGTAAAACAATTTAACTTAATGTTCGGAACAAAATTAGGAGCTTCTGCAGAAAATGCAATGGATTTATACCTTCGTCCAGAAACGGCTCAAGGTATTTTTGTGAACTTCTTAAATGTGCAGAAATCGGGTCGTATGAAAGTTCCTTTTGGAATTGCTCAAACGGGTAAAGCATTTAGAAATGAAATTGTAGCAAGACAATTTATTTTCCGTATGCGTGAGTTCGAACAAATGGAAATGCAATTTTTTGTGCGTCCAGGAGAAGAAATGAAATCATACGAGTACTGGAAAGAAACTCGTCTAAAATGGCATTTGTCTTTAGGATTAGGAAAAGAAAATTACCGTTTTCACGATCACGAAAAATTAGCGCACTATGCAAATGCAGCTGCTGATATCGAATTTAATTTCCCATTTGGATTTAAAGAATTAGAAGGAATTCATTCTCGTACCGATTTCGATTTGAAAGCGCACGAAGAATATTCTGGAAGAAAATTACAATATTTTGATCCTGAATTAAACGAAAACTATGTTCCTTACGTAGTAGAAACTTCTGTTGGTTTAGATCGTATGTTCTTGGCTGTTTTTGCCACTTCATTAAAAGAAGAAACATTAGAAGACGGTTCTACAAGAACAGTTTTAAAATTGCCAGCAGTTTTAGCGCCAACTAAAGCAGCGGTATTGCCATTGGTTAAAAAAGATGGTTTGCCAGAAATTTCAAGAAAAATCATCGAAGATTTGAAATGGGATTTCAATGTGGCTTATGATGAAAAAGATGCTGTAGGACGTCGTTACAGAAGACAAGATGCTTTAGGAACGCCTTTCTGTATTACAGTAGATCATCAAACACTTGAAGACGAAACAGTAACAATTCGTCATAGAGATACAATGAAACAAGATCGTGTAAAAATTACTGAATTAAGAGGTATTATCGAAAACGAAGTTTCGATGAAAAACTGGTTAATGAAAATGTAATCTTTACAGTTTAGTATAGAAATCCCAAATTCCGTAACGGAGTTTGGGATTTTTGATTTTAAAAAGCAGGTATTTTATCGGCTTTTTTTGCATTTCATCTTTATGTATTAACATTTGGGTTTAATGTGTTAACAATGAATTGTTTAAGATGTTTAAATCCGTAATTTTAAATTTGTAATACCGTCAAGAGCAATTTTTTTCTTCATTACATCAAATAAAAGCGATTTTTTGATTATGATTGCGTAGTGAGAAAACCAACAAAAACCGAAATTGAAAAAGTATTCGTATATTATAATTGATGATGACGCTGAGAGTATTTTGAAAACTCAAACAATCGCTTCAGGTTTTTCAGAATTATCTTTTATGGCATCGGCATCAACTTTTCAGGACGGTTTAAATTTGGTTTTAGAGCACCAACCGGCTTTGATTTTTCTCGAGATCGAGCCCCAAAATGCTGCGAGTCATTTGTCTTTGACTTTTATTAGCGAGCTTCATCGTTTTTTGCAGCAGATTCCCAAAATTATTATTACCACAAAACAAAAAGACAAAGCTTTTGATGCTATTCAATATGGCGTTTTTGATTATCTCTTAAAGCCAATTCTATCAAACGATCTTTTAAAAACAATTTTAAAACTCAATAGAGCCAATTTAGAGACGCAAATTGCTCCGTTTAGGGAAGAACCTTCTTCTATTGTTATAGATCAAATAACGATTCCGCAAAACATTCAAAAACCATTAACGATTTGTATAAAATCATATGGCGATTATCGATATTTAAATGCAGAAGATATTTGTTATTTTCAAGCCGATAATAACTCGACAGATATTTATTTAAATACTGGCGAAATGATTACGGCGTTTAAAACTTTAAAGCATTTTGAAAGTGTTTTGACATACCCTTTTATCCGTATTCATAACAGTTATGTAATTAATCGAAATTACATTTCAAGGATTCATAGCGGAAACTCAATCTGTTACATAAAAAACTCCACAAAGAAGATTCCTTTTTCTAAAACCTATCGAGGAAATGTCGAACAGATTATTGCCGATTTTGCAGCAGGAAATTATCTAGAAGTCTAAAAATTAGGAGATTACATTGATTTGCTACCCGTTGACTATCAATTGGGTACGATCTACCACAAACTCATTTTTTCGTATAAATTTTTTTCGACCTCAGTATTAGTTTTACACTCTGATTCTGCCATAAACAGCAAATCATCTCCAAAAAAATAATACAAAACATTAAAACCTCAGGTCATGAAAAAAACAGCTTTAACATTCGGATTATTCTCATTAGTAATAGTTGCAACCTCTTTTGCAAACCCAACAGCTTCTGCTCGTCCAAGTGAAACATTAAGTATTATTACTCCAATTGATGGAGGACAAAAAACAACTCCAGACAGAAAACGTGATAGCTTTCAACCTATAGATGGAGGACAAAAAACAGTTCCAGATAGAAAATCAGATTTTGCAAATATTGGTGGAGTTAATTCTGACTCTCAATTATCTACTTTAAATAGAAAACTTGACTAAAAGTTAAAAAAATAAAAATATAAGAAAAGGCTATCAACAATTGATAGCCTTTTTTTGTATCTATACTTTTGTTATTTTTGATGAAAATCAAAATCTTTTGAAAAAATATAACCAAATAGTATTGCTTCTATTCTTAATTTTATTTGGTTGTACCAAGAAAGATGACCTTTATAAATATTTAAATCCTTCTAAAGACAGTCTGTCTATTTATCTCTCCTTGGCAAACGATATTGATTTATCTCGTAAGCTTAAAGAGGATTATAATGAAAAAGCATTGGCAATTATCTTAAGTGAAAAAGATGATTCTTTAAATAAAGTAAATTTATTTAAAGTGGCCAATAGATACTATAATATGAACGATTTACAGTCGTATGGCCGTATTTCTAAATTAATTGTGACAAGATCCCTAAACAGTCGCGATTCGATAAATTTAGCAAAAGCGTATACTTATCTTGGAGATTATTATAGTCGAAAGTCAGTTTCAGATAGCGCTTTTTTAGTTTACTTCAAGGCAGAAAAAATATACAAGCAAATTGATGATAAAATTAATTTAGCTAAAACCTATTTTAGTAAAGCCGATCTTCAGTTTAAAGAAAGTGACTTGTTTGAAAGTGAAATTACCATTTTTAAAGCGCTGAAAATACTTAAGGACCAGAAAAATGTAAGTGATCTGCTCTATCAATGTTATAATCTGTTGGGAATATTGTATAATGAGCGTGAAGAATATAATAAAGCTTTAGAGTTTCATAATAAAGCATTGGCTATTTTAAAAGATCCTTCGATTCCGTCAGATTTTCAGCTTAAGGCAACTTCACTTAATAATATTGGTTTTGTGTATTTAAGTATGAAGAATTATAAAAATGCAAAACAAAATTTTTCTGAAGGTCTCAAACAAAAGAATTTATTTCAAGAAAGCACATCGTTGTATGCCATGTTGTTAGATAATCTAGCATACTCAAAAATTAAAATGAATGAATTTGAAGATATTCCAAAACAATTTTATGTATCGCTGAAGATTAGAGACAGCTTAAATTTGACATCGGGAATAATTTTAAACAAAATACATCTGTCTGAATTTTATGCAATTAAAAAAGACACTTCTCAGGCAATTAAACTCTCTCAGGAAGCTTTAAATCTTTCAAAAACATCCAATAAACTAAGAAACACGCTTGAGGCCTTAAAACAATTGGCTGTTGTTGATCCTAAAAATGCATCGGAATATTCGAAAGAATATATTCAGTTGAACGACAAATTGTTGAAAGCAGAACGAAGAATGGGAGAGAAGTTCTCTCGCATTGAATACGAAACCAACGAAATTAAAGACCAAAATTCTAACCTTCAGGAAAAAAATAAAACTTTGGTTTATGTATTTAGTATTTGTACATTGCTCGGACTGTTTTTTTATGTTTACAAAACGCAGCAAGCCAGAAATCGAGAATTGCTTTTTAAACAGCAGCAGCAGATTGCAAATGAAGATATTTACAATTTAATGATTTCGCAGCAAAATGAAATTGAGCTTACGCGAATAAAAGAAAAGAAAAGAGTTGCACAAGAGCTGCACGATGGAGTTTTAGGACGAATGTTTGGTATTCGAATAAGTTTGGATAGTTTGGATAAACTAGACGAAGAAGAAGCAGTTTTTAAAAGAAAAAAGTATCTTACAGAACTAAAAAATGTAGAGCAGGATATTAGAGAAATTTCGCATGACCTAAATAGAGAAAAATCCGAATTAATTAATAATTTTGTCTCTATTTTAGGAAAACTGTTTGAAGATCAAAGAAATACATACAGTTCTAAGTTGATTACTACTTTTGATCCTGATATTAAATGGGATTTGATAAGTAATATTGAAAAAATCAATTTGTATAGAATTGTTCAGGAAGGACTCCAAAATTGTAATAAATATGCTAATGCTGATATTATAAAAGTCGAGTTTAAAAACGAAAATAATAATTTGGTTTTAACCATTAAAGATGACGGAATTGGATTTAATACCAATAAGACCAAAAACGGAATTGGTTTGCATAATATAGAATATCGTGCAAAAGAGTGTAAGGGTACAGTTACGATAAAATCTGCCAAGGGAGAAGGAACAATTCTCACTATAAAAGTCCCAATAGAGCCAAATAATAACCTGCATAATGACATTTGATTTAACAGCCTCAGTTCCACAATTAGTTAGAAAGAATATTTTAATAGTAGATGACCACCCATTTATTATTGAAGGCTATAAAAATGCTATAACTCGTTATAATCCAAAACAATATGATTTTTTGATTTCTCAGGCGCATGATTGCAGATCAGGTTATGATATAATTGAAAATAATAGCACGCCAGAGTTTGATATTGCTTTTTTGGATATCAGTATGCCTCCTTACGAAGAAAAAGAGATATTTTCGGGTGAAGATCTGGCAAAATTACTTTTGAAAAAAATGCCTTCGTGCAAGATTATTCTTTTGACGATGTATACCGAATTGCTGAAAATTAAAACCATTATCAGAACAATTCAGCCAAACGGATTGATTATTAAAAATGACCTTACTTTTGACGAATTACTCCTGGCTTTTGATAAAGTAATGAAAAATGAAAAATATTATAGCCAGTCCGTTATAAAAATGCTGAATCAATCTACGCATAATGCAATAGAGATCGATCAATACGATAAACAGATATTAATTCATTTAGAAAAAGGAACTTCAATTCAAGAAATGCTTCAAGTTATTCCGATTTCATTAAACGCCATAGAAAAACGAAAAAAGCATTTAATGGAATTGCTAAAAATAAGAAGCGGCTCTGATCAAGATTTGATCAAAGAAGCAAAAAGCAAAGGACTTTTTTAAAAGTCAAATTCCAATATTAAAAATTCCAAATTCCAAAAAAAAAAGCGAATAGAAAATCCAAATTCCAATGTTGATTATCATATTGGAATTTGGATTTTTTTAATATTGGAATTTTCTAAAAATTATTCACTCAAAGCATCCCATCCGCGTGCTTTTAAAGCGATTTTTGTATTGGCACGGGTTATAAGGTGGATTCCTTCATTTTCTTCCGCCATATGTCCGATAACAGAGAAATTCGGATTTCCTTTTATTTTGTCAAAATCATTAATGTCAATCGTAAATAAAAGTTCATAATCTTCACCGCCATTTATGGCAACTGTGGTACTGTCAATATTGAATTCTTCGCAAGTAGAAATAAACTGCGGATCTAATGGAAGTTTGTCTTCATATAAATTACAACCCACTTTTGATTGCTTACAGATATGAATAATTTCAGAAGATAATCCATCTGAAATATCAATCATTGCTGTTGGTTTTATGTCTAAAGCATGAAGTAGCGTGCGAACATCTTTTCGTGCTTCAGGTTTCAATTGGCGCTCTACCAAATAAGTATATGGATCTAAATCGGGCTGATTGTTTGGATTAACCTGAAAAACTTGTTTTTCGCGTTCCAAAACCTGCAATCCCATATAAGCCGCACCAATATCTCCCGTTACAACCAATAAATCTGTTTTTTGAGCCCCGCTTCTGTAAACCAATTCATTTTCATCAGCTTCACCAATTGCAGTAATACTGATAATTAATCCTTTTTGAGATGAGGTAGTATCTCCGCCAATAACATCAACTTTATACTCTTTAGCGGCATGTGTAATTCCTGCAAACAATTCCTCTAAAGCCTCAAGTGGAAAACGATTAGAAACAGCAACCGAAACCGTAATTTGAGTTGGTTTTGCATTCATCGCGCAAATGTCAGATACATTTACCACAACGGCTTTGTATCCTAAATGCTTCAATGGCATATAAGCCAAATCAAAATGAACTCCTTCAATTAATAAATCGGTAGAAACTACTACTTTTTTGTCTTTAAAATCAAGAACAGCAGCATCATCGCCAATACTTTTTAAAGTAGATTCTTGAGTAACGTCAAAGTTTTTGGTTAAATGGTCAATTAAACCGAATTCGCCTAATTGCGCTATACTAGTTCTCTGCTGATTTTTATCTTCTATCATTTCTGTTAAGTTCCAAAGTTATTAAGGTGCAAAGGTACAAAGGATTTTTTTAAAGAGGCTAAGATTCTGAGATGCTAAGGTTCTAAGTTTTTTTATTCTGTAGAGACGCACTACAGTGCGTCTAAAATGTGTTGAAGAATATTTTTTGAAATATTTTTTTTGCTGCTGACAAACTGTTGTCACCAGCCCATTTTACTTTTGAAGTATTAAAAATATTTAAACTTTAAAACCATGAAAACATTAGAAGCACAAGTTATTACTTCAGAAGATTTATTAAAACACTGGCAAGGGCACAGAGCACTTACACGTCGTTTAATTGAGATTTTTCCAGAGAAAGATTTTTTCGAATTTTCAATTGGCGGAATGCGACCTTTCGCTAAATTGGTAGATGAACTTTTAGCTATTGCAGTTCCAGGATTAAAAGGAATTGTGACTAAACAAACTGAAGCATTTTCAGAAGGAAAAGACAATTTGATTTTCAAAGCGCAATATTTGGAAAAATGGGATGAAGCTACAGAAGAAATCAATAAATATTGGGAGCAATTATCGGTTGAGGATTTTAGCGAGACCTTTAATCTTTTTGGACAATATGAATTTCCTGTAATTCAGAATATCTTATATTTTATTGATAATGAAGTACATCATCGCGGACAAGCTTACGTTTATTTAAGAGCTTTAAATATCGAGCCACCGTTTTTCTGGGAGAGATAATTAATGATTTTTTACTAACTTAATATCAGAAATCTAAAACTAAGATTATGAGTTTAAAGAAGATAATGTCAAATTACGCAGATTATAATTTGTGGGTAAATCAACAATTTGTGAATTGGCTTTCGCCAAAATCAGATGAATTGCTTTATGCTGAAGTGCCGTCGAGCTTTTCTACTATTATGAAAACACTTGATCATATCTGGTCTACTGAAGAATATTGGTTTTCTGTTATTTCCGAATCTTCATTATCAGAAAAGAAAGCAGAAAGCGATTTATCAAAAGAGGAAATATTTGCCGGATTATTAAATTCGTCTACAAAATTGAAACATCTTATTAACTCATTATCTGAAGAAGATTTAATGAAAGAAGTTAAAATCGTAAATCCGTGGTTTGAGTGCGAATTGCCCATTTCCGAATATTTAATTCAGGTTATCAATCATGGAACGTATCATCGCGGCCAGATTGTAACAATTGGGCGAAATGTCGGAATTACAGATGCTTCAAACACCGATTATAATTTCTATAATGTTGTAAAACAGAAATAAATGAAAAAACTCCTGAGATCATATTCTCAGGAGTTTTTTTATAAAAGCCTTTTTCTGTTAATTTCCAATAATTCTAAGACATTGGTTTTTAATATCTCAGGTTCGAGAATTTCTGCGTAATCTCCATACATCAAAAACCATCTCGGAAAAGCGTTATTAATATCTCTAGACATAAAGGTCATTTCGATTTTTTCACCTACGTCTTTTTGCGAAATAAAGCCATGATATTTTCTCTCGGTTGCCAAATATCGTGCTATTTTGCGGTCAATTAAAATACGAACTTTTGTTGTTGGGCAGGTTTCTGTTTTAGTTAAATAGGTTTCTAAAGCATCGTGTTCGATCGTAAAATCTACATCGGTTTTTTTTATTTCCTGAATTCTATCGGTTCGAAATTGTCTATAATCTTTTCGAAGATGACAATAGCCCAGAAAATACCAGTTATTATTATCATGAAAAACGCCTATTGGCTCAAGATTACGCTGTGTTGTTTCGTCTTTATCAAAAGTTTTATAAGTTAAAAGAATTTGCTTTTTCTCTGCAATTCCTTCAAAAAGAACAGACAAAGTATTAGGCGAATTATCATTAAACATTGGTTCTGCATCCTGCATTACAATTCTAGATTCGATGCTCGAAAGATAATCTTTGTCGTTACTTCTTAAAACCGATTTCAGTTTGTACATCGCCGACGCGTAATGTGTTCCCAAAGAAGGATCGGTAAATTTCTGCATCAATTTTTCGGCTGCAATAAAACTGCTTACTTCTTCGCGCGTAAACATAACTGGCGGTAGCCGATAACCATCCATCAATGCATAACCAACTCCTGCTTCGCTATAAATAGGAACGCCAGAGGCTTCCAAAGTTCGAATGTCTCTATAAATCGTCCTCAAACTACATTCAAAACGATCGGCCAATTCTTGGGCTTTTACAACCTTTTTAGATTGCAATTGAATAAGAATAGCTACAATTCGGTCAAATCGTTTTGGAGTTTCGTCAAGCATTTTTTTTAAGATTCTAAGGTTCTGAGTTGCTGAGACTCTAAGTCTTTTGCTAATTCAAAGATACAAATGTAAAAAGTAAAGAGAATAAAAAAAGCTGTTCTAAACTAGAACAGCTTTTACTTTATAAGTCAAATGAATTTAAACATTTTTTTGCATCTTTACAGAATTATAGTATTAAATCTTAGCGTAAAAAATGAAGTTTCCTTTTGAGCCGGTTATTTTTGGTTATGAAATCAGTATCCATTTAGTTTTAGAATATCTGGCATTTTTTTTAGGATATCGTTATTATGTTTTTTTGAGAAAAAGAACCAATGATACTATTGTTTCTTCCAATAGATTATCTATTATATTGGGAGCTGCAATTGGAGCTTTTTTGGGTTCTAGAATTATGGGTTTTCTAGAAAATCCTGTTTTTCATCTTGATGCAAGATCAATTTTAGAACTCTTCAATGCGAAGACCATTATGGGAGGATTGTTTGGCGGACTTTTAGGCGTTGAAATTGCTAAGAAGATTATAGGAGAAAAAGAGTCATCGGGTGATTTATTTACCTTTCCGATTATTCTAGGAATTTTTATAGGAAGAATAGGCTGTTTTTTATCTGGAACCAATGAGTTTACATATGGAAAAGAAACAAACTTTTTTACTGGGATGAATCTTGGCGACAATATTATGAGGCATCCAATTGCCTTGTACGAATTAATTTTTCTGATCATTTTGTTTTTTGTTCTCAAGAAATTAAAAAGCAGAAATATAAAAAACGGACTTATATTTCAGTATTTTATGATTGCCTATTTTGCATTTCGCTTTTTTGTAGAATTTCTGAAACCCAATTATTTCCTGATTTTTGGAATAAGTTCGATTCAGATTTTATGTTTGATTTGTCTGCTTTATTATAACAAAACAATTTTAAATTTATTTGTAAAAAATGCCAGTTAGAAAATATACTTATTATGACTTTACATTAAGCCTTTGTCCAGAATGCTTAAAGAGAATTGATGCTAAAATTGTTTTTGAAGACGAGAATGTCTACATGCTTAAAAGATGCCCGGAACATGGAAGTTCTAAGGTTTTGATTGCTGACGATATTCAGTATTACAAGAATATCCGAAACTACAATAAACCATCTGAGATGCCGTACACTTTTAATACAAAAACGCACTATGGTTGTCCGTACGATTGTGGTTTATGTCCAGATCATGAACAGCATTCTTGCCTTACAGTTGTTGAGGTTACAGATCGATGCAATCTGACATGTCCGACTTGTTATGCCGGTTCATCACCTAGTTATGGTAGACACAGAACTCTCGAAGAAATAAAAGCAATGCTCGATACGGTTGTTAAAAACGAAAAAGAACCCGATGTAGTGCAGATTAGCGGAGGAGAACCAACCATACATCCTGAATTTTTTGAAATTTTGGATTATGCAAAATCAATTCCGATAAAGCATTTAATGCTAAACACAAACGGAATTAAAATTGCAAAAGACAAAGAATTCGTTCAGAGGCTAAAAAGCTATGCTCCAGATTTTGAAATCTATCTTCAGTTTGATTCTTTTGAAGATAGTGTATTGCAGGAATTGCGTGGAGCCGATTTAAGTGAAATAAGAAAACAGGCTTTAGAAAATCTAAATGAAGTTAATTTATCTACCACTTTGGTTGTTACGCTTCAAAAAGGATTAAACGATCATGAAATCGGTAAAATTGTTGAGTTTGCACTAAAGCAAAAATGCGTTCGAGGGGTTACATTTCAGCCGACTCAAATAGCGGGTAGATTGGAGAACTTTAACCTCGAAACCGATCGCATGACATTAACAGAAGTAAGAAGAAAAATTCTGGAGCAAACGACTGTTTTTAATTCAGATGATTTACTTCCTGTTCCCTGTAATCCTGATGCTTTAGTAATGGGTTATGCGTTGAAGTTAGGAGACGAAGTTTTCCCGTTAACGAGATATATTAATCCAAATGATTTATTGGACAATAGTAAAAACACCATTATTTATGAGCAGGACGAAGTGCTTCGAGGCAAAATGATAGATTTGTTTAGTACAGGAAATTCTGTAGAAGTAGCACAAGAAAACTTGAAATCGATATTATGCTGCCTTCCTAATATTGATGCACCAGAATTAGGATATGACAATCTGTTTAGAATTATTATCATGCAGTTTATTGATGCCTATAATTTTGATGTGAGAGCAATAAAAAAATCATGCGTACATATTGTCAATAAGGATAATAAAATAATTCCTTTTGAAACCATGAATTTGTTTTACAGAGACGATAAAGTAAAAAGATTAGAAGAATTAAGAACTAACATATAAAGAATATGACAGCACTAGAAGTAGGTAATTTAAGTGGTTTGGTCGCAATTTTTGTAGCGATTATGGTTGGCCCACCAATTTTAATGACCATTATCGGTTTTGCAGTTAAGAAAAATAGTCCCAATGGAGCAAAAGTTTGTTTTATTATTGGAGCATTATATTTAATTATTGGATTAGGAATATGCGGAACACTTCTGTCATAAGAAAAATCCAAAACCAATAGAATTACTTGGCAATAAAAAAAGCTGTTCCAAATTGAAACAGCTTTCCGATTGTTAAATCGCAAAAAAAAAATTAAAATCTATACAAAACTCCAAATTGAGGTTGATCGAAAATGTTTTCAAATAAATTGATATTTAATTGAAAAGTATCAGACGACGGACCATTTTCTGGAGAAACGCTATTGTAAGCCAAAACATTTGCAAGAACGAAAGTAACAGCAATGTTTTTGGTTACAAAGTAATTTAAACCAACATTAATATCAGCTGTTAAACTGTTGTCGGTATCGCTGCCCACTTGCGGTATATCAGTTTTGTTTCTTCCGTAACCCAAACCAACTTCAGCGTAAGTTTTAAAGCGTTTTTTGTCTAATTCTAAGAAATAGTAACGAGCAAAAGCACCAATCCCAAATACATTTGTTTCTACTTGAGTGGTTTCTACTTTGTTACTTGAGTAATTTAATTTAGCTCCAACAGCAAATTTATCATTTAACAAATAGCCAAACTTTGGGCTAAAGCCATAATAGTCTGCGTCTCCGCCGGTACTAATTTTGATAGATCCTTCTAAAAACATATCACCCTTTTGAAAAGTGACGCCTTTCGCAGAATTCATTTCTGCATCAACCTGGTCTTGTTGAGCGTTTGCAAAGCAGAATGCGAATAGTGCTAAAATAACAGAAAATTTGGTTTTCATAGTCTTGTAATGTTAAAGTTGTAAGATTAAAAATACATTTTCTGTCATGAAATGGCCTTGAGTTTACTCGAATGGGTTAAAAAAGGATTTTTAGAGTTAATATTTCAATGTTTTTGTAGGGAATGACTTTGTAATTTTGCTAACAAAAAGCCAACAAAAAACCAACAAAAAACCCGACAACTTTCGTCATCGGGTTTAATCTATATTCTTGTTTCTTTGTTCTATTCTCTAAAAAAACTAGTCGTTCAATTTCAAAACAGCCATAAATGCTTCTTGCGGAATCTCTACGTTTCCTACTTGACGCATACGTTTCTTACCTTTTTTCTGTTTTTCAAGCAATTTACGCTTACGCGAAATATCTCCACCATAACATTTTGCAGTAACGTCTTTACGAAGTGCCTTAATCGTTTCACGAGCAATAATTTTTGCTCCAATTGCCGCTTGAATCGGAATGTCGAATTGCTGTCTTGGGATCAATTCACGTAATTTCTCGGTCATTTTTTTACCGATATTGTAAGCGTTATCTTCGTGAATCAATGCAGAAAGTGCATCAACTGTCTGAGCATTCAAAAGGACGTCCAATTTAACTAATTTCGAAGTTCTCATTCCGATAGGAGAGTAATCGAAAGAAGCGTAACCTTTAGAAACCGTTTTTAAACGATCGTAAAAATCGAATACAATTTCTGCCAAAGGCATATCAAAGTTTAGCTCAACGCGTTCTGTTGTTAAATAAGTTTGATTGGTAATTAAACCACGTTTTTCGATACATAAACTCATTACGTTTCCAACAAAGTCAGATTTTGTAATGATAGTAGCTTTAATATATGGTTCTTCAACTCTGTCCAGTTTTGAAGGCTCTGGTAAATCTGAAGGATTGTTTACAATTAATGCTGTTTCAGGATGTTTTTTGGTGTAAGCCAAATACGAAACGTTAGGAACCGTTGTAATTACAGTCATGTCGAACTCACGCTCTAAACGTTCCTGGATAATTTCCATGTGAAGCATTCCTAAGAATCCGCAACGGAAACCAAATCCTAATGCCGCAGAACTTTCAGGAGTAAAAACTAATGAAGCGTCATTCAATTGTAATTTTTCCATTGAAGAACGTAAATCTTCGTAATCTTCTGTGTCAACAGGATAAATACCAGCAAATACCATTGGTTTTACATCCTCAAAACCAGTAATCATATTGGTAGTTGGTACTTTTGCATCTGTAATCGTATCACCAACTTTTACTTCACGAGCTTCTTTAATTCCAGAAATCAAATAACCAACATCTCCTGCCGAAACTACATTTTTAGGAACCTGATTTAATTTTAAAGTTCCAATTTCGTCAGCAAAATATTCGTTATCTGTAGCCATGAATTTAATTTTCTGGCCTTTTTTGATTTCACCATTTACAACTCTAAAGATTACCTCAATTCCGCGGAACGGATTATAAACCGAGTCAAAAATTAAAGCTTGTAATGGTTCTTCTGGATTTCCTTTTGGAGCAGGAATTTTTTCGATAATAGCGGCAAGAATGTTCTCAACACCAAAACCAGTTTTTCCAGATGCGTGAATAATATCTTCTAATTTACATCCTAATAAATCGATAATATCATCACTAACTTCTTCTGGATTAGCACTTGGCAAATCGACTTTGTTTAAAACTGGGATAATTTCTAAGTCGTTTTCAAGAGCTAAGTATAAGTTTGAAATCGTTTGTGCTTGAATACTTTGAGCAGCATCAACAATCAAAAGCGCACCTTCGCAGGCAGCGATTGATCTTGAAACTTCGTATGAAAAGTCAACGTGCCCAGGAGTATCAATTAAGTTTAAGATATATTCTTCACCCTTGTATTTGTATTCCATCTGGATGGCATGACTCTTAATGGTAATTCCACGCTCGCGCTCCAGATCCATGTTGTCAAGCAATTGTGCTTTTTCTTCACGAGCTGTAACGGTTTGTGTTGCGCCTAGTAATCTGTCTGCCAATGTACTTTTACCGTGGTCAATGTGTGCAATAATGCAAAAGTTACGTATCTTCTTCATTTTATATATCAGTTCTCTATAACGAGTTTTAGTATTTTTTGGGTGTAAAACAGCCTAAAGCAATTGCTTTAAAGCATGTTATTAAGGCGCAAAGATAGCGCAAAGTTTTGGATTCTGGAATCTTGATGTTGGATAGTTGATTGGAAAGAATCAAAAATGATATTAAAATTCAAAATTGAATCCTTTTTCTGTTAATTTCTTATACATTTCGGGGTCAAATTTATAAAGTTTGGCCGCTCTGTGCGAAACGTCTTTTTGCTTTTCATCCAATGCTGTCAGCAGTTTCATATGAAGCACTTTTCGTCTAAAATTAGATTTATCCAATTCGATTCCAAGAATTTCTTCGTACAAATGCATTAATTGCAATAAAGTAAATTTTTCTGGAAGAAGGTTAAAACCAATTGGAGCCTGACGAACTCTATTTCGCAATTGCAATAAACTGAAATCAAGAATTTCGTTATGGTCAAAAATCAGCTCAGGAATTTCGTTTATTTTGAACCACTTTGCTTCAAAAACCTTTAAACTGGCTTTAATATTATAATCTTCTCTATTGACCAAAGTATAATAACCAATGGTAACCACACGTCTTTCCAGAACACGCTGCGGATTTGTAAAGGCTTTTAATTGTTCCAAATAGATGTTTTCGAGACCAGTAAGTTCTTGTAAAATTCGTTGGGCAGCATTATCTGCACTTTCGTCTATTTGAAGCCATCCGCCAAGAAGTCCCCATTTGCCTTTACTTTCTCCTTCTGCATGCTGCACCAAGAGCACTTCGAGACTCTCTTTGTTAAATCCGAAGAAAACACAGTCAATCGTGATTCCGTCTACTGCTGGTTTGTGTTGGTTAGTAGTTATTTCAGTCAATTTGTTGTTGTGGTGTTAGTATTGTGTATTGAAAATTAGAATTCAAAATTGAATCCTTTTTCAGTGAGTTTTTCATAGATTTCTGGATCAAACTTGTACAGTTGAGCTGCTCTGTGCGATACATCCTGCTGCTTTTCGTCTAATGCAACCAGCAGTTTCATATGAAGAATTTTTCTTCTAAAGTTGGGTTTGTCCATTTCGATTCCTAAAATTTCTCCATACAAATGCATCAATTGTAATAAAGTGAATTTTTCGGGTAATAGATTAAAACCAATCGGTGTCTGGCGCACTTTATTTCTAAGATGTTTTATGCTGTAATCAAGAATTTCGTTGTGGTCATAAATCAAATCTGGAATTTCATTGATTTTATACCATTTCGCATCAGAAGCTGTAAAACCTGCTTTAATGTTATAATCTTCTCTTTTTACAAGAGCATAATACCCAATCGTAATAACGCGTCGCAGCGGAAAACGATCTGGATCTCCAAATGCTTTCAATTGTTCCAGATAAATATTGTCAAGACCCGTAAGCTCATTCAATAACCGATGAGCGGCATTGTCGGTGCTTTCTTTTTTATAAATCCATCCACCTGGAAGTCCCCATTTCCCTTTACTGATACCTTCGGCGTGTTGTACCAAAAGTACTTCAAGACTGCCTTTGTCAAATCCAAAAATGACACAGTCAATTGTGATGGCATTCATCGCACTGTTTTCATTTTTTGAAGCAGTTTTGTCGTCTACATTTTCAACCATATATGAGATAAATTTTGACAAATTAAATAAATAAAATCATTAGTAACCTTTTTGAAAGCCTTATATTTTTTTTAACGAAACAAAATTTTGATAATCAGTCGTTTAAGAATGTACTAAAAAAGCGTTCTTTTTAAATTAATTCTTAAACGACTGATTGTCAATTTTATAAAACGTTGATTTTTTTATATTTTTTATTTCAATTCTCGTTCAGATTTTACAACATTAATAAAAATGGATTAGGATTAATCAGAATCGAAAAAAAATAACCCTAATATTTTGTTAATATAGAAAATTTGTTTTACACTTGTAGTCAAATTTACCATAAGATAAATTCAAATTGACTATAAGTAAAAAAGAACAAAACTACACTTAACTTAAACTTACCACAAATGTTTTTTTTAGAAATTGATTTAAATCGCTTTTTGATGAGATTACCATCATCAGATTTTGCCCAAAGAATCGATTTTAAAGTTGTTTATAGTCTGCAAGTACTAAATGTTGGAAAAGAGATTCAGGCCCTCTTTTTTGGCATGACCTGCTTGGGAAGTTTTTCCGGATTTCTCGTAGGGTAAAAAAACACTAACTATAACTTAAACTTAATCAATTCTTATTATGAAAAGCAAAAATTGTATTAAAACAACAAAGCTTCCATATTTTATGGCGGTGCTGCTTAGCGTATTTATGATGCAGTTTGGATTTGCTCAAGAATCCAAAACTGTAAGTGGGACAATTACCTCTTCCGAAGACGGATTTGGAGTTCCAGGAGCAACTGTACAAGTACAGGGAACAAAATCGAGTACTGTTACCGATTTTGATGGAAAATATAAAGTGGAGGCTAAAACAGGAGATGTTTTGGTAATCACTTTTGTAGGTTTCAAATCGCAGAATATTACGGTTGGAACTCAAAAAGTTATCAATGTCGTTTTGAATCCAGAAACTTCAGAACTTAAAGAAATTGTAGTAATCGGTTACGGTACTCAAAAGAAGAAAGTAAATACTGCGGCAACTTCTTTGGTGTCTGGAAAAGACATTCAGCAGGTTGCGAGTCTTGATGTTGTAAATGCTTTACAAGGTCAAGCTTCTGGGGTTTCGGTAACTTCATCTTCTGGACAGCCAGGTGCGAATATGGTGGTAAATATTCGTGGAGCAGGTACAGCAGGAAACAGTGATCCGCTTTATGTGGTTGATGGTGTAGTAGTGGATAATGGAATTGGATACCTTGATCCTTCGGTAATTGAAAGGGTTGACGTTTTGAAAGATGCTTCTGCAGCTTCTATCTACGGAGCAAGAGCCGCAAACGGAGTTATCTTGGTTACAACAAAAAAAGGAAAAGATGGTAAAATGAATGTGTCTTTCAGTTCTTATACAGGTTTTCAGCAGATTGCTAAAAAACTGGATTTGATGAATACACAAGAGTATACAACAATAATGAATGAGGCTCGTGTAAATTCTGGATATGCGCCATTATATACTAAAGAGCAAATTGCTGCATTTCCTGATCATGATTGGCAGAAAGATTTATTTAACGAAGGCGCAATGAAACAAAATCACTCCCTTTTGATTACTGGAGGTGACGAAAAATCTACCATTGCAACTGGTTTATCTTACTACGGACAAGAAGGTATGATTGGAGGATCTACTAACCAATCTCAATACGATCGTGTTACTTTTTCAGTAAACTCGACTTCTGAAGTTATTAAAGGATATTTGAAAATTGGTGAAAACTTCACTTTATCAAACATCAAGTCTAGTGGTGTTGCAGATGATGGTATCTACAGCAACGCAATTAGAGCTTTCTTAAATGCAGCTCCAATTGATCAGGCTTATGACGAAAATGGAGATTTTGCACGTTCTATTATTTCTCAAGATATTAGTAACCCAGTTGGATCTTTATACTATAACAACTTTAATCAGACTAAAACAAATCGTTATGTAGGTAACATTTTTGCGGAATTAAAATTTGCAAAAAACTTTACTTTCAGAACTAGTTATGGTGTTGATATGACAGATAGCAATTACCGTTCTTTCAGACCAGTTTATTCGCTTTCTTCAAATGATAATAATACAGTTTCTAGCGTAACTCAAAGCGCAACAAAATCGTTAGGATGGATTTTTGAAAACACACTTCAATACAAATTTAACATTGCTGATTCTCATAATTTTGATGTGTTAGTGGGTACTTCTGCTAAAAAGAATACTTCTGATTATATGGAAGGGCAAGGAAGAAACTTAATTTTTGATGATTTCGAGCACGCTTATTTAGATAATGCAAAAGATCCGACATCAAATGTGGTAAAAGGAAATCGTAAAGATTATGCGATTCAGTCTTACTTCGGACGTTTATTGTATGATTACAACAATAAATACTTATTCTCTGCAACAGTTCGTCGTGACGGTTCATCAGAATTTGGTCCAGATAACAAATATGCTATTTTCCCATCGTTCTCTGCAGGATGGAATTTAGATAAAGAAGCTTTCTTCAAAGAAAATAAAGTTTTAAATACATTCAAATTAAGAGCAAGCTGGGGACAAAATGGTAACGACCAATTTGCTAGAAGATTTGCTTATATGTCAACTGTAAATTCTACAGATAAAACATATCATTTTGGAACTGGTGACGAAACCCTTTTAGTAGGTTCAAGCCCAGACCAATTAGCAAACCGTAACTTAAAATGGGAAACTTCTGAGCAGTTAGATTTAGGTTTTGATGCTACGTTGTTCACCAACTTTACTTTGACTTTTGATTACTACGACAAGAAAACCAAAGATTGGTTAGTATTGGCCTCTATCCCAACTTATGCTGGAGCAACTGCACCTTACATTAATGGTGGAGACGTAAGCAATAAAGGTTTTGAAATTGGTTTATCTTACCGTACACGTTTTGGAAAAGACTGGAATTTTGCTATCAATGCAAACCTTTCTCGTAACCAAAATGAAGTGTTGAAAATTGCTAACAACGAAGGAATCATTCACGGAGAATCAAACGTTTTATTTCAAGGTCTAGACGAAATGAACCGTGTTGAGGTTGGAAAACCAATGGGCTATTTCTACGGATTAAAAACAGACGGAATTTTCCAAAATGCTACTGAAGTTGCAGCAGGTGTTCAGCCAAATGCACAGCCAGGAGACGTTCGTTTCGTAGACTTAAACGGTGACGGAAAAATCGATGCAAACGATAAAACTCAAATTGGTGATCCAAATCCAGATATTAATTACGGGGTTAACTTAGAATTATCATACAAAGCTTTTGATTTCTCTATTAATACTTACGGTATCGCTGGAGGACAAAACGTTTTTGGAGTTCACGATTATACTCGTGCGTACACAAACAACACTACAGAGGTGTTAGGAAGATGGACAACTGAAGGAACTTCTAACAGAATTCCGAGAGTTACATACGGAACAGATGATAATGGTAACTATACTAAATTCTCTGATTTGTATATTCAGGACTCAGATTTCTTCAGAATTAAAAATGCTACAATCGGATGTGATTTAACAAAGCTGACAACAAAACTTAGTTTCTTCAGCAAATTCAGATTGTATGTTGCAGGAAATAACATTTATACATTCACAAAGTACAAAGGAATGGATCCAGAAATTGGTTTCGGAAACGTAAATCAGTCTTGGGCTAAAGGTATTGATGTTGGATATTATCCTCAGCCAAGAACCTATTTAATGGGTCTGAATGTTAACTTTTAATTTTTGAAAACGATGAAAACATATATAAAATTATTTGCTCTTTCAAGCTTACTTGTTTTAGGCTCTTGCTCGGAAGATTTTTTAGAAAACGAACCATATACAGATAAAGTAACGGAGAATTTCTATAAAACTCCATCTGATGCTTTTGAAGGTTTAGTAGCAGTTTATGACGTATTGCAAAGAGAAGCTTACGGTACACAATTGATCGTAAGTGAGCAAGCATCTGATAACTGTTTTGGAGGATTCGGTATTGCAGATCCAACAGTAGATTTACAATGGGACCGCTTTCAATATACTACAGATAAAGATATGAACGCTCTAACATGGACAAACTCTTATCTTGGTATTTATAGAGC
Organism: Flavobacterium sp. ACN2; assembly: GCF_002303885.1. GTDB lineage: Bacteria > Bacteroidota > Bacteroidia > Flavobacteriales > Flavobacteriaceae > Flavobacterium. Next base: position 307,826 of record NZ_MRCM01000003.1, on the reverse strand, counting down.
TAACGTTTTATTAGAAAACTTAGACAAAGTAAACTGGGGATCTAATACCGCTTTGAAAACACGTTACGAAGCAGAAGCTCGTTTCTTAAGAGCACACTTTCATTTCCAAGCGGCAAAAATGTTTGGAGATATTGTTCCGCTAGACCATACAGTAACCACAAGCGAATTTGAATTGCCAAGACAAGCGCCAGAAGTTACTTATGCTTTAATTGCAAACGATTTAAAATTTGCAGCAGATAACTTAGGTCCTGAAAATTACTCGCAAGCAGGAAATGCAAACTACGGACGTATTACAAAATGGGCGGCAGAAGCTTATTTGGCTAGAACATTTTTATTTTACACAGGAGCTTATAGCAAAGCAGATTTAGCAGGTGTAGTTACCAAAGCACAAGCTGTAACGTATATCAATGATGCTGTAAATAACAGTGGCCACGGACTAGTTGCCGATTTTGCTAATCTTTGGTTAGCGGCTTCTTTCGAAAACTTTGCTGGAGAAGATAATACAGAAATGGTTTGGGCTGTTCGTTTTAATGGTTCAGGTAAAGGAAATTGGGATCTTCACGAAGGAAACCGTTTTCAAGTAAACATTGCACCACGTGGAGGTTCAATTGGAAAATATGCAACAGGATGGGGAGGAGCAACAGTGAATCCAAAATTGGTTCAAGCATATGAATCTGGCGATAGTAGAAAAGCAGCATCATTTATTGATTATGTTGGTGAAGGTTTAAATTTTGATCCACAAGCTAGAGAACAACGTCAATACACAGGATATTCTTGGAAAAAATACTGTCCAATTACTAATGCGGCAGGAACAGCAGTTGTTGAAGCAAATGGAGGAAACTTCCAAATTGATAACTATCAGGATTATGCTATTATTCGTTTTGCCGATGTTTTATTAATGGCTGCCGAATTAAATTTGGAAGGAAATGCAGCTTTAGCACAAGCAGATTTAGACCGAGTTCGTGATCGTGCTTTCAAGAGTACTACGCATAGAATTCCTGTAACTAAAGCGGTTATTATGGAAGAGCGTCGTTTAGAATTGGCATTAGAAGGATTACGTTATTTTGATTTAATCAGACAAGGTATGCCAGCAATGAAATCCGCTATTGATAACACGACTGGAGATTCTCAATTTGCAGTTACTTTTAGACCAGAAACTCTAGGTTGGTTCGCATTGCCACAGTCGCAAATAGTACTTTCAAATGGTACTATTCAACAAAATCCAGGTTGGAATTAACATTTAAACAAATTGATTATGAAACGTATATTATATATAATATTAGCGGCTGTAACTATCAGTTCGTTTTTATTTTCTTGTGAAGCAACTGAGGATCGTGAAAGCCTTCCGGCAGTAACGCTTACGCCAGAAACACTTGAGTTCTCGATAACTCAAAATGCAGCAAAAAAGAATGAAGTAGTTTTAAAGAATGATGATCCAACTGTAATTCCATTTTGGAGATATGTTGACGGAAACGGAAATGAACTTGGGCATTCTAACAAAAGTGACGATAAAGTAAATTTCCCTTTTGCAGGAAAGTATACTATTTACTACACAGCATTTGTTAGAGGTGGATCTGTAGAAGCTGCGCCAGTAACTGTAGACGTTCCAGAGAATGATGATGCTTTCTTTAGTGATCCAAGATGGGAAAAATTGACCAACGGACAAGCTGGAAAAACTTGGGTTTTGTATATGACTGCTCCATTGGAATTTATTGGAAACACTCCTAGTTATGTAAACAGAGAAGTAAGTGGACCAGGTTGGTGGCCAAATCTATCTGATATTTCTTGGGCTGGTCTAGAAAATAAAGATTGGGGAGAAATTACATTTGATCTTAATGGAGGTTATAATGTTTCAGTAACACAAACCAACCCAACTTTAGGAAACACACAAAAAACAACCAAAGTAGGAACATTCAATTTTAGTCTTACAACTGGCGAAACAAATGATAGAATTTCGTTTAACGGAGGAACAGAAATGCTTCATCCAAATGAACCAAGTTACTTTAGTCCATCATTTAGTTTTACCAATGTAAAAATTGTTGAACTTACCGATACAAGTTTATGTTTTATAGCTATTAGAGCAGATAATGATTATTTGATCTATCATTTAGTTCCAAAATCATAAGTTAGTTAGTTTTGAAGTCTCAGTTTTAAATACATTTATAATGTGCTTTAAGACTGAGACTTAAATTATTTTGGGTAGGAATAAATGAAATCGATTTTTATTTCTATCTTCAAATTCCAAAAAACAAAAAAGTACCCATGCATATTATTAAAAACATAAAAAACATAAGTTTATGGGCAGTTGCAGCCGGAGTTCTTTTCTTGAATTCTTGTGCAAAAAAAGAAGATGCATTTGTAAACCGAAAAGTTTCTTTTAATGCAGATTGGAGTTTTCATCTTAATGACAGTATTGCTGATAAAGACACTATTGGAACTTCGACAAAATGGAGAACTTTAGACGTCCCTCACGATTGGAGCATCGAAGGAAAATTTGATGAAAAAAGTCCTGGCGGTTATGGTGGAGGATCTCTAAATGGCGGTTTGGGCTGGTACAAAAAAACATTCAAAGTAGCTGCAGAAAACAGCACAAAAATTACTTCAATCACTTTTGACGGTGTTTACAGAAACAGCGAAGTCTGGATAAACGGTCATTATTTAGGAAAACGTCCAAACGGATATATTGGTTTTCAATATGACATGTCACCTTATTTAAATTACGGAGACAAAAACAACGAAATCATTGTTAAGGTTGACAATTCAAAACAACCCAATTCACGCTGGTATTCGGGTTCAGGAATTTTTAGAAATGTCTGGATCGAAACCACAGATAAACTTCATGTGGGACAATGGGGAACGTATATTACAACTCCAAAAGTTACGGCCGAAAAAGCTTCTGTAAGTATTGAAACGACAATTAAAAATCAATATGCAGCAAGTAAAAAAGCAACGGTAACAACCACTATTTTTAAAGAAGACAAAAAAGTAACATCCGTTACTCAAGATATAACAATCAACGCCAACGAAAACCAAACGCTGAATCAATCGACAGAAGTTGAAAATCCGATTTTATGGTCAGATGAAAACCCAGAACTATACACAGCAGTTACCGAAATTTCGCTTGACGATAAAATCATCGATCAATACAAAACCACTTTCGGAATCAGAGATTTTAAATTCGATTTGAACAAAGGTTTTATTTTGAATGGAAAACAAGTCAAAATAAAAGGGGTTTGTATGCATCATGATTTAGGACCGTTGGGGTCTGCGATCAACACGCGTGCCATCGAACGTCAGTTGGAGATTTTGAAAGAAATGGGCGTAAACGGAATCAGAACTTCTCATAATCCGCCTGCTACAGAACTTTTAGAACTTTGCGATAAAATGGGTTTCATTGTCATGGATGAAGCTTTTGATATGTGGAAGCAAACGAAAACCAAATACGATTACGGAAACGATTGGGACAAATGGCACAAACAAGATCTAATCGATCAATTGTTGCGCGACCGAAATCATGCGAGTATTTTTATGTGGAGTATCGGAAATGAAATTCCAGAACAATGGAGTGAGACGGGTGTTGAAATTGCTAAAGAATTGGCAGCAATTACGCGTCAATACGATAAAACACGTCCGTTGACTGCAGGAATGAATCCGCCAGTAAACATGAATATTGATGCCGTGACTTTACAATTTGAGAAAAAAGAGGTATCGATTAATCCGCTTGCAGGATCTGGAGTTTTAGATTTAATCGGATACAATTATGCACATCAAACATTCGAACATCATTTGAAGAACTTCCCAAATACTCCTTTCATTGCAACTGAAACCACTTCAGGTTTACAGACAAGAGGATATTACGATGCCGTTTCAGATACTATCAAAAAATGGCCAGTAAGATGGGATCTTAAATTTACAGAAGGAAACCCTGGAAATACTGTTTCAGCTTACGATCAGGTGCAAACGCCTTGGGGATCTACGCATGAAGCGACTTGGAAAATTATTAAAAAACATGATTTCTTGGCAGGAATGTACGTTTGGACAGGTTTCGATTATATTGGAGAACCAACACCTTACGAATGGCCATCGGTAAGTTCCTATTTCGGAATTGTTGATTTAGCCGGTTTCCCGAAAGACGTGTATTATATGTACCAAAGCGAATGGACAGACAAAACGGTTTTGCACATTTTTCCGCATTGGAACTGGAAACCAGGACAAACTGTTGATGTTTGGGCATACTACAATAAAGCCGATGAGGTTGAACTTTTTGTAAACGGAAAATCAGTTGGAAAAAGAAGTAAAAAAGGAGACGATTTACACGTAATGTGGAGAATTCCTTTTGAAGCTGGAACTTTAAAAGCCATTTCTCGTAAAGACGGAAAAGTGGTTTTAGAAAAAGAAATTAAAACCGCTGGAAATCCATCTCAATTGAAACTGACTGCGGATAGAAGTACCATTAAAGCAGATAAAAACGATTTATCATTTATTACAGTTGATATTTTAGATGATAAAGGAACGATTGCACCAAATGCGAATAACGAAATTAATTTCTCTTTAAAAGGAAATGGAAAAATCGTTGGGGTTTGTAGCGGAGATCCAGTTAGCCACGAATCGTATAAAGGAAATAAACACACCGCTTTGGCTGGAAAATGTTTGGTTATTGTACAATCTGGCGATCAATCTGGAAGATTAGAATTAACCGCAAAAGCGAATGGCTTAAAACAAGCTACAATTGTAATTACAACAGAATAAGAAGTCAAGTTCCTGCAAGGTTTTCAAAACCTTGTAGGTATATATAATATTTTAAATAAGTAAAAAAAGTAAAGACCTACAAGGTTTTGAAAACCTTGTAGGAGAACTAACATCTACATTATTAACCAATGAAAAACTCAAAACTAACCGCATTATTTTCTGCTCTTATGTTTGGATTTTTGGCAGTTCCAAATGCTAATGCTCAAATCCAAAATGCAGATGTATTAAATGCTCCAATAGATATAAGTAAAGATTTTCAGAACTATCTGAATACTTTTTATTTCGCAGACGAATTGGCTTCTTTTGATCCCGCAACGGGAAAAGGAACCATCAAATATTTGAGATACAATTATAAAACACGTCAGGCTTTCAACAACATGATGATGAAACCAGATGTGGAAAAAGCAAACGAATTTCCAACAACAGAATATGCAGAATCTCCTGTTTTGCCATTCGAAATTCAGTTTGTTTCAGATCGAACAGTTCGTATCAAAACAACTTCTGGCCCGCAATTTCATCCGCAGAAGGAATCTCTAATGCTGATTGACGGCGTTGCACCAAATCACCCAGAATTATGGAAATATGCTAAAATTGAAGGTGGTCACAGTTATACAAGCAAACACGGAAGAGTTGAAATCTTGACAAAACCTTGGCACGTAAAAATCTACGATGAAAAAGGAAAACTGCTGACAAGCACACTTCACGATACTGATTTTAAAAACACATACACACCAACGCTTCCGTTTTCTTACGTTCGCAGAAATAGTGATTATTCAAGAAGTATGGGCGCGGCGTTCAGTTTAGAACCAGACGAAAAAATATTTGGTTGCGGTGAATCATTCACACAATTCAACAAACGAGGACAAAAAGTAGTTTTATGGACGGATGACGCTAACGGAATCCAAAATGAAACGATGTACAAACCGATTCCGTTTTACATGAGCAGCCGTGGTTACGGAGTTTTCATGCATCATTCAACGCCAATTACAGTGGACTTTGGAAAGTATTTTTCAAGTGCCAACGAAATGTACATTGGAGACGACGAAGCCGATTTGTTTTTCTTCATCGGAGAACCAAAAGAGATATTAGATCAATACACTAATTTGACAGGAAAGGCTGCAATGCCACCGCTTTGGTCTTTCGGTTTTTGGATGAGTAGAATCACTTATTTCTCAGAAAAAGAAGGAAGAGAAGTAGCCAGAGATTTACGTAAATACAAAATCCCAACCGATGTTATTCACTTTGATACAGGCTGGTTTGATGTAGATTGGAGAAACAATTATGAGTTTGCAAAATCTCGTTTCCCAGATGCCACAAAAATGATGTCTGATTTAAAGAAAGACGGTTTCCAAGTTTGTCTTTGGCAGTTGCCTTATTTCACGCCAAAGAATACTTTGTTCCCTGAAATCATGGATAAAAACTTAGCCGTAAGAGACAGAAAAGGAAATCTTCCGTACGAAGATGCCGTTTTAGATTTCTCAAATCCAGAAACGGTAACTTGGTATCAAGGAAAATTGAAAAAATTATTTGATGAAGGCGTAGCAGTTTTCAAAGTAGATTTTGGAGAAGCAGCTCCGCCAGACGGAATTTATCATTCTGGAAGAACAGGTTTCTACGAGCATAATTTATATCCATTACGTTACAATAAAGCGGTTGCAGAAATCACTCAAAAAGAAAAAGGATATACTTTAATCTGGGCAAGAAGTACTTGGGCAGGATCACAACGTTATCCTTTGCATTGGGGAGGAGATTCTGAAACGACAAACGGTGCTATGTCTGCAGAATTACGCGGCGGACTTTCTTTAGGTCTTAGCGGATTCAGTTTTTGGAGTCATGATGTTGGAGGATTTGCTACAAAATCTCCTGAAAATATTTATAGAAGATGGACACCATTCGGAATGCTGACTTCACACGTAAGAAGCCACGGAGAACCGCCTCGCGAACCTTGGTTGTATAGTAAAGATTTCTTGGAAGGATTTAGAAAAGCAGATAATATGCGTTACGAATTAATGCCATATATCTACGCTCAAGCAAAAGAAAGTTCTCAAAAAGGATTGCCAATGATGCGTGCTCTTTTTGTAGAATATCCAAACGATCCGGGGGCTTGGTTGGTAGATAATCAATATTTATTTGGTTCAAGCATGTTGGTTGCACCACTTTTTGAAGAAGTTGAAGAAAGAGACGTTTATCTTCCAGAAGGAACGTGGATTGATTACCAAACTAAAAAAGTGTACCAATCGGGCTGGCATAAAATTAAAGCGGGCGAAGTGCCAATCGTAGTTTTAATTAAAGACGGAACTGCAATTCCACACATTGGTTTAGCGCAGTCTACAAAAGATATGGATTGGAGCAAATTGACTTTAAAAGTATTTGCAAGCGATAAAATGACTTCGGCTACAGCCAAAGTATTTTTACCAGAAGGCGATGCAGTACAAGAAATAAAAGTGAATAAAACTGGAAACAATTTTGAAGTAGCAGCAAATCCACTAAACGGAAAAACCACTTTTAAAACGGAGTGGGCAAAATAAAAAAGTTAGCCACGAATTACACGAATTTGCACAGATTTAATTCGTGGAAATTGGTGCAATTCGTGGCAAAAAAATAGCCACAGATTGCAGAGATTAAAGAGATTATTACTCGCGCAGATTTAGCAGATCATGCAGATTTTTTTTAATTTTTTAAAATCAGCTCACTCAAGCGATAGCGAACAGGCGAAGCAATCTGCCAAATCTGCGAGAGAAAAATAAAAATCCTTTAAGTCAGCGGCAAGAAAAATATAATACCAAAAAACATGAAAAACTACCTAATTCTCCCAGCCGTACTGTTTTCAATAGCAGTTGGCTACAGTCAAAAAGCGAAAAACGCTTACGAATTGGCATCGCCAAACGGAAAGAATACCATCAAATTTGAGTTAGTAAAAAATGCTCCAAAATACGCCGTTTCTCACGGAAAATCAGAAGTGATTTCTCCGTCTGATATGGGATTTGTATTGAAAGGAAATGAAGACTTAAGTTCAAATTTTGAAATTAAAGGAGCCAAAACTTCTACGTTTGACGAAACTTGGGAACAAGTTTGGGGAGAAAAGAAAAATATTAGAAATCACTACAATCAATTGGTAGTCGATTTACAGCAAAAAACAGGAAACAAAAGAAAGTTACAAATTCAGTTTCGTGCTTTTGATGACGGAGTGGCTTTTAGATATGTTTATCCAAAACAAAATGTAAAAGACAGCATTTTCATCATGGATGAAAAAACAACTTTCAACTTAAAAGAAGATGGAAAAGCTTGGTGGATTCCGGCAAACAGAGAAAACCGTGACGAATATCTTTTCAAAGATGCTCCGGTAAGTACTTTGGATACGGTTTTGACTCCATTAACAATTGAAAGCAAAAGCGGATTGGCTTTAAGTTTTCACGAAGCAAACTTGATCGATTTTGCAAGTATGACTTTAGTGAATAATAAAGGAACAGAATTGAAATCGGATTTGGTGCCTTGGCCTGACGGTGTGAAAGTTCGCGTAAAAGATACTTTTACTTCTTCTTGGAGAACACTTCAAATTGGAGAAAATCCAGGAGAATTGATTACTTCTTATTTGGTTTTAAACTTAAACGAACCAAACAAATTAAAAAATACAAACAGCTATTTCAAACCGTATAAATATTTAGGAATCTGGTGGGGAATGCATATTGGGAAATACACTTTCTGGGAAAGCGACAAACAAGGCGCAACAACCAAAAATGCGGAAACGTATATCGATTTTACAGCAAAAGAAGGTTTCAATCATTTATTGATTGAAGGCTGGAACAAAGGATGGACACCGGGCTGGTATGAAAACCGTATGCACATGTTCAGTTTCACGAAAAGTGCGGACAATTTCGATCTTGAAAAAGTTGTTGAATACGGAAAGAAAAAGAACATCGAATTAATCGGTTACCACGAAACAGGTTCAAACTTAATTAACTACTTAAAAGAAGTTGATGAAGGTTTTGCTTTATACAAAAAACTTGGAATTCATACCGTAAAAATCGGTCACGTAGGTTCAAAATTGAATATGAAACAAATGCACTTCGGTCAGTTTGGAGTAAATTATTTCAGATACATTTTAGAAAAAGCAGCGCAATATGATTTAGCGGTTTTATACCACGAATCAATTAAAGATACGGGAGAAAGAAGAACTTTCCCAAACATGGTTTCGAGAGAAGCAGCGCGCGGACAAGAATATAACGCTTGGAGCGAAGGAAATCCGCCAAACCATTTAAGTATTATTCCATTCACAAGATTGCTTTCTGGACCAATGGATTTTACACCTGGAATTTTTGATGTTGAGGTAAAACAAGGTTATCCAGGGAAAAGAATTCAAGGAACAGTTGGACAGCAATTGGCATTGTATGTTACGATTTATTCTCCAATTCAAATGTTGGCGGATCTTCCAGAAAACTACGAAGGAAAACCAGCTTTACAATTCTTAAAAGATGTTCCAACAGATTGGGAAGACACTAAAATCTTAGAAGGAAAAATCGGTGAATACATCACCACAGCAAGAAAAGACAGAAACAGCGCTGATTGGTATTTAGGAACTTTGACCAATGAAAAACCTAGAAATGTAGAGGTTTCATTATCATTCTTAGATCCAAATGCAACTTACGAAGCACAGATTTATGTAGATGTTGAAGGAACAGATCAAACACATAATCCAGAAGCAGTAGCAATTTCTAAGAAAACAGTAAAAGCTTCAGATAAATTACAATTGAAATTAGGCGGAGCTGGCGGTGGAGCAGTAAGATTTAAAAAGCTATAATTATTAATTTCCCAAACCCGACAGGTTTTTAAAACCTGTCGGGTTTACTAAACGCAACGATTTTGTTCCAGTGATCAAATAAATATTTATTATCAAATGAAAAAAATTTCAGCAATACTATTTATTTCATTAATTCTAAACAACAGCATTTTGTTTGGACAAAACAATAATGCTGAAAATCGAATCATAAAAGTAGATTTCAATAAAACTGCTGGAAAATTAAACACCATGTTTAAAGAATGCATCGGCGCAGGAAGAGCAAACGAAGGTTTGAGAGCCGACTGGCAACAGCAATTGGCATTGGTGAAAAAAGAATGCGATTTTAAATACATCCGTTTTCATGGTTTATTGTCTGATGATATGGCCGTTTATCGCGAAGACGAAAAAGGAAATCCAGAATACAATTACCAATATGTTGATGTTTTATTCGATTATATTGTTAGTCTGAAAATGAAACCGTTTGTAGAATTAGGTTTTATGCCGAATGCATTGGCAAGCGGAAAAGAAACTATTTTTTGGTGGAAAGGAAATGTAACGCCTCCAAAAGATTATAAAAAATGGGAAGATTTAGTTCGAAACCTAACTCAACATTTTGTAGCACGTTACGGAGATGAAGAAGTAAAAACTTGGTATTTTGAAGTTTGGAACGAACCGAATTTATCCCCAGGTTTTTGGACTGGAACTCAGGCAGATTATTTTAAATTGTATGATTACGCAGCTCGTGGCGTAAAAGCCGTGAATCCTGCATACAAAGTTGGCGGCCCAGCAACAGCAGGAGCAGCATGGGTTCCGGAAACAATTGATTTTTGTGCAAAAAATAATGTTCCAATGGATTTTGTTTCGACACATACTTACGGAGTGAAACACGGATATCTGGACGAATTTGGAACTTCGGGAACTATTTTAAGTCAGGATGAATTCGGCGTAAGCGGCGATATTTTAAATTCGAGAAAACAAATTGCAGCTTCAGCAAAACCAAATTTGGAATTGCATTATACGGAATGGAGCACATCGTATACACCAGCAGATCCAATTCACGACAGTTATCATTCTGCAGCGTATATTTTGCAGAAAATAAAACAAGTTGGAAACGCTGCAAACTCGATGTCATATTGGGTTTTTACTGATATTTTTGAAGAACCAGGACCAAGATTTACCCCTTTTCACGGCGGTTTCGGATTATTGAATACGCAGGGAATTAAAAAGCCAGCTTATTTCTCTTATTATTTAATGAATAAATTGGGAGAAACGGAACTTCAAAATTCAGATAAAGCTTCTTGGGCTTCTAAAAATGAAAAAGGTGATGTTCAGGTTTTATTATGGGATTTTACCAATACACATCCCGGCGACAAAGAATTGAATCAAACCTATTACATAAAAGACCTTCCATCAAAAGAAAAAGGAAAAATAAAAGTGGAGATTGATGGAATGCAGAAAGGAAAATATCTTTTAGAAATTTATAAAGTGGGTTACAAAGTAAATGACGCTTACGCGGATTATCTGGCAATGAATAAACCGAGTCAGTTAACAAGAGAGCAGGTAAATTCCATAAAAGAAAAAAATAACGGTGCACCACTTTCAACAGAAAAAATTACAATTGACGGAAAAGGCACTTTCGGCAGAGAATTCAAAATCAACGAAAATGATGTTGTAATGCTGAATTTGATCAAACAATAATTTAGAGAAAACCACAAACATAAAAAATAGTATTAACGTTATTTAAAGATGATGCGTGAGGAATCAAAAATCTTTAAATCAAAAAACACCGAACTATCTATGAAAAACAAAATGATATTCCTTTCATCAGCTCTACTTTTTGCATTCTTTACTTCATGTAAAAATGATGCCCAAACAACAGCTTCAAATTCGGCACAAACCGAAGAATACGTTGGAAAAGAAATAAGCACAGATCATGATGCCGAAATCGACAAGTTGATTTCGCAAATGACATTAGAAGAAAAAATCGGAATGCTTCACGGGAACAGTATGTTTGCTAACGCAGGCGTAAAACGTTTAGGAATTCCAGAATTAAAAATGGCAGACGGTCCGTTGGGAGTTCGTGAAGAAATCTCACGCGACAATTGGGCTCCAGCAGGATGGACAAACGATTTCGCGACTTATTATCCTGCAGGTGGTGCTTTGGCAGCAACTTGGAACACAGAAATGGCACATACTTTCGGAACCAGTTTAGGAGAAGAATTACGTGCAAGAGACAAAGATATGTTGCTTTCGCCAGCCATCAATATGGTAAGAACGCCGCTTGGAGGAAGAACATACGAATACATGTCTGAAGATCCGTTTTTGAATAAAAAAATTGCAGTGCCTTTGGTTGTTGGTTTACAAGAAAAAGATGTAATGGCGTGCGTAAAACACTACGCGGCAAACAATCAGGAAACAAATCGTGATTTTGTAGATGTGCAAATTGATGAGCGTACACTTCGCGAAATTTATCTTCCGGCTTTTGAAGCTACTGTAAAAGAAGCAAAAGCATACAGTATTATGGGAGCTTACAATAAATTTAGAGGCGAATATTTATGTGAGAATGATTATATGCTGAATAAAATCCTTCGTGACGAATGGGGATTTAAAGGTATTGTAGTTTCTGACTGGGCTGCGGTGCATTCTACAGCAAAAGCATTGAAAAATGGTTTAGATATTGAAATGGGAACACCAAAACCTTTCAACGAATTTTTCTTAGCCGATAAATTAATCGCAGCAGTTAAATCTGGAGAAGTTTCTGAGAAAGAAATTGATTTGCACGTAAAACGTATTTTAAGAGTTTTATTCCAAGTGAAAGCAATGGGCGGAGGCGAGCGTGCAAAAGGAAGCATCGCAACCGAAGCACATTACCAAGACGCATACAAAATTGCCGCTGAAGCAATTGTATTGTTGAAAAACGAAAACAATGCATTGCCTTTAAAACTAGACGGAGTAAAATCTATTGCTGTAATTGGAAACAATGCAACAAAGAAAAATGCTCTTGGCGGATTTGGAGCTGGAGTAAAAACAAAAAGAGAAGTTACACCTCTTGAAGGTCTTAAAAACAGACTTCCTTCATCAATCAAAATCAATTACGCAGAAGGATATTTAGAGCGTTACGATGAGAAAAACAAAGGGAACTTAGGAAATATTACGGCTAATGGTCCAGTTACAATTGATGCTTTAGATCCTGCAAAAGTTCAGGAAGCAGTTGATGCAGCTAAAAATTCAGATGTTGCCATCATTTTTGCGGGTTCAAACCGTGATTATGAAACAGAAGCTTCTGACCGTAGAGATTTACACTTGCCTTTTGGACAAGAAGAATTAATTAGAAAAGTGACAGCTGCAAACCCTAAAACTATTGTCGTAATGATTGCTGGGGCTCCTTTTGATATTAATGAAGTTAGCCAGAAATCTTCTGCTTTAGTTTGGAGCTGGTTCAACGGTTCTGAAGGTGGAAATGCTTTGGCTGATGTTATTTTAGGAAAAGTAAATCCGTCAGGAAAATTACCTTGGACAATGCCTAAACAATTGAAAGATTCTCCTGCGCATGCTACAAACAGTTTCCCTGGAGACAAAGCGGTAAATTATGCTGAAGGAATTTTAATTGGATACCGTTGGTTTGATACAAAAAATGTTGCACCATTATATCCTTTCGGTTACGGATTATCATACACAACTTTCGCGCTTGATAATGCAAAAGCAAATAAAGATTCGTACGCTCAAAACGACGTAATTGAAGTTACAGTTGACGTTAAAAACACAGGAAAAATAGACGGAAAAGAAGTAGTTCAATTGTATACTTCAAAATCTGATTCTAAAATCACTCGTGCAGCGCAAGAATTAAAAGGATTCAAAAAAGCGGATGTAAAAGCTGGAAGTTCAGAAAAAGTGACGATCAAAGTGCCGGTAAAAGAATTGGCTTACTACGATGTTGCTGCTAAAAAATGGACAGTGGAACCTGGAAAATATACTATCAAATTGGGAACTTCTTCAAGAGATATTAAAAAAGAAATTCAGGTAACAGTTAAATAAATTGTTATTGCTATAAAATAACCAAACCACCAACGCCAGCCCATTAAGCTGGCGTTGATTTTAAAAACTTATATTTAACTTAACTTAAACCAAATGAAAAAAACAATCAACGATTACTTCTTGAGTTTTATTTTATGTTTTGTTTTTCTAGGAGTTTCAGCCTGCAGTTCAGATAAAGAAGAAGCTCCAGTAAGTATAAAAACGCTTACTGCGAGTACGAGTAAAATCGATTTTGAAAGCAAAGAAAATACAATAGAAGTAACGGTTAATTCCAATGGAGTTGCTTGGACATTGAGCAATCCTGTCAGCTGGATAAAATTAAGTTCGACTGCTGGAACATCAGGAAGTACCGTGGTAAAAATTACCGCTTTAGAAAACACGACTACAGCTTTGCGAAATGCTGTGATTACTTTGACAAGCACGGATGTGCCGTCTGCAACAATTTCAGTTTCTCAGGCAGCAGGAAGTTTATATCCAAGTTACAATACCAATCCAATTGCTGCGGATGCTTCCGGAATGGGAAGTTCTGCGGTCGAATTGGCAGCAAAAATCAAATTGGGATGGAATATCGGAAATACTTTGGAAGCAACTGGAGGAGAAACCGCTTGGGGAAATCCAAAAGTAACCAAAGCTTTAATTGATGCCGTAAAAGCAAATGGTTTTAATGCCATCAGAATTCCGTGTTCTTGGAATCAGAATTTAGAAAATGCTGCAACAGCAAAAATCAAAGCAGATTGGCTAAATCGTGTTAAAGAAGTAGTGCAATACTGCATTGATAACGATATGTATGTTGTGGTAAACATTCACTGGGACGGCGGCTGGCTGGAAAACAATATTACCGAAGCCAAAAAAGTAGAAAACAATGCGAAACAAAAAGCGTTTTGGGAACAAATTGCAACACATTTACGAGGTTTTGACGAACATTTACTTTTTGCAAGCGCCAACGAACCAGCGGTTGAAGATGCTACTCAAATGGCAGTTTTAAATTCGTACCATCAAACTTTTATCGATGCAGTTCGTTCAACGGGAGGAAAGAACGCCACTCGTGTTTTGGTAGTTCAGGGACCAACGACAGATATCGAAAAAACAAATAAATTAATGACTACATTGCCAACAGATAAAGTTACTGGCAGAATGATGGTCGAAGTACATTATTATGCTCCGTGGAATTTCGCAGGTTTAACCAAAGACGAAACTTGGGGTAAAATGTTCTATTATTGGGGAGCAGGATTTCATTCTACAACAGATACAGAACGAAACGCAACTTGGGGCGAAGAAGCTGACTTAGAAAAGAATTTCAAATTGATGAAAACCCAATTTGTAGACAAAGGAATTCCGGTTTTATTGGGAGAGTTTGGAGCAATTAGAAGAACAACTTTAACAGGAGACGCGCTGACTTTGCATTTAAACTCAAGAGCCTATTATTTAAAAACGGTAGTCAAAACGGCAAAAGCAAATGGATTATTACCATTTTATTGGGACGAAGGAAGCTTAGGAAATAATGGTTTCGGAATCATGAATAGAACTAATAATACCGTCTTCGATACACAAGCTTTAAACGCTTTAATAGACGGTCTAAAGTAAAAAATGAAGTTTAAAGCATATAAGTGATATAAGTAAATTTAAGTACAATGTAAATAAAAACTTAAAATATCTTATATCACTTATATGGTTTAAAAAATATTTAAATTAGAAAAAATGAAAAAGAGTATAATGTTTATTTTTCTGTTAATTAGTGTTTTAGCTAATGCTAATGTGAGAATGCCTTTAATATTCTCTGACGGAATGGTACTTCAAAGAGATAAACAAATTCCAATTTGGGGTTTTGCCGATGCAAATGAAAGTGTAGAAGTTCATTTCAACAAACAAATTAAGAAAACGACAGCCGATAAAAATGGAAAATGGACGGTAAATTTAAGTCCAGAAAAAGCGGGCGGACCATTCGAATTACTCATTATTGGAAAAAATAAAATTACGATCAAAAATGTTTTGGTTGGCGAAGTTTGGATTTGCAGCGGACAATCAAACATGGAATTTCAGGTTTTCAAAACGATGAATTCTGAAAAAGAAATCAGTAGTGCAGATTATCCAATGATTCGTCATTTTGGTGTTGCTCAAGATTTAAGTGGTACTCCAAAAGACGATTTAAAACAAGGGAAATGGGAAGTAGCAAATAAAGAAAATGTAGGCAATTTTACAGCAGTTGGCTATTATTTTGCTAGAAAACTATATTCAGAATTAAAAATCCCAATCGGAATCATCAATACTTCTTGGGGCGGAACCAATGTTGAAACTTGGACAAGCCGTGAAGCTTTCGAAAACAGTCCCGATTTTAAAGCGATGATTGCCGATGTTCCAACCGTAGATATCAATGCCATTTTTGAAACCTATAAAAAATCGGTTTTAGATAATCTGAAAAAAGTACAAGGTTTTGATGTTTCGATGGAAAACGAAGATCAATTTAAAAATCCAAACTTTCAAGATAAAAACTGGCCTGAAATAAAAGTACCTTCACTTTGGGAAAACCAGCAGATTGGCAATATCGACGGAATTGTCTGGATGAGAAAAACCATTGTTTTAACAGCAGAACAAGCCAAAAAAGTAGCCGTTTTACATTTAGCAAAAGTCGATGACGAAGACAAAACGTATGTAAACGGAGTTGAAGTCGGAACTAATAATCTTTGGGACGCAAAAAGGATTTATAAAATTCCGGCAAATGTATTAAAAGAGGGTACAAACGTAATCGCCGTAAGAATTACAGATTACAGCGGCGGCGGCGGAATCTACGGCGATCCGCAAGATTTAAAAATCGATTTTAAAGATTCAAATGTACCGTTAGAAGGTCTTTGGAAATTCAACGTCATAAAAGTGAAAATCGAAGTTTCACCAAACAGTTATCCGTCATTATTGTACAATGCTATGGTAAATCCGCTAGTTCCTTATGCGATTCAAGGTGCTTTATGGTATCAAGGAGAAGCGAATGTTTGGAGAGCGGCAGAGTACAAAAAATCATTCCCTTTACTGATCAACGATTGGAGAACCAAATTCAAACAAGGAAATTTCCCTTTTTACTTCGTTCAATTATCCACTTTTGACGAATTTGGAGGGAACAGTCAAAAAGGAAGCCGTTGGGCAGAACTTCGTGAAGCACAATCTGAAACTTTAAAATTGCCAAATACAGGAATGGCCGTTACAACCGATATTGGAAATGCAAAAGACATTCATCCAACCAACAAACAAGACATCGGATTACGTTTGGCAGCCATCGCAATGAACAATCTTTACAACAAAAAACAAGTTCACAGCGGGCCAACGTATAAATCTCAAACAATAAAAGGAAACGAAATTATCATTACTTTCGATAACATCGGCAGCGGATTATCAACACCTAATAATGTTGAATTAAAAGGATTCGAAATTGCAGGTGCAGACAAAGTTTTTCATTCCGCGAAAGCGATAATCAAAGACAACAAAATAATTGTTTCGAGCGATAAAGTTCAGAATCCCGTAGCAGTTCATTACGGCTGGGCAGATGATGATACGGCAATTAATCTTTTCAATAAAGAAAAATTTCCCGCATCGCCATTCAGAACAGATAATTGGGAAATGCTAACGGCGAATGAAAAGTATAAAGTGAGTAAATAGTTTTTGAGTACTTAGTGATTAGTCCCTAGTAAAGAGCTAAATAATACGTAACGATAGATGTTCCGCTAGGAACATTTCGTCGGTAGAAATTTCATCGGTGGCAATGGAAATCCGTTGAATAAAATGGATATAACAAAAAATGTTCCGTAGGAACATCTGATTTGGTACCGTTTTTTATCCTAACAGGTTTTAAAAACCTGTTAGGTATGACTAGATTTTTTTATTAGTTTAGATAAAAAATAAATACCTAACAGGTTTTTAAAACCTGTTAGGATAAGATAACACAATATGATAAAAAAAACATTTTTCATCTTACTTCTCACGTCTTGCTACACAAACATTTCGGCGCAATCCAAGAATGTTTTATGGTACAAACAACCCGCAGAATTCTTTGAAGAAAGCTTGGTTTTAGGAAACGGAAAAATGGGAGCAACGGTTTTTGGAGGCGCCAATTCAGACAAAATTTATTTGAATGACATTACGCTTTGGTCAGGCGAACCTGTAAATGCCAATATGAGTCCGGAAGCTTACAAAAATATTCCCGCAATTCGAGAAGCATTAAAAAACGAAAACTACAAACTGGCCGAAGAACTGAATAAAAAAGTCGAGGGAAAAAATTCCGAATCGTATGCGCCTTTAGGAACATTAGAAATCAATAATTCCGAAAAAGGGAAGGCAGTAAATTATCATCGTGAACTGGATCTTTCAAATGCTATTTCTAAAGTTAGTTACGAAATGGCGGGTATCAAATATACGCGAGAATATTTCGTATCGGCTCCAGATAAAGTTATGATTATCAAACTGACAGCCGATCAAAAAGGAGCTTTAAACTTTGATATCAATCTAAAAAGCCTTTTAAAATCAAATGTTGAAGTGAGAAACAATATTTTGGTTCTAAAAGGTTCTGCGCCAATTCATGAAAACGCAGGGTACAATGTTTCTCCAAAATATTTGAGCTTAAAAGAAAGAGGAACACGATTTACAGGTTTGGTCCAAATCAAAAAAACAGACGGAAAAGTTACAAGTTCTCGAGAATCTTTAACGCTAACAGATGCAACCGAAGCAATTATTTATGTTTCTGTGGCAACAAGCTTTAACGGTTTTGACAAAAATCCAGCATCAGAAGGATTAGACGAGGTATCGATCGCCTTGCAAAATCTGAACAATGCCTACGCAAAACCATTCGATAAACTAAAGGAATCTCACATTGCCGATTATCAAAAATTCTTCAATCGTGTCGATTTAGATTTAGGAAAAACAGGTGCTCCAGATTTGCCGACCGACGAACGTTTATTGCGTTATGCTGAGGGAAAAGAAGATAAAAATCTAGAAATTCTCTATTTCAATTTCGGACGTTATTTATTAATCAGTTCATCTAGAACTTTGGGCGTTCCAGCCAATTTGCAAGGACTTTGGAATCCGCATTTGAGTCCGCCTTGGAGCAGTAATTATACGATGAATATCAATTTGGAAGAAAATTACTGGCTGGCAGAAAACACCAATCTATCCGAAATGCATTCGTCACTTTTGAGTTTCATTAAAAATCTTTCGGTAACAGGAAAAGTTACAGCCAAAACTTTTTATGGTGTAGATAAAGGTTGGGCTGCAGCGCATAATTCAGATATTTGGGCAATGACTAATCCCGTTGGACAGTTTGGAAAAGAAGATCCGATGTGGGCGTGCTGGCCAATGGCGCAGGCGTGGCTGAGTACACACATTTGGGAACATTATACTTTTACCCAAGATGTAGCTTATTTGAAAAAAGAAGGTTATCCTTTGATGAAAGGCGCAGCCGAATTTTGTTTAGGTTGGATGGTTACTGATAAAAATGGAAATTTAATTACATCGCCTTCGACTTCGCCAGAAAATCAATATAAACTGGCAGATGGTTTTGTAGGTGCGACATTGTACGGAGGAACTGCCGATTTAGCCATGATTCGCGAATGTTTTGATAAAACCATAAAAGCTTCGAAAGTGCTGAATATGGATGCTGATTTCAGAAAAAAACTAGAGACAGCACTTTCAAAATTGCATCCGTATCAAATTGGAAAAAAAGGAAATCTTCAGGAATGGTATTTTGATTGGGATGATAATGAACCGAAACATCGTCATCAATCGCACTTATTCGGACTTTTCCCTGGCGATCATATTACACCGTTAAAAACGCCTGATTTGGCTGAAGCTTCTAAGAAAACTTTGGAAATAAAAGGTGATGAAACCACAGGCTGGTCAAAAGGCTGGCGAATTAATCTCTGGGCAAGACTTTGGGACGGGAATCGTGCCTATAAAATGTATCGTGAATTACTTCGATATGTTGACCCCGACGGGAAAAAAACAGAAAAACCAAGAAGAGGAGGAGGAACGTATCCGAATTTATTCGATGCGCATCCGCCATTTCAAATTGATGGTAATTTTGGAGGAGCAGCTGCCGTTGCCGAAATGTTGGTGCAGTCAAATGAAAATGAAATTAGATTATTGCCTGCTTTACCAGACGCTTGGTCAGAAGGTTCTGTAAAAGGGATTTGCGCAAGAGGCGGATTTGAAATTGAAATGACTTGGAATGATAAAAAACCTGAAAAAGTGATTATTTCCTCTAAAAATGGAGGAAAAACAACTTTGATTTTCGGCGATAAAAAACAAGAAATTGTTTTGAAAAAAGGAGAAAGTATAGAAATCAAGTTTTAGAAAAGCTTCGGAGAAGCGAAATATTTATAGAAATTTAATAATCAAACCAAAAAGAGCTCCAGCGGAGCGACATATAAATTATTTAAAATCCAAATATGTCGCTCCGCTGGAGCTCTTTTATATCTTGAACGCTTGTTTTTTTCTATAAATATTTCGCTTCTCCGAAGCTTTTTTATATTTGAATTTATTTTTTTTCAGATTCAGAAGTTTCTTTTTCTTCATCTTTTTGAGTATGTTCTTTTTTAAAAGTCTCGTACCATTTTTCAATCGACGGATAAACAAAAGCAGCAACTTTCTTCACTGGATTATAAAAAATATAACTATCTAAAGTTTCCTTTTTAGCGAATGTATTATTGAAATTTATCTTTTCGAACAAAGCAATAAAAATACTTAAGATCAGAATGGTTTTTAAAACCCTAAAGAATCCGCCTCCGAGTTTGTTCATCCAGCCTAACATGGCAAGATCGGCAATTCCAGTTAAGATTTTGGCTAAAAAATAAACGCCAATTACAACTAAGATAAAAGTCAGGATAAAAGCCGTAATTTGAATATTGGTCGGATTCCAAGAAACGTGTTTTGAAATCATTCCCGTCATTAACGAAGAAAATTTAATCGCAAGATAAATTCCTAACAGCAAAGAAATGAAAGAGGCAACTTCTACAAAAAGTCCATTTTTAATGCCTTTGTACAAACTGTATCCTAAAAGCGCGGCTACAATAATATCAAAAAAACTCATGTTTTACAGGTGTTTAATAAAGGCGCAAAGATATGTTTTTTTAAGGTTCAGAGGTGCAGAGAGACAAAGGTTCATGGGGTTTATGGCAGATGTAATTTTATGTGTTTAATTTTTTTAGGCACATTGCGTTCGAACTCTGTATCTTTGCAAATCAAATTTAGAGTACAGATTGTAATTCTGCCCCCTTCAGAATTGAATTTTTGAGCAATCTAATATCTAAAATCAACAATCTAAAATCATATAATGTCTAGAGATACACAATTAAAAGAGCGCTGGGAAAAGCTCGTTGATATACTTTCCAATCAATTTTCGCAAGGCGAAGATTTAGATTTGGATGCCATAATTTACCTAATCGGAGTTCAAGAATACGGAAAAGTGCACCGCGAATACAAAAAAGACGAAAAACTGAATTTGATGCACATTGCAATCTGCCGATTGCTAGAACCATACGGATTTTATGAATTCGAATATTTCGATGAAGAAGGCTGGCCTCATTATAAAGTAAAAGAAAATCTGCCGCCGTTAAAAGCCGGTGAACAATCGGTTTTAATGAAAGAAGCGATTGTAAGTTATTTTTTGGAAAGAAAACTTATTGAATAGATTTTTTTTAGTGTTCAGTATTCAGTTGCTTAGTGTTCAGCGCTGTAAACGGAATATTGACCACTAAAAACCTGACCACTGACCACTAAAAAAATGTGCAGATACGCAATGACATCTTATAAGCCTCATTATGCTTGTTTTAATTGTCGAAAGACCTTTAAAAGAAGATTGATGGTTGATGTGAAAAAAGGAGAAACATCGGTTTTTGAAGCCAAATGTCCGCAATGCGGTGAATTTATGGCCAATATGGGACTAGATTTTGAATCGCCTAAGAAAGACGATGTTAAAAAGTGGGAACATATTAAAAGTTTATTTTCTGTAGGCATTACGTTTCACTCCTGCGGTTGTAGTGGGCCGGGCTATATTCCGAATTCAAAAGAAAAATTAGTGGAGTATTTTGAAGGGATAAAAAAAAGATATCTTGAAAATATGGGGTTTTGGCGCAGTAGAATTGAACCAACAAATAAACAAGAACGAGAACGGGATTTAAATAAAAACTGGCATAAACTCAGCAGTATTTCTTCTAATTACAAAAAGGAAATAGTAACCAATCAAGAAGGTTTAGATTATTGGCATGGAAAGATTAAACAAGTTGAAGAAAAGTTAAATCTGATAAAATAATTTACGGAAAACCTAAAACTGCGACAGTGACCGCACACTTTCAACTAAAAACACTAAATTTGTACTCTCAATTATCGAAGGAAAATGATAGATAAGATAAAACAACATATAGAGGAAGCTAAAGCCTTTAATGAGAAAAATAAAGAATCGTTAGAACAATTCCGTATTAAATATTTAGGAAGTAAAGGTTTGCTGAAAGAACTTTTTACTGAATTTAAAAATATACCAAATGACCAGAAAAAGGATTTTGGGCAGGTAATCAATACTTTAAAAGCGGTTGCTGAAGAAAAAGTAAGAGTTATTCAGGAAGAGCTTGAAAGCAAAGAAGAGTCTAAAGGAATTTTTGGAGATTTAACACGTGCGGCAGAACCTGTAATTATTGGTTCTCGCCATCCGATTTCTATCGTTAAAAATCAGATTATAGATATTTTTGCTAATATCGGATTCAACGTTTCTGAAGGGCCAGAAATTGAAGACGACTGGCATAACTTTACAGCATTGAACTTGCCAGAATACCATCCGGCGCGTGATATGCAGGATACGTTTTTCATTCAAACCAATCCAGATGTTTTATTGCGTACGCATACATCATCTGTTCAGGTGCGTTATATGGAAAATCATAAACCGCCAATTCGTACAATTTCTCCGGGACGTGTTTTCCGTAATGAAGCGATTTCTTCTCGTTCGCACTGTATTTTCCATCAAGTGGAAGGATTATACATTGACAAAGATGTGTCTTTTGCCGATTTGAAACAAACGTTACTTTATTTCACAAAAGAAATGTTCGGAAAATCTAAAATTCGTCTTCGTCCATCTTATTTCCCATTTACAGAACCAAGTGCTGAGATTGATATCTATTGGGGATTAAAAACAGAAACTGATTACAGAATTACAAAAGGAACGGGTTGGTTAGAAATTGGAGGTTGCGGAATGGTAGATCCAAACGTTTTGAAAAACTGTGATATTAATCCAGATGAATACAACGGATTTGCTTTCGGAATGGGAGTAGAGCGTATTGCAATGCTTTTATACCAAATTGGCGATATCCGTATGTTCTATGAAAACGATGTTCGTTTCTTAGAGCAGTTTAAATCAAGTATTTAAAAAAGTTATATAGTAAATAGTGATTAGTAAAGAGCTTTCTTTCTAATCACTATTTACTTTTTACTATTCGCTAAAAAAATGAAAAAAGATATAATAATCCCAGAAGTCGAAAACGTATTTCTTGCAGCGGTGCAGGAATGGAGCGACGATTTTATGGAAAAAGTGTGGTACGCTTACTTAGTTAATGACAGTGATTTTAACTTAGACAGCGTTATGGTAGTTTCAAAGGCATTTGGAACTATTGATGGCGAAATGAAAAAAACATCAATCTTGCGTCACGCTTTTGTTGAGGTTCCTTCGGTTTCTGTTGTGAAGATAGAATTGGTTGAAAAAAGCCTTTTAGTGCTTAATAACGAGTTCATGGTAACTTTCTTCATCGGAAATACTTTGTACGATAAGAAATTCATTTTTAAAGCCAATTCGCTTGACGAAAACAATACAGAAGAAGTGCCGATTTTGTTTGTTGAAGGAGTTATGGTGAAGTAGAGAATAAAGAATAAAGAGTATAGAAAAGAGACTTTGGAAAAATAGATAAATGAAAAGAGTCAAGACGAAATTTAAATTAGTCTTGACTCTTTTTTTATTCTTAAAGTAGAAATCTATTTTCTTTATTCTATTTTCTATCCTCTAAAAAAGACTAATCCAAAGACTCAGTCAATTTCCTGAAAACCGTTTTAGCGTCTTTTCCTTCGTATAAAACAGCGTAAACGGCATCTATAATTGGCGTTTTAGCACCGTAACCTTGATTTAGTTTATAGGCACTTTTTGTTGCGTAATAACCTTCGGCAACCATGCTCATTTCCATCATGGCACTTTTTACGGTATAGCCTTTTCCGATCATATTTCCGAACATTCTATTTCTAGAGAAAACAGAATATCCTGTAACCAACAAATCGCCTAGATAAGCAGAATCGTTAATGTTACGTTTCATACGGTGTACTTTTCTAATGAATTTCTTCATTTCGCGAATTGCATTACTCATAAGAACCGATTGGAAGTTGTCGCCATAACCTAAACCATGAGCAATTCCGGCAGCAATGGAGTAAATGTTTTTAAGCATTGCCGCATATTCAGTTCCGATGATGTCGTCTGAAATTTTGGCTTTAATATAATTTCCAGAAAGTGTTTTGGCTACAATTTTAGCTTTATCGGGATCGCCGCAAGCAATTGTCAAGTACGAAAGTCTTTCTAAGGCAACTTCCTCAGCGTGGCAAGGTCCTGTAATAACTCCAATATTGTAATATGGAATGTCGTACTGAATGTGGAAATGTTCGCCGACAATTAAACTCGTTTCAGGAACAATTCCTTTAATAGCAGAAAAAATGATTTTATCTGATAAAGAAACCGTCATGTTTTTTAACTCGGCATCTAAGAACGCAGAAGGAATTGCAAAAATAATGTAATCTGCATATTCTATCGCTTCATTTATATTGTTTGTTAATTTGAGTTTTTTGGTATCAAATTCAACAGAACTTAAGTAGTTCGGATTGTGCTTGAATTTCTCGATATGCTCAATAGCAGCATCATTGCGCATGTACCACGAAATTTCAGAAAGATTTACACATAACATTTTTGCAATTGCCGTTGCCCAGCTTCCTCCACCAATCACTGCAAATTTTAAGTTTTCGCTCATTATTTTAATAATTTAAAACAAAAGTACTTAATAATGTGCTAATAAAGCAAAATCTGTTTTAAGAAATTTTGAAAACAAGCTTTAATTGCAATGACTTTCAAGAAGTTTAAGAATAAAATATTTTTTTTAAATGTCTAAACAATAAAACTATCTGACTTACGTTATAACAAATTATAAATTAGAATTTTAATGAATTTAAAAAAAATTGAGTTAGTTAGTTTTGTTTTAGTATTTTGAAAAGGCGTTCCTAAACTTGTTAAGAACGCCTTTTTTAATGAAATTCCAATAAAAAAATTCCAAATTCCAATATACTAAGATTGGAATTTGGAATTTTAAAAATTTGGAATTTATCCTTTAATAACTAAGTTCAACAATAGATTTTACTTTATCTAAAGTTACTAATTGATTTTCTCCTAAGCCTTTCCAGCCTCTTTCTTCAAAACGATTTACGATAAAATCGGCAGTTTTAGAATAGTCTTCTGTATATTGAGAAAGTTTAGTGTCCATTCCCATTGTATGGAAAAATTCAACTGTTTTGTTGATGGCTTCTTTTGCAACTTCTTCGTCAGAGCCAGTTAGGTTGAAGATTCTTCTTCCGTATTGTGCCAGTTTTGCTTTTTTAGTTTCAAACATTACATGGTACAAACTTGGGCCAATTATCGCCAAAGTTCTAGCATGATCAATTTCGTAAAGCGCTGTCAATTCGTGACCAATCATGTGCGTTGCCCAATCACTTGGAACACCTTTCTGAATTAATCCGTTTAAAGCCATTGTACAGCTCCACATAAAATTAGAAGCCAAAGTATAATCAGTTGGGTTTTCTACGATTCCAGGACCAACTTCAATTAAAGTCTGAAGAACACCTTCTGCAATTCTATCCTGAAGAAATGCATCAGTTGGATACGTTAAATATTGTTCCATAACGTGCGTGTACGCATCTACAACACCATTTTCAATTTGTCTTTTCGGTAAAGACGAAATTACTGTAGGATCACAGATTGAAAATTGAGGAAATAAAGCACTTCCGCCAGAAGATAATTTTTCTTGAGTTGCTTCAATTGTTACCACATATCCAGAATTCATTTCGCTTCCTGTTGCCGGTAGCGTTAAAACTGTTCCAAATGGCATTGCATTTTCTTTAATTAAAATTCTTTTTTGAAGAATGTCAATCGGATTTCCTTCAAAATTAACTGCGCCTGAAATAAACTTCACGCCATCAATTACAGATCCGCCACCAACAGCCAAAATAAAATCGATTTTTTCTGCTTTGATCACATCAACAGCTTTCATCAAAGTTTCAAATCTCGGATTTGGTTCAATTCCGCCAAATTCTACAATTTCAAAACCTTTAAGGTTGTTGATTACTTGATCGTAAATTCCGTTTTTAAAAATACTTCCACCGCCATAGGCCAAAAGCACTTTTGCACCTTTTGGAACTAAAGTAGAAAGTTTTTCAATTTGTCCTTTTCCGAAAACTAAATTCGTCGGATTGTATAATTCAAAGTTGAGCATTTTTTTTAGAGTTTCTAAGATGTTAGGTTTCTGAGTTTCTAAGTTTTTTGCTTTAGAACATAAATTCTCAGAAACTTAACATTGTGATTTATTAATTTTTATTTTCCCATTTAGTGAATAAGAGATTGAGTTTTTAGATTTCTAAAGAAAACCTTAGAATCTTAGAGCCTCAGCCCCTTAGACCCTTTATTTTAACTCTTGTAACAATTTTGCAGCTACCAATTTAGACGAAGCTGGGTTTTGTCCGGTTATTAAAAGTCCGTCTGCAACTACATATGGTTGCCAGTTTGGACCTTTAGAAAAAATCGCTCCGTTGGATGATAAAGCATCTTCTAATAAAAACGGAACTACTTTTGTCAATCCAACTGCTTGTTCCTCTTCATTGGTAAATCCGGTTACTTTTTTGCCTTTTACTAGATATTCACCTTTTACTTTTACATTTTTCAAAACAGCAGGCGCGTGACATACAAATGCGACTGGTTTATTGTGCGTGTAAAAAGATTCGATTAAAGCAATTGAACTTCTATCTTCAACTAAATCCCAAAGCGGACCGTGACCTCCTGGATAAAATACAGCGTCGTAATCTTTTTGGTTAACTGTAGAAAGTTTCAACGTGTTTTTTAATTTTTCTTGTAAAACTTTATCAGCATCAAAACGTTTGGTGTCTTCAGTTGCCGAAGCAGGATCGGCACTTTTTGGATCAATTGGCGGTTGTCCTCCAAGTGGAGACGCAATTGTAATTTCAACACCTTGATCTAATAATTCGTAGTAAGGAGCAGCAAATTCTTCAGACCAGAATCCTGTTTTTTCTCCTGTATTGCCCAGTTTATCATTGCTGGTTACAACAAATAATACCTTTTTCATATTTTTCTTATTTGATTTTTGAGCTTCAGCAGAAATGCTTACAGCTGTAAATGCAGTTATTGCGAATAGTGCTATTTTCTTCATAAATATTAAATTTTGAACAAATTTACGGCGAAAGTGATATCAGTAAAAATAAAATAAACTATGTTTGTTATTATTAAATTTATATCATGGTAAATCTAGAATGGTACAGAACTTTTAAAGCAGTTTACAAAAACGGTAATTTTTCAGTGGCTGCGAAGGAATTATTTATGAGTCAGCCTGCCGTTAGTCAGCAGATTTCAATGCTTGAAGCACATGTGGGGAATAAATTGTTTAATCGGAAATCGAAAGGAGTTGAACCAACCGAATATGCTAAGTTACTGAATAATTTGATTATAGACGCTCTTGACAGGCTTGAAAGTGTCGAAACTAGTTTCCGGGCTAAAGCAGAAGATGCTAATCGATTAATTTCTGTTGGAATCTCTAAACATCTTTTTGACTGTGTTGGTAATCTTTTAATTTCAAAGTTTGATTTAATCGATTTTACTTTTGCAGAAAACGACGAACTTTTTGCTTTAGTAGACGCTAAAAAACTTGACTTTGCCATTACAACAAAAAGATTTGACACTTTTGATACCACTTATGAAATTGTTGGAAAAATCAAACTGATTTTAGTTGCTCCAACAAGTTTGGATATAACAGAGTTCCGTCAGAAATTAAAATCAGATAATTTTACTGAGATAGAGCAATGGCTCAATGCCCAAAAATGGTACAGTCACGATGCTAGAATTCCGCATATAAAATTATTCTGGTTGCATGCTTTCAATAAAAAGAGACCGTCGATGGTTCCAAATTACATTATACCTTCAGAATCAGAAATGCTAAGGCTTTTGGCTAAAAATGAAGGAATCGCAGCAACTTGGAATTGTAATGCCAGAAATTATATTAAGGAGAATAAATTGCAGTTAGTTTGGAATAGCTTTCATGTTCCAGAAGAATTTGTGTATTTGTTGGTGCCAAAAAATAATAATGTAAAGTCATTTTTTGATATTATTGAGAAAGAATTAAAGCTGTTTTTTGGAAATCGATTGTGATTTCAATCCTGTGTTCGTGTGTTTTAAAAGTTTAATTTTGATAAGTAAACCACTAAAATTTTCAAAAATGAAAAAGATTGCAACAGTGTTAATCCTAACTGCAGCTGTACTTATAAGTAATTCGTGCAGTAAACATGACGACGAAGTGATAGTAGATTGTTTAGCGGAATCAATTTTTGTTAAAATACATAATTCAACTGATGCTACTAATCCGAAGTTGATGAATTACTCATCTGAGTATACAGGAACAGGAACTTTGGTTTCTGTAAAATGGACATTTGGTGACGGATCTACAGGAACTGGTACGGCGGTAACACATACTTATGCGGCTGCAGGTATATATGAAGCTAAGGCTGAAGTTACGGTTAAAAAAGATGATGCAGAATGTACTTCTATACCTAAAAGAACTGTTACAGTTAACTAAGAAAAGTTAAGAGATATTGATGAGAGTCAATTTTATAGTTTAATGCAAGAGCATAGATTATAAAGTTGACTCTCATTCGTTATATTTGTTTGATATGATTTATGAATATGGAAAAGTTACAAAATATTAGAATTGCGGTTGATGCGATTGTTTTTGGTTATAAAAACAATGGTTTATATGTTTTATTAATTGAACAAAAGTTTGGTTCTTCAGATAAATATTGGGCACTACCAGGTGGTTTAGTGCAGAACGACGAATCTTTGAGCGATGCCGTTATTCGTGAATTGCATGAAGAAACCAATGTGCAATTAACGTTTATGGAACAGTTGTACACTTTTGGCGATGATATTTACAGAGATTCTAGAAACCGTGTTATTTCGGTGGCTTATTACGCTTTGGTTGATGCTTCCAACTTAGAAATTAAAGCAGATACAGATGCAGAAAGAGTACAATGGTTTAAAATTGATGAAATTCCGTCTTTGGCTTTCGATCATAATTTGATTTTAAAGAAAGGAATAGAAAGATTAAAAGCCAAACTAACTTACGAACCAATTGGTTTCGATTTACTTCCGGAGGAATTCTTATTCTCAGACCTCGAAAATCTTTATTGCACGATTTTAGAAAAAGAAATAGATCGCCGAAACTTCAGAAAAAAAATACTGAGCTATGGTTTTTTAGAAGAAACCGATAATTTTTCTCCAATAAGAAGCGGAAGACCAGCAAAATTATTTAAGTTCAATAAGTTTAAATACAATGAGTTAATTGATAAAGGCTTTCACTTCGAAATAAAGTTTGCGTAATTTTTACACAAAATAAATTGTTTATTTAAAATTAAATTCTACATTTGCGTATAATTAACGCAAACTAAAAAACTATGATACTAAATCTCGACCCAAAATTCGCTCCATTTCAAAATCAGGAAGAAATCAAATTTCAAAGTTTTACTTTCTCAGGAGGAGAACCACACATCAAAATCGCTCCAGATTTTGATCCAAATAGAAAAGTTACCATTACACACCGATTGAATTCATTCAACGATTTAGGTTTGTTGTGTGTTACAGTTGATGCGCTAAGAAGAATGGATGTTAAAATCATTGATCTTTTTATTCCGTATTTCCCAGCTGCGAGACAAGATCGTGTTATGATTCCTGGCGAGCCATTATCTGTAAAAGTATACGCCGATATTATTAATGCAATGCAATTGAACAAAGTTTTTGTTTTTGATGCGCATTCAGAAGTAACTCCAGCTTTGTTGAATAATAGTACCGTAATTCCGAATTACACTTTTATTAAAGAAGTTTTGAATAGAATTGGCGAAAACGTAAAACTGATTTCTCCAGACGGTGGCGCTTTGAAAAAAATCTACAAAGTATCTGAATTTTTAGGTGGTGTTGAGGTTGTAGAATGCAGTAAAAGCCGCGATGTAAAAACGGGGAAATTATCTGGTTTTAAAGTTTACAATGAGGATTTGCAAGGAATGGATTGCTTAATTGTAGATGATATCTGCGACGGAGGAGGGACTTTTGTAGGATTAGCCGAAGAACTAAAAAAGAAAAACGCAGGAAAACTGTACTTAGCAGTAAGCCACGGAATTTTCAATAAAGGTTTTGAAGTTTTAAACTGCTTTGATGGCATTTTTACAACCAATTCTTTTAAAGATTTTGAAGGCGAAAGCGTTCAAGTGATTGGATTAGATCAATTAATTTAACTTTTGAATCGTAAAAAATGATACTAGAAGCAGCAATAGGAGACGCTTACGGAGCAGGATTTGAATTTCAGGAGTTAGATTATATCATTAAAAATAATCATTTAACGCAATATCATAAACATGGTCTGTATACAGAAATCTATAAAAGATATACTGACGATACACAAATGGCCATTGCAATAACAGAACTTTTATTGGAAGATGACAATTGGAATGAAGTTAAAGTTGCCGATAAGTTTGTTGAAGTTTTTCATAGAGATAAAAGAAGAGGCTATTCAGATAGAGTTTATAACGCATTAGACGCTAGTAAAAACGGAACTGATTTTCTAAAAATTATCGATAATAGAAGCAGCGGAAATGGATCGGCCATGCGAGCTTACTCAATTGGACTTATAAAAGATGTTAATCAGTTATTGGATTTTTGTGAAATTCAAGCGAAAACATCTCATTTTACTGCAGAAGGAATTAGCTGTGCTAAAAGAATAGCTTTAGCAGTCCATTTTTACAAATATAAATTGGGAGACAAAAGCTCTTTGATAGATTTTGTAAATGATACTTTAAAAGAAAAAGAAGTATACAAAGTAACATCGCCAATTGACATGCACGGGTATTTTACAACTCAAGCTGTTATCAAAATGGTATCTGAAGCAGATTCTATGCAGGATTGTTTAAAAAGAGGAATCGATTATGGTGGAGATACAGATACCGTTGCAGCTTTGTGCATGGCGATTTTGAGTCAGAAAGAGAATTGCGAAAAAACACTGCCAAAGTTTTTATATGATGAATTAGAAAACGGCACATACGGAAAAGATTTTCTAATCAGTTTAGATCTTAAATTGAAAGAAAAGTTTCATTGAGATTAGAAGTTTCACGTTTCAAGTTGTTGTTGCGAGTGTGAAGCATGAAAAAAAAAATACTATTAACTTTTTCAAGTTTAAAACCAAATTTCAGGCCCAGCATACAACCTGAAACTTTAAACCTGAAGTAAAAACAACCAAAATATTATGAGCGACGATTTAAAACCAAGATTTATTGAATCTTTAAAAAGAAACAATGATCAGATAAGAGAAGACAGAGCCAAAGTAATTGGTGAGGATTCAGAATTAATATACAGAAGAAGAGTCGAAGATATCGAATTAAAAATCAAAAGACTCGAAAGAGAACAAGAAGGACTGATCGATATTAGTCCATTGGATAAAAACAGTTTGACTTTTGCCGATTTTCAGCCAGAAGCCTTTGTTCAGAAAGACATGGAGCTTTCGTTGACGATTAGAAATTTAAACATCCAGTTTGAGGTTACAAAAAAGAGATTTGAATATTTATTTGGTAAAAAATATTAGTCATGGGAGGTACAAGATATGATTTCGGTGCTCGTGAAGACAGAGCAAAAAAAGTAGGTTATGCTAGTAAATCAGCTAGCGAGATTTTTACACAGAATGCATTACGAATGGCTCATGAATCGATGAACCCAAACGGAGTGATTTTTAGAGAAGCAAGAGATTCAGATGTGCATCCCAATACAGTTCCGATTATTTTAGGATTGGACGTTACAGGAAGTATGGGACATATTCCACATGAATTGATAAAAGAAGGACTTCCGAAATTAATGGGAGGAATTATTCAGGGTGGCGTTCCAGATCCAGCGCTTTTATTCTTAGGAATTGGCGATCACGAATGCGACAGATATCCGCTTCAAGTTGGACAGTTTGAATCTGGCGATGAAGAATTGGACATGTGGTTAACAAGAACCTACATTGAAGGTGGAGGCGGAGGAAATGCTGGTGAAAGTTATCTTTTAGCATGGTATTTTGCAGCTTTTCACACCAAAACCGATGCTTTTGAAAAAAGAGGGCAAAAAGGATTGTTGTTTACTGTTGGTGATGAGCCAGGTTTAAAAACACTTCCAGCTTCAGCAATTAAAGAAATTATGGGTCAGGGACAACACACTTATACGCATCTTGAATTACTAGCAGAAGCGCAAAAAAAATACGATGTCTATCACATTAGTGTATTGCATTCAGGACAAGCCATCAATGCCGATGTAGAATGGAAAGAATTACTGGGGCAAAACTGTTTGTCTATAGAAGATCACAGAGAAATTCCAAACGTAATTAAAAAGATCATCTGCGATAAACATAAAAGTTCTGGCTTAGGAACGATACCCGTTTCTGATGCAAGTGATAGCAGTTTGGATGCTATAGAAATGCTTTAAATATTTTAAACACATAGAATCATAGATTTCTTTTTTTGAATTTGAGAGATTGAAAAAAGAAACTAGTTTCTAACACATAGCAACTATGTGAATTGAAATAAGTGAAACGCCTTTTAAAGTTTCCAAAAATCTATGTCTCTATGTGTTTAAATCAATAACAACAAAATGAAAACAGCGAAAATAGTTATAGGTTTAGGATTTGGCGATGAAGGAAAAGGCATAACCACAGATTTTCTGGCGAAACAAAATCCTGAATCAATAGTTATTCGGTTTTCGGGAGGACAGCAGGCCGCTCATACCGTCATGATTGGCAATAGAAAACACGTGCATTCGAGTTTTGCAAGTGGAGCACTTCGCGGTCTTCCGTCTTATTACAGCGAACACTGTACGATTCATCCACTTTTTTTATACAACGAAAGAGAAGAATTGAAAGAAAAAGAGGCTAATCTGGATTTGTACATTCATCCTTTAGCAAAAGTCACCACTCCGTTTGATGTCTGGCACAACAGAGGAAATGCTAGGAATATTGACCACGGAACTTGCGGAAAAGGCATTGGTTCAACCATGAAAAGAAATGAAGGGCCGTATAAATTATTTGCTATAGATTTGATTGCACCTCGAGAAATGCTTTTAGAAAAACTAAACCAAATCGCCTATTACTATGGTTTTTTAAACGAAAGCGAAATCGACGAAGAAGTCAATCAATATCTGGGAGCAATCGATAAATTAAAATGGAATATTGTTGATTATACGTTTCTTTCAAAATACGAAAATCTCATTTTTGAAGGCAGTCAAGGAATTCTGCTTGATATGGATCACGGTGTTTTTCCGAATGTAACCTATGCCAATACCACTTCAAAAAATGCAATTGAAATTTGTAATAAACTAAAGATTGAAGATGTAGCCATTTATTACGTAACCCGAAGTTATTCAACCCGCCACGGACACGGCTGGATGGCTAATGAAGGAGAAATTAAATTAAAAAATAACGAAGAAGAAACTTGTGTTTTTAACGAATACCAAAAACATTTACGTTTTGGAAAGTTGAATTACGAACTTCTGAATTATGCTCTAAAACTCGATGCCGCTTACAGCCCAATGGCAAAACGAAATTTGGTTGTAACCTGTATGGATCAGTTGGAGCAGGATTATGAGTTTGAAAGTCTCACAATAACGTTCAATGAAATTTATGGATCATTTTCACCCGATTCAAAAGATTTTAAAAACATTACTTCTTTGTTTCAATAAAATAGAAAAAATGAAATATAATATAGATACCATAGCTCCAGAAAGTAAGTTTGTATTTTTCTGGGGTCATCAACCGAGTAAAGACGGAAAAATTCTCAAAACCTGTTTCAGCCAATGGTGGTTGAGTTCTTTTAAAGTAGATAAAGTAACTTATAAAACTGCAGAACATTGGATGATGGCCAAGAAAGCAGAATTATTTAACGATCAAGAAATTTTAGAAAAAATCCTTGAAGCTGATTCTCCTGCCGAAGCTAAAAAGTTGGGTAGAGAAGTTAAAAATTATGTAGATACGATTTGGCTAGAAAATCGATACGAAATTGTAAAACAAGGAAACTTTCACAAATTCAGCCAAAATGTCGATTTGAAAACGTTCTTACTAAATACGAAAGAACGCGTTATAGTAGAAGCAAGTCCAGTTGATCCAATTTGGGGAATCGGAATGGCAGAAGATCACAAAGATGTCCTAAAACCAGAAGCTTGGAAAGGATTGAATCTTTTAGGTTTTGCTTTGATGGAAGTTAGGGATGAATTAAAATAATTAGAAATTATAAAAAAAAAGATGTTCCGTAGGAACATATCATAGGTAATGAATGAAAATATAGCAAAAAGCGTCAGCAAGTTTTTAAGTCTGGTGCTTAGACATTCGCCAGAAAAAATCGGATTAAAATTAGATGAAAACGGTTGGGCAGATGTTGAAGAATTAATTACAAAATGTAATAAAAAAGGACAACGCATGGACGCAGAACTTTTAGATTACGTTGTAGAAAATAACGATAAAAAACGTTTTGCTTACAATGAAGATAAAACCAAAATTCGTGCAAGTCAGGGGCATTCAATTTCGGTTGAATTAGATCTGGCAGAAACAGAACCTTTGGAATATTTGTACCACGGAACGGTTGGGAAGTTTATGGAAAACATTCGTGCAGAAGGTTTGAAAAAAATGAGTCGTCAACACGTACATTTAAGCAAAGACAAAGAAACGGCAACAAAAGTAGGAAGCCGAAGAGGAGTGCCACAAATTTTAACCGTTAGAAGCGGCGCGATGCATCGAGACGGATTCAAATTTTATTTATCCGAAAATAATGTTTGGTTGACCGATGAGGTTCCGGCGAAGTACATTGAGTTTGCATCATAATATAAAGATTGCTTTAGAGATCAGACTTTTCAAGAAACAATTTTAGTAATTCCTAAATACATAATCATGCTGAATATTATTAATGAAGAAAAGGAAATTTACACGATCGATAATTTTCTTACTGTTGAGGAGTGTAATGAGCTAATAGAGAGAAGCGAACAAATTGGCTTTGAAGAAGCTGAAGTAAATGTTGATGGCGCACAAAAAATGATGAAAATGGTACGCAATAACGAGCGTATCATGTATCAGGATGATGAATATGCCTCTTTGTTATGGCAGAAACTGGAACCATATGTTAGACCAGAAGTAGGAAACAGTACAGCTATTGGATTAAATGAAATGTTTAGGTTTTATAAGTATAATCCAAGTCAGCGTTTTAAAATGCATATCGACGGAAGTTATAAACGCAATGAATCTGAATCTAGCTATTATACATTTCTTATTTATCTGAATGATGGTTATGAAGGTGGAGAAACAAAATTTGCTTCGGGTGAAATTATTGAACCCAAAACAGGATCAGCTCTTATTTTTGAACATAAACAGCGTCATGAAGGAGCATCTTTGATTTCGGGAATAAAATATGTTTTAAGAAGTGATATTATGTATAAAAGTAAAGACAGTATTTAATTAATGAAAAGAACACTAGTTTTTGGAGATATTCACGGAGGATTAAACGCTTTGTTTCAATTACTGGAAAGAGTCTCGATATCTGAAAATGACAGATTGATTTTTTTAGGAGATTATGTAGATGGCTGGAGTGAATCGGCACAGGTTATTGATTTTCTGATGGATTTATCCAAAAAGCACGAATGTATTTTTATAAAAGGAAATCACGATGCTTGGTGTCAAGAATGGTTAATGAACGATGTTATAAATGATATC
The DNA here is from genome assembly GCF_002303885.1 of Flavobacterium sp. ACN2. Lineage (GTDB taxonomy): Bacteria > Bacteroidota > Bacteroidia > Flavobacteriales > Flavobacteriaceae > Flavobacterium. The sequence continues at coordinate 272,180 of NZ_MRCM01000003.1, read as the reverse complement.
TGGTTTCTTCATGGAGGAAAATCGACAATAGAAAGTTATCAGAATTTTGGTCTTTCAGAAAAGCAGCAACATCAGGAATTCTTTAATCAGATGAAAGATTATTTCATAGATGAAAACAACAATCTTTTCATTCACGCTGGATTCTCGTCTATGCATGGACCAGAGAAAGAACATTACCAAACCAATTTTTCTTGGGACAGAACATTATGGGAAATGGCACTGACAATGGACAATCGAATCAAAAAAGATTCGATTTTATATCCAAAAAGATTATTGCTTTTTAATGAAATCTACATAGGCCATACGCCAACCCTTCATTACAATGTAGAAATCCCAATGCAAGGTTGTAATGTTTGGAATATTGATACAGGAGCAGGTTTTTATGGAAAACTTTCCTGTATTGATATAGAATCAAAAGAATTTTGGCAGAGTGATGTCGTACAAACCTTGTATCCTAACGAGAAAGGAAGAAATAAATAAAATGAAAAATACAATAGAATCTGGTTTATTTGGCCTGGCTGTTGGCGATGCTCTGGGAGTTCCGGTTGAATTTCAATCTCGAGCTTATTTAAAACAAAATCCAGTTACAGAAATGTTTGGTTTTGGAACACATCATCAGCCAATTGGAACTTGGAGTGATGACAGTTCACTAGCTTTTTGTTTGGCGGAGAGTTTATGTTCGGACTATGATTTGAATGATATTGCAAGAAACTTTGTGAAATGGTATAGTGCAGAATTGTGGACACCACACAGACAAGTTTTTGATATTGGAATAGCAACCAGAAATGCAATTTTAAATATTGCAAAAGGACATCAGCCCGATTTATGCGGAGGATTTTCTGAAAGCGATAACGGAAATGGTTCCTTAATGCGTATTTTGCCATTGGCTTTTTATCTTCAAAAAGAAAACAATATTGAAGTTATTTATCAAAAAGTAAAAGAAGTTTCATCAATAACACACGCGCATTTTAGATCTGTATTTTCTTGTTTTATTTACATGGTTTATTGTTTGGAAATTTTAAAAGATAAAGATAAATTCGAAGCTTATAAAAATACCCAACTTGTTCTTTCTAAATTTCTGGAAGATAAAAGTTTTAATCCTGTTGAAATCGGATTATTTGATAGAATTTTGAAAAATGATATTTCAAAATACAATGAAAACGAAATTCATTCTTCGGGTTATGTGCTTCATAGTTTAGAAGCGAGCATCTGGTGTTTTCTAAATTCGAATTCTTATGAAGAAACTGTTTTAAAAGCAGTCAATTTGGGACAAGATACCGATACAACTGGTGCAATTGCAGGAGGATTGGCAGGAATTTATTATGGAATCGAGAATATTCCGCAAAAATGGATTGAGAATTTAGTAAGAACAAACGATATAAAAGAGTTAGCACAACACTTATCAAATAAAATATAAATAACTTATATATGAACCCACTACTATTAACTGACGGTTACAAAGTTGACCACAGAAGACAATACCCAGACGGAACCACAATCGTATATTCTAACTGGACACCAAGAAAATCAAGAATTGAAACAGTTGATGAGGTAATCTTTTTTGGATTGCAATATTTCATTAAAAAATATATCATTCATGACTTCGAAGAGGATTTCTTCAAAAAGCCAAAAGAAGAAGTGATTAAAAAATATTCTCGCAGAATCAATAATTATTTAGGCGAAAATTTAGTTGGAACTAAACATATAGAAGATTTACACGATTTAGGATATATTCCGATGGTATTCAAAGCTTTGCCAGAAGGCGCAAGCGTTCCGCTAAGAGTTCCAATGTTTACGATGTATAATACGATTCCAGAATTTTTCTGGTTGACGAATTATTTCGAAACCTTACTTTCTGCAGTAGTTTGGTTGCCTTGTAACTCAGCTACCATTGCAAAAGAATACAGAAAAGTATTAGACAAATATGCAGCAGAAACGTCTTCTGTTCCAGAATTTGTAGATTGGCAGGCGCATGATTTCTCAATGAGAGGAATGGGCGGAATAGAAGCTGCTCTAACTTCTGCAGCTGGACATTTATTGAGTTTTACAGGATCTGACACGATTCCAGCAATTGATTTCTTAGAAGAATATTACAATGCCAATTCAGATCAAGAATTGGTTGCAGGTTCAGTAGCAGCAACAGAACATTCTGTTATGTGTATGGGAACAACAGAAGGCGAGTACGAGACATTCAAAAGATTAATTACAGAAGTTTATCCAAAAGGAATTGTTTCTATCGTTTCAGATACTTGGGATTTATGGAAAGTTTTAACGGATTATCTTCCAAGATTAAAAGAAGAAATCGTTTCAAGAGAAGGTAAAGTCGTAATTCGTCCTGACAGCGGTGATCCGGTTGATATTATCTGCGGAAATCCGAACGGAAAAACAGAACAAGAGAAAAAAGGCGTTATCGAATTGCTTTGGGATGTTTTTGGAGGAACTACAAATGCTAAAGGATTCAAAGAATTGGTTTCGCAAATCGGAGCTATTTACGGAGATAGTATTACGGTAGCAAGAGCGACTCAAATCTGCGAAAGATTAAAAGAAAAAGGATTTGCTTCTACAAATGTTGTTCTTGGAATTGGTTCTTTCACGTATCAATATAATACCAGAGATACATTCGGATTTGCGATGAAAGCAACTTACGGAGAAGTAAACGGAGAAGGAAGAGCGATCTTCAAAGATCCAATTACAGATGACGGTACTAAAAAATCGGCTAAAGGATTAATGAAAATCGATTTAATCGATGGCAAGTATCATTTAACAGATAATGTTTCTTGGGAAGAAGAAAAACAAGGTGAATTGAAAGAAGTTTTTAGAGATGGAAAACTTTTGGTTGATCAATCGCTGAGTGAAATCAGAACGAGAGTAAAAAGTGAAGTGAGTATCGAAGCTTAATTATAAATAGAAAGCCTGAATTTTAAATTCAGGCTTTTTTGTGATTTGAATTTTTTACGTTCTGTTTGTCAATTTCGACGAAGGAGAAATCTTCGCAAGTAGCTCCATACAGCAAATCGCCAATCTTTGTAGAGTTTCTAACGAAGATTTCTCCTTCGTCGAAATGACAATATTGTGGTATAATTTGTTTGTCTACTTCTTATAAAAATTATTATGATCAATATATTCCCAAACCTTTGGAGGCAATAAAGGCTGAATGTTTTTACCTTCTTTAATACTGTTTCGAATAAAAGTCGAAGAAATCTCTACAATTGGCGCATCAATAACATGAATTTTTGGATGCGATTTTAACTCAACATTTTCAGGTTCATCAGAAATTCTTGGGTAGACATAAATATCATGATTTTCCAGTATCACTTCATAGTTTCTCCATTTATGAAGCGTTTTCAGATTGTCTTCGCCCATAATTAAGGAAAACTCATGGGTTGGATATTTCTCTTGTAAATGAGCGAGCGTGATAACAGTATAACTCGGCTGAGGTAATTTAAACTCAATATCAGACGGTTTTATCTTTGTATAATCTTCTGTAGCCAGAAAAACCATTTGCAGACGCTGTTGGTCGTCTAATAAAGTCGATTTCTTTTTTAACGGATTGTGAGGTGTGACAACCATCCAAATCTGATCTAAATCTGCAAACTCGGCCATGTGATTCGCAATGATTAAATGACCAACATGTATAGGGTTGTATGTTCCGAAGTAAAGACCTATTTTCATAGTTGTAGTAACTAGTGCTTAGTAAAGAGTGATTAGTCTTTGAGTGTTTTTGAAAAGGCATTAATCATTTTTGATTCTTCCTCAATTTGATTTAAAATTTCTGCATAAAGACTTTGATTGGTTATAAAACCAAGGTCATTAGCAATTAATAATTGAGTTTCGATTTCAAACAAAGAACCTCTCGATATGTTTAAAAAATGACTAAAAGATTTATCAGTATTCCGGCCATAACCTTCTGCTATATTTGAAGGAATTGAAACGGAAGCTCTTTTTAACTGACTTGTTAAAGCGTATAATTCTTCTTGAGGAAATGATTTTACTAACTGATAAATTAAAGAAACTATTTTAACTCCTTTTTGCCAAACCAATAAATCTTTGTAGGACTTGATCATACTTATTTTTTAAGCTAATGACTAATTGCTATTCACTAATCACTTTTTAGAAATGAAATCTTTTACCAGTTGATGTGCTTCTTCAAGAGCAACTGATAAATCATAGTTTTTGATAATCACGTCGAACTGAGGCGCTGTTGCCAATTCTACAGAAGCTTTTGCGATACGCATATTGATTTTGTCTTCGCTTTCTGTAGAACGTTGTTTTAATCGACGTTTTAATTCGTCAACACTTGGAGGTTTAACAAAAACAGCCAAAGTTTCTTCTGGAAATTTGTGTTTAATACGAAGGCCACCAACCACGTCAATATCAAAAATGACATTTTTTCCTAAAGCCCAGATTCTTTCAATTTCCGATTTTAAAGTTCCGTAGAAGTTATCGCGGTACACTTCTTCCCATTCTAAGAAGTCTTCAGCTTTAATGTGCTTTTTGAATTCTTCCAACGAAATAAAATAATAATCCTTTCCGTGTACTTCTTCACCTCGTGGTGGACGCGATGCCGCCGAAATCGAAAATTCAAGATTTAAATCTTCTTGACCTAATAAATGTTTTACGATAGTTGTCTTTCCAGATCCAGACGGTGCCGAAAAAACAATTAATTTTCCTTTGTTCATTGTGTGTTTATGTGTGATCTGTCATTTTAGAAATCTAATTCTTTTTTTAAGACAGATAGTAATTCATTGTATGAAATTAATTCATCGACAGTTGGATAATCTTTTAAGTATATTTCTGGATTATCAAAGAAAAAACTGTTTTTACTCTTTCCGTTCCTAATATATACTTTATACCCAATTCCGTCTAAAGCAATTTTTTTGCGAGTTTTAATTTCAAATTCTCCTTTATAGGATGTAATTTCAGGCTTTCCAAATTTATATCTGATGTCTTCCATATTTGGAAGAAATTCAACATTTGTAATTAGTATCTTAAGCCAAATTAAATCTGCATTTACTGGTTTTAGCTTTCCACTGCTTTCCTTTGGAAAACTTGATTGGTCAATTTTGGTTACGCTTTTGAAATCTTTTTGATACCAAAATTTCTGAACTATCCACCCATCCGCTTTATCATTGAACATTCTAAAAAAAACAATTCTATTTCCAATAGAATAATCTTCGTAAATACGTATTTCTTGTTGATATTCTAAATTATCTGGTATTTCTAAAACCTTATTTACTTCAGATACTTCTTGACCAAAACATTTGAGAATTATGAAAAAGAAAAAGATTAAATAAGATCTCATATTTAGAGAACATTCAATACCTGCTCTTTAATCTTCTCCAATTCATCTTTCATCATCACGACCAATTTCTGCATTTGAGCATGATTAGATTTTGATCCCATTGTGTTGATTTCACGTCCCATTTCCTGAGTGATAAAACCAAGTTTTCGTCCATTAGCTTCAGTTCCATTAAGGGTTTCTATAAAGTAATCCAAATGATTGCCTAAACGAACTTTTTCTTCGGTAATATCCAGTTTCTCTAAATAATAGATTAATTCCTGTTCAAAACGGTTTTCGTCAACATTAACCTGCAATTCTGAAATTGCAGTCTGCAAACGATCTTTAATTGCTTGTACGCGTTCTGGGTCAAGTGCCAAGGTATCATTCATGAATTGGCGAATGTTTCCAATTCTTAAATTGAATTCTTTTTCAAGAGATTCACCTTCGTCTTTACGGAAGTTTAAAATGTTTTGAAGTGCCTCATCAATAATAACCTGAATCTGCTCCCAGTCATTCTCATCAATTTCTTCGCGTTCTGTCTTTAATGTGTCAGGCATACGAACAGCCATTTTCATTAATTCAGTTTCATCAGCATTTGGATTTACTTCTTTTAACTGCGCAATATAATTTTTTACGACAGGTACATTTACTTTAGTTGAAGTTTGTTCTGCAGTACTTTCTACATAGATTGCAAAATCAATTTTTCCTCTTTCCAACTTAGTCGAAATAAGAGTTCGTAATCCAAGTTCCATCTCACGGTAAACCGATGGCATTCTTACATTTAAATCTAAACCTTTAGAGTTTAGAGATTTTACTTCAACGGTGATTTTTTTTGTAGGCAATTGCAAAGAAGCTTTGCCAAACCCTGTCATAGATTGTATCATATAATTGAGTATAAAGGCGCAAAGATAAATAAAAGTTTGATGTGTTACGTTGTAAATTGTGAATCAGTTTTATAGATCAAAATTTGCGGTTATTCTTACGTTAGTGCATTTATAACTTCGGCTACATTTTTTTGGCTGTTGCCGATGTAAATTTTTCCGTCAATAATAAAAACCGGACGGCTTAAGAAAGTATAATGCTCTAAAATATATTTTTTAAAATCGGCTTCAGTTAAAGATTTTTCTTTTAATCCCATTGACTTGTACAATTGAGCCTTTTTGCTAAATAACGCTTCATAACTTCCAGAAAGTTTATACATTTCTTCCAGTTGTTCTTCTGTAATTGGATCTTGTCTAATGTCTTGAAAAACTAGATTGTTTTCTGGAAGACTTTTAATGATTTTGCGACAAGTATCGCAGGATGCTAAGTAATATATTTTGTTCATTATTTTATGAATTTGTTAGAATACAAAGAAAATCCATTTGAAGCTTAAAAATGATTAATTTTAGAAAAAAAAATAAAATTATGAGTTCAGTTTTTGATGTACAGAAGACTATTAGAGAAATTCTCTTGAAAATCTTAGACAGTCATTCGTTAGAGCAATTAAACAAAGTTCCAGATGGTTTTAGCAACAATATTATTTGGAATATAGGTCATTGTATTTCGTCGCAGCAGGTTTTGGTTTATAAATTATCGGGCCTTCCGACAATGGTTTCTGAAGAGTTCATTAACAAATACAGAAAAGGAACCAAACCAGAAGGGGATGTTTCTCAAGCTGAAGTTGATGAGATTCGAACATTGCTTTCTACAACATTAGAAAAAACAAAAAATGATTTTGAGAGCGGACTTTTTGTTGATTACCACGAATATACTACTAGTATCGGTTTCACGCTTCGTCATGTTCAAGGAGCCTTGGATTTTAATAATTACCACGAAGGGCTTCATAGTGGAGTCGCAATGGCATTAAGAAAATTGGTTTAAAAAAAGTCCCGCTTTAAGCGGGACTTTTTTTATTCAATTATGGTTTCAATGGTAACCTTCATAGCTCCGGCACCTTTGTGTTTTGTAATGTCCATAAAAGCTCTTTTAGACAAATCGATTTCACGAGTCTTTACAAAAGGTCCGCGATCTGTAATTTTTACAATAACGAATTTTCCATTGGCTTCATTGGTTACTTTAACTCTTGTTCCAAAAGGAAGTTTTTTGTGAGCTGCAGTATAGCTGTTGTTGTTAAATCTACTTCCATTAGCGGTTCTTTTTCCATTAAAACGATCTGCGTAGTAGGAGGCGTGAGCGTTTTTCTTGTATGGTCTTAGTTTTAAACCTTTGTCAGTAAAAACAGAATCCGGCAACGGAATAATAACTGGTTTTACATTTTTAACAGTGTCTTGAATAATTTTAGGTTCTGTTGTAGGTTTGGTCTGGCTTATGACATACGTAAAGCCGCTAATTAAGGTTAAAGCGATTGTGGCGAATAAAATGTTCTTTTTATTTCTCATGGGTTATTCTTTTTCAGACTTGGGGGGAGTTTGTACAAATAATATGCCGAGATAAAAAAAGCCCTGATTAAGGGCTTTTAATTGGTATTTTTTAGAACCAAAGGTTCCATGGAATTCTACTTAAAATAAGCAATAATCCTAATCCGTAAAAAATAGCAAAGGTTTTAAATTTAGCTTCGCTATTGATTAATTTTTTATGTTTAGACCATCCGATAGTAATCAAGATGATAGCAATAATATTAATTAGAGGATGTTCTAATGATGTTAATCTTAGTTCTGCATTAGACATTTGACCTAATACAGCAAAGCCTCTCGCAGAAACAAAATATAAGATTAAACCAATCAATAATTGAGTGTGTGTGCCAATTAAAGCAAATAAAGCGATTTTACGATCCTTACCAGTAAATTCTTTTTTTGAAGTTACTCCGATGATAGCGTTAACAACTGCAATTACTAAAAGAAGCAATGCTAAGTACGCCCAGCCAGAGTGAAATTTTTGTAGAAAATTATACATAAACTGTGTTTTTTGTTCAAAAACAAATATAACAAAAAAGGCTATAAAAAAACGGCATTAAACTTAAAAGTCAATGCCGTTTTTATTATTTATTTAGATTCTAAATTCTTAGAAATCGTAACGTAATGCGAAGTTCCAAGTTCTACCGAAACCAAAGTATACTTGGTTTGTAGTAGCAATACCTTTGTAAGTTGTAACAGTAGGAACATCAGCAGCAAATATATTTGTTTTTGCTTCAGCAATGTAAGTGTAATCAAAAAGGTTGTTTACATTTAATCTGAAACCTACTGAGTTGCTTTTGTTTTTACCAACTAACAATTTGTATGATAAACCAGCATCAGCAGTACCATAAGATGGTAATTGTAATGCACCTCTGTTATCTTCTTTAGTAAAGTTTCCTGCAGAAATCTGAGCATACAATTTATCAATATAGTTGTAATTTGCATCAACAGTAAAACGAGGCAAGATTTCGTAAGTTGCTCCTAAAGCAGCAGTTGTTTGAGCAGCATCTCCAACTCTTACACCATCAAGGAATAATGTTGAACCAGTTCCAATAGGATTGTTGGCTGAATCGTAACGGTTACTTGTACTTGTTCCTTCATATTGCCAATCTCCAAGAGATAACATTGCAGTAAGAGTAAGTTTGTCAAGTACTTTTGCAGTACCATCAATCTCGATACCTGAGTGGATTTCTGTGATTCCAGCGAAATCAAAGTAACCACCTGGGTTGTCTGCAGCATTATCAGTTTGTCTTTGGTATCTGTCTTTCCAAGAAGTACGGTATAAGTTTACGTTTGCAGTATATTTACTTGAACGGAAACCGTATCCAGCTTCAACAGCAAAGATTTTTTCGTTTGTTAAGTTACCAGCTACAATAGAACTGTTGTTTGGATAAACTGCATTAAAAAATGGCTGTTTTGAGTAGTATCCAGAGTTAACAAAAACGTTATGGTGCTCGTTGATGTTGTAGTTTACACCACCTTTTACGTTACCACCTAAGATATTTTCGTAATCTGTACTAGCTAACTCGCTTCCAGCTGGATATTTAAAATAATCCACTCTTTTGAATCCTTGTTGAGAAAGGGCACCTTGAACGAATGCAGTGAATTTATCTGAAGTATACTCTAATTGAGTAAAACCACCATACCATCTTACGTCACCATCATTGTTGAAGTTGATTTTTTCTTCTTTGTCAGTATCTTTAAATACATTCCAAGAAGCGTAAGTAGAATAAGTTCCGTATAAAACTCTATTTGGGTTGTTTACATCCAAATTGTCAATGTATGCATCTGCACCTAATCTATTGTTTACGTTTTGGTAGTGAAGACCTTTGTATCCTCTTACGTCAACTCCAAGATCCCATGTTAAGTTGTCTGTGAATTTTTTGTTGAAGTTAACAATCGCACCATACCAGTTGTGAGAGTTAACAGATGAAATCTGAGAGATACCAGATGTAGAGGTTGTTAAACTTCCCGTAGAAGAACTGTTTTGGAATTCTCCACTTGTACCGTTAGTTGTACGAGTGTAATTAGTGCCATTGATGCTTACTGTTTGTCCTGAGTTGTAAGCAACAATTTTATCATAATCAACTAAGCCGTTTGCAGTTCTGAATGCGTTATTAGCATAGTTAAAGCCTCTAATACCACCTGCTCCTCTAGATCCTCCTCCACGTCCGAAAGAAGCGTAAGCAACAGCAGATAATTTAGATGTTTCATTAATTTGGAAATCATAGTTTAATGAAGTAACAGGTTTGTGGTAGTAGTTTCTTACCATGTTGAAAGCCTGACCATCTTTGTATCCCCAATCAGAGTTATATCTAATGTTTGGATCAGATACTGAACCATATTGTTGATACTGTGCTATAGTGATGAATGTAGATCTTTGATCGTGCCATTGTGGAGCACCAGTAACTGTAAATTGGAAATCGTGCTTGTTGTTTTTTGTAGTATAACCAAGAGCTACATAGTAGTTATCTCCGTTAAATTGAGTTCCATCTACATATCCGTCACCTTGAGTGTGGCTGTATAATACAGAAGCAGAGAATCCGCTATCTAATTTTCCTGTGTTGTAAGCAACGTTAGATTTGAAGAAATTATCGTTACCAAAAGAAGTACCAACTGTACCACCTTGTTTTAAATCTGAAGCTTTAGTTACGTAGTTCATAGTACCTCCAACAGAAGCAATAGCTAATTTAGAAGAACCTAAACCTCTTTGTACTTGAATGAAAGAAGTAACGTCAGATAAACCTGCCCAGTTACTCCAGTAAACAGCACCATTTTCCATGTCGTTAACTGGCATACCGTTAACCATTACCGCAACGTTGTTTTGGCTAAATCCACGAATTGTGATTCTAGAATCTCCAAATCCACCACCAGATTTAGTTACATAAACAGATGGAGTGCTTTTTAACATTTCAGGAAGTTCTTGGTTTCCTAGTTTTGCCTGAATTTCAGAAGCTTTAATTGTTGATACTGCAACAGGAGTTTTTCTGTCTTTTGCAATATCTACTGTGCTACTTTTAACTACAATCTCGCTCAATTCGTTTGAGTTAGAAACCAAAGTGATAGTTCCTAAGTTTGTAGTTGCGCCGTTAGACACATTAAATTTCACAGTTTGGTTGTCATAACCTAAGAAAGAGATAACAATCTCTCCTGTGCTTGATGTTGAAGTAAGAGTAAATTTACCATCAAAATCTGTTGAAGTTGCTGTAGTAGATCCTTTGATCACTACATTTGCTCCTGGTAATCCACCTGTTCCGTCGGTAATTTTACCAGTAACTTTTCCTTGAGAAAATACGGTTGAAACTATCATAAAGAATAGTCCGGTCAGTAACCAATTTTTCATTTTCTTCATTTTGTTATTGAGTTTATTGTTTTTGGCAAAATTATAACAAATAACTCAGATAATGTTATCGAAATGTTAAGAAAAACAAGTTTTGCTTTTTGTGCTGCGCATTAAAATGAATTTTTCTCTTTTTATTAGAAAAAATATTGATTTATTGAATTTATGCAATGCTTTTTTGTTAAAACTGTAATTATTTCCATAGTCAAGCAATGTTAAAAATGTAAATTAGCGGATTTTTCTGTCTTTTGTCGGAATTTTATACAAAAAACGTCCTAATTTTACTAGTAATTAGGACGTTTCAAAAGTTATAGAATATTTAAGACAATGTTTCTATTTGTTTTTTAAGAAATGATTTAACAAAAATGAAGTCGAACTGTCGTGATTTTTAACAGTCTTAGAATTGATCTCATCTAAGATTGAGTTTGCTAATTGCTTACCTAATTCAACTCCCCATTGATCAAAACTAAAAATATTCCAGATCACACCTTGAACAAATATCTTGTGCTCATATAATGCGATTAAAGATCCTAAGCTTTTTGGAGTAAGTTTTTGAATTAAAATTGTATTAGTTGGTTTGTTTCCTGTGAAAACTTTAAACGGTAATAAGTATGAAGCTTTTTCAGCAGCAAGTCCTTGTTTGTCAAATTCTGCTTGAACTTGATCTGGAGTTTTACCATTCATTAAAGCTTCTGTTTGAGCAAAGAAGTTAGACATCAATTTATCGTGGTGATCTTCATTGCCATAAAGAGGTTTTACAAATCCGATAAAGTCTGTTGGAATTCTTTTTGTTCCTTGGTGAATTAATTGGAAAAAAGCGTGTTGAGAATTTGTTCCTGGCTCTCCCCAAATGATTGTTCCAGTTTGATAGTTAACAGGTTTTCCATCACGACCAACACTTTTTCCATTGCTTTCCATAAAAGCTTGCTGTAAATAAGGAGCAAGTTTGTGTAAATATTGTGTGTATGGAATCAAAGCTTCGCTTTCAGCACCATAAAAATTATTGTACCACACGCTTAATAAAGCCAAAATAACCGGAATGTTTTCGTCGAATTCTGCCGATTTGAAATGCTCGTCCATTTCATTTGCTCCAACTAACAATTGATTGTAGTTTTTAAAACCAATTGCTAAAGCGATGCTCAAACCAACTGCGCTCCAAAGAGAAAATCTTCCTCCAACCCAATCCCACATTGGAAAAACGTTGTCAGGATTAATTCCGAATTCTGTTACATTTTTAATGTTTGTAGAAACCGCTGCAAAGTGTTTCGCAATATCTTCCTGAGTAGCCGATTTTAAAAACCATTCTTTAATAGTTTCTGAATTCGAAAGCGTTTCTTGCGTTGTAAATGTTTTAGAAACAATCACGAAAAGTGTCGTTTCAGGATTTAGTTTTTTGATAACTTCATTTACGTGGTCACCGTCAACATTTGAAACGAAATGTGTGTTTAGGTGATTTTTATAAAATTGTAAAGCTTCAACCGCCATTACTGGACCAAGGTCTGAACCACCAATACCAATATTTACAACATCAGTAAAAGCTTTTCCTGTATATCCTTTTCTTTGCCCAGAGATTACTTCTTCTGTAAAGTTTTTGATTTTATTTTTTACTTCGTAAACTTCTGGAATTACATTTTCTCCGTCAACCTTAATAACTGCTGATTCTGGAGCACGTAATGCCGTATGTAAAACAGCACGATTTTCTGTCTGATTGATTAATTCTCCTCCAAAATATTGTGCGATCGCATCTTTCAGTCCGATTGAGTTTGCCAACTCTAACAAAAGAGAAACAGTTTCCTGACTAATATTGTTCTTTGAGTAATCTACTAAAAAATCATTCCATTGTAAATTGAATTTTTCAGCACGGGCACTATCTTGTTGAAACAATTCTTGTATTGTGGTTTCGTGAATTGCGTTATAGTGGTTTTGTAGATTTTTCCACGCTTCAGTCCCAGTTGGGTTTGTTGTGTTTAAAGCCATTTTATCTATAATTGAGTTTGTTTTCTGAAACACAAAAATACTGAAATAACTTTTAAAAGGGGAACGGTTTGCGATTATATAGCAATTAGTTACGAAAACGTTTTATGAATTATCACTTTTGATTTTTGGAAGTTATAATGATTGCTCCATCATTTTCCTTTTCGTTATAAATTATACGGCTGCTGTTTTTGTTTATAAAGTCTAAAGTAATGATGTCAAGTTTTTTAAGTGGCAATAAGATGGTATCGTGTTTTTTGTTGTATTTAAATGGAATTCCGTTTATTACGATCAAAGGTGATTCTCCAATTAAATCTTTTTCGAAGGCAGTGCTAACTAGTTGCTGTACAAAATATTTGCTTTCTTCTTTTTCATTTAAAATAAAAACTTTTGGATTGGAGCATCCTACGGCTAATAGTGATAAAAATATCAAAAAGGATTTTTGCATGAATAAATAAGAGTTTAAGAAATATTTTTTACCAGAACTTCCACCAAGGCTTTTTATTAATTTCTATAATTTTCTTCGAAACATCAACATCAATTCTTTTTGGAGATTCGATTTTAATTTTAGAATCGTCAAAAAATAATTGTCCGCTTTCGTCCATTCCGAGAGGAGATTTTGTTCTTTCTTTCCATTCTTCGGTTTGCAATTCTGGAACTAAAGGTAAATCGATTTTTTCGCGAAAGCGTTTTTGAGCTTTTTCTATAATTTCTTCCTCTAAGTTTGAAGATGAATTTTTGAAAAGCGAAATTGAATTGTCTGGAATATTCAAAAGAAAAATTTGAGTTTTATCTCCAATCTTCTGAATGTCTAATACTTTAAAATAGGTAATTGAATCTAATAGAAAATGACCAATTTTTGATGAGTCAGGATTGAATTTCGACAAGTCTTTTGCATGCGAACTGGCAATCAAATATCTAAGGTTGCTCGAAAGTCCTCCGCCAATCGAACTCATATCAGTAAAAGCTTTTTCCTGAATAATCTGTCCGACTTTATAATTTAAAATTAGACTTTCAGGAAGATTTGTATCTCTGTAAAATAATTTTAAACCAGAAAAAGTTTCATGATACATGGTTTTAAGGCGTTCATTTTTCATCGCTTTAAATCAAAAAGATTATAAAATGGGTTATTAAAGATTCCCAATACTATCTAATTCTCTTTTTAGAGGTTCAATCTGTTTCATGAAACGAGTTCTGTCGTTTCCTGTCAAAGATTCTCCAGTCGGTAAATTTAAACGAAGGGCATCGACTTGTATTCCATTTTTCCAAAAACGGTAACAAACGTGAGGGCCAGAAGCTAGGCCGGTGCTTCCTACCAAACCAATTGTCTGACCTTGAGTAACGCGCTGTCCGCGGCGAACCAAGATTTTAGACATATGTAAATATTGAGTAGAGTAGGTTCCGTTGTGTTTTACTTTTACAAAGTTTCCGTTTCCTGCAGTATATCCTGTAGCTTCAACAACACCAGAAGCGGTTGTAGAAATTGGCGTTCCTGTTGGAGCGGCGTAATCTGTTCCTTTATGCGCTTTCCAGGTGTGCTGTACCGGATGATATCTATTCATAGTGAATCTTGAAGTGATTCGGCTGAATTTAATTGGAGTTTTTAAGAAGAAGTTTTTAAGTGTTTTTCCTTCATCATCATAATATTCAACTTTACCAGAAGTGGTGTCTCTTGCAAAAGGGAAGGCGTAAATTATTTTGCCTTTATATTCAAAAAATGCGGCCTCAAGATCTTCAACGCCATCATATGTTTTTCCGTTGATAAATCTTTCAGTGAAAATTAATCCGTAGCGATCTCCTTTTTTAAGTTTAAAAAAGTCAATAGACCAAGAAAATACTTTTGTGATTCTGCTGGCCAAAGCTGTTTCAACACTTTCGTTTCCTAAAGTTTCAGATAATGAACTTTTAAGAACGCCACCAATCATTTTTCTTTTGAGAGAAACAGGTTTTATTTTTTTATATGCTTTTGCAATGCTATCTCTTAAATCAATAACATAATAACTTAAGGCGTCTGGCTGATAAACAAAAACTTGAAGATTATTCGTTTTGTTTTTAGAACGAAGTAAAGTAAAGGGTTTGCCATAACGAATGCTTCTGACATTGAACGAATCTTTTACCTGTTCTACAATATCATGTACTTTTTTATCTCCAATATTTTGACTTTGGAGTATGGAGCCAAAAGAATCTCCTTTTGAAATAGTATCATTAACAACATTAAAATCTGCGTAATTAAAACCGAATTCTATTTTTTTGGTTGCTGGTTTAGTAATTTTTGTTTCTACTTTTTCTTCTGCTTTTTTACATGAAAAAATAGAAAACAAGACAATTAAAATTACGACTGCTTTTTTCAAACTTTTAATATTTTTTTGTGGTGAAATTAAACTTCGGTTTCATTTCCCCAATTGGACAATTCTTCTTCGGTCCACAATTTAGGAAAAAAGATGCGTCTTTGGTATTTTGGGTGCATATATTTTTGCCAATCACTTCCTCCAGTAGCTTCTCCGTTACCTTTTCCGCTCTCCAAAATGTATTTTCTAGCCGTATTAAGGTGCTGCATTACCCAAGTAATGTTTACCGTTTTGTCGTAATGGCGCATTGCAGCAATTAGTTCTGTATTTTGTTGGTCTTCAATAGGTAATTGGATGAATTTTTGCCAAAGGTTTTTTGTTTTAAAAGAAGCCATTTGTCTTAAAAACTGCTCTTTGTACTTTTTCTCAAACTCATTTAGCAAATATGATTTTTCGCCAGTATGATAATCTTTTCCAGCAGCTTGCCAATAAAGATGTTCGAAGCTAGTTTCTAAATCGGTATTTTCGTCAAAGTTTGCTTTGTATCTGCGGTCTGTCAAATTGATCACATCAGTCGAAGCAAATTCGATCATTCTATATTGAGCACTTTGGAATCCGCTGGCAGGAGTAAGCGTATTTCTAAATTTCATGTATTGATCTACTTCCATACCATTTTCCATAATACTGAAAGAGTTGGTAAGCATGTCAAAATATCTTGTGATTCTTGACAGTCTTTCGCTAAAAAAATCAACTTGAATGTTTTCTGTTTCGGCAATCTGATCAATTTCCCACAGAATCATTTTAAAAATCAATTCGTTTACCTGATGGTACATTATAAATACCATTTCGTCAGGAAGTGTGGTGCGTTGAATTTGCAGATTTAAAAGAGCATCGGTCTGAATATAATCCCAATATGTGATAGGTTTAGCCCAAAGCAGTCCTTCTAATTGAACATCAGTTTTTTGATTTATGGCTTGAAATTTAAGATCAATTTCTTTTAAAAGTGCTTCAGAATTATCTGTAGGGTTCATTATTTTTTTACTTTAAGTGGACTTTTTAATCCTTTATAATCATCAAGATCTGCCTTAAGCGATCCGACGGCCAAATCTGCTTTAATTCTTATGGGAACTTTGTTTACATCATCTGTTATCCAGAGTGTTAAGCTCTCTTTTTCTTTAAATACTCTACCTGTCTGTACCAATGGCTTAAAGACCATCGTAGAAACGGTTCCAAATTTAGTCGTAATATCTTGACGGCCTACAAATTTTAACTTAAATTTTGTGATTTCTTCATCAAAAAACATGTCGATTGTAATGGCTTCGCCAGATTTAAGTTTATCGATATTGGGATGGTTTCTCAAAAAGTAAAATGCCGAAACAATATCTTGCACATCTTCTGATACTAGAATCGTTTTCTCTGATTTTCTTTTATAGTCTTTTACCAAAACTCTATTTTCTGCTTGATTGAAAAAACCTTCTTGATTTTTGGTATAGCCACCTTCGTCAATTTTTCTAACATAACGATAGGGTTTTCCTGTTTCTTTGTCAAAATAACTTTCGTATAAATCTTCTACTTTAAAGAAAAATTTAGACATTCCAGTTGTGTAACCTTTTCCAATAGAGTGGTATACCTTTTTGTTGTTTATCGTAGCATCTTTAATTTCAAGTGTAGCATAGCCGGCATTTACAATTCCGTAATGTATTCTAAATTTGAAATATTCTCCAGTATCGAAGGCATCTTCTTTTTGAGGCGCAAATGAGAGTGTTGTTAGTGCTAATATAGTGAGGATGAGCTTTTTCATAGTACATTCTTTACATTTTATTATAAAGATAGACAAATGCAAATTTTATTCCAAATGTACCAAAACAAAAAAACTCAGTCAAAAATGACTGAGTTTTTATGCTATTAACTAACCAAAAAACTATAAATTATGAAATTTATATCAATTCGGAAGGAAACCACCCCTTCCTGATTTGCGGTGCAAAGATAGATAGAAAGTTCAAAAATAAAATAGCAAAAGTCAAGTTTAACATAACATTTGCAAAAAAAGCATCGTTTTTCGGAGAATTATGTGGTTTTGTGCATCAAAATTAACATTTTACAGCGTTCCTCTCAATTCTTGCTCTCTTTCGATAGACTCAAAAAGGGCTTTAAAGTTACCTGCACCGAACCCTTTTGCCCCCATTCTTTGAATAATTTCGAAGAAAAGCGTCGGTCTGTCTTGAACGGGCTTTGTAAAAATCTGTAAAAGGTAACCGTCTTCGTCGGCATCGACCATGATCGCTAATTTTTCGATTTCGCTCAAATCCTCTTTCATCATGTCCATATGAACACCCAATCTTTCAGGAATTGCTTCGTAATATGCGTGTGGAGGAGCCGATAAAAATTCAACACCACGTGCTCTAAGTTGTGATACCGTTTTAATAATATCGTCTGTAGCAATGGCAATGTGCTGAATTCCAGGTCCGCCGTAAAAATCTAAATATTCTTCAATTTGAGATTTTTTCTTTCCTTCTGCAGGTTCGTTGATTGGAAATTTAATTCTTCCGTTTCCGTTAGACATTACTTTACTCATCAAAGCTGAATATTCTGTAGTAATTTGTTTGTCATCAAAAGATAAGAAATTCACGAATCCCATTACTTCTTCGTAGAATTTTACCCAAGTATTCATTTCGTTCCAACCTACATTTCCAACCATATGGTCGATGTATTTTAATCCAGTTGATTCTGGGTTAAAGTCAGATTTCCATTCTTTATAACCTGGCAAGAAAACACCATTATAATTTTTTCTTTCTACAAAAATGTGAACTGTCTCTCCGTAAGTGTAAATTCCAGAACGAACCACTTGTCCAAATTCATCTTCTTCAACCGTTGGTTCCATAAAAGAACGCGCACCACGCTTCATGGTTTCTTCGTACGATTTTGTAGCGTCTTCAACCCAAAGTGCAGCCACTTTTACTCCGTCGCCGTGTTTTTTCAAATGTTCGTTTATTGGAGAATCAGCTGTTAAAGGCGTCGTCAAAACAATTCTAATTTTATCTTGTTTTAAAACATAAGACGCTCTGTCTTTTACTCCAGTTTCTAATCCAGCGTAAGCTAATGACTGATACCCGAATGCAGATTTATAATAATGTGCAGCTTGTTTGGCATTTCCCACATAAAATTCTACATAATCTGTTCCTAATAATGGAAGGAAATCTTGTGCTCCTTCAAATATTTTCTCTAATCCGTATTCTACTAATTTTACTTCTTTGCTCATAATTAGATAATTTGATAATGAGAAAATGAGATAATTCTTGAAATGCATTAATTTTCTAATTGACACATTTTCTAATTTTCTAATTCCTCTTTGATGTTGATATTATTTTATTTAAAATTTTTAAAATTTCTGAAAGATCATTTAATAAACGTTTGCAATTTGGATATTCTCTATGAGCATCACATAAAAACAACCAATACTCTGTTTCGTCTGCTTCTTTAATTGCAATTTTTAATTTATGAATAAAATCTGCTTTGCTTTCTGCGTTTTGTGATTCTTTTGAGTTTGCTCCAATAGACGTTCCGCTTTTTAATAACTGATTTGCAATTACGAATTTCTTTTGCCCTTGAAGTTCAGTTGTGTAATCTATTATGTTTAAGGCGAAATTGAAAGTTTTAATTAAAAGAGCGTTGTCTTTATATTTTTCATTGAAAGTCATTTCTTGAATTAGTTAATTAGAAAATTTGATAATTTTTTTGTAGGTTTAAAATTACAATTAAATTATTTGTATTTTCTCATTTATGCGGTTTTAAAACCATTTTCTAATTTTCTAATTGACATATTGCCACATTAAAAATTACTCCGTCCAGGATTTGTAATATTTCCCGTCATCCAGACCCATAGCCTCTTCAGTAACCATTAATGGACGGAACGTATCCACCATTACAGCTAATTCCTGAGTTTCTTTATGACCAATACTTCGTTCCATTGCGCCTGGCGCTGGTCCGTGCGGAATTCCTTTTGGGTGTAAAGTAATATGACCTTGCTCAATATTATTACGGCTCATAAAATCGCCGTCTACATAATATAGAACTTCGTCAGAATCAATATTGCTGTGATTGTATGGCGCCGGAATTGCTTTAGGGTGGTAATCGTAAAGTCTTGGGCAAAATGAGCAAACGACAAAAGTTGCCGTTTCAAAAGTTTGATGTACTGGAGGTGGTTGGTGTACGCGTCCAGTTATAGGTTCAAAGTTATGAATTGAAAATCCGTATGGGAAATTGTAGCCGTCCCAGCCTACAACGTCAAACGGATGTGTGGCATAAACCACTTCATGAATCATTCCTTCCTTTTTGATTTTAATTAAAAAATCGCCTTTTTCGTCATGAGTTTCCAATTCGCTTGGCAAAATAAAATCACGCTCGCAAAACGGAGAATGTTCTAGATGCTGTCCAGATTGGTTTTTATAACGTTTTGGAGTGTAAAAAGGAGAATAAGATTCTACATAAAATAATCGGTTGTCTTCTGTTTCGAAATCGATCTGATAAATAATACCGCGCGGAATAATTAAATAGTCGCCATATTCAAACGGAATATTTCCTAACATGGTTCTTAATTTTCCTTTTCCTCTATGAATGAAAAGCATTTCATCAGCATCGGCATTTTTATAAAAATAATTACGAAGCGATTCTTTCGGCGCAGCCAAACCAATAATACAGTCTTTATTGACAAGCATTGCTTTTCGGCTGTCCAGAAAATCATTTTCGGGTTTTAATTCAAAACCTTTAAAAAGAAGTGATTTTATATTTTTTCCGATTGCAATTTTAGGTTCAACCGAATGAGAGTTTAAAATTTCTTTAACCTGAGTTGGTCTGTGTACGTGATAAGATAGCGACGAATGCCCGTGAAAACCTTCGGTTCCGAACAATTGTTCATAGTAAAAACCTCCGTTTGGTTTTTCAAATTGGGTGTGTCGCTTTTGCGGAAATTCTCCGAGTTTGTGATATAATGGCATGGCTTTTCAATTAGATAATTAGTAAATTAGATAATTCGAAAATTTGAATTGCAGAGTGAATAATCAGTCCAATTTTTTTCAATTGACTAATTATCTCAATTCGATAGAAGCATTATTCTGGATTTCTCTTAATAAGAAATTGAAGATACTCTAATAAACCTGTCCAATTTGTTTTCATTATAACAAATGTCGTAATTTTTTCGGAGTAAAAATAAAAATTATATTATTTATAACTATAAAATAACTTAGTTTTTTTGATTTAATTTTTGTGATGTAAAAAAATACACTGTTTTTATTGAAGTATTCTCTGTTATAATACTAAAATTGAAACCCGATACTAAACCACGTAAAGCTTTTGGACATTTCTGGAGACCAAGATTGTTTTACTTCGATAGGTCCAATTATGGTTTCTAAACCATAACCTATGGCATATCCTGTATACTTTGGCATAGAAACCCAATCTACAGAGGAAAAAATATCATCTCCTAAGTTGGCAAAATTTGCTGATACATTGATGTGATTTTTTTTGAAGATTTCGTAATCAATATTAATATCAGTTTTAATATAACTGTTGCCGGCAATGCTTAGAAAATCGTATCCGTAGAAATAATTGAAATTGTTTATTTTGTTGTAGCCATAACCACCAAATATAAAATCAAAAAACGGAACACTGTCGCTGCCAATATTAAACCCAGCATCGGCTCCAAATTTTATAGTTGCTTTTCTAAATAGCGGTCTAACAACTGATATTTCGGCTTTTGCAATCGAGAAAGGTTTAAATTGCTTTGTATAATCAGATGATGCCATATAGGTTTGCAGATCTGTAGAAAAATATAATCCAGAACTTGGGTAATATTTTTCATCTAGCGAATCGTATTTTAAATAGGCAAAGGCACTAAAATAATTGCTTTTTTCAATTATGTTATCTTCATTGGTAAGTGTTGGGGAGTTAATTTTTAGATACTTATATTCTAATCCACCGCCCATTAAAAATTTCTGGACAAAAATAGTCTGAAAATAAGCCTGATTGGTTATATCCATGAAGTCAACATTAATAAGGTTGACATTTGGATTCTCTTTAAGAACGCCACTCAAACTAGTCGTTACATTTCTATTAAATTGATTCAGTCTCGAACGGAAGCCAAAACTGATGTTAAAACCATTTTCGACATAATAGTTAAAATCATATCTAAAATTATCACCCAAAATGATATCTAAAGAAGTAACGTCGTTTTTTAAAAAAGTCTTTTTATGAGTTAGGTTTAATAAAACGGCACTTTTGTAAAGACCATCATAATGAAGACCAAGTTTTAGATACGTTTGCGTTGGATTTTCTCTTAAAACCAAATCCAAATCGTCCTTATCGCCATCTGGCTGAAGGCAATAGGAGATAGTGCTAAAGTTTTGTGTTGCATTTAAGTTGTTTATCCCAGCTTTAAGTCCGTCATAAGTTATGGTGCTTCCTGGTTTAAAACGTAGCTTACCGCGAATATATTCTTTGGTGTAATTTTCTAATTTATCAGTATTTATGTCTTGAATATGAAGTGTGTCTGTTTCAACTTTTAATTTTGGCTTTTTGTAAAAGTGGTTTTCATCACTCAAAGTTTTGATTTTTTCATAAACCGCAAAAGCGGCTTCTTCTCCTTTTCTAATGATTTCTTCTCCTCGGTCAAACGAAATAACTCCAAAATCACGAATATCGGGTCTGATGTAAACATCTGTGTCCTTTATTTTGCTTTTCATTTTTTCGATGGATTGCAGATTGGTAATCTGAACCAAGATTCGCGTGGCGTTTTTCAGGTTTTTTCTTTTCAGCAAATCGTCTTGAACATCTACACCAATAATAATATCTGCGCCGAGATTGCGAACTTCTTGTATGGGATAATTGTTTACAACACCACCATCAACCAACAAATTTCCGTCAATTTCAACCGGTGTAAACAGGGAAGGAAAGGCCGAACTCGCCATCATGGCCTGAACCAGATTTCCTTTATTAAGCAAAACTTCTTCGCCTGTTTCAATATTAGTTCCAATACATAAAAAAGGAGTTGGCAGTTTGTTGAAATCGCGAACGTGACGTACATTTCTAGTTAAACTGCTTAATAAATTATAATTATACATTCCTTTTGAAAGTGCTTCTGGAATGCCGACTCTGAAATTACTGAAAGGCAAGACAATCGCATATAACTCGTCATTCTTCTTACCATAAAAATTCTTAGAAGAACGCGGAATATAGTCGTTTATTAGTTCGTCGAAATTGGTTCGTTTGAAAATAGAATCGATTTGAGAAGCATTGTAGCCAGAGGCATAAAGTCCGCCAATTACAGATCCCATACTGGTTCCGCCAATATAGTCAATTTTGATTCCGGCTTCTTCCAAAACTTTCAAAACTCCAATATGTGCAAAACCTTTGGCGCCGCCGCCGCTTAAAACTAATCCTATTTTGGGTCTTTTAACACTATCTTTTTTTGTTTCCTGCGAAAATGATTTTGACGAAAACAAAAAGGTCAGCAATAAAACAAATGAGAATGCGTACGAAGAAGCTCCTTTGAAACAAATTTTTGAAATGTACAGTTGGAATGAACGCATAAAAACTTTAATTGGTTTTGTAAAAGTCGACAATTTTTTTGGCTTTAGAAACACCTATAACGTCTGAAATTTCTTTTTCTGTAGCCAATTTTAATCTTTTAACACTTTTAAAATGCTGAATTAAAGCAAGCATAGTTTTTTCTCCAATTCCAGGAATGCTTTCAACAGAAGAATTAAGTGCCGATTTGCTTCGTTTGTCTCTATGAAAAGTAATTCCAAATCGGTGTGCTTCGTTTCTTAACTGTTGAATCACTTTTAAGGTTTCTGATTTTTTGTCTAAATATAATGGAATCGAATCGCCTGGATAAAAAAGTTCTTCCAAACGTTTTGCAATTCCGATAATGGCAATTTTACCGCGTAAACCTAATTCATCAATACTTTTCAAAGCCGATGATAATTGTCCTTTTCCACCGTCAATAATTATTAGCTGGGGCAAAGGCTGATTTTCGTCTAATAATCTTTTGTAACGGCGATAAACAATTTCGGTCATCGAAGCAAAATCGTCGGGGCCTTCAACGGTTTTAACGTTAAAATGGCGATAATCTTTTTTGCTTGGTTTTCCGTCTTTAAAAACAACACAGGCCGCAACAGGATTTGTTCCCTGAATGTTCGAGTTATCAAAACATTCTATATGTCTTGGTTCAACAGGAAGACATAAATCTTTCTGCATCTGCGCCATAATTCTGTTCACATGACGATCTGGATCTACAATCTGTAATTGCTTTAATTGTTCGATTCGATAAAATTTAGCATTTCGAATTGACAAATCTAAAATCTGTTTTTTATCTCCAAGCTGAGGAACAGTTATTTTAATGTTTTCGCCCAAATCCATTTCAAAAGGAACAATGATTTCTTTTGATAATAACTGAAAACGCTCGCGAAGTTCTATAATCGCCAATTCTAATAATTCTTCATCACTTTCATCCAGCTTTTTCTTCATTTCTAAAGTGTGCGAACGAATAATTGAACCATGAGAAATCTGAAGGAAGTTGACATAAGCCGCACTTTCGTCAGAAATAATAGAGAAAACATCAATATTGGTAATCTTCGGATTGATAATGGTAGACCTAGATTGATAGTTTTCTAAAACTTCAATCTTTTCTTTGATTTTTTGCGCTTCTTCAAACTGTAAATTCTGCGCATAAGTGTTCATCAGTTTCTTGAAATCCTTTAAGCTTTCTTTGAAGTTTCCTTTTAAGATTTCGCGAATTGCATTGACTTGTCTTTGGTATTCTTCCAAAGGTTCCAAACCTTCGCAAGGGCCTTTGCAATTGCCAATATGATATTCCAGACAAACTTTAAATTTTCCCGAATTAATATTAGATGCGCTCAAATCATAATTGCAAGTTCGTAGCGGATATAATTCTTTGATTAAATCTAAAATAGTATGTACTGTTTTGAAACTGGTGTAGGGGCCAAAATATTCAGAGCCGTCCTTGATCATGTTTCGAGTTGAAAATATTCTTGAAAAAGGTTCTTTTTTGATGCAGATCCAAGGATACGTTTTGTCATCACGCAAAAGTACATTGTATCGTGGCTGAAGTGTCTTAATTAAATTATTTTCTAATAAAAGCGCATCGGTTTCGGTTGGAACGACGATGTGTTTTATCGTTACGATTTTTTTTACCAGTACATTTGTCTTGGCAGTATCGTGAATTTTATTGAAATAAGAAGAAACCCTTTTTTTTAAATTTTTAGCTTTGCCGACATACAAGATTTTCCCGTCTTTATCATAATACTGATAGACGCCAGGATTGTCTGGTAAAGTTAAAATTTGAAGATCTAAGGCTGGTTTTTGCATTCTTTTTTATGTGTGAAGATACTCGAAAAGCTTTTTTCAAAAACCATTCCGATTTCCAAATGAAGCTTAACATTGAATTAGTTTCAAATTTACAAAATCAAAAGAATAATTTCTATATTTAGATTTTATAATTCTACATGAAAAATAGTACTCCATTGGTTATTTTTGGCGAATCGATTTTGCCGGGAGAACACAGAACGATAAACGTCGAAATTGCTCGGCTTCATACTACAACAAAACTAAATATTCCTGTTATTGTTCGTCGTTCCAAGAACGAAGGTCCGACTGTTTTATTTTCTGCCGGAATACACGGAGACGAAATTAACGGTGTTGAAATTGTTCGTCAGATTATCAGTAAAAAAATCAACAGACCTGCACGCGGTACTATAATCTGCATTCCGGTGATTAATATGTATGGTTTTGTAAATAAATCTCGCGAGTTTCCGGACGGGCGCGACTTGAATCGTGTTTTTCCAGGAAGTAAAAAAGGTTCGCTTGCCAGCAGATTTGCCTATCATATTGTCGAAGAAATTTTACCAATTTTGGATTATGCAGTCGATTTTCATGCGGGCGGAGCAAGCCGATTTAACGCGCCACAAATTAGAATCACAGAAAACAATCCTGAACTTAAAGTTTTGGCCGATATTTTTAATGCGCCATTTACACTCTATTCTAAAAATATAAATGGTTCTTTTAGAAAAACTTCTGAAAGTGCCAATGTAAAAATGCTTCTTTTTGAAGGAGGAAAATCTTTAGATATCAATAATGAAATTGCAAATCAAGGTGTTTTAGGAACAAAACGTTTACTGCATTATCTGGGAATGTTAGATTCTAAACAAATTATGGAACCTGCCTTAACACCTTCAATTTACATTAAACAATCGGTTTGGCTTCGAGCAAAATGTTCGGGTTTGCTTCATGATTTTAACTTGATCGGAAAATTTGTAACCAAAGGCACTATCTTGGCTATTATTACAGACCCGTTTGGGAAGTTTGAACAAAAAATCAAAGCGCCGCACGATGGTTATGTAATCAATGCGAATCATTCGCCAATTGTTTATGAAGGCGATGCTATTTATCATTTATCTAAAACTCCAGACAATGCCGACGAGTAAAAAAGAACTTCGAATAGAATATAAAAATTTCCGTAAAGCACTTTCTTTTGATGAAGTAGAAGAGAAGAGCTTGGCAATTGCAAACCAATTGATTCAAATGCCAATTTGGGATAAAATTTATTATCATGTTTTTCTTCCGATTGAAGAGCATAAAGAAGTCAATACCGAATTTGTTCTACATTTGCTTTCTGGAAAAGACAAAGAAATCCTGATTTCTAAAAGTGATTTCGAAACCAGAAAAATGACTCATTTTCTTTTAACGGATAATACTAAAATCAAAAAGAACGAATACAACATTCCTGAACCTGTTGATGGAATTGAAGTTCCGTCTTCTAAAGTTGAAGTAGTTTTTGTACCACTTTTAGCTTTTGATGTTTTTGGAAATAGAATTGGTTACGGAAAAGGTTTTTATGATAAATTCCTTGCCGAATGCAAACCCGAAACCATCAAAATTGGTCTTTCATTTTTTGAAGCCGTAGACCAGATTGATGATGTTTTTGAGTCGGATATCAAGTTGGATTATTGCGTAACGCCAGAAAAGATTTATCAGTTTTAATTTAATAGCAAAAAAAATAATGCCACAGATTAAAGGATTTTAAAAGATTTTAAAAGATTAATCTATTTAATCATTTAATCTGTGGCAAGAAAATATTCGAATTTCACAAAAAAAATATTCTACACTAAATCCCTTTAAAATCAAGGTTTCTCATTTTATTTTTACGTAAGAAAAGGATTTTTAATTTTTTTGGCACGATTTTGCTTACTCGAAAAAATGCAAATAATCGCCTCTAGTACATCCGGAATGCTAGTCCTTATTTGAAGCCTATAACCTTTTATTAATTTTTAAAAATTTACTTTATGAGAAATCTTAATTTCTTTATGATGGCATTCCTTGTACTTACTATTTTCAGCTGTAAGAAAGCGTATGCACCAGACCAAAGTTACGAAACAGTTGATTCTGCTGCGGCTGTAACCGATGCAATTTCAGAGGAAATGTACATTGAACCGAATACGGAAAGCTACGCAGGATTGGAAGAAAATCCTTTTGAATCTCCCCTAAAAGAACCTCTTTCTACTTTTTCTATCGATGTTGATAATGCATCCTATACCAATATCCGCCGATTTATAAACGAAGAGCAAAAAGTTCCTAAAGATGCCGTTCGTGTGGAAGAGATGATTAACTTCTTTAAATACAAATATCCACAGCCAGAGGGTCAGCATCCGTTTTCTATTAATACAGAATACAGTGATTGTCCTTGGAATAAAAACAGCCGATTACTAAAGATTGGTTTGCAAGGAAAAGACATTCCTATGTCGAATCTGCCGGCTACTAATTTAGTTTTTTTGGTTGATGTTTCGGGTTCAATGGATGAACAGAATAAATTGCCATTGTTGAAAGAATCGATGAAAGTTTTGGTAAAAGAACTGAGAAGCATTGATAAAGTTTCGATTGTAGTTTATGCGGGATCTGCGGGAGTAGTTTTAGAACCCACTTCTGGAGATAATAAGGATGAAATTATGGATGCTTTTAATGATTTACATGCAGGTGGAAGTACGGCAGGAGGAGAAGGAATCGAATTAGCCTACAAATTGGCACAGCAGAATTTTATTAAAGAGGGCAATAATAGAGTGGTAATAGCTACAGATGGTGATTTTAATGTTGGTGCTTCTTCAGATGATGATATGCTGAAATTGATCGAACAAAAAAGAGAATCTGGAGTTTTCTTAACCGTTCTTGGATTTGGAATGGGAAATTACAAAGACAGTAAAATGGAAATTCTTGCCGATAAAGGAAACGGAAATTACGCTTACATTGATAACATTCAAGAGGCAAATCGTTTTCTTGGAAAAGAATTTAAAGGTTCTATGTTTGCTATCGCGAAAGATGTAAAAATCCAAATCGAGTTTAATCCGAATCACGTTCAGGCGTATCGATTGATTGGTTATGAAAACCGAAAATTAAATGCTGAAGATTTTAAAAATGATAAAATTGATGCAGGCGAATTAGGCAGCGGACACTCGGTTACGGCTTTGTATGAGATTGTTCCGATTGGTGTAGAAAGTGATTATGTTCCTTCAGATTTAAAATATACTAAAACGCAGAAAGTGGCTGAAAATCATAGTGATGAATTAGCTACAGTAAAATTTAGATATAAAAAACCTGATGGCAACAAAAGTATTGAAATCGTAAATGTAATTGCAGACCAAAAAACGGACTTAGAAAACAGTTCTCAAGATTTCAAATTCACAACTGCCGTTTCTTGGTTCGGATTAAAATTACGTGACTCAAAATATATAGCAAACAGTTCAAGTTCTGATATTAAAAGATTGGCAAAATCTGGTTTGTCAAACGACGAAGAAGGTTACAGATCTGAGTTTGTAAGATTGGTCGATGCAGTAAATTAATTTAAAATTTCAAAATAAGAAATCCCAAATTCCAGTCTTCTTTGGAATTTGGGATTTCTTATTTTTTAATGTAAATTATTGCAATTTAAAATATTGTAATTTTTGATTACTGCAGAACAATTCTGATATTCCGTTTTCATTTTCTTCTCCAATATAAAAAGCAATCAAATTACCCGAAGCCTCATCAATATAATAACGCCAAACTTCCTTGTTTGAATACACTATCAATAAAGGATCAGAAGTTAAACTTTCTTTATCTGAAAAAATGATTTTTTCTGTTTTGGCTAAATTCCAGTTTTTTGCTTTATCATAAAGTTCGTAAAACAATATTTGATCAGGATCGATAGTAATCATTCTCCCGACGATACTGTCAGAAGGATCTCTCATTGCCCAAGAGTCAGGAGTAAGCATTTTCCAATTCCCTATAATTTCTTGTCTTTGTTCTGCTCTTACGATGACTTTTAAGGAATCAGTTTTTTTTATCGATTTGCTTAAGATTTCTTTGTCTGGACTAAAACCGGTTTGAGCTAAGGAGAAAAAACCGTAGGCACGGTAAAAATTTTGTTCTTTTAAAGCTTTTAGTCCTTCTTCAAAAAAGTGTTTTTGGCGCTGTTCTGGTTTTAATTTTTCTTCCTGAGCATAGATTGTGCAGGATAAAGTAAATAGTATAATTAAGAGTTGTTTTTTGACCATTGAATGTAATTTTAAATTATTTCAATTGCATTCTAAAAAAACTATTTAACCTCTTTAATTGTTGAAGAGTCGATCCAACCTTGCGTTCCGTCTGTCAATTCGATTTTTTTCCAACCTGCAATACTTTCTAAAACATAAACTTTTGCTCCTTCATGCAATAAAATAATTCCAGTCGAAGATTTTTTAGGCTCATGTCTAACTTGGCTTAATTCAGAAAAAACAATGGCTACACGGTCGTTTTCAAAATGATTTTTTTCAGACATTCCCGCTGAAATGCTTAAAGCAAAAGCCACCAAAATGATAAACATTCCGACAAAATAAATTCTTTTTGCAAGTGTAGCGTTCGAAAAATAATACCCAATAAAGCTCAATAAAAACACAAACCCAAGCGCTATAGAAATTTTGGCCCAAGTATTATAGTCAAAAATAGAAGTAAAGTTTTGAATCAGTTTGGCAAAACCTACTTTTGGAACTTCTTTGATTTCATCAATCGTTAGTTTTTTGGCAAATTTTAAGTTGTTTAAAGTCTCAGGATCGTTTGGTTTAAGAACCAAAGCCTTTTCATAATTGTAAATTGAAGGTGCAACCTGATTTAGTTTGTAATAACAGTTTCCAAGATTAAAATACACTTCGGCAGAATGTAATTTGTCTTCTTTTATGATGTTTTCATAAACCTGCGCCGCTTCTTTATATTGTCCTTTTTGGTACAATGCATTAGCCGATTCAAAGCGACCTTGCGCAAAGAAAACCTGCGAGATGAATAAAAAGAGATATAGTATGTTTTTCATTTTCTATTATAATAAAGATTATCAACTTTGCGAACTTAAATTCGACTCAATCTAAATCAATTTTCTTAGCTCCCGATAGCTATCGGGATTGCGTAAAAAAAATTAAACAATCTGTTTTTCTAATTCAGAAATAATCAATACAGCCTTATCATAATCCTGCTGAATCGAAGCGCTCGATGCTGGTGCATAACGTGCAAATTCGCAGTTTTCAGTTAGAGCAATAAAATTCTGAACCGTTTCTTGATTTGCATTTCTAGATAGCAGCAATTCTCTAATATTATCTTTACTCATTTCTGAAGTTTCGATATGTAGTTTTGCTTTCAAGAAATTATGCATTGCTTTTTCAAGTGCAATATAGAAAGGTTCTTTGTTGTTAAGATGTTTCTTCGCTTGCGATAAATATTTTTTAGCCAGCTTATTGTTCATTCTAATTCTATTTCCAGTAACATCACTATCCATAGCTTCTTTTTTCTTTCTAGCCAGAATGATTATCGGGATAATGATAAATGGAGCAAACAATAATCCTAAATATAAGTTTGAGTCGTAAAAATCTTTTTTCTCAATAGGAATTAATGCTGTTCTAGATTTAATGTTTTTGAACTGATCTGCTTTTGCCACTGCATTTTTAGAAGCCGATGCTCCTGGATTTGCTTCAGCAGGCGTTGGACCGTCCAAAACATCAATCATAATTTCTTTTGAAGTGATGGTTTTATAAGTACCAGAACTCAAATCGAAATACGAAAACTGCATTGGTTTTATCGCATATTTTCCTCGGTATTGTGGTACAATAGTGTATTTGTCTGTAATTCTTCCAGACATACCGCTTAGAGAAGTAGTTACTTGCTCGTCATGAACAGGATCGTACATTTCTAATGCATTTGGAACAACTGGTTTTGGAAGCGTAAACAACTTCATATTTCCAGTTCCTTGCGCACTTACGATTAAGTCAAGGCCTTCGCCATTTTTAAGCGTTGTTTTTGATGGAGTAACAGTAAAATTCAATCTTCCGACAGCGCCAGTAAATCCTTCTGGTTTTGTGCTTTCAGGAAGAGGTCTAACATTGATTGTTTTTGCTCCAGCAGAAACTACTTTATTGTCTTCTGTAATAATCATTTGACCAAACATATCACGGCGATTTGTTGGCAATTGCACACCAATATCTAATGAAAGAGGTTCAATAGTAAGCTTTCCTGATTTCTGAGGATATAAAATGGTCTTTTTCAGGATAACATAATAACATTTTTGGCCTTGGAAATTTCCTTCTTCAATTGCCAATTGTTTGATATCGATGTTCTGATTCCAGAAATCATTGTATTTAGGTTTGGCCAATTCTTTAAATCCTGTAACTCCAATATTATTAAAATACAATTTGTAAACCGCTGTTATTGGTTCGTTTAGATACGGATTTGTTTTTGAAATTTCGGCAACAAGAGTCAATAATTCATTTCCTGATCCTGGAGGTCTATCGTTTGGATCTCTTTCTTGAGCCACGGCATTGGTCACAGTAACCTTAATCGGATTTGTTTTGTAAACCTGACCGTTGAATTCTATTGCGGCCTGCTTAATGGTGACAACTCCTTTTCTCTCAGGCTGCAAGATATAAGAATATATTTTCTGAAAAGAGCTTCGCCCATTTATCCAAGACTGACTAATCTGTTGGCTTGGTCCTGCGACCATTTTAAACCCCTCAAAAGAAGGTTGCTCGAAATTATCTCCGTCAACATTCATGATGAAGTCGATGCGAAGTCTTTCATTTATTCCAAGCGAGTTTTTGCTGACTCTGGCTTCAAACTGTACTTGAGCCATTAGTCCTTGAAAAGTGATTAGAAATAGAATTAAATATCTTTTCATTACTTGTTTAATCGTTGTTTTTAATGCTTAATCGTTTAAACGTTAATTTGTTTAATCGTATTGTTTGGATCAAATAAACAAATTAACGGTTAAACGATTAACCAAATTTTACCAGTCTTTTTCTGTTTTCTTAGGATTAGTTTTTACTTTTTGAGCATTTACTTTGTCCTGAATTTTCTTTTCCTCATTATTTACAGCGTCAAGCAAATTCTGAACACGTTCTTTTGATATTCCTCCAGGCTGTGGTTTTGGCTCTCCTTGATTATCAGATTTGTCACCTTTCTTAGGATCGTTTTTACCGTCTTTTTTGTCTTTATCCTGGTCGCCTTTATCGTCTTTTTTATCCTTGTCTTTATCTTTATTTTTGTCCTTGTCTTTATCTTTGTTTTTATCCTTATCCTTGTCTTTGTCCTTATTTTTATCTTTCTGATCGTTTTTAGGAGGATTCTCTTTTAATTTTTGTTTTGCGTAAGCATAATTGTAACGTGTTTCATCATCAGTCGGGTCGTTACGAAGTGCTTGTTTGTAAGCTTCAACGGCTTGAGAATAATCTTTCTCTTTCATGAAAGTATTTCCAAGATTATGATAAGCCTTGTGTTTTTCAGGTCTCGTTTTGGCATTTTTTATCGCTTTCGCGTAAGCAAATTTAGCTTCCGAAATCTGATTTTGTCTATAAATGGTATTTCCTAAATTATATGGAGCTGCTGATTTTTTAGGAAATTTTGATTCCGAAATTCTATAGTTTGCCTCAGCATCAGTAAATTTATTCTGTTTATATTCTTCATTACCAGAAGGCAATGATTTGTCCTTTTCTTGTGCAGCAGCTGCAAAAGAAACCGTTAGTAAAATATAAAGGATTAAATTTTTCATTCTAATTTTGTTTTCTGTTCTGAATTTCACTCTGAACATTTATTTCTTTTCATTAAATAAATCCAACTCTTTGATCCAGCTTGTTTTTCTTTCTAATAAGAAAATGTCTAGGAAAAGCAGTAAAAATGCAAATCCGATAAACCATTGGAACTGCGATTGAAATTCTGCCATTTGTGTAGCTTCAAATTCCGTTTTCTGAATATTGTTCAAAGCATTTTTTACATATTCTAAAACTTCTTTCGTGCTTCCGCCGTAAACATAACCACCTTTTGTTGCTTTTGCAATTGTTTTTAAACCTTCTTGATTTAATTTGGTAATAACTGTTTCTCCGTTCTGGTCTTTTTGATAGCCTCTTACAACGCCATTTTCTTTTAACGGAATTGTTCCTCCTCTTTCTGTTCCAACACCAATTGTGATGATTTTCATTCCTAACTTATTCGCTTCTTCTGCCGCAGCAGTTGCACCTTCAGAATGATCTTCACCGTCAGAAATCAGAATTAATAATTTACTGGTCTTACTCTTTTCATCAAAATAAGTAGAGGATAATTTAATCGCTTCATCCAAAGAGGTTCCTTGAGAGGAAACCATTCCTGGATTCATACTTTGCAAGAACATTTTTGCAACGCTATAGTCTGATGTTATTGGTAAAACGGGAAATGCACTTCCTGCGTATGCCACAATTCCGATTCGGTCACTTCCTAATTGGTTAATGATTTGAGAAACCAATTGTTTACTCTTATCCAAACGGCTTGGTGCAACGTCTTCGGCAAGCATACTTTTAGAAACATCGACTGCAAAAACAATATCTATACCTTCTCGTTTTACAGTTTCCATTTTAGTTCCGATCTTCGGATTAACCAGACCAATAATTAAGCAGGTAAGCGCCAAAAGAATCACCACTATTTTTAAAACAGGTTTAAAAACTGATTTCTCCGGACTTAATCTTTTGACCATTTCCAGATCACCAAATTCGCGTTGTTTTCTTCTTTTCCAATACATATTGAAAAGGAAAACACACACCACAATTGGGAGTAAGAATAAAAGGTATAAATATTTTTTTTCGTCTAATTCCATATAATTTTTAAATTCCAAAAATTAAATTCCAAATTCCAATTTTACTGTTGTCTGAAATCTTAATTTTTAAATTTCAATATTTTTAATTTTAAATTCCAATCCCAATTGTTGTGGGATAAATTCCAAATTCCATTTTTTTTTAAATTTTACTATTCCGTTTTGGATTTTGGAATTTAAAAATTTGGAATTTTTTAATTTTGAAAAAATTAAATAAAGCTTCTGTAAACCGTATTTCTTAATCCAACTTCAAGCAATAACATTAAACCTGCAAATAAGACAAAAAACCTGTATTTTTCGTCGTAATCGTAGAATTTCAGTTCCTGAATTTCTGTAGTCTCCAATTTATTGATCGATTTGTATATTTCTGCTAATTTATCGTTGCTTGTTGCTCTAAAATACGTTCCATCTGTTTTTCTAGCAATGTTTCTCATTAGCTTTTCATCGATTTCAACTTTCTGCATTTTAAATAAGAAACCGCCATTTGGAGCATATGCGTATGGAGATTCTGCCATTCCGTTTGTTCCAAGACCAATCGTGTAAACTTTAATTCCATACTGTTTCGCAATATCTGACGCTGTTTCTGGTTCAATAAAACCAGCATTGTTTACACCGTCAGTAAGGAGGATAATAACGCGGCTTTTTGCTTTGCTATCTTTCAAACGATTTACAGCAGTTGCCAATCCCATTCCAATTCCAGTTCCGTCTTGTAAAACCGTATCGTATTTAATTCCTTTTATAGCTTCAAGAATAATAGCTTTATCACTTGTAACAGGCGTTTTTGTGTAAGCTTCAGAAGCGTACAAAACCAATCCGATTCTGTCATTTGGTCTTTCTTCAACGAAATCGGCTGCAACTCGTTTTAAAGCTTCCATACGATTTGGCTTTAAATCTTTTGCCAGCATAGATCCAGAAACGTCAATTGCCATTACAATATCAATTCCTTTTGTTGTTTTAGTCTGGTTGCTAATATCTACAGTTCTTGGGCGTGCCAATGCTATAATTAATGAGCTTAAAGCGAGAATTCTGAAAACGTATAAAGCAGGTTTGAACTTGATCCAAAACGATTGATTATTTTGGAATCCTGCTGTCGAACTCATTTTTAAGGTAGCCGACTGCTGGTTGCGTTTCCAGAAAAACCAGATTATCGCAATCGGAATTAATAGAAACAACCAAAGGAACTCTGGATTTAAAAAAGTGATCTTGCTCATTAGTTGTTTGCTCTTTGAAGTTCAACAGAATTTAATATTCGGGTCGTGATTTCATTTGCATAAGTATCGCCTTCTTCGTGCAAAATCAGGATTTGCTGTAAACCTTGATCTTGTTTGAAAAGTAACAATTCGTAATATGCTTTTGTACTCGTTTTGGTTGCCGGATTCAAAACAGTCATTGTCCCGTAACCCTTTACTCCCTGAATACCTTCGTTTGTTTGAAAATCTTCTTGTTTTAATATAATATTTTGTCCGCCTTGAGCCTCGATAATTTTTAGATTACCCTCAAGAGTTTTACTTAAATCAATATCTGTTGGCTGTTTGAATTTAGATGTTGAAACCGTTACGTAAAAATTGTCAACCATACTTCCGTATGTAAAAAGTTGCATTTCTTTGATAAGTGCCATTGCTTCTTTTGGAAGTACTTTTTGCGCGTCCATTCTTTTTAAAACCTTTGGCGTTTCAATAAGAACAGCTGGATTTCCGTAAGCACTTTTTACCCATTCGCCTTCTAATAATTCTTTTGAAGGGTGGCCAATTACGTTATCTTTTACATAATTGAACCCTTTGGTAACCACAAAGAAAGTGGTTGTAGCAAACAATAAAAGTATGATAGCTGCAACCGCATAACCAATTCTAGCATTGCGCTGTTTTTTAAGCTGCGCTTGAATTTGTTTTTGTCTTTGCGCTTCGTTTAATAACTGATCTTCAATTTCTTCTGGAACTTCAGTTGGAATTGCATTATCAAGGGTTAAAATTACTTTCTGTATTTTATTTCTGTCGTCAGTAATTTCAAAATCAAGCGGTTTAGATTTAGCAAATTTTACCAAATCGGCCTGACGTAAAACGCGTTCTAAATTTTCGACCGTTTCCGGCGTAAGGGTCATTTTCTTTTTGGTCGAAGCTTCTCTAATTGCAGCAATTAACTCAGAAGTTGTACTTTCCATTGCTGGGATATGAATTGCTTCTTCAATATAATTTCTAGCAATATCGGTCAGTTCGCTATAGTATTCTTTAATTTCTCCTTTTTGAACCAGTTCTTTTTGTTCTAGATTGTTTAATAAACTAGTCGCTTTTTCGATAGGAGTTTTATAAACTTCTTCTTCGATTTTTTTCAGCTGGCGTTTTTTAACATACCAGTAAACGAAAGCACCAATTCCTAAAATTGCTAGAATTATTAAAGTGTAAATCCACCAATTTCCCATTCCTTCATCAACAGAAGAAATATCTTTAATGTCGTACATTTTCTGCTGTAAAGTATCAACTTTTACAGCGGCAACTTCAACTTTAATAGAATCAGAGTAAAAAGGTTTTTTATCAATTAAAATTTTGATTCTTGGAATCGTATAACGGCCAGAATCAAACTGCGTTAAACCATATTTTTTTATAAGTTCGTAATTAGTGGCATCTTTCTTAACCGTATCAATTGGATAAGACTGGATAACTTCTAACGGACCAATGTTTTTAAGTTTAGGAAATTCAACTTTTGATGTTGAAGTCACAACCGTTTTAAGCGTCAGTTTGAACTCAGCACCAATCTTATTTTTGGTGGTATCAATACTCGTTTCTACTGGTTTCTGCTGAGCAAAAATCATAGTAGAAAAAAGCAATAAAAATATATAAAGTTTAAATTTCATTTGATTAACGATTGTTGATTTTAGATTAACGATTTTTGATTTGTTAATCAAAATTGCCGGATTTTTATCGTGATTTGAAATAGCCTAATAGTTTAGTAACGTAATTTTCGTCTACTCTGGTATTTACAATTCCTGCTCCAGATTTACGGAATGTGTCTTTAAAGTAGTTCAGCTTTTCTTGATAATGTTTTTCATAATTCATTCGAACAGCTTTAGAACTTGTATCAACCAATTGTATTTTTCCGGTTTCGGCATCCAGCATGTTTACCATTCCTAAATTTGGTATTCTTTCTTCGCGAATATCGTATACACGAACACCTGTAATGTCATGTTTTTTTGAAGCAATCTTTAATGTATGCTCATAAGAATCAGACATAAAATCGGAAATCATAAAAATGATGGCTTTCTTTTTCTGGGTTCCAGATAAGAATTTCAAGGCTTGAGCAATGTCTGTTTTATGACTTTTTGGTTCAAATTCGATCAATTCACGGATGATACGAAGCACGTGAGAACGTCCTTTTTTAGGCGGAATATATAATTCTACAGTATCAGAAAATAAGATTAAACCAATTTTGTCATTATTTTGTGTAGCCGAAAAAGCCATCGTTGCCGCAATTTCGGTTACGATGTCTTTCTTGAATTGATTTTTAGAACCAAAAGATTCTGAACCCGAAATATCGACCATTAAAACCATCGTTAATTCGCGTTCTTCTTCAAATACTTTAACGTGAGCTTCGTTGTAGCGTGCGGTTACATTCCAATCGATGTTACGAATATCATCTCCGTATTGGTATTGACGCACCTCGCTAAACGTCATTCCTCGTCCTTTAAATGAAGAGTGGTATTCTCCCGAAAAGATATGATTACTCAGTCTTTTCGTTTTGATTTCTATTTTCCGTACTTTTTTTAAAAGCTCTTTTGTATCCATTTGATTTGTTTAAAGTTTAAAGTTTAAAAGTTTCAAGTTTGTCTTGCAACAACTTGAAACCTGAAACTTGAAACAAATTTTTAAGGTACCTCAATCTCGTTAACGATTTTGTTGATAATGTCTACAGAAGTGATGTTTTCTGCTTCTGCTTCGTAAGTGATTCCAACTCTGTGACGTAATACATCGTGAACAACTGCACGAACGTCTTCTGGAATTACATAACCACGACGTTTGATGAAAGCATAACATTTAGCAGCATTAGCCAAGTTGATACTTCCACGAGGAGAAGCTCCAAAACTGATAAGCGGTTTTAAATCGGCTAATTTGTATTTTTCTGGGTAACGTGTAGCGAAAATAATATCAAGAATGTATTTCTCGATTTTTTCATCCATATAAACTTCACGAACAGCTTCCTGAGCACGTAGAATCTGATCTACGGAAACTACCGGATTTACTTTTTCGTAAGTTCCTTTTAAGTTTTGACGAATTACGAAACGCTCTTCATCAATTTTTGGATAATCAATAACAGTTTTCAACATAAAACGGTCAACCTGTGCTTCAGGAAGTGCATACGTTCCTTCTTGCTCAACTGGGTTTTGTGTTGCTAATACTAAAAACGGACGATCTAATTTAAATGTAGTGTCACCAATAGTAACTTGTTTCTCCTGCATCGCCTCTAATAAAGCAGATTGAACCTTTGCTGGAGCACGGTTAATCTCATCGGCAAGTACGAAATTGGCGAAAATTGGTCCTTTTTTAATTGAGAACTCATTTGCTTTAATATTGTAAATCATGGTTCCGATAACATCGGCAGGTAATAAATCTGGCGTAAATTGGATACGGCTGAAAGATCCTTGAACCGCTTGAGAAAGCGTGTTGATGGCTAAAGTTTTTGCCAGACCAGGAACTCCTTCCAATAAAATATGCCCTTGTCCAAGTAATCCGATCAATAGACGCTCGACCATATGTTTCTGACCCACAATAACTTTGTTCATTTCCATTGTAAGAAGGTCTATAAAAGCACTTTCTCTCTCAATTTTTTCATTTATCGCTCTAATGTCTAAAGTCGTTGTATTTTCTTCCATATAAATATTTTTAAAACCTTGATTTTAACGCCTAATTTTTGAGAGTGCAAATTGAATATTTTTTAAGAAGTAAGATGTTAAAGAATGGTTAAAACTTCGATCAAAGACCTAATTTTAAGGACTAATTGTGAATCTATTTTTATATTTTTAAGAACTTTGATGATTATGTTTTAGTAAAGCATAATTATTACCAAAAATAACGCATAATTATTATGAGCAAAACAGTCTTATCGCCTATAATTTCGGGCACTATGAATTGGGGAGTTTGGGATAAAAACCTTACAACTAAAGAAATGGAAAACATGATACAGGTGAGTATCGAAAACAAAATTACGACTTTTGATCACGCGGATATTTACGGTTCGTATACGACCGAAGCCGATTTTGGAAAAGCCTTTCACGCAAGTAAGATTGCCCGTGAAAAATTACAATTAATTACCAAGTGCGGAATTCAGATGATTGCTGAAAAACGCCCTGAAAACAAAATCAAACATTACGATTATTCTAAAGACTATATTATTAAGTCTGTAGAAACATCTTTGAAGAATTTAAAAACAGATTATGTAGATGTTTTTTTACTTCACAGACCAAGTCCGTTAATGCAGGCTGATGAAATTGCAGAAGCGGTTGAGAAATTAAAAGGAGAAGGAAAAATTATTGATTTTGGACTTTCAAACTTTACAAGCTCACAAACTGAATTGATTCGTCAGAAAACAGAAGTAAGCTATAATCAAGTTCAGTTTTCTGCTACGCATTATGAAGCAATGATTGACGGAAGTTTAGATTATATGCAGACTAACGAAATTCGACCTTTATCATGGAATCCGCTAGGAACGGTTTTTAGAGAAGATACAAAACAAACTCGCCGTTTGAAAAAACTGTTTTCTACTTTATTAGAGAAATATCATTTAGGTGCAGATACACTTTTATTAGCATGGATTTTAAAACATCCAGCAAGAGTTATTCCTATTGCAGGAACTGTTAACGTTGCCAGAATTCAATCTCTGTCAAAAGCAGTTGAATTAGAAATGGATAAAGAAGATTGGTTTGCTATCTGGACAGAAAGTATGGGCGATGATGTGCCTTAATTTTGTACTATTCTGAAAATGATATACCTAGAAAAATTTGAGAGAAAAGATTACTTTGAATTGATTAATTCTGTCAAAAGTGCCAAAGATTTAATGCAATTTGGCGGACCAGAATTTACTTTTCCTTTAACAGAAGAGCAAATAGATAAAACGCTTTCTGATGAAAACAGAGTTGCTTTTAGAGTTGCAAATATTTCAAATGGAAATACGATTGGACACTGTGAAATTTACTTTAAAGATGATTTTGCGAAATTAGGAAGAATACTCATTGTTGATGAAAATCAAAGAGGAAAAGGAATTGGTGAGCAGATGGTGACTTTATTGTTGCAATATATTTTTGAAAACAGAAAAGAAAGAAACGTAGAATTAAATGTTTTTGATTTTAATATTGGAGCCCAAAAATGTTATGAAAAAGTTGGGTTTACTTTAAATCCCAATAAAAAATATTTAAGGGAAGTAGATGGAGAAACTTGGACAGCGCTCAATATGGTATTGAATTTAGAAGAATGGAAAGGTAAGAATTAAAAATATTTTGCCACAGATTAAAGATTTCTAGGATTTCAAAAAAATCATTTTAATCCTTAAATCTGTGGCAAAAAAATCTTTTTTAAAGAAAAAACAATGAAAAAAACAGTTTTAATTACTGGTGCTACAAGCGGAATAGGAAAAGCAACCGCTCAGATTCTGGCAAAAAACAATTATAAAGTTATCCTTTGCGGAAGGCGTAAAGACCGTTTAGAAGAACTCGAGAAAGAGCTTTCGGCTTTTACAGAAGTACATTCTTTAGAATTTGATGTTCGTAATAAAGAGGAAGTTTTAGAAAAAATAGGTGCTTTGCCAAACGATTTTTCTGCGATTGACGTTTTAATTAATAATGCAGGAAATGCCCATGGTTTAGATCCGATTCAAAATGGAAATTTAGACGATTGGGATGCGATGATTGACATTAATGTAAAAGGACTTTTGTACGTTTCAAAAGCGATAATTCCGCAAATGGTCGAAAGACAATCGG
Organism: Flavobacterium sp. ACN2; assembly: GCF_002303885.1. Lineage (GTDB taxonomy): Bacteria > Bacteroidota > Bacteroidia > Flavobacteriales > Flavobacteriaceae > Flavobacterium. The sequence goes on along the minus strand of NZ_MRCM01000003.1, from coordinate 231,762 downwards.
GACATATCATTAATATTGGATCAACAGCAGCAAAAGAGGTTTACCCAAATGGGAATGTATACTGTGGTTCTAAACATGCCGTTGATGCTATTACTGCAGGAATGCGAATAGATTTAAACCCGTTTGGAATTAGAGTTGGAGGAATTCATCCAGGAATGGTAGCAACTGAATTTAGCGAAGTTCGCTTTAAAGGAGATGTAGAAAGAGCGGCAAATGTTTATAAAGGATTTGATCCGTTACAGGCAGAAGATATTGCCGATATTATTCACTTTGTAGTTTCACGACCTTATCATGTAAATATTGCCGATTTGGTTGTTATGAGTACAGCACAGGCCTCTTCGACGATTGTTAAAAAGAATATTTAAAACTAGATTATTAGACTTCTTAGAAAGTCGGATCTTTAGTTTAACTTAGGAAACTGAAAATCAATCTGAGAAGTCTAAAAATTTAAGTCAGTCTAATAATCTAAAAAGAATGATTAATAAGCGCCTTTTAATTAAAAATCTCCTCGCTCATAATGACGAAAGCAGTTTTTATGATAAGAAAAGGCAGTTGAATCTTCATTCGCGCGAAGGGAAGGGCAAGTTTCTAAAGCACATTTGCGCGTTATCTAATTCCAACCCAAACAATAATTCTTATATCGTTGTTGGAGTAGAAGATCAAGATAATGAGATTGTAGGCGATGATTTCTTCGATGATAGCCGAATTCAGAATCTGGTCAATGCATTTTTAGAAAATCCTCCAAAAATTCAATACGAAAACGTCCCTTTTCCCAATCTTCCAAAAGACAAAGTAATTGGTCTGGTTACCATAAAGCCTAAAAGTAAAATCTCTTATTTTAAAAAAGGAATTCATACTATTCTTGCTAACAGTGTTTTTGTGAGACGTGGCAGTAATTCGATTCCTCTAGAAGAACATGAGATAATCGAAAAGAGCAATCAAAATACAGAAACGGTAATCGGAATAGAAAACAGCTCTCGCAATAGTATTCAATATACTTTAGACGGTGTTATCGATTTTATGAATTTCAGACATAAAGATATGTCGCCAAAATATCGTGTTTTTAAAGAATTATTCGTGATTTGTTGGGCTGGAGTTCCGAAAAAATTACGTGATAAAACGTATTTGTCTCGTGTAGATATCGAATTGATAAACGAACAAATTAAGCTTTTTTATTCGGCACAAGATGTTGTTACAATACAATATAATGATGATACTTTTACCATTACAGAATATGTTCCGTTGGGATTAAATGACAAAACGAGTTATTATCCGTTAGAAGAACAAACGATTCATTTCTTTGATAATGGTTATTATAAAATAGATCGCCAAATGCTTTTTCAGCCACCAGAGTTCAACCGAAAAATGTTGTATCATATTTATAATTCAAATATGGCTTTGCTCGGAAAACTTCAAAAAGAAATTGCATTGTCTGATCGTGAAATGAAAGATCTGGAAAATCTTCCTTCTACTTTTATGATTTGTCATTTGAATGGTTTCGAAGATGCTCGACAAAAATTAATAGATGCAAAATTGCTTTTAAAACCGTATAAAAATGTATACTCTTCTTTTAAAGAAGCTTTGAGGGTTTTAAGAAAGATGAAATATGATGTTCAGTGATTTAAGGTTCTGAGATGCTAAGGTTCTAAGTTTTTTCTTTAGAGATGCATTGTAGTGCGTCTACGTCCAGTATATCTACAAAGATTGTGCTAGATAGGGATAAATAAAAATGTCTTGATTTTATTTTTTTATTGAAAATTCAAATATTTCTTTATTTCTTCATATGGAAATATGAGCTCTTTTGGGCCATCTGCATAAGATGCAGCTTCATATGAGTTGTAATATAAAAGCAAACCTTCAGAGGTGTAAAAAATGTTTTGAGGCAGTTGAAATTTATCATTTTCAAACATTAAACCTGTAGCGTTGATATTAGCTTTTTCTGGGATTTTATATTTTGATCTGAATGTTTTCTCAGCGAAATTTTTAAACTCATTTTCGTTTTTAAACAACTGATTGTTGAAAATGGTTTTTCCTGTTTTTTTATCGAATAATAAAGAGCGATAACCTTGATAACCGTGAGCGCCGCCAGTAAAAGTATAATGGTCAATTTTAAGATTTAAAATTTGGTCAGATTCAAATTCGACATTTCCAATGATTTTTGCTTCCCAGCCAAAGGTATCGTTTGGAAATTTTTGATGCATTTCTTGATAGGAGGCAATAAAAGATTTCGCCAATGATTTGTAGCCATCAACTTTTACCGAATCGTCTTCAAAAAATACAATCTCTTTAATGACGGCAAATACTTTCTTGTTAATGCTGTCTGATGTTACTTTAACATTTTTAGCAATTGGAACTTCTATGGTGATTTTTGGGCAATCATTTTTGCATGGAACAGTAGATTTCTCTTCAAACGTTTCATTCTCAAATGAAAGCTCTTTTTTGCAACTTGTAAAAATCAAACACAAAAAGAGTATAAATAATGAATTTTTCATATCAAAAAGTGTTAATTATCTACAAAGGTAAGAAGTTGTGTCGCGATAAAATAAATTAAGCGGTAAATTTGTAAAAGAATTAAGGATTTAAAATTTATAACTATATGAAATTCAATACAAAAGTTATTCACGGAGGACAGCATCATGATCCAAGTACAGGCGCTGTTATGCCGCCAGTGTATCAAACTTCAACATTTGTACAAACAAGTCCAGGGAAACCTTTGGCAGATTACGAATATAGTAGAGCTTCAAACCCGACACGTACGGCTTTAGAAGAGGCGCTGGCTAGTATTGAAAACGGAACTCGAGGATTAGCATTTTCGTCTGGTCTTGCTGCGACTGACTGTGTTTTAAGATCTTTTAAAGCTGGAGACGAAATCATTGCGATGGATGATTTGTATGGCGGAACTTACAGAATGTTCTCTCGTGTTTATAAAGATTCGGGGATTAAATTTCATTTTGTTGATATGACGAATATCGAAAAACTGAAAAGTTTAATTAACGAAAATACGAAGTTAATTTGGGTAGAAACACCAACAAATCCGTTGATGAAATTGGCAGATATTCAAGAAATTGCAAAAATTACTAAAGAGAAAAATATTCTTCTTGCGGTTGATAATACTTTTGCAACGCCTTATCTACAAAAGCCTTTAGATTTAGGAGCAGACATTGTAATGCACTCTGCTACGAAATATTTAGGAGGTCATTCTGATGTTATTGCTGGAGCATTAATTGTAAAAGACGCAGCACTTGGAGATCAATTGCATTTTCAACAATTTGCAACAGGGGCGACTCTTGGGCCAATGGATAGTTTCTTGGTTTTAAGAGGAATCAAAACTTTAGCTTTAAGAGTTCAGAGACATTGTGAAAATGGGGAAAAAGTAGTTGAATATTTGAGCAACCATCCTAAAATTAAAACGGTTTATTATCCAGGTTTAAAGAATCATCCGTTTCACGAAATTGCTAAGAAGCAAATGAAAGCTTTTGGAGGAATGGTTTCTTTTGATTTTAAGTCTGGGAAGAAAGAAGATTCTATCGCATTTTTAGAAAAATTGAAAGTGTTTACTTTGGCAGAATCTCTTGGGGGAGTTGAATCATTGGCTAATCATCCAGCTTTAATGACTCACGCTTCTATTCCTGCAGATAAAAGAGTAGAAGTAGGCATTACAGATGATTTAGTTCGATTAAGTGTTGGTATCGAAGATGCAGAAGATTTAATTGCCGATTTAGAACAAGCTTTAGCTTAATATAAATTCCAAATAAGAAAATCCCAAATTCCAATTTTTATTCTGGAGTTTGGGATTTCTTATTTTAAAATTTCTTAGAAAGAAGGCGATAAAATGTCTAATGAAAAATCCCAAATTCCAATGAATAGTTTTGGAATTTGGGATTTTTTATATTTTGAAATTTAAACTTTTTTAGAATTCTAAATAGTAGATGTATCCAAAGTTAAACCAAACTTGCCAATCGTTATATTTGTTTTCTTTGTAAATATCTTTATTTGGGTTTAATCCGTCAATCCAGTCTGAGCTGTACATATGAAAACGAGTTTCAAACATTAAATCACTCATTTCAGTTAGTTTATAATGTACACCTACTGCTGCTGTTGCCGCTAAAGCTACACCAGTTTCTGTAGAAAAACCATGTGCACGTCCGTCAGATGGAGTTAAGTATTTTCCTGGGGTAATAGCAGGAAGTGTAATGTCTCCTAAATGTGACCCAACTTTTGCTGAATAATAGCTCACCTGAAACCCTACAGCTCCATACGGACTGAAGCTACCAACTGTGTTTTCGAAATCGTGGATTTTCATAAAAGGAGAAAATTCCATCTGTGCCCCCAAGCTTACTATACTAGAACTTGCATGCATGTTTCTTAATTGTGTTGCAAATAAACCATTGGGCTTATAATCAACCCATTTTCCATGATGTTTTAAAGTGGTTCTGCTGTAAGACAGATCAGATCTTATTTTAAAATGTTCTGTGAAAAAATTTTCTCTATTGTTATTGGCAGAAAAGTTTATAAAGTGCATGATTCCAATGCCAAAACCTGTGTTTCCGACATTATTATCAAAGTTGTTTCTTTCTCCAAAATCGGACTGTAAAGTTACAGGTCCTGCGTAGATTCCGATCTCTTGGGCTAATCCTTGTGCTGATACAGCAGTCGAGATGCCCAATAAGGCAAATAATGTGATAAATAGGTGCTTAGGCATTTTTTAGGGGCTTACAAATCTCGGCAAATATATAAAAAACATAATCGATTCAAAATATTAAATTGACGTATTGAAAAATAACTAGCAAAATACTTAATTTACTAACTTTTAAAAGGTGTTTTGCATGTAAACACCTACATGTAAAATGTGTTTTTTTCTATTGTTTGAAAAAAACACAAATCGCTTCAAAAAAGTGAAAAATGTAACATCGAATCATTATTTGATATATCTTTGTCAGTTAAAACGAAAACGTTTTCTTAAACATGATTTCTTATTTTTTATAAGAGTAAAAATTAAATCTAAATTATCTGAAAATTTATTTTAAAGATGGAACAAAAAATAAATGAATTTATGGCTCTTGTTGAGTCAAAAAATCCAAATGAGCCAGAATTTCTTCAAGCAGTTAGAGAATTCGCAGAAACTGTAATTCCGTTTATATCTGAGCGTAAAAAATACGATGGAAAGAATATTCTCTTAAGAATCGCTGAACCGGAAAGATCAATAATATTCAGAGTTCCGTGGGTAGACGATAAAGGGGAAATTATTGTAAATAGAGGTTTCAGAATTCAAATGAACTCTGCAATTGGACCTTACAAAGGAGGAATTAGATTTCATCACTCGGTAAACTTATCAGTTTTAAAATTCTTGGCATTTGAACAAGTATTTAAAAACAGTTTGACAACACTTCCGATGGGAGGTGGAAAAGGAGGTTCTGATTTTGACCCAGAAGGAAAATCTGATGCTGAAATTATGCGTTTCTGCCAGTCATTCATGACAGAATTATGCCGTCATATTGGTCCAGATCTTGACGTTCCAGCTGGAGATATTGGTGTTGGTGCACGTGAAATCGGTTACTTATTTGGTCAATATAAAAGAATTAGAAATGAATTTACAGGAGTTTTAACTGGAAAAGGTTTGGCTTACGGAGGTTCATTAATCAGACCAGAAGCTACAGGATATGGTGTAGTTTATTTTACAGATCAAATGCTTCGTACAATTGGTCACGAAATTAAAGGAAAAAGAGTTGCTATTTCTGGATTCGGAAATGTGGCTTGGGGTGTTGCTTTAAAAGTAAATGAACTAGGAGGTAAAGTAGTTACTATTTCTGGACCTGATGGTTATATTTATGATGAAGAAGGTATCTCTGGAGAAAAAATCGAACATATGGTTGAGATGAGAGCTACTGGAGATAATAGAGCAGAAAGATATTTAGAGAAATATCCAAATGCTATTTTCCACAAAGGAAAAAGCCCTTGGGAAGTAAAAGTAGATATCGCTATTCCATGTGCTACTCAAAATGAATTGAATGGTGACGATGCTAAGAAATTAATAGATAATGGCGTTTTGTGTGTTACGGAAGCTGCAAATATGCCTTCTACTTTAGATGCTATTAAACTTTTCTTAGATAGTAAAGTGTTATTCGCGCCAGGAAAAGCTGCAAATGCTGGTGGAGTTGCTGCTTCAGGATTAGAAATGACTCAGAACTCAATTCGTTTAAACTGGACTAGTGAAGAAGTAGACTTGAGATTGAAAGAAATCATGATCGGAATTCATAATCAATGTAAAAAATACGGTGCAGAAGAAGACGGATATGTTAACTACGTAAAAGGAGCTAATATTGCCGGATTTGTAAAAGTTGCCGATGCTATGCTTGCACAAGGTGTAGTTTAAGATTTAATTGCAATATTTAGAATTACCCTCGTTATCCTAATAAGATATCGGGGGTATTTTATTTGCGCTAAAAATTAAATAAAAACCCGATTGTATTATATTTGTCTATTCGAATACATTATATGATGAAAAAAGTATTTTTCTGCGGTTTGTTTTTACTTCTAATTCAGTTTTGCGAAGCGCAGAGCAAATTGTCTTGGCAGGGATATTTTTCATTTAATGAAGTAAAAGACATTTCAGAATCTGCCACAACTGTTTTTGCGGCTTCCGAAAACGCATTATTTTCAAAGAATACAGCAACAAATGTCCTTAAAACAACGACGACTATTGACGGACTTTCGGGCCAGACCATTTCGGCAGTTTATTACAGCGAAGCTTCTAAAAAAACAATCATCGGTTATGAAAATGGTTTGATGATCTTGATTAACGAAGTAGACGGAAGTATTCTAAAAGTTGTAGATATAATCAATAAGCAATTGCCAGCAAATACTAAAAAAATCAATCATTTTATGGAAAATAATGGATTGATATATGTTTCTTGCGATTTTGGAATTGTTCAATTTAATCTTAAAACATCTCAATTTGGCGACACTTATTTTATTGGAGATAATGGAGCAGAAATAAGCGTAAAGCAAACCACAATGTTTAACGGATTTATTTTTGCGGCAACATCAAGCGGTATTAGAAAAGCTGACATAACAAATGCTAATCTTATAGATTATAGCCAATGGTCAGTAGTCAATGGCGGAGATTGGTCGAGTGTTGAGGCTTTAGATTCAGAGCTTATTGCAATAAATAGTACAGGGTATATTCATAGATTTAATACCAATACCTTTGTGGGCTTTTTGCAACTGCCTCAAGCGTCTGTTGATACGCGAGCGAAAAACCATAATTTATTTGTTACGACTGCCAATACAGTATATGTTTATAATAATCAAATGACGTTGAGTCGACAAATTACAAATTCTCAAGTTTTAGATAATACCCTGAATTTTAGCTGTGCAACTGCAGTTGGAAATCAGATTTTTATTGGAACAAAAGAAAAAGGATTATTTGCATCTACTTTAAATAACGCAACAGCTTTTGAAAACAGTACGCCTAGCGGTCCCGTGCGTAATGATATTTTTTCTATAGATGCTGGTTCAAATGTTTTGTGGGCGGTGTATGGAGATTATGATGCGGTGTATAATCCGTACCCTTTGGATAGCTACGGAATTAGTCGATTTAATGCTTCGGGATGGTTAAATATTCCATATTCTGATGTTTATGATGCCAAATCAATAACGAGAATCTATATAAATCCTAATAATGAAAAACAGGTTTATGCCGGTTCTTTTTTCTCTGGATTATTAAAAATTGAAAGCGATATTCCAACTCATTTATATAATGAAAAAAATAGTGGTTTAGAGTCACTTAAAACAGCATCACCAGATTATGTAGATGTCCGAATCAATGCAACGGCTTTTGATAAATCTGGAAATCTTTGGGTGACCAATAGCAGAATCAATAATGGATTGAAGGTTTTAAAAACAAATGGACAATGGGGAAGTTATTCGATGACTTCTATATCAGACGATGTGGGAGAAGATAACTATTCAAGCATAGTGGTAGATCGCAACAATGTAAAATGGATTGGAACGTATAAAAGTGGAGTTGTAGGATTTAATGAAGCTACAAATACCTTCAAAAAAATGACTTTTGGAACCGATGCTGGTAATCTGCCAATTGCCGATGTTAGAGCAATAGCTTTAGATACAAAAAATCAGCTTTGGATAGGAACAACAAAGGGTTTGAGAGTTCTCTCTAATGTTTCTAGTTTTCAAACAGATAGTCAGTTAAAGGCAAATTCGATCATTATAACCGAAGACGATTTGGCTCAAGAGTTGTTATACGAACAGTTTGTAACTTCGATAGCAGTCGATGGTGCAAATAATAAATGGATTGGAACGGCAGATTCTGGAATATTTATGGTTTCGCCAAATGGCCAGGAAACAAAATATCATTTTACAATAAACAATTCGCCATTGCCAAGTAATTATATAAATGATGTTAAGATAAATGCTAAAACGGGCGAGGTCTTTATTGCAACCGACAAAGGGTTGGTTTCGTTTGGCGGAATTGCAACAGGGGCAAATGACGATTTAAGCAATGTGTATGTTTATCCAAATCCTGTGCGTCCGACTTATTCGGGAACCGTTAAAGTGGCCGGATTAATTGATAAGGCTAATGTGAAAATCACAGATATAGAAGGGAATTTAGTTTACGAAGTGACTTCTTCTGGCGGAACAATCGAATGGGACACAACTGCTTTTGGTAAGTATAAAGTAGCATCTGGTGTTTATATGGTTTTTATCTCGGCAGAAGATGGAGGAGAAACTAAAGTTAAGAAAGTGATGATTATACGGTAAGATCAGTTTCAGTGTTCAGTCTTTTTTAGTGTTAAGTTTATCTTCAATTTGATAAACTTGAAACCTGAAACCTGAAACTTGAAACCTGAAACTTGAAACTTGAAACAAAAAAAAAACAAAAATTTGTGCTCGTCAAAACAAAAGCAATAGTAATTTCGTCTTTAAAATTTCAGGAGAAAAGCTTGATTGTAAAATGCTTTACACTTTCTAGCGGACTGAAATCGTATTTTGTGCGCGATGCTTTTTCGAGTAGAAAGGCAAGTCAGAAAATTGCTTATTTTCAACCATTTTCTATTTTAGAAATTGAAGCTGTGCATAAGAATAAAGGAACTTTAGAGAATTTTAAAGAAATAAAAAGCGCTGTTCCGTTTCAGACTATTCATACTGATATTGTCAAAAGTACCATGGTGATGTTTTTGTCCGAAATGCTTCATCATTCTATTCAAGAAGAAGAGAAAAACGAACAGCTTTTCCTTTTTTTAGAAGCTGCGCTGACGTGGCTGGATCATCATGATGAAATTTCTAATTTTCATTTAATTCTTCTTTTAGAAATCACAAAATATCTCGGTTTTTATCCAGATATTTCTGAAATTGATTTTCCTTTTTTTGAAATGAATGAAGGCGTGTTTACACTTTTTCAAAAAGGAAATGTGCTTTCAGAACACGAGACCAACTTGTTTAAAAAGTTATTGGAATTAAAATTCGATAACGATCAAAAAGTCTTTCATGTTTTAGAAAGACAGGTTCTCCTGAAGATTTTAATTGATTATTACAGTCTGCATTTGGAAGGATTTAAAAGACCGAAATCTTTGGGCATTTTAAAAGAGGTTTTTTCTTAAGAGTATTTTTCTTTAAATTGTGTAAAAACAAAAAGGATCGAGTTTAACTCGATCCTTTTTGTTTTAGGTTATTTAACCTTAATTATCTGATGAATTTAACTGAAGTGCCAAAGTCGTTTAATTTCAATAAATAAACTCCGTTTGGTAATCCAGAAATTGCAATAGTTTCAGATGAGTTATTGTTGACTCTTTTTACTGCTTTACCATCGATAGAGTAAATTACATAAGAAGAATTTTTAAAATCACTGCTTAATTTTATTTCATCTTTAGACATAGATGCTATCGGATTGGTTTTTTTATCAAAATCAACAGTTCCTAAAGTGCCTTTTTTTGCTACTATCACATTGTCAAAATAAATTGGAGTGCCATCAAACATAGATCCAGCTGTAAAATATGTAGCTAAAGTTGTTGATGTTCCACCTGGAAAGAATAGTACTTTAAAATCATATGTGATTGTCTTCCAAACTCCAAACTCCTTTGTTAATAATGGAGGCATTTGAGCCGAAAGAAAAGCATTGTCACTAGTAGAAACCTTTGTGATTTCATATGTCAGATTTCCTATATTAAAAGGACTGTCTGGACCTGGAATATAATAGTCAAACTGTAAAGTGTAATCAGTAGCCTCAGATACGGTAAATTCTTGTTTTAATTGTATTGCTGGTGACATACCAGATGCTGCTACTGTTGTTCCTTTTAAACTTGAAGTTCCAACGTTTTTAATTGTTTCTTCTTTTGATGTAGCTCCGTAAATTATGGTCCATGAATCAGGAGCGTCAGCGGTAAATTGTTCAAAACTACCGTTTTGTAGAAGATTCTGGCTTTTTGCAAGACTTACTGTAAGTAAGCATAAGATAAGTAATTTTGTTCTCATACACATTTTTTAAAGTTGGGTATAAAACTACAATTATTAATCTTACAATTCCTAATAATAGATTTCATTATGTTAAAATTTAACAAAAATTCATGACAGTACATTGCAATGCTGTTAATCTTTTAGAAAAGTGTATTTGAATTAAGAATTTTTGAAAAAAAGCGACCTTAATTTCTTATTTTGATAATGATTTCTTTTTTACTCTTAAAAATTGTCTTAAAAGTGCCAACTTTTGGCTTTAGATATTCTACTTCTGACTTAAATTTACTACTTTCGCACCTCGTTTAAGAAAAGGATAAAATGAGTACAAAATTTACTGAATACAAAGGACTTGACTTGCCAACTGTAGCGTCTGAAGTTCTTGATTTTTGGAAGAAAGAAAATATATTTGAAAAGAGTGTAACAACTCGCGAAGGTGCTGAGCCTTTCGTATTTTTTGAAGGTCCGCCTTCAGCAAACGGATTGCCTGGTATTCACCACGTAATGGCACGTGCGATTAAAGATATTTTTTGCAGATATAAAACTCAAAAAGGTTTTCAGGTAAAAAGAAAAGCTGGATGGGATACTCACGGTTTACCTGTTGAATTGGGTACCGAAAAAGAATTAGGAATTACAAAAGAAGATATTGGTAAAACCATTTCGATTGAAGAATATAACGAAGCGTGTAAAAAAACCGTTATGCGTTATACAGACGTATGGAATGATTTGACCGAAAAAATGGGGTATTGGGTTGATATGGAAGATCCGTATGTGACTTATAAACCAAAATATATGGAATCGGTTTGGTGGCTTTTGAAGCAAATCTATGATAAAGGTTTGTTGTACAAAGGATACACAATTCAGCCTTATTCTCCAAAAGCAGGAACGGGATTGTCTTCTCACGAAGTAAACCAACCAGGAGCTTACCGTGATGTTACTGATACTACAATTGTAGCTCAGTTTAAAACATTGCCAGAAACATTACCTTCATTTTTGCAAGGTTTTGGAGATATCCACATTTTAGCTTGGACGACTACTCCTTGGACACTTCCATCAAATACAGCTTTGACAGTTGGGCCAAAAATTGATTATGTTTTAGTGAAAACATTCAATCAATATACTTTTGAGTCAATCAATGTTGTTTTGGCTAAAAACTTAGTTGGGAAACAATTCGGAAAAGGGTTTTTCTTAAGTGAAGACGACGCTGATTTTGACAATGTGAAAAACGGTGACAAAAAATTGCCGTACAAAATTTTAGCAGAAGCAAAAGGAGCAGATTTAGTGGAAATCCGTTATGAGCAATTATTGCCTTATGTATTGCCTTATGAAAATGCTGAAAACGCATTTAGAGTAATCGCAGGTGATTTTGTTACAACTGAAGATGGAACAGGAATTGTGCATACAGCTCCGACTTTTGGTGCAGATGATGCTAAAGTAGCAAAAGAAGCAAAACCAGAAGTTCCGCCAATGTTGGTTTTAGACGAAAACGGAACTCCAGTTCCATTAGTAGATTTACAAGGAAGATTCACTTCTCATGTAGGTGATTTGGCTGGTAAATACGTTAAAAACGAATATTACGATTCGGGACAAGCTCCAGAGAAATCTGTAGATGTTGAAATCGCTATTCGTTTAAAAGAAGAAAACAAAGCTTTTAAAGTTGAAAAATACGTGCACAGTTATCCACACAGCTGGAGAACAGACGAGCCGTTATTATACTATCCTCTAGATTCATGGTTCATCAAAGTAACCGATGTAAAAGATAGAATGTTCGACCTGAACGAAACTATCAATTGGAAACCTAAATCTACTGGTGAAGGACGTTTTGGAAATTGGCTTAAAAATGCCAACGATTGGAACTTATCTCGTTCTAGATATTGGGGAATTCCGTTGCCAATTTGGAGAACAGAAGATAAAACAGAAGAAGTTATTATCGGTTCTGTTGAAGAATTGTACAATGCAATCGAAAAATCAATTGAAGCAGGTTTCCAAAAAGAAAATCCGTTTAAAGGATTTGAAATCGGAAACATGTCTGAGTCAAATTATGATTTAATCGATTTGCATAAAAATGTTGTTGATGGACTTACTTTAGTTTCGGCTTCTGGAAAACCAATGAAGCGCGAAAGTGATCTAATCGACGTTTGGTTCGATTCTGGAGCAATGCCTTATGCACAATGGCATTATCCTTTTGAAAACAAAGAAAAAATTGATGGCAACAAAGATTTTCCAGCAAATTTCATTGCAGAAGGAGTAGATCAGACTCGCGGATGGTTTTATACTTTGCATGCAATCGGAACTTTGGTTTTTGATAAAATAGCCTACAAAAACGTAGTTTCAAACGGTTTGGTTTTGGATAAAAATGGAATTAAAATGTCTAAGAGTAAAGGAAATACTATAGACCCATTTAAAACCATTGCAGAAAACGGTCCAGATGCTACACGCTGGTATATGATTATGAATGCAAATCCGTGGGATAACTTGAAGTTTGACCTTGAAGGAATTGCTGAGGTTAAACGTAAATTCTTCGGAACACTTTACAATACCTATTCATTCTTCTCGTTATATGCAAACATCGACGGATTTAAATATGAAGAAGCCGAAATTCCATTAAACGAAAGACCAGAAATCGATCAATGGATTATCTCTGAATTACATTCGTTAATCAAATTTGTTGATGAATGCTATGAAGATTATGAGCCAACAAAAGCGACAAGAGCAATTTCTGACTTCGTTCAGGAAAACTTAAGTAACTGGTACGTTCGTTTATGCCGTCGTCGTTTCTGGAAAGGAGAATATGGAAAAGATAAAATTGCAGCTTACCAAACGCTTTATACTTGTTTGCTTACAATCAGTAAATTGAGCGCTCCAGTAGCTCCATTTTTTATGGATAAATTATACCGTGATTTAACAACTTCGACGGGAACCGAGGATTTTGCTAGTGTTCACTTGGCTGAATTTCCAAAATTTGTCGAAAACTTTGTTAATAAAACGTTGGAAAGCAAAATGCAGAAGGCGCAAACGATCTCTTCTTTGGTGTTGTCACTACGCAAAAAAGAGATGATTAAAGTTCGTCAACCTCTGCAAAAGGTAATGATTCCAGTACTTGACGAGAATCAGCGTGCTGAAATCGAAGCAATTTCTGATCTTGTAAAAGCCGAAGTAAACGTTAAAGAAATCGAACTTTTAGACGATGCTTCTGGTATTTTGGTTAAGCAAATTAAGCCTAATTTTAAAGCTCTTGGGCCACGTTTTGGTAAAGACATGGGCTTGATTTCTAAGGAGATACAAGGTTTTTCTGCAGATCAGATCAATCAGCTGGACAAGCAAGGAACGCTAGATATTGTTATTGCAGGAAATAGTGTAACTTTATCATTAGAAGATGTGGAAATAACATCACAAGATATCGAAGGATGGTTAGTTGCTAATTCAAACGGAATAACAGTTGCGCTTGATATTACTCTTACCGAAGAATTAAAAAATGAAGGTATCGCTAGAGAGTTAGTAAATAGAATACAAAACATTCGTAAAGATTCAGGATTTGAGGTTACGGATAAGATTAAAGTACAAATAAAAAGAAACGGTATTTTAGAAGATGCAGTTTCAAAAAACGAAGACTATATTAGGTCTGAAACATTAACAGACGAACTGGTTTTTGCTGACACGTTAGAAAACGGCACAGAAATTGAGTTTGATGATATTAGAACCATTATATTAATTTCAAAATAGTAGAAAATGATAGATGAAATTACAAGATACTCTGATGCAGATTTAGCAGAGTTCAAAGAAATAATCCAAGCAAAAATTAAAAAAGCACAAGAAGATCTTGATTTGATCAAAAGTGCCTATATGAACGATTTGAATAACGGTACCGACGATACTTCTCCAACTTTTAAAGCTTTTGAAGAAGGAAGTGAGACCATGTCAAAAGAAGCAAACTCTCAGTTGGCTATCAGACAAGAGAAATTCATTCGTGACTTAAAAAATGCTTTATTCCGTGTGGAAAATAAAACTTACGGTATCTGCAAAGTAACAGGTAAATTAATTAGCAAAGAAAGGCTTAAAATCGTTCCTCATGCAACAATGAGTATCGAAGCTAAAAACTTGCAAAGATAAAATTGCGTAGAACTACGTAAGAGAAAAAGCGCTCCTTTAAGGGGCGCTTTTTTTGTTTAACATTTAGCTATAAGAGAGTTCATTGCTAGGTTTGTGCTTTGAAAGAAATTATTTATAATTAATCAAAATAATTTTAAAGAGAGGGTATTGGTTTTTGTAAGAACTATTTGGTTTGACTCTTTTTGGTTTTTTGTTTGCTATTCAAATAAAAAAAAACCGCCTTTATAAAGACGGTTTTTTCAGTGTATTGTATTTTAAGAAGTTATGCTAGATTTTTTTCAACATCAGCTTTGTGTTTTCTTAAAATAGCTCTTGTCATACCTAAATTCGCTTTTGAAGCATCAGCAGCAAGATAGATCATGAATTTTTTGTTTGGAGAAATATCGATAATGTGAATTTGATTAGAAAGAGTAATCAAAATATCTTCGATGTCCTGGTTTAGGTTTAGTGCTTTTACGGCGCTCAATTTAGCTTTTACAACTTCTAAGTTATAGGCTGCTGCAAGTTCAGGATCAAAACCTGGATCTACAGTTAAATTTCCAAAGCTTAATCCAGATTCAATTTCTGTTACTGCTACAGCGATAAAGCCATTTACGTTGCTTTTCATTTCGTTCAAAAACACGTTTAAAAAATCATTGCTCATAGTTCATTTGGGTTATTTGTTAATAGAATTTTATGTTATTTCAATAGGGAATTTTTGCTTAATTCTGCAGAAACTTCTTCTGTAGAGCGCATCAATAATGCTAGGTTACTTCCTTCTTTAGAGAAAGCAACGATAAAGTTAGAGCCGCTTATTTTGTTTCCAACAATAACGCCTTCGGCACTTTTTAGATATAATTGTTTTAGAGAGCCTTTTTCCAAATCAATTAAGAATTTTTCGCTCATAGATAAAATAGCTGCACTCATTGCGGCAATACTGTCGCCGTAATCAAGATTTAAGGAAGTGATAAGTTTTCCTTTTCCATTTAAAATTAATGCAGCAGTAGATTTTGTGCTGACAAGAAAGTCATTTAGTGTGGTTGTGATTTCATTCATTTTTTGTAGGATTTTGGGAGGAATGTTAAATTCAGTTTGTGTTGGTATTCGTTTTTAAAAATTAATTCAAGTTATCCTAAACAAGTGTTAATTTTTATTAACAAATATAAATTAAATTATGTATCATTGTAGTACCAAATCAGTAATAATTTAAATTATTTACTACAAAAAACTTACATTATGGCTAAAGTATTGAAATTCAAAGAAGTAAACTCTGATGTAGAGCGCAGAATGAAAGAATTTGAAAAACTGCGTGTTAAGTTTAAAGCTGATGTAAAAAAGGGAGAAGCTAAGAAATTGGCGGCCGGAAAAGAAAGCAAAGGGATATTCAAGTCCATTTCAGAATTTTTTTCCGACAGTCCAAAGACACCAGCAAAAGCTGCCGTAAAAAAGTAAACTTTACTCGGTTTAGATTAGCAGATAAACTTGTTTAGTTTGTTACAAAACAATTAACGCTCCTTTGGGAGCGTTTTTTTTGATTAAATTGTTATTTTTGCGCATCAAAAAATTATAAAATGTCATTACGAAAAGCGTATTTCCTTATATTCTTAGTTTTAATTGTTGATCAGCTTTCTAAAATTTATGTCAAAACAAATTTCGTTTTAGGCGAAGAATTTGTGATTGCTGATTGGTTTAGAATTCATTTCATTGAAAATGAAGGAATGGCTTGGGGAACAAAAATTCCTGGAGAGTATGGAAAATTAATTTTGACCGTATTCAGAATCTTTGCAGTTGTTGGAATTGGCTGGTGGCTTTCTGATTCAGTAAAAAAGCGTCATTCGAATTATTTGATAGCAGCTATTGCATTAATCTTTGCTGGAGCAGCAGGAAATATTATTGATTCTGTTTTCTACGGGGTTATTTTTGATGATAGTACACATAACTTAGCGACTATTTTTTCTCCAGTTCCATACGGAACATGGTTTCACGGTCTGGTTGTAGATATGTTTTACTTTCCAATTTGGGAAGGAGAGCTTCCAAGTTGGCTTCCAATATTTGGCGGAAAACACTTTGCTTTCTTTAATGCGATTTTTAATGTAGCCGATGTGGCAATTTCTACAGGTGTAGGTATACTGTTAGTTTTTAACAAAAGAGCTTTCCCAAAACACTAATTATTTTTAAAAATACAACATAAAAAATTCCAAATTCTAATATTTGTTTGCAATTAGTGCTTCAAAAATTAGAATTTGGAATTTTTCATTATTGGGATTTAATATTTAATTGTGCTATTTTTACAATACTAAAACTAAACTTATGCAAAGTCCGTCTTTTTCCATTTATGATGCTTCTGCGGGATCAGGAAAGACGTATACTTTGGTAAAAGAATATTTAAAGATTATTCTTTCTTCTCCAAAAAACGATGCGTACCGAAATATTTTAGCCATTACTTTTACCAACAAAGCGGTTCATGAAATGAAAAGCCGTATTGTTGGGAGTCTGTCTGAATTTGCAAAAGACAACCCGTCTCCAAAAGCCGCCGATTTGATGGAGGACTTATCGCGCGATACTGGACTTTCGATTATTAAAATTAAAACCAAATCGCAGCAAATCATTAAGCACTTAATTCATAATTATGCCGCTTTTGATATTTCTACAATTGATAAATTTACCCATAAAGTTATTCGTGCTTTTGCTCATGATTTGAATCTTCCGATGACTTTTGAAGTTACTTTGGATACCGAAAATTTATTGGTTGAAGCTGTTGATGCTATTATCGCACAAGCTGGAGAAGACGAAACATTGACCAAACTGCTCATTGATTTTACAATGGAAAAAACCGATGATGACAAAAGTTGGGATGTTTCTCGAGAAATTCTCGATACAGGAAGATTGGTTTTAAATGAGAACAATAGAAATGAAATTCTGCATTTTCAAGATAAAACTATTGAAGAGTTTGTTGAGATTAAAAAGAAGATGCAAGTGCTTTGTAAAGAGCTAGAAGATGTAAATGAAGGTCTTGCAACGAAAGCAATTGAATTGATTGATAAAAACGGAATTGATCCAAAATCATTTTCGAGAGGGACTTTTTCAAATCATTTGCAAAGTATTCGAGATGGAAAATTCAATCCAAAAAATAAAACCTTTCATGAGTTTGATGATATTGCGATTAACAAAACGGCAAAAGACCGAGCGTTAATTGAAAATATTATTCCAGAATTGCTTCAAATATTAAAAGAGGTTTATCAAAACTTTGAAAAAAGAGATTTTTATAAAGCTTTTTTAAAAAATATAACACCACTTTCTTTGCTGAATACTGTGAGTAACGAGCTTGCAAAAATTCAGTCAGAACAAAATGTCTTGTCGATTTCAGAATTCAATGCGATCATTCATCGCGAAATTCAGAATCAGCCAGCACCTTTTATTTACGAACGTTTGGGTGAGCGTTATCGTAATTTTTTTATCGATGAGTTTCAGGATACTTCAGAAATGCAATGGCAGAACTTGATTCCGCTTATTGATAATTCGCTTTCTGGTCTAGATGATTACGGAAATAAAGGAACTTTGATGATTGTTGGAGATCCAAAACAATCTATTTATCGCTGGCGCGGAGGAAAAGCAGAGCAATTTATTGAATTAAGTAAAGAAGAGGTGGCTTTTTTTCATCATGAAAAAGTAGTGAAGCATTTAGATACCAACTATAGAAGTTATAGTGAAGTTATTGAATTCAATAATGCTTTCTTTAAATTGATTTCGACTGAATTTACAAATGAAGATTATAAGGATTTATATGAAAATCACAGTTTTCAAAATACGAATTCAAAAAAAGGCGGTTATGTAAATATTTCTTTTCTTCCGATTGCTGAGAAAAATGAATCTGTAGATGAAGAAGAAGTGGTAGAGAAATCTGATTTGTATGTTTTGGCAACTTTAAATACAATTCGAGAAGTTGTTAAACAGGGTTTTGAATATAAAGATATTGTAATTCTGACCAGAAAAAGAGATCAAGGAATTGCGGTTGCAAATTATTTGACGGAGCAAGGCGTTCCGCTTCTTTCTTCAGAGACATTAATGATTCAAAATGCATCAGAAGTTCGTTTGATAATTCATCTTTTGAGATATTTAAACAATAGTGCTGATTTAGAGTCGAAAGCCAACTTTTTGCATTTTCTTTCGTCAACAAAAGATTTGTCAATGCCTGTGCATGATTTCATCGCATTGGGAATGAGTCAAAGATTTGAAAAAGAATTTGAAGAATGGCTTATGACTTTTGATGTTTCTTTTTCGTTTGAAGATGTGCGAAAGAAATCTTTGTATGAAGCGGTAGAAATCATCATTTCTAAATTTATTCTTCCGTCGGAAGGAAATGCTTATGTGCAGTTTTTTCTAGATATTGTTTTAGAAAGAGATATTCGAAATCAATCTGGTGTTGCAGACTTTTTGATTTTCTGGGATAAAAATTCCGAGAAATTTAGTATCCCGTCTCCAGAAGGAAATAATGCTGTTCGTATTATGACCATTCATAAATCTAAAGGATTGGAGTTTCCGGTTGTAATTATGCCTTTTGCAGACGAAGATTATAACAGAAAACCCAAAGATAAGTTGTGGTTAGATACGGAGGAAATCGATTTGGGAGTTCCAAAAGCTTTGGTCGATAATAGTAGCGCTGTTGAGGGTTTTGGCGAAAACGCTTCGGCAGTTTTCAATTTGAAAAAACAAGAAGAGCTTTTAGATAATATAAATGTGCTATATGTTGCGCTAACTCGTGCTGAAGAACAGTTGTATGTAATTTCTCAATCGCTAAAAGCTAAAAGCGATGGCGAATATCCGAATAATATGGCTTCTTTTTTTATTAAATTCTTGATCAACGAAGGGGTTTATGAAGAAGAAAAATTGAATTACGAGTTTGGAAATAAAACCAGATTGTCAAAAAATACAGAAACGGTAGATACAGTCAAGTCGATTCCTATTGTGAGGGAGGTTTTGAATCCGAAAAATATTAAAATCGCGCAACGAGAAGCTTTGATGTGGGGGACGCATCAGCAGGAAGCTATTTCATATGGAAATATTGTTCATGAGATTCTGGCTTATGTGAAAGATAAATCAGATGTTGATTTGGCTGTAACAAAATCTATCGAGAATGGTTTGATAACTTACGACCAAGTAGATCAGGTTTTGAAAACTCTAAAAGAGATTGTCAACCACCCCGAATTAAATGTTTGTTTTGATGGAAAAGATAGAGTTCTAAATGAGCAGACCATTGTGCAAAAAGAAGGAAGGATTTTAAAGCCAGATAGAGTTGTGTTTTTGGAAAATAAACAAGCCTATTTATTGGATTATAAAACTGGAGCTGTTAATGCAAAATATCAGCAGCAAATTCAGGAGTATCAAGATGCAATTGAAGATTTAGGATACACGGTTCTAAAAAAGGCATTAGTGTATATAGGAACCGAAATTGAAGTGGTAAATTTGTGAAAAAATTAATCAGATGTTAAAGAAAAACGAAGCTTTATTTTTGTTAAGCTGTTAATTTTTAACGTTTTAAATAAATATAAAATGTACGGTAAAATAAAAGAACATCTGCAAAAGGAATTGCAGACAATTGAGGAAAATGGAATTTTTAAAAAGGAACGTATTATTACGTCTCCTCAAGGTGCAGAAATCACAATTTCGACAGGCGAAACAGTGTTGAATTTTTGTGCTAATAATTATTTAGGACTTTCTTCTCATCCAGAAGTGGTTCAGGCTGCTAAAGATGCAATGGATACGCATGGTTTCGGAATGTCTTCTGTTCGTTTCATTTGCGGAACACAAGATATTCATAAAACATTAGAGAAAAAGATTGCTGATTTTTATGGTACAGAAGATACCATATTGTATGCGGCAGCCTTTGATGCAAATGGAGGAGTATTCGAACCTTTGTTAGGAGAAAACGATGCAATTATTTCAGACAGCTTAAATCATGCTTCTATTATAGATGGTGTTCGTTTATGTAAAGCGGCTCGTTATCGCTATGAAAACAATAATATGGAAGATTTGGAGCAGCAATTAATAAAAGCAAATGAAGCAGGAGCTCGTTTTAAATTAATTGTTACTGATGGAGTTTTCTCTATGGACGGTCTTGTAGCGCCATTAGATAAAATCTGTGACCTTGCTGATAAATATGATGCAATGGTTATGGTAGACGAATGTCACGCGGCTGGTTTTATTGGAGCAACAGGAAAAGGAACTCTTGAGGCAAAGGGAGTAATGGGAAGAGTAGATATTATTACGGGAACTCTGGGTAAAGCCTTAGGAGGAGCAATGGGAGGATATACTACTGCGAAAAAAGAAATAATCGAATTATTGCGTCAGAGATCTAGACCTTATTTGTTTTCAAATTCATTGGCACCTGCAATTGTTGGGGCTTCTATAAAGGTATTTGAGTTGTTAGAAAAAGACACTGCGCTTCGTGATAAGCTAGAATGGAATACCAACTATTTTAAAGAAGGTATGAAAAAAGCAGGTTTTGACATTATTGATGGAGATTCTGCAATTGTGCCTGTTATGTTGTATGATGCAAAATTGTCTCAAACGATGGCAAATGAACTTTTGAAACAAGGGATTTATGTTATTGGGTTTTTCTTTCCGGTGGTTCCAAAAGATAAGGCTAGAATACGAGTACAGTTGTCTGCGGCGCATGAAAAAGAACACCTGGATAAAGCTATAAATGCCTTCACAGTTGTCGGTAAAATGTTAAAAGTTATATAATTACCACTTACGTTAAATTTTTGTAGGTTTTTTTTAACATTTCATTTTGTATTTAAAAAATTTGGTGTTACTTTTGCTTGTAATTAACTAAATTGTAATTAAAAAAATTAAGTATGAAACATCTTAACAAACTTTTAGTTGCTGTATTGATGGCGATGGGTTTAAGTTCTCACGCGCAAGACAGTAACAATCCATGGGCGATCTCTTTCGGGGTTAATGCTGTGGATACTAGAACAAGTTCAGGAGCTGGTCATGGGTTTTTTGATCAACACTTCTCTCAGCCATTCGCTGTAAAAGACAATTGGAACATCCTTCCTTCTCTATCTTACATTGGAGTAAATAGATACATTGGACATGGTTTGTCAGTTGGTTTACAAGGATCTGTAAACAAAATTGATAAAGCTGTTTATTTCGCACCAACTGCTCCAGGACATGATGGAAGAGGTAACGTTGTAACTAATCCTGGTGACTTAATGTACTACGGAATTGATGCTACTATCAAATACAGCTTCCAAGAATTAATCAAATCTAAAGTGGTTGATCCTTCGTTATCTATTGGTGGAGGTTATACTTTCTTAGGAGATGACAGTTTTGGAACTGTTAACCCAGGTGCTGGAATCACTTTCTGGTTTACAGATGCTATTGGTCTTGAGCTTGCTACAAGATACAAATGGGCTGTTGCTTCAGGGTCTGGAGATAATCCTGGAAGAAATGACTACAATGGAGAAATTGATACTCCATCTCACTTCCAACACACTGCAGGTTTAATCTTCAAATTCGGAGGTAAAGATACTGACGGAGACGGAATCTACGACAAAGATGATGCTTGTCCAGATGTTGCTGGTTTAAAACAATTCAACGGATGTCCTGATACTGACGGTGACGGAATCGTTGATGCTTCTGATGCTTGTCCAGATGTATTTGGTTTAGCTGCATTAAACGGATGTCCTGATACAGACGGAGACGGAATTGCTGATAAAGATGACGCTTGTCCAGATGTTGCTGGTTTAGCTGCTTTAAAAGGTTGTCCTGATACTGACGGAGACGGAATCGCTGATAAAGATGACAAATGTCCTACAGTTGCTGGTCCTAAAGAAAACGGTGGTTGCCCATTCTTAGATGCTGATAAAGACGGTGTAGCTGATAAAGATGACGATTGTCCTACAGTTGCTGGTCCAGCTAGTAACAGAGGATGTCCAGAAGTAACTTCTGAGGCGTTAGAAGATCTTAAAGTTCAAGCTAGAGCGGTATACTTCAACTCAGGAAAAGCTACTTTCAAAACTGGAGATAAAGAAACTCAAGCTAGATTAGATGCTATTAAAGAAATCCTTAAAAACTATCCAAACGCGAAATTCTCTATTGAAGGACACACAGATAGTACAGGTTCTGCTAAAATCAACCAAAAACTTTCTGAAGACAGAGCTAAAGCTGTCTTAGATGCATTAGTTCAAAGAGGTGTTAACCCAGAGAACTTAGAGTCTAAAGGATTTGGAGCTAGCCAACCAGTTGCAAGTAACAAAACTGCTGCAGGTAAAGCACAAAACAGAAGAACTGAAATTAGACACATTGGTTCTAAATACCAAGGTAAACTATAATTAGTTTTCTAAATAAACAGGAAAAGCCATTCTTAATTGAATGGCTTTTTTTATTTTTATCCTATGGTAAATACTTCTTTTCTTCAAAAAATTGCCTCTATTGTAATTCAGGACTTTGCAGGCAAACTTTCTGAAATAACAATAATACTTCCTAATAAAAGGGCAAAAGTTTTTTTGATCGAAGCTCTTAAAAAAGAGACTTCAAGAACTATCATTGCTTCAGAGATTACAAGTATAGAAGATTTTGTTCAAGATGTAGCTTCAATTCGTTCGGTTGATTCGATTGAGCTTTTGTTTGAATTTTATGAAGTTTATTTATCTATTACAGAACAAAAACAACAACAATCTTTTGAGCTATTTGCAAATTGGGCAAAAACGCTTCTACAGGACTTTAATGAAATTGACAGATATCTTCTGGATCCTTCGCATGTTCTGTCTTATCTGAAAGATATTGAAGATATAAAAAGATGGGGACTGGAAGTAGATCAAAAAACAAAGCTTCTTGAAAACTACATAAATTTCTGGAAGTTACTTCCGTTGTACTACGAGTCGTTGTACAATCATTTGCTTTTTAAGTCAATTGGATATCAAGGTTTGATTTACAGAGAAGCGGTAAATAATCTTAATCATTTTTCGAATACTATTGGAAATCGTACATTTATTTTTGCCGGTTTCAATGCTTTGAATGCTGCCGAAGAAAAAATAGTACAGCATTTACTAGCTTTAGATCAAGCTAGAATTTATTGGGATGCCGACCAGGCTTTTCTAAATGATCCATATCATGATGCAGGACTTTTTTTAAGACGATTTAAAGAAAGTTGGAAACATTATAAATCAAATGTTTTTGAATGGATTGTTGATGATTTTTCACAGTCAAAAAACATTCAAATAATAGGAACTCCAAAAACAATTGGCCAAGCAAAATTGGCTGGAAGTATTATTGAGAATTTAATAGATCAACACCCTGATGCTTCGTTGGATAAAGTTGCAGTTGTGCTAGGTGAGGAAAACTTATTGGTTCCTGTTCTATACTCGCTTCCTTCATCTGTTGGGGCATTAAATATTACGATGGGATATTCTGGGAAAAATAATCCGTCGCAGATATTTGTTGCCAAATTATTTAAAATGCACACCAATGCGCTTTCTCGAAAAGGAGGCAGTTATGTTTTTTATTATAAAGACGTGCTTGATATTTTGACGCATCCTTTGGTGGAGCCCTATGCGAATGCACATAGATTGGTACGAATTATAAAAGAGAATAATTATACTTTTATTACGCATCAGAAAATTTTAGAACTTCATCCAGAGTCTTCAAATTTTTTTAATTTGTTGTTTGAAAAATGGGAAAATGGTTCTATTGCAGTTTTAAAGAATATTTCGACTTTATTGATCGCAATTAAAGATCATTTTAGCAATGATAATGAAGAAGAAAAAATTGCGAAAGCTTTTGTTTATGGCGTTTTTAAAGTAATCAATAAGCTAATAAATTATTATTCAAAACATCATCATATCGACAATATCGATACCCTGCATTCGATTTACAAACAGATTATAGATTTAGCGGAAGTATCTTTTGAGGGTGAGCCCTTACGAGGTTTACAGATCATGGGGGTTTTGGAAAGTCGTGTTTTGGACTTCGATACTGTTATTATAACTTCTATGAATGAAGGTAAATTTCCAGCTGGAAAATCGCAAAATTCATTTATTCCTTATGATGTAAAAAGAGAACTTGGCCTTCCAACTTTTAAGGAAAAGGATGCTATTTATACTTATCATTTTTATCACTTATTACAGAGGGCTAAAAATATTTATTTGATTTATAATACTGAAAATGACGGATTGGATGCTGGAGAACGAAGCCGTTTTATTACGCAACTAGAAGTCGAGAAGAAACCACAGCATAATATTACTTTTGATATTTATAATCCTGATCTTCCCAATACAGCTTACGAGCCTATTTCTGTTCCTAAGTCTGAATTGGTAATGGAGCGATTGAAGGAGATTGCTGTTAATGGTTTTTCGCCCTCAGCGTTGACTAGTTATATTCGGAATCCGATTGAGTTTTATTTTCAGAAGATTTTGAGAATTCGGGAAGTGGAAGAAGTGGAAGAAAATATTGCTTTGAATACTTTAGGAACAATTATTCACGAAACATTAAAAACGCTTTATGAGCCTTTTATTGGGAAATTTATTTTTGAGAACGATCTTTTAAATTGTTTTAAATTACTGGATGATGAAGTGCTTAAGCAGTTTAAGTTAGTTTACAAAGAAGGTGAAATCAAGAAAGGGAGAAATCTTTTGGCTTTTGAAGTCGCAAAACGAAATGTGGCTAATTTCTTGAGAATGGAATTAGAATCGGTAAAAAACAATGAAGCGATTCAGATAATTGCTTTAGAGCAGACTTTTGAACGCGAGTTTGTTCATCCAAAATTGCCGTTTCCTGTTTTAATTAAAGGAAATGTCGATCGAATTGAACGTCGAGATGGGAAAATCCGAATTATCGATTATAAGACCGGAAAAGTAGAAAAGTCTAATGTTATATTGAAATCTTGGAATGGATTAACACAAGAGCTTAAAAACGACAAAATCATTCAGGTTTTGGCTTATGCATTCATGTTTGAGAAACATGCAGGCGGACTTCCGATAGAAGTTGGAATTATATCATTTAAAAATTTAAAATCGGGTTTTTTGCCTTTTGGCTTTAAAGAAGAAAAGGATCTAGATGTTATAGTGTCACCTCAAATCTTGAATTCTTATTTGGAAGAAATTGCTAATTTGCTAGCGGAGATTTTGGATATTAATATTCCTTTTGAGGAAAAAATCTAGAACATCTTATCAGGAAATTTAGAAACATATTCGAATTTTATAAGACGACTTTGATTGTGAATTTAGCCGTTTCTGCCATTGCATTTCTTTTTGGAGGATTTAATCATTTTTTATTGATGATAGCTACACTAGGTTTTACTTCAAGCATTGGATTTAAAGAAATATATCGCCAAAACGAATATTTGTTTTATAGGAACAATGGTCTTTCAAAAAGAAGGCTTGTGTTTTGTAGTCTTTTGCTAAATTTTGGTTTTGTATTTCTGTGTGCGGCGATTTGGATTTTAATTCAAAAAATATCTTGAAAAAACATATTCTTGAAGTCAGCGGAATTCAAAAAAGCTTTAATAATAAATTATTGCTTTCGGATATTTATTTGAAGTTGGAAACAGGTCAAGTAATAGGCTTGTTTGGCAGGAATGGTTCTGGAAAATCTACCTTGTTGAAAATTATATTTGGAATAGTGCCAGCTTTGGATAAAAGTATTTTTGTTAACGGAATTTCAAAAAATAACGCCTCTACTTTGTTAAATGAAATTGGTTATCTACATCAAAACCAATTTATTCCAAATCATTTTTCGGTTTTGCAAACCATTTTGTTATCTGTCGATAAACAAAAAGCCCACTTTGTTTGTGAAGATGATTTTTTAAAATCTCTTTTAAATCAAAAAATTAGGGATTTGTCTTTTGGAGAATTGCGATATCTTCAAGTTAAATTAATACTTTCTAATCAGTCAAAATTTGTATTATTAGATGAGCCGTTTAGTGGTTTGTCTCCTAAAATGATAGAAATTGTAGCTTTATTAATTAAAGAAAATTCTCAAGAAAAGGGAATAATTGTTACAGATCACAATTATAGAAGTGTTATAGAAATTGCAACAGATTTAAGAATAATGAATAATGGTAAGTTGCAGATAATCAATGAAAAAGCCGAACTTATGCAGAAAGGTTATCTGATAGATTCGGCAATTTTTTAGATGCTTTTAGCTGAATATTTTTTTGAAAAAACCTTTTTTAGATTTTTCTTCAGAAGTCGAGTTGTTAATGTGTCCGTTTTCAATACGAAATCTTCTAAACTTCTCCAGTTTTACATTTAAGTCAAAGCGTAATTCGTCAACAGTTTTCATTTTATTAAATTTTTTTGCAAAGCTATAGAAAAACTTTTGTCAAATGCAACAATCTATAAATGTTAATTTTAGAAATGAGTTTTGTTAAGTAAAATGTTACGTTTTTAGTGTTATTTGCTTTTTATGTTAGTTTTTTTTGCAGATTTTTTGCAAAAAAATAGGATTAATTAAGTGATAAATAAAAGTGCGTCAGTACGTTATACTGCATCTTTTTTTAACAAGTGTTTATCGCACAATTACCAATATTAAAATATCTTTGGCGCTTCCAAAAACATGACAAATAAGAAAATGATTGATTTACAAACACTAGTAGAAGAGACTGGCGCAGAGTCTGGACTAAGTTTTAATATTGATGGAATCTTGAATGAGTCTGTTAATTTAGAATACGACGGGAATGTTGCAGCAATGATCGGAATGATTTTAAAGATGTGCCTAGAAATGTCTGAGGACGTTAACAATGGAGATCTTAAACAAGTTATGATAAAAAATAACGACGGAATTGTTGTAGCGAGCAAAAATCAAGATGATAATTGCATCGCGTTGCTTTCTAAAGATTTAAGCAAAATGGGTCTATTGCTAAGAAAAATGGATTCTATTTTTAACAACTAATTTAAAACCAAAAATTTAATACACATGTCAGATTTTTTGCAAAATTTTCAAAACGATTTAAAAGAGAATGTTAACGGATTCATCGCTGTTT
The DNA here is from genome assembly GCF_002303885.1 of Flavobacterium sp. ACN2. GTDB lineage: Bacteria > Bacteroidota > Bacteroidia > Flavobacteriales > Flavobacteriaceae > Flavobacterium. The sequence continues at coordinate 204,215 of NZ_MRCM01000003.1, read as the reverse complement.
CGGTTACAGAAGTTGAAACAGGAATGTCTTACTGCTCTCTAACAGTAAAATCTGATTTTGATCCAGAATTGGCTTCAGCTTATAATTTAGAAGTCGTAAAAGCTAAATTAAATGCACTTAGAGCTTTAGGATTAAATCAAAAAATTAATGATATTTTAATTACCCTTACAGATCAGATTCATATTATTGATGTTTCTGAAGATGGAAGATATTTTATCTACTTAGCTGTAGATTCTACTAAAGCAAATCTTGGTTTAACAAGAGCGACTTTATCTAAATACAAGAAAGACATTACTTCAAAGTTATAACGATATTTTGCCCCCAAGAATGAGAAAAAGGCTATTTCAACCCTAGGTTAGAAATGGCCTTTTTTGATCCTGATTGTTTTGATTTTTATTCGAAGAAATCTAATAAAATAGTTTTTAGAGCTTCTTTGTTTTCAATCTGGCTCATATGCCCGTCTTCAAAAGAAACCAATTCTGCTGTCGTATCTTCGATTTGTGAAAGACTTTCTTCGTAATTTAAAACAGGATCTTTTTTTCCTAATATCAATAAAATCGGAAATAAATTTTTGCGAACCAGTTCTTCTCGGTCTTTTCTAATTTTCATTCCTTCCTGAGAAGCGATAATTCCCTGCAAAGGCGTTTTTAAAGCTTCCGTTTTTACTTTTTCGATTTCTTCTGCTAATCGAATTCTGTTGTTTTCACTGAATAAATTTGCAATCGCTAAACTTACAAAATTGACATAATTTTGTTTTACAGCTTTAATAGCTCGGGTTCTGTTTAATTTTTTCTCCGCGCTGTCTTCTTTTGAAGTGGAGTTTAGTAAAACTAATTTCTGAATTTTTTCTGGATATAGTTCGGCGAAAGCCAAACCAACATAACCTCCCATTGAATGCCCGACAATTGTAACTTTTTCAATATTCAAATGCTCTAAAACTTCATTTACAACGCCTGCATTATCTTCCATTTTATGGACATATCCTAAACAATCAGATTCACCATGACCTAATAAGTCGATTGCTACAACACGGTACTTTTCAGAAAACAGATTACTATATTCTAACCACATTTTTTTGTTTTCAAGAAAGCCGTGAAGTAAAACTATTGTGTTTCCAATTCCAGAATCTGAGTATGATATTTTAGTATTTTTATATAAAATCGTTTTCAAAATGAAGATTTTTTTGTGAAAGCACAAAGTTAAGAAAGCTGAAGTAAAATATCATGATGTCTTGATTTAATTGGGAAATCTTTAAAATAGTTATAAAATTATTTATAGCATTGTTTAGTTTGTGAAATAATAAAAAATGGCTTCCATTTCTGAAAGCCATTCTAAAATTAAAATCGGTTATCACCATCCAAAAGATTTCCTAGCCCGCCAAGAAGACTTCCTTCGTCACGACTGTTTCCTCCAGATCGTGGTGCCGATGCAATAATGCGATCTGCTAATCTCGAGAAAGGTAACGATTGTATAAAGACTGTTCCCGGACCTTTTAAAGTGGCATAGAATAATCCTTCGCCACCAAAAATGGAATTTTTAATACCACCAATAAATTCAATATCATAATCTACATCTTTGGTAAAACCAATGATGCATCCCGTATCTACTTTTAAGACTTCGCCAGGAGCTAATTCTTTTTTAGCCATAGTTCCTCCAGAATGTACAAATGCCATTCCGTCTCCTTCAATTTTCTGCATGATAAAACCTTCACCGCCAAATAAACCGCGACCTAGTTTCTGAGAAAATTCAATTCCGACAGAAACGCCTTTGGCTGCGCATAAAAAAGAACTTTTTTGACAGATAAATTTACCTTGAAATTGAGTTAAATCAATTGGAAGAATTTTTCCAGGATATGGAGATGCAAATGAAACTTTACTTTTGGTGTTACCCTGATTTAAAAACGCCGTCATAAACAAGCTTTCGCCAGTAAGAACTCTTTTACCTGCATTTAAAAGTTTGCCAAACAAACCCGAACCTTGTTGTTGAGAACCGTCTCCAAATATAGTTTCCATCTGGATATTGTTTTCCATCATCATAAAACTGCCTGCTTCGGCAATTACAATTTCCTGTGGATCCAATTCTATTTCCACATACTGCATTTCTTCTCCAAAAATCTGATAATCTATTTCGTGTGCCTGCATAATTTCTTAGGTATTTGTTTTTAAAATTAGACAAAAAATGCTGTAGAATGTTACAGTGTTTAATGCACTTCGACTGTTTTTAAGAACTTTAAATGATTTTGTTATTTTAAATTAGTCTTAATTACGTGTTTATTTGCTTTAAATTCTATATTTTTGCATCGTTATAATTTTATCAGAATGTCATTAGTTAGCGATTTGACCACCAAAGTATTATTTGAGACCGAAAAAGGATACAGTTACCAATGTGATTTGACCAATAGTATAGTTATTAATTTTGTTGATACTATGTCAAGTTATAAAATTCAGGATTTTTTGATTTTTCAAAGAAAGGTTAATAGTGTTGATATTCTTAACATGCTTTATGACTTATCTGATCAATCAGATGCACAGCTGATTGAAACTACCAAAAGAAACTTTTCTAGAAATCTTACTATCTGCGAAATAGTGCAGTTAAGAGATTTACTAAACGGAACAAAATTTACCCTCAACCTGCATTCTATGCTTTGCAATATGGTAAACGTCGAGCTTATTTAGATTCTTACTTAGATTAAATCCAAATTTTCAAGGGGTTACGATCGGCTTCTTTAATTTTTGTAATTTTACACGTATAAAAATTAAAGGTTATGAAAGATTTACTAAGAACACGTACTTCATTAGTTGAAGGTGTAGAAAATATATTGAATTTACAAGCAAAATTAGAAAGTGACGCTTCTAACAAATATTTAGCTATGGCTGCATGGTTGGATAGAAATGGTTATGCCAATACAGCATCGTATTTGTATAAGCAAGCAGAAGAAGAAAGAGAGCATTTTCTAAAAATTTTCAAATTCATTACAGATATGGGAGGGATTGCAATTACGCCATCGGTTCCAGAAGTGCAGCAAGAATTTGCTTCTTTTAAAGAAGTATTCGAAATTGCTTTGCAAAACGAAATTGCAGTTACTCAGGCGATCAATAAAGTAATCGCAAAATGTAGAGCTGAAAATGACTACGCTACAGAAGATTTCATGATGTGGTATGTAGCAGAACAAAGAGAAGAAGAGAAAAATGCAAGAAGAGCGTTAGAGCTTTTTGATCTAATCAATGGAAATGAAGCTGACGGTAAATTCCAATTGGATGTACAAATCTCAAAAATCGGATAATTAACCGATTTATATAATTTAAAAAGCCCTTAATACACTATTAAGGGCTTTTTTATTGTTTACAGATTGGTAAACGGTTTTGAAAGTATAAGTTTTTTGAAACCTTTTTGGGTTTCTAAACCAGCTTCGGAGAAGAGAAATATTTATAGAAATTTTGTGTGTTATTCCTGTTAGAGCTCCGGCGGAGCGACATATGCTTTTTTATAATATTATGTGTCGCTCCGCTGGAGCTCTTTTACATCAATACGATTGAATGGCTATAAATATTTCGCCCCACTGGGGCTTAAAAAAGAAACACTTATAAAACAAAGGCTGTCCGAAAATATTGGACAGCCTCTTTTTTATTTATGAATTCATCAAAGTTTCAATCTCATCTGCTTCAACAGGAATGTTACGCATTAAGTTGAAAGGTTCTCCTTTTTCCTGAACCACAACGTTATCTTCTAAACGGATTCCGAATTTTTCTGCTGGAATATAAATTCCTGGCTCAACCGTGAAAACCATGTTCGCTTTCATTGGTTCGTGAAGCAATCCGTAATCGTGCGTATCAAGACCTAAGTGGTGAGAAGTTCCGTGCATGAAATATTTTTTGTAAGCAGGCCATTCTGGATTTTCATTCTGAACATCGGCTTTGTCAATTAAACCTAAGCCAAGTAATTCAGAAGTCATGATTTTACCCACTTCAACATGGTATTGTTTCCAAAGTGTTCCAGGCGTAAGCATTTTTGTCGCTTCGTATTTAACTCTCAAAACAGCATTATAAACCGCTTTCTGACGATCTGTAAAACGTCCAGAAACTGGAATTGTTCTCGTCATGTCGCTTGAGTAATTTGCATATTCAGCCGCAACATCCAACAAAATCAAATCTCCGTCTTTACATTGCTGATTGTTTTCGATATAATGCAAAACATTCGCATTGTTTCCAGAAGCAATAATTGGCGTGTAAGCAAAACCTTTAGAACGGTTTCTGATGAATTCGTGAGCTAATTCGGCTTCGATTTCATATTCTGTAACATTTGGTTTTACGAATCCTAATAATCTGCGGAAACCTTTTTCTGTGATATCACAAGCGTGCTGAATCAAATCGATTTCTTCGCTTTCCTTTACAGAACGAAGTCTTTGTAAAATTGGGTTGCTTTTTGCAACATTGTGTGCTGGATAACGCTCTTTCCACCATTTTACGAAACGAGCTTCACGAGTTTCTGTTTCAACAGTTGCGCGATAATGTTCGTTTGTATTGATGTACATCGTATCGGCATACGTCATCATTTCGTTCAAAACTTTATGAAAATCCTGTAACCAATAAACTGTTCTAATTCCAGAAACCTGAAAAGCACGTTCTTTAGTCAGTTTTTCGCCTTCCCAAACTGCGATATGATCGTTTGTTTCTCTTAAGAAAAGAATTTCTCTCTGACTTTCATAAGGCGCATCTGGAAACAAAAGCAAAACGCTTTCTTCTTGATCTACACCGCTCAGATAAAAAATATCTCTATGCTGTGCAAACGGTAAAGTACTATCAGCACTAACTGGGTAAATGTCGTTTGAGTTGAATACTGCAACAGAATTAGGTTTCATTTCAGCCATGAACTTTCTGCGATTTTTTACAAAAAGTGCGCTGTTTATTTGATGATATTTCATAATTATTTCGTTTTTGAACTTCGAATTTCAAAATTACTAATTTTTGAATTAGTGGCGTATAGCAGATTTATTAAAGTTTTCTTATTTATTGTTTTTGCCACGAAGGCGCAAAGTTTTTTTAACGCAGAGTGCGCTAAGATTTTTCGCAAAGAACGCAATGATTATTTTTTTGTTGAAAAAGAAAAGAAAGAACACAAAGTTTAGATTCTGTTTTGTCATTCTGAGGAACGAAGAATCACACTCGAAACTCCACTAAGATTGGTGATTTTTTCTCACGCAGATTTAGCAGATTCGGCAGATTTTTTTCTTTTTTAAAACTGCAGGTAACCTCAATCTTGTCATTTCGACGAAGGAGAGATCACACTCGAAATTCTACAAAGATTGAAAAATCTTAGCAACTCCCGTTCATCCCAATAGCTATCGAGAGATATGTGGTTTTTAAAAGAAAAAGCATTTTATAGATTCTGGTATTTTGTATATTGGTATTCTACTATAATTTAAAATGATACATGGAAAAAGTTAATGATTTGATTTTAAACAATTTTCTGGAAATTGAAAAAGAGGCAAAAGAAATTATTGTAACCGATTTACAAGATTCGGAAAATGAAGCCTATAATTCATTTTATAATTTATGGAAAAACCAAAATAGGGAAGAACATGAAAATTTGATGATTGAGGAACTAAAGATAAATATTGAAAAATACTGGCTTGCAGAGAAATATAATAGTGATATTGGTAAAAGTTTCAATATGATTTATTTTGAACATGGAGGTTTGTATGGTGGGGAGTTAGAAGCTTTTGCCATTGATTTTGATGATTCAGATCGAAAATTATCTGAATTTGAAATCGATGAGGATCAGATGGAATATTTGGATAATATTTCTTGTCTGCCAGCTTTTATTTCTCCAACTTTATATCACTTAACTGAAAACATACAGGGAGAGGAAGATAATTTTGATGATTTTATAGATGTAAATAATATTTATAAACTATTTGAAGCTACAGCATTAATAGAAATGAATAAATTATTTAAAAGGGCAGATGAAGAAAATGTATTCGAAAAATTAAATTTGAAAAAGCCTTTTTATTTAGCTGTTGCAGAACATGATGCTGGCCCTCCTATATTAATTTATGTCATTGAATAAATTAGAAATTCTAGTTTGTTTGCTATGTAGCGAAACATAAAAAAACCGAAGCTTTGAAATTTCAAAACTTCGGTTTTTTTTCTTTTATAAAATAAATTTCTATTTATCATCAAGCAACTTCTCCAAAAGTGCCACTTTCTCTTTTTCGGCTTCAACCAATCTTTCATAAAGTTTTTCATTCTTTTCAATAACTTCCAAAAGTTTATCAAGCGGATTAAAAGTACAATTATAGTTTTTTATAGATGAAGAATCATCATTATAGGTATTCCCAATAATATTAAAAACAGCGTCCTCAGAAAAATTTTTAATAGCTTCTGTTGAAACACCCAAAGCTTCTGCAATTCTGGCTAGTTTTTCGTCATCAACGCTTTCACTTCCTTCGAGATTAGAAACAGATTGCTGACTAACACCAAGTGCAATAGCAAGCGCTTCCTGCTTCATATCTCTCAGTTCTCTAATTCGGCTAATGTTTCTGCCGATGTGTCTTGGTTTTATTGCTGTGCTCATGATTCAAAGATATTTAAAATTCTTTTACCTTTTTTGGTTTATGCAGAAAACAAGTTTGCTGTTGCAAGTTCTTTTTTGTGGAGTAAAAATACAATTTTTCTGACTATCGAATTGGTTTTGAATTTAGAATTGTGTAATCTTGATATTCAAAAAATCAACTTCGAATAATACCATAAAATGCAGACTTTCAATTTTAAGTTAATTACTATAGCCGAAATTAAAACCAAATATCCTTTTTTAACTGAGGATGAAAAGTTTGATTATTTTGATGAATGGGAAGACGGATATTTTTTTCTCACGGCAGACGAAGATGTCAATTTTGAAGGAAATTTTTATTTAGATCTTTATGAAGATAAAGAGAAAAAATGGTTAGCCAATTTGCTAAATCTTCCAGCCAAAAAGATAGAAGAAATAAGAATTGAAGGTATTTTTATATATGGAAATCTTTCTGTAAGCGGTTCAATTATTAATGCCGAAGGCGATTATGGCCCGTATGTTTTCATTAGCGGAAGCGTAAATTGTCAAAGTCTTTTGCTTGGTGGGGCGAATGTTGAAGTAAAAGGAAATGTTACAGCACAAGAAGTCGTGATGACGTATTATAATCATGGAAGTTTTAATTGTTCGGGTTCTATAAATTCTCCAGTTTTTATCGTTACAGATCATAATACAGTATTTGCAGAAAGAAAAAATGATTTGTTTTATTATAATGATAGAGATGAAATTGATCCTAAAAATGAATGCGAATATGACGATGAAACTGACGAAGAAATTATTTCAAATGAACTCCGAAAATTACTCGATAATCAGTTAATTGAAACTTTTGAAGAATTGGAACGTGATTTGGCAAGAGGAGAATGGGTTTTAAAACAAAATAATCCGCCCGCTAAAACTTATGAATATTGGCGTGATCGCGTTTTGGCAAATTACAGAGATCTTAAACTCGTTCCGAAGCAATTTAAAACTGAAGAACTTTGCAATTTGGCTTTAAATATTACATTTCATGCTTTGCCTTTCATTGGTCAGGATTTGATAACTTCTGAGCTTTGCGAAAAATTAGTCAGTAAAGATGGTTTTGCGATTCAGGTAATTCCTGATGAATTTATTACAAAAGAATTTTGTTTTAGAGCAGCTCAAAGCGGTACAATGCTGAGATTAATTCCGTCAGCATATTATTCGGGAGAATTGGTTCTATTGGTTTTCAAAAACGGAAAACATGAACCCGATATTAATGATGTTCCTGCTCAATTTATAACAGAAGATCTTCTAATAGAATATGTGAAAATTGGAAAAGGATTATGGCTGGATAAAGCCTGCAAACAAAACGGAATTGATAAATTGCAGGTTTTAAAACTAGTAATCGATTCTGGAATTAAATATTTAGATAATATTTTTGGAAATCATTTCAGCAAAGAAACCGTTGATTATGCTTTTTCGGTTTATAAAAATCAAGAGGAGTGGGGTAAATATATTCAAAAATACAAACAGAAATTTGAACGACTTGAGAAATGAAAGAGCTATTAATTGAAAGTAAAGGGATAAAAACTAGCGAGTATTTTATACCGCCTTTTGAACTTAGAAAAGGAGAACTGCTTCTCATTCACATATACGGAACAGCTTACTTTTATGAAATGAAAGCTGAGTTAACAGATATTTTTACAGGAAAAATACAACATGAAAATGTAAAGGTAGTAAAGCCCTTAACTTTTGCAGAGAATTTTAAAGAGTCAAGATTTGAACGTATTTTTAGTTCTATAACAGTAAGTAGATACTTAAAAAGAAATACAAATTTGAATGAAGACTCAGAGCCAAAAATCTTTGAAGAAAATGGTATTTCTAAAAATGACAAAGTAAAAAACCTTGATTATAGTCAAAAGAAGTTACTTTCTTTATATTCAGTTTTTACGAAAACAAAAAATATAGTTTTTGATTTAAGTGGAGAAGGTCCTGTTGGATCTATAAAAACATTTGATTTTGTTAAAGATCAAATTAAAAAAGATGGTGCCGCAATTTTAATTGATTGGGCGGGAAGTGATGTAAAAGATAAATGTTCAAAAGTTATTACTATTGAATGGCTTATTGAGCCTAGAAACAGGAATAAAAATTAATTAATAACAACTTTAATTCAAAGATGAAATTTAAAACAGCACTACTTTTGTTGATTTTAATAATTTTTGTGAGTTGCAAAAAAGATTCTTTTGCATCTATAAAATTAAAAGTTGAGTTTGAAGATAAAACAAATAAAGAACTTCCCAGAATATATTGGATTTCAGTTTATAAAGATGAAAAACTATTTAAGAAATATGGGAGATTTAAAAAACCTTACATTGAAAAAGAACTCGTAATTGATAGTTTGTCAAATGGAACTTACAGATTCGTATATGAAAATTTTCTAAATCAGCAGATGCAGAAAACAATTGAAATAACCGAAAGTAGAGTTTATCAGGTTTCAATTCATCCCGATTATTCAAAATATACTGATTTTATTAACGAATCGTTTGTTAAGAATTTAAAGGACAATCAGAAAGTGGAATTATGTTTTGAGAGTTTGGGATGTTTTCATTGCTATGGCAACTATTGTTGAAATAAGAAAAGAAGAAGAAAAATATTATTTTATCAGTAGAGGAATCGAAAAAAAACTCAGCCAAAAAGAAGTAGATGCGATTGTTAAAATGGAATGCGAGTTAAATCTATTGCAATCAGGAGGTTGTACGACAAAAGATCACTATATAATTAAATTTGAAAATCAAAAAAAAGAATATTTTGACAGAACTTGCGCTTGGTATGGTTGGAAAAATATGTTTGAACAGATTGATTTGAAGAATAAAATCTAATTAACTCATAAGTTGAATGGAAAAGCTTGAATGTAAAATCAGAAAAATACAAAACGGCGACCTAGACTTCGTTTACAAAGCAATCTGCGAACTCGAAAATGAAGTTTTAGATTTTGAAGTTTTCGAAATGATCTTCAATGAAAATATTTCAAACCCAAAAAATCTGTATCTCATTGCTGAAAATGAAAATGTAGGTTTAGGTTTTATTAGTTTTCACACCCAAAATCTGCTGCATCATTGCGGATTGGTTGGTGAGATTCAGGAGTTTTTCATTCATAAAAAATATCGCGGACAAGGCGTTGGACGATTATTGATAAATGAAATTTTAAATTATTCAGAACAGCATAATTTAAAAAGTATTGAAGTAACGACAAATAAAAAGCGAGTTGAGAATGTAGCGATTTATGAGAATCTTGGTTTTAGTTTGAGTCATAATAAGTTTACGATTTATAAATAATTTATAGAATTATCAGTCTAGTTTGTCATTTCGACCGAAGGGAGAAATCTTCGCGAGAAGCTCGACAAAGATTGGCTTGTTGGAACGGAGTTACTTGCGAAGATTTCTCCCTTCGGTCGAAATGACAAGATTGTGAAAAAAAAACAGTAGAATGTATAAACTAAATCCATCAATAAAGCATCATTTAGTAATTGCCATTCTAATAAGTTTATGGCTTTTTGTTTTTGCTTTCATTATAAGGCCTTTTGACGACGGAACTATAAATTTCAGAGCGTGGTTTTTAATCAGTTTTGGGTTTAGTGTTATGGCTTTTTTATGTTATGGTCTTTTAGCTGTTATTCAAAAAAACTTTTACAAAAGAATAGGGAAGTGGAATATTAGTTTAGAAATAACAGCCATTTTTCTGTTTCATGTACTGTATTTAATTGGAGTTTTCGCTTTTTATAAAAGTCCAATTTTAAGTGGCGGATATACTTTTTCAGAATTCTTTTCGATAATATTTATAAAAGTCGCTCTAATTATAACCCCTGTAATTATTCTCGCAAGAAGATATGTAATCAAACTCATTCCAATAAAAGAAGATGTTCTACTATTTAAAGGCGAAAACAGATTAGACATTCTAAAAATCAATAAATCCGATTTAGTCTGTATTTCGAATGCGCAGAATTATGTTGAGATTTTTTATCTCGAAAATGAGAAACTTCAGTCGAAACTTATTCGGTCTTCGCTCAAAAAAGTTCAGGACGATTTTGGTTTTTTAGTGCAAATTCATCGTTCGCATTTAATAAATCCGTCGCATTTTAAATCTTGGAGAAATGCAAATACAATTATATTGACTCAAATAGAACTTCCGGTTTCCAGAAATTATAAAGATGTTTTATTGGCATTGTAATTTTGTACCTAAAACAATGCATTTCGTACCTAAGTCAGTAGAATAAGGCTTTCAGGTGAATTTTCATTTTAGTTTTGCTTCATCAATTTTAAAAATAAATTATGAAAACAAAACATCTTTGCCTGCTTGGACTATTATTTTTCCTGATCAGTTATTTATTCTTTGCTAAAATTTTACCCAATTTTCAAAAACCAATTGATCTAGCACATTGGTTTAATTTAATCGGCGCTTGTTTGTTATTGTCATTTAATGACGTTTTTCCGAAATTCACTTTGAGTTTTTTTGCTTCAATTGTAACAGCTTTTGGAGTTGTCGCACACATTGGACTTTGTACAATTGATTTTGTAATGTCGAGTTACGGAAATAATGAAATTGCAAAAGAAGTACTAAGCCATCAAATAAGTAATTCACCAGAAATTTTCTATCCTTTTATTGCAATTGGGCCTTCATTACTTTTTATTGGTTTAACGATGCATGCTTTGCGTTTTATTAAAACACATTTTGTTATTGTTTTAATGATTATTTTGAGTTCAGCATCAATTGGATTTTCATTTTTTGTTTTGAAAGATGGAATTTATATGTTTTTGAGTTGTCTGGTTTTTGTTTTCGGATTGGGATTTTTGCTTTTTGAGAAGAAAAAGTTATTGTGAAAGACTAAATATTAAACATAGGATTTGTATATTGTCTTTATTTTATGAAAATTATGAATAAACGTTCAATTGCTGTCTTTTTTATGTTGCCTTTAATAGGAATGCTTTCTTGTAATTCAAATAAAAAAGAAGAGAATAAGGATTTGCAGTGGGACGATATTGAAATTCAGACTAAAAATCAAAAAATAGTTATTTATAAAGAATGTGATACAGCAACTTTTGATGAGGCGATTTACGAAAAAGTGAAGCGTAAGGGCTATTCATCCGCTTATAAATTAGATACGATTCAAAAGAAAATATTTGTAATGACTGTTTCAGAACGAGATAGTGTTTACAAATACGCACACCGAATAATATCTAAGCCTGTTTTTACTGATGTAATGGCAACTTGTTATGCAGGATGTATTTTGGTAAAAATAAGAGATAGACGAACCACTTTAATGTGTGAATACGAATCAGTAGGAGAATGGTCAACGGTCAATAATGATACAAAGAAATTATATGATTTGTTAAAAACAAAAATCGATATTGCAAAACAGTAATATTTTTGATTATTGAAGTAAGCAAGTAATTTATAAATTGATAAAAGTAAATTGAAAAAACATATAAAATACTTAATCGCACTCTTTCTGACTTTTGTCGTGATTGCGGGCGATGGTACTTTAAATTCTCAATCTAAATCGGCAGAGTATTACGAGTCTTCGTTTGTAGTTTTAAAAAGAGAATTAAATTTTAAAAGCTCTCGTTTTTATAAATTCGGACAAGCTGTTTCTTGGAATGAAATAAGATTTTCAATTGTTTTGAATTTTCTCAAAACCAAAAATGTCTTTACTTTCCAAATCAAGAAATTGTTGAAACTTCAAAACCTGCTTTATCAAAACCTAACTTCATTTATAAAACAATGTGTTTTTATAAATGAAATAATCACTTCAAAAGACTTCGGTAAAAGTTTATACAGCGCTTAAAGAAATTTATTTCTGAGCATAGATGATTCAATAATGTCTAATCATTTATCATTTTCAAAATGTATAAACAAAATAAAAATTCTCGCTTGGAGCAATCTAGGCGACCGCTTCTTAATTGGATAAAAAGAAAATTTATAATCGTAATTACAGCCTTTATGCTAGGAATGGCAAACGGAATGCATACGGAAGATACCAGAATTAAAGGAAACCAAAATTATACTGAACAGCATAAAAAAGATTGATTTTTTAATTAGAAAATATGTCAATGAGATAATTAGAGAATTTCTTGTTGGAATTTAAATAATTAATCGGTTTAAATTTTAGCCGTGACCTTTGTCAAAGTTTTAAACTTTGACAAAGTTTTTTTTGCGCAATCTTGTCATTTCGACGAAGGAGAAATCTTCGCAAGTAACTCCGCAACGAAAATCAATCTTTGTAGAGCTACTAACTTGTCCTTCGACTTCGCTCAGGATGACAAACGGTATGGTATAAAAACAAAAAACCGAAGCAAGTGCTTCGGTTTTTATTTGGAATTTGGAATTTCAAATATTGGAATTTAATCCACCCATTTATAATATCTCGCTCCAATCAAAACAGGAATTTCTTTTTCGATTCTGTCTAAAACCCATTCGTTTTTAGGAGTTCTTACGCTTTGTTTTTGTTCTTTTTTATGAAGACTTTCGTAAGTATTGAAATCAATTTCAACGCTTTCAGCTAAATTTTTAAAAAGCTTTACATTCTCCAAAGCCGATTTCCATTCTGGCTGGATCGTTCCTTCAAAAACTTTCGATTTCGATCCGCTTCCGTAAGCTAAGAAACCGAATTTAGTTCCGGCAACTTCTTTGTTTGTATCATAAAAATGAGCCAAAGTCGATAACAATCCCATAAAGATAGAACCAGTGTAAAGATTTCCAATTAATGATGAAGCCAATTCTGCAGGTTGTAATTTCTCAGTTACAAAACTTCTGTAATCATCCGATTTTGCTACTTCTTTAATTTTTGTCTGATAATCTGCTGGCGCAATATCATCGGCAATAATTTTTTCGGCACTGTCTAAAGCGTAGATTTCAGATAACATTCTTCTTCCTTGGAAAGAATAGGGCAAGTGCATCACGATACTATGCCAAGTGTTATATAACGTTTCGGTTGTGTTTTTTAATTTTTTGAATGAAAAGTAAGCATTTCGCGTACGATCCATATAACATTGATTCGAATATTGGCCGTCAAAAACTGGCTGATCTTTATGAATTTCAATTTCAGCTTCTAAATTATCAAACCAAGAATCGTTGTTTGCGTTTTTAGTGATTTCTTCTTTAGCAATCGTTCTGTATGGTTTAAAGAAGTCGAAAACACCTTTTGTGCTTGTTGCCCAATTATCATCAAAAGCAATAATTTTCGGATCTGCAGTGATCAGCATTGCCACCGCTCCAGCACCTTGTGTGTATTCCCCCCCAGAATTTAAATCGTATTTTGCAAAATCAGACGTAACTACAATGGCTTTTTTAGTTGGATTTAATTTTACAAAATCAAGACAGTTTTGCAAAGCGTCTACACCACCAATACAAGCAAAAGTAAAATCCACAACATCGCATTCTGATAATGAATCTTCACCAAATTTCTGCTCCATTAAGCTAATTAAATAAGAAGCAATGGGTTTAGAACTGTCAATGCCGCTTTCGGTACCAACATAGATTCGACTGATTTCTTTTAAGTCAATTTTATTATCAATGATAAGTTTTGTTAAAGCATTTGCTCCAAAAACAACCGCATCCTGATGTGCGTCTGGGAAAGTCATTTTTATTAGACCAAGACCTTTTTCTAGTTTATCGGGTTCAATATTTCTGGCAACAGCCAAAGTTTTTATGGGTAAATGTATGTTTGCTACGTCAAATGAAATAGCATCAATTCCTGTTTTCATTCTTATTTTTTTGAGCCGCTAAAGGTAAAACTATGTTGTGGAATGACAATTTTTTACTTTGATAAAATTTTGATGACCCTACACTTTTGAAGAAAACAAATCAAAACTTCCAATAAAATAATAATATCATAAATTTTTGGTAATCTACTTAGAGTCGAAATCCTTGATTCTGTTTTACAAAACAATGATTTGAGGTTTTCTATAGTGAATTATTTTTTATCAGTTTTAATTTTGTACGTAAAAATACGTAGAATTGCGCTATTTTAAAATCATTATAAATAACAGCGAAATGGTTGTAGTTCTTTTGTAATTGAGTTATTTTTGTCTAATTTTTTAAAACAAACTACTTAACACTTATGGCACAATCTGCACTATTGAATGCTTCCATCTTAAAGAAAGTAGCTATGGCTCTTTCGGGAATATTCTTAATCACGTTTTTAGCGCTGCATGTTTCCTTAAATTTTATTTCTATTTTGAGTGAAGATGTTTTCAACGAAGCTTCTCACTTTATGGGATACAATCCGCTGATACAATATGTAATGCAGCCAGTTTTGGCATTCGGAGTAATTTTCCATTTTGTAATGGGATTTATTCTTACCGCTCAAAATAGCGCGGCACGACCAATTGCGTACGCTAAATACAACGGAGCTGCAAACGCTTCTTGGAGTTCTAGAAATATGATTATTTCTGGATTGGTTATTTTGGCTTTCTTAGGATTGCACTTTTATGATTTCTGGTTTCCTGAAGTTAGCTATAAATATATAGCTGGTACGGCACCAGATGCTACGAGGTATTATGGTGAGTTAGTTCACAAATTTCACGATCCAATTCGTACGGCATTGTACTGTGTGTCATTTGTCCTTTTAGGATTCCACTTGTGGCATGGGTTTGCATCTTCTCTTCAATCTGTAGGGATGCACAACAAGTACTCTAGATTTTTATCAAAAGTAGGTTACTGGTTCGCAGTTGTAGTTCCAGCGCTTTTTGTAATTATCGCTTTATTTCATCATTTCAATAATTAATATCAATTATAATGGCATTAGATTCAAAAATTCCAAATGGTCCTATAGCGGACAAATGGACAAATTATAAAGATCATATTAATTTAGTAAACCCTGCTAACAAACGTAATTTAGATATTATTGTAGTTGGTACAGGTTTAGCTGGAGGTTCGGCTGCGGCTACTTTAGCGGAGTTAGGATATAACGTAAAAGCATTTTGCTTCCAAGATTCTCCACGTCGTGCGCACTCTATTGCAGCACAAGGGGGTATCAACGCAGCAAAGAACTATAAAGGTGACGGTGACTCGATTTACAGATTGTTTTACGATACTGTAAAAGGTGGTGATTACCGTGCTCGTGAGGCAAACGTTTATCGTTTGGCTGAAGTTTCTGGTAATATTATTGACCAATGTGTGGCTCAAGGGGTGCCATTGGCTCGTGAATATGGCGGACTTTTAGATAACCGTTCTTTTGGAGGAACTTTGGTTTCTCGTACATTTTATGCACAAGGACAAACTGGACAACAATTATTGTTAGGAGCTTATTCTGCAATGAACCGTCAAATTGGTCGTGGAAAAATTAAAATGTACAACCGTCACGAAATGCTTGACATTGTAATCGTGAACGGAAAAGCGAGAGGTATTATCGCTCGTGACTTAATTACAGGAAAAATAGAAAGACATTCTGCTCACGCGGTAGTAGTTGGTTCTGGAGGATACGGAAACGTATTTTTCCTTTCAACAAATGCTATGGGAAGTAATGCAACAGCAGCTTGGAAAATTCATAAAAAAGGAGCATTTTTCGCAAATCCTTGCTACACACAAATTCACCCAACATGTATTCCGGTTTCTGGAGATCATCAGTCTAAATTGACTTTGATGTCTGAGTCTTTACGTAATGATGGTCGTATTTGGGTACCAAAAAACCTTGAGGATGCAAAAGCTATCCGTGAAGGAAAGAAAAAAGCAACAGATTTATCTGAAGACGAAAGAGATTATTTCTTAGAAAGAAGATATCCAGCTTTTGGTAACTTAGTACCTCGTGACGTTGCATCTCGTGCGGCTAAAGAGAGATGTGATGCTGGTTTTGGAGTTAACAAAACTGGAGAAGCAGTTTACTTAGATTTCGCAGCAGCTATCAAACGTTACGGAACTGAAGATGCTTATGTAAAAGGTTTAGATGATAAAGATGCTGCTTTGGTAACTAAATTAGGAGCTGCAATCGTGAAAAGTAAATACGGAAACTTATTCCAGATGTATTACAAAATCGTCGACGAAGATCCTTATACAACACCAATGATGATTTACCCAGCAGTTCACTACACAATGGGTGGAACTTGGGTTGATTATAACTTAATGACGACAATTCCTGGATGTTTCTCTATTGGAGAGTCTAACTTCTCTGACCACGGAGCAAACAGACTTGGAGCTTCTGCTTTAATGCAAGGTTTAGCTGATGGATATTTCGTATTGCCATATACTATCGGAGATTATTTAGCTCCAGATATTAAAATGGGAGAAATTTCTACAGACTTGCCAGAATTCGTTGAAGCTGAAAAAGCGGTTGTAGATCAAATCAATAAATTTATCAATAACAACGGTAAACATTCTGTAGATTATTTCCATAAAAAACTTGGAAAAATTATGTGGAATAAAGTAGGTATGGCTCGTAACGCTAAAGGTTTAACTGAAGCTATCGAAGAAATTGCTGCTTTACGTGAAGAGTTTTATAAAGATGTAAAAGTGCCAGGAAGCGCTTACGAATTTAATCAGGAATTAGAAAAAGCAACTCGTGTTGCCGATTTCTTAGAATTAGGAGAATTGTTCGCGAAAGATGCTTTACACCGTAACGAATCTTGTGGAGGTCACTTCCGTGAGGAATACCAAACAGAAGAAGGAGAAGCACTTCGTGATGACGAAAACTTTGCATATGTTGCAGCTTGGGAATACAAAGGAAAACCAAGTGATGCAGTATTACACAAAGAACCTCTTAACTACGAAAACATTAAATTAGTTCAAAGAAGCTATAAATAGTATTTAGAAAAGTCTTAATACTTTTTTCTTAATACTTAATACTTATACAAAATGAAACTTACATTAAAAATATGGCGTCAAAAAAACGCTCAAGATAAAGGAGGGATTGTAGAATATCCTATTGACGGAATCGAGCCGGACATGTCTTTCCTTGAAATGTTAGATGTTCTTAACGAAGGTCTAATTAACAAAGGAGAAGAACCAGTAGCATTTGACCACGATTGTCGTGAGGGAATCTGCGGAATGTGTTCTTTATTCATCAACGGAGAAGCGCACGGACCAGACAGAGGTGTTACAACTTGTCAATTACACATGCGTATGTTTAAAGATGGAGATACAATTTTTATCGAGCCATTTAGAGCAAAAGCTTTCCCTGTAATTAAAGATTTAGTGGTTGATAGAAGTTCTTTTGACAGAATTCAACACGCAGGAGGATTTATCTCTGTAAATACTTCAGGAAATACAATCGACGCGAATACTATTCCGGTTAACAAAGACGATGCAGATAAATCATTTGATGCTGCCGCTTGTATTGGTTGTGGAGCTTGTGTTGCGACTTGTAAAAACTCTTCAGCAATGTTATTCGTTTCTGCAAAAGTTTCTCAATATGCATTATTGCCACAAGGTAAAGTTGAAGCAACGGATCGTGTTTTACACATGGTTCACCAAATGGATTTAGAAGGTTTCGGTAACTGTACAAATACAGGAGCTTGTGAAATCGAATGTCCAAAAGGAATTTCGCTTGAAAATATCGCACGTATGAACCGTGAGTATTTAGCAGCAAGCTTGAAAGGATAATACGCAATTTAGTATATTTTAAAAACGCTTCCGTTACGACGGAAGCGTTTTTTTGTTTCTATTCATAATACAATTGCGAAGCGCTTATTTCTTCTTTCTTTTGACCTTCTTTCTGAATGAAACAATTTAAAATTGTGCCTCCAGTTAAGTCAAAATAACTAATGTTGAGCTTGTGAAAACCTTTTTCTAGTTTAACAGCGCCATAAGCTTCATTTGCCCAATGAATGTTGTCATTATTTACAATGAGCTCATCATCTATAAAAAGCTTCGATCCGTCGTCTGAAAGTGTCGAAAAAGAATAATTTCCTGTTTCTGGAATAAAGATATATCCATTAAATTTTAAGCCTATATAACGCTCTAATTTCGTTTTCCATTTTTCAGCATTTATTTTTCCTTCTAAAATTCCTGAAGAAACAGGTTTTGAAAGTTCTAAATCTTGAACCTGCGAAAAATTCCCAGTAAAATATTCATATTTCAAACCATTCTTTTTAGGTTGAATTTTCAAAGCAGGTTTTAAATCTGGATTTCGAACAATGATTTTATTGATAGAACTTCTTTTGCCGTTTTCGCTAATTTGAATCGTTTTGATGATTCGATATTCTCCTTTCGGAATATTTATGGTGACAGGGTTTTGATACCAATTGGCTGTTTCATCAGGATTATAACCATCAATCGTATAAAATATCTTTCCGTTTTTGATGGTTGGTTTTAAATCTAAAATATATTTTGATGCAATTAAAGCCGATTCATCAGCACCAAAAGGAGTTGGAACTTTATACAATCTATTTTGAAATTCCAATTTTTCTAAATGATAAGGCAGTTGATTTTGAAGAAAATGATCGTAATTTTTGTTTTGAGGTTCTGTCCAAGCAATTTCTGCTAAAGCCAAAACACGCGGATAAAGCATATAATTCAATTTTGCTGGGCTAGTTAAATATTCAGACCAAAGATTGGCTTGAACTCCGATAATATATTTTTGTTCTTCAACAGATAAACTATCAACAGGAGTTGGATTGTAATTGTACACTTTATCCAAAGTGCTCAATCTGCCTACGGTAAGCGGTTCGTTTGGCGAATAACCTTGATTGTAATCAAAATAAACCGTTCCTTCTGGAGTCATTACAACCGGATGTTTCAGTTTTGCTGCGTGAATTCCGCCCGATTCTCCTCTCCAAGACATAACAGCTGCGTTGGGTGCGAGTCCGCCTTCGAGAATTTCATCCCAACCAAAAATCTGTCTTCCATTTGCATTCAAGAATTTTTCAATTCTTTTGATGAAATAACTCTGCAGTTCATGCTCGTCTTTCAAACCTAGATCTTTGATTCGTTTTTGACAATTTGGACAAACTTTCCATCTTGTTTTTGGACATTCGTCTCCGCCAACATGAATATTTTTACTTGGAAACAAAGCCATAACTTCTGTTAAAACATCCTCTAAAAAAGTAAAAGTTTCTTCTTTTCCTGCGCAGAAAACATCTTCAAAAACTCCCCAAGATTCTACCACTTTATAATTTCGATCTGGAAAGCAAGCCAAATTTGGATAAGCAGTAACCGCCGCCGACGCATGCCCTGGCATTTCGATTTCTGGAATTATATTCACATAATTCTCTTCGGCAAATTTTACAACTTCCTTGATTTCTTCTTGCGTATAAAATCCTCCATAAGGATTTCCGTCAAAGAAAAAAGGAGTTCTTTCGAATTTATTTCCGACTAAAGTCTGATTTCTTTTCGATCCGATTTCAGTTAGTTTTGGATATTTTTTAATCTCAATTCTCCAACCTTGATCGTCGGTTAAATGCCAATGAAAATTATTTAATTTATAACTGGCCATTTGTGCAATAAAATCTTTTATAACATCAACGGAGAAGAAATGACGGCAGACGTCTAAATGTAAGCCTCGGTAAGAATATCGAGGGGAATCTTCGATAATTACGCATGGCAATTTTATTTCGGTAGAAATTTTGTTCGGAAGGAGCTGCAATAAAGATTGAACGGCATAAAAAAGTCCTTCTTCTTGACCAATAATTGTAATTTTATTCGAAGTAATTTCAATTTTATATCCTTCTTTGGGCGAAAGATTTTTGCTTGAATCAAATTCAATTTTAAGATTCGATTTTTTCGAATTGGCTTTCGCATTCAATACTGATTCTAAAATTTTAGCCGATTTTAATTCCTTTTCACTATAATTTTTATTTTTAAAATTAATCTGTACTTTTCCATTTATCCGAATGCTATCTCCAGTCAATTTGTACAAATTTGGAGCGGGGATAATAGAAATGTTTTGTTGGGAGTTTTGTGCTTTTCCGTTTAAAAAAGAAAGAACAAAAAATAAAAAAAGGAATTTTTTCATAGGAGAAAAACTTTAGATTTTTATTAAAAACAGTTTTAAAAACATTAAAATGCTTTTAAACTAATTTATTGAAAATTTTTATTGCCAATACGGCTTTTGGTTTCGATGAATTATTTGATGAAATGTTTATTTTTGTAATTAGAAAAAAACAATCGGCATGAGCACTGAAAATGAAGTTTTAAATTACAGTAAAGAAGAACGTAAAAATCATATTCTAAAAGAGATCAATTTGCACACGCGTGTGAGTTTTGAAACTCTTTCGGCTAAACTTGGTGTTTCCGAAGATACTGTTCGTCGTGATATTAATGAACTTGACGCTGACGCACTTTTAATTAAAGTAAAAGGCGGCGCCATGACAAAAGGATATCACTATTCTTCATCAAACCAGACTTATGCTGTCGAAGCTAAACAAGTTATTGCACAAAAAGCGGTTGGCCTTCTTCATGACGGAATGGTTTTAATTGTTGATGGCGGAACTACCATTCGAGAGTTCATCCGATTAATTCCAAACGATCTTAATTTAACTGTTTTTACGATTACGGCTTTAACTGCGGTTCAGCTTTTAGACAAACCTAATATTAAAACGATCATGATTGGCGGAAGCATTTCTTCTTATAGTCAGATGTGTGTGAGCGGAGAAGCTTTTCATCAATTGGCCAACATAAAAGCAGATCTTTTGGTTTTAGGAACAAATGCTTTAGACGTAGACGGCGGTTATTCTGATTCTGATTGGGAAACCGTTCAGGTAAAAAAAGCAATGATTCAGGCTTCTAAAAAAACGGCAGTTTTGACTATTACAGAAAAATTAAATACAGTTCTTAAAATGAAAATTGCTAATTTATCTGAAGTGAATTATGTAATTACCGAAGAAGAACCCAATCACGAAAAATTACAGAAATACAAAAGCGCCGTTCCAAGTCTGATTGTGATCTAATCCCAATGTTTTACTAAAAAATCAATCCAATTTTGATGAAAGATCTTTTTTAAATCTTCATCAGAATAACCATGATTTTTAAATATCAGAACCAATTTTTGTAAATCAGCAATCGTATCTAAATCATACGGACATTGTTCTGTTCCAAAAGCGCCATCCAAATCAGAACCAATTCCGATATGATTTGCATTTCCCGCAAGCTGGCAAATATGATCCATGTGCTGAAAAGCAGTTTCTAAGCTGCAATTCATTTTTTTAGGATCAGAAATTCCTCTTTCCCAATTTGGAACCATCATCCAAGCATCTAAAGCACCGCCAATAACGGCTCCTCTTGAAACTAAAGCTTGGATCATTTCATCGCTATATTGCCTATTATGATCAACTAAAGCCCTGCAATTGTTGTGGCTTGCCCAAACTGCGCCGTTAAAATGATTCAAGGCCTGCCAAAAAGCATCGTCGCACAAATGCGTTGCATCGAGAATAATATTTAAACGCTCCATTTCTTTCAACAAATCAATTCCGTTCTGATTCATTTTTCCAGTTGCATCCGTTCCGTTTGCATATCGGCCTGGACCATAATGTGCAGGACCAACAGCTCTCAATCCGTAATGATAAGCTTTTTCGAGATAAGAAACATTAATAATAGAATCGGCTCCTTCCAAACTTAATATATATCCAATTGGTTTTTTGTCGTTTGGAGTTCCATCATTCCATACATTAAAATGATTTAAAAGCGATTTTTTGTCTGTAATCTGCGTCATTTCTCCTGCTTCTTCCATGCTTTTATACCACGCAAGTTGACCTTGTGTTTGTGCCCAAGCTTGTTCTGGAGAATTCCACCCCGGAATTATGCTGTCAGGTTTTACAAATCGTGCAATTTGAGTGGCGACCACAATTCCGATATTTCCTTTTCTAAGATCAGGAAAAGAAACCGTGGCGCGTTCGCGATCTGGTTTGTCGGTCATTCCTTTTTCTAAGTTTCGTAAAGTCGGAACATCGTTTCTCAGATCTCGATTCCATTCCATTGCATTCATGCTGAGATCTAAGTGGGCATCTAGTATAAACATAGGATTTAAAATTTAAATAGTATTTTTTCGGCCTCGGGCGCCAACTGGCCATTGCGCGTAAATTTGCTGTTTTTTGTTTACTGCCTGAAGATTATCGTACAAAGCAACAGTCGGGCAGACATGATAAGGTCCAGCATAAATAATGTCGCCAATTTCATATTCGTTTTGGCCTTTATTTTCAAGAATCAAATGTTCTTCTGAATGTGCGGTTGGAATCAAATTTTCATCATTTAGAATGGTCAATCTTTTGTCAATCGGATTTTCAGATGAAACGGCTTTATAACCAATATCTACGCAAAATGTGTTTTTAGTTGGTTTAGAAATAATAGTTCCAACGATTACTAAAGCAGGTTTGAAATCTTGTTCGGATAAATGAATTTGATAATTCGAATCCCAAAAAACAAAAGTTCCCGGACTGCATTCTACATTTTCCTGCGCTGCATAAAACGGAAAAGTATTAGAACCGCCAGCGACAATTTTAAAGTTTTCTGCTTTATTAATAATCTGTTCAAAAGACTTAGAAGCTTCTGAATTTCTTTCTTCAACAGTTCCTTTTATATGGCCGTCATAAATATGGATTCCTTCAAATTGAATGTTTTTTAATTGTAAAATGGAATCAATTAACCCTGTCCAATTTTCTGAAATCGAAAAACCAGTTCGGTTCATTCCTGTATTTAAATCCAAATAAACGGAAAGAACCAGATTATTTCTTTTGGCAATTTCATTTAAATCTGAAGCTGTTTTCAGATTGTCTACAATAGTTGAAAAATGAGTTTCAGGGAATTTTTTAATTAATGAAATCCATCTTTCCGCTTTTAATCCAACAGGCTGATACGCTAAAAGAATGTCTTCAATTTGCTGATTTGCAGCAAGCTCTGCTTCCGAAATTGTAGCGCATTTTATTTTCTTAATGTTGTAAATTTTAAAAAGCTCTAAAACTTCGGCATTTTTATGTG
Source organism: Flavobacterium sp. ACN2 (assembly GCF_002303885.1). Taxonomy (GTDB): domain Bacteria; phylum Bacteroidota; class Bacteroidia; order Flavobacteriales; family Flavobacteriaceae; genus Flavobacterium. The sequence continues at coordinate 180,790 of NZ_MRCM01000003.1, read as the reverse complement.
TTTTTATATGCGGACGCAATCTTTGCGTGTCGCCTTTCACATAAGAAATCAACTTTTCGATATTTTGACGTACTCGATCTTCGTAAACTGCTAAAAACGGAGTGTCGATAAGAGTTTCGGATTTTATTTCCCACCAGTTCTTTTGCATGGTTCTTGGTTTTTAGCTAGTTGTAAAACATTGAGTTTTATTTAAGCACATAGAAACATAGATTTTGGAGGCTGTTTAAGGCGTTTCACTTTCCATTAATAAGAAAATGACTTGTCTCATTTATTTCAATCTTTAAAAATTCAAATAATATAAACCTATGTTTCTATGTGTTTAAAATAATGTGTTAGGAAAAAATTAGTGCAATTCAAAAAGAGCTTCAACTTCGACAGGAATATTATCAGGAAGCGAACCAAATCCGACTGCGCTTCTTACTCCGATTCCGTTTTCTTGCCCCCAAACTTCTACAAATAATTCGCTGCATCCATTAATTACATACGGATGTTTTAAGAAATCAGAAGTGCAATTCACCATTCCGAGAACTTTGATCACTCTTTTTACTTTGCTTAAGCTTCCAAAATTGGTTACGATGGTAGAAAGCATAGTTAGTCCAACTTGTCTTGCTGCTAATTTTCCTGCTTCAATATCCATATCTTCTCCAATGCGTCCGATGATTAATGATTTATCGTCTTGTACAGGTCCGTGTCCTGAAAGATACAAGTATTTGCCGTCTACTAAATAGGGTTTGTAAATTCCTAAAGGCTGTGGAGCAGGGGGAAGTGACAAACCTAGGCTTTCGAATTTTTCTTGCGGATTTAAACTCATGATTTTAATGTATTAAAGCGTTTAAAATAAATATAAATACAATTCCTAAAACAGAAACCAAAGATTCCATTACGGTCCAGGATTTAAAAGTGTCTTTTAGACTGATATTGAAATATTCTTTGAACATCCAGAAACTCGGATCGTTTACATGCGAACACATTAAACTTCCGGCACCGACAGAGAGTACAAAGAGATTGGGGTCGAGATCATTAGATTGTAGTAAAGGTAATAAAACACTCGCAGTCATTAAACCTGCAGCAGTTGCCGAACCAACACAAATACGAATGATGGCGGCCATCATCCAGGCTAATAAAAACGGATGAATATTGACTTGGTTTAAAGTAGCAACAATGGTTTCGTTTACGCCACTTACAATCATAACTTCTTTTAAACAGCCCGCGCCACCAACAATTAGGACAATTAAAGCAACATCTTTTATCGCTTGTGTATAATCGTCCATAACAGATGACATGCTTCTGTTCATTTTAATTCCTAAAGTATAAGTGCATAAAAGAAGTGATAAAAGCATAATAATGCTAGGGTCTCCAATAATTTTGCAGATAGCGATTAGTTTTTCATTATCTGAAATTAATGGTAGTAGAGAAGTAATCGTTAATCCGAAAACGGGAAATAAAGCAGAGAATAAACTCAAACCAAAACTTGGTAATTTTCCTTGATTGGTTATTTCTTCAACATTTAAAATTTCATGATCCGATTCGGTTTTGATGTTTTTAAAACGAGTTGAAAACCATAATCCTGCAATTAAAATGGTTGGAATGGCGACTATGATTCCGTAAATTAAAACCAAACCGATATCTGCTTTTAAAATACTGCTCAATGCCATTGGTGAAGGATGAGGCGGAAGAAAACCATGTGCCACAGAAAGTGAAGCCAGCATTGGAATCCCTAAATATACTTTTGATAATTTAAATTGATGCGCAACAGAAAAAATCAGCGGAACTAAAAGTACAAATCCAACGCTGTAAAAAAGCGGAATTCCGATTATAAATCCGGTAATCATTAAACCCAAACGAACGTATTTTCTTCCCGTCCAATTCATAACTGTTTTGGCGATTACATTTGCGGCTCCAGACGAAACGGCCAATTTTCCGATACATGTTCCAAAAACAATAATTAAAGTAATAGATCCGAGCATTTCGCCAAGACCTTTTTGCAAAACTGGAGAAATCGTTTCTATTGGCAAACCAAGAAAAAGTGCAGCCAAAAGGGAGGTAATGATAAACGCGATAAACGGATTAATTTTGAACCAAGCAATCTGTAAAATCAAGAAAATAATGCATGCAGTGAGTATGAGAATGCTCATGATTGGTGGTTGGTTTTTAGTTAGTTATAATTGTGGTTGGAATTCCAAATATATAAAATAATTCCACATGTCGCATTTTTTTTGCAAAAACTGCATTTTTTTTGCAATTGTAATGTTAAAATTATTGAGAGATAAAGGATGGATAAGCTTATGTTTTCTACCTTTATATAAAAATTGATAAGATGAAAATTGCTTTAATCCAAGCCGATCTTTTTTGGCAAGATGCCAGTAAAAACAGAGAAAATTTTGATTTGAAAATTGATGAAATTCAATCGGAAGTCAATCTCATTGTCCTTCCTGAAATGTTTTCGACCGGATTTACAATGAATGCTTCTGAAGTTGCCGAAACGATGCAAGGAGAAACGATTGAATGGATGAAATTGAAAGCAAAACAAAAAAATGCTGCCGTAACAGGAAGTGTTGTCATCACAGAAAACGAGAAGTTTTATAATAGAATGTTTTTTGTTTTTCCGTCAGGCGAATTTCAGTATTACGATAAAAGGCATTCCTTTTCTCTCGCTGGCGAAGACAAAGTGTATACCTGCGGAAATAAAAAGGTAATTATAGATTATCTAGATTGGAAAATATGTCTGCAGGTTTGTTACGATTTGAGATTTCCAGTTTTTGTGCGTAATGTAGAAAACTACGACCTTATTTTGTATGTTGCCAATTGGCCAAAAGTACGTACCAATGCTTGGGATGCTTTGCTAAAAGCACGTGCGATAGAAAATCTTTCTTATGTGGTTGGGGTAAACAGAATTGGTAACGATGCTCACGATTACGAACATATTGGCCATTCTCAAGCAATAGATTTTTTGGGCAATTATATTTTAGAGCCACAAGAAAAAAATGGTGTCTTTGTCGTAGAATTAGACAAAAACACCATGTATGAAACGCGTAAAAAATTAGACTTTTTAAGCGATAGAGATCAGTTTGAAATTAAGTTTTAAAAAGCTTTTCGTTTCTTTTCTGCTTCTTTTTTCTTTTTATCGTCTTCTTTCTTCTCCACTTCTGGATTAAAAGGAATGCCCAAGTCGATTGTTTCGTTCCGATCCCAATTGGCTCGGACATCAAATTCTTCTTGATTATAAAATACTTCTTCTGCGTATTTCTTTTCTAAGAAATTACCAGTGTCGTATTGTTTGTTTTTATTGTCGTCATAAATAATGCGTACAGTAAAAACATCAGGTTGCAATAGGTTGAATTCTAAAGTAGTTGCCCCTTCCGAATATCCGTCGGCCAACACTACATCTCCTTTTTTATTGGTCAATTCAACAATTATAGGAAAACGTTTGACATTTTTAAGAGTCAATATCAGATTTCCGTAATCGGCATGTTCTTTAGTGCTGAGTTTATAAGATAAAGTATCATTTGTTTTTTCATAAAAATCGGTCAAAGCACCTGGTAAGAAAGTGAAACTATATTTGTCCAAAGGCTCTTTCTTGAAATCGAAATATAATTTCTGTTCAAATTCGTCATATTCTGTTGTATAAGGAACAGCAACAGAATCTTTATTAACCAAAGCGATTTTAGATTTGTCAAATTTTACCAATGGAGTTTCGGTTTCCAAAGTAAAACGTTCTCTAAAATTAATTTGGCCGTTTTGTACCGCTTTAATATTTAGAGTATCTTTTTTCAAGGCTTTAATCTTGAACGAAAATCTTTTTTTATAATCTCCTTTTTCAACTTCCATTGATAGCGAATCGGCTTTTATTGGTTTGTACCAAACTTGAAGCGAATCTTTTTTAGGAAACTGCGTTACGATAGTTTCAAGAACTTCGTCACCATTTTTAAGTGTAATTTTTGGTTTTGAATTTTTGAAATCCTGTTTTCCTTCATAAGGAAGAAACAAACGGTTTCCTGAAGCCTGAATAGGTTTGAAGGCTTTTAATGGCAACGTTTCTTTAAATAGCTCCACCTCATAAACCGTGTCCGACGGAATTGTGATGTAGCTTTTCAAAAATCCAATTTTATCATCTTTTGGATTAAATTTATTATTTGAACCTTTATCTTTTAAGGCTACCAAAAGATATTTTCCTTCTCTTAAATTTTCAAACTGAAAAGTTCGCATACTGTCCAAAGTATTCGTAATGTAGCGCGGAAACTCTTTGTAAATGGTAGAATCTTTAAATTTATCATTTACTTCATATAACATTACAGAAACGAAATTGTCAACATACTTTCCGTACGAATCTTTGATCTTTCCGTTTAATTTAAGTGAATCAATGTGCGATCCTGTTGAGAAAATATACTTGAACTGATTTAAAGCATTTCCTTCGTTGTTATCCTGAATGGCTTGCCCAAAATTTAAACTATAAGTTGTGTTGGGCTGTAAAGTGTCTCGAAGCTCAATCTTTATAAATTTGCTAACATTCTGAGGCGTGATTAATGGCTCATTTTTTAAAGGAGGAGAAATAATTAGCTGTTTATTGGTGTTTTTAAGTTTGATATATTCATCAAAATTTAAAGTAATAGTGTTTCCTTTAAAATCGGTTGTAAAGTTTTTAGGAAAACTAGATACCAAAACAGGAGGTAACGTATCTTTTAAACCGCCGGTAATGCTGCCTCTTTTGGCGCAGCTTATCATGGATATTAGAATTACAAATGCAATGTATTTTAAGGTGTCTTTCAACATAACGGTTTTTCAATTTGATTGCACAAAATAACGATTATATTTGCTTTAATTGAAATTTTTTATCCATTTATTAGGATTTGCGACTTTTGGAAATCTTCAAAAATTTTAGTGTTTAAAATGCTATAATTTCTTACTTTTGAATTAAAATGTAATTTTCCTAAGTTTTGTTCAAGCGATTTTTCCCAGTTTTGTTTCTCTTTTTAATGTTGTCATGCACTAAAAGTGAAAAACCCGTAATCTCCTTTTATTACTGGAAAACAATCTTCAAATTTTCTGAAACGGAAAAAGAAGCATTGAAGGAAAACAATGTACAGAAACTTTATGTAAGGTATTTTGATATTGGAATTCATCCAGAATCTAATTTTCCGATTCCCATCAGTCCTGTTCGTTTTGAAGAAAATCCAAAAGAATATGCTATTGTTCCAGTTGTTTTTATTCAGAACAAAGTCATGCTCCAGCCTAATCTTGATGTAAAGGATTTGGCGCAAAAAACCTTTGATTTTATAGAACAAATCAATTCTAAAAATAAAATTGCGTGTCAAGAAATTCAAATTGATTGCGATTGGACTTTAAAGAGTAAAGAGAATTATCTGAAATTTATAGAAGTTTTTAAAAAGCTTTCGCAGAAGAAACTTTCAGCCACCATTCGATTGCATCAGGTGAAATATTTCAAAAAAACAAAAATTCCAAATGTCGATTCTGGAGTTTTGATGTATTACAATATGGGATCAATTGCGCCCGATTCTCTAAATTCTATTTACGATAAGAAAGTGGCAGACCGATATCTTAAAAGTTTAAAAAGATATCCGCTTCATTTAGATTTTGCCTTTCCAATTTATTCTTGGGGAGTTCATATTAGAAATAATAAAGTGATCGGACTTCGTTCTAAAATGAATAGTAGAGAACTAGAAAAAAATTCCAATTTTGAAAAAACAACTCCGATTTTTTTCAGGGTAAAACATTCCAATTATAAAAATGGTGTTTTTTATGAAGAAAACGATCTCTTGAAAATAGAGGAAATAAAACCAAAAGATTTAAAAGAAATGGCAGAAGATTTGCAAGATAATCTTGTTGAAAAGCCAAACGAAATTATATTTTACGATTTAGACGAATTCAATTTAAACACTTATGAAAAAAATACTTTTAAGCAGATTATTTCTTGCTTCTAGTGCCGTTTTGCTTTCTGCATTCGGAATTATATATGCCTGTGCAGACGGAGATTGGGATTATTTAGGATCTTATAATTCAAATTTTACCCCAGAAACTTTTGCCGATAAATCGTATTCGCCTTTGTTTTTATCTGGTGGTATTTTTTACGGAATTGGTTTTGATACCCAGCATAATTCTCGTTTTAATAAAAATATAAAATCAGATTGGGCAGATTATTTAAAAGGAAAAGTTGATACCACAACTGTCAATTATTTTTTGATTGGTGATGAAAAGCCTAAATATTATTCTGATGACAAAAATACCATCAAAAATAAAGAAGAAATAGAAGGTTTGCATGTTTATTATAAAACGAAAAAAGAAAATAAAAGCACGCAAAAATGGGGTAAAAAGTTGAATCTGAAAGATGAGAAAGTAAAAAACTTTGTTGAGTTTCTTTATTTGGCTCAAAAAATAGAAACAGTATCTATTGGAGACGATTATTGGAGCTACGATCCAGTTGTGGCAAAAACTTTCAATGATGCTAAAATGATTCAGTCGATAGAAAATGTATACAATACTTTATCAGATCCGTTTTTGAAAAACAGATATTGGTTCTTGACCATGAAAGCACGTTTTTATAGTAACGACAAACAAAAAGCAATTGATTTTTTTAATAAAACAGAAAGTTCTGTTGCCAGAAATACTTTGTATTATCGCGCTTTAGCGTATGTTGCCGGAATTAATTATAAACAAAAAAAATACGCGACTTCGAACTATTTATATGCTCAGGTTTTTGATAAATGTCCAGAATTAAGAGTGGTTACAGCGTATAGCTTCAAGCCAAAAAACGAATCAGATTGGACTAAGGCTTTAGCGTTGGCAAAAGATAATAAAGAAAAAGCGGCGCTTTGGGCAATTCACGGATATTATAAAGATGAAAAACAGGCAATTGAAAAAATCTACGAATTAGATCCTAAAAGCGAACATTTAAATTATCTCGGAACAAGATTGGTTAATTCGCTAGAGCAAAAAATAAACAATTCGTTTCAGACGGACGGGCAAGGAGAAAATCAGAAACCAAAACCACAAACTGTTGCTGAAAATAAAACAGAAAATAAGACGAAAGTGGATAATAGCGCTGTCGATTTAATTGCAAAAATTTCTGCTGCAGGAAATACCGATAAGCCTTATTTATGGGATATTTCACTTGGGTATCTTCAAACGCTAAAAGGCGATTATGCCAATGCAGATAAAAATTACAGCAAAGCTGAAAAAACACTTCCGAAAACAGAATTGGCGGGAATGCAGCTTCGTTTATTGCGTTTTGTAAATAATTTAAGCAAGATTGATAAGCTGACAGATAAAAATGAGAAAACCATTCTAGCCGATTTAAATTGGCTATACACAGAACTTCCTAAAAATTATAAAGGAGACACGTTTCGTTATCAAAATGCTTCTTCATGGAGCAGAAGCTATTTATCGCGTTTGTATAAAGAACAAGGCAATTTGGTTATGGCCGAGATTTACGGAGAATCACGCTATAGCTATTGGAATGATGGAAATGCATATTATGACAATGAAAAGAATTTGCTGGGAATAAAAAGCTTTTTGGAAAAATCGAATAAATCTGAAATCGAGAAAATTGGCGCAAGAATTTATAGTTTAAAACTGAAGGATATTAATAATTTTCAAGCAATTCAGTCTACTTTCAAAAACAAAATTCCTGAAGCAATTACTTTTATGCAGCAAACAGATTCTGTTCAATATTATAAATTCTTAGGAAATCCGTTTAACGGAAATATAAAAGATTGCCACGATTGCGAGCATGCGGCGTATCAGAAAAGAAAATATACTTTTATGGATTTCTTGACTACAATAAAAGAAATGCAGGATAAATTGGCTCAGAAAGAAGATGTTTACACCAACAGCCTTTTATTAGGAAATGCGTTTTATAATATTTCTCATTTTGGAAACGGAAGAACTTTTTACGAAATGAGCATTGTGGGGTACGGGTCGGGCCCATATTCATTTAGAGATTCGATGAAAGAAATGATTACGAATAATTCAGTTTCTAAAATGTATTATCAGAAAGCTTTTGAGGCAGCTTCGAATAAAGAACAAAAAGCAAAATGTTTGTATCTGATTTCGAAATGCGAACGAAATGATTATTACAATAAAAAATACAATAAGATAAACAGCTATTGGGAAATTCAAGATGATAAAGTTAATTTTATCGCTTGGAACTCGTTCAAAGCTTTAAGAAAAGACTATTCGGATACGAAATACTATCAGGATGTAATTGCTGAATGCGGTTATTTTAGAACATATGTAAATCAATAATTTCGAAAAGATGGTAAATAAAATAGAACATATTGGGATTGCGGTAAAAAATATGGACGATGCTAATGTTTTGTTTGAAAAAATGCTTGGTGTTCCGTCTTATAAAATGGAAGCAGTAGAAAGCGAAGGGGTGTTAACGTCCTTTTTTCAGACGGGAAATAATAAAATCGAACTTTTAGTAGCAACAAATCCCGAAAGTCCTATTGCTAAATTCTTGGAGAAAAAAGGAGAAGGAATTCATCATATCGCTTTTGATGTTGATGATATCGAAGCCGAAATTGCACGTTTAAAAAACGAAGGTTTTGTCTTGATTAATGAAGTTCCCAAGAAAGGAGCAGACAATAAATTGGTTGTTTTTTTGCATCCGAAGAATACAAATGGCGTTTTAGTGGAGCTTTGCCAAGAAATTAAATAAAAAAATGTCATTTTAATTTTTGAATAAGATGTTGAAAATCAATTTCGATTTTGAGATTCGGAGAAAGATTTAAAATTAAATTAAAATGATGTCTTAAAATATTTGGAGTGAATGAAAAATAGTAGTAATATTGCATCCTCTAAACCGGTCCTATAGCTCAGCTGGTTAGAGCACCTGACTCATAATCAGGTGGTCCCTGGTTCGAGCCCAGGTGGGACCACTCTTTTAGAACAGAAGCCTTTACAGAAATGTAAGGGCTTTTTTGTTTTTGTGATGAGTATTTGACGACCTTCAAGCCGTGTCAATTAGTAAAAAAATCTATATCCTATTCCATTTTTTATTCTTTGCAAATATCCGATGTTATATATTTTGGTAATTTAAACAATGGGCTAATTTATATTAACACAAAAGGTAAAAAAAAATCATAGAAACGATGTTCTTGCCTGTGATTTTATTACAGCGAATAAAAATTTTAAAACTTTATCGAAGTAAAAAAAGATAAATTAGGTTATAAAATATTAGCGATATAATTTTACTTACGCGCTGATTGGTATTATTAAATATGTCAAAATAAAATAAATATTCACTTTTGCTAAGGTTTAATTTGAAAACGATGAATAAAAGACAAATTCTTGCTGTCATATATATTTTTTTTATACCCGGTTTTGTACTATTATCTGGGGCTTTTTATCTTTTTCAGCAGAAATCAAGTTTTATTGAAAAGTCAAATAGTGTTTATGGTACAGTTATAAAATCCATACCTCTTGCTGGAAATAAAAATGGATCGCTCTATTATCCCTACGTTTCATTTGTTACAGATTCAGGTAAACAAATAGAGTTCACGTCTAATGAGGGTACTTCTCTTCCAGGTTACATTGAAGGAACTCGGGTTAAGGTTTTGTATGATCCAACTAATCCGAATGAAGCTGAGATTGCTGGGGTGAACGGCTATTTTGTTCATCCGTCATTTTTGGTCTTTATTGGGGTGTTTTTCGTTTTAATGGGTTTCTGGAAAATTTTGAATCAGTATTTTAAAATAAGAAAAGTATAGAGGCTTTTGCAGAAATGTAAAGGCTTTTTTGTTTTTGTTTTTTTTTTGAAGTGTGAAAATTGAAATTTTGGCTCATATTATTTAAACATCTATTTCTGTAAAATGCCTTAACTTTATCCGTCCAAAACAAATTTAATCTTCAGATGGATAGATTAACTCCCGAACAAAGGAGGAAAACTATGCAGGCGATAAAAAGCACTGCTACAAAAGGCGAAGTAAGGCTTGCTAAAGCATTATGGAAATTGGGTCACAGATACCGAAAAAACAATAAGAAAGTATTTGGAAGGCCTGATCTTACTTTTGCTAAATATAAAATTGCCATTTTTGTTGATAGTGAATTTTTTCATGGAAAAGATTGGGAAACGCAACAGCTAAGAATTAAATCAAATCAAGAATATTGGATTCCGAAAATTGAAAGAAACATACAGCGTGACGAAGAAGTTAATGCTTTTCTTATTTCTGAAAATTGGACGATTTTAAGATTCTGGAGTAAAGAGATTGAAAAAAATCTGGAAGTTTGTCTGGCAAAAATTGAAGGAACAATTATGCTTTTAAGTATTTAAACTTTTTCAGCTTTTAGCTGTCTAGCTTCAGCTTTCTCAATGCATTTGAATATTTCAGAAGCTAGCCTTTCTATAACAGGCATGCTTACAGAATTTCCAGCTTGTTTGTAAAGACTGGAATTTGAAATTTTGGGTAATTTGTAATGATCTGGAAATCCTTGAAAACGAAAACATTCTCTTGGGGTTAATTTTCTAAAGCCAAATTCAGTTGTAATGATTGGAACATTGTGGCCGCCGGTTCCCATGTTTGCAGTTAAAGTAGGGCAAACTTCTTTTTTGTTTTCTCGCACATACTGCCTCCTAAATTGATAAATTCTGTCTTCTCTCACAACGGCTTCCTTTAGCATGTTGTACATGTATTTGTCTTCGGTGTAATAGAATTTTTTATCGACTTTTTCTTTTGTAATTAAGTCGGTTACCTTTTTGGTTAATACTTCTTTCTCTGGGAAATTAAATCTAAACCCTTTTTTTACAAATTTTTTGTCAAAAGCAACCATGAAAATTCTCTCTCGATTATGCGGAATATTTCCAAAATCTCTAGTGTTTAAGATAGCACTGTCAAAAGTGTAGTCCCGTTTTTTAATCTCGCGCTGAATTACTTTCATTGTGTTTCCTTTGTCATGTCCTTTTAGGTTTTTGACATTTTCAAGAAACACTACTTTAGGACGCATTTCGTCAATAAAATCTAATATTTTAAAAAAATGATTTCCTCTACTGTCTTTAAAACCTTTTCGGTGCCCAGCTAGAGAAAAGGGTTGGCATGGAAATCCTGCTGTAAGAATGTCAATTTTATTGAGATCTTTTACGTCGAGCTGCATTACATCTCCTTCAATAAGAGTGTGCTTGAAATTGTTTCTGTATGTAACACAGGCTTTTTTGTCAAATTCATTTGCCCACTCTAATTTAAAACCTGCATTTTCAAAACCTAAACAAATACCGCCGACACCTGCGTATAAACTTCCGACTGTATATGGGTTTTTCATTTGATTAGTTAAAATTAAAAATAGATTTGAATTTGAATTTGTAAATCTTTTGGAATTGAGATGTATACGTACTTTGATTTTACAAATATATTAATTTGAGAACATTCTCTTGAATGTAATTAAAATTGCATCCAAACTTCTTTTTTTGACGTATATTCGATGAAAGACATTTTTTGAGAAAAAAATACTTTTTTAAGATAGGTAAATTCTTATAGACTTTTGAATGTTATGAATAATGTTGAAAATGAACGTTGTTCTTCTAGAACGTTTTCTGAAAAGGATTAGAAGTGTTTTTAAGAAAAATGTTAAAATTTGTTCTGGATTTTTGGTTTTAAAAGTTGGTTTTGTTTAAAAAACTTATACTTTTGTCCAAGATTTTGGAGATAGAAAAGCGTTTGTGCGAAATTTCTATTAAAGAATATTTGTCAATAATTATCTAGAATTGCTGTTTGCAATAGCTTGAATTTATGAAAAATCTAAAAGCCCCATTTTTAGTAATTGCCTTATTTTTAAATGTTTTATTAATGACTGCAGGACCTGCGCATCCGCCAGTTCCAGAAACTTCAGGAAGTACAGCCAAAAGCGCGAATGCTATGTCTGCTACTGCTTGTGATGAGCCAGGTTCGCCTAGTTGTAATGATCAGGCAGAAATGCCAATAAATCAACATGCTGTTTTTCTGCTATTAGGTGGTTTAGCTTTGGGCGCTACTGTAATATATAGAAATCAAATAAAAAAAGCTTCAATTTAATTGAAGCTTTTTTTGTGGGATTCTAAACGTTACTTGTTTATTGAGTAAAGTCTAGAGATGTATTTTCCAACTACATCAAATTCAAGGTTGATTTTTGTTCCGACTTTGAAATCTTTAAAATTAGTGTGTTCATAAGTATAAGGAATAATTGAAACGCTAAATTCATTCGTTTTAGAATTTACAACCGTCAGGCTGACTCCATTTACTGTAATCGAACCTTTTTCGATTGTGATATTGTTTAGGTTTTTATCGTATTCAAAAGTATAATTCCAACTTCCGTTTGCTTCTTCAATTCTAACACAGGTTCCAGTTTGATCTACGTGGCCTTGTACAATATGTCCGTCTAAGCGGTCGCCAAGTTTCATTCCTCTTTCCAGATTTACAATGTCGCCAGTTCTCCAATCGCCAATATTGGTTTTTAGAATAGTTTCGTCGATTGCCGTTACGGTGTAAAGAGAATCTTTAATAGCTACTACTGTAAGACATATTCCGTTGTGCGAAACGCTTTGGTCTATTTTTAATTCGTGGGTTATTGATGAGTCAACTGTTATATGAAGATTGTTTTGATCTTTTTGAATTTCGTGAATCCTTCCGAGTGTTTCTATAATTCCTGTGAACATTGTGGTTTTATTTTACTAAATTTGCACATCAAAATTAGTAATAAATAAACTGAGCTCATGAATAAAAAAGCAGAAAATATAATTGTTGGAATTTCAGTTGGAGATTTAAACGGTATTGGAAGCGAAGTTATACTGAAAACATTCGAAGATTCTCGGATGTTGGAATTGTGTACGCCGGTTATTTTTGCAAATGCTAAAATTCTTTCATTCGTTAGAAAAAACTTTACGTCGACGATTCAATTTCATGGAGTTGATAAATTAGATCAAATTATTCCAGGTAAAGTAAACGTTCTGAATCTTTGGAGAGAAGGAGTTGATATAAACTTTGGAGTAAATGATCCTAAAATAGGAGAATATGCAATTAAATCTTTTACAGCAGCAACAAAAGCGTTGAAAGATGGTGAAATAGATGTTCTGGTAACAGCTCCTATTAATAAATACAATATACAGTCTGAGGATTTTAAATTTCCGGGTCACACTGATTATTTGAATCAGGAATTAGAAGGTGATGCGCTAATGATGATGGTTCAAGATAATTTACGAGTAGGCTTAATTACAGACCATGTTCCGTTAAACGAAGTTGCTTCCCATTTAACAGAAGAACTGATAACAAAAAAAATAGAAACTATTAGAAAATCTTTGATTCAGGATTTTAGTGTAGTGAAACCAAAAATTGCAGTTTTAGGACTAAATCCGCATGCTGGTGATGGCGGTGTGATTGGAAAAGAAGATGATCTGATTTTGAAGCCAACTTTAAAGAAAATCTTCGATTCGGGAACAATGGTTTTTGGTCCATTTCCTGCCGATGGTTTTTTTGGAAGCAGTCAATATGAAAAATATGATGCTATCGTGGCAATGTATCACGATCAAGGGTTAATTCCGTTTAAGACATTGTCTTTTGGAAAAGGCGTGAATTATACAGCAGGTTTAAATAAGGTTAGAACCTCTCCAGATCACGGTACAGCTTACGATATTGCTGGGAAAGATATGGCAGATTACAATTCTTTTAAAGAAGCTGTCTATCTTGCGATTGATATTTTTCGCTCGCGTAATCAGTATGAGGAGATTAGCCAAAAACCTCTTAAAATAAAAGAAAAACAGTTATAAACAAAAAAAGGTCAATAAGATTATTAGATTTGTAATAATTTTATATCTTTGCACCCCAATTCAGATATCTAGTTTTAGAATCGAATTGATCAAATTGATGTTGAAATGAGCAAAACAAAAGAATTTTTAATTCCTTTCGTAGGATTAAAACTAGGAAAACACCATTTTGAGTATCAAATAAATAACGAGTTCTTTAAGAATTTTGAATACGATGAGTTTCAAAGTTCGGATATTAAAGTTAATTTACTTTTCGAAAAGAAAAGTACCATGTTAGAGTTAGAATTCAAACACAAAGGAGCAGTAAATGTGCCTTGTGATCTAACAGGCGAAGATTTTGATTTACCTATAAAAGGGAAAATGAAGTTAATTGTTCGCTTTGGAGACGAATTTAATGATGATAATGAAGAATTGTTGATTTTGCCACATGGTGAGCATGAGGTAGATATAGCGCAATATATTTATGAAATGATCGCGCTTTCTGTACCTCACAAAAGAATTCATCCAGGTGTTAAAGACGGAAGTCTACAAACAGAGGCTTTGACAAAACTGAATGAGTTAAGTGTAAAAGAACAAAAGGAAGAGAGTAACAAAGAAGAAGATATTGACCCGCGTTGGGAAAAATTAAAGAAACTATTAACGGATAAATAATATAGTAAAATGGCACATCCTAAGAGAAAAACCTCGAAAACAAGAAGAGATAAGAGAAGAACACATTACAAAGCTACTGTAGCTCAAATCGCTACATGTCCTATTACAGGTGAGGCGCATTTATACCACAGAGCTTACTGGCATGAAGGTAAAATGTACTACAGAGGGCAAGTTGTTATCGATAAATCTGAAGCGGTTGCTTAATACGTTTTTGTAAATTATACTAGAACTCTCACATAGTGAGAGTTTTTTTTGTTGATTATAATTTTCGTTTTTTAGGAAAATATAGACAAATTCGTTACGTTTTTTTTTGTAATTTTCGGGTCTTTTAAAAATTTTTCAAATTAATCATAATTTGAAAATAAATAATAGAATATAATGAATACAATCACAGCCGCCATTACCGCTGTTGGAGCTTATGTTCCTGACTTCGTTCTTTCGAACCAAGTATTAGAAACAATGGTTGATACCAATGATGAGTGGATTACCGCTCGAACAGGAATTAAAGAAAGAAGAATTCTTAAAGATGCTGATAAGGGTACATCTTACCTTGCTATACAAGCAGCAAAGGATTTAATTGCAAAAGCAAATATTGATCCGCTTGAGATTGATATGATTATAATGGCAACTGCGACACCAGATATGATGGTGGCTTCTACAGGAGTATTTGTTGCAACAGAAATTGGAGCCACAAATGCATTTGCTTACGATTTGCAAGCGGCATGTTCAAGTTTCTTATACGGAATGTCTACAGCTGCAGCATATGTTCAGTCTGGACGTTACAAAAAAGTACTTTTAATTGGTGCCGATAAAATGTCATCTATTGTAGATTATACTGATAGAGCAACTTGTATTATTTTTGGAGATGGAGCTGGAGCAGTTCTTTTCGAACCAAATTATGAAGGTTTAGGTTTACAGGATGAATATTTAAGAAGTGATGGTGTAGGGCGTGACTTCCTTAAAATACCAGCAGGAGGTTCTTTGATTCCGCCTTCTGAAGATACTGTAAAAAACAGACAGCACAATATTATGCAAGACGGTAAAACTGTTTTCAAATATGCTGTAACTAATATGGCAGATGCCAGTGAATTGATTTTACAAAGAAATAATTTGACAAATCAAGATGTTGACTGGTTAGTGCCACACCAAGCTAATAAACGTATTATTGATGCTACTGCTGGGAGATTAGAATTGGAAGATTCTAAAGTTCTAGTAAATATCGAGAAATACGGAAATACTACTTCTGGAACTTTACCATTAGTATTGGCTGATTTTGAAAATAAGCTTAAAAAGGGAGATAACATTATCTTTGCCGCTTTTGGTGGTGGATTCACTTGGGGATCTATCTATTTAAAATGGGCTTACGATAAAAAATAAATTAAAACTAAAAACGAATCATTATGGATTTAAAAGAAATTCAAAACCTAATCAAATTTGTTGCAAATTCGGGCGTTGCAGAAGTGAAGTTAGAAATGGATGATGTAAAAATCACGATCAGAACAACTTTAGAAACAAATGTAACTGAAGCAACTTACGTACAGCAATTACCTGCTCAGGCAGCTTTACCTCAAGCGGCAGTTCCACAAGTTACGGCTCCAACAGTTGTAAGTGTAACTCCAGAAGCACCAGCTGCTAACGATTCTAAATATATTACTATAAAATCTCCAATCATTGGTACATTCTATAGAAAACCATCTCCAGATAAACCAGTTTTCACAGAAGTTGGAAGCACTGTTTCTAAAGGTGATGTTCTTTGTGTAATTGAAGCAATGAAATTATTCAACGAAATCGAATCTGAAGTTTCTGGTAAAATTGTAAAAATTCTTGTTGACGATATGTCTCCAGTAGAATTTGATCAACCTTTATTCTTAGTAGATCCATCATAAATAAATTTAGATTTTAGATTTTAGATTTTAGATTGATCTGGCAGAATTAATACATCAGACATCTAAAATTATCTAATTATCAAATTGTCTAATTATCTAATTAAAATAAGATGTTTAAAAAAATATTAATTGCGAATAGAGGAGAAATTGCACTACGTGTAATTCGTACATGTAAGGAAATGGGAATCAAAACTGTTGCAGTTTACTCTACAGCCGATGCAGAAAGTTTACATGTTAAATTTGCTGATGAAGCGGTTTGTATTGGCCCTCCTCCGAGTAACTTATCGTATTTGAAAATGTCAAATATCATTGCTGCTGCAGAAATTACAAATGCAGACGCAATACATCCAGGTTATGGATTTCTTTCTGAGAATGCTAAATTCTCAAAAATCTGTCAAGAGCACGGAATTAAATTTATTGGTGCTGCTCCAGAAATGATCGACCGAATGGGAGATAAAGCTTCTGCTAAAGCTACAATGAAAGCAGCAGGAGTGCCTTGTGTGCCAGGCTCAGACGGATTGTTAGAGTCTTACGAACATGCACAAAAAGTAGCTAAAGAAATTGGTTACCCAGTTATGATGAAAGCTACTGCTGGAGGTGGTGGAAAAGGAATGCGTGCGATCTGGAAAGAAGAAGAGCTTTTAAAAGCTTGGGAAAGTGCGCGTCAAGAAGCTGCTGCAGCATTTGGAAATGACGGGATGTACATGGAGAAACTTATTGAAGAGCCACGTCATATCGAAATTCAAGTTGTTGGAGATTCTTATGGAAAAGCATGTCACCTTTCTGAAAGAGACTGTTCTGTACAACGTCGTCACCAAAAACTAACTGAAGAAACACCTTCGCCTTTCATGACAGACGACCTTCGTGCAAGAATGGGAGAAGCTGCTGTAAAGGCTGCTGAATTCATTAAATATGAAGGAGCTGGAACTGTAGAGTTTTTAGTGGACAAACACAGAAACTTCTATTTCATGGAAATGAATACTCGTATTCAGGTTGAGCACCCAATCACAGAACAAGTTATTGATTATGATTTGATCCGTGAGCAAATTATGGTTGCTGCTGGAATTCCAATTTCTGGTAAAAACTACCTTCCACAATTACATGCTATCGAAGTTCGTATTAATGCTGAAGATCCTTACAACGATTTTCGTCCTTCACCAGGAAAAATTACTACACTTCATATGCCAGGAGGACACGGAGTTCGTTTAGATACTCACGTGTATTCAGGATATAGCATTCCGCCAAACTACGATTCTATGATTGCTAAGTTAATTACAACTGCGCAGTCTCGTGAAGAAGCTATCAGCAAAATGCGTAGAGCTTTGGATGAATTCGTAATCGAGGGTGTGAAAACTACAATACCTTTCCACAGACAATTAATGGATGATCCAAAATATATTGCAGGTGATTATACAACTGCATTTATGGATACATTTAAAATGAATAGTCCAGAATAATTATAAAGGCTTCCAAATTTGGAAGCCTTTTTTATTTTGTAAAGTTTTTATAAAATTCCAATCCTAAAGCTTCAGAATAAATTCCCAATTTTAGAACTTCTACTCCTCAATCTTGGAATTTGTGATTTTAAAATTTGGAATTTCTTTCGAAAGGTTACACTAAAAGTGTTTACTTATTACACACCTTTTTTCTCATTTACACACCTTTCGCGTTTTGTCTTTTTTTGTTATATTTGATGTAAAGTCTTTTAATACAGGTTTTTACGATCTTTGGCATGGCTCTTTTCTTTTACGGCATAATAATTTCATTACTTAAAGCGTAAACAACTATTAATTTAAATATATACGTTATGAAAAATTTATTTTTATCAGCCGCAATTGTTTTAGGAAGTTTAACTTCATTTGCTTCAACTACTCCAATTACTCATACAAATGTAAAAGTAGTATCTATCGCAGACGATTATACAGAAATCAAATTAGAAGAATTACCAGCTGCGATTAAAGAGTCTTTGAAAAAAGCATATCCAGAAGCAGTAATTACTAAAGCATATAAAAACGAAAAAGCACAGTATAAACTTGATGTAACTGTTGGCGACAAAGTAGGAAACTTATTTGCTAATGCAGACGGAACTTGGATTACACAATAATCTGAAAATGAAGTCTTGTGAAAATCCGGATCAAGAATACTAAGATCAAATTAACTATATTAAAAAACAACTATCATGAAAAATTTATTTTTATCAGCCGCAATCGTTTTGGGAGGTTTAACATCATTTGCTTCAACTTCGCCAATTGCAAATACAATCGTAAAAACAATCTCTATCCAAGATGATTATACAGAAATTAAATTGGAAGAAGTTCCAGCAGCAATTACAGATGCTCTTAAAAAAGCGTATCCAGATGCTGTGCTTTCTAAAGCATTTAAAAATACAAAATCTGAATACAAGCTTGAAGTAACTGTTGGAGATAAATCAGGAAATCTTTTTGCTAACGCAGATGGAACTTGGATTAAAAAATAATTAAGTCTAACCCTTAAAAACTATTACTATGAAAAAGTTAATCTTATCGGCAGCAATTGTTTTAGGCAGTTTGTCGATGAACGCAGAAACCCCTGCTGCAACCAATTTAATGGTGCAGACAGTAAATGATCAGGATGGATACAAAGAAGTAGATGGAGTTCCGGCAGCCGTGAAAAAAGGCTTAGATGAAGCTTATCCTGGTGTAGTGCTTGAGAAAGCATGGGTAAATGATAAAAAGGAGTACAAAATTGAGATAACCGTTCGAGGTGAAAAATCGATCGTTTATACAGACGCTTCTGGTAACATTCTTAAAAAATAATTTAAACCACTAAATATTATGAAAAAGTTAATCTTATCAGCAGCGATTGTTTTAGGAAGTTTTACCGTAAATGCTGCGGTTCTTCCAGCAATTTCGATTTCTCAATCAGTATTCGCTCAAAGTGAGTTTACTGAAGTAGCTATAGATGCCGTTCCGGCCGCTGTAAAATCTACACTTGAAAAATCTTTCCCGAATACTAAGCTAGAAAAAGCTTATAAAAACGAGAAAAATGAGTACAAACTTGAGATTTCAAGTGGAGAAAAGAAGTATACTATTTTTACAGATGCTTCTGGAAATATCATTAAAAAATAATTAAAATCAGCATCATGAAAAAACTAATCTTATCAGCAATAGTGGTTCTAGGAACTTTGTCAATGCATGCAAATGTATTGCCTGTTTCTCTAAGCACTAAAGCAACTGTAGCTATTCAGTCAGAATATACAGAAGTTACAGTAGATGCTGTGCCTGCACCTGTGAAAACAGCTTTGCAGACAGCTTATCCAGGTGCAAAACTGGATAAAGCATTTGTCAATGACAAAAAAGAGTACAAACTAGAAATATCAGTTGGAGACCAAAAGGCTACTGTTTACTCAGATGTCAATGGTAACTGGTTGAAGATATAATTAGGTGAATTTAGATTTATGTTTTTGGTGAAAAAGAGATTGCATTGTGCAATCTCTTTTTTTTTTACATATTTTGCATAATTTTATGAAATAACAAGTTTAATAATATTATTTTAGCAAAAAGACCCTACAAACAAATGCCGAAGATATTACTGATAGAAGATGATATTGTGTTCTGTAAATTATTAGAGAAATTTCTAATCAAAAAAGCGTATGAGGTAACCACTACTTTCTCAGCAACAGAAGCGCGTGAAGCAGTTAAAAACGAATCGTTCGATTTGATTTTGACCGACCTTCGCTTGCCTGATTCTGATGGTATCGGACTTATGTCTGAATTTAAAAATTCTCACCCACATATTCCAGTTATTTTAATGACAGGATATTCTGATGTAAACACTGCTGTTAAAGCCATAAAAAATGGAGCGGCAGATTATATTTCTAAACCATTTAATCCAGACGAAGTTCTTCTTGTAATTACTAATGCACTACAAGCTCCAAAAGAGGAAGAAGAGCAAGCTCCTGTAAAAGAAAAAAAGACAGTAAAAAAACAGTCTTCATCAGGAGAAAATGAATTCGTGAAAGGAATTTCTGTTGCATCCAAAAAACTTTTAGATCATATTCACTTGGTGAGCCCGACAGATATGTCTGTTTTAATAATTGGTGAAAGTGGAACAGGAAAAGAAATCATTGCTAAAAGCATTCATCAGCAAAGCAGAAGAAAAGACAATAATTTTATTGCAGTAGATTGCGGAGCCATTCCAAAAGAATTGGCTGCAAGCGAATTTTTTGGACATCTAAAAGGATCTTTTACTGGAGCAATCAATGATAAAAAAGGATATTTTGAAGCTGCCAATGGCGGAACTTTATTTTTGGATGAAATAGGAAATCTTTCGTACGAAAATCAAATCCAGTTGTTAAGAGCGCTTCAAGAAAGAAAAATTAAACCGGTAGGAAGCAATAAAGAAATAAACGTCGATATACGCATTATTACGGCAACGAATGAGGATTTACGTGAGGCAGTAAAAAACGGCGATTTTAGAGAAGATTTATACCATAGAATCAATGAATTTTCAATTCAGTCACCATCTTTAAAAGATCGAGGCGAAGATTTAATGGTTTTTGCAGATTATTTCTTAGAAAAAGCCAATCAGCAATTGCATAAAGATGTGATTGGGTTTTCTCCAGAAGTGGTTTCTATTTTTCAGAACTACTCTTGGCCAGGAAATTTACGAGAATTGCAAAACTGTGTAAAACGTGCCACTCTTTTAACTCGTGGTGATTTTATCGAAAGTGATGTGCTTCCAGCAGAATTTTTTCAGATCCAAAATCAGCCTGCCGCAACTGCCGAAGTTTTCTCATTGTCTGAAAACGAAAAAGAAACTATTATTAGTGCCTTGTCAAAAACTCAAAATAATAAATCTGAAGCAGCAAAACTGCTAAAAATTACGAGAAAAACACTTTACAATAAATTGAAACAATATAATATCGAATAAAAAAAAGCAGTCTAATTTTAGACTGCTTTTTTATTACTTAAATCTCTTGTTTTAATTCCTTAAAAAGGATTTCTATTTTTTCGGATAAATCGGCGTAGGTTGCTTTTATATCGATTGTATTTAAATCTTCTTTTTCTAAATTTTTTAAAATTTCGCCAATCTCATTTGCTTGAATTTGCTTGAACATGGGAGCAATACGATGCGCAATAGATTTTATTTCCTCATGATTTTTCTCTTGAACAGCAGCGTTTAAAAAACCTAAATTTTCGATCGATGTTTCTATAAAAGACTTCAAAACTTCTTTCAAGGCCGATTCATCCTGACCTAGAAAATCTTTCAAAGTTTCTAAAGAATATATTTGAGAAGCATTTTCGTTTGTATCCTCCGTAGATTCAGTTATCGGAATTTCTTCATGATCTAAAATATGCTGAATCGTTTCGAGCAAAATTTTTGGCGAGTAAGGTTTCTTTATAACGGTAGTAAAACCAGCATTTTTATAAACTGAAAGATCCAAATCGGTGCGGCCAGTCAATGCGATTACAGGCTGATTTTTGAAAATGGTATCCGGAAGTTCACGAAGTTTTTCTAAAAACAGAAATCCGTCGATTTCCGGCATTTGAATATCAGTAATAACAAAATCAAAAGGCGTGGTTTGAATGGTTGCTAAAGCTTTTGCTGGATTAGTAAAAGAATAAACCCTATGTTGTTCTTGTTTTAAAACCCCGCTTGTTAGATTCAAAAGATTAATGTCGTCATCAACAACAATAAAAGTTTGTGTTTTACTGCTTTTTGCCGTCTTAGGTTTTAGTTCGGTTGCAGTAAAGTTTTGGCTATTATCGAATAATAAAGGCAGTTTAATAATGAATGTGCTTCCTTTTCCAAAAATACTATCTAAAGTTAAATTACCGCCCAGAATAGAAATGATCTTCTGACAAATTGATAACCCTAAACCAGTTCCGCCATATTTCTTTTCAATGTTTTCATTCGCTTGGGCAAATTCTTCAAAAACCAATTTCTGATTTGCTTTTTCAATTCCAATTCCAGTATCTTGAATTGAAATGGTAAAAAACTGATCGTCATTTATGTAAGCTGCAATTCGAATATGGCCTTCCTCAGTAAATTTATAAGCATTTCCGATAATGTTAGTCAAGATTTGTTTTAAACGAAATGGATCGCCAACAATACGTTTCTGAAATTGTTCGTCTACATTTATAATAAGATCAATGTCTTTTTGCTTGTAAACCGTTTGAATATTTCTGGCAACATCTTCAATGATTTCTGGCAACGAAAATGGAACTTTTTCTATAGAAATTTTCCCTGCTTCGATCTGCGAAAAATCGAGTAAATCCTGAACCAATTGTGTAATATATTCAGACGAGTTTTTAATGTTTTTAATAAAATAGGATTGCTTCGTATTGATGTCTGAATTTCCTAAAAGTTCAGAATAACCAACAATGGTGCTCAAAGGCGTTTTTAAATCGTGACTCACTGTCGAGATTAATTGTTCACGGCTTTTTAGCAGATTTTTGGTTTTGAAATTCGCGATTTCGAGCTGTTTTTTATACAATTGAGATTTTGAATAATCGCTTACAATTAGAATCGAGAAAAAAACCGTCAGCAATAAACCGATAACTGCCGAAGCCGTTACAATTTCGTTGACTCTTTTTAATGATTTTTCTTTTAATGAATTGTTTTTGATCGAATTGATAATGATTTCTCGCTCAATAATTCGAAGTATTTTTCTAAGCTGATCTGAAATTGCAATTTCATTCTGAAGCAGTTTATTTTCTTCAAAATTTAAAGATTCTTTTTTCTTTTCGGCTTTTATTTTTACAGAACTCAAAAGCTTTTTAGAATTGGCCAAAATAGAATCGGAAGCTTTTTTGCTAAGTGTATTGGTGCTGTCGTCTGGAATATTCGAATTTAAATAATCAACATATTGCTGTAAAACACTTCGCTGATAACTCCCCAACTGATTTGGGTTTTTAGTGAAATCCTGAAGTTCGAGTTTTCTCAAATTAAACTCCATTTTCGTGATTTCATCAATAGCATTATTTACAGAAGTTTCATCGTCTGCTTTATTCTTGATTTCTCTTAACTGTTTAATGTTTTCTGTCTTTTCAGACAAAAAATATGTTACGCTATCTAGAAGTGTTTTCTGATATTCGGTAGTAACAACTTGTTTTAAAGTATCGATACGTTTGCGAAGAGAATCGGTTTCGATAAGATAATTTTTAAAATCTTTTTCGGAGTTGTTCTGAATTGTTTGCCTTGCTAAACTTTCGGTTTTATAAACATTAGAATACAATCTGCTGACTCTGATGATTTTGTTTTTTTCTAAAGCAATCTTGTCTTCCAGTTTGTTATAAACTACATTTTCAGAATAAAGAAACCATCCAACTGTAACAACCAAAGCTAATAATGCAACATAGCTGAATAAAACTTTAATTGCGGTGTAGCTTCTTTTTGTTTCCATATTTTGCTTGAAAGATTTGAGGGAATGGGGTATTATTAAAACATTGCAATTTATCTAAAAAAATCTGTTTTACGAAGCGTAAATCTACCCAATATGTTACATAATTGTAAGGTTTACAAAGAAAAACAGCCGTAGATTGTGTAAATCTACGGCTGTCAAAATATTCTTTTTATGAATTACAAAGTTTCATCTAACCATTTGAAGAATTCGCCTTGCCAAACCTGAGCATTCTGAGGTTTTAAAACCCAGTGATTTTCATCTGGGAAATAAACAAATCTACTTTTGATTCCTCTTAATTGAGCTGCTTGGAAAGCTTCCTGTCCTTGCCCGATTGGCACACGGAAATCTTTTCCTCCTTGGAAAATCAAAATTGGTTTGTTCCAATTCTGAACCAGAGTTGCAGGATTAAAAGTTGTATAAGCCTTTTGTGCTACAGCATTATCTTTTTCCCAATATGGCCCACCAAAATCCCAATTGTTAAAGAAAACTTCCTCAGTAGTTCCTAACATAGAAACAGTGTTGAAAACTCCATCATGAGCAATAAATGTTTTGAAACGGTTTTTGTGAATTCCAGCTAAATAAAATACAGAATATCCTCCATAACTAGCTCCAACGCAACCTAAACGGATTTTGTCAACATAACTTTCTTTTGCCACATCATCGATTGCAGAAAGGTAATCGTCCATAACTTGTCCGCCCCAATCTTTACTAATTTGTTCGTTCCACTCAACACCGTGTCCTGGCATTCCACGGCGGTTTGGAGCAACAACTACATAACCTTTAGCAGCCATTAGAGAGAAATTCCAACGGAAAGAATATGATTGTGTCAACGGACTTTGTGGTCCGCCTTGGCAGAATAATAAAGTTGGATATTTTTTTGAAGCATCAAAATTTGGAGGAAGAATCACCCAAACCAACATCTTTTTACCGTCAGTTGTGGTAACGTAACGTTTTTCTGTTTTGCTTAACGATAAAGTTTTATAAGTATCTGTATTTACATTTGAGATTTGTTTCCAAGTATTTTTCTTTAAGTTGAAAGAATAAATCTCACCTGCATGATTCATATCCGTTCTTGTAACAATGATCTCATCGCCAGCCAAACCAACTAAATCATTTACGTCAAAATCTCCGTTAGTCAATTGACGAACATTGATCGCGATTTTAGTTAAACCAGGAAAATTAACCGAGAAAAGTTGTTTAGTTCCATCAACCGGAGCCACAAAAAATACCGTTCTTCCATCTTTACTCCAGATAAAATTATCTACAGTTCCGTCCCAGTTTGCAGTTAAGTTAGTTTTGATTCCTTTAAACTCGACAATAATATCGTTTTTATCAGACTCGTAACCGTCGCGTTTCATTTGTAGCCAAGACAAATTTCCTGTTGGCGAAAATTGTGGAGCAGTATCGTAACCTAAATTACCTTCGGTTTTATTGGTTGTTTTTTGAGTTTCTAAATTGTACTCATAAATATCTGTGTTGGTAGAAATCGCATAAGCAGTTCCTGCTTTTTTCTTGCTCACATAAAAAATGCTTTTGCTGTCTGGAGACCAGATGTAATCTTCGTCGCCACCAAAAGGCTTTTGCGGAGAATCGAAAGTTTCACCTTTCATGATGTCGGTTCCTTTTGCTCCGTCTTTGTTTTCTTTATAAAAAACGTGATTAAACTTTCCTTCGTTCCAAGTATCCCAATGACGGTAATCCAATCCATCATAGATTTGAGCGTCAGATTTATCAAGGCTTGGGTAGAAATCTTTACCTAAAACTTTGTCGATTTTTACTTCATCATTGTAAACAACAAATTTTCCGTCAGGAGAAATATTTTTGTCTTTTAAAACGTCTTTAGTGTCTTTAATTTCAGTTGCATTACCTCCGTTTACTGGAATAATATAAAGTTTAGAAGTCGATTTGTTATCGGCTACAGAAGGTGTTGAAACCTTGTAAACAATATTTTTTTCATCTTTCGAAAGTCCGAGTGGAGTTACTCGTCCTAATTTCCATAACAATTCCGGAGACATTACATTCTGTCCGATAGCATTTAAACTCATCATTATTAAGGTTGTTACTGCTACTTTTTTCATAATCAAATTATTCTTTTTTTTGTGGTGCTAAAAATACAACATTTAAAGGCCAAGTTGTTAAAATCCAAATCCCAAAAAATGTTAAAATTCCAATGTGAAGAAATTCCTATTTTGTCACCCTGAGCAAAGTTGAAGGGCTTATCGAGATGTGGTTTCGACTTCGCTCAGCCTGACAGTTCGAGTAAAATTGTAATTAATGAAGTTTTTGGAATTTGGAATTTCATTTAGTTTTGGATTTTAAAAAATTGTAATTTAACCCAAGATTGGAATTTGGAGTTTAAAATTTGAAATTTATTTTTTAAAATAAAAAATTTATGGAACTAAGCTATTGGGAACTCAAAAATTGGTTTACGAATATAGATTATACTATTGTAGGTAGCGGAATCGTGGGTCTACATTCCGCGTTACGCTTGCGCGAAAGATTTCCTGTTGCAAAAATTCTGGTTCTTGAACGCGGAATGCTGCCTCAAGGAGCAAGTACCAAAAATGCTGGTTTTGCCTGTTTCGGAAGTCTGTCTGAAATTATGGATGACTTAAAAACAAATTCAGAAGAAGATGTTGTAGCACTTATAGAAAAACGATGGAAAGGTTTGCAATTGCTCCGAAAAAGATTAGGAGACGTGGCAATCGATTTTAAACCTCACGGGGGCTATGAATTATTTTTGAAAGAAGATGAATTTGGGTTTAATGAATGTATTTCGAAAATTCCGTTTATCAATGAAATTTTAAAACCACTTTTTAAAGCTGATGTTTTTTCGAAAGAAATAGACCGTTTTGGATTTGGAAATAGTAACGAGTATTTAATTTTTAATCCATTTGAAGGACAGATCGATACTGGAAATATGATGCAAGAATTGCTGAAGCAAGCCATTGCAGCAGATATTTTAATCTTAAATCAGCAAACGGTAAAATCGTATATCGATGCAGGAAATCAGGTCGAAGTTGTAGTGAACGATTTTAGTTTTAAAACCCAAAAACTGCTTTTTGCCAACAACGGTTTTGCAGGAGAATTAACAAAAGGTGCGGTAAAACCGGCGAGAGCGCAAGTGCTTATTACAGAGCCTATTCGCAATTTAGACATCAAAGGAACGTTTCATTTAGACCGAGGCTATTATTATTTCAGAAATATTAATGACCGTATTTTATTAGGCGGAGGAAGAAATCTTGATTTTGAAGGAGAAACAACTACTGAATGTGGACAGACGAAAATTATTCAAAATAGATTGGAAGATTTACTGAAAAATGTAATTTTACCAAATCAGGATTTTCAGATTGCGCACCGATGGAGCGGTATCATGGGAATCGGAAATAGTAAGAATCCTGTCGTATCCCAACTTTCTGAGAATGTATTCTGTGGAGTGCGTTTGGGCGGAATGGGAGTAGCGATAGGCAGTTTAATAGGAACAGAATTAGCAGATTTAATAGAATGAAAGTAACCAAAAAACCGGCACCAAAAACAACTACAAACAAACCAAAACCTAAAACTTCAGCTTCAAAAAAAACGAATCGTTCTTTTGGAGAAAAAGTGAAATGGTTTTTTATCAAAGCCGCTTTATGGTTTTTTGGAATTTCAATAGGATCGGTTGTGTTTTTTAAATATGTTCCTGTGCCGTTTACACCATTAATGCTGATTCGTGCAATCGAAAATAAAATGGGAGGAAAAGAAGTTTACTTTGACCACGACTGGGAACCGATTGAAAAAATCTCAATGAATTTGCAAAAAGCAGTTATTGCCAGTGAAGACGGAACTTTTTTAACTCACAATGGTTTCGATTTTAAAGCATTGCAAAAAGCGTATAAAAGTAATGAACGCGGACGCCGAATTCGAGGTGGAAGCACCATTTCGCAGCAAACAGCCAAAAATGTCTTTTTATGGCAAGGAAAAAGTTATTTCCGTAAAGGTTTAGAAGCGTATTTTACAATTTTAATTGAAATTATTTGGGGCAAAGAACGCATCATGGAAGTTTATTTGAACAGTATCGAAATGGGAGATGGAGTTTATGGTGCTTACGCAGCAACAGAACATTGGTACCGCAGAGATGCTTCGAGTTTAACACCAATGCAGGCAGCAGGAATTGCAGCGATTCTTCCAAATCCAAGAAAATTTAAAGCTACAGGATCTTCAAGTTATATCAATAGAAGAAAAGAACGAATTGTACGTGAGATGCGTTACGTCGGAAAAATCAATTATAATGGAAAAGAAGAAAAGAAGAAGTAAAAAATCGCTTGTTGCTTTTCTAATATTGACCGTAACGCTCACTTTTGGACAAGGAAAAACTGCAGAAATAGGCTTTATATCTGATAACGATTTATATACATCGTCTAAATATGATATGTATTATACCAATGGTCTAGAGCTTTTTTATCGTTTTTTATCAAAAAATGACAATCCAAAAATCAATAAAGAAATTACCGAATTTAGAATTGGGCAATATCTTTACAATCCAAGATTTTTAAACAAAGAAGCCGTTACGGTAAACGATCGTCCTTTTGCAGGTTATCTTTTTGCTGAAGTAGGAAAAAGCTTTTTTTATCAGAGCGAATCGGTTTTAAAGACCGATTTTCAAATTGGTTTTCTTGGCCCGAATGCTTTGGGTGAGGAATTACAGGAAGGTTTTCATAAAATAATTGGCTACAAAAAAGTATATGGCTGGGAAAATCAGATTCATAATGCTTTAGGGGTTCAGGCTCACGCTATTTATTCTAAAAAAATGTTTCCTTCAAAACATAATGATTTTATAGATCTCCATTGGCAGTCAGAAGGCAATCTGGGAACTATATTCTCAGGAGTTTCAACAGGATTTATGGCAAGATTCGGATTTAAAAAATTATTGCCAATTTATGACTCTAATATGCACGATGCTTCGATAAGTACACAAACTCAACCAAACATTAGAGAATTTTATTTCTACGCAGCGCCAAGTGTCAACTATCAGTTTTATGATGCTACAATCGAAGGAAGCATGTTTAATGACACAAGTCCGATTACTTTTGAGTTGGAGCCACTTCGTTTTAATGCCGAAGCGGGTTTAAAATACCGACACAACAATTTCAATATTTCGTATTGTTTTCTTTATCGAGGAAGAGAATTGAATGATCCTGGAATTGATACTAATTCGGGATATTTTTATGGTTCGATAAGGATGGGGTTTTTATTGAGATAACGATATCTCATAGCGCTATGAGATAGTTATGTGGGGTAGTGCTATGAAATAGTGCGTTGCACTATTTTGATGTCTTTTAGGCTTTCAGCCTATAACTAAAAATAGCTCTGAAAGAGCGAAACCAATAGAATAGCGCAACGCGCTATTAACTATTAACAATAGGCCCAACCCAACCTGATATGAATATAGAGAGTTAGCCCTGAAAGGGCGAAAGTCTAATCCCAAAGATAACGTTCGTCATATTCAACATTATATTTGTTTAGAAAGGCTAAAAGTTCTTTTTTGAATGTCTTTTTTCTATGATGTTCTTCTTGGTTTTTAATGTACTTTATCACTATATCTAATTGAGAAGGATTAACAGAAAAAATACCATAACCGTCCTGCCAGTAAAAGTTTGCATAACGCGAATCTACTGTTTTTACCCATTTTGATGATTGTTTTTTTACTTCTTCAACCAATTTCATTTGCGTAATTTTTTTAGACAGCAGACATAAAATATGAACATGGTCAACATGTCCTCCTATTTGAATAGGGTTGCATTCCAAACCTTTGCAAATCCCTCCAAGATAGGCCCATAATTTTTCTTTCAGATTGTCATCAATAAATGGATAACGCTTTTTTGTGCTAAAGACTAGATGCACATATACTTTGTATAATGATTGTGGCATGTTTTTCTCTTTTGTAATTACATTTGATGAATTTTAAGCAGAAAGGTGATGATTTGAAATGCAAATATTGGATGCCTAAATATAGAATTTGGATCTTAAAAGTTTTATTTATGACACAATAGGGCATAATGTAAACTAGAACAAAAAGCCACTTCTGTTTCCAGAAATGGCTTTTTGTTATAATGAATAGATTGGCTTTTAATCCCAACGGCTCAAATTTCCTTCGGCACGTTCAAATAATTCTTCCAAAACATTTTCCAGAGATCTTTCGGGAAGACCAGATTCTAAAAAATCCAGTAATTGATCTGTAGTAGCTTTAATATTATCCTGATGACAATAAATGTTGGTAAAGTTTCCGTTTCGATCAAAAATAACATATTCGCTGCTCTCCTCTATATCTTCTTCAGATGTCATCCAGCCAATACATTGAAAGTTTGAATTTATTTTTTCAGTTTCTTCTGGAGTAAGCAATTTGTATTTCTGAAGTTCTGGTCTGTCATTTCCCCAATAAGCAATAATCATATCGATAATACCTGTAGAATTATGGGCAAAATCGGCTCTTTGCTTCATGTATCGGGTTAGATTTTCAGCAGAAGAAATACAAAAAATCTCATCAGATTCGATACCGCCAATGGTTTTATAAAAGTTTATTAATTCTTCGGGTAAAGGCAGAGAAAAATAAGAAGTCAATTCTTGTATTTCTTCGTCTGAAGCTGGAGACGACTCTTTTATTTCATCGTATTCAAGTTCACACTCGGCGATGCGTGTTTTTATTTGTTCCATGGTTGTCTTAGAATTGATGTTGTTGCAAATGATTATTAATGACGATTATCGCATTGCAGAAAAATCTCCTCATTAGATTTGTCAATAATTGAAATATTTGGGCAGCCGAAAGACATATATTCGAAACCAAAAACAACTTCAGGTTTATTTTTAAAAAGTTTCCCTGTCCATTGGTCGATAGAATCTTCTCCATTTTCATAATTTAATGGAGAAGGAGATGTGCCTTCGCTTTGGCTGAAAAGTTTTTCGATTATAATATCTTTCGTTTTAGAATCGAGAACCAAAAGACGTCTGCCATAAATTATTTTATTGCTATCTAAGTAGTCTTGTAAAAAATATTCATAGCTTTCTGTTTTGTAAAAATACGTATTCCCTGTTACTGTGTTCTTTAGCAAAGTACGGTCGTTATTTTTCATTGCTTTTGATGGATAATCCTTTTTTGCAATTTTTTCCCACTTAATAGGCTTCAAACGTTCTTTTGAAAACGGATTTTCTTTCCCTACATATACCAAAGCATCTCTATAATATTCGCTGAACCCGCTTAAATATTTTTTGCTGATTTCAAACCCAATCATAAAATCATAATTTTGGTAGGGCCAATCTTCTTCAGAAGAATAACCATTTAACATCGCGGCGGTTTTTAGGTTTTTTACAGCAAAAGAAACGTGTTTGTTTTTAGCATAATCGATTATGAAAACAGAATCGGTTTCTGATATGTTTGTTTTAGACAAAAATCTTTTTCTGTAGTTTTTATCAAAAGTGAAATACACAGCATTGTACTTTCCTATTTTTTGGATGTTTGGTAAAGCAAGAGTATCTTTTTCGTCGTTTACAGGATAAATATCTGAAAGAGAAACAAAAGCAACATCGCTGCTGTCTTTTGGAGTAATTGTAAATAAATTGATGCTTTCTTTTCTTGTAGCATCTTCGG
Source organism: Flavobacterium sp. ACN2 (assembly GCF_002303885.1). Taxonomy (GTDB): domain Bacteria; phylum Bacteroidota; class Bacteroidia; order Flavobacteriales; family Flavobacteriaceae; genus Flavobacterium. Next base: position 149,498 of record NZ_MRCM01000003.1, on the reverse strand, counting down.
TTTGAAGAGTATCGGTTTCAGTTTCTGCGTGTTCTGTCACTTCAGGAAGTGCAGTTGTTGTGGTATTTTCTTTTTTATTGCAGGCAGATAATAGAATTAAAAAAGTGGTTGATAAAAAAAACGATCTTGTTGTCATTATTTAAATTTGATTTTGGATTTCGCTATGTACGAAAGTACTTTAATTTGTTTGAATTTGAAAATCAAAAGTTTAACGCTTGGATAAGTTTTAAAACTTGTTTTTATCTTTTTTCTTACAAATAAAAGGAAGCTTTTTCGTTACATTTGTTGCGACTTACATCTTTTGTAGGGCGATTACTTTGCCACAATAAGGCGGATTTTTTATCTGCCCTAATAAATATGCGGTTTTCGGTACCCCCGTGTGGTGCGTTAATGCGCCCACTGCCCTCTAAAGGTGTAAGTCAACGGGAAAGGCTGAAACCGTATTTTTTTGGCCGGCTAAAAAATTTCTGAAATGACTTACACAGAAAAAACAAGCAGTAAAGAGGTAGGAACTACAACTTCTAAAATCGAAAAAACCTCAAAAGTATTATCAATTAGGCGAATGAAAACTTATGCATTTTATAGGCTTTCGCGCTCTATAGGCATGTATAAAACTCAGCCTGTAATTGTACCGCAGATACGTTTGTGCGGTAATTGGCTCAAAGAAGCTGGATTTTTAATAGATGAACCTGTTGCGGTAACAGTAATGAAGGAAAACTGATTATACAGCCCATGCAAAAAGAATAAATAATAAAGCCGCTCAACTGAGCGGCTTTATTATTTTATCCCGAATGGTCAACATACAAATACCAAACGCCATTTATTTTTCGCATTATTCCTGAAAAGTTACCAGAACTGTTTTTGCCATTTGGAGCTTCGACATTAAATTTTGCGCTTACAAAAGCATCTTTTTTAGAAAGTGGTTCAACAACAAAATCGGTCATAGTTAATTTTCCCATTCTCTCTTTCGGCCAGTGTTTTTTGAAGAAATCGGCAATATTGTTTTTTCCGTATACCACACCAGCACTGTAAATCATTCGAACAGAATCTACGAGAGCATAAAAATCGAGGTAACCTTCGAGATCGCCATTGTTCCAAGAGGTTTGCTGTGCTTTTAAACGTTCGAGTACTTGTTGTGAAATTTTGTCTTGGCAAATGCCTTTAAAAGAAAGTATTAGCAAAAATGCAAGAAATAGAAATTTTAAGTGACGCATATAGTTAGTTTTTTAAGTAATTATAAAATTAATTGTTTTTTACTGCAGTAATTTTTCCTGTGTTTTTATCAAAAGTAACGGTTTTGTTTGGTCCTCCGTAAAATAAAGTGAGCGTTATTGTCGTGGCATTTTCACTTCTAAAAATGATATCTTTTGCCGTTCTGATTTTGATGTTCAAATTATCATTCATAAGCTGAGAGTCGGTGCATTTGATAATTCGTTTTTCGAATAATCCTTTCTTCTCAATTACTTCCAGCCACGGATGGCCCATCGCACTGTAACCCACAATTTGCGCTCTGTAATTTTTATTCAAATCTTTATTTTGGTACAAACCTAAAGATGTGCTTGAAAGCAATAAGGCGAAAAAAGGAAGCATCATAGCAATAATGCTAATAGCAAATGTTACAATTATTGTTGCCAAAAGAAGTTTTGCCAAGAGTTTTTTCCAAAAAACAATAATTATTACAAAGTTGCTTATCAGCCAGAGCCATGATAAAACTACATCGCTATAATAACCACGAAGACTAATTTCTTTAAAGTAATATAAAAGGCAGTCCAGCAAAAAAAGTGCCCAGATAATGAAATAGATTCGTAAAAGTATTTTTTTGCCAGAACTCATAATTTTCTTGAGATATAGTTTAAAGTAAATACTGTAACAATAGATAAAATTGAAATAGGAAGGAAGGAAAATTTAAAAGTATACCTTATTTCTTCTTTAAATAGATAAGTGCTCCAAGCAGATTCTCGATCTACAAAAATGGTGTAATTCCAGAAAAACCAAACAGTAATTAAGATTAGTAATTGAAGTATAATTTTTAGATTACTGTTTTTAATAAATGAAAGAGCCAGAAAAACTATGGATAAGAAAACAGTAGAAAATAAAGTCATTAAATAAGCATCGTCAAAAAAAGAACAATCTAAACAGCCACTTGATATTTTGTCAGAAAAGCTTCCCATTGCCCAATATATTTCAATTAAAGTAAAAACGAAAAGTAAAACTGCAATTATAAGAGGTTTCTTTATGAATGAGAATATTTTGTGTTTGAAGGTTTGATCCATTTGGAAATGTTTGATAAACTATTAAAAATAGCGTGTTTTGAATTTTGTCTCATGCAAAAATAGAAAACAGTTTTTTAAAGAAATATCTTTCAAAGAATATAATTGCATCAAAATAGGTTCTATTAAAAAATAAAATACTTAACTGTTTGATAACATGAAAGATATTTTTAATTATTTACTTTTAATTAAAAATTTAATTATGGATATCAATTGGAACATAATAGCGATTGTAGCAATATTGGTAGTTATTCTTGTTGTGCTAACAATCAGAAAAAATCAGTGGGAGAAAAAGAAATTGGAAAATTTGCTGAACAACGATTTTAAAAAAGCTGAGAAAGATAGAGTTGATGCAGATGATGCTGCGAATGAGAAATAAATTAGAAAATCTAAAAATGAACCCCTTGTAAAATTAAATTTACAAGGGGTTTTTATTTGTGGAGAATACCGGATTCGAACCGGTCACCTTCCCGATGCATCGGGATACTCTAGCCTTTTGTTTCTATTAGGGTTTCAATGTATTTCCGACTTTTCATTTTTTTTATTTGTAATTCTCTTTGATAAGCTTCACTTCTGGTAGCAAATGTTTCTGAATATTTTAATACCCAATCTTTGACAACTTTTGTGAATTTACTTCTGCTATTTAAATGATCTTTTAAACGCTGTTCAATATTTTGGCAGGAACCAACATAGTATTTGTCTAAGGTTTTTGAATATATGATGTAGATATAAAACATAAAATGTGTACTAAAAAAAATACCCAAACAGAATCAGTATCTGCTTGGGTATTTTTAAATTATTTGTGGAGAATACCGGATTCGAACCGGTCACCCCTTGCCTGCCAGGCAAGTACTCTAGCCAAATGAGCTAATCCCCCGTTTATTTGTGAAGAATACTAGATTTGAACTGTCACCCTCCCGATTCCTAATGGGGATATTCTAGCCAAATGAGCTAATCCCCCAAAGTGCTAACAAATAAAGTCAATTAATTCTCAAAAAACAAATTTCCAGAAGTTTCAAAAGAATTATTTTTCAAAAGCGTAACTTTACCTTTAAATGTAATTTTTATGAGCCTAGAAAATACAAATGGAAGCTTAGAAACTTCTTTTCAAAATAATATTGCAACTGTGCAATTTGGTCATCCTGCAAGTAATTCTTTTCCGCGTGAATTATTAAATAGACTTACAGCTGAAATTAATTCTTTAAGTCGAAATGAAGAAGTTTCGGTTATTATTTTAAAAAGCGAAGGAGAAAAAACGTTTTGTTCAGGAGCTTCTTTTGATGAACTTTTAAAAGTTGAAAATGAAGAACAAGGAATTGAATTCTTTTCAGGTTTTGCTCATTTGCTGAATGCGATGCGAAATTGCAACAAAATTATAATTGGACGCGTACAAGGAAAAGCTGTTGGAGGCGGTGTCGGAATTATTTCGGCTTGCGATTATGTATTTGCAACTTTTCAAAGCGATATTAAACTATCAGAATTAGCAATCGGAATTGGACCATTTGTAATTGAACCAGCAGTTTCCAGAAAAATAGGAAAAACAGCAATGACGGAAATGACATTAGCGGCTCATGAATGGAAATCGGCAAATTGGGCTTTTGAAAAGGGACTTTTTTCGGTTTTATACAACGCCGAAAATCTGGATGCTGAAGTAGAAAGTTTTGCGAAAAAGCTAAGTTCATATAATCCTGAAGCTTTGTACGAAATGAAAAAGATTATTTGGGAAGGAACAGAACAATGGGAATCTCTTTTGTTTGAACGTGCTGCCATTACAGGTAAACTCGTTTTGTCTGATTTTACTAAAAACGCTTTGTTGCAGTTTAAAAAATAGGTATGATATAAGTCATTGATTTTAGAAAAATAGGGGCATAGCTTTGAAAAATATTTTAAAATCAAATTTTCACTATATAAATTATTGAACATGACTATTATTTCGTTAATGCAAAAAGTTGACATTGCAGAGAAAATTAAAGATGCTCCAGACAGCGGTTATCAAATTGGCGTTGTCATTGGATCTTTCATTCCGTTTCTAGTTTTGGGCGGAATTGCTTTGTGGATGTATACTCGTGCTAAAAAAAGAGCTAAAAACGGCAATTAATTTGTAAATTTGCAAGCTTAAAATTAAAAATCGATGAGTAATATCAGAATTACAAAACAATTTAGTTTCGAAACCGGTCACGCTTTGTACGGTTACGACGGAAAATGCAAGAACGTTCACGGACACAGTTATAAATTATCGGTAACCGTTATTGGTTCGCCAATTACAGATCGATCGAATGTGAAGTACGGAATGGTGATTGACTTTTCTGATCTAAAGAAAATTGTAAAAGAAGAAATCGTCGATCAATTTGATCATGCAACTGTTTTTAATCAGACCACTCCACATATCGAATTGGCAAATGAATTGAAAAACCGCGGGCATCACGTTATTTTGGTAGATTATCAGCCAACAAGCGAAAACATGGTGGTTGATTTTGCTGAAAGAATTAAAAATCGTCTTCCTGCCGGAATTTCTCTTTTCTCATTAAAACTTCAGGAAACAGAATCGTCTTTTGCAGAATGGTACGCATCGGATAATATCTAAAACTCCAATTTTTTTAAATTCCAAACTCTTCGACTTCGCTCAGAGAGACAAAAGTCTAAAATTCTAAGAAGTCTAGTAATCTAAAACTCTAAATGAAAAAAATATATTTTGCTTCAGATCAGCATTTTGGTGCGCCAACCCCAGAATTGAGTTTGCCGCGTGAAAAGAAATTCGTGGCTTGGCTTGATGAGGTTAAAGAAGATGCAGAAGCAATTTTTCTATTGGGAGATTTATTTGATTTTTGGTTTGAATATAAAACAGTTGTTCCAAAAGGTTTTGTTCGAATTTTGGGCAAACTGGCTGAAATTCGCGACAGCGGCATTCCGATTTATTTTTTTGTCGGTAATCATGACCTTTGGATGAATGATTATTTTGAAACCGAATTGAATATTCCGGTTTATCACGATAATAAAGAATTTACCTTTAACGGAAAAACCTTTTTAATTGGTCATGGAGACGGAAAAGGTCCTGGTGATAAAGGTTATAAAAGAATGAAAAAGGTATTTACGAATCCGTTTTCAAAATGGCTTTTCCGTTGGTTGCATCCAGATGTTGGCGTAAGTTTGGCGCAATACTTGTCGGTCAAAAATAAACTTATTTCTGGTGACGAAGACGTGAAGTTTTTAGGAGAAGAAAACGAATGGCTGGTTTTGTATGCCAAACGAAAACTAGAAACCAAACATTACAATTATTTTATTTTCGGACATCGCCATTTACCCATGATTATTCCAGTTGGAGAAAACTCCGAATATGTTAATCTTGGCGATTGGATCGGATATTTTACTTATGGTGTTTTTGACGGCGAAAAATTCGAACTTAAAAAATTCGAAAAGTAATTAGTTCGCATTCGGATAAATTCCGATTTTATGCGTTCGCAGAATATATTCTGAAAGTTGTTTACTGTTTGAAAGCTGAAATTTAATTGCTCCTGATGCTTTTTTCGGCATATGGCATTCTACACAATTGCTCGCTAATAACTTCTCTGGCATTGTTTTTAAAGTCGTTTCTTTATGTTTTAAGCCTTGATGACAGCTCATACAGATTTTAGAATAGGAAGCCAAGTTTTTAGAAGCATTTTCATGCGGATTATGACAGGTAATGCAATCCATTTTATCGCTTTTTATAAAACATTTACTTTGTGCCATCAATCGATACTGATTGCCGTGAACATCAAAATTTGTTGTGTCATTAATGCTTTTGGTTTCACGAAAGAACTCCGATAAATTATCTCCAGGTTTAAACTCAAAACGAGATTTTAGTTTCATTCCGTCATTTCCGGCATGGCATAATGCGCACGCATCAAGTTTTTGCTGTCTGTTTAAGGTTTTAAAACTCGTGATGCTATTGGCAACTTTTACGTTTGGATTTTTAAGATGAAAGTCAACATGTTTTTTAGCAGGACCGTGACAACGCTCGCAGTCAATTCCGTAAACAATTGTTTCTTTTCTGATGATATCTTCAACATCCATAGACATCATATTTCTTTCTTCAGAATTTTGATTCACGCTTCGACTGCTGGCATTTGAGGCATGGCACGAATAGCAATCTTTTACTACCATGCGGTCAAAATACGGCTTGTCTGCAGGAAAACCTGGACTTGTTGCCCAATTGTTTATGGAGTGATAAAAAGAAACTGGCAGCTCATAAGTATTATTGTCTTTCCAGTAAACAGAAGTTTGCGCGTGTTTGGTTCCAAATACAATTTCAAATTTATATTTAGCCGTTTCTTTACCGTTTTTATAAACAACTTGGTATAAACTGTCGCCACGTTTTTCCATGACTAGTTTGGTGTCTTTATCGTAAATGAAGGTGTGATTTTTAGAATCGAAATCTCCTGAAACATTTTCTAAAATTGCTGGAGAGGTCGCTTTAAAATGTGAACTTTTGAATGCCATATCTGATTGCACTTTATGACATTGTATACAACTTTCTGAACCCGCATAATCGGTTCCGCGCGGATCAATATATTCCTCTGATTTGTTGTTGCAACTGACAAAGAGAATTGCCAGAAGTGATAAAGTAAATAGAAATGCAGCTTTTTTCATTGCTGTAAATATACTTTTTTTTGAATTGAATCAAAATATATTTCAATAATGAAAAAATGGTGTTAAAATATTTAGAATGCTTCTTAATTCATGCCAACTCCGTAGACATATTCATCTAATTCGATTTTGAACAAAGAACCTTCAACCAAATCTTTAATCGATTTTAATTCGGTCATGTTTACAGCTAAGTCTATAGAATTGCAAGGTGTTTTCAATAAAAACTTATGGCAAGAGTATTTCATTTCGCATGCTTCGCAACATGCATTTTCTATCATGCTGTCTTCAATCAAATCGCAGAAAAGATTCAATTCCTGAACCGTAAAGTAAAAGCCAGTTTCTTTAAAAACCAATTGCACTTTGTCTGAAATTGTAGTGTTATGATCTTTCCAGTAAAAAGCTATTCCAAAGTTATTATGATATATCTGTTCAATTTCTCTCATCGTAAATCCTTTTATTTCAACAAATATAAATATTATTTATATTAATTCTAAATAAAAAAATCATAAAAGTTTGAAAAAAATCTTTCTCAGCTGATCGTAATAAAAGTTAGGATTTGCCTCTTGAAATAGTTAGAAATGCTTTAGTTCATGCCCGAACCGTAAATGTATTCATTGAGATGAAGTCGAAATAAAGAACCATCAACTAAATCTTTTATAGAATTTAATTCAATTGGAGATATTTCTAAGTCCAACGCAACATAAGGAGTTTTCAATAAAAACTTATCGAAGGCGCGTTTTACACCACGTGTATCATAATCATTGTGGTCTGTTACGCAGTCTTCAATTAAATCGTGAAATTCATTTAATTCTTCAACTGAAAAATAGAATCCCATTTGTTTAAAAAGCAGTTGGATTTTATCTGATATAATTTCGTTGCCTTCTTTCCAATAAAATGAAATTCCAAAATCGTTTCGGTATATCTGTTCGATATCTTTCATGGCAATTTTTTTAGGCCACAAAGATACGCACTCTTTGTATTAATACTTGACTAAGAAAAGCATAAAAAAAAGCTAAAAAACCAATATGACTATTTGATTTTTAGCTATTTATGTAGTGTTTGTGATTTTTCTTTTTTATGAAATTCTATCTCATAATAAGATTATTTCAGCCAATTTTCTAGCTTAGAAATAAATGATGCCTGTTGGTCAACAAATAAATAATGCGAGCAATTATTAAGGAAAGCAAAGTGATTTTCTCCAGTAATTGCCTTAAGAGAATTAATTTGTGCCGATGAAAAAATTCCATCATCTTTTCCGTAAATTCCATAAATAGGAACTCCAGCAGATTTGATTTTCTTTAAAATCGCGCGCGTATCGATGTTGTTTTGTTTTTCATTTTGATAAAAAGCTAGCGGCGCATTTTTATTTCGAATATTCGTTTTGTAAAATTCTCCAGCTTCATAATCAGAATAAAGCTTTTTAGATTCTGCTGTCGGATTTGGCATTTTAAAGAAGCCATTTTCACCAGCAAGTTCAAAACATCCTTTTCTATATTCGGCTGAATTTTTATCTAAGTTTTCTACAACATCGATTCGCTTTAATTGTTCAGAATCGTTGCTGTATTTCTTTTTTAAAGTGTTTAAAATGTGATCGTAAGTTTCTTGTTGTGAAAATAAAGCGCCAGCCAAAACCAAAGCGCTTACATTTTCAGGATATTTATTGGTATAAAGTGTCGCAACTAAACCGCCAAAACTATGACCCAGAATAACAGCTTTTTTTAAATGGTAAGTTGCATAAATAGAATTTAAATCCTGAAAAGCTTCTTCGTAAGTAAATTTCGCATTAGAATCTGTTGATCTTCCTTCGCCTCTTCGGTCGTAAACGATAACATAAAAACCTTGATCGGCCAGTTTTTGAGCTGTTGTTCCTTCAAATAAAGTGGCATTGCCGCTTGGTCCGCCATGAATAAAAATGATGGTTTTATTCTTTTCGTTTCCGTAGGTTTTGATGTAAAGATTTTGCCCTATGGCGAAAAGGGAAAATATTAAAAAGAAAGAGACTAAAAAAGCTTTCATTTATTCCAATTTATGGTGTTCGTCCATATCTTTTTTCAAATCTAAATTTCTAAAAGTTGGCGATTTTAATGCCGTAAAAATTACGGTTAAAAGTGTAACACTTCCTCCAAAAACAACAGAAGTTACAGCTCCCATCAATTTGGCAGTTGCACCACTTTCAAAAGCGCCTAATTCGTTAGAAGATCCAACAAAAATCGAGTTTACGGCACCCACACGTCCACGCATATGATCAGGAGTTTTAAGCTGTAGAATAGTCTGACGGATTACTACTGAAATTCCATCAGCTAATCCGCTTAAAAATAAGGCGAAAACAGAAAGCCAGAAATAAGTCGATAATCCAAACAAGATGATGGATAGACCAAAAACAAAAATGGCAATTAAAAGTTTCTTTCCTGCATTTTCATACAACGGCACATAAGCCGAAATAAGCATCGTGATAAAAGCACCAACAGCAGGAGCGGCTCTTAAAATTCCGAAACCTTCAGAACCCACTTTTAAGATGTCTTGTGCAAAAACGGGCAATAATGCAACGGCACCTCCAAAAAGGACCGCAATCATATCGAGTGATAATGCGCCAAGAACAATTTTGTTTCTGAATACAAATGTCAATCCTTCCATAAGACTATCTTTTATAGATTCTCCCATTTTTGGGTTTACAATCGGTTTTTGGTCAATTTGTGATAAGGCAATTAACGAAAGAATTGAAAATCCAAAAACCAAACACATGGACCAGTGAACACCAATCCAATTAATAGAGAATCCAGCTAGGGCAGGTCCCATAACGGCTCCAATCTGCCAAACCGAACTACTCCAAGTTGCAGCATTTGGATATACTTTTTTAGGAATGATTAATGAAAGAAGCGAGAAAATAGTCGGTCCCATAAAAGAACGGACGATTCCGCCAAAAAATACTAAAGCGTAAATCGAATACAAAATAACATGTGTAGACCAGCCTCCAACAACTTTTGGCCAAGTCAATAAGAAAAGTCCAAAACTAATTACTGAAAATCCTAAAATACACTTTACCAATAAACCTTTCTTTTCTCTTTGATCGACAATGTGTCCTGCAAACAAAGACATTGAAACGGCAGGAATAATTTCCATTAAGCCAATAATTCCTAAAGAAAGCGGGTTTTTGGTTAAACTATACACTTCCCATTCAATAACAATAAATTGCATAGACCAGGCAAAAACCATTGCAAAACGCAATAATAAAAATACGTTGAATTCTTTATATCGAAGCGCCTGATAGGGATCGGGTTTATTGGATTTAATTTCTTCCATTTGTTCTAATGTCTTTCAGCATAAGCTGTGTTGAAACAGTTCCGTTCCATTCGTTTTCGGCAATGCAATATGCCAACTGAAACGGATTTTGATTTTTTACAATATTCAGTTTTTTTCCTAATCCGAAACCAATTGCGGCGATTCCGTCTGAGTTGTTTTGTTTGGCAAAAAGCCTTAAATGTTCTTCTTCTGCACCCAAAGTTTTAGCGTAACCTGTATCAATAGCATTTTCAGTCATAAAAACAGGCGTCATATTCTGAGGGCCGAAAGGTTCGAATTGTTTTAGAATTCGAATTAATTTGGGTGTTATATCAGAGAAATTAATTTCGGCATCGATCTCAATTTCTGGAGTAAGCATTTCGGGTAAAATAGTTTCAGAAACCTGTTTTTCGAAAGCATTTTTAAAAGTTTGATAGTTTTCTGCTTTCAAAGTCATTCCTGCAGCGTACATGTGGCCTCCAAATTGTTCCAAATGTTCGGCGCAGGCGTCTAAAGCATTGTAAACATCAAAACCTTTTACAGATCGGGCAGAGGCTGCATATTTGTCGCCGCTTTTAGTAAAAACCAAAGTCGGACGATAATACGTTTCAATCAATCTTGAAGCGACAATTCCGATTACGCCTTTGTGCCAATCTTCTTGAAAAACGACTGTTGAAAAACGTTCTTCTTCGTTGTTTTCTATAATCTGCTGAAAAGCTTCTTTGGTGATTTTTTTATCTAAATCTTTTCGATCTGCGTTGTATTGCTCAATTTCCGAAGCAAATTGTTGTGCTTGTTCAAAATTGAATTCAGTTAACAATTCAACAGCGTGATTTCCGTGTTTGATTCTTCCGGCAGCGTTAATTCTTGGTGAAATAATAAAAACAACATCGGTAATATCGAGAACTTTCTTTTTTACCTGATGTGTTAAAGCTTTAATTCCGGGTCTTGGTTCGCTATTAATAACTTTCAATCCGAAATGTGCTAAAACACGATTTTCTCCCGTAATAGGAACAATATCTGCAGCAATTGCTGTAGCTACTAAATCTAGATAAGGAACTAAATCTTCAATCGTTTCATTTCGATTTTGTCCTAAAGCCTGAATCAATTTAAAACCAACACCGCAGCCACATAATTCATCGTAAGGGTAGGAGCAGTCTTCTCTTTTTGGATCTAGAACAGCAATGGCATCTGGAAGGAATTCTCCGGGGCGGTGGTGATCGCAAACAATAAAGTCAATGTTTTTTGCTTTCGCGTAGGCGATATGATCAATCGATTTAATTCCGCAGTCTAGAGCGATAATTAAAGAAATTCCGTTGTCATCTGCATAATCAATTCCTTTGTAGGAAACGCCATAACCTTCGGCATAGCGATCGGGAATGTAAGTGGCAATGTTGGGATAATGCGATTTTAGATATGAAGAAACCAAAGAAACGGCTGTTGTTCCGTCAACGTCGTAATCGCCAAAAACTAAGATGTTTTCTTCGTTCTGAATGGCTTGTTCAATTCGGGCAACAGCTTTATCCATATCCTTCATCAAATACGGATCATGTAAATGTTCTAAAGAAGGACGAAAGAAATTCTTCGCCTCATCAAAAGTTTCAATGCCACGCTGAATCAAAAGCGTTGCTACAAAATCTTCTACATTTAAGGCTTGTGCCAAATGTTTGACTTTTTCTTCAGAAGGTTTTGGTTTTAAAGTCCAACGCATTGTCGATTTTAGATTTTAGATTGTTGATTTTAGATTGTCGAAGCTATTGTTTATTAAGATTACCAAATCTTCAGGATTTTTATTTTGACTTTTTAAGTTGTGAAATTGATTATTTATTGATTCGTCCACTGCTTTTCCGTTACAGATTTTGATTAAATAAGGAAATCCTTTTCGATCGGAAACATTAAATAGCATATGAGAAATATATTCTCGATTGTATTCATTTTTAATGCTTCTACCTTCAAGAAAAACCAGTTCAATATCATCTTTAAGATTTGGAATAATATTTTTTTCTATATAATGATGATTATTTTTTCGATTATTATAACAGAAGAATTTCTTTCCTTCAATCGATACTAAATAATTACTATATCTTTTTTTGAACCGTTTTTTTTGAAAGAATTCAAAAACCGAAAAAACTATAATTAAGGGAAGAAATAATATAAACAAAGGAATTCCAATTATAAACAGAAAGAGTATAACCGCAATTTCTTTTAATTTTTCCTTCATAGATAATTAAGAATTTAAAAATATTTTTATTTCAATTCCAAAGCATTTCCTTCAAAATGAATTCCGTCCCAACCTAAATTGATGAAATTTCTAATGTTTTGGTGGTTTGTTCCATTTGGATCGCCTAAAACTTCTTCAAAATAAAATGCTCCAAAACACGCTAATGTTTCTTCTTTACTTAGATTCTGCAATTTCGCGAAAGAAAACAATTTGCAAGAACCTGAATTTTCGCCAGCTGCATTATGTTGTGTTCCGTTTTGAAAAGCGGTTGGAGTAAAGTTGTAATTTTCTTCGATTACTGCAATCGTTTCAGGAAATGTGATTTGTGTTGGAGTTTGTTTTACTTTTTCTAAAAAGGCTTGAATGCTCATGATTTATTCTTTATTTATATTTTTTGGTTCATATTTGTCACATCGAGCGGAGTCGAGAACCAAACGTGCATCTCGACTCCGCTCGATGTGACAAATGGAATTGAACTAATATTATTTTTTATTCTTCTTCGTCCTTAGAATATTTACTTTTCTTCGCTTCTTTTTCTATTGTTTTTCCAGCAACGACAACTACAATTTCGCCGCGTGGTGCTGTTTTTTCAAAATGCGCTAAAACTTCTTTTGCAGTTCCGCGTACATTTTCTTCGTGTAATTTTGATAATTCTCTCGAAACACAAACTTGTCGGTCTTCTCCAAAATATTGTACAAATTCGGCTAAAGTTTTAACGAGTTTATGCGGAGAAACGTATAAGATCATCGTTCGAGTTTCTTCGGCCAAAGCCAAAAAACGAGTCTGACGTCCTTTTTTATCAGGCAGGAAACCTTCAAAAATGAATTTATCATTTGGAAGTCCGCTGTTTACCAATGCAGGAACAAAAGCCGTTGCTCCAGGAAGACATTCTACATCGATTTTATTTTCTACGCAAGCGCGCGTCAATAAAAATCCAGGATCTGAAATGGCGGGAGTTCCAGCGTCTGAAATCAAAGCGATAGTTTCGCCAGCTTTCAAACGTGCAATTAAGTTTTCGGTAGTTTTGTGTTCGTTGTGCATATGATGGCTGTGCATGTGCGTGCCAATTTCAAAATGCTTCAGGAGTTTTCCGCTTGTACGGGTATCTTCCGCCAAAATCAAATCGACTTCTTTCAAAACCCGAATGGCTCTAAAAGTCATGTCTTCAAGATTGCCAATTGGCGTTGGAACGATATATAATTTTGACATATTTTGTTATTCGTGAAATGTAAAATTTAAATTTTGAAAGGAAATGTTATGAGAATTTTTTCTCGATAATTCCCATAAAACGCTCTGCGTAATCGTCTTTTCCTTCCCAGTTGTTATAATCTGGTTTTACCATGTTTTCGATAAACTCGTTTGCTTCTGCATAGGAATCAAAAGTTAAAAGCTGATTTAAAACACGGCTGTAATCTTCTGTGCTGTTGCCAAAAAGATTTTTAGTAAAAGCAATTCTGTCATTCAAATCAATATGAAAACCTCTTGCCAGTTTTTCGTTCAAACTTACCGATTTTGGCTGTGCAGGAGTTTCAAGTATAGCCGTTTCCACTTTTTTAGGTTCCTTAAAATCACTGATTGAAGGAGCTTGCGTTGACGGAACAGTTTCAAAACTTTCCACTTTTACAAATTGTGCATCGGCGTAATTAATGCCGAAATCTTCAAATTGAATAGTTGGCTGTGCAGGAGTTTCTGCTTTTGGCTCTTCTTTAATTTCTTCTTTGATATCTTCCTTTATCGCCTCGGTTTCTAATTCAAAAGCAGGTTTGAAATCAGGAATAGGCTTTAACTCATTAACAGTCGTAAAAGAAAGATCATCGATAGGTTTTTCAGTTTCTTCTACTTTTTCAGCAATTGGTTCAACAATTTCTTCGACAATTGGCTCTTCAATAACTGCTTCTTCAATTTCGGCAACAATTGGTTCAACAGTTTCTTCAATTACAGGTTCTTCAACTTCAACCACAGATTCAATGGCTTCGGTAATTTCTACTGGTTCTTCTTCCGAAATTTCAGGTTCATAAGATTCCTCAAGCGCAATAACTTTTTCTTCAGCAGGAGCTTCAAGTTCAATTATTGTTGGAACTGCATCTTCTTTTTCGAAAATAGTTTCCAATTCAGAAGTAATATCGCTTTGCCCAATTGTTGGTTTTGCAGAGTCGAAATTCTCTTCTACAAATTTTAATACCGTTAATTTCTCGTATAATTTCTGAGTTTCAAGGTACAATTGATTGATATCGGATTTATTTTTAAGTTTTAAAATTCGATGTGCAATGCTAATTAAATCAGCTTCCAATTTTTTTTTCATAACTGTTGAAAATTATAGTGAATAAGGTATTTTAGTGTATTTGATGTCTGAATGTTTCTATTCTCAAGGAAATTCAAAAGATAATTTTTTATTTCTGTTAATACGCTGTCGCGAATTTAAGGTTTGATAAAAATTTTCTACTTTTGAAAAAATGTAAAACAGTACATTTTTACATCAATTTATTGCCAGTACAAAGTAATAAAAACTATTCATTTTTAAAGGTAGAAAAATACAAAATGTTTCTCGAAAATACAGTAAATCACAAAGAACAATTTGGTTGGATTGAAGTTATTTGTGGATCAATGTTTTCGGGTAAAACCGAAGAGCTGATCCGAAGATTAAAGCGCGCCCAATTTGCCAAACAAAGAGTCGAAATTTTTAAACCCGCTATTGATACCCGTTATCATGACGAAATGGTTGTGTCGCATGATGCCAACGAAATTCGTTCTACGCCAGTTCCTGCGGCGGCTAATATTTTAATTTTGGCCCAAGGATGCGATGTGATCGGTATTGATGAAGCTCAGTTTTTTGATGACGAAATTATTACCGTTTGTAACGATTTGGCAAATCAAGGAATTCGTGTAATTGTGGCTGGATTGGATATGGATTTTAAAGGAAATCCGTTTGGACCAATGCCAGGGCTTATGGCAACTGCAGAATATGTAACGAAAGTTCATGCTGTTTGCACGAGAACTGGTAACTTAGCAAATTATAGTTTTAGAAAAACGGCTAATGATAAATTGGTAATGTTGGGTGAAACCGAAGAATACGAACCACTTAGCCGTGCAGCGTATTTTAACGCCATGAAAAAAAATCAGGAAAAATAGATCCGTTTTCCTTGTACAAGCCTTAACAAAACAATATAAAATATGAGAAAATCGACTGGTTTATTGTTATTATTAATTGGAATTGCAGTTGCTTTGGTGGCTTATTTTCAATTTTATCTTGGCGTAAAGGAAGATGAAGTAAATACTGAAGTTAAAGAACTAGTTGTAAAATACAATAAAAGCTGTCCGCTAAATATTCAAGAAGGAATTCGTTTAGACAGCGTGACTTTGCCTCAAGAAAGAACAGTTCAATATAATTTAACCTTGATAAAGGTGGTTAAAGAAACTGCAGAGATCAGCGTAATTCAGGAAGAAATTAGAAAAAGTCTTTTAAGCACTGCGAAAGCAAATCCTGGACTTCAGGTTTTTAGAGAAAACGATTATACTTTAGTGTACAGTTACAGTGACAAAAAGAGAACTTTTTTGTTTGATGTAAAAATTTTGCCAGACGAGTATAAATAATTTAACGTCTTCGTAGATGTTGTTAAACCCGACAGGTTTCAAAAAACCTGTCGGGTTTGTTGTTTTTGAAAACAATTGTCAGACTGAGCGGAGTCGAAGTCCTATCTAACGTAAATGAGCTTCGACTTCGCTCAGCCTGACAAAAGGTAAGCGTTTTGAATTTATCAAAAATTAGTATAAAATAAAACCCGACAGTTTTTTAAAATCTGTCGGGTTTGCTATTTAAATGAACTTATATTTTTTATGAGGTTAGAAAAAACTAAATTTTCTTTCTCATTCTCGCCACTGGAATATCCAACTGTTCACGGTATTTTGCAATAGTTCTTCTTGCAATCGGATATCCTTTTTCTTTTAAGATTTCTGCCAATTGATCGTCTGGAAGCGGTTTTCTCTTATCTTCTTCCTCAATAGTATTTTGAAGAATTTTTTTGATTTCTAAAGTCGAAACGTCTTCTCCTTGATCATTTTTCATGGCTTCAGAGAAAAATTCTTTAATAAGTTTCGTTCCGTATGGCGTTTCTACATATTTGCTGTTCGCCACACGCGAAATAGTCGAAATGTCCAAACCAACCATATCTGCAATATCTTTTAAGATCATTGGTTTTAGTTTCGTTTCATCGCCGTCTAAGAAATATTCTTCCTGATAATGCATAATGGCATTCATGGTTACAAAAAGAGTTTCCTGACGTTGTCTGATGGCATCGATAAACCATTTAGCAGAATCCAGTTTTTGTTTGATAAACTGAACGGCATCTTTCTGTGCAGTCGATTTATCACGGGATTCTTTGTATGTCTGCATCATTTCCTGATAATCTTTAGAAACGTGCAAAGAAGGAGCATTTCTTCCGTTTAGGGTCAATTCTAATTCGCCATCTACAATTCTGATGGCAAAATCTGGAACAATATTTTCTGTAACTTTATTGTTTCCGGTAAAAGAACCGCCTGGTTTTGGGTTCAAACGTTCAATTTCGTGAATTGCTTTTTTAAGCTGTTCGTTAGAAATGCTGTATTTCTGTAATAATTTATCGTAATGTTTCTTCGTAAAAGCATCAAACTGATTTTCGATAATATCAATTGCTAAATCAACATATTCAGTTGGAGTTTTATGTTTTAGCTGAAGCAATAAACATTCTTGTAAATCACGCGCGCCAACTCCCGAAGGTTCAAGCTCATGAATTACAGTCATCATTTTCTCGACCATTGCTTCATCAGTATAAATTCCCTGAGTAAAAGCCATATCGTCTACAATATCTGGAATGCTTCTACGGATATAACCCATGTCATCAATACTTCCAACAAGGAATTCAGCGATTTCGCGCTCTTCATCATTCAAAATAAAAGTATTCAACTGATTGATTAAGTCTTGATGAAAACTGATTGGAGCTGCAAAAGGCGTTTCGCGTTCTTCGTCGTCACTGTAATTGTTTACCTGAGTTTTGTAATCAGGCATATCGTCGTCGCTTAGATATTCGTCAATGTTAATGTCGTCTGCTTCGATTCTGTCAGATTCTGCATCATCATAATCGTCATAGTCTTCATTAGCGTATTCATCAGCTTCGTAATCGTCTTCTTTTCCAGCTTCAAGAGCCGGATTTTCGTTCATTTCTTCTAATAAACGCTGTTCAAAAGCTTGCGTAGGCAATTGAATTAACTTCATCAGCTGAATTTGCTGTGGAGATAATTTTTGGGATAATTTTAAATTTAAAAATTGCTTTAGCATTTGATTTTGTTAAAAGTTTCAAGTTTCAAGTTTCAGGTTGAGAACGTGCCGCAACTTGAAACTTGAAACCTGAAACAAATATTATTATTTTAGTTCACGCTCCAAATAACTTGAAACATGAAACCTGAAACTTTTTTAAACTAAATCGATTAAAACTCCGCGCTTCCAGGAGTTCTTGGGAAAGGAATTACGTCTCTAATGTTTGTCATTCCGGTTACAAACAATACCAAACGCTCAAAACCTAAACCAAAACCTGCGTGAGTTGCCGATCCGAATCTTCTAGTGTCTAAGTACCAGTATAATTCTTCTTTATCAATTCCAAGTTTTTCCATTTTCTCAACCAAAACATCGTAACGTTCTTCTCTTTCAGAACCACCAACGATTTCTCCAATTCCAGGGAAAAGGATATCCATAGCACGAACTGTTTCTCTTCCTGGTTCAGTGTTGTCGTTTAGACGCATGTAAAACGCTTTAATGTTTGCTGGGTAATCGTATAAAATTACAGGGCATTTAAAGTGTTTTTCAACCAAGAAACGCTCGTGTTCTGACTGTAAATCAGCTCCCCATTCGTTGATTAAATATTGGAATTTCTTCTTTTTATTTGGAGTTGAATCTCTTAAAATGTCAATTGCCTCAGTGTAAGAAACACGTTTGAAGTTGTTTTCTAAAACAAAGTTTAATTTCTCTAATAAAGGCATTTCGCTTCTTTCTGCCTGCGGTTTAGATTTTTCTTCTTCAAGAAGTCTTCCTTCTAAAAATGCCAAATCATCTTTACAGTTATCTAAAGCATATTTAATTACATACTGAATAAAATCTTCAGCCAAATCCATGTTGTCATCAAGGTCGTTGAAAGCAACTTCTGGTTCGATCATCCAGAATTCTGCCAAGTGACGAGAAGTATTTGAATTTTCTGCTCTAAACGTTGGCCCAAAAGTATAAATCTGACCCAAAGCCATTGCGAACGTTTCACCTTCTAATTGTCCAGAAACCGTCAAGTTGGTATGTTTTCCGAAGAAATCTTTTTTGAAATCAATGTTTCCCTCTTCATTTTTTGGAAGATTATCCAAAGGCAAAGAAGTAACTTGGAACATTTCTCCAGCACCTTCAGCATCAGCTCCAGTAATGATTGGTGTGTTTACGTAAACAAAACCTTTTTGCTGGAAATAGCTATGAACAGCATAAGACAATACCGAACGCACACGCATAATCGCACCAAAAGCATTTGTACGTACACGCAAGTGAGCGTTTTCACGTAAAAATTCTAAAGAGTGTTTTTTAGGCTGCATTGGGAATTTCTCCGCATCAGAATCTCCAAGGATTTCAAGTTTGTTCACCTGAATTTCATATTTCTGACCAGCACCTTTACTTTCAACCAAAGTTCCAATTACAGAAACCGCAGCTCCAGTAGTGATTCTTTTTAAAGTCTCTTCTGGTGTATTTTCAAAATCAACAACACATTGAATATTATTAATGGTAGAACCGTCATTTAAAGCGATGAACTGATTATTTCTAAAAGTTCTCACCCAACCTTTTGCATTCACTTCCTGTAACGTCGTCGTACTGTTTAATAAGTCTCTAACTTTTGTGTGTTTCATTTTTATATATAATTGATATTAAATAATATTCGTTTTGAACAACTGCAAATATAATCGATAATAATTAATTTTTGAAGCTGTTTCCCGCTCTTCGCTATATCTTTCTATTTTTAAAGGAAAAATAGAAAGGATGTCGCTTCGATCGGGGCTAGGGCATTTGGTTTCATGAGAGCCCAATCTTTTATATGAATATATGATTTATTCTCATTTTTGTCATTCCGAGGAACGAGGGATCTCCGTAAGTAGCTCTACAAAGATTAGCGATCATTGGAGCGGAGTTTCTTGCGGAGATTCCTCGTTCCTCGGAATGACAAACTATGTTTGACTTCCTAGTTTAATTCTTGTATTTCTTCAAATTTTGATTTAATACTTTCATAAGTTCAGCATGATTTATTTGCATTGAAACTGCTGAAAGGCAAAATGGTGAACCGTAATTGGTAAAATTAAATTGCGTTAATTTTTTCAGTATTAGATTCTTTTCATTTTCAATCCAATAATCGGGATTATTAATTTTAATAAGAACCATTTTTTGGCTTTGAATTTTTAGTTCTGAAAATCCTTCAATATTGTTCCATTTTATAAATTCTGATGAATTCTTTTCCGGATTAACATTGATTCCACTTTTATCAATAATAAGAAAAAGTTTGTTTTTTATTAATTGCCTAATAGCTATGTAAACACCTAAGCCACAAAATAGGATCAAAATAATTCCTATTCCTTTTATAAACATTAGACTTTTAAATTTATAGGAAAGATAATGTTCAGCATTAATAAATAATTCGAAACCTAAAGCAGTGAACAGTGCACCAATAATTAACAATAAAGACGTCTTTTTTCTACTTGAATAAATTTCTATTCTCTCCATTTATTTTTAATTCGTGCCAATTAGTGAAATTAGTGTTTTACTTCTCCAATCCCTCCAATTCCTCTTTCTTAGTTTTCTTCTTCTCAAAAGTCAAAACCAACGAAGGTAAAACCACCAAATTAGCAAACATAGCAAAAACCAAAGTACAAGAAATTAATCCTCCTAAAGCAATTGTTCCGCTGAAGCTTGATAATGTAAAAGTTGCAAAACCTAAAATCAAAACTACAGAAGTATAGAAAGTACTTACTCCTGTTTCTCTCAAGGCGCTGAAAACAGATTTTTTTACTTTTCCTTTATTTTGAAGTAGATCATGTTTGTATTTCGCCATAAACTGAATCGCATTATCAACCGAGATTCCGAAAGCGATACTAAATACCAGAATCGTTGAAGGTTTTAATGGAATTCCGAAATAACCCATTAATCCAGAGGTAATGCAAAGCGGTAAAATATTTGTAATCAAAGAAGCTGCTACCATTTTGAACGAACGGAATAAATACAGCATCAAGATTGCAATAGTCAAAATCGCAAACAATAACGACTCGATTAAGTTGTGCGCTAAATAAGTTGTTCCTTTTTGGAATACTAAAGCTTTTCCTGTAATCGTAACTTCGTATCGGTCTTTAGGGAAAATTTCATCAATTTTTTTGCGTAGTTTTCCTTCTACTTTTGCCATTTCATCTGTTCCAATATCTTTCATGAAAGTAGTGATTCTGGCATATTGTCCAGTCGAATCAACATAGGCTTTCATTAGGTTTTCTTTACTGTTTTTGGTTGCATTTTTAGCATAACCCAAAATAAAAGTCTGTTCCTGAGAAGTTGGCAATTGGTAATATTCAGGATTTCCGTTATAAAAAGCCTGTTTTGCATATTTAACCAAGTTTACAACAGAAACTGGTTTTGCCAGTTCAGGAATTTCAGAAATGGTATTTTGTAATTCATCCATTTTACGAATTGTCGCCGGTTTCATAACACCCTTTTTCTTTTTGGTGTCAATCATGATTTCCAGAGGCATTACACCGTTGAATTCTTTTTCGTAAAATAAAATATCTTTAAAGAAAGAGGCTGTTTTAGGCATTTCGCCAATCAAACTTCCTGAAACTTTCATTTGTCTAACTCCATTCAAACTCACAATAAATAGAACAGCGTAAATGCAATAAACAATTGTCTTTTTACCTTTTACAATAGTTGTAACTGTGTTTAAAAGTGTCGAGATATAAGTTTTGTCTAAATGATATAAGTGTTTTGCTTTTGGCAATGGCATAAAACTGTAAATAATCGGCACGATAAAAAGTGTCAAAGTATAAACAGAAAGCACGTTGATAGAAGTTACCAATCCGAACTCAAAAAGCAATTCGTTTCCAGTAATCATCAAGGTTGCAAAACCAATCGCAGCGGTTAAATTGGTCATCAATGTCGAAGATCCAATTTTTGAAATCACACGTTGTAAAGCTTTTGCCTGATTGTTATGCAGTTTAATTTCCTGCTGGTATTTATTAATCAGGAAAATACAGTTGGTAATTCCGATTACGATAATCAGTGGTGGAATAATTGCCGTTAAAATCGTGATTTTATAACCAAATAATCCAAGCGTTCCAAAAGACCAAGTTACACCGACAATTAAAATGCAAATAGAAATAAAAGTTGCTCTGAACGAACGGAAAAAGAAAAAGAAAATTAAAGAAACGGTCAATAAAGACGCTCCAATGAAAAGTCCAATTTCGCCTTTCATATTATCCGCATTGATCGTACGGATATACGGCATTCCTGAAACTTTAAGATCGATTCCAGTTTCTTTTTCGAATTTATCGATTTTCGGAACTAAATCTTTTAAGATAAATACCTTTCTTTCGGCTGTATTTACCAGCGCTTTATTCATGTAAATCGCTGAGCGAACGCTTCCGCTTTCTTTGTTAAACAACAAGCCTTCGTAAAAAGGCAGATTGTGAAACAAATCATATTGTACACTTTTTAAATAAGCAGCGTCCAATACTTTGCTTTCGTCAATAAATGGCGCTAGAACAAATTTTTGGTTTACGGTATCTTTTTCAAGTTTCTTTAGGTCATTTAAAGAAATTACTAAATCAACTTCTTTGGCTTTTTTTAAACCGTTCATTAATTCGGTCCAAGCCACATAATTTTTTGGTGTAAAGAATTTAGAATCTTTAAAACCAATAACAATTAGGTTTCCTTCTTCACCAAACTTATCAAGGAATTTTTGATAATCTTTATTTGCAATATGATCTTTTGGAAGCAGGTTAGCTTCGGTATAAGTCATAGAAAGATTCTTCCACTGATAACCAAAGAAAATAGTTAAAGCAGAAAGTATAACCAGAATCGTAATTCGGTTTTTAAGTATGATTCGGGCTAACTTTTCCCAAAATCCAACTTGGATAGCGTTTTTCATAAAATCTTTAAAAATGGATGCAAATGTAGTGAAAAGTGCTCGAAATCATAAATATTCGATTCTATTTTACTTTATGTTAACACAAAATGCAAGATTTTTAAAAATGGGATAATTTACATGCTTTTTGCCAATTAGTCGTTAGCTTTTGCCATATTTGCAATTAGTTTTACAGAAAAAAATACTGTTATTGTAATTTTGCACTAAAAAATAGATCAGCAACAATGCAACAAAATAATACTACAACTTTCATTTTTCTAACCATTCTTTTGCTTTTAATTGTTATTATTTGCTTTATGATTTATCAATTAATGCAAACCAAAAAAGCAAAAGAAGATGCAGAAAAAAGTTTTTATGCTTTAGAATCTAAGGTAAACGATTTGCAGTTGGAGAATTTAGAATCCAAACTAAATCCGCATTTGTTTAAGAATATCTTAAATTCAATTCAGTCGCATGCTTATCAAACTTATTTTGCTCTGGATAAATTGGCCAATGTTCTGGATTATATTTTGTACGAAAGCAAAAAGAAATTTGTAACGGCCAAAGAAGAAATAGATTTTGCATTGAATTTAATCGAAATCAACAAAATCAAAATTAGTCCGCTTTTTGAGCTTAAGGTTAAAACCAATATCAATCAAGAAGACAAATTGTACGATCAGCCTTTGCTAGCGCCTTTAATTTCGATTGATCTAATTGAAAATGCATTCAAACATGCCGATCTTCAAAGTGCAGATGCTTTTATTTCGGTAGTTTTTGAATTTAAAAACAATGCTTTTTTTATGACGGTTTCGAATAAAATATCAGATAAAAAAGTACTGAAAAAAGAACGAAGCGGTTTTGGCCATACAACGCTCGAACACCGTCTTCGCATTATTTATAAGAATAATTTTAAACTCGATAGGTTTATAGAAAACGATGTTTATATTGCCCATCTAAAAATTGATTTACTTGAATACAAAACTGAAATGCTTGCTTCTGGACGATGAACTTCCAGGATTGACTTACCTAAAAATGCTTTGCGAACAAATTCCGGAATTGGAGATCGTAAAAACATGTAATGATCCAGAGAAACTCCTGTCTGATTTTTCGAATCTTGATTTTGATCTGTTAATTTCGGATATCGAAATGCCCGGAATTGATGGGTTGCATCTGGCTGAAAAACTGCAAGATAAATTGGTGATTTTTTGTACGGCGTATAAAGAATATGCGGCCGAGGCATTTAATATCGATGCCGTAGATTATATTACAAAGCCTGTAAAATTGGAACGTTTGCAAAAAGCAGTCGCAAAAGCTTTGGAGCGTTTTGAAAAATCAAATTCAGATAAAAAATTCATTCAGCTGAATACAGACAAAGGGAAAACGCTGTTGTATTTTAATAAAATTCAGTACATAAAAACGGCCGCAAGTGATAGTCGAGACAAAACGGTACTGCTTACCGATGGAAGTTTTTTGAATTTGAAAAATGTAAAATTCGATACCCTTTTAAACGAATTGCCAGATGCTGATTTCTGTCGAGTTAATAAAAAAGAAATCGTGGCGGTAAAAGCAATTAAGTTTTTTAATCATAACGAAATTGTGCTGCACCATGTTGAAGAAAACGGCAAAAACACGACGCTAATCTTAAGCGAAACCTATAGAGCTGATTTTTTGAAAAAGGTGAAATTATAGCCATTTGCAATAAATTTATTTCTGTTAGGCTGACTATCATTTCTAAAACTTATTACAATTTTTTCCTGACTTGTTACATGTGATTGAAATTAACAAGTGAATTACTTTTTCACTAAATTCACAGTGCTGATATTTGCGTTAATTAAATCTAAAGAACGAGTTTATGAATAACGTTAAGAACTCTCTATTCTACATAACAGTTATTGGTGGTTTTACAGCGCTAATATATTGGGTAATTTCAAAAGGAGCTTCATTGGAAGTTGGGCGCAATATTGTAAAGAAAAGTGTTGAAAGCAATCATTGGAAAGACTTTCTTCATTCGATGGTCGAAAATCTACAGCATCCTTTGGCTATTTTATTAGCACAAATCGTAACCATCATTTTAGTTGCTCGTTTGTTTGGATGGTTTTTTAGAAAAATAGGACAGCCGTCGGTAATTGGTGAAATGATTGCGGGAATTGTGTTAGGGCCATCTTTGGTCGGAATGTATTTTCCAGAGTTTTCGGCTGCTTTATTTCCAAAAGAATCTTTAGGTAATCTACAGTTTTTAAGCCAAATCGGTTTAATCCTTTTTATGTTTGTTATCGGAATGGAACTGGATTTAAAAGTGCTAAAAAACAAAGCGCATGATGCAGTTGTAATCAGTCACGCCAGTATTGTAATTCCGTTTGCTTTAGGTTTATCATTGGCATTTTTTATTTATGAAACCTATGCTCCATTGGGAGTTGAGTTTTCTTCTTTCGGTTTATTTATGGGAATTGCCATGAGTATTACAGCTTTCCCGGTTTTGGCTAGAATAGTTCAAGAGCGTGGCATGCAGAAAACAAGATTAGGAACGATTGCTATTACTTGCGCGGCTGCAGACGATATTACGGCTTGGTGTATTTTGGCAGTTGTTATTGCGATTGTAAAAGCGGGTTCGCTTTCGAGTTCACTTTATGTAATCGGAATGGCGATTTTGTATGTAATTATCATGCTAAAAATCGTTCGTCCGTTCTTAAAAAGAGTAGGAGATTTAAATGCAACGAGAGAAAGTTTAAATAAACCAGTTGTTGCCATTTTCTTTATAACACTTTTAATTTCGGCTTATGCGTCTGAGTTAATTGGAATTCATGCTTTGTTCGGTGCTTTTTTGGCTGGAGCGATTATGCCAGAAAACAATAAGTTTAGAAACATATTTATCGAAAAAGTTGAAGATGTTGCCATCATTGTTTTATTGCCATTGTTTTTCGTGTTCACAGGTTTGCGTACACAAATCGGATTGTTGAATGATCCTGAATTATGGAAACTTACCGGTTTGATCATTTTGGTTGCTGTAGTTGGTAAATTCTTTGGGAGTGCTTTGGCAGCGAAATTTATGGGACAGAACTGGAAAGACAGTTTAGCCATTGGAGCCCTGATGAATACAAGAGGTTTAATGGAGCTGGTTGTTTTAAACATTGGTTACGATCTAGGGGTACTATCAACAGAAATCTTTACTATGATGGTAATTATGGCATTGGTGACTACTTTTATGACGGGCCCGGCTTTAGATTTTATTGGATTCATTTTTAAAGATAAAATCACAGCCGTTCCAGAGGAAATTGGCACTAAAAGTAAGTACAAGATTTTACTTTCGTTTGCTACTCCAGAAAAAGGGAAAAAATTACTCAAAATTGCCAACAGCCTTGTTAAAAAGCAAACGGATAATTCGGTTGTAACAGCAATGCATATTTCTTTAAGTACAGAAATACATTCTTTTGATGTTAAAGAACATGAACGTAAAATGATCGGGCCAGTGGTGGAAGAATCGCAATTGTTAGATCAAAATTTAGAGAGCTTGTTTAAAGTTTCGAGTGATATTGATTCAGATATTATTGATACGGCAAACCATGGAGAATATGATTTATTATTGGTTGGTTTAGGACAATCTATTTTTGATGGAACTTTATTGGGGAAAATTCTCGGATTCACAACCAGAATTGTAAATCCAGATCGTTTGATCGATAAGTTCACAGGAAAAGAAGGTTTGTTTGAAAACAATCCGTTCGATGAGAGAACACGACATATTATTACTAAAGCGAAAATGCCAGTTGGTATTTTTATCGATAAGAATCTAGAAGAAGTAAACCAGATTTTTATGCCCGTTTTTAGTAAAGAAGATGCTTTTTTAATTGATTATGCTAAAAAGCTAATCAATAATAATGGTTCTCAGATTACAGTTTTAGATGCTGGAGGAGAAGTTAAAAATACAAGAGAAATTCAGGAAACAATTCGTTCTATCGAGCAGATTGCGCCAAATCATATCATGATAATGAATGATAGAACACTGAAGAAAGAATTTTTAGAAAGCCAAAATCTAATGATTATCAGTTTAGATAGCTGGAAAAAACTAATAGAATCTCAAAGTATTTGGCTGAATAATTCGCCATCGGTTTTAATTCTTAAACCATAAAAATTTTAAAATTTCAATATTAAAATTCCAAATTCCAAATTCCAATTGATTGTTGGAGTTTGGGATTTTTTATATATCCCTTTTTTTGTCATTTCGACGTAAGGAGAAATCACACTCGTAAATCAATAAAGATTAGCAATTTTCTATGCGGAATTTTTAGTGCGATTTCTCCTTACGTCGAAATGACAAACTTTGCTAATAACTAAAATTATAAAGTCATAATTCGAATAATATTCAAATGAAAATTTTTAAATTTGTAAGATTTTATTTTAAAAATTTATAGTTATGAAAACTTTTGACGACACCCAACTTTATAAATTATTATATGGGAAAGATTTTTCTAAAATTAAAGATTTCTTAGAAAAATATGGTTTAGATAGTGTAGATAGAGACGGACGTACATTTTTAATGTCAGCCGTTTTAGATGGTGACGCTTCTATCATCAAAAACCTTTTATTACTAGGTTGCGATATTAATAAACAAGATGAACAAGGTTTAACCGCATTACATTTGTCTGCAATGAATAATAAAATTGATTCGGTTAAAATTTTACTTGATTTTAAAGCAAATATTAATCTTGTAGATAATATTGGAAATTCAGCTTTATGGCGTGCTGTGATGGAATTGGAAAGTGATTCAGAGATTATTAAGCTTCTACTAGAGAATGGAGCAGATATTAATTTAGAAAACCAAAATGGAGTTTCTACAAAAGACCTTTTAGAATAAACTTTGACAAAGATTTTACGTTCAAAGAGAAAATTGGAATTTGGAATTTAAAAAAGATTTGGAATTTAACTTTTTATAGTCCCAAATCAAGAATATAAGAAATCTTAACCGCGATATTGTCTTCAAACTTCAATAACTGATTTGGTCCATATCTATAGAATCCGCCTAAACCAAAACCTTTAAAGATTCTGTTCAATTCGATTCCTGATTCAAAATAACCTTTATCCAAAGTTTTATAATCTGGGCCAACATGTTGTTCTGGATTTTCCATACTTCCCCAAGCCATTCTAGTAACTAAAACCAAAGATG
Source organism: Flavobacterium sp. ACN2 (assembly GCF_002303885.1). Lineage (GTDB taxonomy): Bacteria > Bacteroidota > Bacteroidia > Flavobacteriales > Flavobacteriaceae > Flavobacterium. Next base: position 121,793 of record NZ_MRCM01000003.1, on the reverse strand, counting down.
GGCGAACTTTTCTCATAATTCTAATTCGGTCAAAACCGTGCTTAATTTGAAACATCAAATATTGGCTTGAGAAGAACTCGTTAAAATACATGGTTTCAAAAGCATTTCTTCCGGCAAAAGTGATACGCTGAATAACGGTTTCCTTCGTTAAGTTATTCGGAGAGGTATTGTATAAATGTGTAATAGGAACATCTCCCATTGCATAACCAGCCTGTAAAAGCAAACTTGTTTTTTGGCGGTTTAAATACTGTTTTTCGTATTCGGCTTTAAAATCTATTTTGCTAAAAGTAAAATCATTATCAAAAACATTCGGTAATGACTGTGTGTATTGAAAAGTAAATCTTGGAAACTTTTTATCGCTTTCAGTTCTTCCTGTTGGAGTCTGCATATAATTGCTGAAAGGTGCCCACACAATAGAAAGCATTGCTGTGGTCATGATATAATTCGAATATAAATTCCCGTTTAGATTAAAAAGATAATCAAATTTTGGCTCGATATAATTTCGCGATAGTTCCAAAACGGCTTCGGTTTTCGGAATAAATTTGGTTTGAACATTGGCGCGCCATCCTATATATTCATAAAATGTACTAATGTTTATCGGACGCGGGTCGTAAATTTTAAAAACACGTTTATCAACAGAAAAAACGGTACTTGCAATTTCTCGCACATCATCGGTATAATAGCCATTAAACCAAGTATTGGTGTATTTGTCTAATAAAACGCCACCTCCAACACTGTATTTAAAAACACCATCTTTTGTTCCGTATGCGGTGTAGCCTTCTAGACGGAAGTTTTTAGATAATCGATCGTTTGTAATTCCACCTACGCCAAGACGAAAACCTTCGTAATTGTTATAACTTATGATTTTTTTTAAATCTAAATCGACAGGGCCAATCGGGTAGAAGCCATTAATGATTTTTCGGCCAATTCCTAAGCGTTTTTCGATTCGATTTCGAATTGAAAGGCTATCTAATAGCAAATAAGTTTTTTGGCTTTTTAAATCAAGATTTTCCTTTCGGTAGGCTTCCCAGAAACTTTCAGGTTTTTTGGCTGCATCATCTTTAATTTCGATATAAAGCGAAGGGTTTTTTATTGGACTGTCGGTGTTTACACGAATATCAAAACTATTACTTTCAGAAAGGAGATAGGTAAAATCTGAAGCCACTTTTTTTCTGGTTTCGAAATTCTCTTCAACATCTCCGTCAAATTGAATTGTACCGCCCAAAATTCGAATATCATCATCATTTTTTCCTTTTACGATTTTAAAAGTGGTATTGCTCTGAAACCAGATTTTTTCTTTTGGAATATATTCAAACTCATGAATTCCGCTGATGTCCAAAACACCTTTAATTCGCATTACTGCTTTTGCGACAGCATAATTTTCTTTGTCGATATACAAAACCCCTTCCAGTCCAGAAGTTCTATGTTTTGATTTGTTTTTGAAATAAATCATGTACGTGTCGCGACCTCGTACACTAACGGTGTCTAACAGTTTGTAATTATAGCTTGAAGGAGCATTTTTCGAAATCGGATTTTCATATTTAGTTTCGAATAATTCATAATTAGAATCATAAATCGAAATAGATTGAAGATTGAAAGCCAGAACTTCATAAATAGGCTGTTTGAAACCGGCTATTTTTGTTCCTAGAACTGTTTCTTTCAGCTTGTTATTTCCAAACTGATATTGAGAAACTTTCTCTGTTTGAAACAAATGCTGTTTGCTTACAATCTCTTTAAACTTATAATCGGAAGAATCGATGTTAATGATTTTTTTATTTAAATCTTTATACGCCGCTGAAGTGTCTATACGGCCATCAATCGAATCGGGATTGGCGGTTACGATAAGTTTGTTGTAAGTTTTGTATTCAAAATTATTGAGCTTTTTCTGCGGATCATTTATCGATTTATTAGCAATAACTTTTTTGATTATGGTTAAAGCTGGATTTTCATTAGAAACAACAACTTCTTTTAAGTCATCTGTCTGCTGTAAAAGTGCTACCGAATAAAATGTTTTGTTGTTAATTAAGGCAATAGTTTTGGTTTGGAAACCTATGTATGAAACTGTAAGTGATGTAGCTGAGCTGCTAATTTTAAAAATAAATTTTCCGTCAACATCTGTAATCGTGTTATTGTTTTCTGAAGTGGTAATGGTGGCAAACGGAAGAGGTTTGTTGTTTGAATCAGTTACGATTCCGTTTATTTGAATTTGCGCTTGAAGAGTAAGCGTAAAAAACAAAGTCAAAAAACAAAATAGCTTCATACAGAATGATATAGTTTCAAAAACGAAAAGTATTTACTTTTCGTATGCAAAAATAGCAATAAAAAAATCCGTCTGGCTAAATAAACCAAACGGATTTTTTTATTTTATCTCAATCTCAGGTTACACCTTCATGATTTCGGCTTCTTTTGCAGCCAATAACTCATCAATTTTTTTGATGTAAGAGTTTGTTAAGTTCTGAACTTCTTCTTCAGCAGATTTGCAAATGTCTTCAGAAGTTCCTTCTTTTTCTAATTTTTTGATATCAGTATTAGCATCTTTACGAGAGTTACGAATACCAATTTTAGCATCTTCGGCTTCAGATTTTGCTTGTTTCGCTAAATCGCGACGACGCTCTTCTGTTAATGGCGGTACGCTAATGATGATCATATCTCCATTATTCATTGGGTTAAAACCAATGTTAGCGATCAAGATTGCTTTTTCAATTGCTTGCAGCATATTTTTTTCAAATGGCTGTAATGTAATTGTTCTAGCATCTGGAACACTGATTTTAGATACTTGAGAAAGCGGAGTTGCAGATCCGTAATAATCTACAAAAACACCTCCAAGCATAGCTGGAGAAGCTTTCCCTGCACGAATATTAAGAAATTCTTTCTCTAAGTGTGCAATAGTACCATTCATTGATTCCTCAGTACTTTCTAAAATAAAGTCTATTTCTTCAGTCATTTTGTTTAGATTTTTTGTCCCGAAGTTTCGGGATAGAAGATTAGATTTTTAGACTATAAAAATAATTTCTTCTAATTTACTAACTAATATTATTTTGTTTTTTGATTGCCTAAAGGTTGTGGAGAATTTAGAAAATCTAAAATTCTAACCATCTAAGCAGTCTAAATATTTACTACAGTTCCAATATTTTCGCCTTCGCAAATTTTCAATAGGTTTCCGATTTTGTTCATATCAAAAACAACGATTGGCAATTTGTTTTCTTGGCTTAATGTAAATGCAGTTGTGTCCATTACATTTAATCCTTTTTTGATTACATCATCAAATGAGATAAAATCAAATTTTACTGCAGAAGCATTTTTTTCTGGATCAGAATCGTAAACACCATCAACACGAGTACCTTTAAGGATAACATCAGCATTGATTTCGATACCTCTTAAAACGGCAGCTGTATCAGTTGTAAAATATGGATTTCCAGTTCCGGCACCAAAAATTACAATTCTTCCTTTTTCAAGGTGGCGATCTGCTCTTCTTTTTATGTATGGTTCTGCAATAGATTCCATTTTTAAAGCAGTCTGCAAACGCGTTTTCATTCCTTTATCTTCAAGAGCGCCTTGTAAAGCCATTCCGTTAATTACAGTTGCAAGCATTCCCATGTAATCACCTTGAACTCTATCCATTCCAGAACTTGCTCCGGCAACGCCTCTAAATATATTTCCTCCTCCAATAACAATTGCAATCTCTACTCCTTTACTGTGAATCTGCTTAATTTCATCAGCATATTCGGCTAATCTTTTTGGGTCTATACCGTATTGTAAATCACCCATTAGCGCTTCGCCGCTAAGTTTTAGAAGAATTCTTTTATATTTCATGTGTGTGTCGCGTTAATTTGTGCAAATATAGACATATTCTGATTTTTAAAAATAATGTTTGCAAAATAATTTTAGGTTCTCTTTATTAATTGATTTTTTTAAATTTGTAAGAAATTATTTTCTTTAATTGTCATGAAATTTAAATTATTAACATTAGAAGTAACGAGTTTAGCAGATCTTCCTGCTAATGCAATACCCTTTAGATTTAAGGTATATTTTATTAAAGAAATATTTATGGCATTTTTACCAGCTATAGAAATTAATAATAGTAGCAAAATAGAAATTACATTTGGCCCCAAGGGGAATGACAACGAATTTGATGGAGCTTTAGGTTGTACAAATGTTTATATTGAAGATTTTAATTTTAAGGAGTTTTATAATTATAATTTGGAAAAACAACAAAATGAAATTTTAGAAATTATTGTTTTTCAATTAATAAAATTAATTGAAAAACAGGGCAAAAATTTTGTTTTAACTGATATAATAAGAGAAACAGCGAAAAGAGTTATTGAATCTAAGTTTGACTTAAAAATTTCTATAAAGAGACTTTCAAAAATAACACCAAATAAATTATACAAAATAAATGTATATCGTTGTTTAAATGCAAAAGTTGGAGAAAGTTGGATTTGTGAAAAAGAAAATAGAAAAAATAAATTGATTATGGAAAGTTTGATGACAAAAGTTCCAGGTTTTTTATATAGAAGAGATTTTTTTAAAGTTGCTCAAATTAGTAATACAGGATATATTGTTTATAATAGATTTGAAATAGCTGTGTTTAATCTTAACCTACAGGAGCTGTAATTTTTTTATACTGCATTATTAGAAATGGTTTTTATGAAAAAAAGAAAAATGTTCTGCCATCGCGTGCTTTTCGTTTTAAAAATAATGTTTGCAAAATAATTTTAGGTTTGCGTATTAAGTTATTTTTTTAAATTTGTAAGATTTTTAGTTAATTTTATTTTAAGTGATACTAAAGAATAAAAAGATAGAGATGAGAGACATTAACAAATTACGAGATAGATACATTAAATTATTTGATGATAATGATGGGATTTCTAAAGAAGACTTAAAAAAGATTGAGGGAGGAACTCCATGTAAAATTGCCATCTGACTTTTGTGAGATTTCAAACTTCTTTAACGGGAGTATTTGGATGCATTCTTTTTTATTTGACGATCCAACTAATCTCATTGAGGAAACTTTAAGAATTAGAAAAGCTGTAGGTATACCAGACAGATTTATTGTATTAGCCGAACATGATATGAGCGTATTTGTAATGGATACTGAAAATAAACCTTCAATTATATGGCTAGATTCTATAGAAATTAGCCTATTAGATACACTAGAAGCTATATCTGAACCAGATATTTGGAATGATTTTTCAGATTTTTTCGAATATTTATTAGATGATGAAGAAGAAGAACGAAATTATTAAAAGTTGCTATATTTAAATAAATGAAAGATGAACTTATTTTATTAGCAAAAGAAATTGCCCTAGCTGCTGAAAAATCATTCTTAAGCTTATTTAAAAATCATGAAAGTTATTATTATTGCGTATTAGTAACTACTGGAGAAGCTTTGCCTCCATTTATTTCTGCGTGGTCTGTAGAAGCTTTAGAAGTTTTTGCTCAACAGACTTCCAAAGAAGATGCAGATTTGTCAAAATGGTTTTATGGAGATTCGCCTTATTTTGATTTTGGAGAAGAAAATTTTAAAACTGTTAGGGAATTATTTTATGCACGTGAAAAGGATTTGGAAAAGGATTTTTTTAAAGAAACTAATTTTCGTGTCGAAGCAATGGCTTTAGCAATGGAATTATTGGATAAAAAAGGAATTTTTTCTTTAAATCAACCAAGAAATAAAGTTTATATAAATGTTGAAGTTGTTCCTCCAGATAGTTCTAATACTACAAGAGCATTACGTTTGAACAAAAAAGAAAATATACTAGATTGGTTTAATGAAGCGGCTGAAGATGATGTTTATTAAAAGATTAATTTTATGAGTAAGCAAACAGAATTCTTAGTCAATAATTCTAAATTAAATTTAATTAAGAATTACATATTGGAAAAAATGGATTCTCCAGTTATTCTTTCTCGAATTGAAACAGATGTTAAAGATTCTTTTTATTTAATAAATAATATTAATGAAATGGAGTTTGATTTTGTAAAAAAGCTTGGAACAAATTACTATAGTAATAGTGGAGTATATTGGAGTATACTTTTGACTGAAAAAAGTCTAATTGATAACTTGGTCTATTATAAAAATCCATATTTAAATGAAACAATATTAGACATTAGACAATCGCCTGTTTTTGAATTTTCACCGTCAATAATGAGTGAGACAATTAAGTTTGCAGGAAGAGTTGCGTTGTTTTATAAAGGAGAGAATAAAGTCTTTATTTCAAAATATAATGATATTTCAAAGTACTTAAAGAAGAAGATTTTGTAAGTCTTAAGAATTAAAACTCTTGAAATACTCAAATGTGACAAATGTCATTTCAGCATCTTTCTAAAATTCGTATTTTTATACATCCTAAAAATTGAAAATATGAAAAGCATCGTAGCCAAAGCATTATTCAATACTCATTCTTATGCTGAATACCGAAAATTAGTAACCGATTTATTATCTGAAGGAAAGTCAACTGGAAACGAACAATCGGAGAGTTTGACGAATTATTCCAAATTGAATGAAGCCAGAATGAACAGGCTGGAAAAGACCATAAAAATTTCTGAACCTATTATCGAAAAACTTCAAAATTTAGACAATCATTACATTTGGCTGGTTTTGTCTGAAGGTTGGTGCGGAGATGCAGCCCAGATTCTTCCAATTTTAAATAAAATGGCTTTAGTTTCTCATAAGAAAATCGATTTAAGAATTGCATTTCGCGATGAAAATGACGATTTGATGAGCCATTATCTGACCAATGGCGGAAGAGCAATTCCTAAAGTAATCGTTATTTGTAAAGAAGCCGGAATCGTACGTGCAGATTGGGGACCAAGACCAAAAGGAGCGACCGAGTTAATGGCCAAACATAAAAGAGAAGTTGGCGCTATTGATGAAAAAATTAAAACCGATTTGCAGTTATGGTATTTAGCAGATAAAGGAATTTCAGTTCAGGATGAATTGGTTGAAATTATGGAAAACATCAAATATAATCGCCTTTAATCGGATTAATGTGTTGATAAACAGATTATTTGTTAATAAAATTATCTTAAAGTCTTTTTGACTTCAATAGAATTTCGTAACTTAGTAAAACTAATCCCACATCTATTATAGCTTTCAGATTTACTCTTTTTATTGGTGTTTATTTAATGCTTAACAATTAAAAGTACACTATTATGAAAAAGTTATTCGAAAGATTTTATGATTTCTTTTCTACATTCTTATTTGGAGGGAAGAATGTGCCTCACTATTAATTTGAGATGAGTATGGAACAACATTACTTGTTTTAGGAGCTTGGCACATTACTTTCAAATTTGTAATGTGCTTTTTTGTTTTTAATTATTTAAAGCTTTCTTCAAACAAAGTGATATCAATCGCATTTTTTACATCGTAATCGCCAATTTTAGTTCGACGTAAAACGGTTAAATGTGAACCCGAATTCATTGCTTTTCCAAAATCATAAGCCAGAGAGCGAATGTAAGTTCCTTTAGAGCAAACTACTCTAAAATCTATTTCAGGCAATGCAATTCTTGTAATTTCAAATTCGTGAATCGTAGTTTTTCTGCTTTCGATTTCGATAGATTCTCCAGCACGAGCGTGTTCGTACAAACGAACGCCGTCTTTTTTAATAGCCGAGAAAATAGGCGGTTTCTGATCGATTTCGCCTAAAAATTGTTTTACCGTTTCATGAATCAAAGCTTCATCGATATGATCGGTTGGAAAAGTCTGATCGATTTCGGTTTCCAAATCATAAGATGGAGTAGTGGCACCTATATAAAACGTACCCGTATATTCTTTTGCCTGACCTTGAAGTTCTGAAATTCTTTTAGTGAATTTTCCTGTACAGATTAATAAAAGTCCAGTTGCTAAAGGATCTAAAGTTCCTGCGTGACCAATTTTGAACTTTTTTGGAAGTCCAACTTTATTAATTAAAAGGTATTTTAATTTATTGACAGCTTGAAATGAGCTCCATTTTAAAGGTTTATCTATCAATAAAACCTGTCCTTCTAGATATTCTTCAGGTGTCATTATATAATCGTAAGCGGATGAATAAAAAAGTGAATCAATAATAAAATGATTCCGGCAATAATTCGATAGTAACCAAAAACTTTGAATCCGTTTTTAGTCAAAAATCCGATGAAAGTTTTAATCGCTAAAAGCGCTACAGCAAAAGCAACAATATTCCCAATAACCAACATGTTTACTTGGTCGTGAGATAATTCAAAACCAGCTTTGTAATAATCGTAGCATTTTTTTGCAGTTGCCCCCAACATAGTGGGAACAGCTAAGAAAAATGAAAATTCTGCAGCTGTCGTTCTTGATAATTTTTGAGACATTCCCCCAACGATACTAGCTCCGCTTCGAGAAACTCCAGGAATCATAGCAATACATTGAAACAATCCGATTTTGAAAGCTTGTAAATAACTGATTTCTTGAGAGGTTTCAGCTGTATTTGGATTGTTAAACCATTCGTCAACTTTCAATAAAATAATTCCACCGATTAAAAGTGAAATTGCGACAGTTACCGGATTTTCTAATAAGCCATCAATAAAATCGCTTAATAATAATCCTAAAACAACTGCTGGAATAAAAGCAACAAGAAGTTTAAAGTAAAAATCAAAAGTTTGAAAGAAACGTTTGAAGTATAAAATAACAACGGAAAGTATTGCGCCAAGCTGAATTACAATAGTAAAAAGTTTAGTGAAATCGTCATGAGCGATTCCAAAAAAAGAAGAGGCAATAATCATGTGACCTGTAGAAGAAACAGGCAAAAACTCTGTAATTCCTTCAATAATAGCAAGAACAATAGCTTGTAGTGTATTCATTTAATTTAGATTATTAGATTTTTAGACTTCTTAGACTTTTTAGATTTAAAAAGATTAATTTAATAATCTAAAGATCAAAGAAGTCTAAGCTGTCTAAGAAAGTCTATTTTGATTTTTTGAATATAGAATAAATCGTGATTCCGAAACCGATTAAAACAGTTGTCGGTGCTAAACGAATACGTCTAAAGTTAAAAATATCTTCGTTAAAAACATTTGGATCTTTACTTCCTCCGCCAGACATTAAAATAAATCCTAGCGCAATTACAGCAATACCAATCAATAAAATTTTATAATTGATGCTGTCAAAAAGGAATTCTTGTTTTTGAACTTGTTGTTCTTCTTTATTATTGTTGTTTTTCATTTTTATATGTTTGTCAGCCTGAGCGAAGTCGAAGGCATTTTTTTTAAATCTAAAATCTGCAATCTAAAATCTGCAATCAAAAATTAATAAAGATCGTCGGTTCTTAAATTCAAGAAACGTTGTGTTGCAAAATGCGTGCTAACCCAAGTAATTAAAACTCCTAATCCGAAAACGGCAACCAAGACTAAACCAGTTAAAGCTTTGTCTTCTAGAATTCCTAAACCAGGGAAATTAGTATCTACGTAAAGCAACAATGCTATTAAAGCAATAATGGCCAAACCTGCGCCCAGCATTCCAAGTTTTACACTTCGCATTACAAAAGGTTTACGGATAAACGCTTTTGTCGCTCCAACCATTTGCATGGTTTTGATAATAAAACGATTTGAATGTATAGATAAACGTAGCGAACTGTTGATTAATAAAACAGCAATTACAGTCAAGAAACCGCTGATAATCAAAATCCACATACTTACTTTTCTGATGTTGTCATTTACCAGATTTACCAATTGTTTGTCGTAAACAATATCTGAAATCATAGTATTTTTGCGGAAGTTACTTTCGATCTTAACGATGCTGTCTCTTTCTACGTAATCTGCTTTTAAGTGAATATCGTATGAATTCAATAATGGATTTTCTCCCAAAAAGGTTAAAAAGTCTTCTCCAATGATGTCAGTATGGTCTTTTGCCGCTTTTTCTTTGGTTACATAAACAAAAGATCTCGCAAAAGGAGCTCTTTTAAGTTCTGTATTAAATGCTTTGATAACACTGTCGTTTGCTTCGTTTTTAAAGAAAACCGTCATAGCGATTTTTTCTTTAAAATCGTCCGCCAGCTGTTTAGAATTAATAATGAATAATCCTAGTACTCCCAAAAGGAATAAAACCAAGAATACACTTAATACGACCGAAAAATAAGAGGAAATTAACCTGCGTTTTTGAAATTTATCAAAGTTAGAACTCATAGTTTGCTTAAATTATGTGGTAAAAATAATAAAGAATTTCTTTATTTAAAGTTAATAACAAACTTTTATACTTAAAAGTACAATTTAAATCTTGAATAAATTTGTGTTTAACCGCAAAGCACGCTAAGATTTTTTAATATTTGACTTTATAACAACGCAAAGTTCGCAAAGCTTTGTATTGATGAAGCCTTGCGAACTTTGCGTTTGTAAATATATCTTTTGGTTAAAAACTTAGCGTGCTTTGCGGTTAAAAATCTTAGTAACTCAGAATCTCAGAGCCTTTACTTAACCTTATAAACTTCAATGCTTTTTAACCAATATACGTGGCGTGGTCCAGTTCTGAAATCATTGCTGCAAATCGCAATTATCTCTCCGTTTTTAACTGGTTTTCCATTTTCTTCAAAAAGGATATAAGCATTTTCTCCCGTCGGATTATTGAAAAGTTCTGCCATGAAAAAGTAGCTTTGTAATCATCTGAAGCTCTTGCTACGATATAGAAGTTTCGGTCTTTATGATCTTCCTGCTTGATTTTGGCTTTTTCGAGAATATCTTTCAAAAGAACGCCTTTACAAGCTTTAATTACTCTTTTTACTTCTCCATTTTTTCCAGTAATTTTAAAATTGTCAAGGGTAACAACTTTCATTTTTTTAAGAGAATCGACTGTTAATTGTAGCGGAAATTCAACCTCGCCTTTTAGTTCAATTTGACAATTGACTAATTTCAAGCTGTCTTCTGCCGTAAGCGTTTCGTGTTCATGTTTTTTAGTTTCAGAATTTTTTTCAGTTGAAATTTTTTCTTCTTTTTTAGATGAATTGCACATGGAGCATGAAAATGCAATTAAAAGAACGAGAATGTAATTTTGTGTTTTCATAAGAGTTGTGATTTAAATTTTACTGCTTTCCCAAACCAATGACAAATAATATAATCCGCCAATTGATGGTCCGCCGAGAATTGAAGTGTAGGGTTTGTTAAGAATATTTGTTCCGCCCAATTTTGCCGAAATTCCTTTTTTGAAAGCATAATTTACCTGAGCGTCCATTGTCCAATATGCAGGAACGGTTCCGCTGACTAGAAAAGAAACATAATCAAAATTATTTTGATAACGTGCGGTAACACTCGCTCCGAGATTTTTCCAGATATTTTGGGCAATCAAAGTTCCGTTTGCATTAAATTCGGGTGTATTGAAACCGTCTTCCAAGCCATCTTTATCATCGGTTCTATCCAATTTGGTATAAGTTAAATTGGTAAGTGCACTAAAAGTGTTGTCAAAACGGTATTTTAAACCTAAACTTCCGCCATAATTGTAAATTTTACTTTTAGAATTGGTCCAAAGTCTGTAGCGATTTTGAGTGTTTTTTGAATATAAAGCAGTCGGAATCAAGTTTGGATCTGTTGTATTCGAAATGCTGGCTTCAACTTGTGCGATGAAATTTTTATAAGAGTTATAATAGAAATCGGCATCAATAAAAAGGTTTCTATTTAAAGTTATTCCTCTAAAACCAACTTCAAACGATTTGACAAATTCGGGTTCTAAATAGGTGTATGGATTTTTTTGAATCGTATTTTTATTTTTTTCGATAGCCTGCACTTGAGTCAAGCCATTTGTGTTAACATCTGTATTTACCTGCGCCTGAAATTTATCAATTGAAGCTTTGGTATAAGAGTTTTCGAAAATTCCGTCAGACATAATTCGAAGTCCGCCCACACGTTTTACGCCGCCTGAATTTACATTCGAAAACCCTTCAAAAATACTCGGAAAACGATACCCGTTTTGATACGAAGCTCTAAAGTTTAAACTTTCTTTTGGTGAATAAACTGCTGTGAACTGAGGCGTAAATTTCGCTTCAAAATAATCCGCTTTGTCCATTCTAATAGTTGCACCCAATCTTAATTTATCTGAGAAAAAATCTTTGGTTAATTGCGTGAAAGCACCAGTTTTTTGATACGTCAGATTTTCGTCAGCATGAACGGGATTAATAAAATAGTTTCCGTCGGGAACAATAATGTAATTTCTGTAATCGACACCGCTCAAAAGTTTCGCATCAATTTTTTCGAAAAAAGAAACAAAAGCTTTATCCCAATTTATCAATCCTTCGCCATGAACCAAAGTCGATTTAACTCTCAGAGCGGCACCAATATCCCAATTATTAATATTAATCAATTCGTTTTTCTTTTGTTCGTAAGTTTCCGTTCCAGGTAAAAATCTTCCTGCATCAGATTGCGTTCTGGCAATTCTGTGTGCGTCAGCAACGCTTGCTCCGCCTGCAACAGCATTTTTATAAGCTGTGCTGTAATCGGTAAACCATTTATCATCCGATTTATATCCACGATCCATATTTTCTGCCAGCGAACGCATATTGTATGAATCGCCAGTATTTTCGGTTGTAGCATAGGCTTTTACCTGAAAAACAGGAGTATGATAATCGGCAGAAAATTGATTTAAAGTATAATTATCTAATCGAAATCGGTTCGAACGCTGATAAATAGTATTGATTAAAGCTGTTTTGTAAGTCAGAGAAAGTTCGTGATCTTTTTTTGGTCGAAAATACAATCCGAAATCAGCTTTGTAATTTTTAATGTCATAATCAGAAATGTCTGTTTCTCTATAACCTGTTCGGGCAACAACATAATTTTTGCCATTTAAGTTCAACGTTTTTCGATTGGCGGATTCGTTTCCGTAGCCGTTTACTTCATCATACGCTGGATTATCTGCACCAAATAAACCTGTCGAAGCATTAGCATTTGGAGCCAAATCAGTTCTGTCATCTGCAACCCAGTCTGTTCCGCCTGTAGTTGATGCATTGATTTTAAACGCTAATTTTTCATTGAAAGCTTTAGCCAATCTTAAATTAAACTGCGAATATACTTTCGGTGAAAACCGATCAATATTCCCTACATGATTTACGCCAGTTAATTGTTGAATGGCGATTCCCTGATATTCAAAAGGATTTTTGGTCTGAATATTGGCTAAACCATTAATCGCATTCATTCCATACAAAGCGGCTGCAGTTCCGGGGATGATTTCGATTTTATCAATATCCAAATCATTTGCGCCCAAAGCGTTTGCAATTGGAGCGCCCAAATGCGGAGCCTGATTGTCGATTCCGTCTACCAATTGAGCAAATCTTACATTGGTAGAATTGGCAAAACCTCTTGTATTAATGACTTTAAAACCCAAACTTGGCGTAATAATTTGAACGCCTTTTACATTTTCTAGTGCTTCGTAAATACTTGGCGATCCCATTGCTTTGGCTTCCGCCGATTTCAATTGCTCAATACTAATTGGCGAATGCATTAATTTTTCAGAACGACGAGATGCTGTAATCACGATTTCATTTAATTCTTCTTTTTTAATGTTTTCTTGTGTTTTCGAATTTTGGACTTGAGAAAAACTTTTCAGGCTTATAAAAACAAAGAATAAATACAGTTTTGGGTTCATGGTTTTTGGCTGTTAAATTCAGTATGTTTTAAAATGAATACTGATAGTTTAAAAAAAATGGTTTTGGTTTAAATGCTTAATCTGCTTTGGGGTTTTATTAGTCTCGCAAAGACGCAAAGGTGCAAGGTTTTTTTCTTTTTTTTAAGTTTTAAAATTATTCTCTTTGCGACTTAGCGTCTTTGCGAGATTAAAAACATAAACTTTGCGAGTTGGTTTCTTTAAAATTAAAACTTCAAATTCTGAGTTTCTTTTTGAGCAAACTCTTTAATACGTTTTTCAACTTCATAAAAAACAGCAATAGCTCTTTCTCCAGCTTCTGTTAATCGTGCACCTCCGCCACCTTTTCCTCCAAGAAGTTTTTCAACTAATGGACTTTCGGCACGCTGATTCATTTCTTCGACCAATTGCCAAGCTTGACGATATGCCATTTTCATTTCTTTTGCAGCATTGGTAATCGATCCCGTTTTCTTGATGTTTTCAAGAAGCCAGATTTTGCCAATGCCAAGAAATGCGCCTTCAGCTTCCTCAATCCAAACACGAACTTCAACATTGTATTTTTTACTGTCGGCCATTTTAATTTTTTAAATGCTATTCAAAAATAATTCTTTTCTGATAAAAATATTCTGTCTTTGCTATATATTTTCTAAGTATTAAAATGTAAATATAAGTATTTTTACGTAATTAAAAATACGTATTTTGTTATTTTATTTGTTTGTCAGTGAAATAGCTTTGCTACAATGCGCAATAAATGTAAATTTGCGGCTAAATTAATTTAGTGAAAAGCTTAGAACCTTAGTAACTTAGAATCTTAGTCACTTAGAAATGAAGTACAATCCAAACGAAATTGAAGCCAAATGGCAAAAATATTGGGCAGAAAATCAAACTTTTGCAGCAAAGAATAACTCTGAAAAACCGAAACATTATGTTCTCGATATGTTTCCTTATCCGTCTGGAGCAGGACTGCATGTTGGGCACCCGCTGGGTTATATAGCTTCAGATGTATATTCTCGTTTCAAAAGACATCAAGGTTTCAATGTTTTGCACCCAATGGGATACGATAGTTTCGGATTGCCAGCAGAACAATATGCGATTCAGACTGGACAACGTCCAGAAGATACAACGCGCGTAAATATTGATGGTGGAGTAGACAAAGAAGGAAAACAAATTGCGGGTTACAGGAAACAATTAGACAAAATCGGATTCTCATTTGATTGGGCTCGTGAAGTACGTACATCAAATCCTGATTATTACAAACATACACAATGGATTTTTATCCAATTGTTCAACTCTTGGTATTGCAGAAAACAAGGACAGGCTTTTGATATTTCAGAGCTTGTAACTGTTTTTGAAGAAAGCGGAAATGCATTGGTTGAAGCAGTTTGCGACGATAATGTTACGATTTTTACGGCTGATGAATGGAAATCTTACTCTGACGATCAAAAAGAAAAAATCTTGTTGCAATACAGAATGACGTATTTGGCAGAAACCGAAGTAAACTGGTGTCCAGGCTTAGGAACTGTTTTGGCAAACGACGAAATTGTAAACGGAGTTTCAGAACGTGGCGGCTTTCCTGTTATAAGAAAAAAAATGACACAATGGAGTATGCGAATTTCTGCTTATGCCGAGCGCTTACTTCAAGGTTTAAATGATATTGACTGGAGTGAGTCTATCAAAGAATCTCAAAGAAACTGGATCGGGAAATCGGTTGGGGCTTTGGTAACTTTTAATGTGAAAAATCACGATGAAGTAATCGAAGTATTTACAACAAGACCTGATACTATTTTCGGAGTTACTTTTATGACTTTGGCACCAGAACATGATTTGGTTGCTAAAATTACAACTCCAGAGCAAAAAGAAGCTGTTGAAGCTTATATCGAAAAAACAGCAAAACGTTCGGAGCGTGAGCGTATGGCCGATGTAAAAACCATTTCTGGAGTATTTACAGGAGCTTATGCAGAACATCCTTTTACAAAAGAAGCTATTCCGGTTTGGATTGGTGATTATGTTTTAGCTGGTTACGGAACTGGTGCTGTAATGGCGGTTCCTTGCGGAGACGAAAGAGATTATGCTTTCGCTAATTTCTTTAAAGGTCAGAGCGGAATGCAGGAAATCAAAAATATCTTCGCTAATGTTGATATTTCTGAAGCTGCATATGGATCAAAAGACAATGTTGAAATCGCAGCTTCTGATTTCTTAAATGGATTAAACTACAAAGATGCGACGGCAAAAGCGATTTATAAGTTAGAAGAAATCGGACAAGGAAAAGGAAAAACAAATTACCGTTTGCGTGATGCTGTTTTCTCTCGTCAGCGTTATTGGGGCGAACCATTCCCAGTTTATTACGTGAATGGATTACCTAAAATGATCGATACGCAGCACTTGCCAATTATTTTACCAGAAGTAGAGAAATATTTACCAACAGAAGACGGATTGCCACCATTAGGAAACGCGGCTGTTTGGGCTTGGGATACAAAGCAAAATAAAGTTGTTAATACAGACTTAGTTGATAATGTTTCGATTTTTCCTTTAGAATTGAACACTATGCCAGGTTGGGCGGGGAGTTCATGGTACTGGATGCGTTATATGGATGCACACAATGAAAATGAATTTGCAAGTAAAGAAGCATTGGCATACTGGGAAAATGTAGATTTATATATTGGAGGAAGCGAACACGCAACAGGTCACTTATTGTATTCTCGTTTCTGGAACAAATTCTTAAAAGACAAAGGTTTTGCTCCAACCGAAGAGCCATTCAAAAAACTGATTAATCAGGGAATGATTTTAGGTACAACGGCTTATGTTTACAGATTGGAAGGAACAAATACTTTTGTATCTAAAAATAAAATTGAAGGTCAAAATGTACAGCCAATTCGCGTTGATGTTCATTTTGTTAATTCATCTGATGAATTAAATATCGAAAAGTTCAAAGCTTGGAGAGAAGATTTCAATACAGCAGAATTTATTTTTGATGAAAACGGAAAATATATTGTAGGTCGTGAAGTAGAAAAAATGTCTAAGTCATACTACAATGTAGTAACTCCAGATGATATTTGTGCTGAATACGGTGCTGATACATTGCGTTTATACGAAATGTTCTTAGGACCATTAGAGCAGGCAAAACCTTGGAATACTGCGGGTATTTCTGGAGTGTTTGGTTTCTTGAAAAAATTATGGAGATTGTATTTTGATGATAATGGCTTAATCGTAAACAACGACGAACCAACAAAAGACAACTTGAAATCATTGCACAAAACAATCAAAAAAGTAGCAGAAGACATCGAGAATTTCTCTTTCAATACTTCGGTTTCTCAGTTTATGATTTGTGTAAACGAACTGTCTTCTCAAAACTGTCATTCAAGAGCGATTTTAGAACCGTTAGCGATTTTGGTTTCGCCTTATGCACCTCACATTGCAGAAGAATTATGGGCGCAGTTAGGACATACAACTTCGATTTCTGAAGTTGCTTTCCCGATTTTTGATGAGAAACATTTAATTGAAACCAATAAAGAATATCCAGTTTCTTTCAACGGAAAAATGCGTTTCACAATCGAATTGCCTTTGGATTTAACCAAAGAACAAATCGAAGAAATCGTAATGAAAGACGAAAGAACACAAAAACACTTAGACGGAAAAACGCCAAATAAAGTGATTATTGTTCCTGGGAAAATTATCAATTTGGTAGGATAACCAAATAAATTCCAATATAAAAATTCTAAATTCCAATTTTACGATTGGAGTTTGGGATTTTTTTTGTGCGTATTTTTTTCTGCCACGAATTCACGAATTATTTTTGACAATCTTTGGAAGAAAAATTCGTGAATTCATGGCGGAAAATTACCCGAATCAGTTTGGAATTTGGAATTTTTATATTGGAATTTCCCAAGTAAACATTGGAATTTGGAATTTTTATATTGAAATTTTAAATTAAGTTGTAACATTTTAATAGTTGTCGTATCAAAAGCATGGATCCGATTTAATTAACAACTTAAAACTATTAAAAATGAAAAAGTATATCATCTTAATTATCGCATTCTTATTCTCAGCATTATGTTTAAATGTTTTTGCGCAAACGAAACAATTTCCGTTTGAAGTTTTAAAAACTGGAAATGGAGATCAGTCTATTATATTTATTCCTGGTTTTGCATCTTCTGGAGATGTTTGGAATGAAACCAGAGCTACATTCGAAAATCAATTTACCTGTTATACACTTACAATGGCTGGTTTTGCTGGAAGAAAACCACAGCCGAATGCTTCGTTCGATAACTGGAAGAATGGAATTGCCAATTATATCAAAGAAAATAATATTGAAAAACCAATCTTAATTGGCCACAGCATGGGTGGAGGGTTAGCGCTTGCCATTGCAGCAGATTATCCAGATTTGATCAGTAAAATTGTAGTAGTAGATGCGCTTCCTTGTTTGGCGGCGTTAAGTGATCCTGCTTTTAAATCAAAAATGAATAATGATTGTTCTTCAACTGTAAATCAGATGACAGGAATGACCAATGATCAGTTTTATGATATGCAAAAAAAGACCATGCCAAGACTTTTGGCTGATGCGTCTAAGCTTGATATAGTTGTAGATTGGAGTGTAAAATCAGATAGAACAACTTTTGAGCAAATGTATTGTGACTTTTATAATATTGATTTAAGAGAAAGAATTGCACAGATTAAATGCCCAGCTTTAATTTTATTAGAATCTTATTTTATAAATTTAAAACCAGCTATAGAAGATCAGTATAAAAATTTGAAAACGGCCAATTTTCAGTACGCCACTAATGGACTGCATTTTATTATGTACGATGATACAGCTTGGTACTTAGAACAATTAAGCACTTTTTTAAAATAGAAAGAATGGAATTTGAACAAATCTACAAAATGTATTGGGATCGAATTTTCAGGCTTTGCATGGGTTTTGTGAATGATTATGATGCAGCACAAGATTTGACTCAGGAAACTTTTATAATTGTTTGGCAAAAGTTGGAAACCTTTAGAAACGAATCTTCTATTGGAACTTGGATTTTTAGAATAGCTTCCAATAACTGTCTAAGGCAGATAGAAAAACAAAAACGTTTTCCGAAATCAGAACTTCCTATTCATCTTTCAGAAGAAAAACAACATTCTATAGAACCTCAGATTCAATTCTTGTATAAATGTATTGCTGAGCTTCCCGAAACCGATCGTATTATTATTTCATTAGAATTGGAAGACATCAAACAAAATGAAATCGCAAAAATTGTCGGACTTTCTGAAGCCAATGTTAGAGTGAAAATTCATAGAATAAAAGAAAAACTGACTCAAAAATTTAAAGAAAATGAACAACGATAACAATATAGATTTTAAAGATTTATGGAAAAAACAATCCGTAAGTCAGCCAGACCTAACCGATTTGCTGGCGCGATTAAGTAAATTTAAAAAAGCGGCTTTGCGCAGTTTATGGATGATCAATATTTTGCTTTCGGTAACAAGTGTCTTTATTGTTTTTATTTGGATATATTATCAGCCACAATTTGTTTCGACTAAAATCGGAATTGTGCTTACCATTCTTGCTATGGTCGTTTATGTATTTGTCTATAATAAGTTAATGAGTGACTATAAAAACATAGATGCTACACAGCCTAATCAGGAATACCTTCAAAAACTGATTTCGATAAAAAAGAAGCAACAGTTTCTGCAAACCAAAATGATGAGTTTTTACTTTATAGCACTAACACTTGGAATTTGTTTGTATATGTACGAATACGCTAGTAGAATGAGTGCTTTAGGAGCGAGTTTAACGTACGGAATCACTTTGCTTTGGATGTTGTTCAATTGGTTTTACATTCGCCCGAAACAAATTAAAAAACAGCAAGAAAAAATAAATACTTTAATTGAAAAGTTTGAAGAAGTCAATAATCAATTAAAAGCATAAAAAAAAAAGAAGCTTCGTAAAATCTTACGAAGCTTTCTTTTTACCAAAAACTTAAATCTAAATTCTAAACTAATTTTTAAAGAGGAAAAACGTACGGTGTAAGAGATAATACAATTATTCCGTCGCTATTTGCTGTTGCAGTTAATTCATTCTCTAATTTTCCTCCAATGTAAAGTTTTCCAGTTAAGGTTTGTCCAGCAACTCCACCGTATCCACTTGCGCTTAATGATGCTCCCATAGATTTTGCTTCAGCAGTAAATTCTTTAGTCCAAGGAAGTTTGGTCATATCTTCATTTAATGCATTACCTCCTTTTTCAAAATAAGTAACTGAAGCTGTTCCTGTATAATTTCCAGTTATTTCATATTTAACATCTCTTGATGCACTTCCTGAACCATTATCATCATTATCGCTGCTGCAAGAAACTGCTGTAAAAGCAAGAGTCATTACAATTGCTAAGGTTTTCAAAATTGATTTCATAATAAAATTCTTTAATTAAAATTCATAACTTAACAAAGTTAGACGCTTATCTTACGGACGGCAATACCTGATAAAATGTATTTTTTATTACCTGATATCAGGTAAAAGCAAGCGATTTTTTTTTGAAAGTCGTTAAGCTTTAATAACTTTGAGTAAATGCCACATTTATGAAGAAACTCTACGCCTTATTCTTTTTTTTATTTTTCACTGCAATTTCCAGTTCGCAAGTAATTCTTTCATTAGATGATGATACGGTTTATATTGACAGTATTGTTAAAATGACAAAAAACACAAAATCCGACAGTGTCAAAAGTTTGAATAGTTTCAGATTGTCAAAACTATTTTTAATGGCCCAAGATGCAGAAAAATCAAAGGAATACCTTGATCAAGCGAATCGTCTAAAAATTAAATTTCCTTTTTTAAAAGACGCTTCTATTTTTTATAATGCGTACAGCTTTATAGAAAAAGGTGATTTGGAAGGTTTTGAAAAAGCTTTACTAGATGCAAACGCGAAACTTAAAAAGTATCGTAATAAAGAAGCCTATAAACTTCGGGCTGTTATACTTCAGAACTACGGCATTATGCAGCAAAGGAAGAATAATGAAAACGCTTATATGAAATTGCTAGTCAACGAAGCGATTCCTATTGCTAAAAAAAGTGGTGATTACGAATTGATAAGTGCTTTAAATAAAGCCGTTGCAATTATTTTTATGAATAATGATGAACGCGAAAAAGCGGCAGAATATCTAGATCAAGCGCAGAAATATATTGAAAGTGCTACGAAAAAATCGGCGACTTTAGCGGAGTCTAAGATGGAGACGTATATTATAAATGCAGAAAATTTAGTTGAGCTAAAGCATTTTTATGATGCTAAAGAAATTCTGGACAAAGCTTATGCGACATTAGAAAAATACCCAGAATCTAATCTAAATGATTCTTATTTTTATTCGGAAGGACTTTATTATGCGAAACAAAATAAGCATAATGAGGCATTGCAAAGTTTTGATAAAGGAATTAAATCGGCAGAAAAGCATCATAATGCGATAGCGGTAAATAGATTGAAGTTTGCAGAATATGAAGTGCTCTTTAAACTTAAAAATTATGATAAAGCCAAAAGCAATTTAGAATATTTAATAAAAAATACTCCTTTTATTGTAGACAAGAAAAACTATTATAAAGAGTTGTCAAAAGTTTATAACGCCACAAAAGAATATCCGAAAGCCTATTATTATTCAAACAAATATAATGTCATTAATGATAGTCTAAATGATGCAAAACTGAAAAATGAAATTGTAGAGCTTGAAGCCAAATATAAAAAAGCAGAAAGCGAAAAGAAAATTGGTTTGTTGCAATCTGAAAATGAAAAAGCAGTTTTGCAGGTTAATAATAATCGCTTGAATATGATGCTTTTTGCAGTGCTTTCGTTTGTATTGTTTTTGACTGTTTTGTTTTTGTGGAGCTGGAATAATTATCAGAAAAAAATCAGTTTTCAAAAAGAAGTAAACCATAAACAAGAACTTGAAGCATTAGAAAATCAGCAGAAATTATCTGTTTCAAATGCCTTGATTGAAGGGGAAGAAATCGAACGAAAAAGAATTGCAAGAGATTTGCATGACGGACTCGGAAGTATGCTTTCTGGATTAAAAATTCATTTGAATCTTGCTGAACGTGAAAACAATGAAAACGTTTCTAATATAAACGGAATGCTGAACGATTCGATAAAAGAACTTCGCAATATTTCTCAGAATTTAATGCCTGAAAGTTTAATGAAATTAGGGCTCGAACATGCGCTGAGAGATTTGTGTGCATCGCATTCAACACCAGAGACTGCAATTGAATTTCAGTATTTGATTAAAAAAACAACTTTACCGCAGCATTTTAAAATAATGATTTTCAGGATTATTCAAGAACTTTTAAATAATGCTTTAAAATATGCAAAAGCTTCTCAGATTTTAGTTTCCTGTTCTCAAAATAAAGACGTATTTTTTATAACAGTTGAAGACAATGGAGTTGGTTTTAATGTAGAATATGCAGAAAAAAGAGATGGAATGGGCTTGCGAAATATTAAAAACCGCGTGGCTTTTTTAAACGGAAAATTAGAAATTGATTCTGTCCTTGATAAAGGGACTTCAACTTATATCGAATTAAAATATAACCCAAATCATGATTATGAAGTATAAAACGGTAATAGTAGACGACCATCCAATTGTGATTTCTGGAATTGCGGGCTTACTTTCAGAGTTAGATAATATAGAAATTGTAGAAAAATTCGAATCGGGAATTGCGCTTTTAGATTATATAGAAGACAATAAAGTGGATTTGATTTTAATGGATATTTTTCTGCCTGTAATAAATGGAGTGGATCTGTGCAAAACAATCAAGCAAAAGCATCCTAAAATTGTAATTATAGGGATGAGCAGCCAGTCTGAAAGAAGTTTGGTTATGCAGTTTATCCAGAATGGAGGAAACGGATATATTCTTAAAAATGCTTCTTTCGATGAATTTAAAAACTGTATTTACAAAGCAATTGACGGCGAAATTGTTTTTAGTGAAGAAGTAAAAACGATAATAAGTCAGCCTTTGTCTGAAGATTTGGAACGAATTCCAGGATTGAGTCGAAGAGAAAGAGATATTGCATTGCTGCTTTCGCAAGGAAAATCGACTCAGGAAATTGCTGATGATTTATTTTTGAGTTTTTTAACCGTTCAAACACATCGACGCAATATTCTTCAGAAATATAAAATGAAAAATGTGGCAGAATTAATTGCTTTTCTACTTAAAAACAACATGTTGAATTAGGTCAAAAGTGGTAAAATAATGTCAAAATGACATTTTGTTAAAATGGTTCGCAATTTGCAGTTTGTTTTGTAAATTTAAAAATCAATCTAAAAACACAAAAAATGGGATCAGGATATTTAATTATTGCTGGAGCTATCATGCTGTTCAGCTGGCTGGTAAGCTCGCAGCTGAAAAGTAAATTCGAATTGTATTCGAAATTGCAATTGAGAAACGGAATGAGCGGAAGAGAAATTGCTGAAAAAATGCTTGCCGATAACGGAATCACAGATGTTCGTGTTATTTCGACACCAGGTCAGTTAACAGATCATTATAACCCTTCAGATAAAACAGTGAATTTAAGTGAAGCTGTTTACAACCATCGTAATGCAGCTGCGGCTGCCGTTGCAGCGCACGAATGCGGTCACGCAGTTCAGCATGCAATTGGTTACGAATGGCTGACTATGCGTTCTAAATTAGTACCTATTGTAAGCGTTGCTTCAAATTATGTACAATGGATTTTAATTGCAGGAATTTTAATGATTAAAGTTTTTCCTGGATTATTATTAATCGGAATCATCATTTTTGCTGCAACGACTTTGTTCTCGGTTATTACGCTTCCGGTGGAATATGATGCAAGTAACCGTGCTTTGGCTTGGCTAGAAAATAAACACATGCTTACGCAAGAAGAACAGGCTGGAGCAAAAGATGCTTTAAAATGGGCAGCAAGAACGTATGTAGTAGCTGCAATTGGTTCAATCGCAACGTTGTTGTACTATATATCAATTTATTCTGGAAGCAGAAGGAACTAATTAGTTAATTGAGATAATTAGTCAATTAGATAATTTATAGCAAACCCGACAGATTTTTAAAATCTGTCGGGTTTTGTTTTATAATGACTCTTTGATCAATTGTCAGGCTGAGCGAAGTCGAAGTCCTTATGTCTAATTAAGCCTTCGGATGATAGTAGTATTACAGTAGGATATTATTCGTTTTCAAGAATTATCTAATTATCAAATTGAAACATTATCTAATTCTAAAGTTGAATCTGTCTATCAATCTGCTGATCTAGTGAGATAAAAGTTTCTGTTCTTGAAACCCCTTCAATTGCTTGGATTTTGTTGTTCAAAAGCTGCATTAAATGTTCGTTGTCTCGACAGATAATTTTGATCAGAACCGACCAGTTTCCTGTGGTATAATGACATTCTAAAACTTCGGGTATTTTTCTAAGCTCTTTTACGGCTTCTGAGTTTCTGGAAGCTTTATCTAAATAAACTCCAACAAATGCCATTGTATTATAACCTAAAACTTTTGGATTTACAGTAAACTTAGAGCCAGAGATTACGCCTGATTGTTCCAGTTTTTTTAATCTCTGATGAATCGCGGCTCCAGAAATTCCGATTTTATTAGCGATTTGCAAAATCGGTTTTCGAGCATCTTCCATTAGGTATCGAAGAATTTCTTTATCGATTCCGTCAATTTCAATTAAGAGGGAGTTGATTTTCATAACTTACAATTTGAAACTATTTTTGTGATTTGGGTTTTGAATAGAAATCAAATGTAATTAAAATGCTGTAGAAATGGAAATTCCAAATTCTAATTCTAAAATTTTAAATTCAAAACATTGCCCTTTGGTTTCAATCACGGGATACGAATCGAGGAAGCTCCAAAAACAAAAAATCCAAATCCCAGTGATTAGTTGGAATTTGGATTTTCAAATTTGTATATTTTTATTCTTAGGTTATTTTCCTTTGTTGGCTTCTGCTACATATTTTTCTAAAGCCATTGTCATAGAAGGAGTTTCAGGAGTTGGAGCAAGAATGTCAATTCTTAAACCATGATCTAAAGCTTCTTTTTGCGTTGTGCTTCCAAATACGGCAATTCTGGTGTTGTTTTGTTTAAAATCTGGGAAATTTTTAAACAATGATTTAATTCCTGTTGGACTGAAAAAAGCTAAAACATCATAATAAACGTCAGCTAGATCAGATAAATCGCTCATTACAGTTCTGTAGAAAATAGCTTGTGCCCAATCTACTTTTAAACTGTTTAAGGTAACAGGAGCATCTGCATTTAATTGGTCAGATGCAGGAAGTAAAAACTTCTCGTCTTTGTACTTCTTAATTAGCGGAGATAAATCTGCAAAATCTTTTGCTCCAACGTAAATTTTACGTTTTCTGTACACAACATACTTTTGAAGGTAAAACGCAACAGCCTCAGATTGACAAAAATACTTCAATCCTTCAGGAACTTTGTAACGCATTTCATCAGCCACTCTAAAAAAATGATCTACAGCATTTCGACTTGTTAAAATGATCGCAGTGTAATGATTAAGATCGATTTTTTGTAATCGAATCTCTTTTGCGCTAACCCCTTCTACATGAATAAATGGTCTGAAATCAATTTTTATTTTGTGTTTTTGTTGGAGCTCAAAGTAAGGAGAATTCTCCACTTTAGGTTCAGGCTGTGACACCAAAATTGTTTTCACTTTCATATTATAAATATTTACTAAGCACTCCCTTTTGCTATCCAATAATAGAGAAAATAATAAGGGGCTATTTCAAGAGCGCAAAGATACAAAATAAAATAAAATAACTTACCGATTATTACGTTTTGATACGTTTTAATTGAAATAAAGTAAGAGTATACACTAATACACAGCGAAATACCTATGATTGCTAGCGGAATAATCTGCGGAATATTGTTGTAATAGAACAAAATAGCATTGATTGGAAGGATTAAAACGCCAATATAAGTCCTGTAAGTTACTTTTTGTAGGTTAAATAGCTCTACAAAATCGTCAATATTGAATGAAGCAGCTACAATTTTTTCGATTAAATACTTTCCTAAAATGAAATAAAGCAAAAAAGTGGCAATCTGAATAAATAGAACCCAGTCGGTTTTTGAAGCGTAACCAAAAGCATTCATGGTAAGCAGAATAAAAAAGGCAAACGATACAATTTGTACAAAAAATAAACCAACCGTAAAGCTGTTTTTCATGTGGCTGTTGTCGCGATAAATTTTAGCGTATTTATCAGAAAAAATAAGTTTACTAAACTCACTAAATCTTGTTTCGTAAGCAGATTTTGTCATGGCAACAACGGCAAAGGTCACCACAAATAAAAGTGTTGCCCAGTCCTTGTTTTCGATTATTCGAGGATGAAGTTGTTCAATCATAGCGATACAAAATTAGTAATTTTTTGATGCAATACTTTTATTATATATTTATTATGAATCAAATGCTATAAAAAGTTTACTTTTGCGATGAAATTACCGAGAAAAAAATGAATGATAGTATTGTCATAATTCCCACTTATAACGAAATTGAAAACATAGAAAGTATAGTAAGAGCTGTACTTTCGCAGCATAAATCTTTTCATCTGCTGATTATTGATGATAATTCTCCAGATCATACTGCTAAAAAAGTGATCGCTTTACAGGAAGAATTTCCAGGAAAACTTTTTTTAGAACAAAGAACAAAAAAGTCTGGATTAGGAACTGCGTATGTTCATGGCTTTAAATGGGCTTTGGAGCGCGATTATCAATTTATTTTTGAGATGGATGCCGATTTTTCGCATAACCCAAATGATTTAGAAAAATTATATGATGCTTGTCATTTTGGCGGAGCAGATCTTGCAATTGGATCTCGTTATGTAACGGGTGTAAATGTGGTAAACTGGCCTCTTAGCCGAGTTTTGATGTCTTACTTTGCATCTGTTTATGTGAAATTTATCACCGGAATGAAAATTCATGATGCTACTGCAGGTTTTGTTTGTTATAAAAGAGAAGTTTTGGAAAAAATTAATCTTAACAAAATAAAATTTGTCGGATATGCGTTTCAAATCGAGATGAAGTACAGAACTTATTGTGCTAAATTTCAAATTACCGAAGTCCCAATTATTTTTACAGACCGAACAAAAGGAGTTTCTAAAATGAGCAATGCCATTATTAAAGAAGCGATACTTGGAGTAATTTCACTTAGAATAAGAAAATTAGTCAATTCATTATAAACCAACCAAAATGAACAGGATTTTAATAAAGAATGCCAAAATTGTAAACGAAGGGACAATTGTTGAAGGTGATGTTTTAATTGAAAATGATCTGATTGTTGAAATTGCAGACAGCATTTCATTAAAAACTTCAGATTGTATTGTAATCGATGCTGAAGGAAATTATTTAATGCCTGGCGCGATAGACGATCAAGTGCATTTTAGAGAACCAGGTTTAACACATAAAGGAGATATCGAATCGGAATCTCGTGCTGCTGTTGCGGGAGGAATTACTTCTTTTATCGAACAGCCTAATACAGTTCCGAATGCGGTTACTCAGGAAATTTTAGAAGATAAATACCAAATTGCTTCTCAAAAATCATTTGCGAATTACTCGTTTATGATGGGAGCAACAAATGATAACTTGGAAGAAGTTTTAAAAACAAATCCAAAAAATGTTGCTGGGATTAAAATTTTCTTAGGTTCATCTACAGGGAATATGTTGGTGGATAATGAAGCTGTTTTAGAAAAGATTTTTTCAAGCACTCCAATGTTAATTGCAGTTCATTGTGAGGACGAGACTACGATTAAAAATAATCTTGCTGCTTTTAAAGAGCAATATGGAGACGATGTTCCAGTTACGGCACATAATTTAATTAGAAGTGCAGAG
Organism: Flavobacterium sp. ACN2; assembly: GCF_002303885.1. Classification (GTDB taxonomy): domain Bacteria; phylum Bacteroidota; class Bacteroidia; order Flavobacteriales; family Flavobacteriaceae; genus Flavobacterium. The sequence goes on along the minus strand of NZ_MRCM01000003.1, from coordinate 94,418 downwards.
GCCTGTTACATTTCTTCTTCAAAAGCAGTAGCTTTGGCTAAAAGAACTGGAGCAAGATTGCATATTTTCCATCTATCAACTGCGAAAGAAATGGAATTGTTTACTAATAAAATTCCATTAGAAGATAAAAAAATTACCGCTGAGGTTTGTGTGCACCATCTTTGGTTTACTGACGAAGACTATAAAACAAAAGGAAATTTCATTAAATGGAATCCTGCGGTTAAAACTGCCGAAGATCGTGCAGAACTTTGGAAAGCCTTAAACGACGGAAGAATTGATGTAATTGCGACAGATCACGCTCCTCATACAAAAAAAGAAAAACAGCAGTCTTATTTGAATGCGCCTTCTGGGGGACCGCTTGTTCAGCATGCAGTTGTAGCAATGTTTGAAGCACATCATCAAGGAAAAATTAGCGTGGAGAAAATTGTGGAGAAAATGTGCCACAATCCAGCTAAGATTTTTAAAATTGAAAAAAGAGGTTTTATTAAAGAAGGATACCACGCCGATTTGGTAATCGTAAATCCAAGTTTGCCTTGGAGCGTGAAACCAGAAAACATTTTATACAAATGCGGATGGTCTCCATTTGAAGGTTTTACTTTTAAATCTAGAATCACACATACTTTTGTAAACGGTGAATTGGTTTATAATAACTTTAAAGTAAAAGATACCAAAGCAGGTAAAAGATTATTGTTTGACAGATAAAAAGCAACTATGAAGAATTTTATAGTAATAATATTGGTTATATTTCTTTCTATAAGCTGTAAAAAGGATGTTGTAAAACAGCCTGCAAAGCTTATTGAGAAAGATAAAATGATTGATATTATGTATGATTTATCTCTTTTGGAAGCAATGAGATATCAGAAACCATTGTCTTTAGATTCTATAGAAAATGATCCGACGAAATTTATTTTGAAAAAATACAAAGTAGATAGTCTTCAATTTGCTCAAAACAACATGTATTATGCTTCAGATTATGAGAATTATAAAGACATGTTTGATCAAGTGAACAAAAGGATTTCTGTAAACCAGCGAGCGGCAGATTCTTTAGCTAAAATTGATGAGAAAAAAGCAGCTAAGGAAATTAAAAAGAAAGCTCAAGAAGTTTCAATAGATTCGGTGAAGAAAGTAAATCCTAAGGTTAATATCGATTCTATAAAAAGAGCTCACATGCAAATGCAAGACAGAAGAAAAAAACGACTATAGTTTAGAGCTGTCTTTAATATATTGATGAATATTAGTAAAAACCGTTCCTAGAGCGGTTTTTATTTTTTCATTGCTATACAGATTTTTTGAGTATGAAGCTTTTGCTGTTGCTTTTGTAATGCTTCTTTTTCTAAAGAATAAAGCAGAAAATAGCCCATCAGTAATCCACAAGAAATTCATTAGAAAAGGCTTTGCATGAATGTGTGGTCTTTTTACTTTTAAAGCATCAGAAACGGTGTCTAAAAGATCTTTAAAAACAATATTGTCTGAGATGAGCGTGAAACGTTCGTTTTTTATTTCGCTTTTCATCAATTCAAAACTTATTTTTGCAACATCGTCAACCGAGATAAAACCAGTGCTTCCAAGTGTGTAGAATGGAAGTCCTTTTGAAACTTTTCGATAAATTTCACTACTGCCTTCATCAAAAATATCCATCATTTTTGGCGGTCCTAAAATAACTCCTGGATTTACAATAATAACATTTAAGCCTTCTTGATGCCCTCGCCAAACTTCCATTTCGGCACCATATTTAGAAATGGCGTAATCGCTGTGCGGTTTTTCAGGATTCCAATCTGTTTCTTCGGTAATGTGTGTTTCGTGAGGAGCAATATCGCCTAAAGCGGCAATCGAACTGATGTAGCAAAATTTTTCTACTTCTTTGGCAATGGCAAAATTAACCATATTGGCAGTTCCTTCGATATTGGTTTTTCTAAGGATTTCTTCGTCTTTGGGTTCAAACGAAATAAATGCTGCGCAGTGATATACTTGTCTAATATCGATAAAAGCAGTTTCAAGGGAAGGTATGTCTAGAATATCAGCTTCAAGCCAATTGATTTTTTCAAACAAATCTGCTTTTTTATAAAAATCAAAAACCGATTTTGTTTTCTGAATGTTGTTTTGGGTTCTGTAAATTGCCCGAACATTTTCTCCATTTTCAATTAAATGAAGCAATAAATGTGCGCCTACTAAACCAGTTCCTCCAGTTACTAATATCATGTTGTAAAGATAGTACTTTTGTATAAATGAGGTTTGGTTACAAAGGGAGTTGTTAATAAAATTAGATAAAAAAAACAGTTTATAGAAATCATTAATTTCTGTAAACTGTTTAATTATTAAGTCGTGAAAAAAATTGGCTTAAAAAATCGTGTATGAAAAGATAAAGTCAACAGAGCCATAGTTTGCAGCAAGATCGCTATACTCGTTCATTAGATTTTTTTTGGTATTTAATCTTGCTTCCACACCAAATTTATCTTTAAAGTTATATCCAAAACCAAAGGCTAGATTAGATCCCGCTGTACTTTCGCTAACTCTATCTTTATCATAGACAACTTTGCTTTTGCCCGCATCGAAAGTAAATCCTGCGTTGATAAAGAATTTTGAACTTTTGTTCAAGAAAAGGTAGTGACGAATTCCCATCGGAATCTGTATTCCGCTGTATTCTACATCTACTTCATGTTCCTCTAAAGGAGATGTAGGGAAAAGACCGGGAATGCTATAGCTTTTTTCATTTTTGTACTTCTGGTATGTCGGATTTAAAAATACGCTCCATTTATTTTTGTTGAATGGAAGAATATATTCTGCTTCAAGACCGATTTTAAAATTGGTTTTATTGTCTAATTTTATATTGCGGTACGGAAGACTTTTGCTGTCCATGGATAAAGAAATTAAGCTTATTCCAGGAGTAATTTTAATATGGAAAATGTTTTTCTCTCCATCAGCCGATGTTTTCTTAGTTTCCGTAGCAGGAGAAATATTGTTGAATTTTATAAAATATTTCGTCAAATCAGATTTTGTGTAAGACAAGTTTTTAATATCGTTCTCAGTAATGTTTGACGATCTTACATTTAGATTTAACTGTTGCTTATAATAAGTGTTCTCCTTAATATTTTTGCTAGCGTTTTCATTTTGTGTTTCAATGTATCTAAGGTACACAAGCTGTTCAAGAGGCACTTCTTTTGTTTCATAAAAGTATCTGAAAAGATTGGCTTCTCTATAAGAATACAATGACGCTTCGCCCGTAACTAAAACGCGAAGAAAAAGTGTGCTTTCTTCCCAAACTGGTTTTCCTGTTTGTGATATTTTAGATAAGTCATCAGTTGAACGATCTATCTTTACTTTTGCTCTTTTGAAGGCAATACTGTTTCCAATTCCAAATTCAGAAACGTTTGCAATAGTTTCGGTTACATAGTCCTTGTCATTTGGATCTATTTTGTATCTAAAATCGGTTGGGTTGTCTTTCCAGTCTAAGTTTCGGATTAAACATTCTGTTCGATTTCCATTGTTGGAAATAAAGTATCCTTTTTCAAAAGTAACCTGTGCATTGATGAAAGTGCAACAAAGAAAAAGAATAAGTAAAAAAGTTTTTTTCATTATTGTAGTTTTTTTGGGAGGCGAAACTAAAGAAAAAACAAAATACTTCTTTACGGGTTTCCGTAAATTGATTTATTTAACATGTTCCGGATGTGTATTAGAAAATAGAATAAGCAAAAACCAAATCAATTGCTTTATACTCAAGAGAAATAGTATTGAAATCGCCTAATAATTGTTTTTTAGTGTTTGTTCTAATTTCAGCACTAAATTTATTTTTAAAGTTATAACCTGCTCCAAAAGCAAAATTGGATCCTGATTTGCTTTCAAGTTCTACATTTTTATCAAAAGATAAACTTGCTTTGCCATTTATATCAAAAGAATAAGCAGCATTTATAAAAACTTTTGAATTACTATTGATTAGGAAATAATAGCGTAATCCTATAGGCACTTGTATACTAGTGTATTTAACGTCTATATTTCGAGTTGTTGCAGGAGATCCTGTAAAAGGACCTGGTCGGCTATATTGTTTGCTGGTTTGATAATTTTGGTAAACTGGGTTCAAAAATAGGCTCCATTTGTTTTTATTATAAGGCAGGAGATATTCTGCTTCCAAACCTATCTTGAAACTACTCTTGCTGTCTAAATTTACATCTTTTAAAGGCGTGTCTCCATCATTCATAGACCCTGAGATAAAGCTAATTCCAGGTGTTATTTTTAAAAGAAAATGATCCTCACTTGTTTTTGATAGTACACCGTTTTTTGTTTTGTTGTCGGTATTATTGTATTTTAGGAAGTATCTTGTAAGGTCAGATTTTTTATATTTTATATTTTCAATATCGCTGTCAGTTGTATTTGCTGATCTTACATTGTTATTTAATTGTTGTTTGTAGTAATTGTTTTCTTTTAAATCTCCTGTTGATTTACCATCTTTTGTTAAGATATATCTTAAGTGTACAAGCTGTTCTAATGGAGTGCTTTTTGTTTCATAAAAATATCGGATAAGATTTCCTTCTCTAAATGAATAAAGTGTTGCTTCTCCTTGAACTAACAACCGAAGAAAGAGGTTGTTTTCTTCCCATACGGGTTGTCCAGTTTCTGATAGTTTACCTAAATCATCGCTGGAACGATCCATTTTTACTTTTGCTCTTTTGAAAGTTACAGTATTATCGATTCCAAATTCTTGAACATTTGCAATGGTCTCTGTTTTGGAATCATCACCATCAATTGGGAATTTATATTTGAAATCAGTTGGATTGTTTTTCCAGTCTAAATTTTTTATTAGACATTCCGTTTTTTTTCCGTCATTGGAAATAAAGTATCCTTTTTCAAAAGAAATCTGTGCATTGATAAAAGTGCAACAAAGAAAAAGAAGGATTAAAAAGGTTTTTCTCATTTTGGTAGTTTTTTGGGAAGCGAAACTAAAGAAAAAACAAAATACTTCTTTACGTGTTTACGTAAACGGATTTTATTTAATACACTCCGGTCTTCTTTTTAGAAAACAAAGTATCCAAATAAATGCATTTAATATACACTTTGCTTAAATGATTAAATTTTATAGAAATAAAAAACTTTGTGCCTTAGTGTCTTCGTGGCAGACTTTTTTGATATTGCCATTGACATTGATTACATTTGCGCAAATTATTTAAAAAAATGAAGAATCTAGTTGAAGAATTAAAATGGCGCGGGTTGTACCATGATAGTATGCCTGGAACGGAAGAACAATTGCTAAAAGAAGCAACCACTGCCTATATCGGTTTTGATCCAACGGCAGATTCACTGCACATCGGAAGTATGGTTCAGATTATTTTATTGGTTCACTTAAAGAATTTTGGTCACAGACCGATTGCTTTAGTGGGTGGAGCAACAGGAATGATTGGAGATCCTTCTGGTAAATCTGATGAAAGAAACTTGCTTGATGAAGTAGCTTTGGCTAAAAATGTAGCTGGAATCAAAAGTGTTTTGTCTCGTTTCTTGGATTTTAATTCAACCGAAGCAAATGCGCCAGTAATGGTGAATAACTACGATTGGATGAAAGAATTCTCTTTTATTGATTTTGCACGTGAAGTTGGAAAAAGAATAACTGTAAATTATATGATGGCTAAAGATTCTGTAAAAAAGAGATTTAGCGGAGAAGGTGAGGGAATGTCTTTTACAGAGTTTACATACCAATTAATTCAAGGTTACGATTTTTATCATTTATATAAAAACAATAATTGCATTCTGCAAATGGGTGGTTCTGACCAATGGGGTAATATTACCACAGGAACAGAATTAGTGCGTAGAATGGGAGGAGAGAATGCTAAAGCTTATGCTTTAACAACGCCTCTAATTACAAAAGCAGACGGATCTAAATTTGGAAAATCTGAAGGAGGAAATGTTTGGTTGGATGCTGATAAAACTTCTGTATACAAATTCTACCAATTTTGGGTAAACACAACAGATGTTGATGCAGAGAAATACATTAAAATCTTTACTTTCTTAGATAAAGAAACTATCGATGGATTAATCGAAGAGCACAAAGCGGCTCCTCATTTGAGAGTTTTACAAAAGAAATTGGCAGAAGAAATTACTGTTTTTGTTCATAATAGAGAAGAGTTGGAAAAAGCAATTCAGGCTTCGAATATTTTGTTTGGAAATTCAACTGCAGAAGATTTGAAGAAATTGGATGAAGCGACTTTTTTAGAAGTTTTTGACGGAGTTCCGCAAGCTGAAATCACGAAAACGGATTTAGAAAACGGATTGGATATCATCACGGTTTTAAACGAAAAAACGGGTTTCTTTAAATCAAATGGAGAAGCGAGACGTGCTTTGACAGCAAACTCAATTTCTGTAAATAGAGAAAAAATAAAAGAAGATTTTGTCTTAACGGCAAATGATTTAATTAACGATCAATTTGTGTTGTTGCAAAGCGGAAAGAAAAATTATTTTGTAATTCGCGTTGTTTAAAAACGTTTAACTCTTTAATTGGTTAATTGTTTTAATCAATCTGTAAGAATCTTGTGAATTAAATATATAAATCCCAATGTTCAGAAAGAATGTTGGGATTTTTTATTTTAATTCGTTGACAATGAAAATGTAAAGCTTTTTTTATTAAGTTTATTCCCTAAAAACTAACAAAACGATTATGATTGGAATTTTACTTATTTATTGGATTTGGAAAGGATATACCAATTTGGCTCTTGAATATGATAAGAACAAATGGGGGTATTTTGGAATTGGAATAGCGTCTTATTACGGAGGCACTCTCGTTTCTGGGTTTGTTGTTGGACTTTTATCCGTTCTTATCAGCGGCGTTGAAAATGTAAACGATGACAGCTTTAGTAATCCAGGATGGAATATACTTTTTGTGCTTTTTGGCGCTTTGGCTTGCTATGGAGTTTATAAGCTTTTAGAAAGTAAAGGTGAAAAAGAAAAAGCGCTTCAAAAAAGAGAAGGGATTGAAAGTATCGGTGTAATAGAGGAGAATTAATTTTTTTTGTTTAACTGTTTAATCGATTTTTTTTGCGATTAAATAAGTCAACGATTAGACTTTTTTTACAAAACCATCAAATTACAGCCGCGAATATCAGAATTATCAAAACGTCCCAATACTTCAAAAGAGTTGTTGGGATTTTTTTTGCCTAAATCCTGCGTGGCAATAAAAGAACAGGAATTGATGTTGGCTAAATCAATTACATTGATTCCACCAGTTTTTCCGTCTTTCACGTAAGTGAGGGCATCTTCGGGATCTCGAACCAAAATATGCATCCAAGGAGGGCATTCAAAGACACCTTCGCCTAAAGAATAGGCTTGCGCTAAAAGCTCGGTCATTCCGTATTCTGAATGAATAGAAGAAACTCCGAAGCCTTTACAAAGTATTTCATGTAATTCTTCACGAATCATTTCTTTACGTTTTCCTTTCATTCCTCCAGTTTCCATAATAATGGTATTTTGAAGGTTGAATTGGTGTTTTTCGATCAAATCTAATAAAGCGTAAGTTACCCCAATTAGAATTACATTTTGACCCGCTTCGTCCAATTCAAGAAGTTTTTTGATTAAGTCGTTGTGGTTGTGTAAATAAAACCCACTTTCAGGCTGATTAGAGAGTTTTATTAAATCTTCTACCATGTAAATTAAAGAAGAGCCTTCACGTTCTAAATAAGATGGCAAAAGAGCTAAAACAACGTAATCTTCGATATTGCCGTAAAATTGCGAAAATCCTTTGCGGTAACTTTCCTCATATAGGGAAATATCGGTCACTAAATGTCTGCTTGTAATCATTCCAGTTGTTCCACTGCTGGTAAAAGTTACTTGTGTCGGATCTGTATTAGAAACTACATCATGACTTTTGAAAAACTGAATGGGTAAAAAAGGAATTTGCTGCAGTGATTTTACTTGTTGCGGATTAACATTTAAAAAATCACAAAAATCACCATAAACTTTGTTGTTCTCGTGCTGAAAACGAAACACTTTTAATGCTATTTTTTCAAATTGTTTCTGACTTGAAATGGTAAAGATATCGTTGGCTGTGATCAAAACTTTTTTTTGCAAAGATATTGTTTTTTAGTGTTCAGTTGCAGTATTCAGTCACAGTTTTCAGCAAAGTATGTAAACTGAAAACTGCTACTGAAAACTAAAAAAAGCTCCAAAGGAGCTTTTATCTTATAATTAGTTTTCGGGTTGCCGATGCGTTTTGTTCGCTTATTTTGATGATATAAACACCTGGCGGTAATTCTGCAACACTTAGCTCTCTTGATACTAAATGAGCTTGCAATACTTTTTTGCCTAAGATGTCAAACACAATAATTTCTTTCTCTAAATCGTTTTTAGATGAGATATAGACTTTTCCGTTTGTAACGGGATTAGGATACAAGCTAAGACCCTCGATAGAAGTAGATTCTTGAGTTTTTGGTAATTGCTTGCTGTCCTGAGCCGAAACGCTTACAGTGAAGAAAAATGCCAATAAGAAAGTAATATAAAAGTAGTTTTTTGCCATCGCGTGTATTTGATTAATGTAAATATACAAAAAAAAAATACAAAAAGTACGCCAAAAAAAAACATCCTAAAGAATTAGGATGTTTTTAACATTATGTTTTCGAAGCGATTAAGAGATTACATTACTTTAGAGGCGATCTACATTACTAAAAAGCAAAAAAAAACACCCTAATAAAATTAGAGTGTTTTTACTATTTTTTGTTTTCTTATTATAGACCTTTTGTCCATCCAGCAGCCCAAGTTGGAACTCCTGATCCGTTTCCTGCTCCAGTTGCAGTTGTAGATTCTGTGTAAACTTTAGATACATCAGCAGTAAGTTTTCCTGTAGTTGTACCTTTTGATTTAGTAGGAACGTCTTCAAATTTAACGTTAGTAGCTAATAAGTCAGCTCCAACATATGAGATAGTTTCGTCATGTTCTACGTCAAATCCAGTTTTCCAACCTTTTAATACAACGTTATCAAATTTACCTTTTGTACCAACTCTTAATTTGAAAGCTTGAGACTCTGCACTTGTGTCAGTAGATCCGAAACCAATTAAAGTAAGGTTTTTGATAGTTGGGAAAGAAATTGGTGTAGCTAAGTGGTTGTTAGAGTTGTTATCAGCTTCGATACCTCTGTTACCAGCGTTAGTTCTGATTCCGTAGAAGTTTTCTCCTGTTCCACTCCATCCTTCAGTCCAGTCAAATAAATCATCACCTACAGCTGTATTGTCTTTATTAGAAACTACTAAGTGAGATGCATTTACAGTTCCACCAAACCACTCGAATCCGTCGTCAGAGCTTTCGTAAATTTGTACATAATCAATAACAGTTCCGTTTCCAACTCCAAATAAAGAAAGTCCGTTGAATTCTTTGTCACTGCTGTAAGAGAAACCTGGGTACTCAATTCTTAAATATTTAATTGATCCAGAGTTGTCGTTAGCTACAGTTCCACCGTAAGTTAACTCAGAAACTTCAGCACTAGCAGTAGTTCCTTTGTTGATAGGTGCTTTTCCACAGATTACTAAACCACCCCAAGCAGCTGGTTTTTTAGTTTCTGAAGTCATAATAACTGGACTAGCAGCAGTTCCTTGAACGTCGATTTGTCCTCCTTGTGCTACAGCAATATATCTTACTGCTTGTAATTGGTCAGCTGCTACTGCAGTTGCTTCAATGATAACTCCAGGTTTGATTGTAAGTTTAGCAGTGTTTTTAACTACTAATTTCCCTGTTAGTTTATAAGTTCCAGATTCTAATACTACCTCTCCGCTGTTGATTTCTCCTTGTAAGTTATCTCTAACTACTACGAAATCAGATTTTGGTCCCTCGTTTTTGTTGTCATCACTTGAGCAAGAAGTTGTAAGTGTTGCAAGCGATAATGCAGCTAAACCGAAAATTGTTGAAATTGTTTTTTTCATTACTTTTTTAATTAGTTTGTGTTTATGCAAAGATTAGAACTTAAGCTTTAATCAACGTTAAGCCGTTGTCATCTATTTGTTATGTGTTTTTTATTCTAACGTTAAGGAATTGATAACTCAATATTTCCAGTATGTTTCTTAGAATTGGTAGTTCATTCCCAATCCGAATGTCAGACCTTTTTTGTAGTTGAAAACCAATACGTCTCCACCTGCATTTTCTTGAACTCTTTTGAATTCTGGATTCAATAAGTTTCTTGCTCCAAAATCAATTCCAAAGCTTTTAGTCAATTTTGTTTTTAAAATAAGGTCTAAAGATCCCATTGCTTTGTCAACTAAATTTCCTTTTCCTTCGTTTCCAATTGCGTAAAGCTTATCAGAATAATGGTTGTAAGCAAGAGTTGCCATAATTCCAGAGTCGTTTTTGAAGTTTTTAGTATACGATAAATCAGCATTTAAAATCAAATCTGAAGCTCCTGTAAATCCTGAACTACTATCTGTAGTGTTGATGTTTAATCTTCCGTCTGTTTCATTTCTAACTTTTTCCGCATCAATGTCTTGATGTGTTTTCATTAAAGAAGCATTAAATCCAACAGAAAGTTTGTTAGTGTATTCTCCTTCAATTTCAAAAATATTCTTTCTTGCTTCTAACTCAACTCCATATGCGTAACCTGTATCTCCAATATTAACAAAAGAAATATCATTTGTAGAAGAAGCAATAATGATTTGGTTGATTGGGTCCATGATATATTTTCCAAAAGCAGTAACAGATAATAACTCATCGCTTTTTGGGAACATCTCCCATTTTAAATCAAGATTGTAGTTTTGTGAAGGATATAAGCTTGGATTACCAATTACAGATTCCATTACATCTTCATAGATAAACAAAGCACGTTCTTTAAACTGTGGCAATGTGTATGTTTTACTAGCCGCTAAACGAAGATTTTGTTTTTCGTTTAATTCATATTTTAAAACAGCACTTGGTAAAAATTCATTTCTTTCAAAAGTATTTGTTCCTCCACCTGCATCAAGCTGTGTTCTCCAGTTAACTGTTTGAGAGATTCTTTCGTATCTTACGCCAATAACAGAGCTTAATTTGTCAGTGAATTTATATTCGAAATTACCAAAACCTGCGTGTATATCTTGTTTTCCATCATAAGTTTGAGGAGCCATTCCTGCAAAAGATGCAGTTGAGAATAAACCACTTTCGTAATTTGCTTGGTTAAAAAAAGCATCTAAATTGTTTGGATCTACACTTGTGTTTTGACCAGTTTGGCTAATGTTGAAGTTGAATTGAATAGCTTCAAAATCACGTTTTTTAAATCTTCCGTTATAACCTGCAGTGATTTTTCCTTTAGAAGCCCCATCTTGATCTTGTAACTTGTATGAGAAGGCAAGATTGGCGGCTGCTTCATTTTCTGTAAGATCTTGGAAATATCTTTGGTTATCGGTAGTGGTTCTTTGAGCAAGTGTATAAATGTCAGTTGTTGGATTGTAGAACATTTTGTTTTGGGTTCTATCTGGCATATTACCTTTCACGGTATTGTATGAAACACCCCAATCCAAATCAATTTTATCAGTTATTTTGTCATTTCCTAAAAGCTGATTGATCATTACAGTGTTTTGTGTAAACGTACCTCTTTGAACTAAAAGACTTGCATCAGCATTGTCAAAATCACGATCACTTCCAAAATAAGTATCTCTAGTTTGCTCAGATGAGTTAACATACAAGAAGTTGTATCCAATTTTATGGTTTTTGTTCAAACGGTAGTTAGCATTGAACATTCCAGTAGTATTGGTGTTGTACGTAAATTTTTCTTGTTGGAAAGATTTTAATGAAGCACCCTGAGCATTTACACTTTGGCTAAGCCCTTCTCTATACTCGTAACCATTTCCAAAACCTGCAGTAGCAAAAAGGCTTAATTTTCCTTCTTCACCAATGTTGAAAGTTTTACCTGCTTTTAGATTGAAGTTTCCGCCAAAAGGAGATTCTTTTTTAGGATTTAAACTGTTTTCAAAACTAAAACTGGTTAAAGGATTGTTTGGAACTCCGTAAGAAACAAAACCAGATTTGTTTGGGCCTTGTTGTAATAAGAAATTGCTAGAATTTGATACTGCATTAGTGTTAACTTTTGATCCTAATGAGATTTCGAACATTCCTTTTCCGCGGTAATCTTTAGATACTATATCTACATTTCCTCCAGCAAAATCTCCATACATTTTTGCGCCGTATGATTTGTCAATTGAAATGTACTCAACAATGTCAGTTGAGAAAAGATCTAGAGCAATGTTTTTTCTTTGTGGATCATTGGATGGAATTGGTAATCCGTTCATCGAAGTCGAGTTGTAACGGTCACCCAATCCTCTTACGTAAACGCTGTTGCTTCCTTCTTGTTTAGAAACTCCAGATGTTTTTGCAACAGCTGCAGCTACATCGCCCACACCTTTTCTAGAAAGTTCCTGCGCGCCAATAGTTTGTTTAATATCTACAGCATTTTTTTGTTCCAAAAGTAATGCAGTTTCTTTTTGTTTGCTTACTGCACTTGCTTGAACGACTACATCTTTAAGAGTATAACTTCCTGCTGAAAGCCCTTGATTAACCGTTACAGTTTCGTTTGCTTTTACAGCTACAGGAGCTTCTACAGATTCATATCCTAAAAAACTAAAAATTAAAGTATAATTTCCAGGATTTACGCTTAAGGAATATTTTCCATCTACGTCCGTATTTACGCTAATATTTGTACCTTTAACTAAAACATTAGCAAATGGTAACGATGCGTTGTTCATATCTTTGTCAGTCAGAACTCCAGAAATCGTACCTTTGTTTTGCGCGATCGAAATCGTACAGATAAATAATGCAATAAAGAGAAATCTTAAATTGAATTTCATTTTTTTTCAGTGTTGTGTTTGTGTCTTATTATTTTTGTGCAAAGAAAGAACCGCTCTGTGAAGTCCATGTTACCGACTTGTTATGTTTTTGTGTTGTTAAGATTATCAAATTGTTACGAGATTAAATTACGGTTAACACCATTTTTTAAAGGTTCTTTTGTTAGTATATTTACCCTGTGAAATAAGAAATATCGAATGTTTAATGAAGAAGTTTCGATATAAAAATCTCAATTTTTGCTATTTATGAAAAAAACACAAACTAAGATTTTATTAGTTGACGACGAACCAGATATCTTAGAAATCGTTGGCTATAACCTTGCTCAGGAAGGCTATCAGATTGTTACAGCTTCTAATGGAAAAGATGCTATAGCAAAAGCACAGAAAGAGCTGCCAGAATTAATCATTATGGACGTGATGATGGCAGAAATGGACGGAATGGAGGCTTGCGAGCATATTAGAAAAATTCCTGAATTAAATAATGTTATCATAACATTTCTTACAGCAAGAAGCGAAGATTATTCTCAAGTAGCTGGTTTTGATGCAGGTGCCGATGACTATATTACTAAGCCAATTAAACCAAAATTATTGGTCTCAAAAGTAAAGGCGCTGTTAAGAAGGTTAAAAGAACAAGAAGTTGTTACAGATACTTTAAATGTAGGCGGAATCGAGATTAATCGTGAAGAATACAAAATCATAAAAGGCAATGTAGAAATTGCTTTGCCAAGAAAAGAATTCGAATTATTTTATCTATTAGCTTCAAAACCAGGGAAAGTTTTTAAAAGAGACGAAATTCTGGATAAAGTTTGGGGTAATGAAGTTGTGGTTGGAGGTAGAACAATCGATGTTCACATCAGAAAACTGCGCGAAAAAATAGGCGAAGACCTTTTTAAAACCATAAAAGGTGTTGGTTATAAATTTGAGGTTTAGATTTTAAGATGCTAAGGTTCTAAGATACTAAGTTGCTAAGTGATTTTAGAATTTTGGCAAAGATTTAAACCCTTTCAAATTCTTTTAAAAATATTCAATACATTTAAACCATATAAGAATTGAAGCTGTACAATCTTCATTTTCTTATATGGTTTTTGAGTTATTCCTTTTTTGTTTTTTGATTTATTCAAAAGAAAATAACTTAAAAGCAAAGCTTAATTTTCTTAATTTCTTAATGGCTCAATTTTTTCAATGAAAATTAATTTTAAAAAAACATACAAATTCGCCATAAAATCGGCATTATATATCAGTCTCTTTACAACAGCATTTGTATTGATGTTAATGTCATTATTTTATAAAAATCAATTAAAACATCAAGTTGCGTTTGGAATAATTTTCATTATCGTAATCTATATTTTCTCTTTTCTGGTTTTGCAATATCGTGTAGAACGATTTATTTACCGAAGAGTAAAGAAAATTTATGATGAGGTTTCGCTGTTAGAATCAACAACATTAATCAATCAGCCGATTAATACCGATATGGAAACGCTTTCGCGTGAAGTAAAAAAGTTTGCCACCGATAAAAAACTCGAAATCGAAATGCTCGAAATTCGTGAACAATATAGAAGAGAGTTTTTAGGAAACGTTTCGCACGAACTAAAAACCCCTTTGTTTACCGTTCAAGGCTACGTCTCAACTTTACTTGACGGAGCAATGGATGATAAAAATATCAGAAAGAAATATTTAAAACGCGCCGAAAAAGGAGTAGAGCGTCTTATCTATATCGTAGAAGATTTGGATATGATTACCAAATTAGAATCGGGTGATTTAGATTTGAATATGACTGATTTTGATATTGTCGAATTAATTCAGAATGTCTTTGAATTGCTTGAAATGAAAGCTGATAAAAAGAAAATTAAATTGGCTTTTGAAAGTAAAAATGTGCAGTCGGTAATGATTAGAGGAGATCAGGATAGAATACAGCAAGTGCTGGAAAATCTGATTGTAAATTCTATTAAGTATGGAAAAGAAGGCGGTCTGACAGAAGTTGGCGTAGTAAACCTAACCAAGAAAAAAGTCCTTATACGTATTAGTGATAACGGTGAAGGTGTTGAAAAACAAAACATTCCGAGGCTTTTTGAACGTTTTTACCGAGTGGATAAAAGCGGAACAAGATCGGAAGGTGGTTCTGGTTTAGGATTGGCAATTGTAAAGCATATTATTGAAGCGCATAAAGAGAAAGTTTATGTAGAAAGTGAGTTCGGAATTGGTTCGGAATTCTCTTTTACGCTCGAAAAAGCAAATAAAGCATCAAAAATCGACGTTAAAAAATCGTAACGGCAGTTTTGCTGAAAGCCCTAAAGCAAAGGTGTTTAACAATAAATAAACATAGTAATTTAGGTCATAACATTAAATTTTTATTATAGTAACATCTGGTTAATGATTTCTTAACATAGGTGCTCCATCTTTGCATCCTGAAATTAAGGGAATTACAGAACTAATGATAAAAAGAAAACTTTTAGCCGTTTTATTACTGTTAGCTTGTGCTGCGAATGCACAGGAAACAAATAAGCAAGAATTAAATAAACAGGATGTAAAAAACGAAGTAATGCGTATTTTAGATTCTATAAACAAAGCTAAACTTCCAGAGACAAAATCTGGAGGAGGAGTTGAAGAACATTGGTACGATAGAATCTCCTTAAGAGGTTACGCACAAATTAGATACAATGGCTTGCTTTCTACAAACGATAAAGTGTCTTGCGAACAATGTGATAGATCTTGGGGAACAACTTCTACAGCTCCAGATGCAAAAGCAAACAACGGACTTTTTATTCGCCGTGCCCGTTTAGTGTTTTCTGGTCAAGTTCATCCGAATATATTTTTTTATTTTCAGCCCGATTTCGCGAGTTCACCTTCTAGTGGAATTAATAATTTCGTACAGATTCGTGACTTGTATTTTGATCTTTCTTTTGATAAAAAAAGAGAATATCGTGTGCGTGTAGGACAAAGTAAAATTCCGTACGGATTTGAGAATATGCAGTCAAGTTCACAGCGTTTAACTTTAGACCGTGCTGATGGAATTAACTCTTCAATTTTAAATGAACGTGATTTAGGGATATTCTTTTATTGGGCTCCGGCCGAAATCAGACAGCGTTTTGAAATGCTGGTTAGAGATGGTTACAAAGGTTCTGGAGATTTTGGTGTTTTTGCTTTAGGTGTTTACAATGGTCAAATCGCAAATAAATTAGATGGGAACAGAGACTTAAATGTGGTGGCTAGAGTAACCTATCCTTTTGTTATTGGAAGCCAAATTATAGAACCTGGAATTCAGGCTTACACTGGTAAATGGGCTTTTACAGGAGAAGTTTCGCCTGGGGTTACGGTTAACGATCCTCAATATGTAAAAGATCAGCGCGTTGGAGCGACTTTCGTTTTATATCCAAGACCATTCGGAATCCAAACCGAATACAACATTGGTACTGGACCTCGTTACAATACCATTACCAATTCAATAGACCAAACCGATTTGAACGGAGGTTATGTTTTGTTAAACTATAAATGGGATATTAAAAAACAGCATATTTATCCTTTCGCCAAATTTCAATATTATGACGGAGGAAAAAAATACGAAAAAGATGCTAGAAGTTATGTAGTAAGAGATTTTGAATTTGGTGTAGAATGGCAACCAATTAAAGCCCTAGAACTAACTGCAGAATATGTAGTAGCAGACCGAACTTTTGAAGACAGTGTCTTGCCAGTAAACAGACAGCAAGGAAATGTACTTAGAATGCAGGTCCAGTTTAATTTCTAAAATCAGTACGCAGATAAAACAAACTCGCTTTCGCGAAGACGCGGATAAAAACTGATTTTTTATTTGAGAAAAAATTCAATTGCCTCCAGCTTTAGCTGGAGGTTTTTTTATTGTAGTAATAAGGCTGTAGCCAAATTAGTTTGTTGCAATTATGCTGTTTTGTCTTCAAAAACCTTAAATAAAGAATCCCAGTCAATATTATTTTCAAATTGAGACAATCCTTGAAATGACTTTACTTTTGATAAATCTTCAATGCTAAAGTCGTCCTGCATGGCATAAGGTACAAGATTTTCATCCTGAAGTTTTATGGCCAAATATTCCTGCTCATATTGACCAGGTGTTGGAATAAAGAAGGCTTTTTTACCCAACTTTGCCAAGTCCATTACAGTCGTATAACCAGATCGGCACAAGACAAACTCACTTTCGTTAAAAGTCTGCTCCAACTGTTTCGAGTTCATGAAATTATAATAGGTAACATTTCCAGCCTGCCATTTTTCTTGCGATTTTTCTACAATTCCTTGTACAAACACCACTTTGCCAGGATAGTTTGCCGCTTCTTTCTGTAGTTTTTCATCCAAAAAAGTACGCTGAGGTTCAGGTCCAGATAATATAATCATCAAATCATATATTTTCGGAGTATCCTTTTTCTTCATGCGGCTCAACGGCCCAATATATTTTAGATTGAGTTCATTCGATTTTAAATGGCCTAAATCTCCCGTTAAGTTAACTTTTCCGTTCGTGTCAGGAACCCAGCATTCATTGTATTTTTTAATGAAATACTGATGACATTTACTCGTAAACCAAGTAGTATTTCCTGTCATTACATTCAATTGATGCGTCATAAAAACCGAAGGCACTTTTTTGCTAAAAACTCCTAATCTATTGTCTGAGATTATGCCATCAATGCCATGTTTTTTGATCCAATGATTAATCATTTTTTTCTCATCCAAAACGGCAGTAATCATTTTCGGAAGATTCTTAATCAGCTTCCATTTAAAGTTTTTACCATTCTTGGCATATTCAATATGATAAGAAGGCAATTCTAAGGTTTGTATATAAGGAAATTCTTTTCGTAATAGAGCCAGCGCAACACCATCTGAGGCGATAATCGGAATGTAATTATTCTCTTGAAGCGCTTTGATAATTGGAATGCAGCGAGTGGCATGCCCAAGTCCCCAATTTAATGGAGCTACTAAAATAGTTTTATTCGCAGAATAATCTATGCTCATTTTTAACACGTTTTAAAAACGAAGATAGACAAATATGTTTTCTGTGTTATTTCGAGGGTATTACTAAATTATTAATTTAAGGTTCTAAATTTTTGAGTTGCTAAGCTACTAAGATGCTAAGTCTCTAAGCTCAAAGATTTTCTATTTAAAAAAGAAAGCCGAACTATAAGTTCGGCTTAATCTTGAATATACGTTTTATTTCCATTTTTGTTAATATAGTATTTACCGCCTCTTGGTCCAGTATATACTTTTTTACCATTGTATTCGCCAGTTACTTTGTCTGGAACAGACGGTGCTTTTTCGTTAGTTTCTTTTAAAGTTTTTGTGGCCGATTTTTTAGCAGCAGTCGCATCTTTTTTTGCAGCGTCAGCTTTTGCGGTCGATTTCTTGGCGTCGGCTTTGGCTTTGTCAGCGGTAGTTTTTGCTTTATCAGATTCTACAGTAGCTTTTTTTGCATCGGCTTTAGCTTTTGCAGCTTCCTTATCAGCGGTTTTTTTTGCAGCGTCAGCAGATTCTTTCTTGGCTTTTGTTGAAGCAGCTTTTGCATCATCAGCGGTCTTTTTCGATTTTGTGGCTTCTTTTTTTGCGTCAGCCGAAGCTTTGTCCGCACTTGCTTTGGCTTTTTTTGCCGAAGTTTCTGTTTTACTTTTTGTAGTCTTTGCAGTTGTTTCCTGAGCATAAAAATTAGAAGAGAAAGCAACCATTAAACAGAACAATACTAATTTTTTCATAAGGCTAAAAGTTTAAATTTCAATTAAAATTAAACAATTTATTATCATCTTTTTCGTGTTACATTAAAAATATGCACGAAGCTGAACGTTTCCTGTATGAATCGTATTTCCGGTTTCACTTTTTCTTCCTTGATAATTTAAATTAACATCCAAAAAAGATGTAATGTTCTTTTGCAGAAGCAGTTTCCAAACCAAATTTGATCCCGCTTGAAGTCCTTCCAGCATCTGAAAACCGACTGATGAAAATTCATTTCCGTTAAATTTATTTTCATAAAAAGAGAATTCCCCATTAACCGTAACTTTCTTTTCGCCTGCATAAGAAAAAGAAGTTCCAAGTCTGTTTTGGTCTAAAGTTTCCAGATTTCCAATTTGATTTTTTTTGTTTTGAAGTTCGTAAAAGAAATCCAATTTAGTGTTTTTAGAAAATAAATAACTGATTTTTGGCGCCAGCTGCCAGCCTTGAATATCATAATTTTTCTCTGTAAAATCTTTAGAAACCAAATCGGTTTTAATGGTTTTGGTAAAGAGATTAAACAGCCAGCTTTTTTGATACAAATGGGTGTATTGAATTTGATGCGAATAATTCTGTACGTTTTGCGAACCAATAGAAAGCAGGCTTTTGCCTTTATTGACCAAATAGGAATAGATTACCGAATGTTTTTGTTTGCCTCGATTGTAAAACAAACTGTTTCTAAAACTGGAATTCAAGCCTAAAATATTTTCTTCTGAGGAATCAAACGGATTGAGTTCTAATTTTTCGCCTTCGCTTTTAACCTTTCGATCCATTATAAAAGAGGTCTGGTTATAGAAATAAGACAGCAGTTTTTTGAAGCCTTTTTCATTCTGCCATTGCAGCGGATTCAAAGTTAAAGACTGCGAAAACTTATTTTGGTTGGTTTTTATATAAACCTGATTCGGTAAAAAGACTCTAACATATCTCGCCTGATCTTGGTAAACTGCAACTTCAAATTCTTCCAATTCCTGAATTCCGTTCCCGTTATAATCATTCCAAGTGTAAACTCCTTGGCCAGTTGGAACTTCTACATATGTAAATTCTTGTTGAGCAATAGTTCCAGAACTCGTTTCGTAAGCTGTTCCAATTTGCATGAACTGATTAAAAAAACGATCGTTATACAGAATTCTCGAATTTAAAGAAGGTTCGTTCTGTCTCGATTTGTCTGTAAAATCTAAGTTTCGATAACTTGCATAAACTGCTAAATCGGTCTTTTTGGTCTGAATTAATTTCGACTTTAAATAATACGTCTGCGAATTGTTTACATGTTGCAATAATCCGTTTTGCAAACTATCGTTGCGTCTTTGCAGAAAACCAACTTCAACGAAAACTTTGGTGCTGTCGCCACGTCCCGTAAATACGCCATATTCTGTAAATCTTTGGCTTAAAGCCGAAAACTGATTGGTCACTTTGTCTTTTTCCTGATTGTTTTCTAGTTGCATAGTGCCACCAATCCAGTTTTTACCAAAATGATATTTGGTTCTGGTCTGGTTTCTAATAAATTTTGAAGTCGAAGCTGTAGCATCAGAATTCAGGAAACTTCCGTTGTTTTCTATCGTCCAATTTTTCAATTTGAACAAAGCATTTGTGGTATGTCGAATGCCTGTGTAGCTTTCGCTAAAATCTAATTTTTCAAATTGATACGTTAGCAAACCGATATTTGAAGTCTTATTTTTAGAAAATAAATCAAAATTTAATCCCGTAACCAAAAGGCTCTGATTGCCATAAAGTGTTCCAGTTAAATTCCAATCGCGATTAAACTCAATATTGTATAAACGTTCAACCGATTTAAAATTCTGCTGCACGTATTGATAATTTGCGAAAGCGTCTAAACTCCAGTCTCTAGAAAAAAGACGTTTTTTAAGATTGGTTTTAAAAGCCACTCCTTCATTATTAGCATCATCAATTGTAGAAAATAAATTCTGGTCATTATTACTAACCGCTAATTCAAAATCAACCAACGTTTTTTCATCAGGATTGTATTTTCCTAAAAAAGTAGCCACCTGAAGTTTCATTGGCGCGACAAGCTTTACAATTGGCTCATAATTTCCTTGCAGAATTCCGTTAACAGGTTCCACATATTGATAAATTCGTTCAACAGAATTATTATTTTGAATAATATAATTTCCAGCATTTGCACCAACTTGACTAAATCTTACATTGTACAAAACATCGGCAGAATTATTCGAATATTCATAAACTTCAACAGAATTGACGAGTATTTTTCGATACAAAATTTTATTTTCGGCATAAGTATCTTCGTAAGCAGAAGGCGCTTTCATTAAATTGATGTCATCACCCGCCTGACTTAATATCTGAACTTGTTCTGAAGAAAGATTTTGCTGCAAAGGCTGATTTTTCATATCATTTTCAGAATATAAATAACCGCCAAAACTCCAGTTTTTGTTTTCGTGAGTCGCGCCTGCGTAGGTAACTAATCGGTTATAATTTCGTTCCGAATATTGATATTCCACATTAATACGCATTTCTGAAGTAATGGTAAAAAGTGAAGTAAAGACAATTTCTCCTGCATTGTAATCAATCACATAATCGTTGTTTTCGCCTCTTTTTAATAAAACCCCGTTTACATAAACGCGTTCTGAACCCGAAATAACGAGAACATACAATTCGCCATTCTGGCCTTTTAGTTTATACGGACCTTGATTTCCTTCCTGACCCGTAAAAGTGCTTTTGGCATATTGCCCTTTTACAAAAGCGACCGAAGCAAAAACATTGGTCTTGCTTTTTCCGGTATCAAAATCAAAGTTGGCAGACAGTCCCTGAACCTTTTTATTAAAACCCAAAAATTGAGTTTTTCTGTTTTCTAAAAATACATCGCCGGCGCGAATGTTCCAATCATCACTAAAAAGTTCGATGAAAATATTGTCAAACTGATCAAGTTTTTGCGAATAACCGCCATCTTGCAACGGAATATTATTGTCTTGCAACGAAGCTCTCAAACTTACCTTGTCTGAAAGTTTTCCTGTAATCTGCAAATCTAAATTGGAGTTTAAAACCGTACTTTGATTATTACCAACCGTAATGCCTCGAGTAATGCTTCCAGAAGTTTCCAGGCCGTCAAAAGGAGTTACTTTTTTGGCGTTTGAATTGTTGTCTATTCGGTAAAGTTTTTCTGTTCCAACATCGCCACTTACAATTTGTTCCGATTTGTAAAGACTGTATTCTTTGGTTAAGAGCTCGGGATAATTAAGATAATTGACAATTAAAGTATCTGAAACCGATTGGAAATTTTCATTTAAAAGCAAATATCCTTTTTGAAAATCGACTTTATAAGATGTCGAATCGATCGGTTGGTTTTTTGTGTTTAGAATTTGAAAAAATCCAGAATTTATAGAGACTTTTTCCAGACGAATAGTGTCTTTTGAAACGATTACTTTTTTGGTTTTGTACAGTGATTCAGTTTCCTGAGCCTGAAGCGCAGAAAACCAGAAGAAAACCGTCAAAAACAGTAATTTTTTCAACATAAATACTTTAACTCTAAAAAGTCAAAAGTAGTATTTATAATTGGGAATTGTGGTTTGTCCAACTTTAGTTTTAAGTTCTTAAATAACTCTAATTTGTGACCTATTAGCGAAGAAACAGTATGAAGATTAACAATACTAAAATTAAAATTATCATCACAGTTACCGAATTTGGGTTTGCAAAGTTTGTAGTCCATCCAAATTCTTTAATTTTTTTGGGAGGAAAGAGCCTTGGATCCTCTGGATTATAATAAAACATTCCCCAAACCCAATTCTCAGGATCATTATGCCATCTGTTTTTTGTTTCTTCACTTGGTTCGTTAGTGTTTTTCATAATTTTTTGTATTAGTTGGCTATTATAAAGTTAATTGATTTTCATTTAGAAATAATCTTTTTAGCTTTGTTAGTGATATGACAAATTTAAATTATGGATACTGGCAAAGAACTTTTATTCTTTTTTAGTGCTTTAGGAGTTTTCAACGGAATTATTCTGGGCGTGTATTTCTTCTTTTTTACTAAGAAAAAATACCTGACGAATTATTTTCTGGGGGCGCTTTTGTTTGCTCTGAGTATTCGTATCGGAAAATCTGTGTTTGTTTATTTTCATCCCGAACTTCCAAAAATGTATCTTCAGTTTGGACTTACGGCTTGTTTTTTTATCGGGCCATTTTTGTATTATTTCATCAAATCTGCAGTTGAAGAAGTGCACATAATGCCTAAATCATGGAAATTGATTCTGGCATTTTGGGGAATATTAATCGTTGTGGTTGGCATTTTATATCCGTACGAAGCGTATTCAAAACTTTGGGGAGGTTATTTAATAAGAATCATCTATTTTCAATGGTTTGTTTATATTGCTTTTGCTGGTTTTGAACTTCGCAGCGTTTTGAAAAAAATCCTCGGTCGAAAAGAAAAAACAACGCCAGCCGAAATGTGGTTCGGAATGCTTTTTTTAGGTAATTTTCTCTTGTTTCTATTTTATTTTCTAGCCATTATGGGAGCGCCAGGAGCTACCTATATAAGTGGAGCGGTTGTTTTTTCGTTTATTTTATACTTGGGAATTTCGATTCTTTTGTACCGAAAAAAAACAGACGATTTGTTTTTATTAAATGGAAAGATTTCGAATAAAAAAATAGAATCAGCAGATGCAAGAATGTGGTCAGAAAAATTGGAGAACGCGATGTTTGAAAAAAGTTTATATAAAAATCCAAACCTGACACTTCAAGATTTATCTCAAGAAATTAATATATCAAGTCATCAATTATCGCAGTTTCTAAATAATAATCTAGGAAAGAATTTTACCAGTTATGTAAACGAATTTCGAATTAACGAAGCGTGTAAAATTATCACTTCTTCCGATAAATTGACACTAGAATCTGTGGGTTATGATGTTGGATTTAATTCTAAATCAACCTTTTTCGCAGCATTCAAAAAACATACGGGAACAACTCCGCTTAACTATCAGCTTCAAGCTTTACAATCCTAATTGGGTATCGATTTATAAATTCGTACTCCTGATTTCGCTTTTTGCAATCTCATTTATTGATTTTCAGATGACTTTTGTTTCAAATAAAAGTCAAACTGCTAATGTCAAAATTTATGAGATTTCTAAAATTGGTTACCCTTAATGTTTTTCTTCTGATTTTTTCATCAATAGAAATAAAAGCGCAACGCTTCAAAAATGTTAAAGACAAAAGTTATTATAGCGATGATGTAATCCTTGGAAAAAAAACATTAAAGTCTGCTCAAGATACTGTAATTATTAAAGACAAAGAGAAAGAGCACAATGAGCTAAATGAAGTGGTTATAAAGAGCCAAGTTTCATTATTAAAATACGGAGCCAACGGTAATATTGATGTCAATGTAAACGGAACTGTTCTGGCAACAAGCAGTTCGGTAAATGAATTGTTAGGAAGAGTGCCCAATGTTGTAGTTGCAGATGGAGAAATTAGTGTTGTCGGAAAAGGAGAAGCTATAATTTATCTCAACGGAGTTTTGATTAATTATGAACGTTTTGCTGCAATTCCTGTTTCGCAAATTCAAAAGATAGAAGTTATTTCTAATCCTTCTGCGAGATACGATGCCGAAGGAAAAGCGGTCATCAACATTGTAACCAAAAAAAATATAGAAAGCGGTGTAATAGGAACCGTCAATCAGCATGTAACCGTTTCTAAATTTGGTGGAACCATTTACAATACGCTTGTTGATTTTAATTATTCGAAAGGGAAATTCTCGTTTGTAACCAATTACGGTTTGCAGTTAGGAAGAAATCGCGAGTTGTTGTACACCACAAGAACGCGCCCAGATCCTGATGATTTTATGAAATCTGAATTGACAACCGACTGGAAAAGACGTTTTAACAATTATTCTAATTTCGGATTCGGACTTCAGTATAGTTTTTCTCCAAGCAATTATATTTCATTGGCTTACAGCGGAAATGTAAATGATCTGGGCGGAATTACAGAAAGCAGAAATTCGATAACCAATAATTTTGGAAATAGTTTTTATGCCACAGATGTTGATCGAAAAGATGTTTTGTTAAATCAGTTTGTTAATTTGAATTATAATTGGACAACTGCAAAAGGTTCGACATTATTTATTGGATCACAATTTTCAAATTACAATCAAACTGTAAGAGATTTTATTGAAGAAAATAGTCTGATTGAGGAAACAGATTCCGAAAGATTTTTAAAGAATAATGTAGGTAGCCGTATTAATATAATTACAGTTCAAGCCGATTATTCTAAGAAAATAAATGAAAAAACAAAACTCGAAATAGGAGCGAAGTTTAGCCACGCGACAATAAATTCTGGAACAGATTTCTTGATTTCTGATGATGAAGTAAATTTTGAGCTGGATGGTGAACTTTCAAGCGATTTTGAATACAACGAAAAAATTGCTGCTGCGTACTTTAATTATATCGGAACATTGAACGAAAAGATTCATTTTTCGCTTGGCGTAAGAGGCGAAAAAACAAGTTATGATTTATTTACAAATGCCAATGGAATTCAGAAATTTGATAAATCGTACGGCAATTTTTTCCCCAATGCACTTTTAAACTTTAATCTTTCAGAAGATTGGAAAGGACATTTCTCTTATGTTTCCAGAATCACAAGACCGAGATATCAAGCTTTAAATCCGTATGTGATTTATCAGGATCCGTTTACGACGATTGAAGGAAATCCGAATTTGCTTCCAGAAAAAACACACGCTTTTGAAATAGGAACGATGTACAAAAAGTTCGATTTTAAAGTTGGCTATACTTATAGAATAGATCCTATTTCTGCGGCGGCTTTGCGCGGAGATACCCCAAACAGCTACATTTTAAGAGCACTGAATCTTGAAAAAGGACATACTTTTTTTACTTCACTTTCCAGAGCTTTCAATGTCAAGTGGTGGAATTCTGTTAACACAGCAAGCATTACCTGGCAGAAATCGGTAGACAATTATTATGAATTTGCTTTTAGTCCGGTAGAGCCTCAAATTTATTTATATACTAATAATACATTTACAATCCCGAAGCTTTTCAAATTGCAACTTTTGGCTTGGTATTTAAGTGATCGAAGTTATGGGTTAGGAAGCGAAAACGGTCGTTCGACAGTAACTCTAGGAATAGAGCGAAACTTTTTTAAAGATGCGCTAAAAATCAATTTCACAGCCAATGACATCTTTCATAAATTTATGGTTTCTGGCGATTATAATGTCGGGCAAACCCAAATTTATTATCACCGAACGTATAGCACTGATTATTTTAAATTAGTTGCAACGTATAGTTTTGGAGATTCAAAAAAGACGACTTATAAAAAATCGGAAGTTGAGCAGTCGGAGAATAATAGAGCGAGGTAAATAATTAATTTTTTCTTCTTTTCAATTGTGTATAGGTAATGAGAATAGCAACTGTAGAAAGAAAAGGACCAATTACTAATTTAAAATCGGAGTAAGAAATGTCTTTGATGTTTTTTGTAAACAATGGACTTAAAGATATACCGATGTATAATAAACCAAGGATAATGAAAACGAATAAAAAGCTCTTTTTGCTCATTTTAAGTTCTTTAGAAAGAAAAGTAAATGTAATCAAAAAACAAACTAAATAGAGAAAATTCTTTCGAAATAAAAAAGGCTTCACAATTAAGTGAAACCTTTCCAATAATTTTTGAATTAAATAATTACCTTTTATAAAGCAATATTAGATTAATTCTTTAGTCACAATCTGCATCGTTTCGCGGCTAACTTGTTTCAATAAAACTTCTTTGTTCGCTTCAACAGTCTGCGCAGCCTCTTCTGTAAAGTGACGGATTGTGTATAAGGTTACATTTTCGCTGTATTCTACTTTGAATTTTTTAGAAAGAATTGAATTCAATTCTGGGAAATTTCCAAATTTATCTTCCACACAAACAGAGAAACTAATAGCAGAATTCTGAATTAAGTTTACTTTGATTTTGAATTCGTGGAATAAACCGAAAATCTCACTGATGTTTTCCTCCATAATGAAAGAGAAATCAATTGATGAAAGCGAAATTAAAAGCTGTTCTCTTTTTACGATAAAACATGGATATTGTGGTTCCAAATCGACTCCTTTAGAAACGCAAGTTCCTTTTAATAACGGATTGATAAACGATTTTACGTATAATGGAATTTCTTTTTTCTGTAACGGCTGTAATGTTTTTGGGTGAATAACCGTTGCTCCGTAAAATGCTAATTCGATAGCTTCACGATATGAAATCTGGTTTAACAGACTTGCGTTTTCAAAATAACGCGGATCGGCATTCATAACTCCAGGAACGTCTTTCCAGATCGTTACACTTTCGGCATTTAAGCAATAAGCAAAAATTCCGGCAGTATAATCAGAACCTTCACGGCCAAGAGTTGTAGTGAAGTTATTTTCGTCGGCACCTAAGAATCCTTGTGTAATATTTAATTGTTTTCTAGGTACATTTTTGCTGATGTTTTGTTGCGTTGTTTCCCAATCAACTTCTGCATCTCTGTAATTTGCATTGGTTTTGATAAAATTACGAACGTCAAGCCATTGCGTCTGAATTCCCATGAAATTCATAAAATGACTTAAAATATTAGTCGAAATCAACTCACCAAAACTAACAACCTGATCGTAAACAAAGTTGTAATTTGGAGATTTATTATGTGCTAAGAAATATTCTAGTTCAGCAAACTGTGCATTTACAGCTGCAAAAACCGCATGATTTTCATCTTCAAACAAATCCAATAAGATCTGATTGTGGTATTTTTTGATTTCCTGAACAGAAGAATTCAATTCTGTCGATTTTTCAAAGTAATTCTTGATTACTACTTCAAGAGCATTTGTTGTTTTCCCCATAGCCGAAACTACAAGAATTACGTCTTCGTAACCTACTTTTTGTAAAACGTCGTATACGTTTTTAATTCCATCTGCATCTTTTACCGATGCTCCTCCAAATTTAAATACTCTCATTTTTTAAT
Source organism: Flavobacterium sp. ACN2 (assembly GCF_002303885.1). GTDB lineage: Bacteria > Bacteroidota > Bacteroidia > Flavobacteriales > Flavobacteriaceae > Flavobacterium. The sequence goes on along the minus strand of NZ_MRCM01000003.1, from coordinate 67,000 downwards.
TAATAGATTTTTAGATTTTAGATTTCAGATTCAAATCGAAACCTATGTATTTTGTTTTTTTGCCACGAATTCACGAATTATTTTTTTCTAATCTTTACGAATAAAAATTCGTGAATTCGTGGCGAATTGCCAAAGACTTTAAAATCATCTTAATCCTTATAATCTGTGGCTAAATATTTTTATAATTTTTCTAAGAACGAATTAACGCCTGCTTCATCCATTTGAACCACTTGCCAATCTTCTAGAATTCTGGCACCAGAATTCTTGTAAAAATTAACCGCTGGCGTGTTCCATGCCAAAACATTCCACTCCACTCTTCTCACATTATCTTTTTTTCCTTGTTTCATGATTTCACCATAAAGAGCAGAACCCAAACCTGTGCCACGCATCTTTTCTTTTACAATCAAATCTTCAAGATGAATTGTCTTTCCTTTCCAGGTAGAATAGCGGTAATAATACAATGCAATTCCAACAATTTCTTTCTGTTTTTCTTCGTTTTCGATTTCTGCTACAAAAACGTGAAATAATGGCTTTTCGCCAAAACCATCACGTATTAAATCTTCTTCAGTAATGACAACCGCATCGGGCTCTTTTTCGAATATAGCCAGCTCCTGAATAAGCTCTAATACCGATTTCATGTCTTCAGGATTTCCTTTTCTAATATTCATATATTCCTATTTTTAACTGTTTAATATCTAAAAAAGCTTCAATTTATTGGTCGCTTTTTGCAGATTATTAGCAAATATACAATAGTAACAAACTAACAAAATAATTTTTAAATCATTCTCACAAAATAGACGATATTTGTGACTTAAAAATAAAACTATAACGATTTAGCAATGGAAGAACGCAATAAAACACTGGGAGAGTTTATTATTGAGCACCAAAAAGCATTTCAGTATTCGTCGGGAGAACTTTCCCGAATTATTAACTCGATACGTTTGGCAGCAAAGGTTGTCAATCATAAAGTTAATCAAGCAGGTTTAGTAGACATTATTGGCGCCGCAGGCGAACAGAATGTTCAAGGAGAAGACCAGCAAAAATTAGATGTCTATGCAAACGAAGTATTTATCCAGACGTTAATAAACCGTGAGATTGTCTGTGGTATTGCTTCTGAAGAAAACGACGATTTTATTACAGTTCAGGGGAGCGACAACTGTCATAATAATAAGTACGTGATCTTAATGGATCCGCTTGACGGATCTTCAAACATTGATGTGAATGTTTCTGTCGGAACTATTTTTTCTGTTTTCAGAAGAATTACTCCAATAGGAACTCCGGTAACTAGCGAGGATTTTTTACAGCCGGGAATCAATCAAGTTGCAGCAGGCTATGTAATTTATGGAACTTCTACAATGCTGGTTTATACAACTGGACATGGGGTGAATGGTTTTACACTAAATCCTGCGATTGGTACATTTTACCTTTCGCACCCAAACATGAAATTTCCAAAAAATGGAAATATTTACTCGGTAAACGAGGGGAATTATGTTCATTTTCCGCAGGGGGTAAAAAATTACATTAAATACTGCCAGCGGGAAGAAGAAGACAGGCCGTACACTTCGAGATACATCGGAAGTTTGGTAGCCGATTTTCACCGAAATATGATTAAAGGTGGAGTTTATATTTATCCAACAAGTTCAAAAGCTCCAAAAGGGAAATTACGTTTGTTGTACGAATGTAATCCGATGGCGTTTTTAGCAGAACAAGCAGGAGGAAAAGCAACAGATGGTTTTGGAAGAATCATGGAAATCCAGCCAACTGAACTGCACCAAAGAGTTCCTTTTTTCTGCGGAAGCTATAATATGGTAGAAAAAGCAGAGGAATTTATGGCGGCTGAGTGAAAGTATTCAGTATTCAGTTTTTAGTGATCAGTCACAGTCGCAGTTTTCAGTCTGGACTATAAATAGCAAACCCGACAGGTTTTTAAAACCTGTCGGGTTTTTCTTTTTTAATTTTCATTCGCAGTCAAGTTTCAGTATAAAAACGGAATACTAAAAACTGATTATTGAATATTATTTATGCATGTGCTGCATTTCATAGATAAAAGTATCTGCATCCACTTTTTTGTCAACCAATGACAATGCTTTTGCAATAATGTAATCTACGTTGCTTGGTGTGAATCCTAGCGCAACACTTATTTTTTTCAATAATACTTCTTGTTTATCTTCAAGATGATGATCAACATGAACCATTCTTGTTAAATCATATAAACGCTCTAAACGTTGAACATATGAATAAGGTGGATTGATAGGATATTTTAATGGATCGCTAAGAATTTCTTCGTATTCCGATTCTGTAATTTCTAAACGAGAAGCAAGTTTGTCCAAAAAGGCTTTTTCCTCTGGATATACAACTCCATCTGCTAATGCTACACGAACGATAGCAGAAAAGTGTCCTTTGTTTCTTTGCTTGAATTCGCTATCAAATAATTCTGAAAATGACATAATTATTAAGTTTTTATATCACAAATATAAATTTTATTTTACATTAACGATTTTAAATTTCTCATAAAATTTAACTTATTTTTATTGCAGGAATTGGAAACTTGAATCTTTAATTTTGAAAATTAATCGTAAGTTTACAACCCCTAATTATTTAATTACAATATACCTATGTCACAATTTTGGATTTATTTTCAAATAGGATTAAAACACGTTTTAGATATCAATGCTTACGATCACGTTCTTTTTTTAATCGCCTTAACCGTTCCGTATCTTTTTAAAGACTGGAAAAAGATTTTTCTTCTGGTTTCTATTTTTACAATTGGTCATACTTTGGCTCTAGTGCTTTCTGTTTACGGTATCATTGCCATAAAAGTAGATGTTGTAGAATTTCTGATTCCGATTACAATTCTCGTAACCGCTCTTTATCATTTGTTTACGGCTGGAAAGACCTCAAAAAATGATGGCGTAAATCTGGTATTTTTCATAACTTTATTCTTTGGAATTATTCACGGACTAGGTTTTTCTAATTATTTCAAAACAATTTTAGGCGGTTCTGCAACCTCAAAATTGTTACCTTTGGGAGAGTTTGCCTTAGGAATAGAAGCTGCTCAGCTTGTAGTGGTTTTTGTTGTTCTGGTAATTTCATATATAGTGCAGACGGTTTTTCGTTTTTCAAAACGCGACTGGGCGCTTGTAATGTCGGCTTTCATTATTGGAGTTGTAATTCCGATGATTATTGAAAGTCCAATTTGGAACAGATAAATTAAATGGAAGTAAAAAAGCTGAATAAATACGATAAAGCATATCTGCGAATTGCAAAAGAGTGGAGCCTGCTTTCTTACTGTAAACGTAAACAAGTTGGTGCAATTATCGTAAAAGACAGAATGATCATTTCTGATGGCTACAACGGAACGCCGTCTGGATTTGAAAATTGTTGTGAAGACGAAGACGGATTAACACGCTGGGATGTTTTACACGCCGAAGCAAATGCGATCCTGAAAGTAGCCAGATCAACGCAGTCTTGCGAAGGCGCAACATTGTATATTACGCTTTCGCCTTGCAAAGAATGCAGCAAATTAATACATCAGTCTGGAATAAAAAGAGTGGTGTATAAAGATGGATATCGTGACGATTCTGGAATTCAATTTTTAATAAAAGCAGGCATAGAAGTAGAGCATATTCCTGTTTTAGAAGAGTAATGAAATTTAACTCAAAATATTTACCCATAGTCATAGGAGCCACTTTTGCTCTTGGAACAATTGCAGGAAGCGTTATGAATGCTCCCGCAAACGACCAGCTTTTGGCTAAAAATTACTCAAAAACCAAGCTTAACAAGCTTATTGATTTTATTAATACAGAATATGTTGATAGCGTCAATACCGATTCGATTGTAAATCTTACGGTCGATAATATTCTTTCAAAATTAGATCCCCATTCGGTTTATATTCCGCCAAGCGAACAAGCTGAGGTTGCCGAAAGCATGAAAGGAGATTTTGTCGGAATCGGAATCAATTTTTATATGTATAAAGATTCGGTTGCCATTATAAAACCAGTTGAAAATGGACCTTCGGCAAAAGCGGGAATAAAATCTGGCGATCGTATTTTATTTGCTGGAAAAACGAAATTATACGGTAGAAAACTGCCTTCAGATAGTTTGTTTTCTAAATTAAAAGGGCTTCAGGGTTCAGAAATTGAGCTGACTGTTTTTAGAAAATCAGAACAAAAGAAACTCAAGTTTAAAGTAAAAAGAGATATTATTCCAATTAAAAGCGTAGACGCGTCTTTGCTAATTGGCAATAATGTAGGTTATATCAAAATTAACCGTTTTGCAGAAACTACTTTTAATGAATTCAAAACGGGTTTAACAAGATTAAAACAAAAAGGAATCCAGTCGCTTGTAATTGATCTTCGTGATAATGGCGGTGGTTATATGGAAGAAGCTATTGCTATTGCCGATGAATTTTTGAAAGACAAACAGTTGATTGTTTTTACAAAAAGTAAAAATGGTTCGACCGAAAAGACATACGCTACAAAAGCAGGAAGTTTTGAAACTGGAAAAGTGTATGTTTTTATTAATGAAAATAGTGCTTCTGCAAGCGAAATTTTAGCAGGTGCTATTCAAGATAATGACCGCGGAACTATCGTTGGTCGCCGTTCTTTCGGAAAAGGGTTAGTGCAACGCGAAATGGATTTTAACGACGGATCAGCCGTGAGATTGACCGTAGCGCGTTATTATACACCAACAGGAAGATCAATTCAGAAACCATATAAAAAAGGAAACGAAGAATATTTTAAAGAATCTGAATCTAGAATTGCTACTGGAGAATTTTATGCAAAAGACAGCATAAAAGTGGCAGATTCTTTAAAATTCAAAACTCCAAAGGGTAAAATAGTTTACGGCGGTGGCGGAATTGTTCCAGATGTTTTTGTGCCTTTAGAAGCAGAGCACGGGAATGAAAATGTTGCTTATTTGCTGCAAACAGGAATTGTGGGGCATTTTGTTTTTGAAGAATTAGATAAAAACAGAAATGCTTTTGCAGGGGATAGTTTTGCTGATTTTTTAGCTAAAATGAAAAGCTCAGACCTATATTTCAAAAAATTTAAGAATTATATCTTGATGACGGGTCTGGATTTGAAAATGGATAAAACAAAAGCACTTGTCAACCGTCATATTACGGCTGAATTTGCCCGACAGCTTTATGGAGAATTGTACTATTATGATGTAATCTTAAAAGAAGACGCCATGATAAAAACAATTCTGACTCCGAAGAAATAACTTCAATCTTTATATCATGAAAATAGAAACCGTTGTTAATGCAGAAATCGAACTTTTAACTGCCATTAAAAAATCGGATGTTTTGGCTTTGGATACCATCCTTCATGATGATTTATTATTCAACATGCCAGACGGACAAACCATCACTAAAGATTTTGATTTGCAGACCTATCGTTCTGGAAAGATTAAAATAGATTCTTTGGAAGGTTCTGATCAAATCGTTAACATAATTGGTGATTCGGCTGTAGTGACTGTTACAGTCGCTTTAAATGGGACTTATGATAACACCCCGATTAATGGCGTTTTCAAATACATAAGAGTTTGGAAAAAAATTGGGAAAAATCTAAAAGTTATTGCAGGAAGCTGTGTTCAGCTGGCATAAAGTTTGAAGCTGGAAAAATAATATTAACTTAAAACGTAATTAAGTAATCTGAGTGTAAATAAGAGCTTAATTTGCGGTAAAATAAATTATATGAAAAATCTAAAAAGAATAAGTTTATTAGTGATTTTAATGACTTTTGTAATCTCTTGTAAAACAATGAAAAATGATCCCAATACTGCAGTTTCTGGAAAAGTAGATTCTATTGAGGCAGGAAAAGACGGTTACACAGCAAAAATTACTACAGATGCTAAAGAAGTCTATTTTGCAACAATTAGTATCGTAAACGTTGGCGGTCCTCAAAACTACAAACAATTAAAAATTGGAGATGTAGTATCTGTAAAAGGAGAAAAGTGGAAAAGTGAGGACGAAAATCATATTAAAGTAACCCAAATCGTGTCGGTTAAATAAAACTAGAAAAAAATTAACCATATAAGTGATATAAGTTCATTTAGTCTATACGCAAGATATAATATGAACTTATATCACTTATATGGTTTAATAATTTTATCGAATACTATCGTGAGCGTGAGTTTGTACGCCGTTATTCCATAAAGTAAGAATATCTGTTGCTACTGCAGCGCCGCTTCCGGCAGCAATTGCCAATTGACTTCTCCAGCCCGCTAAAGTTCCGATTACATAAATGCCGTCAGCAACTTTATGGTCTTCGTTTTTAAGCTGAATACGCTGTTTTTCTGGTAGTGCTTTTTTATGTGGTTCAATGTATTGCATTAAACCTTCAATGTCGAAAGTATTGGCAGAACCAATTCCGACTACGATATTTTTTGTTTGGTATGAATTTTTGTTGGTTACAACAGTAAATTCAGGATAACTGCCCTCAATTTTCATTACTTTTTCATTTGGAATCTGAGTAATGTGTGGGTAAGTTGTAGCTAAATCCTGTGTGCTTTCAGTTAAAAGTTCAGAACCTAATTTTCCTGGTGTAATTCCGTAAGCGTTATAAAATATTGCTTCTTGTAAAGAAGAATTTTTCTGGTGGGTAAAAATTCCGATTTTTTTATCAGTAACAAAAGTTTTGTTTTTTGCGGACCCTAAGACAAGAGCACATGACATTCCTGATACTCCTCCTCCGATAATTAAAACATCAAACATATTATCTGTTGTCATTCATTTTTTCTTCAATTCTTTTTGAAATTCTAAAAATCAAAAGAATCAAAACAGCGCAAAATGAAGCGGCGATTCCAATAAAAGCTACCATACTATCTCCTTGAAAAGGGTTCTGAAAGTCTAATAGCGTAATATTAAAAACAATTAAAGCTAGTGCCAAAAGCACTAAGATTGAAGTGAAAATTTTCATAAGGTTGTTTTGTTTTTGCCTAAAATAATAAAGTAGAACTTTAATGGGGAAAATGCCTTAAAGTTGTATTTTAGAAATTTTACGGGGTAAATTTATAAAAATAAAATTTAGACAAACAAACCTTTAACATTAGCAGCGAATAATTTAACAGCAATCGCCAAAAGTATTACTCCAAATGTCTTGCGAACTACTCCAAGTCCGTTTTCTCCCAATAGATTTTCGATTTTTTTAGAAGACTTCAAAACGATGTAAACCAAGATAATATTTAGAACAATCGCGATGATGATATTAATGGTGTGAAATTGAGATCGAAGCGATAACAAAGTCGTCATTGTTCCTGCTCCAGCAATTAGCGGGAAAGCCAAAGGAACGATAGAGGCAGATCCTGGTTCTTCGTCACGGTAGATTCTGATTCCTAAAATCATTTCTAGCGCCAAAAAGAATAAAACGAAAGATCCGGCAACGGCAAACGAGTGAACGTCGATACCAATTAAGTTTAGTAAACCTTCTCCAACAAAGAGAAAAACAATCATAATAGCTCCTGCAACAATAGAAGCTTTTTCAGATTCGATGTGTCCAACCTTAGCTCTTAAATTCACAATAATCGGAATTGAACCAACAATATCAATTACGGCAAAAAGCACCATACTAACAGTAATGATTTCTTTAAAATCGATTTCTAACATATCGCTTTGATTTTTAGGGTTTAAAAAACTGCTGCAAAAGTAGTTAATAAAGTTAGGTGTTTTTTCGTTACAATGTATTTTTGTTATAAAAACATCTTTTACGCATGTAAAATGTGATATTTGTAACAATATGGTGTTTGAGTTGTTGATTTAAGGAAAAAAGCACGTTTTATTTTTGAACTTAATTTATTTGCATTCTCCATTTTGTAAGGATCATGAAATCAAACGTTAAAAAGTATAACTTACTGAAAATCAATTGCTAAATTTGTTGTAATTTAAAAAGGAGGGATTATGAAAAAGAGGATGTTTGTTATAGTTTTCTTGTGTTTGTTGGTTTACAATAGTTCACAAGCCCAAATTTGGCAGCAAATTAAAAAAGCAGCAGAACAAAAAGGGCAAAATAGTAGCGGAAGTGCGGATAAAAATGCAAGTATGGAAAATGCTGTTTTAAATTATGGAAAAAACAAGGTTGATCCGTCGGGGGTTCCAGATTCTTATTCTTTTAGCTGGAAATATATTATGGAAATTAAAACAGATGAAGGTAAGACTATGAATGCAAATTATTTTCTAGAACCTAATGCTTCTTATTTTGCAATGAATATTGATCAGGGAAAAGGCCAAAATATGCTGATGATTATGGACTCTAAAAATAGCATAACGGTGACCGGTTTTGGTGATGGTAAAAGTAAAATGGCAACGGCTTCAAAAATGCCTGATTATTCATCAATGGCAAAGAAAGAGGCAGAAAAGTCAAAATACACGATTAAGACATTGCCAAATAAAACTTTTTTAGGATACAATTGCAAAGGAATACAAATGACCAATGACGAACACGATATTATCTGTTATTACACAAGTGAAGCAAAAGTGAGTTTTGGCGATATGTTTAAAAATCAAAAAGGCTGGAAAATGCCAGACGAGTTTCTTAATTATTTCAAACCCGATGAACGCACTTTGCTAATGGATATGACTATGAAAGATCTAAAAAGCAAAAAAGTAACAACGATGAAATGTGTTAGTTTAGAAAAGAGCGCTTTTATCTTTAATAAATCAGACTATAAATTCATGTAACAAGGAGTTTGTAAGTCAAGTTATTTAGACTAAGAACATATATTTGGTAGCGGTTTTTATTTCCTGAATCTTTAGTTACCTTTGCAAAATGTTTCAATTAGGAAAAACCATAGTATCAGAGGATATCCTCGAAAAAGAATTTGTGTGTAATTTATCAGCGTGCAAGGGAGCTTGTTGTGTTGATGGAGATGCCGGCGCGCCCTTAAACGAAGCCGAAACAAAAATTTTAGAAGAAATTTATCCAAAAGTAAAGCCTTTTTTAAGAAAAGAAGGAATCGAAGCAATCGAAGCTCAGGGTACCTGGGTAAAAGGAACCGATGGAGATCTCGAAACTCCGCTTATCGATAATAAAGATTGTGCTTACGTAATTTTTGACGGAAAAACTGCTCTTTGCGGAATCGAGCAAGCTTATAATCAAGGACTCGTTGATTGGAAAAAACCAGTTTCTTGTCATTTATATCCAATTCGTGTAAAAGACTTCACAGAATTTGCTGCGGTTAATTATGATAAATGGGATATTTGTGATGATGCTTGTTCGTTAGGTAAAGAATTAGAAGTTCCAGTTTACAAATTTGTAAAAGAAGCGTTGATTAGACGCTTTGGCGAAGATTGGTATTTGGAGCTGGAAAAAGTAGCCGAAGAACTTAAAAATTCATAAAAAACTACAGTTAAAATTATAGTCTTTTTGACTACATCTTTTAACTCAAAAAAATAAAGTTTTGACTCAAAAAAAACTTTTTAAAACTATTTAAAATTTCTTGCTTTTTATTCGAAAAAGTCTATATTTTACGGGGCTTTTGAAGTATAAAATAGCTTTTAAATCATTCATTTGCAGTAAATTAATTATTGTCTGAAAAGTTTTTCAAATTTCAAGCTTTGTTAAAAACTACGTCCGATTGTGAATAAGTTTGGCTTTTATTTTTGCCGTTAATTGACAATCTTTGTAGTGCGCTGAATGTGTAAAAATTCAATAAAAAAATTAACAGAATCTGTCATGTCACAAATCGAACCAATATTACAAGAAAATAAAAATCGCTTCGTTATTTTTCCGATTAAACATCATGATATTTGGGAGTGGTATAAGAAGATGGAAGCAAGTTTTTGGACTGCAGAAGAAATTGACCTACACCAAGATTTGACAGACTGGAATAATAAGTTGAATGATGACGAAAGATATTTTATTAAACATATCCTAGCATTCTTTGCAGCTTCTGACGGAATCGTAAATGAAAATCTAGCGGAGAACTTTGTAAATGAAGTTCAATATGCTGAAGCGAAGTTTTTCTATGGTTTCCAGATTATGATGGAAAACATTCATAGTGAAACGTATTCTTTATTGATTGACACTTATGTAAAAGACGAAGCAGAAAAAGCAGAATTATTTAATGCTTTGGAAGTATTCCCGGCAATTGGTAAAAAAGCAGAATGGGCTTTAAAATGGATCGAGTCAGATTCATTTGCTGAAAGACTTATTGCATTTGCTGCTGTTGAAGGAATCTTTTTCTCAGGAGCCTTCTGTTCAATTTATTGGTTGAAAAAACGTGGTTTAATGCCAGGTTTAACTTTCTCTAATGAGTTGATTTCTCGTGACGAAGGCGTACACTGTGATTTTGCAGTTCACCTGCACAATCACCATTTGGTAAACAAAGTGCCTAAAGAAAGAATTAAAGAAATTATTGTCGATGCCTTAGATATCGAAAGACAGTTTGTTACTGAATCTCTTCCGGTAAGTTTAATTGGTATGAACGCAACTTTAATGACACAATATTTAGAGTTCGTTGCCGATAGATTATTGGTAGAATTAGGTTGCGAGCGTGTATATGGCTCAGCGAATCCATTCGATTTCATGGACATGATTTCACTTCAAGGAAAAACTAATTTCTTTGAAAAACGTGTTGCAGAGTATCAAAAGTCTGGTGTGATGAACAACGACAGCGATGCTCAAAAAATTTCATTTGATGCAGATTTTTAGACAACAAAAATACTTTTAGCGACTGTTCCTCAAGAGACGCTAAAAAAAGATTAACAGAATATTTTAAGGTTGAATCTCTTTCCCCAAGTCGTAGATTCAATAGCAATTTTTGACGCATTTAAATTCGGTTTTCGAATTTGAAACGAGTAACTATTGAGAATTTGGTAATTCTCGAAAAATAATTTAAAAACACGCAATGTTTAAGTGCTGGAGTCCGTTCTCTAGTTACTTTCATTTTTTCAATAACTATAAAAGGTAAGCTTATGTATGTAGTAAAAAGAGATGGCCACAGAGAGCCCGTAATGTTTGATAAGATTACAGAAAGAATCAAAAAATTGTGTTACGGCTTAAATGAGCTTGTAGATCCAGTTAAGGTAGCGATGAGAGTTATCGAAGGATTGTATGATGGGGTTTCGACTTCTGAGTTGGATAATCTTGCAGCAGAAACGGCGGCTTCTATGACAATTGCGCATCCAGATTATGCTCAATTGGCAGCTCGTATAGCTATTTCTAATCTACATTCAAATACTAAAAAATCTTTCTCTGACACGATGAAAGATATGTACAACTATGTGAATCCAAGAAATGGACAAGACGCTCCATTAATTGCTGACGATGTGTACAAAGTAATTCAAGAAAATGCTGCTTTTTTAGATTCTCATATCATTTATACAAGAGATTTTAATTACGACTACTTTGGTTTTAAAACTTTAGAGCGTTCTTATCTTCTTAAAATAAACGGAAAAATCGTGGAGCGTCCGCAGCACATGTTAATGCGTGTTTCTGTTGGTATTCACTTAGACGATTTAAAATCGGTTATTGAAACTTACGATTTAATGTCTAAAAAGTTCTTTACGCATGCAACGCCAACGTTGTTTAATGCAGGAACTCCAAAACCGCAAATGTCTTCTTGTTTTCTTTTAGCAATGCAGGATGATAGTATTGATGGTATTTATGATACATTAAAACAAACGGCAAAAATCTCGCAATCTGCGGGAGGAATTGGACTTTCTATTCATAACGTTCGTGCAACCGGATCTTACATTCGCGGTACAAACGGAACTTCAAACGGAATTGTTCCGATGTTGAGAGTTTTCAATGATACCGCTCGTTATGTAGATCAAGGCGGTGGAAAACGTAAAGGAAGTTTTGCGATTTACATTGAAACTTGGCATGCTGATATTTTCGATTTCTTGGATTTAAAGAAAAATACAGGAAAAGAAGAAATGCGTGCGAGAGATTTATTCTTCGCGATGTGGACTTCAGATTTATTCATGAAACGTGTTCAGGAAGATTCAACATGGACTTTAATGTGTCCTAACGAATGTCCAGGATTATATGATGTTTACGGAGATGAATTCGAAGCATTATATACAGACTATGAGTTTAGAGGAAAAGGAAGAAAAACAATCCGTGCTCGTGAATTATGGGAGAAAATCCTAGAATCTCAAATAGAGACTGGAACACCATATATGTTGTACAAAGATGCAGCAAACCGTAAATCGAACCACAAGAATTTAGGAACTATTCGTTCTTCTAACTTGTGCACAGAGATTATGGAGTTTACATCTAAAGATGAAATCGCAGTTTGTAACTTGGCTTCAATCTCTTTACCAATGTTTATTGATAACGGACAATTTGATCACCAAGCACTTTACAATGTTACAAAACGTGTAACTCGTAACTTGAACAAAGTAATCGACAGAAACTATTACCCAGTAAAAGAAGCAGAAAACTCTAACATGCGTCACCGTCCAGTTGGTTTAGGTGTGCAAGGTTTAGCAGATGCTTTTATTATGTTGCGTATGCCGTTTACAAGCGATGAAGCTAAAAAATTAAACCAAGAAATTTTCGAGACATTATATTTCGCTGCTGTAACTGCTTCTATGGAAATGGCAAGAGAAGAAGGACCATACTCAACTTTTGAAGGTTCTCCAATGTCACAAGGAGAATTCCAGCACAATATGTGGGGAATGAAAGATGAAGAATTATCAGGACGTTGGGACTGGGCTTCATTAAGAAAAGAAGTGGTAGAGCACGGAGTTCGTAACTCATTATTAGTAGCGCCAATGCCAACGGCATCGACTTCACAAATTCTTGGAAATAACGAAGCTTTTGAACCATATACATCAAACATTTATACTCGTCGTGTATTGTCTGGAGAGTTCATTGTAGTAAACAAACATTTACTAGAAGATTTAGTAAAATTAGGTTTATGGAACGAAGATTTGAAACAAGAAATTATGCGTCATAATGGATCTGTTCAAAATATCGATAAGATTCCGCAAGACTTAAAAGATCTATATAAAACAGTTTGGGAAATGTCGATGAAAGATATTATCGATATGTCTCGTCAAAGAGGATATTTCATTGATCAATCTCAATCGCTAAACTTGTTCATGCAGGATGCCAATTATTCTAAACTTACGTCAATGCACTTCTACGCTTGGCAGTCAGGTTTAAAAACAGGAATGTATTACTTAAGAACAAAAGCGGCTGTAGATGCGATTAAATTCACATTAAACAACGATAAAAAAGAAGAAACAGCTCCATCTTTAGTTGCAGAAACGGAAGCAATCAGCGTTGAGGATTATAAAGCAATGCTTTTAAAAGCACAAGCGGCAGATCCAGAAGATTGTGAGATGTGTGGAAGTTAATGATTTTAGAATTTAGATCTAAGATTTTAGATTTTATAAAATATGAAAAAGCAGTTATTGTAATGATAGCTGCTTTTTTTTGCTAATAACAACTAAACAATTTATGAATAAAATTTTAAGCTTAGTTTTTTTATTTTGTCTTTTTTCATGTAAAGAAAAGGTGGAGCAGGTGCAAACTCAAAAAGAAAATAATATAGAGGAAATTGATCAGGAAGATGTAAGAACAATAAGTACTAGAGTAACAGATTACGATACATTAATTAATCGAGTTAAAAAGCGAGGTGATTTAGAAGCGTATGATGAGCTTTTTTATAGTTTTAAAGATTGTTATTTTCGTGAAAGTACAGATAGTGTAATGGTGTACGCGAAAATTATGGCGGAGAATTTTAATTATGAAAGAGCTTATTATGATTATTATGATGCTATGTTGGAGAAGCATGGAATAGATCATGCTAATTTCCCTCAAATTGATATCAGTAAAATGGAAAAACAGGACAAACAGAAGTTAGAAAACTGGTTTAAATTTATGGTGGAAAGAAAGCAGATGAGTCAACAAACATTGGATTCTATTAAAAGGTAATTGTCAAACCAATTTGATTTAACATAGCCCGTGGTTTCAACCACGGGAACACAATGCATTTTCCCAATCCGTTTCCCGTGGTTGAAACCACGGGCTATGGTTGATTATGATTGTTTAATATTCTGAAAACAATATCCCCAAAAATTCCCCGTTCTAATTATTACCAAAGACTTTAAAAACTCAGCACCTCAGAATCTTAGCAACTTAGCATCTTTAAAAGAATTAAACCTTTAAAAGAAACTCAAGTCTTATTGTAATAATTTCTGAACAATGAAAAAAAGCAGTCTTTGGTCCTTACGATTAGGTTTTTCAGGAAAACAAACTTCAAAAATTGAAAAACTCGGCTTAGAAAAATTTCTAAAGCAATCCTATAAATCAAAATTTGATACAGCACTTCCAGACTTTCTGCACGATCAGCCTAAAACCACTTTAGAGTTGAAACAAGTTCGGGAAATAATCAAGACTTCCGGTCCCGAAACCAAAAAAGAAATTCAGAAAAAAGAAAATCAAGCCACTGCCGAATTCAAAAAATGGTGGATTGCGAAAATGCGCACGGATGAATTACCGCTTCGCGAAAATATGGTTTGTTTCTGGCACAATCACTTTGTTTCGACTTCTCAAAAAGTAAAAATTAATTACTGGATTTATCAGCATAATATGATTTTGCGCGAAAATGCCTTTGGAAATTTTAAAGAATTAACCAAGCAGATTCTAAAATCAAATGCCATGGTTCGGTATCTCGATAATGGAGATAATAAAAAAGGAAAAGTAAACGAAAACCTAAGTCGTGAGTTATTGGAACTATTCACAATCGGAATTGGAAATTATACCGAAGATGATATTAAAAATGGTGCAAAAGCTTTGGCAGGTTTAAATGTCAGAGATGAAGGCGCGGTTTACAGAAAAAATATAGAAGATAACAGCGATAAAATTTATTTCGGAAAAACCGGAAACTGGAAAGCAGATGATTTAGTCGATATTATTTTCGAACAAAAAAACATTCCGTATCTCATTACCCGAAAAATTTTGAAATGGTTTATTTATGATAATCCGCCCGAAGATTTGGTGGTTTATTACGGCGATTATTTCCGAAAGCAAAAGTTCGAAATCGAACCTTTATTGACTAAAATTTTTACCGAAGAATTTAAAAAAGAGAATTCAGGTAATAAGATCAAAAACCCGCTGGTTTATATTTTACAGCTATGTGATGAATTGCAGTTGGAGAATGTTAATAATGATGCTATTATGGCGTTTATAAAACAGCAGGGAATGGATTTGTACAATCAAGTAAATGTAAAAGGTTGGGACGGCGGAAATTCTTGGCTGACTTCGCAGATTTATCTTCAAAGGAACAATACAGCCGATTTATTGTGCAGCGGAAAAAGTCTGAATCGAAGAGTTTTGAAAACAATGATGAACGGAGTTGAAAAGGAAAAATCGGAATATGAAAAAACTGCTGTAAAAGTTGCTTTTGATTCTGGTGGAAATAATAAAACGATTATTTCTGAATTGTCAGACCGATTATTATTTGCCGTTAATGATTCGGAACAAAAGGATATGGAGAATCTGCTGAAATACGATTTTGATCCTAAAGATCCGCACGCCGATTTTGCTGTGGTCCGACTTTTAAATTATATCTCAAAACTTCCCGAATATCAATTAATCTAAAAAGCAGTAATCATGAACAGAAGAAATTTTCTAACACTGACCGGAACTTTTACAGGCGGACTGCTGGTGCTTCCTGATTTTTTACATGCTTTTGGTTCTCAAAACAATTTGGTTGTGGGAGAGCAATGTGTCGTTTTTGTACAGCTGAATGGCGGAAACGATGGTTTAAATACTTTTATTCCGTACGATGATCCGTTGTATTACGATTTAAGAACTAAGATTGCTTTAAATAAAGATTTGGTTGTTGGAAAGAATAAGGGAATGGCCTTTCATCCTTCTTTAAAAGGTTTTGCCCAAATGCAGCAAAACGGAGATTTAACAGTAATTCAGAATGTGGGTTATCCAGAACCGATTCGTTCTCATTTTAGAAGTCAGGAAATTTGGCAGACGGCAACCGATTCTAATAAATATATAAATGAAGGTTGGCTCGGAAGATTTCTGGATTTGCAATGCAACGGACATCAAGCGACGGCTGGAATAAATTTAGATTCGATTGATAATTTGGCTTTAAAAGGAGTGGAGCCGAATTTTATAACGGTAAAAGATCCAGACCGATTTAAAGTAAAATCAAAAGAAGAGAATGTGACTTTGTCTAAAAATCCGCATTTAGATTTTGTTCGAAAAATTGCCAATTCGGTTACCGAAGGTTCAGATGAAATTCAGAAAGCTTTAGCAAAATCTAAAACAGAAATCAGTTATCCGAAAACAGAATTATCGAAAAACTTGGAATGGATTGCTAGATTGATAAAAGGAAATCTTAATTCAAAGATATATTATACATCGTTGAACGGATTCGACACGCACGACAATCAGCTTTCCATTCACGAACGAAAATTGACAGATTTAAATGATTCCTTATATAGTTTTTATTCCGATTTAAAACAATCTCAATTATTGCAGAATGTCACAATAGTAGTTTTCTCAGAATTCGGAAGACGAGTAAAAGACAACGGAAACGGAACCGATCACGGAACTGCAGCGCCAATGTTTATCATCGGAGGAAATAACAAAGGAACGATTTTAGGAAAAAATCCAAATTTAGCAGACTTAGATAATGGCGATTTGAAATACGAAATAGATTTCAGAAGTGTTTATGCTTCTTTATTAAAAAAAAAATGGACTTCGATTATTCAAAAATTGGGATTATGAATAAACCTGTTTCAGGATTATTTTGATTAGAAGATAGCCACGAATTCACGAATTTTATTTTTTAAAATCTGTGAAATTTGATTTTATAAACATAATGATTTGCACTAATTCGTGAATTCGTGGCAAAAAAAACTTAGAATCTTAGCAACTCAGAACCTTAGAATCTCGTTTTAATATTCTCATTTTAAGCTGATTTTTTTATATTATCATACAAAACCTCCTAAATTTGTTAAGAAATCCCTTTTTGTTTCATAAAATGCAATCTTTTTTTTGGTGCACTAAAAATAATTTATACATTCGCAGAGAATTTAAAACAAAACACAAACAAAATGGCAAGTAACCGTTTTTATTTTAGCAACTCTTTTTATTTCTTCTTTAGTAGAAGTGAGGATTGTGCTATGGTTATTTGAGAAAATTTAAGACAAATAAAACTAATATACAATCCTGATGCAAATCAGGATTTTTTTTTGACTATATGACAACGAAAATTGCAATACAAGGTATTAAAGGATCATTTCATCATCAGGTTGTGAAAGAGTATTTCTCTGAAAATGTGGATATTGATGAGTGTTTGTCTTTTGAAGAATTGATCGACAGCCTTATTGCCGGAAAATCTGATCAGGCGGTTATGGCGATCGAAAATTCGATTGCAGGGCCAATTATTCCGAATTATGCATTGATTGACAAGAATAATTTGCACATAATTGGAGAGCATTATTTAAACATTCAGCAGAATTTAATGGCTTTAAAAGGTCAGAAAATTGAAGATATCAGAGAAGTTCATTCGCACCCAATGGCACTTTTGCAGTGTATGGATTTCCTGAAACAATATCCAAATATCAAATTGGTTGAGGATAAAGATACAGCCGAAACGGCAAGAAGAATTCAGGAAAAACAATTGACTGGTATTGCAGCAATTGCAAGCGTAACGGCTTCTGAAATGTATGATTTGGATATTATTGCGTCATCGATTCAAACGATCAAAAACAATATGACTCGTTTCGTAATCATTAAAAAACAAAATTCATTTTTGCCAGAAAGCGAAATCAACAGAGCCTCTGTAAAATTTGAATTAGATCATAAAAGAGGAAGTTTAGCGGCGGTTTTAAATGTAATGAGCGATTGCAAACTGAATTTGACAAAAATCCAGTCGCTTCCAAAAATTGAAACGCCTTGGAAATATTCATTCTTCGTTGACGTAACATTCGAGAAATACGAAGATTTTGCAAAAGCTAAAGCCTTATTAAATATCATGGCAGAATATTTTAAAGTGTTGGGAGAATATAAAAATACAAAACCTTTAAGTGAGTCTTAAAGTTGGAAAGTCGAATTTAGATTGAAGATTAACGAATTAAGATTTTAAATTGTCGGGCTGAGCAAAGTCGAAGCCCACGTTCCAATTGGAAAGTCCTTCGACTTCGCTCAGGAGGACAAAAAAGAAAAAGCATATAGCTTACGGCCTAAAGCCTAAAGCATTTTTTAATAAAAAATAGAAATGATTACAACAGCAAAACGATTAGACACAGTTGAAGAATACTACTTCTCATCAAAATTGAGAGAAGTTCGTCAGTTGATGTCTGAAGGAAAATCGATCATCAATATGGGAATTGGAAGCCCTGATTTGAGTCCGTCAAAAGCAGTAATTGAAGCAGTCGCTGCCGCAATTCAAGATGAAAACGGGCATGGTTATCAAAGCTATCAGGGATTACCAGAAATGAGACAGGCGATGGCAGATTTTTATCGTGATCAGTTTGGTGTTGAAGTGAATCCGAATAATGAGATTTTACCATTAATGGGTTCGAAAGAAGGAATTATGCACATCTCGTTAGCATTTTTAAATGAAGGCGATCACGTTTTAATTCCAAATCCAGGTTATCCAACTTATACTTCGGTAACCAATTTGGTTGGAGCAGTTCCGGTTTATTATGATTTGAAAGAAGAAAACGCATGGGAACCTGATTTTGAAACTTTAGAAAAATTAGACCTGTCGAAAGTAAAAATTATGTGGCTGGGATATCCGCACATGCCAACAGGAGCTAGAGGGAGTTTAGCGTTATTTGAAAAATTGGTGGCTTTTGCTAAAAAACACAATATATTATTGATCAACGACAATCCGTATAGTTTTGTTTTGAATGATAATCCGATGAGTTTATTGCAGGTTGAAGGAGCGAAAGAGGTGGCTTTAGAATTGAATTCACTTAGTAAAACGTTCAACATGGCCGGATGGAGAGTAGGAATGGTTTTAGGAAATCCTGAAATTATCGATGCAGTCCTAAAAGTAAAAAGCAACATGGACAGCGGAATGTTCTACGGAATTCAAAAAGGAGCAATCGCCGCTTTAAAATGTGATAAATCTTGGTTTGAAGATCAAAACAAAATTTACAGACGCCGTAGAGAATTGACGGAGAAACTAGCAGAAAAATTAAACTGCAAAGTGTATAAAGAAGGAGTTGGACTTTTCGTTTGGGCAAAACTTCCAGAAGGAATAGAATCAGCAGAGAAGTTCATTGACGAAATATTATATGAGAAACATATTTTCATTACACCGGGAACCATTTTTGGAAGCAACGGCGAAGGTTATATCAGATTCTCATTGTGTGTGAAAGAAGAAAAAGTACAGGAAGCGATAGACCGATTTTAGATTTTAGAATGTAGATTTTAGATTTCAGACTTTGCGAACCTTGCGTAAATTCTTTGCGAACTTTGCGGTTAAATAAGGTTGGAATTTTAAAATTGGTAATTAAAAAAATAGTATGAAAGTATACGTAATAGGAATAGGGTTAATAGGCGGTTCGATGGTGCTAGACATTAAAGGGCGTTATCCTGATGCGACTATTTTAGGAATCGACAGTAACGAACAGCATTTGCAACAGGCAATTGAGTTGGGAGTTATTGACGAAGCAGGAAGTTTTGAGGATTTGCAAAAAGCAGATTTTGTAATTGTTTCGGTTCCCGTAGATGTAGCGCTGACGGTTTTACCTAAAGTTTTGGATTCAGTTGGAGATAAAACGATTGTTTTTGAAGTAGGATCGACCAAAAAGCCAATTTGTGAAGCAGTAGCCAATCACCCGAAAAGAAGAAATTTTATTGCAACGCACCCAATTGCCGGAACAGAGTTCTCGGGACCATCAGCAGCCATAAGAGGCTTGTTTCAAGGAAAAACAAACATTATTTGCGAAGTCGAAAAGACAGCTTTTAAATTACAAGAAAAAGCATTAAATCTTTTTACTTCAATCGGAATGAGAATTCGATATATGGATCCCATTTCACATGATAAACACATTGCCTATGTTTCGCATTTATCGCACATTAGTTCGTTTATGCTAGGAAAAACGGTAATGAATAAAGAAAAAGACGAACAGGATATTTTTGATATGGCGGGGAGTGGATTTGAAAGCACTGTTCGTTTGGCAAAAAGTTCGCCCGCAATGTGGACACCAATATTTAAACAAAATAAAGAATACGTTCTTGAAACTTTAGAAGCTTATATATCAAACCTGAGTCGGTTTAGAGATTTGCTAAAAGAAGAAGATTACAACGCCATTTTTGAAGAAATGGAAAGCACAAATAAAATAAAAGAAATACTAAACGGATTAACAACAACTAAAAAGTAAATTAGAATTAAGATGGAAAATAAGAAAGAAATGAGAAAGTGGTTAGAAGATTTCAATTTAAATCACCCACTTGTGATAGCTGGACCTTGTAGTGCAGAAACTGAAGATCAGGTTTTGAAAATCGCTCACGAATTAAAAGATTCAAAAGTTAGTGTATTCAGAGCTGGAATCTGGAAACCAAGAACTCGTCCAGGAGGATTTGAAGGTGTTGGTGAAATCGGATTAAAATGGTTGCAAAAAGCAAAAGCTGAAACTGGTTTATTAATGGGAACTGAAGTAGCAACTGCAGCTCACTGTAAACTAGCTTTAGAACACGATATCGACGTTTTATGGGTTGGTGCTCGTACAACTGCAAACCCTTTCGCAGTTCAAGAAATTGCTGATACGTTGAAAGGTACAGATAAAATTGTTTTGGTTAAAAACCCAGTAAACCCAGATTTAGCTTTATGGTTAGGTGGTGTTGAGCGTTTACACATGGCTGGAATTGAGAAATTAGGTGTTATTCACAGAGGTTTCTCTACTTACGAAAAAACAAAATACAGAAACATTCCAGAATGGCAGATTGCTATCGAATTACAAAATAAATTCCCTGATTTGCCATTAATCATCGACCCATCTCACATTACAGGAGATCGTAAAATGATTTTTGAAGTAACTCAAGAGGCTTTAGATTTGAACTACGATGGTATGATTATAGAAACGCACTACGATCCAGATAATGCTTGGTCTGATGCTGCGCAACAAGTAACTCCAGATTCTTTGAAACAAATTATTAAAGATTTGACTATCAGAAAAACGGATGATACTACAGATGAGTATAGCCAAAAAATGACTAAGTTAAGAGCTAACATCGATGTTTTGGATGCTAACTTATTAGAATTGCTAGGAAAACGTATGAAAGTGGCTGACGAAATTGGTCAAGTGAAAAAAGATGCAAACGTTGCGATTCTTCAAAACAACCGTTGGAACGAAATCTTAGGAAAAATGATTTTAGAAGGCGAGAAAAAAGGTCTTACTGAAGAATTTGTTTTGAGAATGTTCAAAGCAATCCACCAAGAAAGTATCGGTCACCAAGAGAAAATTTTCAACGCATAATTTTTTCTAAAACATATAAGTGATATAAGTTAATTTAAGTTTTGAAAAAAACTTGTTATTGGGTTCAATTATATCACACATTTAAAATTAGATTGTTTTTTATATTAAATCTCCATTGCTTTCGGGCTTTGGAGATTTTTTTTGAAAATAAGTAATATCTTCCCAACCTTTTATCGTTTTTTGTTCTCTATAACAATATGAACCTTAATTTTTGTATCATGAAATTAAAATTGTTTTCATCTATGCCGCGCATTTTTCAAATGAACTTGAAGGTATTGTTTTTCTTTCTCGTTTTTACGGGCATAAAAACTTTTGCACAAAGTCCGGAGCTTACCGTTAAAGGAGAAGAAGCTGAGAAAGTAAGAATGAGTCAATTGAAAGTCAATGTGAAAATCGTTGGCAATATTGCTTACACTACAGCCGAAATGCATTTTTTTAATTCGGGAAATCGTCAAATGGAAGCAGAGCTTATTTTTCCGTTGCCTGAAAATGTTTCGGTTTCTAGATATGCGATTGATATTAATGGAAAACTGCGAGAAGCTGTTCCGGTAAACAAAAATAAAGGAAAACAAGTTTTTGAAGCCATCGAACATCGTCGTGTCGATCCAGGATTGTTGGAAAAAGTCGATGGGAACAATTTTAAAACTAGAATTTATCCGTTAATGCCAAATGGTGAACGAATTGTTGTTATTGGTTACGAAGAAGAACTTTCGGCTTCAGATAAAGATAATCTGGCGTATCAGCTTTTGAGCCGTTATCCTAAAAAGTTAGATAAATTCGAAATTAATGTTTCGGTTTTAGGTGCTGCTGCAAAACCTGTAGTGACGGGAGATTCTGAAAAAGAAATTGTTTTCTCAAAATGGAATCAATCTTTTGAGGCTTCTGAAAAGAAAGAAAACTATCAGCCTGCTGAAAAATTACTTTTTAAAATTCCAATTCAGCAAGATATTCTGAGTGTTGTAATGCAGAATGCTGGTGGGCAATATTATTTCTACGGAAATGCTTTTGTCGATGGAGCTAAAATGGCAAAGAAAATTCCAAGTTCAATTGGTTTGATTTGGGACAATTCGTTGAGCTGTCAAACGCGTGATTTGAAAAAAGAATTGGATTTGTTAGAAGCTTATTTTCAGAAAATAAAAAATACGAAAGTGACTTTATACTTTCTGAATTATACTTTCGAAAAACAAAAAGAATTTGTGATTTCAAATGGAAATTGGTCTGAATTAAAAGCCGTTTTAGAAAAAACAAAATATGATGGAGGAACACGTTATTCGCAGATTAGTTTTGAAAATCAGAGTGAATACTTGTTTTTCTCTGATGGATTATCATCATTGAGTGAAAATCTTCTGCCAAAAACTAAAAAACCTGTTTATACCATTACCTCTTCTGTTTCTGCAGATTTTGCCTTTTTGAATTTTTCTTCGATGAAAACGGGAGGTAATTTTATCAATTTGAATCAGATAAATGCTGAAACTGCTTTGGATAAATTGACAAATACAAATTTGAAGTTTCTAGGCATAAAAGAGAATTTAACCGTAACCGATTTATTTCCTATGGAAGGAACTTCGGTTTCAGGGAATTTTAGTTTTTCTGGTATTTCTTTGAATCCAAAAAATGAAATTACGTTGTTATTTGGCTATGATAATGAAGTTACTTTAGAAAAGAAAATTACGCTTGATGTAGCGGTTCAAAATTCTAATGACGTAAATGTTGAAAAACTTTGGGCGCAGAAAAAAATTGCCAATCTTGAATTGCAATACACTAAAAACGCAGATGAAATTGAGCTTCTTGGAAAGAAATTCGGAATTGTAACCAAAAATACATCATTGATTGTTCTCGAAAATGTTCGGGATTATATTATGTACGATATTTTGCCGCCAGCAGAATTACGTGCTGAATTTGATTTAATTAAAAAACAGGAGCATAATGCTACATTAGCACAGCAAAAAAATAATTGGGAAAGTATTGAAAGTTATTTTGCCAGTATAAACGCCTGGTGGAAAAAAGACGTCAAATACGCAGGGCAGAAAATCGCATCTAAATATAAGTACAATAGACAAATTCCACCGCCACCTCCACCTCCAAATGGTAGAAATAGAGCTAGAAATATGGAAAGAAGAGTAGCATCTGAAACTATAAAAGGAGATCCTGATGCAGTACTGACAGTTGATGAGCCTGTTGGAAAAGGACCAGTTGAAACAGTAATTGAAGAAGATAATGCTGTATATAATACGCCTCCTCCGCCATCTGCGCCAAAAGTGGATCAGGTAAAATTTGTTTCGCCAGTTGTTGCAAAAGCAGAAGAGGTTACTGATGACGTACCAAAAATTGTTGAATTAAAAGATAAGAAAGTTGGAAGTGAGGTAATTAAGGAAGATTCAAATTCTACTAAATTAGATGAAACAGTTGTAGTAGGATTCGGAATGCAAAAAAAATCTGATGTTGTTGGTGCTCTCGAAGAAGACACTTCAAAAAATAAGGATCTTTCGCAAGATTCAAATTTCAGTAGAGCTTATTTATCTGGAGATTCAAAAAAGCCTCTAATTATAGTTGATGGTCAATTTTATGAGGGAGAATTGGCGGATTTAAAATCAGATGATATCGAAGCAGTGGATGTTTTGAAAGATGCCGCAAGAATTGCTGCTTATGGCAGCAGGGGAGTAAATGGAGTTATTATTATAACAACAAAAAAGAAGTCTTCAAATAATGGAGTCGTTCAAACAAAAAGTTGGAATCCAGATCGATTGTATTTAAAAGCATTGGCATCTGCACCAAAAGAAAAACAATACGATTTGTATTTCGAATTGAGAAAAGCTCAGGAAAGAAATCCAAGCTTTTATTTTGATGTGGCGCACTTTTTCTACAATCAGGGAGATGTTAAGAAAGCATTGCTAGTTATCAGTAATATTGCCGATTTAGGTTTAGAAAATCATCAGCTTTATAAAACATTGACTTATACTTTGAGACAATGGAAAGATTATGACGATGCCTTGTTTACTGCAAAACAAGTTGAAAAATGGAGATCTCACGAACCTCAGAGCCTAAGAGATTATGCTTTGGCGCTTGAAGATGCCGGAAAATATCAAGAAGCATTTGATGAATTGGTAAAATCGCTTGAAGTGAATTATTATGGAGAAATGAGCGGACAATATGAAGGTGTTGAGGATATTATTTTGATGGATATTAATCGTTTGATGGCTGAACATTCTGGTTTGAAAACGGGAAAATTAGACAAAAAATACCTTGCGAAAATGCCAGTTGATATTAGAATTATTATGAATTGGAATCAAATGGATGTCGATTTGGATTTGCATGTTATCGAACCAACTGGTGAAGAGTGTTATTACAGCCATACTTCAACACAAATTGGAGGAAGATTTTCAAAAGATTTCACAGAAGGTTACGGCCCAGAGCAATATATCATGAGAAATGCGGTGAAAGGGAAATATCAAATCAAGACTAATTATTTTGGGGAAAGCGAATTAACCGAAAATGGCCCAGCAACAATTATGGTTGAAATTTATACCACAAAAGCGGGTAAAGTATCGAGAACTTTAAAAACAATTCAGCTAGGAAAAGTAAAAGAGAATGAAACTTTAGCCGAAATAGTTTGGTAAAGTCTGCAAATTAAGGATATGTCCTTCAAATTTAAAAGGCGAAATTGCGTTGTTCCATTCTAAAAACGTAATTTTGCCTTTTATTTTTTAGGTTTTAAAGCGTAATCTAAAATCTAAAATTTACAATCTAAAATTAAAGAATGACAGGAACCGTTTATAAATCTACAGGAAGCTGGTACACCGTAAAATCTCAAAATGGAGATTTTGTGGAATGCCGTATGAAAGGGAAATTCAGAATAAAAGGTATTAAAAGTACCAATCCTATTGCTGTAGGTGATATTGTTGATTATGAGTTGGATGAAACTTCAGATGCCATTACAGGAACAATTCATACTATTCACGAAAGAAAAAACTATATCGTTCGTAAATCGGTTAACTTATCAAAACAGATTCACATTATTGCTTCTAATATCGATCAGGTTTTTTTATTGATTACAATTGATAATCCGCCAACAACGACAAGTTTTATTGATCGTTTTTTGGTTACTGCAGAAGCATACGGAATCGAAGCCATTCTTGTTTTTAATAAAATAGATACTTTAACAGATCAGACTTTAGACGATCAGCTTTATTTGCAGCATATTTATTCTGAAATTGGATATAAATGTCTTCGTATTTCTTCGACAGAAAACAAAGGCGTTGACAAGCTAAAAGAAATGATGATTGGTAAAGTAAGTATGTTTTCTGGACATTCTGGTGTTGGAAAATCAACTTTGGTCAATGCACTTGAACCGAGTCTCCATTTAAAAACTTCAGTAATTTCAGAACAAAGCAAGCAAGGGCAGCACACTACAACTTTTGCGGAAATGTATGATTTGTCTTTTGATGCTCGAATTATTGATACGCCGGGAATTAAAGGTTTCGGAATTGTTGATATGGAACCATCAGAAATTAGTGGTTATTTTCCTGAATTCTTCAAACTGAAAGATCAATGTAAGTTTAACAACTGTTTACACAAAGAAGAACCTCATTGTGCCATAAAAGCAGCTTTAGAAAAAGATGAAATTGCTTGGTCACGATATAATAGTTACCTTAAAATTCTTGAAGGCGACGAAGAGCATTACCGCACCGATACGTATGGTGAAGATCGCGCTGCTAGTGATGAAACACGTAAGTAATTGTGAATGGTAAATTGTGAATTTTGAATTATGGCTGATAACATAATTAAAACAAAGTCTTTTAATTTTGCACTTAGAATTATTAAACTTATTCAATTTTTAAAAGATGATAAAAAGGAGTATGTTTTGAGTAAACAATTACTTCGCAGTGGTACGGCGATAGGTGCATTAATTAGAGAATCTGAGCAAGCAGAAAGTAAAAAAGACTTTATTCATAAACTTGCAATTGCACAAAAAGAAGCAAATGAAACAGATTATTGGCTTGAATTGCTTTTTCAATCCAATTACTTAAATGAGATTCCATTTCAATCTGTAAAGTCTGATATTGTGGAAATAAATAAAATTTTAGCTTCAATTATCATAACTTCCAAGCAAAAACTAAGCACTACATAATTCACAATTTACCATTCACAATTCACAATTTTCTATGAGAGTAGTTATTCAAAGAGTTTCCCAAGCATCAGTAACTGTTGAAAGTCAAAAAACAGCCGACATTCAAAAAGGCTTATTGGTTTTAGTCGGAATTGAAGATGCCGATACACAAGAAGATATTGATTGGTTGGCTGGGAAAATCATTAAAATGAGAATTTTTGGAGACGAAAATGATGTTATGAATTGTTCGGTGCAGGATATTAACGGCGATATTATTGTTGTAAGTCAGTTTACACTTCATGCATCCACTAAGAAAGGAAACCGTCCTTCTTATATAAAAGCCTCAAAACCAGATTTTGCAATTCCGACGTATGAGAATTTTGTTCAAGCAATAGAAAAAGAGTTGGGCAAGAAAGTGCAAACAGGAATTTTTGGCGCCGATATGAAAGTCAGTCTTCTCAATGACGGGCCCGTTACCATTGTAATGGATAGCAAAAACAGAGAGTAAAAATATTATTAAACATTTGTTAAGGATTTCTGAAAATAATATATATTTGACGAAAATCCCTACTAATGAAAAACCTTTTTTTTGCGTTATTTTTATTCTTAACAACCCTTAATTCATTCGCCCAAAAGAGCAATTATCCTATTCTTTCTATTCCAGATAGTTTAAAACATAATGCCAATGCTGTTCTTCGTTTAGACCAAATGGATATTGTTATTGCTTCGCAAAGAAGTATGAATATTAAGACCCAAAGAGTGGTTTCTGTTTTAAATGAAAAGGGTCTAAATGATATTGACGCATACTGTCATTATGATAAAACAACTTCAATAAAAAATATCGAAGCTGTAGTTTATGATGCATTGGGGAATGAGATAAAAAAAATCAAAAGAAAAGATTTTAAAGATCAGAGCGCTGTAGGCGGAAGTACTCTTTTTTCTGACAATCGAGTGCTTTATTTAAATTATACACCCATTTCCTATCCTTTTACAATTGCTTATACCAGCGAAGTTGAAACTTCAAATACTGCATTTATACCAAAATGGTATTTTATTGGAGGTTATTATTTGAGCGTAGAAAAATGCGTTTTGAATGTAACTTTCCCGAAAGGATTGGGCTTTAAGAAAAAAGAGTTCCAATTTGATAACTTCAACATAACCAAAACAGCCGATACAGATACAAATCTAAGTTATACAGCAACAAATATCACGGCTCAAAAACAAGAAGATCTTAGCCCTTCTCCTTCAGATCTTTTTCCTAAAGTCATGATGGGATTAGAAAACTTTCACTTAGAAGGAGTGGACGGAAATGCTACTACTTGGGAAGCATTTGGGAAATGGTATGAAGATAAAATCTTAACCGGTACGACTGTTTTGACAGAAGATACCAAAGCAAAAATTAAAGCATTGGTTGGAGATGAAAAAGATCCTATCAAGAAAGCTAAAATCATTTACGATTATGTACAAAAAAAATCGCGATATGTAAACATTGCAATTGGCATTGGCGGTTGGAAACCTATGCTAGCCAACGATGTTGACCGTTTAGGATATGGAGATTGCAAAGCGTTGTCAAACTATACAAAAGCGCTTTTAGAGGTTGTAGATGTTCCATCTTATAATACTATTTTATATGGTGATCGTTACAAAGAAAATATTCAATCTGATTTTGTTTCGATGCAAGGGAATCATATGATTTTAGCCATTCCTAATAAAGATAATTATATCTGGTTAGAATGTACAAGTCAGGACGATCCGTTTGGATATCAAGGAATTTTTACTGACGATCGCGATGTTTTGGTTGTAAAACCTGAAGGAGGGCAAATTGTACGAACTAAAATCTACGATGATAAAGGAAACACGCAAGTAGGGAAAGGAGTTTACACAATTGATCCAACTGGAAATTTTTCTGGCACTTTAAAAATAGCCTCTCAAGGAAGTGTGTATGCTTCTAAATCTCGAGTAGAAACCATGCAGCCAAATGAAAAAGAGGAACATTATAAAGAGTATTGGGATAATATCAACAACTTGAAACTAGGTAAAATTACTTTTACAAATGATAAAGAAAATATTCGTTTTACTGAAGATGTTCAGATAAGTGCTGTAAATTATGGAGCTATTACGGGTAACAAAATGATTTTTGTAGTCGATGCTTTCAATCAATATACAGGAAACGTAAAACGCATTAGAAACCGAAAAAATCCTTTTCAAATACAACGTGGTTTTTTAGATACCGATGAAATTGAAATCAATCTTCCAGAAGGTTTCAGTATCGAATTCCTGCCTTCCAATTATGAGCTAAAAGGCAAATTTGGCGAATACAAAACCGAAATCATTAAAAAAGACAATAATAAACTGACTTATAAAAGATCGATGTTTTTAAATAAAGGAAAATATTCGAACAAAGAATATGATGAGTATCGCCTATTTATGGAACAAGTCTCGAGAAACGATAACGCCAAAATAATATTAACCAAAAACTAACAAGTGTAACCAAAGTAAACCAAAAATTACCAATGAAAATTATTAAATTATTTAGTCTCACTGTGCTTTTATTGATCGCTTCAAAAGCGATGTCGCAGGAATTTAAATTAGGAAAAGTATCCATTGCAGAATTAGAACAAAAGTCGCACCCGAAAGATTCGGCAGCGACAGCCGCTATTTTGTATAAAAAAGGAACAGCAAGAATTGAGTATGATGTTAATGATGGTTTTGTCACAGTGACAGATGTAGAAACCAGAATTAAAATTTACAAAAAAGAAGGCCTAGATTGGGCAAACCAGGATGTTTGGTTCTATAATTATTCTGGTCTAAGAGAGAAAGTGTCTTTTTCGGATGCTGTAACTTACAACATAGTTGGCGGTAAAATTGAAAAAACGAAGCTTAAAAGTGATGGCGTTTTTGAGGAAGTACTAAATAAATATAAAAGCTTAAAAAAAATAACAATGCCTAATGTAAAAGAAGGTTCTGTTATTGAATTTAAATATAGTATTAAATGTCCACAGGAAATAATAAGAGATTGGGATTTTCAAACGAGTATTCCAGTGAACTATTCTGAATTTTCAACATTCATTCCCGAATATTACACTTTCAGTCCAAGACAAAAAGGTTATTTTTTTCCTAAGGCAACAACAGCAAGGGTTGCCAAAAGTATCACTTTTAATAACAAGGAAAGATCGGGTGGACGTGTGACATCGACTAATTTTTCTACTGATTATTTAAGTTATATGGAAGATCAAGTTACGTACAAAGCGGTAGATTTTCCAGCAATGAAAGATGAGGCTTATGTTAACAATATTGATAATTATACATCGTCTGTTGCTCACGAATTATCAATGACGAAATTTCCAAATCAGGTGCTTAAAGAATATTCTGCAGATTGGGCTTCGGTTGTAAGAACAATTTATGATTATGATGATTTTGGTCCTGAGCTTAATAAAACAGGTTATTTTGAAGATGATTTGAAAAAAATACTTTCAGGAATCAATACGCCTGAAGAAAAAATCTTAGTTATTTTAAATCACGTAAAATCAAACGTAAAATGGA
Source organism: Flavobacterium sp. ACN2 (assembly GCF_002303885.1). GTDB lineage: Bacteria > Bacteroidota > Bacteroidia > Flavobacteriales > Flavobacteriaceae > Flavobacterium. Next base: position 36,938 of record NZ_MRCM01000003.1, on the reverse strand, counting down.
ATAAATATTACGGTTATGGCTGTGATAATGGAGTTAAAAAAGCGTACAAAGAAAAAACGGGAAATATTGCCGATATAAATTTAATGCTTACAGCGATGCTTCGTTATTCAGGATTAACAGCAAATCCAGTTTTGGTAAGTACACGTTCAAACGGAATAGCGCTGTTTCCTAACAGAACGGCATTCAATTATGTAATTGCTGCGGTAGAAACTCCAAACGGATATGTTTTACTAGATGCGTCAGAAAAATTTACAGTTCCGAATGTTTTGCCACTTAGAGTTTTAAATTGGTCGGGAAGATTGATTAGAAAAGACGGTTCATCAGAAGAAATTAATTTAATGCCAGAGAAAACTTCTGTTGATAATGTTTTCCTGAATTACAGTATCGATAGCGCTGGAAAAGTTACAGGAAAAACTAGAAGACAATACATGGATTATAACGCCATGATTACGCGTGGCAATATTGAAGGTTTAAAAGAAGAGGAATATTTAGAAAAGCTAGAAAACAAAAATAAAAAAATCGAAATCAGCGATTATTCAAAAACAAACGAAAAGGATATCCTTCTTCCTATTATAGAAAGTTATTCTTTTACTGGAAATGATTTGTGCGAAGTTATTGGAGGTAAAATTTATTTGAATCCAATGTTGTTTTTTGCAACAAATAATAATCCGTTTAAGCAGGAAAGTAGAGAATATCCAGTAGATTTTAGTTTTCCATTCACAGATAAGTACAGTATTAATATTGAAATACCAGAAGGCTTTGTGGTTGAAACATTGCCAGCCCCAGCTGCTGTAACAATGGAAGATAATTTGGGTGTTTTTAAATTTAATATAGCGGCAAACGACAATAAACTTCAGTTGTCTATTTTGCATCAAATAAATGAAGCCATTGTTTCTGCTGAAAAATATGAGATGCTAAAAGAGTATTATAAAACAATGGTAGAAAAAGAAACGGAAAAAATCGTTTTGAAACGTATTTAATTATGCTGAGATTCCTTCTAATTTGTATCACCCTTTTGGGAAGTACAATAACTATTCAAGCTCAAAATTATGACTTGGGAAAAGTAACTATTGCAGAGTTAAATGAAAAAGTTCATCCTAAAGATAGTAGCGCACCCGCTGCTATCTTGTTTAAAAAAGGAAGAACTTATTTTGGCTATAATAAAGATGTTGGATTTTATGCCAACCATGTCTGCGAAGTGAAAATCAAAATTTATAAAAAAGAAGGTTTAAGCTGGGCCGACCAGAAAGTGCGTTTTTATATCGGTTATGATAAGTTAAATGAAGATCGTTTGGAATTTTCAGATGCAGTGACCTATAATTTAGAAAATGGCAACATCGTAAAAACTAAATTAAATAATCAGGGCGAGTTTAAAAACAAAATCAATCAATATTGGAAAGAAAAGACGATTACTTTGCCCAATGTAAAAGTAGGTTCTATTATTGAATACAAATATGTTTTAAGATCTGAAAATCTGGTGAAGTTTCCCGATTTTGATGTTCAGTTCAGTATTCCTGTTGACTATTTTTATTACAAAACACAGATTCCAGAATTTTATATTTATAAACCCATTTTAATTGGAGGAATTCCGTTAGAAACAGAATCTAAATTTACAGGCGCTAGTCAGAGTTTTGATAATGCTTACAGTCAGACAAGCTCATTTAATTATAAACAGATTGAAACCTTTTACAAAGGAAAAGATGTTCCAGCATTAAAAGAGGAACCTTACATTAATAATCTTGAAAATTATCGCGGAAGCATTCAGCAGGAATTAGAAAGAGTGCGTCTTCCTGATCAGCCTGTAAAAGATTACAGTTTAACTTGGGAAGGTGTGGCAAAAACTATTTTTAAAGATGACAGCTTTGGAAAACAATTAAATCAAGGCAGTTTATTTACAGATGATCTGAATAAATTATTGTCTAATGTAGAAGATAAAACGGAAAGATTAAATCTGATTTTTACGTATGTTAAAAATCGAATGAATTGGAATGAGATTAATAGCTGTTATACAGAAAAAGGAGTCGAAAAAGCTTATAAAGATCAAACTGGTAATGTCGCAGAAATCAATTTTATTCTGATAAATATGCTTCGTGCGGCTGGTATAGAAGCCAATCCTGTTTTGGTAAGTACTATACAAAATGGACTTCCAGTGTATCCAACAAGAACGGGATTCAATTATGTAATAGTTGCGGCCGAAATTGATGGTAAAAAAACTCTTTTGGATGCAAGTCATAAACTTACGGCGCCAAACATTTTACCATTAAATGTTTTAAATTGGAACGGAAGATTAATCAAAAAAGATGGCAGTTCTGAAGAAATTCAATTAGATCCAACACAACAGTCTAAAGAAATTTACAGTCTTATAGTCAAAATAAATCCTGACGGAAAAATGAATGGTCAGGCTCGAGTTCAACGAACAGATTATGATGCATACAGTTTTAGAGAAGAAAATAATACTAAAACGGAAGACGCTTATCTTGAAAAATTAGAGAATAGATTGGGAGGTTTAGAGATTTCAAATTATGCAATCGAAAATCAGAAATCAAACTTAGATCAGTCGGTCATAGAAACTTTTTCTTTTGCTTCAAGCAACCGTTCGGATATTATTGATGGGAAGATTTTTGTAAACCCTTTATTGTTTTTTACCCAAAGTAAAAATCCGTTCAATCAAGAAAAAAGGCAAATGCCTGTTTATTTTGGATATAAAAACATAGAAAAGTTTAATTTGAATATTGAAATTCCGCAGGGATATACTGTAGAATCACTTCCTAAACCATTTAGAATATCTTCAGAGGACAAGCTGATGTCTTTTATTTTAAATTTTTCGGTTTCTGAAAACAAAATTCAAATTGTGAGCCAAAAAGAAATCAACAGTAGTATTTTTGTAGCCGAGGATTACGGAATGATAAAAGAGTTTTTTCAGAAGATGATCGTAAGCCAAAATGAAAAAATAATTCTTAAAAAGATATAGAAGATGGATTTGAAAAATGCACAATTAGCTGTTGATACTTGGATAAAAGAACATGGTGTTCGCTACTTTAACGAATTGACCAATATGGCACAGCTGACCGAAGAAGTTGGCGAGGTTGCTAGAATCATTGCGCGCCGTTATGGAGAACAATCTGAAAAAGAAAGCGATAAAAACAAAGACTTAGGAGAAGAATTGGCAGATGTTGTTTTTGTTGTGCTGTGTTTAGCCAATCAAACAGGAATTGATTTACAAGCATCTTTCGATAAAAAAATGGATCTAAAATCGGTTAGAGATAAAGATCGTCACAAAAACAATGATAAATTGAAATAATTGTGAAATATCACTCATAAGCTTTGAATTATGAGTTTTGAATTTTGAATTATGAATGGGGAGTGGTAAATTGCGGGGCTGAATTATGTCTCTAATCATTCCTAATTCATAATGCACAACTTACAATTAAAAAAATGAATTTAAAATTAAGCACGAATTCAATATTCACTATTGATGATTCGCAACTAAATATCACTGGTTCTAAAAGTGAAACGAACCGCTTATTGTTATTAAAAGCATTATTTCCAAATATTACTTTAGCCAATACTTCCAACTCAGACGACAGTGAAGTGATGCAGAAAGCATTAGCGGGAAATGATGAAATTGTAGATATTCATCACGCAGGAACAGCAATGCGTTTTCTTACTGCTTATTTTTCGGTTAACGAAGGTAGAGAAGTGGTTTTGACAGGTTCTAGCAGAATGCAGGAACGTCCGATTAAAATTTTAGTGGAAGCTTTGGCACAATTGGGTGTTGAAATTTCATATGAGAAAGAAGTAGGATATCCGCCAATTCGAATTAAAGGAAAAAAAGTTACAGATTCAAAAGTAACTTTGGCAGCCAATGTAAGCAGCCAATATATTTCGGCACTTTTATTAGTCGCTTCAAAATTAGATAATGGTTTAGAGTTGACTTTAGAAGGAGAAATTACTTCGATTCCGTATATCAAAATGACTTTGGCTTTGTTAGCTGATTTGGATATTAAAACGAGTTTTGAAGGAAATGTGATTAAGGTATTCCCTAAAGAATCAGTTGAAACTAAAGAAATGGTGGTAGAGTCAGACTGGAGTTCGGCTTCTTATTTCTTCAGTCTTGTTGCTTTATCTGATGCGGCTAAAATTACTTTAAGCAGTTATAAAGAAAACAGTCTTCAAGGAGATTCTGAATTGGTTTCTCTTTATGAGAAGATGGGAGTAAAGACAACTTTCCAAAACAACAAAATGACTTTGGAAAAAGTTTCTGGATTCAATTACGAAGATGTAAATTTTGAATTGAACAATACACCAGATATCGCTCAAACTATCGTAGTTACTTGTTTAGGTTTAGGAATTGGATGTCATCTAACAGGACTTCATACTTTAAAAATTAAAGAAACAGACCGACTAGAAGCTTTAAGAATTGAGCTTACAAAATTAGGAGCTAATATTTCTGTTACTAATGATAGCTTGACTTTATTGCGTTCTGGCGATATTAATCATGATGTTCATATTGCAACATACAACGATCACCGCATGGCAATGGCATTTGCACCATTAGCAATAAAAGTTCCAATTATTATTGACGATGCCGAAGTAGTTTCTAAATCGTACCCAGATTTCTGGAACGATTTAAAAGCTTTAAACTTTCAAATAACAGAATTGTAATTTTTTTTGAACCATATAAGTGATATAAGTTCAATTAAAATTAAAGTTTAATAAAACATAGCCTCTGGTTTTAACCGGAGGTTTTTTTATGCGTATTTAAATAGCTAACCCAACAGGTTTTAAAAAGCTGTCGGGTTTATAATGTTGATTTGGCGCTATTTAAAATTTCAGCTAGAATGAACTTATATTTCTTATATGGTTCGAAAAAGTTAAAATTGACTTAAAGAATAGCTTTTTAAGTCAATCTGAAAGCTCAGTAAATCAAGGACTTTTGAAAATAAACGTCAAAAGACTTGACAACGCCTATCTCACAATCGTATATTTGCAACCGATTTAAAATTTTAGATAAACAAATCTAAAAGCTACACTCTAAAATCAACAATTCAAATATGAAATTATCACACTTCAATTTCAATTTACCGAAAGAACTTTTGGCTGAATTCCCAGCAGAAAATAGAGATGAATCTCGTTTAATGGTAATTGACCGTAAAAAAAACACTATCGAACATAAAATGTTTAAAGACGTGATCAACTATTTTGATGACGGAGACGTTTTAATTCTTAATAATACAAAAGTTTTCCCTGCACGTTTGTACGGAAACAAAGAAAAAACTGGAGCTAGAATTGAAGTTTTCTTATTAAGAGAATTAAATTCAGAGCAACGCCTTTGGGATGTTTTGGTTGATCCAGCTAGAAAAATCCGTATCGGAAATAAACTTTATTTTGGTGATGACGATTCGTTAGTTGCTGAAGTAATCGATAATACAACTTCTCGTGGTAGAACATTACGTTTCTTATACGATGGGTCTTACGAAGAATTCAGAAATAAATTGACAGAACTTGGAGAAACTCCAATTCCTAAATACATCAACAGAGAAGTTACTGCTGAAGATGCTGAAAGATACCAAACAATCTATGCAAAAGAAGAAGGTGCTGTAGCGGCGCCAACTGCTGGTTTACACTTTTCAAAACACCTTTTGAAAAAATTAGAAATCAAAGGAGTAAACTTTGCTGAGGTAACTTTACACGTTGGTTTAGGTACTTTTAACCCAGTTGAGGTAGAAGATTTATCTAAACACAAAATGGATTCTGAGGAATTGATCATCACTCAAAAAGCGTGTGATATTGTAAACGAAGGAAAAGCAAAGAAAAAACGTATTTGCGCAGTCGGAACAACTTCTATGCGTGCAATTGAAAGTTCTGTTTCTTCTGCTAATACTTTGAATCCTTACGAAGGATGGACAAATAAATTTATTTTCCCTCCTCACGATTTTAGTATTGCAAACTGTATGATTACAAACTTCCACACACCAAAATCAACATTGTTAATGATGATTTCTGCTTTCTGTGGACACGATTTAATGAAAAAAGCATACGATGAAGCGATTAAAGAAGGATACAAATTCTATTCTTACGGAGACGCGATGTTAATTCTTTAATTAGAATTTATATTATAAAGAAGACCCGACAGTTTTTTAGAAGCTGTCGGGTTTTCTGTTTTTTAATGGTTTCAAGTTTCAGGTTTCAAGCTTCAAGTTAATATACTTTGTGTCTTTTAACCGCAAAGTTCGCAAGGATTTTTATCTAAGCTAACGTTTACAAACGCAAAGTTCGCAAAGCTTTGCGTTCTTTTGCACGTGGCAAACACAAACTGAGTAAAAAAACCTTGTGACCTTTGCGTTTAAAATCGCAAAGTTCGCAAAGCTTTGCGTTCTTTTACATTCGGCAAACACAAACTGAGTAAAGAAAACCTTTGCGAACTTTGCGGTTAAAAGCCACAACGCATATTAACCTGAAACAAAACAAACAATTTTTGTTATTTTAGCATCCAAAACAAAAACACAATGACTTTTCAAAATACACGCGAATTTGCACGAGAGCTAGATTCGAAAGACACACTAAACCACTATCAGGAACAATTTATTTTTCCAAAAGTAAACGACAAACGAGTAATTTATTTTACAGGAAATTCACTAGGATTACAGCCAAAACGCACCAAAGCTTATGTTGATGAAATAATGGATGATTGGGCAAATTTGGCAGTTGAAGGTCATTTTTATGCCGAAAAACCTTGGTGGGATTATCAAGAAAGATTTGCAGAACCTTTGAGTAAAATTGTGGGTGCGCTTCCATCTGAAGTTACGGTGATGAATACTTTGACTGTAAATCTTCACTTACTGATGGTTTCTTTTTACCAGCCAAAAGGGAAGCGTTATAAAATTATCTGCGAAGAAAAAGCTTTTCCTTCAGATCAATATATGTTTCAAAGTCAGGTGAATTTTCATGGTTATAAACCTGAAGATGCGATTGTAGAAATTAAACGCAGAGAAGGAGAACACAATATTCGCTTAGAAGATGTTTTAGCAAAAATTGAAGAAGTGGGAGATGAGCTGGCCTTAGTTTTAATTGGCGGAGTAAATTACTATACAGGACAAGTTTTTGATATTAAAACCATCACCGCCGCCGGACAAAAAGCTGGAGCCAAAGTAGGATGGGATTTAGCGCACGCGGCAGGAAATATCAAATTAGAACTTCATGATTGGAATGTAGATTTTGCTGCTTGGTGCAGTTATAAATATATGAATTCAGGCCCAGGAAATGCTTCAGGTTGTTTTGTTCACGAAAAACATCATAATTCAGAGTTGCCAAGATTTGCAGGATGGTGGGGACACAACAAAGAGCGCCGTTTTAAAATGGAGCCAAACTTTGATCCCGTTCACGGTGCAGATGGATGGCAGATTAGTAATCTTCCGGTTTTATCTTTAGCACCATATTTGGCTTCAGTAGAAATGTTTGCTGAGGTTGGAATGGATACTTTAATTGCAAAACGCGATCATATTACTTCTTACTTGGAATTTATTCTTCATGAAATTGATAAAGAAGTAGAAAGTACCTTCGAAATTATTACACCTTCAAACCCAGAAGAAAGGGCTTCACAATTATCTGTTTTCCTTCACGGAGAAGGAAGAGCCTTGTTTGATTATTTAATGAAAAATGGTGTCATTACAGATTGGCGTGAACCAAACGTTATTCGTCTAGCACCAGTTCCGTTATATTGCTCTTATGAAGATATGTATGATTTCGGACAAATTCTGAAAAAAGGGATTTTAGGGAAGTAAAAAAATAATCTCGCAAAGGCGCAAAGTCTTTTAAAGCCACAGATTAAAAGGATGAAAAAGATTTTTTTCTCAATAGCCTCCAGCTTTAGCTGGAGGTATTAAAGATGAAGTTAAGAGGGCTTTAGCCAAACGAGTTCAGTTTGGCTAAAGCCTTTTTCTTTTGATTACTTTTTCATCCAGCTAAAGCTGGAGGCTATTAAACTTAATAGATTAAAAAACTTTTCGTCTTCGCGACTTTACGAGATTAATTTCATTCAGCTTGAAATAAAACGCAGCGAGAAACATCAAAAACTTCAAATCTTATAAACTTTCCAAAAAATTCTGTAATAATTATTATAGCAGATATTAAGTACTTTGTGATGTATAATTTTTTTAAAACTTATAATCATGAAAGGCTTATATATTTTATTGACCGTATTATTTTTAACTTCTTGTCAACAACAAAGCAAAGAAGATATAAATAAAGCTAAACAAGCCAGCATTGATTCAATGAAAGTTGAGATTAACAAACAGCGTGTTATCGATTCGATGAAGACTGAAATGGCGAAATTAAACGAGGAAAAGATCGAAGCTCAAAAAGAGAAAGTTGTAGTAGTGCATCAGCAAGCCGCCGCTACAACAACAGCTGCTGCACCAGCTAAAAAGAAAGGTTGGAGTGCAACCGCTAAAGGTGCTGTAATTGGTGCTGGAGTAGGTGCTGCAACTGGCGCAATTGTCAGTAAGAAAAAAGGAGAAGGTGCGATTATTGGAGGTTTAGCTGGAGCTGCGGTAGGAACTGGAACAGGAGCTGTTATTGACAGTAAAAACAAAAAGAAAGAATAGTTATACTATAAATAAAAACAAACCCCAAATTAGATAATAATTTGGGGTTTTCAATTTTAAACCAACTCTGAAACGGGAATTTTAATACCAACTAATTCTGATTTACAAGAATCGAGTTGATCAAGATGACCCTTAAAGACTGACGTCGATTCAAATAAATTTTTATAATACTCAATTCCATCTAACAGATTAGATTTAAAAGAATTCCATTTTTTAAGTTGAGCCGCTGTAAGTTCTCCAGAAATAGATTGAATTTCATTTCTAAAATAGGTAATATACATTTTAAGCTCTTTTATAAACAAGTTTGGGCGCTCAGTTCTAATAACCGATTTGCCTTGATAAATATGCTGGATCATTTCTTTTAAAGAAACTTCCTGATCAAAATAAGCTAAGTTTGGCCCAGGGCAAATTACTACGCCTTGTGCCTGACCTTTTATTTTAATGTCATTTTCTAGATAAGAAGCATTGGCCAAGCCAACACAAAGACAGGATTTTTCGGTGATTTTGATTTTACTTTTCTCAAATTCATCTGAAGAAATCAAATCCTTTTTTGCTTCTAATTCTTCCAGTTTTATATCCTGATATTTTTTTGAAGCTGTGCAAATTCCGTGTGGGTCGTATTCTTTGCTTAAAGCTAAAAATTTCTTCGGACAAGAACTTCCTGCTTTGTTTTCATGAATTCGCTTTTGCTTTAAAAATTCATTTGTAGTTCCTTTCAAAGTATTAAAAGGAACTCCCAAAGGAGAAATATTGCTTAAATAAAAATCATCTTCTTTGGCATTCATTAATAAATTACGAGTTTCTTTATCGACAGATGTCGCTTCTGGAACTAATAAAAATGGCGAACCCCAGCCTACAGAATCAACGTTATATTCGTCTAATAAAAACTCATGTTCTGCTGCAGTTCCAACGCCGCCTTGAACCGTAATTTTTAATTCTAACGGATTTTCAGGAATAGGCTGATTTTTTGCCTGTAAAGCCTTAATCATTAAATCGTGGGCCGATTGTACCAATTGTTCTTTTTTCTGCTTGAATTCTTCTAAAATCGTGCCCAATAAGAGTCCGTCGGTAGCAAAGGCATGTCCGCCGCAGTTTAATCCCGATTCTATTCGATATTCTGAAACCCAAAGCCCTTTTTTGGCCAAGAAATTTCCTTGAATCATAGCCGATCTAAAATCACTTACTTTTAAGATAATTTTCTTTTTCAGTTCGTTATTTTCATTTGGAAAAAAATCTTTGAAGTTTTCGAAGTAACCAAACAATCTCGGATTCATTCCAGCAGAAAGCACTACAGAAGATTCTAGATTACTTTTGGCAAAACCTCTTAAAGCAGCATGTGCATCATTAAACTCAATTGGAAGCTGTTCATTTTTAACAAAATTATCTTTGTCCAATTTGGTCATAATGTTAACATCGATTTCTCCTGGAAAAAGATTGGTTTCGATATAATTTTGGATGTTCTCTTTAAAAGCAATTCCGTCATCCAATAAATTCTGAAATCCTTTTTTAATGTCAGAAGTATTTGGCAGCATTGACATAAAGTTTTCTAAAGCTGTTTTGCTTTCTGCCAATTCTGTTTTGAAATTTTCGAATTTCTCTTTTACAATTTTATCGATTAAATTTAAATAAGAGGTAATTCTTTCAGCGCGGTAGTCGTGAAATTTTTGAGTGATTTCTTCGTAAGGAATATTGAATTTTGTGCTGTAAAAATTACGCATCTTCTCAATCAGATCATCGTCTGCTAAAGCAACAACAGATGAAATTCCGTACTGCGCTACTCGAATAGGGCTGTCTATGGTATAAGCCAATCCCATTACTGGAATATGAAAAGTATGCAGGTTATTTTTTGTCATTTGTATTCGGATTAAAATAGGAACAAATGAAGAAAAATAAATTTTCCTAAAACCTGATAATTGTCAGGTTTGAATGGGATTGCGGATAGTGTAAAAAGATTGTCACGAATTGCATAAATTTTCTCGAATTTTTCTTTTTTTACACTGCGAATAAAAAATTAGTGCCAATTCGTGCAATTTGTGGCTGAAAAATAATATTCTAAATCAAAATCTTCTTCAATGATTCTGCAATACTTCTCCACAAAAGATTGTAGAACGATCGATCTTGAAGCCGTTCAACTTCGACTTCGGCGGTTTTGGGTTTTTCTTTCGAATCGTTTTTAACTAATAAATTAGCAACTGCCGTTTTGAGTTTGGCTTCTTTTTCTGGGCTTTTCTTTTGGTATAATTTTACTTTCAGATCTTCATAATCCAATGAAGCATTTCCTTTCGATCCGTTGTCGTTTCCGTAGAAATTAAAACGGTATTTATTGAAAGTTCCGGTAAAAGTACTGTTGATGTAGGGTTTAGTGAATTTTGTCATAGCTCCAACATCAAAATTTGAAATCACGCCTTGAATATGAAATCCGTCACTTTTGTCCAGAACATTAAAACGCCAATCGACATCAAGCGGAGAATTCTTCATGAAAATACATTTGACTTTAATTTTTACATCATCCGTTTTTTTCAGACCAAAACCGCTTCGCAGATTCGTTGCTTGTAAATTGAATTTGTCAAAAGTTAGCATTCCTGGCCCTTTAGCAAAATCAAGTTCTTCTTCATAAACCAATTTCGATTTAAGAACTTGCAAAGTGTCAATTTGAAGAGGGAATTTTAGATTTCGCAATAAATGATTGTAAAGATATTTTTTGCTTGGATCGTCTTTTACCATTTTTCCGCGGTAAATATTAGCATCAAAATGATTAATCACCAGCGAATTGGCTTTAAAATAAAAGCGGTCGTTTTTAAAGCCCCAATCCATTTTTTCAACTTGTGCTGAGTCAAATTTTAAATTGTAAATATCCTTTTCTTTTTCAAGACGTTTTGTAAATTCTCTTCGGCTAAACTGAGGAAGATTAGAGAAATTATTAATCTTTAAAAAATTCTTTTCGGTACTTATTTTTCCAATGTTGATGTGGTAGAAACCGTTTGGTCTGTAAAATAAACTGTCACAAACCAAGGCATAGCTTTTATATTGAAGCGGAATTTTTTCTTTTAGTGTAGCATCAGTAATTAATATGCCTTCCAGTTTTAAAAGGATTTTTTTAATGCTGAAAATCGGCTTTTCCGTATCCAGAGAAACCACATCGACCGTTCCATCGTTCAGGTAAATATTGGAAACGGCTATAATTTTACGAAAAGGATCTACAATTTCGGTTCTAATACTTTTGCTGTTGTTTATGAGCTTTTCGCCTTTTTTGTACAAAATCACTCGAGGTTTATTGATGATGATGCTTTCGGCTTGAATAATATCGCGAAATGCTAAATCCCAAATATTAAAATGTTTAATGGTAATAGACTCAATTTTGGCGAAAAGCCCATTTTTACTGTCTTTTGGCTCATTTTTAGGACTTACCAATAAAGTCTGTGCATGAATATTTCTAGAAAAAAGAGAGACTTCAATTTTTTCATAGTTAATATTATATGCGGTTTTATTTTTTTCGTGAATAATGATTGGAAGCTGTTTTTTAATCCAGTAATTCAGCCCGACATTGGCAAGAATTACAAGTGTAAGAAGAGAAATTATGACAATCGTTATTTTTTTATATACAGACATTTATAGGATTAATTTTAAATACATAAATTTAGACTTTTAAAGACTGTTGTCTCTTATAAGATTTTGAAGAAAAGTTACATTATTACGAATTTCATCCTTTTTTAGAATATGAGAATAATTAAAAAAATCCTGCTGATAATATTGGTTCTTATTGTAATTCTTGCGATTGGTTTATGCGCTTACATTTTTCATCTAAAACCGAAATATGAAGGCTCTGTACAATTGAGCAATCTGGAAAAAGAAACCACAGTCTATTTTGATGATTTTGGAGTGCCTCATATTTATGCAGATTCTGAAAAAGATGCCATGACTGCACTTGGTTATGTTCATGCTCAGGAAAGATTATGGCAAATGGAATTATTACGTAGAATTGCGCCAGGACGTTTGTCTGAAATTTTTGGTGGCGTTGCGCTTAAAAATGACAAGTTTTTTGCCGGAATCGGAATCGAAGAAGCTTCGGCGAAAGCCATTGCCAAATTGGATAAAAACAGTGAAAGTTATAAACTGACTCAAGCTTATCTTGACGGAATTAATCAATATCTGGAAGAAGGTGTAACGCCGATAGAATTTACTTTGGTTGGCGTAAAAAAACAAAAATTTACCATAAATGACGTTTATAATATTTTCGGATACATGTCTTTCAGTTTTGCCATGGCGCAGAAAACGGATCCTTTATTGACCGATATTAAGAATAAATTTGGCGCCGCTTATTTAAAGGACTTAGGTATTGAAGGAGAATTTAATAATACAAAAATCAAAATTTCAAAAGAGAAAACAGAAGAATATAGCGAGATTTCAAAATCTATAACTGCAATGCTGGATCAATCTCCGATTCCTCCATTTGTTGGAAGCAACAGCTGGGTTGTTGGGCCGCATAAATCAAAAACAGGAAAGGTTATTTTTGCTAATGATCCGCATATCGGATTTTCGCAACCCGCAACTTGGTACGAAGCACATATTGTAACGCCACAACAGGAATTGTATGGGTGTTATTTGGCTGGAACTCCATTTCCGCTTTTGGCGCACAATAGAGATTATGCTTATGGTTTAACGATGTTTGAAAATGATGATATCGATTTTTACCAAGAAAAAAATAAAGCAGATGATGCTTCTCAATATCAGACTCCAACAGGTTTCAGTAAATACGAAATCAGAAAAAAAACGATTAAAGTAAAAGATTCTTCAGATGTTGTCTTGACAGTTAAGATTACACGTCATGGTCCAGTTATGAATGATTTTATAGATCGTTTAGAAAAGAAAAATCCAATTGCAATGTCTTGGACGTATACCAGAGAGCCAATCCAGATTCTAGACGCGGCTTATGGACTTTCGCATGCCAAAAATACTGATGATTTTAAAAAGGCAGTGAGTTTAATTGCGGCACCGGGATTAAATGTAATGTATGGCGATGCAAAAGGAAATGTGGCTTGGTGGGCGAGCGGGAAATTGTACCGACATAATGAAGGCGTTAACACACATTTAATTTTGGACGGCTCAAGCGGTAAAGATGATATCACTAAATTTCTAGATTTCGAGCAAAATCCGTCGGCTGAAAACCCAGAATGGGGATATGTATATTCTGCCAATAATCAGCCAGAAGCTATAGATAATGGTTATTTATATCCTGGATATTATTTGCCAGAAGATCGCGCCAAAAGAATTTCTGGGATTTTAGATGCAAAATCAGATTGGGATAAAGAAGCTATCAGTAAAATGATTTATGATAATACTTCGGATGTTGCAGTTGAAGTTTCGAATAATTTAATAGCAAGTTTAGATAATAAGCCACTTTCTAATAATGAAAAAGAAGTTTTAAAAGTTTTAAAATCTTGGAAAGGAACAACAAATGTTGAAGATGTTGCGCCAACGATTTACAACAAATGGATTTATTTGTATTTGAAAAATACGTTTGAAGACGAAATGGGCAAGGATAACTTCAATTTGTTTCTAGGAATTTCTTTAGGAAAACAAGTTATTGCCAATCAGATAAAAAATGAAAATTCGGTTTGGTGGGATAATATCAAAACAAAAAATGTAAAAGAAACCAGAACAGACATTGTTTCAAAATCTTTTCATGATGCTGTTATTGCCTTGCAGAATCAGTTGGGAGAAAATGTTTCAGAATGGAATTGGGGGAAAGTGCACACGGTAGAGCACGAGCATCCATTAGGAAAAGTGAAAGCGCTTCGCGGATTGTTTAATGTGGGGCCTTTTAATTCTCCAGGTTCAAATGAAGTAATCAATAATTTATTCTTCGGATTTAATGATGAAGGAAAGTATTACACGAAAGGCGGACCTTCAACCAGAAGAATTGTCGATTTTGCCGATGTAGAAAACAGCTGGAGTATTTTGCCAACAGGACAATCTGGAAATCCTTTCAGCAAACATTACGACGATCAAGCTGAAATGTACAACGCAGGAAAGTTCAGAAAAATGAAATTGAACAAAGACGAAATCATAAAAACATCGACGAAACTGATTTTGAAACCTAAGAAGTAGTTTTTTTGTTTCAGGTTTCAAGTTTCATTTTTGAAGTTTCAGGTTACAACCTTTGTCAAATTTTAAATTTTGACAAAGGTTAAAAATCTCAGCATCTCATCATCTCAGCACCTTAGCACCTTACTTAGAAATATACTTCCCTAAAACAATATCATTTGCAAAAATGTTCAAATTATTAATCAAAACTTTATTGTTAGTCATAACATTTTGTGTTTGATAAGCTGGGTCTTTTTCATAGGCTTTTAATAAAGTTTCTAGTTCAACTTCGTCAAATACAACAAAACTGTTGTAAATGGCATCTCTAAAATTTTTGTAATTAATGCTTTGGGTAATTTCCATTGCCTTTTGGTCATTCCAACCTTCTTTTGCTGTCGCTTCATTTATTTTTGAAAGGCAAAAATCAATAACATAGTTTTTATACCGAGTTGCTTCAACAATTTTATCGATTATGATTTTGTTCTGCTGACTAGGCATCAATGGCTGATTGCTTTGAGATAAAGATTTAGAAGAAATAAAAAGACACAGGAACGCAACCAGAAAATGGTGTTGGTTTAAATTTTTCATAGGTTATTCAATTATTTTGGGTGAGGCTAAAATACTATTTTTAAAAAATAATTTTCCAATTTTGAATGTCCCAAGTTGTAACAAAAAACTCCGATACAACAACTGCTAGAGCTATTGTATCGGAGCAATTTTAAGAATTTAATCTAGAATACGCTGTCTTTATTTTTTAGAAAGTTCTTCTAAAACTTTTTTTCCACCTTCATTTGTAGGATCCAACTCCACTGATTTCTTGTAGTTAGCAATGGCCAGTTTTTTATCTCCATCAGCCAAATAAGCTTCACCTAAACTATCATAAACATTACCAGATTTTGGAAAAGTATCAACGTTGATTTTGAAAACTTCGATGGCTTCTTTCTTTTTTCCAGTTTGAAGCAATTGATATCCAACTCTGTTCATATCGCCTTCTTTAATGGCATAAGTTGGATCGTTTTTTAGTTTTTTGTAAGTTTCTGTTCCTGCTACAGCGCCTTTTTCGTTATAAACATCTAATAGATCAAGAGCCAGCGATTTCTTTGGCTGGCTAAAAGGCTGATTGTATAAAATTGAACGTATTGCAGTATTCATTTCTCCCAAAACAGTTCCGCCAGTATTATTTAATAAAACCACAAGATTTTTGTCTTTCGGAATACGAGAAATAATAGTATTAAATCCGTTGATACCGCCGCCGTGTTCAATAACAGTTAGTTTGTCATTTCCGTTTGGCACTTCGTAAGTTGACCATCCGTAGCCATAAAAGCCATTCCATGCTTTAATGTAAGGTTTGAATAAAGATTCCATTGATTTTTCAGAAAGCAATTTATTGGTATAAAGCGCCTGATCCCACAAATACAAATCTTCTACAGTAGAATATAAAGATCCTGCAGCGTACGGAATACTCATATCAATATAAGCGGCGTTTACAATTTTCTTTCCTTCTTTTTCATAACCAGAAGCTCTGTTTTTTAGAACTATGTCACTATGATCGTAACCAGAATTAACCATTTTTAAAGGCGTGAAAATAGTTTCTTGTAAATTCTGCTCATATGTTTTGCCTGTAATTTTTTCGATAATGTACCCCAATAAAAAATAACCCGAATTGCTGTAATTGAATTTTTCGCCTGGAGTAAATTCAAGAGGCAGACTAGAAAATGTCTTTACAAAAGCTTCTGGAGCATAAGGATTTCTTGCTTTATCTTTAAAGAAGTTAGGCGCGCTGGTATAATTTGGAATTCCTGAAGTATGAGTCAATAAATGATGAATGGTGATTTTATCACCGTTTTCTTTTGGATAATGTGGAAGATAAGTGGTAATAGGCACATCTAGTTTTATTTTTCCGTCTTCTGCCAGTTTTACAATCAAAAGAGCAGTAAATTGTTTACTAATAGAACCCAATCTGAATTTGGTATCAGGTTGATTCTGAATATTCCATTCCATGTTGGCAGAACCAAAACCTTTTTTGAAAATTACTTTTCCGTTTTCCGCCACCAAAGCCGAACCGTTAAATTGTCCGTATTCGGTGTATTTCCTTAAAAGCTGTTCGATTTGCTGTGCTTTATCTTGAGCAAATGTGCTAAATGACGAAAGCTGAAAAGCGACAAAAAGCACAATAAGTTTGACTGATTTTTTCATAAGGGATTGATTATGGTTTTAGATTAATGAAATTTGTTTTTGATTGATGATTGAAACTTCTTGAATGAAATAAACAGATGTCCTAAAAGGTTAGACGATTGTTTTGTGATTTGGTTTCAAGATTAATCCAAAATTTTTATTTTTTTTCGGAATATAAAAAAGTAGAGCACAGACCATTTACTTAAAAAGTAGGCCTATGCTCATAACTAACAGATATTTTTAGTGCTCTTAAGCAGTTAAAATTTTACTTATGTATACTAATAAAAGGATAAATAATTTGAACATGTTACTCAGATTAAAATTAATATCTGATGGCGATAGCAATTATTTGGTTTCGATATCGACTATTTTTCGGCCATTTTCTCCTAGATAATGAACGACTATATTTTCATAAACTTTGTAGCCATCATCAACATTGGTAAAAATGATTAAACCTTGTTTCGTTTTCGGAAGAAGAATAAAAATAGTCTGAACACCTTTATCAGCTCCGCCGTGAGAAAGCGCATAATTTTCGTTTCCTAAATCATAGATTTCAAAACCCAAACCAAAATATTTGTTTTTTTTCGTCTGGACTTGATGCGAAATCATATCGTCAAAAACCTTTTTGCTTAAGCCTTCGCTCTTCATTATGCTAGATAAAAATCTGCCATAATCTTCAACTGTAGTCAAAAGATCGTCTGCAGCGCTTGCGGTTTTATTTTTAGTCGGGTCGTAAGCATTACCGTCTTTGTCATAATTAACGGCATATCTCGAAAGATCAATTTTATCATTCCATATAAATTGAGAATCGTTCATCTTTAAAGGATCAAAAACTAATTCTGAAGCCAATTGATCTAATGTTTTGTGAAATTTTTTCTCTAATGCTTTTCGCAGATATTCAAAACCTTCTCCAGAATATTGGTATTGCGTTCCCGGTTTAAATTTGAAATCTAATTTTTTAGATTCATTAAAATCCCTCCAATTCGGAAAACCAGTTTGATGGCTTAAAACAATTCTTGTCGTCAATAATTTATGATTCGGATCTTTAGCAATATCTGGATCAATCCAATATTTATTAAGCGGTTCGTCTAAATTCCATTTTCCTTGCGAAACCAATTTCAAAGCAACAATTGCAGTTACTGGTTTGGTTAGCGAAGCAACATTCCAAATCGTGTTATAAGGTGCGGGAACATCACGTTTCAGATTACCAAAAGTTTTTATTTGTTTCAGTTTTCCATCCGAAATAATTCCAATTCCTAAAGCAGGAACATTATTTTCTTTTAGCCATTTTTCCGTCACCTGATCATTGTCAAAAAGACCAGATAAGCCCGCCGTAGAACTAGTCATTTGATGATTGTAGCTTAGCGATCTTGCCAATTTCCACTCTTTATTTTTTAAGAGCCAAAGATGCGTGAATTTGGCAAAGCTTCCTGCTTGTTCAGCATTACCAGCAGAAGTTTCATAAAAGCGATGCGTTCCCATTTGAATCGCACCGTATAAAATGCCATTTTTAAACAACGGATAAATTTCGGTACTTCCAGAAATTAATTCTCTGCGATAATTGTATTTTCTAGTTGGAGAACAAATGCCACTTTTAAAAGTCTTTAAGAATCTCGCTTTATCCGAAACACTGTCTTTGTCATGATAAAACTCAAAATCTTCAGTATATAAATTTTCGAATTGCTTTACATCGCAAGTATTAAAACCAATATCAAATAAAAGACTGTCTTTTGACATAATGGTTTTATACAAAGCAGAGGTTTTTTCTTCTTGAGAAAAACCAATTTGTATTTGAAAGAATAAAATTCCAACTAAAATACTTTTTAATTGAAACAAAAAGGGATTGATAATTTTCATTTTGATGATTGATTGATGATTATTGATTCTGCAAGAATACTTCAATCAAAAGTACCAAAATTGTATAAAAGCGAAATTTTATCTTTTTTGCGAAAGAAAATACAAATCAGGATTGAACATTTTTGGAGTTGTTTTAGTCACATCTTTAAACTTTCTGATAAAATGCGATTGATCGAAGTATTTATTATAAAGTGCAATTTCGGTTAAACTCATTTTCTCTAAATCGGCGTTCAGCATTTGATCGACCGATTTTCTGAATTTTAAAATCTGAATGTATTTTTTAATCGTAAGTCCAGTCGTCGTTTTAAATTTTATTTGAAGTAAACGCTGTGAAGAATTCAACAACTTTCCGATTTCTGAAACCGAAATTTCATCTTCGCGAAGTCGTATAATTTCACAGATTTTTTCAATTATATTTTGATGCGAATCTGCTAATGCTTCAAAATAAGCATTAATTGTTTTTAATAGTATTTCAATATCAGATTGAATCTCCACTTTAAAAGGCAATTCTGCTGAATTAATTTTAATAATCGAATCTGTAAAATTGCTCAAATCGTATTTAGGAAACAGAGAAAGCGTCCAAGTATGAAGCTGGATTATGGTAACTTTTGCTTTCGGCTGAATATTAACGAGCACTTTATTAGTCATTTGAGAGCAGAAATAAATACCTTCGTTCATTTCGTATTTGTTTTTACTCGTATGAACTTCAATCGAATTGCCGTTAACAATAGCAAGATTAAAACAGCCGTTTGGCAAAACCAATTTATTTTCGATTAGGCTTTCGCCGATGCTGTTGTCTAAGCACCAGATTTTATTGACAAACCGTTCGGTTTTATGACTGACGTAATGTTCTGAATATAATTGCATTTTTGGATGAGACTTTTTAATATTGATTTGCAATTGAACTTCAAATTTAGGTTAAAAAAAGTGATGTGGTAAAAATGAGATCCAAAAGATGATTTTGAATAATGTCCAGATTTTGTGGTTTTATAATAATTTTATAGTACCAAACCTAGAAATGGTATTAACTCCATATAAAAACCCAGCTGTAAAGCTGGGTTTTTAGTTTAATATTTATTTCTTTCCTGTAAATATATCAACCGTTGATGTTTTCTTAAAGGGATCATTAAAGAAACTTGTTACAATTAAATTGAATAATTCGGGTTTTTCATAAGCTCCAAAATGTGTTGCGCCAGGCATTACAAAAAAGTTCGAATTCGGAATATTATCAAATATTTCTATAGAATGTTCTAATCTAATAGCATCTCGATCTCCAGACATTATCAATACAGGACATGTTATTTTCTGTAGATCCTTCTTAGAAATATTAGGCTGTTTTGCCAATAAAGTATATAAGTTTTTTGTGCGAGGATCTTTCGTGGCTTTTAAGGTGTCTAAAACCAATTGATCTATTTCGCTGTAAACTGCTTTTTTTCCAGGATATAAATTAGCTCCAAAAACAGCAACTTTTTCTGTTTTGTCCGGATGATGAATAGCAAGCAATAAACCTAAAATTCCACCATCGCTTTGTCCCCAGATATAGGCATTTTTTATTTTTAACGAGTCAAGTAAAGCGCTTACATCATCTGCCATTTCGTTATAATTCAATTGCTTGTTAGAAGGATCAATAGATTTTCCGTGCCCTCTGCTGTCAATTGCAATAACCTGAAATTGCTTTTTAAAATATTCTATTCTTTTGCTGTGGCCTTTAATAGAACCGCCATTGCCATGAAGTAAAACCAAAGGTTTTCCGGTTCCATAAATTTCGTAGTACATTTTAAAGCCGTTAATTTCTTTATAATTTCCAGCTTCCTTGTTGTTGCCATATTTTATTGGTTCTGTTTGAGCATAAATAGCTGCTGCAGATAAAAAGGCTATTAATAGTAAAAGAATTGATTTTTTCATGGTTTTGATTGATTAGTGTGAAATGGTTTAAAAAGTAAGACGCGCAATTGTTCAATTTGTTTCATTTTAATACAATCTAATTGGAAAGAGAATGATGATTAGTAAAAGTTCAATTCAATTAAAAACCCCAGCTTTATGGCTGGGGTGTGTTTTTTTATTCTTTAAATAATCGTGTGCTACTTTAATAATGTAATGGTGTAATTGTCTTTATTGTATTTGTCGCTAACAATTAATTTTGTGTCTAACTCAGAAATCGTTATTTGTAAACTATTTGTAGTTACGTTTACTTCATTTAAAATTTTATTAGTGCTGACCGATTTACTGTTTTTTAAAACTAGTTTAGTACCTTCATTAGAAAAATTTAGTATTAGATTTTTATTTTTGAAATCTAATTTAATTTCAATCGAATTAACTGGAAATGAATGTTCTTCATTTAGAATATTTAGATATTGATTAGGCACTTTTAGAAAGCAACTTTTGTTTGTATTGATAAGAATTTTTTGTTGCAAAACGTCATCAACAGATTCTGTAATATTTTTAGAAAATAATTTACTTAAATTTTCAAAAGTCTTTTTGTCATCAGTTTTCTCTAGTATAAAAGTATTAAAGAGCACTTGGTGAAATTCTTCATCAAATTGGTCTTTTAAAGATTCAGTTATTTTTTCAATTTTTTCATCGGTGCTTAGTTCTTCCTCTTCTCCAAAAAGCTCTTTAGACGAAGGATTATCAAGTTTATATTTACCGTTTATTTTTTTTAGAAAGAGGGGAAATCTTTTTTCAAAAGAAGGCTCAACAAATAAATTAGTCAAAATTTGCTTTACGATTTCCTTATCCGAATACTCATTGATTTCAGTCGCTAGATTAAAATAAGAGAAAGCCGAAAAGGTATTTTTGTCTAAAACGAACTCAGGTTTATATTTTAAATAATCAAAAGAATAATCAACATATAAGGTTTGCTCTTTTAAAGTTTTTTTAGTTTTAAAATCTAGAAAATAAAGCGATAATCCATTTGTATATGGCAATTCATAATTTAAATCTGATGTAGACTTTAATTTAAATTGATAATTTGAACTGTAAGTATTATTGCCGCCAACAATCAAATCATAAATAAGGATGTCAGAACATAATTTGTCAATAAACATTTTAGCTCTTTTCATCTCCGCAGGAAAATTGTCTTCTATATCATATACGCTTTTGAGCGTGTTTTGAGAGTTTATAGAAATGGAAAAAAAGAATATGAATAATCCAGGTATTAATTTTCTAAAAGTCATTGGGATTTAGTTACGTTAAAAGTCAAAAATAGTGATTTTAGTTTCCTAAAATATATTTTTACTATATTTTCTAAAATAATCCTGTTTAGTATTTTCCCATTCTTCAGAAATAATACTAAAATAAACATCATCTTTACTTTTTCCCTCAGAATCGACATAATTGTTTCTGAAAATGCCTTCTTTTACAGCGCCCAGTTTTTCAATAGCTTTTTGCGATCTTATATTTTCAAGATCGGCGCTGAATTGTATTCTTCTAAATTGAATTTGTTCGAAACCAAAATTCAGCAATTCAAATTTGCATGCTTGATTTAATCCCGTTCCCTGAAAAGCTTTGCCGTACCAAGTCCATCCAATTTCGCATTTTTGACTTGCGTGATTTAAGTAACCGTAGCGCGTACTTCCAGCAACTTTGTTAGTTGCTTTGTCAATTATTAAAAAAGGATAACAAATCCCGTTTGCTTTCTGTTTTAATGTACTTTTTATATAGTTTTCGAAATCTTGATCGTTTCGAACATACATTCCCATATATTTCCAGATTTCATCGTCAAATATGATTTCTTTGAGTTCTATATTTCTTTCGTTTTCAAAAGGAATCAAAAGCACTTTCTCGTTTTCTAAAATAATCTCCGATTGGATAATTTCGCTGTTCATGAATTTTGTTTTTTATGGAATGAATTAAATCGAAAGCGAAATTAGTTGTTTAATTTCTGTGAATAAATCAAATAAAATAACAATTTGTTGTATTTTTAAAACATCAAAAAACAAGATAATCTTTGTGAATCACTATTTACAAACAATTTGTTCATTTATTTTAAGGCTCATGTACAATTATTAGTTATTTTTACGACCCAATATTAGATTTTCCCTCGATGCAAACATCTTTAAAAATTGCTGTTGTTGGTTCTGGACTTGTAGGATCGTTACTGGCAATTTATCTTAAAAAAGCTGGTCACTCTGTTCATGTCTATGACCGTAGTCCAGATATCCGAAAAATAAATTTTTCTGGCCGTTCTATTAATTTAGCAATGTCCAACCGTGGCTGGAAAGCTTTGGATGCAGTTGGTGTTGGCGATTCGGTTCGAGAAATTGCAATTCCGATGGATAAACGTGCCATTCACTTGGTAGACAAACTAAATTTTCAGAATTACGGTCAAGAAGGAGAATCGATATATTCTATTTCAAGAGGAAAACTAAACAGAAAAATGATCGATCTTGCCGAAGAAGCTGGAGCTGAATTTCATTTTGAACAGAAAGTTTGGGACGTTACTTTGAATGATGCTACGCTTCATATTGGCGAAAGTGAAAGAGGCGAGTGGGAAGAAAGAAAGTTCGATATGGTTTTTGGCGCCGATGGCGCTTTCTCTAGAATTCGTCACAGAATGCAGCGCCAGAGCATGTTCAATTATTCTCAGGAATTTTTGAATATGGGATATAAAGAACTAAATATTCCAGCAAATCCAGACGGAACACATAAATTAGATAAAAACTCATTTCATATTTGGCCACGAGGCGAGTACATGTTAATTGCACTTCCTAATCTTGACGGAAGTTTTACTTGTACTTTGTTTATGCCTTTTGAAGGCGAAAACTCATTTGAATCATTGATAGACCGTAAAATGGTAGAAGATTTCTTTGAGAAAAATTTTCCAGACTCGATTGAAGTAATTCCAGAATTGGCAAATGATTTCTTTAAAAATCCAACCAGTACTCTGGTTACCATGAAATGTTTTCCGTGGACTTACGAAAATAAAATTGCCTTAATTGGTGACGCTTGCCATGCCATAGTTCCATTTTACGGACAAGGAATGAATGCGGGTTTTGAAGATATCACTGTTTTGAGCGAAATGATTGAAAAGTACCAAGACGATTGGAAAAAAATATTTTCAGAATATCAGATCTCAAGAAAACCAAATGCAGATGCCATTGCAGAACTTTCATATCGAAATTTCTTAGAAATGAGTACCAAAACAGCAGATGAAAAATTCTTACTGCAAAAGAAAATAGAAAAAGTCTTTTCAGACAAACATCCAGACAAATGGATTCCGCTTTATAGCCGCGTTACTTTTAGTGATCGCCCGTATGCTGAAGCTTTGGCAATCGGAGATTATCAAAACGGAATTATGGAAGAGGTTCTTAGAATGGAAAATATAGAAAACATCTGGAACAGCCCAGAAGTTGAAAACAAGATTTTAGCATTATTAGAGCAGGCTTAAGTTTTTATACCTATTTATATACGTAAATATAATCTTTACACATAATAATAAACCCGACAGATTTTCAAGAATTTGTCGGGTTTTATATTTTAGGTTGGTTAAGTCCTTTTATTTTTTAAAGATTTTAGTCAAAACTCCAAACACACCTCTTATAAAAGTAGCGCTTGTTACGACTTTTAAAACAGACTTTGTAACAACTTCTGTAGTGCTTGGTCCTGTTTTTGCAGATTTGGTAGGAGCTTGCGCTTCTTGTTGTGCTGCAGCTTCTGTCGCTTCTGCCAGTTTTTTGTTTAAAATTTCAAAAGCACTTTCGCGGTCAATTTCTTCAGCATATTTTTTAACTAGTTTCGATTTGCCGTTTATTTCATCAATTTCAGATGGAGATAAAACATCCATTCTGCTCATTGGCGCACGCATCATGGTCGCAACAAGAGGGGTTGGGATACCTTTTTCGTTAAGCGCCGTAACTAAAGCCTCTCCAATTCCTAAACTCGTTAATAATTCATCGGTCTTATAATAAGGAGAAGTAGGGTAGTTGTCGGCTGTCTTTTTAATTGCCTGACGGTCATTGGCTGTAAAAGCTCTTAGCGCATGCTGAATCTTTAGTCCCAACTGAGCTAAAACACCGCTCGGAACATCCATCGGGTTTTGGGTAACAAAATAAATTCCAACACCTTTAGAACGAATTAATTTTACGATTGTTTCGATTTGCTCTAATAGCGCTTTACTCGCCTCATTAAAAATTAAATGCGCTTCGTCAATAAAGATGACTAATTCTGGTTGCTCTGCATCTCCTTTTTCGGGCATTTTCTGATAAATTTCAGCCAAAAGACTTAACATGAAAGTCGAGAATAATTTAGGCTTATCTTGAATATCCGTCAAGCGGATGATATTAACGTAGCCTTTTCCGTTTTCATCAATTCGCATTAAATCATCGGTTTCAAAAGACAATTCGCCAAAAAACAAATCACCGCCTTGTTGCTCTAGTTCTATAATTTTTCGAAGAATGGTTCCTGTTGTGGCAGTTGAGATCTTACCGTAACTAGCAGCAATTTCATCTTTACCTTCCTCAGTAATATAATTAATTACTTTTTTGATGTCCTTTAAATCCAATAAAGGCATTTGATTATCATCGCAATATTTAAAGATAACCGCTACAACTCCTGCCTGAGTATCATTTAAGTCTAAAATTCGAGAAAACAGTACAGGGCCAAATTCAGAAACAGTAGCACGAAGACGAACTCCATTCTGTTTCGACAAAGACATTAATTCAACAGGAAATGCAGCTACATTATAAGGTACATTTATTTTAGCATGGCGTTCTGTAATAAAACCCTCTTCTTTTCCTTCTTTGGCTATACCGCTAAAATCTCCTTTAATGTCCATCATTAATACAGGAATTCCGGCATTAGAAAGTTGTTCCGAAAAAACCTGGATTGTTTTGGTTTTTCCTGTTCCAGTTGCACCAGCAATTAATCCGTGGCGATTTAAAGTTTTCAGCGGAATTTTGACATGTGCTTCCGCAATTGGCTCACCGTCAAGCATTGCGCCTCCAAGTATGATGCTGTCTCCCTTTGAAGAATACCCTGTATTTATATCTGCAATAAAATTCTCTTTTTTATTCATGTTTTTATTTGTAATTTAGATTGTTATATGAGTATTGCTTTGTTTTTGGATACTTTTTATGTGGTTTTTTTTAGTAAGAAAAAGCTTTTTTTGATTGAAAATTTAATAAAAAAAAAATTCGCAGCTTTTTAAGAAGATATCAAAGGAATCTTTGAATATTTACTAAAACGTTGTAATTTTTCTAATTATCGTCCTTTTTTTTGTTTTATTTAAAAAATGACGCCGCCAATTTAATGAGATATTTTTTAAATCGAAGTTAAATTTCGGTCAATTAAATTAAAAAAAGTTTTTTTATTTAAACTAAACGTATAAATTTGCTCCTCTACAAGTTAAATATAACTAAAAAATAAAAATTATTTAAAACTATTAAAATTAAAAAAAATGGCAAACGTTAAAGTTAAAAAAGAAAGCACTTCAAATGGCGGAGGAATGATCACAGGAATCATTATTGTAGCGTGTATCTTAGTAGGGGTGTTTATTTGGAAAGTAATCATGGGGGATTCTGCTAACTTCGAAGGAGGTAATCCAGAAACAGGACATCCAATCAATACATTAGGACAAGTATATAAAGGAGGTTTCATCGTACCAGTATTATTAGGTATGTTTTTAATGGTTGTTGTTTTTTCTATCGAAAGATTTATTGTTATTGGTAAAGCTGCTGGAAAAACTAACCTTGACAAATTCATGAAAAGCGTTCAAGGAAGTATTAAAGAAGGAAACATCGAAGCTGCTATCGCTTCTTGCGATAAACAACAAGGTTCAGTTGCAAACGCAATTAAATCTGCTTTGGTAAAATACCAAGATGTTAAAAAAGAAGGATTCAACAGTGAAGAAGCTTCTGAAGTAATCCACAAAGAAATTGAAGAGGCAACTTCATTAGAAATGCCAATGTTAGAGAAAAACATGACTATTATCTCTACTTTAGTATCTTTAGGTACATTAGGAGGATTATTAGGAACTGTATCTGGTATGATTAAAGCGTTTGGTGCGTTAGCTTCTGCTGGTACTCCTGACCAAGCTGCTCTTGCAACAGGTATCTCTGAAGCACTTATCAACACTGCTACAGGTATCTCTACTTCTATCTTAGCAATTGTTTCTTACAACTTCTTTACTGCTAAAATTGACGATTTAACTTACTCTATCGATGAGGCTGGTACTACAATCGTGAATACTTACAGAAAATTCAGAGGAAGTTTAAGACAATAATTAATTTTTGATTTTATATCAAAAAAATAAAATAAAAGATAATGGCTAAAATAAAAATGAAAAAAAAGTCTACATCGACAGATATGACTGCGATGTGTGATGTAGCGTTCCTTTTGCTAACGTTCTTTATTTTGACCGCTACTGCTAAAGTGCCTGAGGCATTGCCTGTAGATATGCCTGCTTCTGTTGCAATAAGTAAACTGCCAGATACTGATTTGGCTATTATTACAATAGGAAAAGGGAAAGTATTTTTTGACATCAAAGGAAGAGAAGTTCGTAAAAGAACTCTTGAAGGAATGGGTGCAAAATATGGTATTGAATTTTCAGAAGAAGATAAAACCAAATTTGCTCTTATGGATGATTTTGGTGTGCCAATTACAGGTTTGAAGCAAATCATTGATATGAAAGCGGCGGACAGAACCAAAGCAAACCAGCCTGGAATTCCTTTGGACTCATTAGATAATCAATTAAAAGAATGGCTTCTAATTTCTAGAAGAGCTACAATTGATTTGGATGACAAAGAATTGCAGATTGCGATTAAAGGAGATGCTAAAGAAGAATATCCAAGAATTAGAAAAATTATGGATATTTTGCAAGATCAGAAAATCAATTCCTTTAACTTAGTTACTGGTAAGAGAGGAAGAGACTTTTAATTAAAAAATATACACTAAGATGGCTGAATTAAATACCGGCGACGGCGGTGGTGGTAAAGGTGGCAAAGTAAGAAGTAAAAAGCAAAATTCGAAAGTCGATTTAACAGCGATGGTGGATTTGGCATTCTTATTGATCACATTCTTTATGTTAACTACTTCGTTGTCAAAACCTCAATCGATGGATTTATCATTGCCAAATAAAGATGATAACGAAAAAGATGTTAAGGATACTAAGGTAGACGAGAATCGTACCATGACAGTAATGTTAGGTGGCGATAATAAAATGGTTTACTATATGGGGTTATTGGCAACACCAAAAGTGGGGCCAAAAGATATTGCATATGGTAAAGATGGTATCCGTAGAGAATTGTTAAAACAAAAGAAAAATGTTTTAGCATATTCTGCTGCTTTAGGGAAACCTAAAAACGGAATCATTGTGATCATTAAACCAACTAAAAAATCAAATTACCGTAATTTGGTTGATATCTTGGACGAAATGGCTATCACTGGAGTTGAGACGTATGCAATTGTTCCTGAGTTTACACCAGAAGAAACAAAAGTGATAGATAAAAAATAAGAGCAATCTTAGTTTTATCGACTTAAAAATCAAGAAGTATGAAATTAGATATTATAAAAAATCAGTGGCTTGATATCGTATTCGAAGGACGTAATAAGATATATGGAGCATACGAGCTGAGAAAATCAAACGGAAAAACAACTGTGAAAGCACTTGTTATTGGTTCTCTTATCTTTAGTGCTGCTGTTGCTGCTCCTCTTATCGCGAGTTTGTTGCCAGACTCAACAGAAGAAGAAGAGGTAAAAGAGGTTAAGATGGCTGCGGTAAAATTACCTCCTAAAAAAGAGGAAATTAAGCCTAACATGCCACCGCCACCGCCACCGCCACCAAAAGTGGATCAGGTTAAATTCGTTAAACCTGTGGTTGCAAAAGCGGAAGAAGTAACTGAAGACCCACCAAAAATTGTTGAGTTAAAAGACAAAAAAGTTGGTGCTGAGACTATCAAAGGAGATCCAGATGCAGTTTTAACTGTTGATGAGCCAGTTGGAAAAGGACCAGTAGCAGAGGTGGTACAAGAAGATAACACTGTATATAACACAGCTGGTATCGAAGTAAAACCAGACTTCCCAGGAGGTATTGAGAAATTCTACAAATTCGTAGGAAACAACTACAAAACTCCAGAAGAAGAAGGTTTAAAAGGTAAAGTTTACGTTACGTTTGTAGTTGAAAAAGACGGGTCATTAACAGATATTAAAGTTTTAAGAGATATCGGTTATGGTACAGGAGCAGAAGCAATTCGTGTTCTTAAAAAATGTCCAAAATGGACTCCCGGCGAGCAAAATGGTAAAAAAGTTAGGGTATTATACTCTCTTCCTATTACTATTCAATCTGCAGAATAATGTTAAAAGATATGCTTAATAATATTCAGAAGAAATCGCTCAAAGAGCGATTTCTTCTTGTTTTAGGAATACTGTTTTTTTTAATTTATCTTGTGCTCGGTTTAATGATTATGTTTTGGGAAAAACTCCCACTTAACATGGAACCAAAATACAGATATGCTTTTGGTGGATTACTAATTGTGTACTCTGCAATAAGATTTTTAAGATTAATTAATTCAAAAGAATAATAATTATGTTGAAATATAGTAAGCCTTTAGGTTTGGTTGTTTTTGTCTTTTTGTTTGCCATGTGCAACCAAAAAAGCAAGAATGAAACTGAAAAAGAGACCATTTTGAAAGGATCACTTGATCTTGCGGTTGACGAAACAGTAAAACAAATTGTGGACGATCAGGTTGCTGTTTTTGAAGGTACTTACTATGATGCAAAAATTAAGGTAAAACCAGAATCAGAAGCTGAAGTAATTAATGATTTGTTAAATCAAAAGGCTAAGGTCGCAATTACAACTCGCGATCTAACTGTAGAAGAAAAAGCTCGTTTTGACAAAAGTAAAATTAATCCAAGAGTAACTCCTTTTGCTCATGATGCTATTGCTTTTATTTCAAGCAAAAGCAATAATGATACATTAATCGCGTTGAAAACTGTGATTGATTTCATGCAGGGCAAAACAGATGGCAAAATTAAAGGCCTTGTTTTCGATAATCCTAATTCAAGTACGGTTCGTTACATGAAAGAATTAGCAAAGGTGAATGAAATACCTAAATCGGGAGTTTTCTCATTTAAAACAAATAATGAGGTAATCAAATTTGTTTCAGAAAATGAAGGAATGATTGGTGTTATTGGTATTAATTGGTTTTATCAGCCAACTCCTGACATGACAGAGACTATTAATAAAATTAATGTTCTTTATGTTAAAGGTTTGAACAGTAATGAATATTATAGTCCAACTCAAAATGACTTGGAAATTGGAAAATATCCTTTGGCACGTGATTTGTTTATTATCAATTGTCAAGGTTATTCTGGACTAGGAATGGGCTTTGCTTCATTCATAGCAGGTGACATCGGCCAAAGAATAGTTTTAAAATCAGGCTTGTTGCCTTACAAAACTCCGGGACGAAAGCTAAAAATTAGAAATGAAATTATAAAAGATAAAGAATAAATTAATTACAATAAAGATGAATAAATTTAAAATTTTAAGTCTTGCATTAGTTGCTTCGGCTACCGCGGCAAGTGCGCAAGATATCAACCAGGCAAAGAAGGCAATTGATGCTGAACAATTTGATAAAGCAAAAACTATCCTTAAATCAATCATCAAAGCTAAACCTTCAGATGGGGAAGCAAATTTTGTTTTAGGAAATGTTTATTTAAATCAATCAGTTGTCGATTCTGCAAAAATCTATTACAATAATGGATTACAAGCTTCAGATAAGAAAAATTTAAGCTACATTGGTTTAGGACAATTAGATCTTGATGCAAAGAATACTGCTGCTGCTCAAGCTAATTTTACTTTAGCAACTAAAGACATGAAGAAAAAAGATGTAAATGAATTTATTTACATCGCTAGAGCTTACATGAATTCTGAGAATCCAGATTATAAAAGTGCTACTGACATTTTGAAAAGAGCTTTATTAGTAGATCCTCAAAATGCACAAGCACTTTTGGCAATTGGAGATGCTTACTACGGAGCAAACAACCAAAACGATGCTTACAAAGCATATCGCGATGCTTTTACAGCTGATAATACTTTGTTAAGAGCGAAAATGCAATTAGGAGTTTTATTAAAAGGTGCTAAATCTTACGATGAAGCAATTAAATCTTTTAATGAAGTTATCGCACTAGATGCTAATTACGGACCAGTTTACAGAGAGCTTGCTGAAACATACTACAAATGGGCAAGAAACAAACCTTCTACTGCTAAAGTTAACTTGCAGAATGCAATTACAAACTACGAGAAGTACTTAAGTTTGACAGATTACTCTCTTGATTCTAAAATGCGTCATGCAGATTTCTTAATCTTGGTTAAAGATTACAAACAATTAGAGACTGTTGCAAACAAAATGATTGCTCAGGATAAAGTAAATCCTAGAATTTACAGATATTTAGGATATGCTGCTTACGAAAATGGAAATGTTGATGTAGCTATTAAATCTATTGAAGATTACATTAAAGCTCCAGGAAACAAAGTTATCGGTAGAGATTACTACTACTTAGGATTGGCTAAAATTAAAAAAGGAACTGCAGCTGATGGTACAGTAGATCAAGCAGCTTTTGATGCTGGTTTAGCTGATATCAAAAAAGCAGTTGAATTAGAGCCTTTAGTAGTTGAAGAATTCGCTGATTTCGGAAAAGAGTTATTTGGTAAAAAACAATATGCACAAGCTGCTGCTATTTTTGAACTTGGAGCAGGTAATTCTGAGTCTAAAAATTACTTAGATGATAGTGTTTATTATGGAATTTCTTTATACTATGGTAATGCTAGTAAACCAAAAGAAAGCCGTGATGCTGTTGCTTTAGGGAAAGCTGATGCAGCTTTTGATAAAATTTTAGTAACTGCTCCTAGCTATGATGAAGCATACTTGTACAAAGCAAGAATTAATTCGTTATTAGATAAAGATGATTTAATCATTAAAAACTACGAAGAATACGTTACTAAAATTTCAGCAAAAGGCGCAGAAGAAGTGGCTAAGCCAGCTGTAACTAAGAAATTTATTGAAGCTTACAATGGTATTGGTGCAGCTTATGCTAATACAGATAAAGCTAAAGCTATTGAATATTTTAATAAAACTTTAGTTTTAGATCCTGCAAATTCATACGCTACACAATCTATAAAAGCTTTAAAATAATTAGAAAGTTTAAAGAGAATATAAAAACCGATAGTTCAAAAAACTATCGGTTTTTTTGTTCCGTATATTATTGACTATCTTTGCACTCTTAAAATATTAAAATGTTACCAAAAGAAATACAATTAGAAGTAAATAAAGGAGCAATGCTTCCTTTGATGGAAGAATTTTATACCATTCAAGGAGAAGGTTCACATACAGGACGAGCTGCTTATTTTATTAGAATTGGTGGATGCGATGTAGGATGTCATTGGTGTGATGTGAAAGAAAGTTGGAACGCCGAACTTCATCCGCCAACAAGTGTGGATTTAATTGTTGAAAATGCTGCAAAATATGCTGATACAGTTGTAGTGACTGGTGGAGAGCCTTTATCTTGGGATATGACATTTTTAACAAAACGATTAAAAGAAAAGAATCTAAAAGTTCATATCGAAACTTCTGGAGCTTTTCCATTATCAGGAACTTGGGATTGGATTTGTCTTTCGCCAAAAAAGAACAAACTGCCAACACAAACCGTGTATGATAATGCTCATGAGTTAAAAGTGATTATTTATAATAAACACGATTTTATTTTTGCAGAAGAGCAAGCAGAATTAGTAAACGATAATGCAATTTTATTCCTTCAGCCAGAATGGAGTAAAAAAGAAGAAATGACTCCACTTATTGTTGATTATGTAATGAGCAATCCAAAATGGAGAGTTTCATTACAGACACATAAGTATCTTAATATTCCATAAAACAAAAAATCTCTTCAGTAGAAGAGATTTTTTGTTTTATACAAGTATACAGTTTGTGTAAAAAGTAAACAACTCATTATTTCCAGTTTTTATAATTTTTCAAGGCAGTAATGTGTGCAAGATGATGGTTTCCATGCCAGGCATACATTCCGATAATTTTTTTGAGTTTGTTTTCCGAATTATCTGAAGGATGTATAAAAGTTTTTTCTAAATCAGATTCAGATAAATTTTTCATAATATAGCCTAGTCTGAAATGAAGTCCTTTCAATAATTCCAAAGTTGGTTGAATAGGCATTGTTAAACTATCATTTAATTCAGACCAAAGAACTTCGTCGTAAGCTTTGATAACTGGATTGTTCTCTGTTAATGTCCATTTAATTCTGATAAAACAATGCATATGGCTTTCGGCGCAATGATGAATGACTTGTCTCACGGTCCATCCGTCATTACGATAAGGCGTGTCTAATTGTTCATCTTTTAAATGAATCGTTTCTTTTGCTAATCTTTCTGGAAGAGTTTCAATTTCTTTGATTTTTTCAGAAAGATATTCTGCTGAAAAATTTTCTGGAGCAATAAATTTTCCGATAGGATATTTTAATTTCTCTAAATCTAGTTCTTTCATAGGTTTTTTTATGGTTTATTTTTAAATGGTGAGCCTAGCTAAATAATCATAATGCTCGCCCTCTAGAACAAGTTCACAATTTAAATCATTGGCAATCGCTGCATTTTGAAGCGTGTTATAATCCAAATACAACCAATCAAAAGGTTCTTCTTTTTCTCCTTTATAGCTAATATTAAAAACGAGCTCTCCATAATAATCATTTTCAGACGGAATCCATTTTCCGCCATCTTCATCCTCATCAAACATATAAATGATATCCGAGCTGTCAATTAAAATTTGTCCGCCAGGATTTAAAAGAGATTTTAGTTTAGTTAAATAGGAATTGCAGTTTTTTAACTGGCCAAAAATCCCTGTTCCGTTCATTAGAAGTAAAATTGTATCGAACTTTTCTCCATCAAAATCGAGAATATTTTCAACTTTAGCGTTTTTTATTCCTCGAAGACGGCAAGTCTCAATTGCTTTTTCAGAAATATCAATAGCGGTTACATTTAAACTGCGTTCATTTTGCAGGGATAAAGCATGACTTCCAGCTCCGCACCCTACATCCAATATTTTTCCTTTTGCCAATTGCAAAGCCTTTTGCTCAATTTTCGGCATTTCGTTATAAGAGCGGAAAAGATATTCGACACTCATTTCATCTTCTTCAGAAATAGAAGTTTCAGTAATAATGTCTTCAGGTGAATTTTTGGTGTAAAAATCAAATATTGCTTTCCCAAAAAGATCTTTCATTGTTTTAGTTCAAAGTTTAAGGTTTCAAGTTCAAAGTTGTTTAATTTTGCAAATCAACTTTAAATACTAAACTTGAAACAGATTTTAAATAATTTAAGTAAGTTAGCCAAAGATAAGCATAACGAGAATAAAAAGTATTTCGATAAGCTTAAAAAGAAACCGCCAAAGAATTTAGATTACATTATGCAGGATTTGCATAATGCCGAATTCAAAAGGACGGATTGCTTGAAGTGTGCTAATTGCTGTAAAACGACTGGGCCATTGTTTACTTTGGCAGATATAGAGCGAATTTCTAAACACTTTAGACAAAAGCCTCAGCAATTTATTGATCAGTACTTGCGAATTGATGAAGACAAAGATTATGTTTTGCAAAGCGTTCCATGTACGTTTTTAGATAATGAAAATTATTGTATGATTTATGATGTTCGTCCGAAAGCCTGTAGAGAGTTTCCTCATACAGATCGAAACAAATTTTATCAGATTTCTAATTTAACTTTGAAAAACGTCGAAATTTGTCCAGCAGCATTCAACATCGTCGAGGAAATGAAAAAGAAGCTGCCGTTATGATTGAATATACAGGCAATTGTTTCTAAGAATATATTGATTTCCTTTTTTAAGATGTATTTTTGAGAAAGGAAATAATTAAACAACATAAAGAAAACTCATAATTTGAATTTAGAATATTTCATAGCCAAAAGACTTATTACTGCAAAAGATTATAAAAGCAGTATCTCGGCGCCCATTATAAAAATTGCGATTTCTGCAATTGCAATCGGAATAATCATGATGATGGTTTCTGTGGCCACAGGAATAGGCTTGCAAAAGAAAATTCGCGATAAAGTTTCTGCTTTTAATGGCCAAATCATAATTTCTAATTATGACAATAATAATTCAGAAGTTACAACAGTTCCAATTTCAAAGCAACAAGATTTTTATCCTAATTTTAAATCGGTTCCAGAAGTAAGCCATATCCAGGCAGTGGCCAGTAAAGCTGGAATAATTAGAACGGAAAATGCTTTTGAAGGAATTATATTTAAAGGTGTAGGAGCAGATTACGATTGGAATAATATTAAAGAATATATTGTTGAAGGTAAACTTCCAGGTTTTGCAAAAGCATTGAATGAAGATGTTATTATTTCAAGATTTCTTGCAGATCGTTTAAATTTAAAAATTGGAGACCAATTCAATACTTTTTTTATAAAGGAAGAGCAAGGTAAACTTCCAAATAGCCGTAGGTTTAAGATTGTCGGAATATTTAATTCCGGATTCCAAGATTTTGATGCAACATATATTATCGGAGATATCCGCCATATTCAAAGAATCAATAAGTGGAGCGAGAGTCAAGTTGGAGCATTTGAGGTTTTTGTAAAGGATTTTAATGAAATTAAATCCACAGGAAATAAAATTTACGAAAAAACCTCGTCTAATCTAGATACACAAACCATTGTAGAAAAATACAGTTATATTTTTGACTGGCTTAAGCTCTTTGATTTTAATATAGTAATCATTTTAGGGGTCATGATTCTCGTGGCAACAATTAATATGGTAGTGGCATTGCTGGTTCTCATTTTAGAAAGAACTCAAATGATTGGAATTTTAAAATCTATGGGCGCAAATAACTGGTCAGTACGTAAGATATTTTTATATAATGCCTTTTATCTAATTCTACGTGGACTATTCTGGGGAAATTTGATCGGAATTTCAATTCTATTAATACAGCAGCAATTCGGCATAATTAAGCTCAATCCAGAAAACTATTATGTAAATCAGGCGCCAGTTTATCTAAATTGGATGTATATACTATTATTAAACCTGCTTACGGTTGGTGTTTGTTTCTTGGTGCTATTAATACCTTCTTATATAATAACAAAAATATCACCTGTAAAAGCGATCCGTTTCGACTAAGTAAAAAGTAAAGCACAATATCCAACCCGACAGTTTTTTAAAACCAGTCGGGTTTATTGTTTATACATATATATAAGGAGAAAATCTCGATTGTCCGTCTGAGCGAAGCCGAAGCCCTTCTAGCGGCAGCATTTGGAATTTTGGATTTTAAAAAATTGAGATTTGGCATTTATAAGGAGCTGTTTCCCGCTATCCGCTTCAATCTTTTGCTTTTTAAAGAAAAAAGCAAAAGGATTTCCGCTTCTATCGGGGCTAGGGCACCGGTTTTCAGAGGCGGCTTAAAGGGGAAAAGGGCGGGTTTTGGAAGGGGGAGAAGGAAAAGCTTGGCGCCTCAGCGCCTTTGCGGGATTGAAAACGGAAGATGTCGGCTTTTGAAAACATGGAATTTCTTCAAAAAATGGGCTTAAAGGCTGAAAACCCCATAAAAAGCGAATGCCGAAACGGGCGGAAAATGCCAAAACAGCAGGGCTGTGCAGAAAAACCCTACAAGGTTTGAAAAAAGTTTATGCTGTAAACGGCGAGTTATTAGAATGTTAAGAAAAACATGGAAAAAATATCAAAAAAACTCTTTGAAAAAGCTTGCGTAAGCGGAAAAAGGTTCTACTTTTGCACCCGCAACAGCGAAGGCGTTCATCGAAATACTGGCAGGAAAGGAGAATCAGACGGAAAGAAATTTTCAAAAAAAAGATTCGAAAAAGCTTGCGAGATTTGAAAATGCTTTCTACATTTGCACCCCGCAAAACAGGAAAAGTTCATTGAGGGATTGGGAGGAAAATTGGAGAAAACGGGATTGAAAAAATCTCAAAAAAAACTTTAAATTTTTCTTGCAGGAAACAAAAAGAAGTTTTAGTTTTGCACCCGCTTTGAGAGACAAGCGAAAGACAAAAAAATTACGTTCGTAGACATATTGAATTGACAGCCGTTCTAACAGAGATGTTAGAACAAAAAGAATAAGAGCAGTAGAATCGCAAGATTCGAAAAGAACCGATAGAAAGAGCATCGATTATATAATATTAAAATATACGATGAAGAGTTTGATCCTGGCTCAGGATGAACGCTAGCGGCAGGCTTAACACATGCAAGTCGAGGGGTAGAG
>NZ_MRCM01000002.1 GCF_002303885.1 Flavobacterium sp. ACN2 | reverse complement strand
TAACATATAACTTTATTTATGTGACTTTTTTGTATTTTCTGTTGTCAAACAAAAATAATATAACAAATTCGCGTATAAGGTTGTAAATAAACAAATTAGAGGCGGTTATTTTTTTCTTTTTATAATTTTTAAAGTGAAATTTCTCTTTTTTCATATAAATTAAAGTGAAATTTAAGTATTTTAAAAGAAATAAAAATAAATCTGTAATTTTGCTTTAAACAAAAAATCACACACAACTTAAAAACTTATGGACACTAATACAGTTTTCGCGCAATCGATTTCGTTAAAAGAGTTAGGAATTGAAAATGCAAAAGTTCGTTATCAACTATCTGCAGATGAATTACATGCGATTACTTTGCAGTCAGGACAAGGTGTTGAGAATTCTACAGGAGCGTTAGCAATTAATACAGGCGAATTTACAGGTCGTTCTCCACAAGATCGTTTTATCGTAAAAGATGATATTACAAAAGATCAAGTTTGGTGGGGAAATGTAAATATCCCTTTTGAGCCCCAAGCTTTTGAAAAGCTTTATAATAAGGTAACAGCATTTTTATCAGACAAAGAGGTTTTTGTTCGTGATTCTTATGTTTGTTCAGATCCAAATTATAGATTAAATGTTCGTGTTGTAACAGAAACTGCTTGGTCAAACTTGTTTTGCTACAATATGTTCTTACGTCCAGAAGATTCAGAACTGGCAAATTTTACTCCAGAATGGACTGTAGTTTGTGCTCCAAGTTTTATGGCAGATCCTGCTGTAGACGGAACACGTCAGTCTAATTTTGCTATTTTAGATTTTACTAAAAAAATTGCTTTAATTGGAGGAACAGGTTATACGGGAGAAATGAAAAAAGGTATTTTCTCTGCATTGAACTTTATTCTTCCGGTTTTCAAAAATACACTTCCAATGCACTGTAGCGCCAATGTTGGTGAAGCAGGAGATACAGCAATCTTTTTCGGATTGTCTGGTACAGGAAAAACAACTTTATCTGCAGATCCAGAGCGTAAATTAATTGGAGACGACGAACATGGTTGGACAAACGAAAACACTGTTTTCAATTTTGAAGGCGGATGTTATGCAAAAGTGATTAATTTAACAGAAGAAAACGAACCAGACATTTTTAGAGCAATCAAAAAAGGAGCGCTTTTAGAAAATGTGGTTTTCAAAGAAGGAACAAACGTAGTTGATTTTGACGATGTTTCTATTACTCAAAATACTCGTGTAAGTTACCCAATTACACATATTGATAATGTACAGCCAGGTTTGGTTGGACATAATCCTAAAAATATATTTTTCTTAACGGCCGATTCTTTCGGAATTCTGCCTCCAATCTCAAAATTAACTCCAGGTCAGGCGGCTTACCACTTTATTTCTGGATATACAGCAAAAGTTGCTGGTACAGAAGCTGGTGTAACAGAGCCTCAGCCTAATTTCTCTGCTTGTTTTGGAGCACCATTTATGCCTTTACACCCAACGCGTTATGCTGAAATGTTGAGTAAGAAAATGAAAGATGCTGGAGTAAAAGTTTGGTTAATCAATACAGGATGGACTGGAGGACCTTACGGAATAGGAAGTCGTATGAAGCTTAAATATACTCGTGCTATGATTACTGCTGCATTAAAAGGAGAATTAGACAATGTAGAGTACGTAGATCACAAAGTGTTTGGAATTGCAAAACCACAATCTTGCCCGAATGTTCCAGAAGAAATTCTAAATCCTAGAAATACTTGGGAAGACAAAGATTTATACGATAAAAAAGCGTTAGAATTAGCTCAGAAATTCAAAGCTAATTTTGCCAAATTTGAAGAGTTTGCAAATGCTGAAATCTTAGCAGGAGCACCAATTACAGAATAAAGGGAATTATTTAATTCAAAGTAAAAAAGCTGTTCAGAAATGAACAGCTTTTTTTGTTTTTTGTGTTTGTTTGATACTTCTTCCTTGTCTCCCTGAGCGGAGTCGAAGGGCATTTCAATTGGAAACTTGGCTTCGACTTCGCTCAGCCTGACAATAAGTACTTTTTAAAGACATTGAAACGCAGTTTTCAGTACAGTTTAAAGGAAAGTACCGAAAAACTGCAATTTCAAATCAACACTGAATCTTTATTTCTTAGCTTCGTCGATGCGTTTTTGAATTAAATCCCAAGCATAATAATGGAAAGTCATTCCGTTGCTCATCGCTACAAAAAGTCCGTTTTTATATTTTGGTCCTAAGTTTACGCTCGTAACATCTGCACCATCACATTCGATTGTAGAAGTCGGAACTTCTGCCAATAAAGGATGATTGTTTGGATTTTCTTTCGAACCTTCTCTTGGATAAACCATAAAAGAATTGGCCTGCTGATTGGATACTAAAATATATCCTGTAGAATCTGTTTTTTTGTAAATCGCAATTCCTTCGTGATCTGCTTTGAAATCTTTCTGACCAAAGAAAGCCAATTCTTTATTATCGTTTAAAGCTGGATCTGCTTTGTATTTTCTAATTCCAGCTTGCTCGTCGCAATAGTAAACAAAACCTAATTCGTTGTCCACAGCAATAGCTTCAATTTCTTTTTTACCGCTGTATGTTCCGAATTTGCGAACCACTTTTGCTGCAGCAAATTTTCCGTTTCCAGAAAGTTCATATTGCCATAAATAACTTCCAGAAGGACCCGTTTTTCTGCCTACAATAGCAAAGATTTTCCCATCAGTTGGGCGTGTGTATAAAGCAACTCCCATTGGGTCGCGTTGTGCTTCTCCATCAAAAACAGGAATTCCGCCGTTATCAATAGGTTCTAAATCAGGTAAACTGAAAATTCTAATTTTATTTTTTTCACGTTCAGTTGTAACCGCAACGTCTACTTTTTTTCCGTCAATAATCAATCCGTAAGCGATATCAACATTGTTTGGACGTTTTAATGGAATTGATTTTTTAAGGATTTTTCCATTCAAATCAAAAGCATACAAACCTCCGTCTGTGTCTTTATCTGTTCCAACAATTATGCTTTTTGAAGGATCTGTTGGGTTTATCCAAATAGAAGGATCGTCTGTATCGTGAGGTAAAGCTTCTGTAACAGCTGTAGGTTTTACAGCGTTTGGCTGAACTGGGGCTAATTTATCGTCTTTACAAGCTGTAAATGAAACAGCTAAAAGTAAAAGAGCAATTAAAGATTTATTTTTCATTATGTTATATATTTTAATGCAATTAGACAGAGCGCTAAACTCTGTCTAATTTAAGAATTTTAAAAAAGTTCAGATTACAAGTCTAATTTCAATCCGAAATTGTAACGTGGCTGGTAATATTCAGCTTGTTTTGTATGAGCAGCAACCCCTTGGTAGTAACGTAACGGTTGGTTGGTTAAGTTATTAGCTTCAGCAAAAAAGCGCAATTTTGGAGTAATCTTATAAGCAGCATTGGCATCTAAGAAAAACTGTTTATCATAGTAACTGTCTTTGTAAGACTCAGAACCTAATTCGTCTAAGTAATCAGATGTAAAGTTGGTTGAGATTCTTGCAGAGAAACGTTTGTTTTCCCAAGATAAAGATCCGTTAAACATATGTGGCGTTGTACCAGGAAGACTGATGTCATTTCTTTCGTTTCCGTCCTCATCGGCAATACCTTTTGCCTTAGATTGTGTGTAAGTATAGTTCAAATAGATGGCAAAACCTTTTAGGAATTTACCTGGCAAGAAATCTAACTGACGTTGGAATGCAACTTCAAATCCGTAAACATCTACATTTTCTCCATTTCTTGATTGTAAGAAAGACCAGTTTTCTCCGGCTGGAACTGGGTTTACTTGATTAGGGAAATCTGCAGCAAATTTCGCATCTGTATATTGATTATCGCTGTAGTTATAAATGAAATCGTTTAATCTTTTGTAGAAAACACCTCCAGAAATTAAACCAACAGATTTGAAATAGTTCTCAGCCATGAAATCATAATTGTATGAATAAGTAGCTTTAAGATCTGGATTTCCAGCTGTAATTTCTTTATCGGCAGCAATATTGTTTACATAAGGAGCCAATGCATAATAGTTTGGTCTAGCCAACGCAGTTGTAGCA
The DNA here is from genome assembly GCF_002303885.1 of Flavobacterium sp. ACN2. Classification (GTDB taxonomy): domain Bacteria; phylum Bacteroidota; class Bacteroidia; order Flavobacteriales; family Flavobacteriaceae; genus Flavobacterium. The sequence goes on along the minus strand of NZ_MRCM01000002.1, from coordinate 449,905 downwards.
GCAGCTCTCAAAACTAAATCTTTTGTTGCGTTGTATTGGAATGAGATACTTGGCAGTAAATTAGTGTAAGAGTTGGTGTTGTTGATTTTGCTCTCTAATTCTTCCTCGTCTAATACACGGTTTCCTGTATAATCGATATGAGTATTCTCCACACGGAAACCTAAAACCATAGAAAGTTTATCGTTAAAATCCTGATCCCATCTTACATAAGCTGCAGTAATTCTTTCTTTAGCATTATAGTTTACAGCCAAATATTCTGCTGGATCTGTTTCTTTTTCAAATAAAGAAGCATTGTTCAAATCTAAACTTCCTAAGAAAGCTGCCGAAGCAAAAGTTCCTGGTACATATTTGCTTCCTGGATTAAAATCTTTTCCGTCATAATAACTTGTTGGAACTTGCGATAATAATTCCATGTCGTCGTTTAACGGAGTGTAAGAATAAAACATATTGTTTCTCTCTTTCTCTTTCAAACGAAGTCTAAGACCAGTTCTTAATCTTCCTTTTTCTCCTGCAATAACAGAGAAAGGGAAACGAATGTTTACTTTAGCACCAAATTCGCTCTCGCTTGTTTCGTCTGTGTTTTCAGTAACAGAGTCAAATTTAAATTCGTCAACAGATTCGCCAACAGTTGTCATCAAAGGAAATCTGATGTCAGATAAGTCTTCAAACATTTCTAAACCTTTTTGACGGTATTCGATGTAACGCTCACCCGGACGGTATTCTCTAGCTTTTGCATAGTTTGCAGACCAGTCTAAATCTAATGTAGAATTGATTAAGTGCTCTCCACGAATAGAATAGTTTTGAACTCTCTGATCTTCTAATCTTCTGTTTTTGTTTCGGTTGTTGTCTAAACCACCTTTTGTCTGACGTTTTACACGGCCTTCAAAACCAACAATTTCTTCACCATTATAAAGTGGCTCAATATCATCGTAAGTAGTTCTAAAACGGTTTTCTCTATCATCTCTCCAGTTGTAGATTGCATTTGCAAAAATGGTATTGTTGTCATTGAATTTATAATCTAAAGCAACAGAAGCACTACGACGGATACGCTGTACATCATACTTTCTAATTTCAGAAGCTTGTAAATAGTCATTTCCAAACTCATCTTTTACCCATTCGTTTTCGATGTTGTCAGAACCGTAATCCACATTGTTATAAGATCCGCTAAAAACTACTCCTAATTTATCATTTGCAAAACGGTTACCATAAACAAAACCAGCAGTATAAGAAGCATGGTCACGAATTGGTAAATAACCTCCTGCAAGAGTTGCAGAAATTCTTTCTCCGTTTGGAGTTGCTCTTGTAATTAAGTTTACAGAACCCCCAATTGCATCAGCATCCATGTCTGATGTTAGTGTTTTGTTTACTTCGATTGTAGAAATCATATCAGATGGAATTAAGTCCATTTGTACGTTTCTGTTGTCTCCTTCAGCAGATGGAATACGGTCACCATTTAAAGTTACAGAGTTCAAAGATGGAGCTAAACCTCTAATAATAATGTTACGCGCTTCACCTTGATCATTCTGCATTGTGATACCTGGAACACGTTTTAAAGCGTCTCCAACGTTAGCATCTGGGAAACGTCCCATTTGATCTGAAGAAATTACGTTTCCGATGTTTTTGTTATTTTTCTGTTGATTCAGCGCTTTTGCCTGACCTTTTAAGATATCTCCAACAATAACTTCTTTCAGTTCATTCTCAGAAGCTTTAAGAGAAAAATCAATTACATTGTTTTTTCCTTGCTCCACTTTTATTTCTTGAGATAAAGAAGTATATCCAATATATTTTACTTCAACTTGGTAAGTTCCTTCATTAATATTTAATAATTCAAAACGACCGTTGTAGTCAGAAACGGTATATTTTTTCTCGCCTACAATTTGAACCATTGCTCCAGGAAGAGGCAGTTTGTCATCGGCGTCCAATATCTTTCCAGATATAATAGCCTTCTGAGCAAAACCTGTAAAGGCGAATAAAAAGAATGCTGTTAATAGATAGAATTTTTTCATTGTGTGTGTTTAGTTTAATTTCGGTTGCGAAACTAAGACCCGTGTATTACTAAAGCCTTGAAAAAAAATTAACATAGTGTTATGATTAGTCAGTTATTGCTTATAATTATTAATGTTTAACTAACATTGCGTTTTCAAACGTTTGATTCACAACTAAAAAGAAATTGATATTTTGACTGTATTTGAAAATTTGGCGTTAAATTTGCCATATCAATCACAATCAAAAATCATCAATCATGTTAAAACAATTTTTTATCCTATGTTCAGGAGCCGACCGTGATCTCTTGAAAGACTGCTCAGAAGGCGAACAAACCAAATACGTTGGTATTGGCGCCACCGTGTTCTTTACGGCAGTTATGGCTTTTCTAGCCAGTGCTTATGCGCTTTTTACTGTTTTCGATTCTATTTATCCCGCTTTAATTTTCGGATTTGTTTGGAGTTTACTAATCTTCAATTTAGACCGATTTATCGTTTCTACGATTAAAAAAAGAGATCGTTTCTTAGACGAATTCCTTCAGGCAACTCCGCGTATTGCTTTGGCTATTATTATTGCAATTGTAATTTCGAAGCCTTTGGAGATTAAGATTTTCGAAAAAGAAATCAATACCGTTTTATTGAAAGAGAAAAACGAAATGGAATTGGCCAACAAAAAACAAATTGGAACGTATTTCAAAACGGATTTAGATAAAAATAAAGCTGAAATTGCTGCGCTTAAAGCGGATATTGTAAAGAAAGAGAAAGAAGTAAACGATTTATATTCAGTTTATATTACTGAAGCCGAAGGAACAACCGGAACTAAAAAATTAGGAAAAGGTCCGGTTTATAAAGAGAAACGCGAAAAACACGATGCGGCCTTAAAAGAATTTGAAATACTTAAAAAAGCAAACGAAGCTAAAATTGCCGAAAAAGAAAAAGCTGGCGTACAGCTTCAGGCCGATTTAGATAAAAAAGTTTCGCAGACACAGCCTATTATTGAAGGTTTCGACGGATTAATGGCGCGCATCAATGCCTTAAATAAACTGCCTTGGCTTCCGTCATTTTTCATTATGTTGTTGTTTCTTGCTATTGAAACATCTCCGATTATCGCTAAATTATTAGCGCCAAAAGGGGAATTCGATTTCAAGCAAGAAGAAGCCGAAACCGCAATGAAAGCAACTTTGACACAAAATAAATACCAACGTGAATTATTGGTTAAAACAAGTGCCGAAATGCATGATAAAGTGTACGCTGATATTGCAGAAGATAAAGGTTTATTCGATCTGCAACGAAAAAATGCAAAAGAGTTACTGGAACTGCAATCTCATAAATTTGTAGAAAAGCAAAAAGCGACTTTATAAGTACAAAGTGCAAAGTTTCTAAATACAAAGCTATAAATGCAAAGCCCGAAATAGAATCTCTATTTCGGGCTTTTTTATTTTAGACAAAGTCAATAATCTTTGTACTTTGTACTCAGAACTTTGTACTTTAAAATTACATATAACTTAAAATCTCTTTTTTGTAAGCATCATATTCTCCTTGCATGATCAAACCATTATCAAGAAGTTTTTTGTAATTCTGTAATTTATCAAAAAGTTCTTCTTTAGATAAATCACTTAATCTACGTTCTCCAGCAGGTTGAGTTGGTTGCGTCGGAAGCGGTTCAAAAGTTTCTGTCACAGCTGGAGCTGCAGGTAAAATTTCTGCAAAGCTTGTTACTTCTTCTGTTTCTACCTCTTCGATTTCGTCTTCAACTTCTGCTTCTTCCACAATTTCTTGAACTGGAGCTGCTGTCTGAACAGGATTTTTTAATAAATCTAATTGCTCTTTAGCATAGGTATACATTTTTCTAGCCTGAATTTTCGGAATATAATCTATAGAAATAATCAGGTCTGTATTAGTGCTAAATGAAAATTCAGAACCTAAAATATTTTCTTTTACAAATGAGCTTGTAATATCATCCCAAGTATAATCTGTAAAATTCATTGAAAGACCTAAGTTTTTAGGCGTGCAAATAATAATACGTTTATTGGTTAAGATTATACTATCAGGAAAAACAGTAATTGCAGGCTTTTTTTGCACGGCGATATAACCAACTTCTTCACCTTTCATTAATAAATCAGTAAGTTTCGAAGTTATTTTTTCAATCGCTTTTGGATCTTGTTCTTCGTTTAGAAATTTTTTAAATTGTTCTTTCATTGTTTATTAGTTGCTAAGTTTCAAAGCGGCTAAGCTGCTAAATTTTTTTTCTTACGATGCAAATGTAATGCCTAATTTTCTAATTCGATAATTTCATTTTGAATTTTCTTTGTCAAACTTTTGAAAACCAATTCGTATGAATGGTCTATAAGTTCCTTCACGAATTTATCAGGTAAATTTCCATTCAAAGCCACGGTATTCCAGTGTACTTTACTCATATGAAATCCAGGTTGTATTTCGTCATACTCTGCTCGAAGTTCCTGTGCGCGGTCTGGGTCGCATTTTAAATTTGCTGATTGCTCATTTTTTTCCCATTGAGAAAGCGAAGACAAAGCAAACATTTTTCCGCCCACTTTAAAGACCAAAGTGTCTTCATCAAAAGGAAAATGTTCGCTGACTCCTTTTTTTGAAAGACAATATTCGTAAAACGTTTCTAAATTCATAACTGTTTATTTACCAATTTCACCTAAATGCGTGTATTTAAAGCCTTTTTCATATTTAAGACCATAACCAAAAATTCGATCCATTGCCGAATGTGAAAATAAAATAATTCCCGCTAATTGCACCATTTCAATACTTAAATAAAATCCGATGGCATAAATTAAAAGCGCAATTCCTTTGTGATGAAAGATGTTATAAAGAAATGCTCCAGCTTTGTTTCCAAAAACATAGCCCATCATTGATAAATCGGGAGCTAAAATTAAAGTAAGAAACCACCACCATTCATAATTTAAGCGGTTGAACAAAAAGATTCCAAGAAGGAATAAAGCGACTTCCTCAAGTTTTAAAACTGTTTTCATTAGACTATTTTTTCCATCATCTTTTCAGGATGATTTAATTTTGTAAATCCGAATTTCTCGTATAAAAAGTGAGCATCAGTTGTTGCCAATCGCCAGATTTTAACTTCTTGCAGTTGAGACTCATTCATCATCGCTTGAATTAAAATTGATGAGTAGCCTTTTCCACGATGTTCTTCATCAATAAAAACATCCATTAAATAGGCAAAAACGACATAATCGGTTATCACACGTGCAAAGCCAATTTGTTTGTCCTCTAAATAAATTCCAAAACAAACCGAAGCATCAATAGTTCGTTGCACTTCGTCAATCGTTCGTCCCGCAGCCCAATAAATGTCTTTTAGAAAATTTTGTATAAACAGAACGTCGAGTTTGGTTTTATCTGTAGAAACGGTTATCATTTTTATTTTTTATTTTAGATTGTAGATTTTAGATTTTGCAGTAGAATAATCTAAAATCTACAATCTAAAATCTGCAATTTTATAGAGAATCGGTTTTGATGGACTGGCATCATTTTCAAACGAAGCGATTTGAAGATTTAGTATATAATTTCCATCTTCAATTTCGTCTGGAACATAAATCATCTCAGTAATTGTAGCATTTAATCTTGCATCAGAATTTAGATTTACTGTGTCTTTTACATTCCAAAATGCTTTATGCGCTAATAATTTTCCTTCGTCATGTTCTTTGTCCACACTTGGGAGATCAATCAGTAAATGCTGAATTTCGCTTTCGCGGATGAAAATTGCAGCATCTTCAGACAAATACGGTGGATTGGTATTCGAATATTTTCTTGATTTTTTATCTTTTTGATTGGGAAGAGTGCGAATAACTAAGGCTTCGTTTGTCACGCTGAGCGGAGTCGAAGCGCTATCCACTGCTGTCACATTGAGCGAAGTCGAAATGTTTTCTTTCGTAATCACAAAATCATCTCCAATCTTTTCAGGTTCAACCGTAATCAGTTTAGCAAAAAAGAAAAATTGTTTTAGAGATTGGTTAATACTGTAAAAATCATTGGTAATATGCCCCAAGCATTCCGTATGCGTTCCATGCCCATGTGGATTGAAGAAAATATTGTTGAAATTCGTAGATGATTTTCCTTCAGAAACTTTTCCAATCCAATCGCCAAAAACTACAGGCTCAATAATAGGTTTTTCGATGTACCACGCAATCGGATTTTCATCTGTATTGGTTAATGGAATAGAAATATCAATGGGTTTTGATAAGTCGATTTCGAAGTTGTTGATTTTTGCTAACACAAATTTGGATTTTATGCCGCAAAGACGCTAAGTCACAAAGTTTAATAAATTTGAGCCTTTATGCCTTCGTGGCTAATTTTTATTCATCCAAATTTAGATAAAATAAATCTGAAGCAATTCCATCTGTTAAAAATTTTCCTTTTGGAGTTGGTTTTAAAATGTTGTTTTCTATTGAAAGTAAATTGTCATTTAAGAACTTTTGAGCTTGTTCCAGTAAATAATTCAAATATTCTGATCCGAATTCCTTTTCAATTCTTTCTAAAGAAACGCCCCAAATGGTTCGCAATCCCGTCATGATATATTCATTGTAACGATCAGAAACAGTTAAGATTTCGGTTTCGATTGGAAGTTCGTTGTTCTGAATAGCTTTTAAATACAATGAATTATTAGCAATATTCCAGCCTCTTTTTACGCCGTCATAACTATGTGCCGAAGGTCCGATTCCGATGTATTTTTTGCCCAGCCAGTAAGCCGAATTGTTTTTGGAGAAATACTTTTCTTTTCCAAAATTTGATAATTCGTAATGAATAAAACCATTCTGTTGAAGCATTTCGACCAAAATCAGAAAATGGTTGGAAGCCACTTCGTCTTGAGGTTCAGCAACTTTTCCGGTTTGAATTAATTTGCTTAAAGCCGTTTTGGGTTCAACCGTCAAAGCATAACTCGATATATGCGGAATGCCGAAATCTAAAGCCGTTTGAATATTCTGTCTCCACATTTCGTCACTCATTCCTGGAATTCCGTAAATTAAATCTAATGAAATATTATCGAAATACTTTTTCGCTTCTTCTAAACATTTTTTGGCTTCCGCCGAATTATGGGCACGATTCATCATCTTCAAATCCTCTTCATAAAAAGACTGAATTCCGATGCTTAATCTATTTATTGGGCTTTTAGATAATTCCAGAATTCGTTCAGCAGACAAATCATCCGGATTAGCTTCAAGTGTAATTTCAGGGTTTTCTACAACTTTATAGTTTTTATAAACTTCAGAAATTAAAAAGTTTATTTCGTCATTGGTTAAAACAGAAGGAGTTCCTCCGCCAAAATAAATGGTTTCTATAATCTCATTGTCACTTCGAGCGGAGTCGAGAAGCTCATTTTTGCGCATGCCAATTTCTTTGGCTAATGCCAAAACCATCTCGTCTTTCTTTTTCATCGAAGTCGAAAAATGAAAGTCGCAGTAATGACAAGCCTGCTTGCAAAAAGGTATGTGGATGTAGATACCGCTCATTTTTAATTAGATAATTAGAGAGTGTGTCAATTAGATAATTTATTTGTTGTCTATAGAAAATATCTAATTATCAAATTGGCACATTGGCTCATTTCTTAACTCGATCCTCATTCTGTTTCACAAAAGCATCCCAACCAGAATAACTTTTTCCAGCCACAACTTTTCCCGAATTAAAGAAATGACAAACCGCTGCCGCTAAACCGTCTGTAGAATCGAGATTTTTTGGTAATTCTTTTAAGCCTAAAAGCTGTTGCAACATTTTGGCAACTTGTTCTTTACTGGCATTTCCGTTTCCGGTAATCGCCATTTTTATCTTTTTAGGTTCGTATTCCGTAATCGGAATGCCTCTTGAAAGTCCTGCTGCCATTGCAACACCTTGCGCTCGTCCGAGCTTTAACATCGACTGTACATTTTTGCCGAAGAATGGTGCTTCAATTGCAATTTCGTCAGGACAATGCGTTTCGATTAGTTCAATCGTTCGCTCGAAAATGATTCTTAGTTTTTGGTAATGATTGTCGTATTTGGAAAGCTGCAATTCGTTTAATTGCAGAAATTCCATTTTTTTATTGATTACTTTAATCAATCCAAAACCCATAATTGTGGTTCCGGGGTCAATACCTAATATGATGCGTTCTTGTGTCAAGAGATTTTTGTTTCAAGTTTAAAGTTTCAAGTTAGAAAATTGACTCATTTTCTAATTGTCACATTTTCATTGCCACATTTTCAAATTGATTACTTTTGCGGCATGATTTCAATTCCTCACAAAGCTAAGCAATTCCTAGTTCTCGTAGTCAAACTTTTAATTGTTGGCGGCGCATTTTATTTTATTTATAATCAGTTGGCTAACAACGATAAATTAGACTGGCAGAAGTTTATTGCTTTGTTCCAAAAAAATCAGTCGGTTTTAGGGGTTTCATTTATCTTGCTTTTGAGTGTTTTAAACCGTTATTTCGAAATTTTGAAATGGCAGAATCTAGCGCAGGTTATTCATAAAATATCGGTTTATGAAGCGACAAAACAGGTTTTGGCTGCTTTGACGGCAGGAATTTTTACACCGAATGGAGTAGGAGAGTATGCAGGAAAAGCGCTCTATTATCCGAAATCAGAAACCAAAAGAGTGGTTTTCTTAAACTTAATCTGCAACGGAATCCAAATGATTTTAACGATCATTTTTGGGATCTTCGGATTACTCTATTTCAACGCGCAATTTAATGTAATTACGACCAAAACAGTCTTGATTCTTTTTGGCGGATTTGTTCTGATTTTGATTTTATTGTTCTCCATTAAAAAGATAAAAGTCAAAGGATATTCGATAGAAAAACTGATTCATAAAATCAATGAAATTCCGAAATCGGTTCATCAGAAAAATATCTTTTTAGGTATCTGTCGTTATTTGGTTTTCTCGCATCAGTATTACTTTTTGTTTTTAGGTTTTGATGTCGATTTGCCTTATTTAACTTTGATGGCAGCGATAACATCAGTTTACTTTTTAGCTTCTTCATTGCCAACTTTTCAGTTTTTAGACTTTGCAGTAAAAGGAAGTGTTGCGATTTACTTCTTTGGAATATTGGGCGTAAACGAATGGATTGTTGTATTTATAAGCACTTTAATGTGGTTTTTAAACGTAGTTCTTCCAGTAGTTTTAGGAAGCTTTTTTGTGCTGAATTTTAAAACGAAAACTCCAGAATGATTTTCGGATTGTTTGCCATATTAGCCATTTATATCGTTAGCATTTCTTTGCTGATTTATGGTTTTTTCAAGGTGAAACAATACCAGAAAAGTAATTTAAAGCCAAAAACAAGTTTTACGATAATTGTTCCTTTTAGAAATGAAAAAGAAAATCTGCCCCTACTTTTGGAAAGTTTTTCAAAGCTAAATTATCCAACAGATTTATTTGATGTAATTTTAGTTGATGATGCTTCAGATGAAAAATTTCAATTCTCACATTTCACATTTCACATTTCGCAAATAAACAATATTCGGGTTTCCAATTCTCCTAAAAAAGATGCCATTACAACGGCAATGCAGCACGTAAAAACCGATTGGGTTATTACAACCGATGCCGATTGTATTGTTCCCGAAAATTGGCTGTTGACTTTTGATAATTACATTCAGCAGAACAAAGTTTCCATGCTTGCTGGAGCTGTAACGTATCAGTGTGAAAACTCATTTCTAGATCATTTTCAGCAATTGGATTTAACGAGTCTGCAAGGCGCTACAATTGGAAGTTTTGGTTTAAATAAGGGTTTTATGTGCAACGGAGCTAATTTTGCTTATACAAAAGCATTCTTCGAAAGTTTAAATGGTTTTGAAGGGAACGATAAAATTGCCAGCGGAGATGATGTTTTTTTACTGCAAAAAGCGATTCAAAAGTTTCCTGAAAAAGTATATTATTTAAAAGCAGAAGAAGCGATTGTAACAACAAAACCAACCGAAAACTGGAAATCTTTATTTTATCAAAGAGTACGTTGGGCGGCTAAAACAAGTTCGTATAACAGCACTTTTGGAAAGTTTCTTGGATTGATTATTTTCTTCGGAAATCTGAGTTTTGTAATCGGATTTTTCTCTCTTCTTTTAGGGATTTGCTCTTATCCAATTTTTGTAATTTTTGCTTTTTCTAAAATTTCAATTGACTTTATTTTGCTTTCAATAACTAATAGATTTTTGACAAAAACCAGAATTAAAAGTCTTTTGTTAAGTAGTTTATGGTATCCGTTTTTTAGTTCGACTGTTGCTTTGTACAGTTTATTTGGTTCTTATAAATGGAAAGGACGTCAATTTAGAAAATAACTCATTTTGAAATTGAATGCCCTAGCCCTGATGGGAGCGGCATCCTTTTGCTTTTTTCTTTAAAAAGCAAAAGATATAGCGAACAGCAGGAATTAGCTCCTTATAAAATTACTTCTCGTCTTTTGCTTTTATAATAACAGGCAGAATAAACTGTGTTTTTACCGGAATACCGCGTTTTATGGCTGGATTTACTTTCGGAAAATCGACTAGTCGTGCGTGCAGAATGCTGTCAATTTTTATGGTATCGTAAACTACAGAATCTTTAGGAAACTGAGGTTCAAACTTCATAGTTGAGTTAGGAAAAACGGTTACTTTGACTTCGATGGTGTCCAATTCTGGATATAAAATAGATAAAGTATCAACGTTGAGTTTTTCTTGAATAAGATTCGACATCACTTCAAAAAAACATTGCTGGCGAAGCTTTTTATCACCAATTTTATCGCAATCAGGCAAAGAAGGATATTCATCAACTTCTTTCCAGTTAATAGATTTCAACTCTTTTTGAAGTAATTCTTTTTCAGACGGAACCTGCTTCTCAAAGTATTGACAAGAATTAAAAAGGATACAAATAAAAAAAGGGAAAAACTGCCTCAAAGTTTTAAAATTGGATGATATAACAAAAATACGATTATTTTTTTTGAGAAGCTTTGTATTCTAAATAATCTTCATAGTTTTCCGAAAGCCAATTTTCTTTGTTTTTTTCTGCAACTTCCTTTTGATCAGGGTATAATTTGATAAGTCTGTCTGAAAAAGCTGCTATTTGAACCGTATAGGTGTAAAATTCAATTTTACTCAGAAGGATATTAGGATTGTTTTTTTTATTAAAAAAATCGAAAAACAGATTATCAAAGTCTCTCATAGAAAAATTTATTACTTTTTTCTTATTGCTGGTGTAAAGACTGTCCTGTATTGCTTTGTCATCTGTAGAAAGTTTCTTAGATTGAGCTATCGTATTTTCGCTAATGGAGAATACAAAGAATAGAAAAAAAACTATTTTTACAAGAGTTCTCATACTATTAAAATGTTTAAAATAATAAGTACAAACTTACAAAAATATTATGGATTTACTTTTAGTACTGCTAGGATTTATATGTGTAATCGTTGGTGTTTTTGGAAGTTTTCTTCCTGTTCTTCCTGGATTATCTAGCTCTTGGGTTGGAATATTATTACTTTACCTGACTAAAGCAGTCGAAAATAATTATTGGGTTTTAGGAATTACTTTTGTTCTAATGGTCATCATTACTATATTAGACTATATTATTCCTTCAAAAGGCACTAAAAAGTTCGGAGGAAGCTCTTATGGAGTATGGGGAACCAACATTGGTTTGATTGTGGGAATCTTTGCTCCAATTCCTTTTGGAATTATAATTGGACCATTTTTGGGCGCTTTAATTGGGGAATTAATGTATGATTCTCAAAATCATAATCGAGCTCTAAAAGCAGCCGCCGGATCGCTATTAGGATTCATTGCTTCAAGTTTTGTTAACTTTCTGTTTGCGGTGGTTTATTTGGGCATATTTTTGAGTATTGTGTGGGAATATCGAAACATTTTATTTTAATTCTATAACAATTTCAGCTTTTTAGCGTTGCTAGCAAAAATAAACATCAAACTTTTCTTAACTTTTTTTCTTTTGTATTTGACAACGAAAGGGTTGTGTTTGCTAGTGTTAAGACGTTTTTAGTGTTAAGAACTGGTTATTAAGAAGGTAAATTTTTAACTTAATTTTTGGAAATGTTAAAATTTTTTATATTTTTATCTCGATAAACGATAAAAAGCCTCATTTTATCGATTATTTTAAATCAGTATAAATAATTATTTTTTAAGTTATGAGTATGACCCCAAACCTACAAATTGAACTTAGACGCTTTATTTCTTCTAATGTTGTCTCCAAGTTAAACAAGTTTTATTTTGAGAATGATGCACTTTTAATAAAGGGAATAGACGTCTCGATCGGTACAATTTTAATGGGACTCTACAACAAAGCCGAAGAATCTGATTTTTATTCTGAAATCGTTTCATTAATCCAAGAAGATTCTACTTTTTACCAAGAAATAGACTTTAATGCAGGCAGAATTTTATCAGTCGACGACTGTTACCGCATAGAAGGAAATGCTTTACTGAAAGAATTATTCTCCAACAAAAAAGGCAGAATTTCAGAAATGGTTTCAAACGAAGTTGGTATCAAAAGCGAAACAGCCAGAGAAATACTTAACTTTTCAGCATTACTTGTAATGTCTTATTTAAGATACAATCTTCAATTAATAGAAAGTTTAAAACTCCTTTTAGAAGACCAAAAAAGAGATATTTTAAACAGCATTCCTCCCGGAATTAAAATCATCCTAGGTTTTTCATCTTACGAAACTGTAGAAGATAAAAACCAATCTATCGGAAGATCTATTTTTACCCTTTTCGGACATAATTTCTTTAGTTTTTAAAAATAAAAAATCCCATTTTCTAGAAGAAAACAGGATTCATTTATGACTTAAATTTGAAAAATGCTTATGTGTTTTTCAAATTGATAACTTCTTGATCGGTCAAAAAGCGCCAGTTTCCACGAGGAAGATTCTTTTTGGTTAATCCAGCAAACGAAACACGGTCAATACGCAATACATTGTATTCGAAAGATTCAAAAATTGAACGCACCACTTTTACGTTAGCAGTACGCAGTTTAAGACCAACTTCGCTTTTTGGTTCATTATCAATATAGCTTACTTCTTCAACAAAAACGCGGTGTCCGTCAAGAACTAAACCTTTGCTGATTTTTTCTAAATCTTCAAATTTTAAGTTTTTGTCTAAAGAAACCTGATAGATTTTAGACGATTTCTGGTTTGGCAATGTAAACTTACGAATCATATCAGTATCGTTTGTAAACAATAATAAACCAGTTGTATTCTTGTCCATTCTTCCTACAGCAGCAATTTTTGCATTTGTAGCGCCACGAACAAGTTCTAGAACGTTACGATATTCCTGACCTTCGTCAAAGGCAGTCGTAAAGTTTTTAGGCTTATTTAATAAAATATATTCTTTCTTTTCAGGAGTTAATGTAACACCGTCAAAGTTTACAACATCATTTAGTTTTACCAAATAACCCATTTCTGTAACTACAGTACCGTTAACTTTTACGTTTCCAGACTGAATATAAATGTCGGCGTCACGACGAGAACAAACACCAGAATTAGAGATGTATTTGTTCAGACGAATTTCATCTGAAGCCTTTTGTCTCTTTGCTGGCTGATTTTGTTTTCTCAATTTTTCAGCAGCAGCTTCCTGAGCAGCTTTAACTTCAGGTTTTACTTTTTTAGGCCCTTGCGCGCGCTTAGCCATAGGAGGTTTTGGCTTGTTAGAGTTTGGTCGTGAGCTATTTGGTCTCGATCCGCCTCTTTTATTGTTGCCTTCCTTGTTGTTCATAGAATCATTAATTTGTGCAAAGATAGTTTTTTCCTGCTAATAAATCTTAAGTTCAATGTTCTTAGATTAATAGCGCTTTATTTTAAGAGGTTTAGTAGCAATACAATTGGCTTTTTTTGAGGCATGGTTTCCCGCTTTCCGTTTCAATTTTTTATTTTTTAAAGAAAAAAATAAAAAGATTTCCACTATAATCGGGGCTAAAAAACAATCAATTGGCTTCTTTTAAAGATTGTTATTTCACAGAGATTCGCAAAGTTTGCACAGAGCCACACAAAGAAAAAAATCTGCTAAATCTGCGGGAGATTAAAGAGCTTTAGTAATTAGAAATCAATTCGCGACCATGCCATAAGACGCTCGGGTTAATCAGAACAATGCAGCAAACGCCAGATACAATGAGGAACTTAAGGACATTATGAAGTCTTAAATATTGTTCCTTAGAGTCCGATTTCCATAAGTAAATCAAGAAGAAAAGAAGAACTCCAAAACACACATAAAAATAAATGTCCATATAGCCTACATCATAAATATTAACCAAAACGTAAACAGGTAAAATGGTAGACAAAGTCAACCCCGTGATAATTTGCTTAGAAATTTTTTCTCCATATAAAACTGGAATTGTTCTATAGTCGCTTACTAAATCGCCTTTCAGGTTTTCTAAATCTTTTATCATTTCGCGAATCAATAAAAGCAGAAACAAGAAAACCGCATGTGCCGAAATCACCACAAAATGACTCATATGATTCTCAATTTCTTCAAACGAAATCTTATTATAGAAATATAAAAGAATGGCAAAAAAAGGTGTTACAGCAAGCAAAGCAGACATTAAATTTCCAATAATGGGATATTTTTTAATTTTATGAGAATAAAACCAAATCATAAAAATATAACCTGAAAAGAACAAAAAAGCTCTCCAGGAAACAATAAAAGCCATTAGAACGGCAAGAAAATTCAAACTGAAATAAACGTTCAATTTAGTTTTCTGACTAACCAAACGATCCAGCATCGATTTATTCGGACGATTAATCAAATCCTTCTGACTGTCGTAAAAATTATTGATGATATATCCTGAAGCGATTGTAATAGCCGAAGCAAAAACAATTAAAAACAAGTGAAAATCAAGCAAAATATCCAATGCTCTAATTTCTGGCGCCAATATAAAAATTGCTGATAAATACTGGGCTAAAACGATGATTGGAATATTGTAACCTCGAACTACAGAGAACAGACTAACAATTTTCATTACTAAAAGTTTTTGTTGTCTGCTTAACATAGATGATATAGTGGGATTGATTTGATGTAGGGAAGTTAAAGTATATTTTTTGATTCTGAAAACTAGAGCTTGTTTTTTAACAATTCTTCAGATCCGTAACCTAATTTTCGAATGCAGGCCAAAGCTTGTTTTTGCGTAATATCGATTTCTGTAATATCTTTTTTATCTACAAAAACCACCGACCCGCTCCAAGGGTTTGGAGCATCTGGTATAAAAACTGTAGATTTCTCATCACTGATTTGTTCTATTAAAAAAGCAAATTGTAAACCAGCATCAGTAGGAACTAATATTACTTTTAAATCGTCTTTAGATTCTAAACCCAATATGTTTTCATTCATGCTTTTCATAAATGAATAACCGGGAACAAAACTTAAAATTCCTTCTTCTAATTTCTGAACCAATTTTTCTGCCGCTGCAGTTCTTGCCAATAATCCAGCAACCAGACAGATTAGAATTATGATTAATAATCCAACAAGTTCTTGAATTGCAAGTCCTAAAACGCTTACTTTTGGTAAAGCACTTACTAACGGAAGTGTTGTTTTTTGTACAATACCATATCCTTTTTCCAAAACAATTAATAGTACAACTAAAGGCACTAAAAAAAGAATTCCTCCTAAAAAAGTTGCTTTGATAATCTTTAAAATACTTTTCATAGGCAATAATTTTTTAAGATTAAATGTTAGGAAAGGGTATTCAATAAATCACAACAATATTTTTAAGAGGTTTAACTTTAAAATTGATAAACTACTTCTAATTTATAGTCTTTTAAGGATGCTTTGGCTCTTTCTAGATCTTCGGTAAAACCAAGGATATAACCGCCTCCTCCAGAACCGCAAAGTTTTAGGTAATAATCGTTAGAATCAATTCCGTGTTGCCAGATTCCGTGAAATTGTTCAGGAATCATTGGTTTAAAATGATTTAAGACAACTTTAGAAAGTTTTTTAGTATTGGTAAACAAAGATGTCATATCGCCATGCAGGAAGTTTTCTACGCAGGCATCTGTATATTTCACAAACTGATTTTTAAGCATAGCACGGAAACCTTTATCTTTTAAGTTTTCCATAAAAATACTTACCATTGGAGCAGTTTCTCCAACAATTCCTGAGTCTAACAAAAATACAGCACCTTTTCCGTCAAAACTTTGAGTCGGAATTCCAGTTGCTTCAATATTATCTTTCGAATTGATCAGGATTGGAATGCTCAAATAGCTGTTTAAAGGGTCTAAACCAGAACTTTTTCCGTGGAAAAAGCTTTCCATTTGAGAAAATATATTTTTTAAATGTAATAATTTTTCGCGAGTCAGATTTTCCAGAACAGTGATTTTGTTGGTAGCATATTTATCGTAAATAGCTGCTACAAGTGCACCGCTGCTCCCAACGCCATATCCCTGCGGAATACTAGAATCGAAATACATTCCAGTTTCAACATCATTTTTTAAAGTTTCTAAATCGAAAGTAACCAATTCAGGCTGTTGCGTATGTAGCACTTCAAGATAAGAAGCAAAACTTCTTAAGCTTTTGTTTGATGAAATGGCTTCTTCTGTAGGCTCTTCAGATTTTTTTAAAGCGCCGTTGTAAAAATTATAAGGAATAGAAAGTCCTTTAGAGTCGCGGATAATTCCGTATTCTCCAAAGAGTAATATTTTTGAGTAAAATAGTGGTCCTTTCATGATTTATTTTATGTCTTTCTTTATTTTATTTGGGTTTTGTCTAGTGTCGAAAATGTTGTGAATCCTGATTTCGTTTGCGCTAAAACTATATAATAGGCTCGATTGCTTTGTTATAACACATTTTCGATATTTTTTATTCACAGTTGATTTTGGAAAAATTTCTGGATTCATCACCATTATTGAAATTGCTTTTTCAAATTTGACAATAAAAATCTTTTTTGATTTTTCTGACCATCTTGCTTCAATGAACTTTAAAACTGAATCTAAATTTTTCTCCGCTGTTTTTGAAAAACTTACTTTAAGATCCACTATCTGTATTTTTTCATCACATCCTCATAGCTCGTAAATTCTCCTCTTTCAAATTCTAATTCACTTTGAGCTATATCCTCTTTTTGTTGATCGGTCAAATCGTCCCACCAATCTTTTTTGTTTTTTCTAAGCAATTTTGCAACTGCCATAATGATTGAAGGATCATCAGTTTTTTTCAACATCTCCATCGCTTCGCGTTTTTCTAATTGAATATCCATAACCAAGAAAATTTAATTAAAGATACGGAAAATTATAATGCAATTGCACCGTGTCCAATTTTGTCGCAAATGTATTGACTATTCTGACAAAATACAACTAATTCGTCCTGAATAAATTGAAGTACTTTTTCGCTAACGTTTTCGGGATAAAGTACGTGCACATTTGCTCCAGCATCTAGCGTAAAACATACTGGAATCTGGGTTTCATTTCTAAATTTCCAGATTGCATTTATGATCTGCAGCGTGTTTGGTTTCATCAAAATAAAGTACGGCATAGAGGTCATCATCATAGCGTGTAGTGTCAATGCTTCACTTTCTACAACTTTTATAAACTCGTTTAAATCTCCGTTTTCAAAAATGGAAATTAATTTATCCAGATTTTCATGTGCCTGAGCAAAACGTCTTTCAGCATACGGATGGTTGTGCATTAAATCGTGCCCAACTGTGCTCGAAACTTGTTTCTCGCCTTTGTCAACCAATAAAATAGTATCTTGATAATTCTTGAAATTTTCATGAATCGTATATGGAAATTCTACTCCAAACAAATCTGTACTTCCTTCAATATTTTCCTGATTTCCCCAAACGACAACATTCCCTTTCACACTTCTGCAAGCGCTTCCAGAACCTAATCGAGCTAGAAATGAAGCTTTTTGATAGAAATAATCATCGGTCATTTCTGGATTCAATTTTCTTTCTAAACTCATAAAATTCATTGCTAAAGCCGCCATTCCGGAAGCCGAAGAAGCAATTCCTGAACTATGAGGGAAAGTATTTTGAGTGTCAATTATAAAATGATATTCTTTCAAAAACGGCAGATAAACTTCAACTCTTTCTAAAAACTTCTGAATTTTTGGTTTAAAGTCTTCTTTTGGTTTTCCTTCAAAAAGTAAATCAAAAGAAAAACCATTTGTCTCGCTGAGCGAAGTAGAAGCGTTCCTTTTTTCAAAACCTAATTTTGTAATTGTTTTACAGTTATTTAGAGTAAAACTAACAGAAGGATTTGCTGGAATCTGGTTGTCTTTTTTTCCCCAGTATTTCACTAATGCAATGTTGCTTGGAGCGCTCCATTCAAAGTTTCCGTTTTCGATTGCTGAAGTATATGAATTTGGTATAAAATCGGCTGCTGTTAACATGAATTATAAAATTTTGGCAAAGATAGTTTTTTCGCCCTAAAGGGATAATTTTTTATCTATATGGTTTAAACTTTTCTTTTGACTATTTTTGAATTCAAAATTTGATGTCATGAATAAATTTGTAAAAATCGCTATAGCTTTAGTAATTTGTTTAACAGTTGGATATTCTGCTAGTTTAGTAACAAGACCAAGTATTGAGACTTGGTATGTAACGTTGGAAAAACCAATTTTTAATCCGCCGAATTGGATTTTTATGCCAGTTTGGACAGTTCTTTACATATTTATGGCAATTGCAGCAGCATTGGTTTGGGATCGAATAAAAGAAAACACTGAGGAAGTTAAAAAAGCACTGCTTTTCTTCATCATTCAATTGATTTTAAATGCCATTTGGTCTTATTTATTCTTCGGATTAAAAAACCCGATGTTGGCTTTAGTCGAAATCGTGCTTTTATGGCTGATGATTTATGAAACGTATTTGAAATTCGTCAAAATCAATAAAACTTCAGGTTATTTATTGATTCCCTATTTAGCTTGGGTTGGATTTGCTACAGTTTTGAATGCTAGTATTTGGTGGCTGAATAAGTAGTTTTTTGTTTCAAGTTAAGCTATTTCAGCTTCTTAAATTCCTCATTTTTAGCATATAGAAAGTCTAACAATTCCAAATCATTTGATTTTTCTAAAAGTGTTTTAGATTTCGAATCGGCATTACAAAAGTTTAAGAAAATTTCTTTTTCTTCGGGTTTTATTTTCAAATTCTTCATAAAAAAATCCGGAGGACAAGTAGCGATGACGAGTTTCTTAAAACGGTCATCACGTGGCTCAATTTTTTTCTTCGGTTTATCAAAAATAGGGTAACTGAAATCTAATCCATTTTTGATCCTCCCGTCATAAACTGTCACTTTTGAAGTGACTTCGTCAAATTTCTTTCGAATTATAATCTTATTTATTTCTTCTTTATCATTTGCGATTTTTTTAATTTCAGCTTTATTAAAAACGGATCTAGAAACTGTAACATTCTCCAATTCTTCAGCTTTTGGAGTCATTTCGACAATGAGATAGTTTTTTTCTAGATCTTTTGCGGTTAGTTTCAATCTTGTAAATAAGTAATTATTGGAAAAAAACAATATACTGTCTTGCTCTTTCACTAAAATTGAAAATTCTCCAAATTCATTTGTTCTCGTGCTGGTTTTGGCTGTTTTATTAATGACTTCTACATTTTGAAGCGCATTTTCCTGAGAAACAACTTTTCCGTTAAGTAGTTTTTCTGTCTGCGAAATACTAAGCTGATAAGTAAGAAAAGAAATTGTAGTGAGTAATTTTACTTTCATTTACGGATTTTTTAGTTTTTAATTCCAGTATTCAATTTTTTAAATTCTTCATTTTTAGCATATAAAAAATCCATTGTATAAAGTAAATTTTTCTGTTTTAGAATAATTTCAGATTGCGGATCGGCTGTGCAAAATTCTAGGAAAAGAGCTTTTTCATCAGGATTTAATTTTAGATCTTTTGTAAAAAAATCTAAAGGACAAGTTGCTTCGGCGAATGTTTTGAAATCCAATTCAGGAGTTTTCTTTTTAGGTTTTTTGTTGCCACTATCTTCTTTTTTAAATAAACTTAAAAGACCTGCTCCCATAGCGCCAAAATTCATTCCGTTTGCAATAGTACCGTCATAAACACCAGTATATTTTCGTAAATCTTGCGAAGATCTCATTAATGTAATCGAATCCGAAACTTCTTGAGTAGGACCAACATGAGGAAATTTTATAGTTGTAATTAAGACTTCATCGAGTTCTTCCGGTTTCAAAATCATATTGACAACTAGGTTATTTTGTTCTATGTTTTCCTGAGAAATTTTAAATCTTTTAAAGAAATAGTCTTTGGAGTAAAAAAGAAGGCTGTCTTGTGGACGGACTAAAATTGAAAACTCGCCTAGCTCATTTGTTCTGGTACTAATTCGAGCTGTTTTGTTAATCACCTCTACTTTATTAAGCGGAATGTTTTGCGAAAAAACTTTTCCGTTTAATACTTTTTCCGTTTGAGAAACGCTGAGCTGATAAGTGAAAATAGAAATTGTAGTAAGTAATTTTACTCTCATATAGGATTAATTAGTTGAGAGTAAAATTATTAGAATTGTCTTAATGAAAACTTACGGAATATGTAAATTCTTGTTAATAAAATTATCGCATGTTTTGAATAAATTTTTCCAGTTCTCCATTATTAAATAAAACTGGTCCGTGACCAAAACACAATATTTTAGGTTGTAATGATGCCAATTTGAGAATCGATTTTCTATTGGTTTCTTTATTAGCAGTAAATAAATGGGGAGGTTCATGCAAACCGACTTTTGTAGTGAGAAGATTCATATTGGTCATCACATCGCCTACAATTAAAACGCCATCCTTTTCTCTGAAAAAAGAGATATGTCCGCTTGAATGTCCAGGAGTTTCAATAACCGTGAATCCGCCGATCTGATCTCCTTCTTTTAAAGTTTCAGAAACGGGATGTCCTTTTCCTGCCCAAAAGTTTTTCTGAAATTTAGAAATGATATGATTCGGATTTGGGTATTCTGTAATTACATTTCCGTTTTCAGCAAATGCTTTTTCAGGTTCACTGCATAAAAGGGGGATATTCAAAGTTTCGCAGAGTATTCTACTGCTTCCCTGATGATCGGCGTGAGCGTGCGTCAAGGCGTGTTTTGTAATGGATTTATCTTTAATTGCTTTTACTATTTTACTGGAAGAAGTTCGAATTCCGGCATCGATTAAAACATCTTCAATTACGTAACAATTAATGGCGTTGCGCGGAAATAAAGGAATCTGGTAAACTTCTTTGGCAATATTCTTCATCTTTTTCAAATTTTATTTTGACAAAGATTCGAATTCAGATTCTTAATCCACTTGATAAATGTTAAGAAATGTCCTGACGGATTCTGCTCAAAGATTCTGGAGTAATTCCGAGAAAGGAAGCGATATAAATTAAAGGCGTTCGCTGAATTATTTTGGCTGGAGCCGATGCCAAAAAAGTCTGGTATTTTTCTTTTGCCGGAATCATTTGCAGTTTTAAAACGCGATCAGCCATACAAAGGTAATTCTGCTCGGCGAGAATTCTTCCAACACGTTCCCAATTCGGAATTTCGTTATACAGAAACTGCATTTTTTCGAAAGTAATCGAAAGAACTTCGCAATCTTCAATACACTGAATATTTTCAAAAGAAACGGATTGATTTATAAAACTGGAATATGAAGCGATAAAACCCTCATCACAACTTAAATAAGTCGTAATTTCTTTTCCGTCTTTTAAATAATAAACCCGCGCTAGACCTTCGACAACAAAAAAGATTTTATTGCTGATTTTTCCCATTGAAGAAAGAGAATCTTTAGCGGTAAACTTTTCATATTCAAAACAAGAATCTATTTTTTCGATTTCTTTTTCAGAAAACGAAGCGATTGATAGTATTTGTTTTTGTAATTCAGCATTCACGATTTACAATTTACAATATTTCGATTAACTCCGAAGCATTATTAATAACCGCTTTTGCCCCGCTAGATTTCAATTCATCTGCTGTTCTGTAGCCCCAAGTTACTCCCACAGGAAACATATTAGCATTTATAGCCGTTTTCATGTCAATATCAGAATCTCCGACAAAAAGAATTTTTTCGGGTTTTAAATTCCATTTTTTACTGATTTCAATCGCTTCAAACGGATTTGGTTTTTTTAGTTCTTCTGTGCTTAAACCAATAGCTGTGTCGAATTGTTTTGGAAATAATTCATAAGCTATTTTCTTTGTCAATTCATCTGCTTTGTTAGAGAAAACTGCCATTTTGATGTTTTGAGAAGTCAGATTTTCTAACAATTCTACAATGCCTTCATAAGGTTTTGTTTTCAGCGTACAGATTTTAGTGTATTCATCGACCATACATTCAAAACAACTTTCGATTTCATCATCAGAATTGTTTGTAGCAGGTAAAGCTTTACTTACTAGATTTCGTAAACCGCTCCCAATAAAATATTGATATGTGTCGTAAGTATGTGTAGGATAATTTAAAGCGGTAAGCACTTTATTCATCGCATCTGAGATGTCTTCTAAAGAATTGACTAATGTACCGTCTAAATCGAAAATAATTCCTTTAAATTTCATTTTGTATTAAATATTTTGAGCCAGAATAAACCCGCTTGTCCAGGCATTCTGAAAATTAAATCCTCCCGTTATGGCGTCGATATTTACAATTTCACCAGCAAAATAAAGATTTTCGTGAATTTTACTTTCCATCGTTTTAAAGTTGATTTCTTTTAAATCGATTCCGCCTGCCGTTACAAATTCTTCTTTAAAAGTGCTTTTTCCGTTTACTTTAAATTCGGCTTTTGTTAATTGTGAAGTTAGATTCTGCAATTGAATTTTAGATAAATCGGCCCATTTGGTTTCAACTTCAATTCCCGAAGCCAAAACTAAACTTTCCCATAAACGATTCGGAAAGTCAAATGGAGATTTTTTTGAAACTGCTTTTTTAGCGTGTTCCTGTTTTAAGTCTTTTAGGATTTTTTCGGCATCTTCAAAATCAACATCATTTAGCCAATTAACGAAAATGGTAAATTGATAATTTTTATCATGTAAAATACGAGCGCCCCAAGCCGAAAGTTTAAGAATTGCAGGTCCGCTCATTCCCCAGTGCGTGATTAACAAAGGTCCTGTAGATTCTAATTTAGTATCTTTTACATTTACGGTTACTTGTGCCGCAACGCCGGGTAGTTCTTTAATTCGAGAATCTTTGATATTGAAAGTAAATAGGGAAGGAACGGGGCTCACAATTGCGTGTCCGTGTTCCTGAAGCATTTCCCAAATTTTTGGGTTGCTTCCCGTTGCCATAACTAATTTTTCGGCAGCATAATTGTCGCTTTGTGTATCTATTTTCCAATGATTTTCTTTTTTGAAAATAGATTGAACGCTTTGTCCTGTCAGCACTTTTATGCCTAGTTTTTCGGTTGCTTTAAGGAAACAGTCAATAATAGTTTGGGATGAATTGGAAACAGGAAACATTCTTCCGTCTTCTTCAATTTTTAATTCTACGCCGTGTTTTTCAAACCATTCAATAGTATCTCCAGAACAAAATTGATGAAAAGGCCCGCGAAGTTCTTTTTCGCCACGAGGATAAAATTTTACCAATTCATTAGGTTCAAAACAGGCGTGCGTAACGTTGCATCTTCCGCCTCCGGAAACGCGAACTTTAGAAAGCACTTCTTTTCCTCTTTCTAAAATGGCAATTTTAAGTTTCGGATTTTTCTCTGCAATATTAATCGCGGTAAAAAAACCTGCAGCGCCTCCGCCAACGATGATTATGTCGAAATTTTTGATCATATTTTTTTGGTTGCCACTCCCGATAGCTATCGGGATCACGAATTTTTTATTGAACCCTGATGAACTTTGACAAAGTTTCTCGTAGCTGATTTTATATTTTATCTGGATTATCAGAGATAATTCCGTTTACTTTATAGCTTTTTACTTTTTCAATGTCTTCTCTTGTGTTTACTGTCCAAGGTAAAACTAAGAATCCTTTTTCCTGAATTTGTCGAACATTTTCTTCATTCAATAAATTAAAATCAGGATGAATGGCTTTTGCTTTTATTTTTTCGGCGAAAGCCAAAGCGGTTTCAAGATTTTCTTCTGTTAAAATACCAATTGGAATATTCGGATTTAGATTTGAGGTTTCTTCCAGCATATTCCAATCAAAACTTGAAATGATGAAATGACTGTAATTCCAGTTTTTTTCTGAGATATATTGTTCTATAAGAGATACAACTTTGCTTGGAGTTCCTAAACCTTTTAATTCTATATTGATGAAGCATTTTTTGTCAACCAAATCAAAAACCTCGTTTAGAGTTGAAATTTGGTATTTACCATCAATTAAAAAAGATTTCAATTCAGCTAAAGTAAAATCATTTACAAGACCTTTTCCATCGGTGGTTCTGTCTATGGTTTCGTCATGAATTACGATAACATGTCCGTCAGCGCTTAGATGAACATCTAGTTCAATTCCATCAGAATTTAAGTCTAAGGCCTTTTGAAAAGCTTGTAAAGTATTTTCAGGTTCGTAGGCTTTGGCGCCTCGATGTGCAATTTTGAGCATTTTGCAGTGTTTTTTTCTAACCGCAAAGGTCGCAAAGTTTTACGCAATCCCGATAGCTATCGGGAGCAAATATTATAAAAAAATGTTAGCCACAGATTATTAGGATTAAAAGAATTTTAAAATCTGTAGTAAATTATATGTCTCTCGCAGATTTAGGAGATGGAGCATGTAATTAAAAAAGAAATCCGACGAATCTGCAAAATCTGCGAGAGAAAAAATATTTATTGGTTTAAATCTCTTCTAGTAAAACAATGTCAAAATCATTGTCTATAATCACTTTCCCATCAATTACTTCGACTTCTTGATTTGAATAAGTATCTTTTAATTTAGTTCCGTTTGGGAAGATATCGCCAACTGGAAGTTCTTTTCTGCCTTTTGGTAAATCTACTCCGATAACTACTTTATCTGTAAAAGAGCCTTTTGTAAATATTCTGGAAAAAGTATAAGGATACGGATTAATGAGTTTATGAACTCCAGCTCCAACCGCAGGATGATTTCGTCTAAACTGGCCTAATTTCTGCCAGTGCAAAAGTATTTTTTGCGTTTCAGGATTGTTCTGAATCTCCTCCCAATTCATATTAGAACGTAGAGTTGCATCACCTTGAGTGCCTTCAACAACTAAAGAACGATTTGATTCATCACCATAATAAACCTGAGACATTCCAGGCGAAAGCAGTAGTTTATTTGCGGTTTCGATACTTTTTACTCGATTGGCATCAAAAGGCTGCCCATCGTCATGAGAAGACATATAGTTAAGGACAGAATATCCCTTTAGTTCATTGTTCAAAGCGTTAGAATATTTCGAAAATAAACCTTCGTAATCGTTTTGAGCAGCATTCCATTTAAATTCAAAGTTGATCATGCTGTTGAAACCATTCTGAAAATAATTTACTTTTCGATCTCCAAAATCATAATCCTGCCCACCGCTGATTCCGTAACCGTAAACTTCGGCAATAGTATAAAACGGATTCTGATCTAAAACCTGCATCGGATGGTGTTTTTTCCAAGTCTCAAATGCATAATCACATTCTTTTTTAAAGTCTGCCCAAACGCCTTCTTCGGTATGTTTTACAGTATCGGCACGGTAACCGTCAATTCCGAATTCCAGAATATAATCGGTCAACCATTTTATAATGTAATATTTTGGTGTTCTTGGATATCCTGTTCTTTTGAAGAATTCATCCAACGAAGCAATTTCTTTTTCATAACGTCCTTCTTTTTTCCATTTTTCTATTAAAAAAGGAGGGAGTTCGACTTCTTGTACACTTTCAGTTCTAATATCTGGAAGATTCTCAACCAAAGTACACATCGTAGTATTTTCAAAAGATTTATAATCGCATACTACGCCAGTTCTTACCCAGTCAGAAGGCCAAACGGGATCTTCGGGAGTTACTGGTCCTGTATGATTAATTACGCCATCCAGAATTATTCTGATGCCTTTTTCGTGTGCTTTTTTTACCAGATTGGCTAAATCTTCTTTTGTTCCAAAGTTCGGATCGAGAGCCGTCCAATCTTTTGCCCAATAACCGTGAAAGCCATAACTCAATCCAGTTCCTTCGTCAACGCCATCATGAATCTGTTCTACAATCGGCGTAAGCCAAATGGCATTGATTCCTAATTTTTCAAAATATCCCGATTCTATTTTTTTGGTAATTCCGATGATGTCACCACCTTCAAATCCACGTAATTTTCCCGGAGTTTTGGTTCGATTGAAATTGACGTCGTTGGAAGTGTCTCCATTGTAAAAACGATCTGTAAGTAAAAAATAAACATTTGCCCCTTCCCAAACGAAAGGTATTTTCGAAGTGTTTTCGTTATTCATTGTAACTGATTTTGAGCCAGAACAACTCATTGTTAAGTATACTAAAGATAAAAAAAGGAAAGTGTATTTTTTCATTATTTTAGAATATTTTAGGATGGATTGTGTTGAAAAAAATAGCCACGAATTCACGAATTATTTTTTAAAATCTGTGAGAATAAAAATTCGTGAATTCGTGGCAGAAAAAAAACTTTGCGTTTAAATTTTATTCCAATTCTAAAACCAAAGCTGATTTTGGTTCTAAAGTAATTTCAGAAGCTAAATCGAATGTTTTTCCTGAAATAACATCTTTTCCTGATTTGTAGTTTTTGATGCTTTCTTTAAAGCGGTTTGTTTTTACAACCTGCTCTTTTGCATTGTTATTGAAAACCACCATAACCGTTTTATTATCAGTATATCTGAAATACACATACGTATTATTTTCTGGAATATAATGCTTCATTTTTCCGAAATGAACCGCTTCGTTTGTTTTTCTCCAGTTGAATAATTTTGCACTGAAATCAAAGTAAGCCGCTTGTTCTGGAGTTCTTCCTTCTTTGGTGAAAGCATTGTTTTTGTCCCCAGCCCATCCGCCTGGAAAATCCTGACGAATATCGGCATCTCCGCCTTTGCCTTTATCTCCACCCATTCCGATCTCTGAACCGTAATAGATTTGCGGAATTCCACGAACTGTTGCCAATAAAGTCATTGCCAGTTTGTATTTTGGTAAATCATATTTGAATTTTTCATTCATACGATCCGTGTCATGATTTTCGGCAAAAACCAAAATGTTATTGGTATTTGGATATAGAAAATCCATAGCAAAATTGTTGTAGAATTTAATCAATCCGCTATCCCAGTTTGGCTCATCTTCACTAAAGGCAGAAGTAATCTGACTTTGAAGCGTAAAATCCATTACACTTGGAAGATTCGAATTGTAGTTTTCAATAGCACCAATTTTACTGTCTTTCTGCCAAAAAGCTAAATTTGCTTGATTGTGCATCCAGATTTCACCTACAATGTTAAAATTAGGGTATTCATCTGTAATAGATTTTGCCCAATTTGCCATAGCAGTTTTATCTGAGTAGTTATAAGTATCTACTCTGAAACCATCAAGATTTGCAAATTCAATCCACCAGATTGCATTTTGAGTTAAATATTTTGCAACCAAAGGATTTCTAAGATTTAAGTCTGGCATTGAAGGCACAAACCAGCCGTCAACACAAACTTCCTGATCTATTTGAGAAGCGTGAATATCTGTAATTACTTCACGTCTGTGGTGTGTTTGTGTAAAAGTTTCAAATTGATTGAACCATGTTTTGGTTGGAATATCTTTCATCATCCAGTGCGTAATTCCCCAGTGATTGGTAACATAATCCATAACCAGTTTCATGTTATTTTTGTGCATTTCTGCCGATAAACGAGCGTAATCATCGTTTGTTCCGTAACGTGGGTCGATTTTGTAAACATCCGATTGTCCGTACGTATGATACGAATGCTGTTTGTCGTTGTCTTCGCATAAAGGTGTGCTCCATATTGTAGTTGCACCAAGAGAAGAAATATAATCTAAGTTTTTAATAATTCCTTCGATATCGCCACCATGACGTCCGCTTGGATCTTGACGGTTTCCTTTTTCAGTTAAAGAAGCATCGCTGTCGTTTTTAGGATTTCCGTTAGCAAAACGATCCGGCATAATTAAGTACATCAAATCAGATGCATCATAACTTTTTCTTTCGGCCGAATTCGCTCTTCTTTCTTTTAGAGCATATTTTTGTTTAAAGGCAACTTTATTATTGTTTTTGAAAGAGAAAACCAATTCAGAAGTTTTTACGTCTTTTGTATCGATTGTCACGAAAAGATAGTTCGGGTTTTCTGTTTTTTCTACATTTTTAATTACAACATTGTTTGAAACCGAAGCTTCATACTGTGCAATGTTTTTTCCGTAGAACATAATCTGCAGTTCTGAATTTTTCATTCCAGCGTACCAGAAAGGCGGTTCTACTTTTTGAATTTGCGCTTTCGCGGAAGCGGAAAACAACAATACCAATAAGGCTAATTTATAGATAATAGATGTTTTTTGATTTTTCATAGTTTGTAATTTTTATTTCTTTTGTTCAAGCATCCATTTATAAATTTCAGGATTTGTTTCATAGAGATATTGAATCTCATGTCCTTCATTTTCTAAACGAGTAAACTTGAATTTATTCTTAGTTTCACACGATTCAAGACCTTTTGCAATTCTTTCCGTTTCACTAAATGGGATTTTATCATCGGCTGTGCCATGAAAAGCCCAAATTGGAATTTTACTAAGATTGCAAACTCTCGTTAAATCGCTGTCGTTAATTCCGCCGCAAAGCGCAACAACTGCAGCAAATTGGTCAGGAAAGTCTAGAGCTGTAATGTAAGCTCCGTAACCGCCCATGCTAATTCCGGTAATGTAAATTCTGCTTTTATCAATTCTATATTTTGCTTCTAAATCGGCAAATAATGTTTCAAACCAATTTTCTGTCGACCAGTATTTATTATCTGGACATTGAGGCGAAGCAATTATAAAATCAAAATTTTGTCCTTTTTCAACTAAATAAGGTAAACCGTATGTTTTGAGCTTATTTAAATCATTTCCTTTCTGCCCTCCGCCATGAAGATAAATTACAAGTGGATATTTTTTATTTTCTTTTGAATAGTCTTTTAGCACGTATAATAAATAATCATATTTCGCTGCAACTTTCTGTTGAGAGTAGCTGTTAAGAGTCAAAAGTGTTATTAAAATAATTAAAAAGCTTGATTTGTAATTCATTTAAATCGGATTTAAGTAGGATTATGATTTATGCCTAACAGATTTTGAAACCTGTTAGGATAAGCTTTTTGCAATTTAAAAAAAAGACAAGTAATCTTGGGGTTAATTACTTGTCTTTAAAAATTATTTGTTTTCAATAATGCTTATCGCATAACCTCCACCTGGAGCAGAAAACTGAGATAATTTTGATTTGTTTGTTACAGCAATTTTTTTGATAGTATAAGCCTGCGGATTAGTTTTGTAATGCGCATCTTTTGCATCAGCATAAATTGTTGCGGTATATTTTTTACCTTTTTCAAGGAAACCGAAATCGATGTTTGACGTACGAGAATTGTCTCCGTTTACGTTTCCAACGAACCAGTTATTAGTTCCTTTTGCTTTACGGGCAACAGTGATAAAATCTCCAGGTTCAGCCTCGATATATTTACTTTCTGACCAATCTACAGCTACATCTTTAATGAATTGAAATGCATCTGGGAAACGGTTATAGTTTTCTGGAGTATCAGCCGCCATTTGTAATGGGCTGTACATGGTAACGTATAAAGCTAATTGGTTTGCAATTGTACTGTTTACATGAGATTTGTTCTCAGGATTCATTTTACTGATATCCATTTCGAAAATTCCAGGAGTATAATCCATTGGACCACCAATTAAACGTGTAAATGGTAAAACGGTAACGTGGTTTGGTTTAGAACCTCCAAACGCTTGGTATTCTGTTCCTCTTGCTGCTTCGTTTCCAATTAAGTTAGGATACGTTCTTGCAATTCCTGTTGGGCGAACTGCTTCGTGAGCATTCACCATAATTTTATAATCAGCCGCTTTTTCGATAGCATATTGATAGTGGTTTACAATCCATTGGCTGTAGTGGTTTTCACCTCTCGGTAAAATATCTCCAACATAACCGCTTTTTACAGCGTCATATCCGTTATCGTTCATGAATTTGTAAGCAGCATCCATATGGCGCTCGTAGTTACGAACAGATCCTGAAGTTTCGTGGTGCATGATGATTTTTACACCTTTAGATTTTGCATATTCGTGAAGACCTTTTACATCAAAATCTGGGTAAGGAGTTAAGAAATCAAAAACATAATCTTTTGAATGTCCAAACCAGTCTTCCCAGCCTTCGTTCCATCCTTCAACTAAAACAGCGTCGAAACCATTTGCAGCAGCAAAATCAATGTATTTTTTTACGTTAGCATTGTTTGCTCCGTGAGTTCCGTTTGGTTTTGCTTTTGAAAAATCAGAAACACCCAATTGAACTGTCGGGAAATCGTTAGTGTAAGACCAAGAACTTTTTCCTGTAATCATTTCCCACCAAACACCAACATATTTTACTGGTTTGATCCAAGAAGTATTTTCAATTTTTGATGGATCGTTTAAGTTATAAGTCATTTTTGAAGCTAAGATTTCTCTAGCGTCGTCGCTTATGATAATCGTTCTCCAAGGCGAATGATTTGGTGCTTGCATGTGACCTTTGTCTCCTTTTGCATCTGGTGTTAACCAAGATTCGAAAATCAAGTTTTTATCGTCTAAATTCAAGTGCATGCAAGAATAGTCGATTAAAGCTGCTTCGTGTAAGTTGATGTAGATTCCGTCAGCAGTTTTTAACATCAAAGAAGTTTGAACTCCTGTTGGTGAAAAAGATTTTTGAGAAACGTTTGCTGTATATGCTTTCTCAGATAAACCTCTAATCTCAGATAATTTAGATTTTGTATAATCATATTCCTGTGTGTCATAATCTCCTGGAATCCAGAAAGCAGTATGATCTCCAGTCATTGCAAATTGTGATCTTTCTTCTTTGATTACAAAGTAAGTAAGATTTTTTTGCGCTGGAAATTCATATCTAAATCCTAAACCATCATCAAATAAACGGAAACGGATAATAATTTGTCTGTCTGTTCCTTTTTGGTTTAAAGTCACAGCCAATTCATTATAATGATTTCTGATGTGATCTACTTCTCCCCAAACCGGTTTCCAAGTTTCGTCAAAAGTGGAAGTTTTAGTATCAGTAATTGTAAAGTCGTTCAATAAAGATTTTTTATCATCTTTAAGTTCAAGACCTAATTTGCTGGTTTTTACAACTTCTTTATTTTTGTATTTTAAATTGTACGTTGGAGTTCCGTCGTTTTGAAGAGAAAATTCCATTACGAACTTGCCTTCGGGTGATTTTAATTGTTGTGCTTCAGCGATTGAGCTAAAAGCAAACAAGATTAAACTTGCGAAAAATAAGTTTTTCATGTTTTTTAGATTTTTAGTGTATTGTAATTTAA
The DNA here is from genome assembly GCF_002303885.1 of Flavobacterium sp. ACN2. Classification (GTDB taxonomy): domain Bacteria; phylum Bacteroidota; class Bacteroidia; order Flavobacteriales; family Flavobacteriaceae; genus Flavobacterium. Next base: position 418,649 of record NZ_MRCM01000002.1, on the reverse strand, counting down.
TTTATTTGTACAAATTTACTTGCAATTTCAGGTTTTCCATTAACAATAATTGTTAAATCTTGATCGCCGTCTACAGTAAAAGTTGTTTCGTTATGATTTACAGCTACTTTTAAAATTTGGTTTCTGAAATTAATTTTAAAAGAGTAACCTTTCCATTCTTTTGGAATTTTTGGAGAGAAATGTAATTGATCATTTTTCACTCGCATTCCACCAAAACCTTCTACAATACTCATCCAGGTTCCAGCCATCGACGTGATGTGACAACCTTCTTCCACTTCTTTATTATAATCATCCAAATCCAGACGAGAAGTTCTTAAATAAAATGTATATGCCATGTCCATTTTATCTAAAGCTGCAGCTTGAATCGAGTGCACGCAAGGCGAAAGCGAACTTTCGTGTACGGTAAATGATTCATAAAATTCGAAATTGCGTTTTAATTCTTCTTTTGAGAAATGATCTTCGAAGAAATAAAAACCTTGTAAAACGTCTGCCTGTTTGATGTAAGGAGAACGCAACACACGATCCCAAGACCATTTTTGGTTAATCGGGCGTTGTGAACGATCTAAATCTTTTACCGGAACTAAATCTTTGTCTAAGAAACCATCTTGCTGTAAGTAGATTCCAAGTTCTTCAGAAATAGGGAAGTACATATCGTCTGCCACTTTTTTCCATTCTTTGATTTCTTCAGATGAAAGATTAACTTTTTCCATCACTCTTTTGTGATCTGCTGGATATTCTGAAGCTACTTTTTCAATTTGTTCAGCAGCAAAATCAATACACCACTTTGCAATATAATTGGTGTAGAAATTATTGTTGATGTTGTTTTCGTATTCATTTGGACCTGTAACGCCCAAAATCACGTATTGATTTTTATCTTTTGAGAAAGAAGCTCTTTGGTGCCAGAAACGTGCAATACCAATTAAAACTTCTAAACCTTTTTCTGGAATATAAGAGTAATCGCCCGTGTAACGGTTATAGTTGTAAATTGCAAAAGCAATCGCACCATTTCTATGGATTTCTTCGTGTGTGATTTCCCATTCGTTGTGGCATTCTTCACCATTCATGGTAACCATTGGGTACAACGCTGCGCCGTTTTTGAAACCTAAATTATCCTTAGCATTTTCAATCGCTTTGTCTAATTGATTGTAACGATACGTCAATAAGTTTCTTGCAACCTGCTGGTCTTTTGTTGCCATATAAAACGGAATACAATAAGCCTCAGTGTCCCAATAAGTAGATCCGCCGTATTTTTCTCCTGTAAATCCTTTTGGACCAATATTTAAACGAGAATCTTTTCCTGAATACGTTTGGTTTAATTGGAAAATGTTGAAGCGAATTCCCTGTTGTGCTTTTACATCTCCTTCAATGGTAATATCTGACATTTCCCAAACTTTTGCCCAAGCCTCAATTTGATTTTGAAGCAAAGTATCATATCCTAAGGCAACCGCAGATTTGATTACTTTTTCGGCTCCAGCCAAAGTATTTTCGTGGTTTAAAGAAACCGTATAACCTCCAATTTTTTGGATTGTTGAGGTTTGTCCTTTTGCGATAATAGTACCGTACGTATATTGAACTTTATCTACAGTTGAATCGATTGTTGATGGCGAAACATTGATGTTTTCTCCATTTGCCAAAATCGTATTGTGCATAAAAGTCGTTACTTTAAAATGCGTTTTGAAAGTTTGAGCCGTTACAAAAGCTTCATTTGTACCTTTTTTAACTTCCAAAGGTTCCCAGAATTTTTCTTCCCAGTTGGCATCTTCATTGGTTACACCAGCGTCGATATAGGGTTTATAAACGATTTTTGCATCTTTATTTAAAGGTGTAATATCGTATTTGATCACTCCAGCTTCGTCTAAATCTAAGGAAAGAAAACGACGAATGTTTACCGCAATCTCAGTTCCGTTTTTAAGAACAGCTTCAAAAGAACGATTGTACCATCCTTCTTTCATATTCAATTCTCTGCGGAAATTTTTAACTTCGGTACAATTGTGTAAATCAAGGTTTTCTTCGTTGATTTCAATATCAATTCCAATCCAGTTTGGTGCATTTAGTACTTTGGCGAAATATTTCGGATAACCGTTTTTCCACCAGCCCACTTTTGTTTTATCTGGATAATAAATCCCTGCGATATAACTTCCTTGGAATGTTTCGCCAGAATATGCTTCTTCAAAATTCGCACGCTGCCCCATAGCACCGTTTCCGATACTAAAAAGACTTTCGGACGATTTTACTCTTTCGACATCAAATCCTTCTTCTATTATGGACCAATTGTCTGGTTTTATATAATCTTGATTCATTTTTAAATTAGATAATGTGGCAATTTGAGGAATTAGAAAATGTGTCAATTTGATAATTAGATAATTATTTTTTTGACGCTTTTTTTACCTTTTGAACTGCTTGGTTGTTCTACGTTTTTTTTAAGTGAAATAATTTGTCGATCTGATCATTAAATAATTCTCATTTTAGAAATTATCTAATTATCAAATTTTCTTATTGACTAATTAAATCGTTAATAAAGCTTGTTTCGATTTGGGTAAAATCTTTAAAAATATGATCAGCTTCATGTAAAATTGTTTCCTCACCAATTCCAACACTTACCATTTCTGCGATGTTTGCTGCCTGAATTCCGGCAACAGAATCTTCAAATACGATTGAATTTCTTGGATCAATATGTAATAATTGAGCCGCTTTTAAGAAAACTTCTGGGTCTGGTTTTGCATTGGTAACGTCATTTCCGTCAACAATAACATCGAAGTAAGATAGAACTCCAGTTTTTTCTAAAATTGGTCTTGCATTTTTGCTGGCAGAACCCAATGCAATACCTTGATTTTTCTCTTTTAATAGTTTTAGAATTTTTAAAACTCCTGGAAGAACCTCACTTTCATCCATGTCAACTAAATAAGATAAATAATCTTCGTTTTTTTGAATTAACCATTTGTCTTTGTCCTCTTGCGAAGCCTGAACATTGCCTAATCCAAGTATAATATCCAACGAACGAACTCGGCTTACACCTTTTAAAAGTTCGTTGTCTTCATGCGTAAAATTTATATTTAACGACTGAGCAATTTTTTGCCAAGCCAAAAAGTGGTATTTAGCGGTATCAACGATCACGCCGTCAAGATCGAAGATGAATGCTTTTTTATTATTCATGGATTTCAATTTTAGTTTTACTATTTACTCTAAGAGTCAATAATCCTGCGAAAATCATTGATATACCTCCAATTATTAGAGCGTAAATAGGTTCATTATGGAAGAATTGTTTGATTACGAATCCTAATATCGTAGCGGCTACGATTTGCGGAATTACTACGAAAAAGTTAAAAACTCCCATATAATAACCCATTTTTGCAGCTGGCAAAGCACCAGACAACATCGCATAAGGCATTGATAAAATACTCGCCCATGCAATACCAACTCCCAGCATTGGAAGGATAAGCATTTGTTTGTCACCAATAAAATAAATTGAAATTAAACCAACACCTCCAGCGCATAAAGCCAATAAGTGTGTTGCTCTAACGCCTACTTTTTTTGCAATAATTGGCAGTAAAAAGGCAACTGCAGCGGCAATTCCGTTGTAAACTGTAAACAATACCGAAACCCAGTCGGCGGCATCATTGTAGGTTTTCGAAGTTGTATCTGTAGTTCCAAAAATATGCTGAGTGACTGCTTGAGTTGTATAAATCCACATTGAGAAAAGCGCAAACCAAGAGAAAAATTGAACCCAAGCTAATTTTTGCATTGTTTTTGGCATATTCAATAAATCGGTCATGATTATGGTAAAACCATTCTGAACTTTTTTTGTTCGTAATTGCGATGCAATTACAAATAAAACACCCATGAAAATTAGACCGATAAATAGAATGTAAAGTTCTTTTGCCAGACTGTTTTCGAAAATTAAAAATGAAATTAATGCTCCGATACCAGCAAACAGTAATCCTAAAAGCAATTGTTTTTTTGTAGAAACGCCAGATTCTGTTTCAGAATTTGATATGCCTTCGGAGTCTTTTTTGCTGTTTGCTTCAAAAGCATGAAGTTCTTCAGGCGTATATTCGGTTGATTTAAAAACGGTCCATAAAACGGAAAGCAGAAAAACGATTCCGCCAATATAAAATGACCATTTTACGGCATCTGGAATAATTCCTTTTGGCGCAACATTGCTGACATCAAAAACATTTGTGAAAAGATAGGGCAGAACAGAACCAACAACGGCACCGGTACCAATAAAGAAACTCTGCATAACAAAGCCCAAGGCACGCTGATGGTCGGGTAAATTATCGCCTACAAAAGCACGGAAAGGTTCCATTGAAACGTTGATCGAAGCATCCATTATCCATAAAGTTCCTGCAGCAATCCATAAAGTTGGAGAGTTGGGCATTACGAACAAAGCCATCGATGACAAAATAGCGCCAATTAAAAAATAGGGGCGTCGTCTCCCTAAACGAGTCCAAGTTCTATCACTGAAATAACCAATAACGGGCTGAATAATTAAACCTGAAACAGGCGCAGCAATCCACAAAATTGGGATTTCATCTATTTTAGCACCAAGGGTTTCAAAAATTCTTGAAGTATTTGCGTTTTGCAGTGCAAAACCAAATTGTATTCCTAAGAAACCGAAACTCATGTTCCAAATTTCCCAGAAACTTAATTTACGCTTTTCCATTATCGTAATTTGAAAAATTATACGATAAGCGCTTTGCTTATCAAAACTTTGTTCTTTTCGAAGTAAAACTAAAAGCCTTGACGGGCGTAAAATTATAAATTATTTTTTTATATATGCTAATAAAAAAGCCATAAATATTATTTATGGCTTTAGAAAGTGTTGATTTTAAGTTTTTTAGTCAGTAGATTCTCTTTTTATTAAATGAGTTTCTATAACTTCTGTGGTGTAATTTTCAGTATGTTCTTCGTCGTCATCTTCTTCTGCTTCAAGTCTTTCAATAAGCATTTTTGCTGCTTTATTGCCCATTTTTTCTCCACTTTGACTAACGGTTGTAATTGTTGGAGTCGAGTATTTTGAAATGATTCCGTCAGTAAATGCAATTACAGCTAAATCTTCAGGAACTTTTAGTCCCATTTTATTTGCTGTTTTGATAATTGTTACAGCAAAAAGCTCATTTACAGCAAAAACGGCATCGAAAGCTCTTTCATGCAAAAGCTGACTAATGGTTATTTCGCAAGTTTCTACATCTTCAATTTTTATGATTAAATCTTCATTAAAAGGCAATCCATTGTCTAATAATGCTTTTTCGTAGCCGTCGGTTCTCAGTTTTCCAACACTTACATAATCGACCGTAGTTACCAGAGCGATCTTTTTGCGGCCGTTGTCAATTAAACTTTGAACTGCTTCATAGGCTGCAGATTTATCATCAATAATTACTTTATCGCATAATATATCGTTTGTAACGCGATCAAACATTACTACAGGCATTCCTTGGTTGATCACTTCGGTAATATGATGAAAGTCGCCTTTAAATTGTGTTTCTTTAGAAAGAGACATGATAAAACCATCGATACTTCCGTTGGCTAACATCTCCATATTTAGAACTTCTTTGTCAAAAGAATCGTCTGATACACAGATAACTACGCTGTATCCGTATTCGTTTGCAACCTGTTCTACTCCGTTGATGACAGTAGAGAAAAAGTAGTGTACGATTTCTGGAATAATAATCCCGATACTCTTGGTTTTTCGGTTCTTTAAACTAAGGGCAATATTGTTGGGCTTGTAGTTGTAAAACTTCGCAAAAGCCTGCACTTTTAGTCGTGTTTCTTCGCCAATTTCTAGACTGTTTCTAAGTGATTTTGAGACAGTTGAGATAGACACGTCAAGCTCTTTTGCAATCTGTTTGAGGGTTATTTTACGTTTCATGGAGTTAATTGAAAAAAATCTAATTAATAATAAAGGTGTGCAATATTTTTGGTATTTGCAATTTTAACGCTAAAAGATTACAAAAAATAGAAAGTTTTCAACACTACCACGTTTTCGTAAAGCAATAAAAATTGTCTCTGGTTGAGCATGTTAATAAATTCATAATTTTGGAGTTCGAAGTAAAATTAAAAACTTAACTAACAGTCAAAAACTCAAAACTAATTTAAACAAAAAGTATGAAAACAATTTACAAAAAGTTGTTATTTTTATTCCTTCTGCTTCCGTTTACAGTACTAGCTCAGAGTACTTTAAGTGGAGTAGTAACTGATCATGCCACAGGTCAGCCAATACCAGGGGTAAATGTAAATGTACAAGGTTCCGCAACTGGTACCTCTACAGATTTTGATGGTAAATTCCAATTGCCAAATTTAAAAAATGGAGACAAGATTTTAGTTTCATTTATTGGATACAAAACAGCGACTATTGTCTTTAATGGTCAGAAAAACTTGCCAGTATCTTTAGAAGAGGATACCAATCAATTGCAAGAAGTTGTAGTGCAAGTGGGTTACGGAACTGTTAAGAAAAAAGATGCAACAGGATCTGTTTCTCAAATTTCAGCCAAAGAATTTAATAAAGGTATCAACGTTACTCCAGAATCTTTGATTGGTGGACGTATTGCTGGTGTAAATGTTGTTGGAGGAGGTGCTCCAGGAGCAAAAGCAGATATTAGAATTCGTGGAGGATCTTCATTAAGTGCTTCAAACGACCCATTGATTATTTTAGATGGACTTCCTTTAAGCAACGCTGTTCCAAGTGGTGCTACAAGTATATTGTCGACAATTGACCCAAATGATATTGAGTCATTTACAGTTCTTAAAGATGCTTCTGCAGCGGCTATTTACGGTTCACGTGCAGCAAATGGTGTAATCGTAATTACAACTAAAAAAGGAACTAAAGGTGGTGTAAAAGTGAACTTCAGCTCTCAAGTTGGTATCAATACAGTAGCTAATACAGTTGATGTTTTAAATGCAGATCAATTTAGAAGTTTTGTAAACTCAAAAGGATCTGATGCTCAAAAAGCATTAATGGGTACTGCAAATACAAATTGGCAAGATGAAATTTTCCATACTGCTTTAACAACAAACAATAATATCTCTGTTAGCGGTTCTTTATTCAATAAATTACCAGTACGTTTATCTGTTGGTAATGTTGATAATCCAGGAATCTTAAGAAACACTTCTTTTGAAAGAACAACGACATCGATATCGTTAAATCCAGTATTGTTTGATAATCACTTAAAAATTGATATTAGCGGAAACTTATCTTTCAGCAAAAATCAATTTCAAGATGAAGATGCAGTTATTGGTTCTGCAATTAGTTTTGATCCAACACAATCTCCTTACGAAGCGGGTTCTCGTTACGGAGGATATTTTGAATGGTTGGAGCCAAACGGAAACTTAGCATTATTACCTGCTAAAAACCCAGTTGCAAGATTAAATCAAGAAGATAAAAGATCTAAATCTACTAGAAAATGGGGTAACATCAGCCTTGATTATAAATTCCACTTCTTTGAAGATTTAAGATTTGTTGCTGAAGCTGGTATCGATAGATTCGATAGTAGCGGATACAACAGACAAAGTACAGAAAGTGCTTTAGGATATCAGCCAAACCCATTCAGTTCTGGAAACTGGGTGAATTTAGGTAATAATGATACTTATACAGATGATCTTCAAAATAAAAACTTGAATGCATATTTTGTGTATAGCAAAACTTTTGGAAAACTTAAATTGGATGCTACAGCTGGTTACAACTATCAGTTATTCCAAAAAGAAAAATACCAATCTGGAGCTCTAACTCAGCCAGCAGAAAGTAGAAATGAAGATGTTATTACTGATCCAGATATCAATTTACAATCTTATTTTGGACGTGTGAATTTAGGTTGGGACAGTAAATATTTATTGACTTTAAACTACAGAAGAGACGGAACTTCTCGTTTCTCTGAAGAAAACAGATGGGGTAACTTTATGGGAGGTGCTTTTGCATGGAATATTGCTGAAGAGTCTTTCTTAAAAGATAACGAAACTCTTTCTAGTTTGAAATTAAGAGTTGGTTACGGTACTACAGGTCAGCAAGATATTTCTGCTCAGTATGACTATTTAAGAAGAGTTACACTTGGTACTGTTAATACTCAATATATATTTAATGGTGTTGTTTACAGAACAGCTAGACCAGAAGGATATAACCAAAATATCAAATGGGAAGAATTGGCTGAGATGAATATCGGAGTTGATTTTGGATTCTTAAAAGATAGAATTACTGGATCTGTTAACTATTTTGATAAAAAATCATCTGACTTATTAGCTGATGTATTAGTGCCAGATGGTGCTAACTTGAGAAACCAAGGATTTAATAATATTGGTGATTTACGAACTAAAGGGGTTGAATTCAGCCTTCAGTCAGATATCATCAAAAAAGATAATTTAACTTGGAACGTAGCGGTTAATGCTACTTATTTAGACCAAAAAATTGAAAGTTTAGGTCAGACTGTTGAAGGTTTCCAAGGTTATGAAGTAGGAGATAATATTAAAGGTGGAAACGGAAATAAAGTTTTAATTAATACAGTTGGATCTGCTCCAAATTCATTCTTTGTATACGAGCAATTGTATGATGCAAACAAAAAACCTATCGCTGGAGCTTATGTTGACAGAAATGGAGATGGTAAAATTGATGGAAATGACCGTTACAGATACAAAAAACCAACAGCAGATTATACTTTCGGTTTATTCTCAACTTTAAACTACAAAAAGTTTGATTTTACAATGAACTGGAGAGCAAGTTTAGGAAATTACATTTTTGATAACGTAAATTCTAACTTAGGATATTCAGATGCAGGTTTAAGAAGACAAACAGACTTATCAAACGTAAGTTCAGATTATTTAAATACTGGATTTACTTATGAAGATAATGGAACTCAGCGTTATTTATCTAATTACTATGTAAAAGATGCTTCTTTCATCAAATTAGATAACGTAACAGTTGGTTATACTTTGGATAAAGCTTTATTGAAAGCTGCTTCTTTAAGATTCTCAGCAGGTGTTCAAAATGTTTTTGTACTTACAAAATATGATGGATTAGATCCGGAGAAATTCAACGGAATCGATGGTAACGTTTATCCAAGAGCAAGAACATTCTTGTTTGGAGTAAATGCAAGTTTCTAATAGTACATTGAAAAACAAAATTTTAAAACATACAAAATGAAAATATCATTTAAATATATATCTTATTTCTTCCTATTTATTTTAGGAATAAGTATGACGCTTACTTCGTGTACTGACGATTTAAACGTGACACCAAAAGATGATGATGAATTTTTATCGGAAACTTTTTTTGAAGATCCAGCATCTTACAAGCAGGTTTTAGCAAAATTATATGCTGGACTTTATGTAGGAGGAAATGATGGTGACGGACAAGCAGATATTGCTGGTCTTAGCGGGGATTTTAGTAGTTACTTGCGTTTGCTTTTTGTAACGCAAGAATTACCTACAGATGAGGCTGTTATTGCTTGGGCTGATGGTGCTTTGCCAACATTAAACACACAAACATGGTCTCCTGTAAATGAGTTTTTATACGGAACTTATTCTAGAGCATCTTACCATATCAGTTTGGCAAATGAATTTTTAAGACAAACTACAGATGAGAAATTAGAAGCAAGAGGTGTTGATGCAAGTCTAAAAGCTGAAATTGCAACTTTTAGAGCAGAAGCTCGTTTCTTAAGAGCTTATTCTTATACAAACTTAATGGATTTGTTTGGTAATGTGCCAATTACAACAGAAGCAGATCCGGTTGGATTCTTTTATCCAGTACAAAAATCGAGAGCAGAAGTTTTTGCTTTTGTAGAGTCTGAATTAAAAGATTTAGATAATAGTTTAGCAAATGCTAGATCAAATGAATACGGTAGAGTGGATAAGGTAGCGGCTAAATTTTTATTAGCTCAAATTTATTTGAACTCTAAAGTATATACAGGAACAGAAAGAAACAATGACGTAGCAACTTTATGTACTGAAATCATTAATTCAGGATATACATTTGCAAACGTTCCTTATTCTTATTTATTCTCTGCAGATAACAATACAAATGGTGCTCAAAACGAATTTATTTTCCCAATCATAAGTGATGGAAATGCAATTAGAGCAACTGGTGGAGGAATGAGTTTTATTATTCACGCTGCTATTGGAGGAAGTATAGATGCTGCTTCAAGAGGAATGGACGGAGGTTGGTTCGGTACTAGAACTCGTAAAGAATTCGTGGCTCTTTTTCCTGATGCAACTGCTACCGGAGATAAAAGAGGAACATTCCATACTGATGGACAAGCTTTAGATATTACTAATATTTCAACATTTACAGATGGTTATGCTGTGACTAAATATATTAATAAAAAATCGGATGGTTCACCAGCTCAAAGAACTGATATTCCAGATACTGATTTTCCAGTATTCAGAGTTTCTGATGCTTATTTAATGTATGCTGAAGCTGTTGTACGTGGTGCAACTACAGGTAATTTGGCTACTGCTGTAGATTATGTTAACCAAATTAGAACAAGAGCAGGAGCAACTACAATATCTAGTGCAAATTTAACTCTTGATTTTCTTTTGGCAGAAAGAGGTAGAGAGTTATTCTGGGAGTGCCACAGAAGAACAGATTTAATTCGTTTTGGAAAATTTACAGGAGGAAGCAAAATCTGGCAATGGAAAGGTGGCGTAATGAATGGTATGGCAACAGATTCATATAGAGACTTAATGCCTATTCCTTCTAAGACAATTCAGGCGAACCCTACATTGAAACAAAATCCTGGGTACTAATATCTAATAGAACTGTAAAATGAAAAATATATATAAAATTTTAATCGCATTTATTGGTGTGCTATTGGTGTCGTGTAATGCGGACTCTGTAGACGAAAGACCAGTGCTTAATGTTGTTGCAGCTCCAGAAATTACAGCGCCAACAACAGGTCAGAATTATGTTCTTGATGTTGATAAAGCATCAGACGAAGTGGCTAAATTTACTTGGTCGGCTGCGCAATATTCTTCAACTGTAGCAATAAAGTATACTTTGCTTATTGATAAGAAAGGCGGAGATTTTACTGCTGCAAAAACATTGCAGAGTACTACAAACAGTCTTACTGAGGTTTCTGTACTAGGTAAAGAATTAAATCAAGCAGCAATTGATTTAGGAGGAAAACCAGAAGAAGCGGCTCAGTATGATGTGAAACTTACTGCTAATGTTTCTGGAGGTTTTGTTCAAGTTGGAAAAAACTTAATTACAATTAGTGTTACTCCTTATTTAGGAAGAGTTACTTATGATTTCACAGATTGGTATCTAATAGGAGCGGCTGTTGCTGGCGGATGGGATAATAATGTTGATACGAAACATCAGCCAATGTTCAGAGATGGTAAAGATGATACAAAATATAAATTTGTTGGTTATTTCAAAGCAGGTAACTTTAAACTAATATCTGTAAAAGGAAGCTGGGATTCTCAATTGGGGAAAGCAGATGACAGTTCGATTGAAATTAAAAATAATGCAGGTGAATTTACAATTCCAGCAGATGGATATTATAATTTCCAGTTTAATACCAAAACTTTAAAATATACTTTGACACCTTACACAGATGCTGCATCAATAGCAAAATTATATGATACTGTTGGTGTTATAGGAAGCAGTACTCCTGGTGGCTGGGATGCTTCTACTGCATTAGATAAATCGACTTTTGACAAACATGCGTGGTCATTAGGAGCAACAAGCTTAAATGATGGAGAAGCAAAATTCAGAGCGAATAATGCATGGGATGTTTCATGGGGTGGAACTACTGCTTTTTCTGGTGGAGGAACTGGGGATAATATACCAGTAGCAAAATCTAAATATGTAATTTATTTCAATGATTTAGACGGAAGTTATTTGATGATTCCAAATCAATAAAAACTTCAGTTAATAACTGAAAAAGGGCTATCTCAGATAGCCCTTTTTTAATCAAACTTACTAATCAAATAACCACACTGATTATGAAAAAAACTTTACTATCAATATTTTTATTGATGGCACTAACTGCTTTTGCCCAACAGCAAACGGTTAGTTTTTCAATAAATCCACCCACTTTTGAAGATGCCACTTCTATAACTATTTCAATTGCAGGAACAAGTGTTAATGAAGACACTTGGGGAATTACAGACAATGCCTTATATCTTTGGTCATGGTCTTATGATGTAAATGATGCAAATCAAGCAGATTCTCCTTCAAACGGATCTTGGACCGCTTCAAATGAAGCCAGCAGATTTACGTACAATGCAGGAACCGACACGTATACCAAAACATTTATACCCTCTGTATATTTTGGCAGAAACGGAATAGGCAGAATAGGTTTTTTGGTTAAAGCAAAAGACGGATCTGGATCAAAACAATCTCAAGATGCTGTTGTTGAAGTAGGAGCTTTTCAAGTAAATCTCACTTCACCAGTCGAAAATAGTGCTTTAATTATAGCTTCTGGATCAAATTTTAATATCGTTGCAACAAATACAAATGGAGCGGCAAGTTATTCTTTAAAAGCAAATGGAGTAGTTATAAATGCGAATGCAAGTACAGCAAGCTATTCCTATTCTCATACAAATGTTACAAGCAATCAGACCTATGAATTGAGTGTAACTCGAGCAGGAGTTACCCTTATAAAGAAGTTTTCGGTTGTTGTAAATCCGAATACAGTTTCTGAAGCAATGCCAACAGGATTGGCTGATGGAATTAATTATTCTAGTGATGTTTCCAAAGCAACATTAGTGCTTGATGCTCCATCAAAAGATTTTGTTTACGTTGCTGGAAGTTTCAATAACTGGCAGCCTACATCGGCGTATGCCATGAAAAAAGATCCTATTTCGGGGAAATTTTGGTTAGAATTGACTGGATTAGTTTCAGGTGTAAATAATACTTTTCAATATTGGGTTGTAGATGCTTCACCGCTGGCTAATTCTCCATCTTTAGTAAAAACAGCAGATCCTTACTCAACTTTGGTTTTATCTCCTTATGATGATCCTTGGATTCCAGCATCTTCCTATCCAAATTTACCAGTTTATCCTGCAGGCCAACAATTTGAAGTTACCGTTCTTAAAACAGGACAGACTCCATACAACTGGCAGGTTACAAACTTTGTAAAACCAGAAAAAGAAAAACTGGTGGTTTACGAAGTTTTGGTTCGTGATTTTGATGCTTCTCGTAATTTTCAAAGTTTAATAGACAAGATAGATTATTTTAAAAATCTTAAAATAAATGCTATTCAGCTAATGCCTGTAATGGAGTTTGAAGGCAATGAAAGCTGGGGTTACAACACTTCGTTTCATATGGCTTTAGATAAGTTTTATGGAACTTCAGATAAACTAAAAGAGTTTATCGATTTGTGCCATCAAAATGAAATCGCAGTAATTTTGGATGTTGCCTTAAATCATGCTTTTGGAAGAAATCCGATGGTTAGAATGTGGATGAATGATCCTGACGGAGACGGTTTTGGATCGCCAACAGCAGAAAATCCATATTTTAATACCGTAGCAAAACATACTTATAGTGTAGGAGAGGACTTTAATCATCAGTCGGATAAAACGCAATATTATGTAGAGAGAGTAATTAAACAATGGATTGAAGAGTATAAAATTGATGGATTTCGATGGGATTTAACCAAAGGATTTACTCAAGCTTGTACGGCTTCAGATAATGCATGTACCGATGGTTATCAGCAAGATAGAGTAGATGTTTTAAAAAAATATGCCGATTATTCTTGGAGTTTAGATCCAACTCATTATACCATCTTTGAGCATTTAGGAAGTGACGCAGAAGAAAAACAATGGGCAGATTATAAAATTTCTGAAACGCCAAGTAAAGGAGTGATGATGTGGGGGAAAATGACAAAAGAGTACAATCAATTGTCAATGGGATATGCTTCTGAAAGTAATATTTTTAGAATGAATAGTGCAAACCACGGATTTGCGGCCAACCGTTTAATGGGGTATGCAGAAAGCCATGACGAAGAACGTTTAATGTATAAAAATGTACAATACGGAGCTTCAAACGGAAGTTATAATGTAAAAACATTAAATACAGCTTTGTCAAGAATGTCCGCCATTGGAGCCGTTTCTTTATTAATTCCAGGACCAAAAATGATTTGGCATTTTGGAGAACTAGGCTGGGAGAATTCTATTTTTACCTGTAATGATGATTCTGTAAATTCAGATTTTGATGCAGTTGGCGGAGATTGTAAATTAGATACAAAGCCACAGCCTCAATGGGTAAACAATTGGCTAGGAAATTCAAATCGTAATAAAATTTATAATGATTGGGCAAAAATGATTACACTTAAAAAGACGGAGCCAGTGTTTTTAGGTACAGCCATAATTCCAGACGCCAATACATTAACTTTAAATGTAAAAATTACGAATGCAAATCTTACTTCAGCACAGTTAAAAGATGTCTTGATTCTAGCTAATTTCGATACTTCGGCACAAAATATTTCAACTGGTTTTCCATATACAGGAATTTGGTATAATTTGATGGATAACACGACAATAAATGTTACCGATGTAAATGCACCAATTAATTTACCAGCTGGAGAGTATAGAATTTATGGTAATAAAACAGCAAATTTGGCAATTGAAGATTTCGAAAAAGGAAGCCAAGTTAATTTATATCCAAATCCTGTTGCAGATTATTTTACTTTAGGATTCATAACTTCAAAAGTAGAGATCTATTCTGTTACAGGACAATTAGTAAAAACATTTAATACAAACGGAAATACAGACTATAAATTCTCTGTAAGCAATTTAGCATCTGGATTATATCTAGTAAAAGCGTTTGACGAATATAATAAGGTTCGCGTTGTGAAGTTTATTAAAAATTAGGTTTGGTTAGTAATGAAAAAGGGCTGTCTAGAAATGGACAGCCTTTTTTTTGTTAAGTAGTTTTTTAATGCAAATGTTTTATTTTGATGTTTTTATATCTTTTGAAGTAATTGAATAAGCAGATATTATTTTTTGTGGTTTAGCTATAATTATTTATTTGTTTTTCTTTTAGGGTCGTTATATTCTCCAATTAAAGAATAATATCCAAATGTTCCTAATCCCATGACGATTAGCGGAGTAAGTATAAATAAGATTATTACACCAAATACTAAATCGTCTTGTTGGTCTGAAAGAAGTTTGGGCAAACCAAATTCAAACACGCAAAAATAGGCAGCAGCTGCGGCTAAAGCAATCCATAACGCCCCTAAAACTTGTTTAATCGCATTCATTTTTTTTGTAAATTTTAAAGGTGAGTAATTTTGTTTTTGTTGTCAATATAAATCATCCCAATAACAAAGCAGATTCCAGCAATAATTATAGGATACCATAATCCATCCAGATAAAAATCGGCTTTGCCTGCTGTTTTGGCGTGTGATACAAAGTAAGTAGAGATAGCAGGGAGCAATCCTCCAAAAATTCCATTTCCAACATGATAAGGCAATGACATAGAAGTATATCTAATTTTGGTTGGAAACATCTCCACCAAAAATGCCGCAATCGGACCGTAAACCATGGTTACAAATAATACTTGAATAAAAACCAGAAAAATTAAAGCCCATTTATCATTTGGAGTTATTTGAATAGAGACACTTGTTTGCACATCTTTTTTCTCCATGTACGTTTTTTTCTCCATTACGGTTGTGCCATCTGTATATTTTTTTTGAATGGTTGTAACAGAACTTCCATCAGCTTTCTTTTCGGTTGTTTTTCTAGGATTTTCTGCGATTTCTATTTTTTGGCTAATGTCTGTTGTGTTGTACATTGCTTTATAAATAGGTCTGTATGATAAAATTGCCAATAGCATTCCGAACATCATAATGTATTTGCGTCCAATTTTGTCGCTCAGCCATCCAAAAACAATAAAAAACGGAGTTCCAATTAAAAGAGCAATTCCTAATAATTCATCAACTTGAGAAGAATCAACATTCATTACCGTTTTCATAAAGCTCATGGCATAAAATTGTCCCGTATACCAAACAACACCTTGCCCCATTGTAGCGCCGAACAAAGCCAAAAGAACAAACTTTAAATTGTATCGGTTTCCAAAACTTTCTTTTAACGGATTTGTGCTTGTGGTTCCTTCTTTTTTAGCTTTCGCGAAAACTGGAGATTCGTCCATATTTTTTCGAATTAAATACGAAACTCCAACCATCGCAATCGAAACCCAAAACGGAACACGCCATCCCCATAAATCAAAGGCTTCAGGAGAAAGTACGCTTTTAGTAGCTAGAATAACCATTAGAGAAATAAATAAGCCAACAGTAGCAGTGGTCTGAATCCAAGAAGTCCAATATCCTTTTTCTCCAGCAGGTGCGTGTTCGGCAACATACGTAGCGGCTCCGCCATATTCACCTCCAAGAGCAAGCCCTTGCAATAGACGTAAAATCAAAACCAATAAAGGAGCAAGAAAACCAATGGATTCATAACTTGGAATGCAGCCAATTAGAAAAGTAGAACCACCCATTAATAATAAGGTAGCCATGAAAGTGTATTTACGCCCAATAATATCGCCAAGTCTCCCAAAGAATAAAGCTCCAAAAGGTCGAACTACAAATCCTGCGGCAAATGTCGCCAAAGTAGATAAAAACGCTGCGGTTGGATTGTCGCTTGGAAAAAATTTAGTTGAAATAACGACAGCTAGACTGCCAAAAATGTAAAAATCGTACCATTCGATCATGGTGCCCATAGAAGAGGCTGAAATTACTTTCCAAATGCCCTTAGTAGAAGTTTTGCTCATAAAACTGCTTTGAGATCTTGTTAATGAATGAATTCTAAAAATACAGTTTTACGAATATAGAAGATATTTTGTTATTCACTTAATACTTTTTTAACAAAAACTATTTATTTGTTGACATTTGAATTTAACCGCTAAGGCGCAAAGAAAAAGCGCAAAGGTTCGCAACGTTTTTTTGAATTGGCTCACAAAAGAAAATTTGAAGAGGGTTTAACCGCAAAGAGCGCAAAGAAAAAACGCAAAGGTTCGCAAAGTTTAATTTTAAAAACTTTGCTAACCTTTGCGTAAACCCTAGCGTTCCTTGCGGTCAAAAAAAAACAGAAAAGTATAAAAACAAAAAACCCGAATATTTCTATTCGGGTTTCGTGGTACCTCCAGGGATCGAACCAGGGACACATGGATTTTCAGTCCATTGCTCTACCATCTGAGCTAAGGTACCGTGCTTGTTGCGGGTGCAAATATATAATCATTTTTGGTTTGTGCAAAACATTTTTTAGAAAAAATCTATTCGTATCTTCGCAAAAGCAAAAATGGAAATATGATTTTAACGATAGATGTTGGCAATACCAGAATTAAAGCGTCTGTATTTGAGGGTAATACTTCTCTAGAAAATTTTGTTTTTGATAAAAATGAAATCGAAAAAAAAATTGAAAAAATTTTAGAAAAATATCCAAAATGCTCCGATTTGGTTGTTGCTTCGGTAGGAAATATCGAAAAACAGTCCTTTTTGACTTTTGAAAACAGACTAAAAGTTCACTTTTTTACCCACGAAGATGTTTTCCCTTTTCAAAATAAGTATGCAACTCCAAAAACTTTAGGAATAGATCGAATGATTTTGGCTGCAGGAGCAACACTTCAATTTCCAAAACAAAACCGTTTGGTTATCGATGCGGGAACTTGCATAACTTACGATTTCATCGACGAAAATGATAATTATTTAGGAGGAGCCATTTCTCCAGGGCTTCGTTTAAGATATGAATCGCTGCATAATTTTACGGCCAGACTGCCGTTACTAACCTTAGAAGAGCCCGACTCTTATATAGGAAACTCAACGGCACAGGCTATACATTCTGGTGTTGTCAACGGTTTCGTCTATGAGATTGACGGTTTTATCGATGAATATCGGAAAGAGTTTTCAAATTTTATCATAATTTTAACGGGAGGCGATGCAGATTTTTTGGCTAAACGATTAAAAAATACCATATTTGCCAATTCAAATTTCCTTCTGGAGAGTTTGAGCCAAACATATCAATATAAAATCGACAATGATTAAAAAAGTAATACTAAGCGCTTGTTTGCTTATATCGTTCGTTTCATTCGCTCAACAAGGTACTGCTTCACCTTATTCTTTTTTCGGAATAGGAGATGTGAGATTCAAGGGAACACTTGAAAACAGATCTATGGCAGGAGTTGCAGTAGAGCAAGATACGATTCACTTAAATATAGAAAACCCGGCAAGTTATGCCAGCTTAATTCAGACAACTTTTACAGTTGGAGGAACATTTGCTACTTCTAATTTAAAGACGACTTCTCAATCAGAAAAAGCACAAAGAACTACTTTTGATTATTTAGCATTAGGTATTCCGATGGGGAAATTTGGAGCTTCATTTGGTTTGATTCCTGTAAGTTCAGTAGGATACAAAATACGTAATGACAATTCGGCTACAGAAGGTGCATTAAATTCTCAGCTTGATGGAAAAGGTGGTGTGAATAAAGTATATTTTGGTTTGTCATATAAAATCATGAAAAACTGGAATATTGGAGCAGATGCACAATATAATTTCGGAAAAATTACAACTACAACTATAGAAGGTATTACTGGAGTTGAAAGCGGAACGGCAGAAGTGAATACGTCTGAACTTTCTGGTATGGCATTTAGTTTCGGTACAATGTATCAGAAGAAAATCGATAAAAAAACGAGCATTTTTTCTAGTTTAAGCTATACTTTCGCTAGCAATCTGAATTCAGATAACAAAAGAGTTATTTCGGTTCAAGGAGATTCTGACCCTTATATTTCTCCAACAGAAACAACAAAATTAAAACTTCCGAACAAATTGAGCGTTGGTTTTGGTATTGGTGAATCTAGAAAATGGCTTGTGGGAGCTAACATGACTTTTCAAGGAGACGGACAGCTAGCAAATTATTATAATGAGGCAAGTAATGTAAGATATGAGAGCTATTCTAAATATGCTCTTGGTGGATATTACCTTCCAAATTATACTTCTTTTACTAGTTATTTGAGTAGAATTACCTATAGAGCTGGTTTGAAATATGAAAAAATCGGTCTTATTGTAAATAATGAATCTATTAAAGATATCGGAATGAGTTTAGGAGCTGGAGTTCCAATTCCAGGATCTTTTTCAAATCTAAATTTCGGAGTTGAATTTGGTAAACGTGGTACAACGGCATCAGATTTAGTGCAAGAGAATTATGTTAATTTTAGTGTGAGTTTCTCTTTCAACGACAAATGGTTTGTGAAGAGCAAATTCCAATAAACAAAATATTTTATCTTTTAGAAGCTCATTACAATTTACTACATTTGGCAAATGAATTTACCAAAAAGATATAGTCTATTAGTTGTCACAGTTATTGCTGTGACAATGTTTTTTGGATGCGAAAGTAATTTTAAAGAAGTTCAGAAAATTAACTTCTCAGAGTTTGTTCCTGCCAGTGATGCCGATACTGTAAATATTAAATACACAGATTCTGGACGCATTACAGGAGTTCTGATCAGTCCGAAAATGCTAGATTATTCCAATCTTGATTTTCCTTTTACAGAATTCCCTAAAGGAATCGATGTTACGTTATATGATAAAAAGCAGAAACGTACCTTTATTAGAGGTAATTATGCGGTTTCCTATAAAAACACCGGAATTATTGATTTGATCGGTAAAGTAAAGATTACTTCTGAAGAAGGACAGGTTTTAGAAACAGAACAATTGTATTTCGATCAGAAAAACGAGTGGTTTTATACAGAACGAAAGTTCAAATTGACCGATAAAAAAGGGGTTTCCTATGGTCAGGGAATAGATTTTAGTAGAGATTTTAAAGTGATTAATTCGCAGCGAATAAGCGGTGAAATTGAATCAGACGAAGAATTATAATATTATGGGTTATTTAAAATATACACAATACGTTTACATCCTTTTTGCGGTTTTCTTTACTTATGATGGTATTGTAAAACTGAATGAAGGCGATGAAAGTTATCCTTTCTATTTTGTAATTGCAGGGATGGCTGTTTTTATGTTTTTCTTTAGGAGAAGATTTCTTAATAGGCATAATGACCGAAACAAAAAACAATAAAAATGGAAATTAGTATTATAGTAATCTGTTTAATACTAGCTGCCTTTTTTTCTGGGATGGAAATAGCTTTTACATCCGCCAATAAAATTTATCTCGAAATAGAAAAGAAACAAGACGATTTCTTGTCTCGAATCTTAACAAAATTAACCGAAAATCCTTCTAAGTTTATCGCTGCCATGCTTATTGGCAACAATGTAGCTTTGGTGATTTACGGTTTTTTTATGGGCGATCTGATTTTAGATTGGATGGCTTATTTTGGTTTAGTTTTTTCTGATTGGTGGAATATCCTTATCCAGACACTTCTAGCTACATTTGTAGTGCTGCTGACTTCAGAATTTTTTCCTAAGGTATTTTTTCAAATTTATGCCAATTCTTTAATTAAGATTTTGGCACTTCCGGCTTATTTATTTTACCGATTGTTTTATTATATCTCGACTTTCTTTATTTGGATTGCAGATTTTGTGTTGAGTAAATTTTTTAAAACAGAAGGAAGCCAAATTCATTTATTTAGTCGAATTGAGCTAGGAAATTACATCACAGAGCAAATGAGCACAGTTGAAGAAGATGAAGAAGTGGATTCTGAAATTCAGATTTTTCAAAATGCTTTAGAATTTTCAGCTGTTAAGGCACGCGATATTATGACGCCTCGAACAGAGATTGTCGACATAGATTTGTTTGATACTGTAGACGATCTTAGAGCCTTATTTATCGAAACAGGATATTCTAAAATTATCATAAGCCAGAATTCATTAGATGATATTGTAGGTTATGTTCATTCCTTCGATTTGTTTAAAAAACCAGCTACAATAAAATCGGTTCTAATGACCGTTGAATTTGTTCCAGAAACCATTTTAATTAAAGATGTTCTGAATTTATTGATCAAAAAACGAAAAAATGTGGCAGTAGTTTTAGATGAATATGGAGGGACTTCAGGAATTATCACAATTGAAGATATTGTAGAAGAGCTTTTTGGGGAAATTGAAGACGAGCACGATTTAGATGAAGAATTGATCGAAGAGCAAATTGGAGAAGGCAAGTATTTGTTTTCAACACGATTAGATGTTGAGTATTTGAATGAGACCTATAAATTAATGATTCCAGAAGAAGATTCTTATGGCACATTAGGAGGTTTTATTGTCAATCATACAAAAGAAATCCCACAAAAAGGAGATAAAATTGTAATAGATAAGTTTCATTTTTATATTGAAGAGGCATCAAATAAGAAAATAGAACTAGTCAAAATGACAATTAAAGACTGATTTTTTAAATTAATGAAAAAAAATGTTGAAAATAAAACGCTAGTTGTATTGTTATTAACTAGATAATTGTATTTTCGCAAACTGAATATAAAATTAACGATAATAAAATGGCAGTTTTAGCAAAAATTAGACAGCGTTCCGCTTTATTGATAGGAGTTATTGCACTTGCATTATTTGCATTTATAATACAAGATCTATTTACAAGAGGAACATTTGGTCAAAGTTCAAAAGATGTAGGAAGCATCGATGGAAAAGATATTTCATTTGAAGACTTTAGAGTTAAAGTTAGTAATGTTGAAAAAAGTGGGCAAGGTATAACTTCCACTGAAGCTGCAAACAGAGTTTGGGATCAAGAAGTTTCAATCGCTTTATTGTCATCTCAATTTGATAAATTAGGATTGAGAGTTGGTGAAAAACACATTTTAGAGGTTTTGAAATCAGATCCAAATATTGGTAAAAACCCAATGTTCTTAAACGCAGCAGGAATTTTTGATGTTGTTAAGTTTAAAGATTATTTTAAAACAAATCCAGAAGCTGCACAATACATCGCTGAGAAAGAGAAAGATGCTGAATTGAACGCTAAGTTTCAAATCTATAATACTTTAATTAAATCAGGACTTTACACAACTGCTAGTGAAGGAAAATTAAAGTATGAAATGGAAGCTAATAAAGTGAGTTTTGCTTATGCAGCAGCTCCGTATTCTTCTATTAAAGATAGTGAAGTAAAAATCTCTGATGATGAGATCGTAGCTTACATGAAGAAAAACGAGAAAAAATTCAAAGCTGATGCAACTCGCGAAATTCAGTACGTTTTAGTTGAAGATAAAGCTTCTAAAGAAGATGAGGCAGAAATTAAAGCTAAATTAACTGCTTTATTATCAGGAAGCGTTGTTTACAATGCAAAAACAGGTAAAAACGATACATTGCCAGGATTTAAAAGCGCAACAAACATTGCTGAATTTGTAAATGCAAATTCTGATGTGCCTTACGATTCTACTTATGTTCCTAAAAATGCATTGCCAGCAGTTGATGCAGACAAATTATTTAGCTTACCAGCTGGAGCAATCTACGGACCATACGTTTACGGAAGATACTATGCAATCTCTAAATCTTTAGGATTTAAAGCGGGTGTTAATGCAAAAGCAAGTCATATCTTAATTGGTTATGAAGGATCTCAAACTCCAAATCCAAAAGAGAAAAGAACTAAAGAAGAAGCTAAAGCTAAAGCGGAAGAAATTTTAGCTCAAGTTCAAGCTAAACCAGATAGTTTTATGATGTTGGCTTTTACAAGTTCTGATGATTCATCTGCACAGCAAGGTGGTGATTTAGGATATTTTGGACCAAACCAAATGGTGAAAGCTTTCAATGATTTTGTATTCAGCAACGGAATTGGTAAAGTTGGTTTAGTAGAAACTCCTTTCGGATTTCACATTATCAAAATTACAGACAAACAAGACGGAATTCGTTTAGCTACAATTGCTCAAAAAATCGAGCCTTCTGAAGCTACTTCTGATAAAGTATTTACATTAGCTACTAAATTCGAAATGGATGCTGCTGATAAAGATTTCAATGCTGCAGCGAAAGAATTAGGTTTAAAAGTGGCTCAGCCAGTTAATGCAAAAGCTATGGATGAAGCGTTTGGACCATTAGGAAACCAACGTAACATTGTAAGATGGGCTTTTGATAAAGAAACTGATAAAGGAGATGTAAAACGTTTTGAAATTGCAAACATCGGACACGTTATCGCACAATATAAAGGTGAGAACAAATCAGGTTTAGTTTCTGTTGATATGGCAAGACCTTATGTTGAGCCAATCTTGAAAAACAAGAAAAAAGCAGAATTGTTAAAAGCTAAAATGCAAGGTTCTAGCATTGAGGCTATTGCTAAAGCTGCAGGAGTTGCGGTTCAACAAGCTACAGATGTAACTCTAGATAATCCTGTATTGCCAGGTGGAGTTGGGCAAGAGCCAAGAGTAGTAGGTAATGCATTTGCTTTAACAGCAAACAAAATCTCTGCTCCAATTGAAGGAAATACTGGTGTTTATGTTGTTAAAAACATTAAAACTGTAAAAGCTCCTGCAATTGCTAATCACGCTGCTTATGTAGAGAAAGTAAAAGCTCAAAGTGCTAATGATGCAAGTAGAGTATTACCAGCGTTGAAAAACAATGCTAAAATTGAAGATAACAGATTGCAATTTAACTACTAGTTTTATTAAGTAAAAGGTTAATATATAAAAGCCCAAAACTAAATGTTTTGGGCTTTTTTGTTTTTAGTGACTTTGCTAAAAAATTGGTTTATTGATAATTAGCGGTTTTAATTTTGTAAATCTAAATAGAGTTTATTTATTTTTCAGAAGTAAATAATTTTACTTTGTATTAATTTTCCTAAAGTATATAGGGATTATCGAAATTTAATTTGAAAAACTTGTGATTTTCAAAATATTACAGTTTATTTGCTCGATTTTTTATTTTAACATATTTTTGGCTTTTGCTGAAAAAAAATAAGAAACAAACCAAAACCAATATCCTTAATAATTAATCATTTAATGTTTTTTACTTTTAATTTTTTTAGAAAGAAGCCGAGAGTATATACCAAAATAGAAAGTCATATTTATGGGATTATTATCGAGCTTTTAAAAGTGGGCAGCACCGACATCAATGTTGATGAATTGGGTGGAAAGTATTATTTGAGTAATGAAGAGCAGCATTTTAAAGTTACTATTTTGAGTAACGACTATGTGATCAGATTGACAAATACACATGATTCTGTTGCCGAAAAATATGATAAAGTTTTTGTAGAAGATGTTTTAAGGGCAGTAAAAGAGGAGAAACACCGCCGAATGGAAGTGGTTTACGATTCTATTACAAACAGCATCGAAAAAATGGCTGAACGCTTGCACAATAGGCTTATAGAGTCTAATGAGCAAGAAAGCAAAGCTGTGCGTCGTTTAGAGACAAAGCACGTTAAAAGCACTAAAAAGGCTAATTAATGTCTTTTTTTCAAAATTGATTTTATAAAATCATTTCTTTATAAGTTAAAATCGTCTCATATCCTTTATTAAAGAAATAGTCTTTCGGATTTTCTTTAGAAACTACCATAACAAAATCGCCGCCCCAAGCTCCTAGACTTTTAATGACACCATTAAAATCAGGAAAAATAGCTTCTTTTATAGTTTGCATTTCTAAGATTTTGCTCAAATGAATTTCATGTTTCTGAACTGCAGAAGCAAAATCTTTTAATGTTTGAGCATGAAGAATCGCATTTGTGATTTTATTGTTTTCTGCAATTAGGTCTGCTAAATGATTGTTTTTATGGTTGTTGTAAGAGAAAATAGCAGATTTGCTATTTTGTTTTTTATTCAAATAAACAAAATAAATGTGCTCCTTAAAGTCTGGGTTAAATTCAACTTGCTGTACGAAATTATCTTTTATTCTGTATAAAACAGGGGTGTTGTTTTGTGCGCACGCAATATCATAACCGCTTCCGCCAAAACTATTATTTAATAGCGTAAAAGCATTAATTTGAGCCCACTGGGCAATATTATTTATAAGAGTTGAGGAAGTTCCTAATCCCCAGTTTTTTGGAAAACCCAAATGCGTGCTTACTTTATAGCCTGTAGCGTTATCAATAAACTTTGGATTTAAAATATAAGCTTCATGCAGTATGTTGACTAAAGTCGATTTTACCGTGTCAATTTGAGAGTTTAAACCTTTTATAACTTCGTCAAATGAAATAGTCTCTTCAAACCATAAGTGTTTGTCGTAATCATAACTTTTCCATTCAATTTGTTTGTCTTCTGAATCTTCAATCACTAAATCCTGACCAAATTTTGTAGGCAACGCAAAAGCATCTGCTCCATCCAAAACCAGATATTCTCCAGCAATAAAAAGTTTTCCGTTACTATAAAAGGTTGTTGACATACTTGTTTTATTATATAAATTCTAAATCTTAAATTTCAAATTCCAAATGTGAAATTCCAAATTCCAAGTAGGAAATTTGGAATTTGGAATTTGGAACTTAAAATATTGGAATTTTTGACTTTTTTATTTTCTTAAGTTTTCAATAAATTCTACCACAGCGCTATGAGAAACAGCTGTTTTTTTGAAGTGTGTTTTAATTAAATGACGCTCTTCATCGGTAGCTTCAAATTGATTGATAATGTTGTTAAGGTGCATTTTCATATGTCCTTCCTGAATTCCAGTGGTGGTTAGCGAGCGCAATGCAGCAAAATTTTGTGCTAAACCTGCAACTGCTACAATTTGCATTAATTCTTGTGCGGATGGTTTCTCTAAAATTTCTAAGCACAATTTTACTAAAGGATGTAAAGAGGTTAAGCCGCCAACTGTGCCAACTGCAAGCGGAATTTCAAGCCAAAAAGTAAAGATTCCGTTTTCGATTTTGGCGTGAGATAAACTTGCGTATTGACCATTTCGAGCTGCATAAGCATGAACGCCAGCTTCTACGGCTCTAAAATCGTTTCCTGTTGCCAGAATTACAGCATCGACACCATTCATGATGCCTTTGTTATGGGTAACTGCTCTAAAAGGTTCAACTTCTGCGATTTGAACAGCTTGAACAAAACGTTCTGCAAATTCTTGAGGATTGGTGATGTGTTTTTCTGCTAATTCTTCGATTGGGCAAGAAACTTCAGCTCTAACAAGGCAGTGCGGCACGTAGTTAGAGAGAATACTCATTATGACCTCTAGGTTTTCACCATTTTTGCACAAGTCAGAATTTTGAGCTTCTTCTTTTAAAGTAGTGGCAAATTGCTCTAAGCAAGAATTGATGAAATTGGCTCCCATGCTGTCTTTTGTTTCAAAAGTAGCATGAAGCTGATAGTAGTTTTCAAGTAAACTTCTTTTGTCTTTTAGTTTAATATCTAAAATTCCTCCACCACGCTGCTGCATATTTTTGGTAATGCTTTGCGTTTCTGAAAAGAATTTTGGTTTTAATTGGTCAAAAAACTGAGTTAGTTTTTCTGCATCTCCGCTATAAGTAAAATGTACCTGACCAATTTTTTCAGTATTGATAATAGTAGCTTTAAATCCGCCTCTTGTCGACCAGTATTTTGCGGCTTTTGAAGCTGCTGCAACTACAGAACTTTCTTCAATTGCCATCGGAATTGTTTTGTATTTTCCGTTAATCAAAAAGTTAGGAGCAACTCCAAGTGGGATATAAAGGTTTGTAATGGTGTTTTCTATAAATTCGTCATGAAGCTGCTGAACCTTTTCGTCTGAATTCCAGTAATTTCTTATAATATTTTGTGCCTCTTCAGGATTTGAAAAATATTCATTTGCAATCCAGTTAATTTTTTCTTTTTTGGATAATTTAGAAAATCCGGCAACAGCGTTGTTCATTCTCAATGTATTAAATAGTATTGTGTGCACAAAGATACTATTTTAAGAGTTTTGATTGCAATCTATTTCAGACATGAAAGTACGCAATCGTTATTTTTTTTAACATTTAACACTTAAAATGTGTATTATGTTTATTTTTTTTACTAAAATTGGGCTCTTTTTATATTTAAAATAATTCTAATGAATACAAGCAAATTTACTGCAGTACTTTTATTCTTAACTGCGGTTGTTTTTGGACAGCAGAAAATAACTGTCGAAAATGTTTTTAGCGGTACTTTCCGGGCTAAAGGAATGGATGAACTACAATCGCTGAAAAATACAAATCAATATACTGTTTTAAATATTGACCAAGCGAGCAGAAGTATGCAGATTGATTTATACGATTTTGCTACCCTGAAAAAAGTATCCAATCTTATTGATACTAAGAACTTTAAAGAACTTGCCGACGGAATTGACAGCTACACTTTTGATGTTTCTGAAAAAAAGATCTTAATTGCTTGTCATTCTTCTAAAATCTTCCGTCACTCTTTTACTGCCGATTACTACCTTTATGATATCGCAGCAAAATCTCTGATCAAACTTGTTGATTTTCAAATTCAAGAGCCAACATTCTCACCTGACGGAACAAAAATCGCTTACGCAAAAGAAAATAACTTATATGTATACGACGTAGCATCAAAAAAATCTACGGCTATTACAACAGACGGAAAGAAAAATGCTGTTATAAATGGTATTACGGACTGGGTTTACGAAGAAGAATTTGCATTTGTTCGCGCTTTCGACTGGAGTAAAGACAGTAAAAAAGTAGCTTATATTCGTTTTGACGAAAGTCAAGTTCCTGAGTTTTCAATGTCAATATTTCATAAAGATTTATATCCAAAAATTGAGACTTTTAAATATCCTAAAGCTGGAGAAAAAAACTCAGAAGTTTCATTACATATCTATGATGTAGCTGCTGCAGCAACTAAAAAAGTAGATTTAGGAAAATATAATGATTTCTATATTGCAAGAATGCAATGGACAAATGATGCAAATGTACTTTGTGCACAGGTTTTGAACCGTCACCAAGATAATTTAGACTTATTGTTTGTTGATGGAAACACAGCTGCTGCAAAAGTAGTTTTGAATGAAAAAGATAAAGCATATGTAGATATCAATGATAATTTGACATTCTTAAAAGATAACAGTTTTATCTGGACAAGCGAAAATGACGGTTTTAATCATATTTATGTATATGATAAAAACGGAAAACTTAAAAATCAAGTTACAAAAGGAAACTGGGAAGTGGTTTCATATTACGGTTTCGACGAAAAAACAAAAACGATTTTCTACCAATCTACAGAAAATGGTTCTATCAATAGAGATCTTTACAGAATTGGTTTAGACGGAAAAAATAAAGTTCGTTTGTCTTCTAAAGTTGGAACAAATAAAGCGACATTCAGTCCAAATTTACAATACTTTATCAATACGTATTCTAGCGCTACACAGCCAACGGTTTATACTTTAAATGATGCAAAAGCTGGAAAAGAAATTCAGGTTATCGAAAATAATCAGGCTCTTGCTGATAAATTGAAAGGGTATGACCTTCCTTCGAAAGAATTTATTGTTTTAAAAACAGCAAAAGGAAATGAATTGAATGCTTGGATTTTAAAACCAAAAGATTTTGATCCTTCAAAAAAATATCCTGTTTTCATGTTCCAATATTCTGGTCCAGGATCTCAGCAGGTAGCAAATCAGTGGAATAATTCTAATGATTACTGGTTCCTTTCATTAACGCAGCAAGGTTATATCGTAGCTTGTGTTGACGGAAGAGGTACAGGTTATAAAGGAGCTGATTTCAAAAAAGTGACTCAAAAAGAATTAGGGAAATATGAGGTTGAAGACCAAATAGATGCTGCAAAAGTAATTGGTGCTTATTCTTATGTTGATGCTTCAAGAATTGGAATCTTCGGATGGAGCTACGGTGGATTTATGGCTTCTAACTGTATTTTCCAAGGAAATGATGTGTTTAAAATGGCAATTGCTGTTGCGCCAGTTACCAACTGGAGATTTTACGACAGCGTTTATACAGAAAGATACATGCAGACTCCACAGGAAAATGCAAGCGGATATGATCAAAACTCTCCAATTAATCATGTTAGTAAATTGAAAGGAAAGTTCTTGTTGATTCACGGTTCTGGAGATGACAATGTTCATGTTCAAAACTCGATGCAGATGATGGAAGCTTTAATTCAGGCTAATAAACAGTTTGATTCTCAAATTTATCCAGATAAAGACCACGGTATTTATGGCGGAAACACTAGAGTTCAGCTTTACACAAAAATGACCAATTTCATCAAAGAAAATCTATAATTTAAAATCATAACCTAATTAAATAGTGAATAATATGGGAGAAACACAAGTAAAAACCGCGCATCCAAAAGGGCTTTGGGTATTGTTTGGAACGGAGATGTGGGAGCGATTCAATTTTTATGGAATGCGAGCTTTATTAACTTTATTCCTTGTGAATTCATTATTAATGAAGGAAGAAGAAGCTTCTTTAATTTACGGAGGTTTCCTTGGGCTTTGTTATTTGACTCCAATGTTAGGAGGTTTTGTTGCTGACCGCTATTTAGGAAACAGAAACTGTATCTTATTGGGAGGGTTGTTAATGGCAATAGGACAAATGCTTTTGTTTACGAGCGGAAGTATTTTTGAGTCTAATTTAGACTTGGCAAAAATCGTTATGTACTCTGCATTGGGTGTAATTGTTTTTGGTAACGGATTCTTTAAGCCAAACATTTCTAGTATGGTTGGAAGTTTGTATCCAAAACAAGAAAAAACAAAATTGGATAGTGCATTTACTATTTTCTATATGGGAATTAACATCGGAGCATTCTTAGGTCAGTCTATCTGTCCTTTGTTAGGAGATGTTAAAGATGCTGGTGGAATTAGAGATATCCACGCTTTTAGATGGGGATTCATGGCGGCTTCTGTGGCTATGTTGTTAGGAACAATTTTGTTCTACTTCTTAAAAAATAAATATGTGGTTTCTCCAGAAGGAAAACCATTAGGAGGACTTCCTTCTAAAAATGATGCTTCAGATTTTGAAGAAGGAGAAGCTCAGAAAGCAAACTTTTCAAATAAAGCGCTTGCTATGGCAGGAGTTGCTTTTATTGCTTTAGGTTTCTTTTTTCATTATGTTGTAGGTCAGAACTTAATTTATACTTTGATTTACTCAAGTGGTTTGGCTTTGGCAGGATTAATTATCTCTGATACTTCTTTAACTAAAATTGAAAGAGATAGAATTATTGTAATCTACATCGTATCGTTCTTTATTATCTTTTTCTGGGCGGCATTTGAGCAGGCGGGTTCGTCTTTAACTTTTATTGCAGATAACCAAACAGACAGACATTTCTTTGGTTGGGCAATGCCACCATCGATGGTTCAAATTTTTAACGGATTATTTGTTGTGCTTTTAGCAGTTCCTTTCAGTGTGCTTTGGGATACTTTAAGAGCTAAAGGGAAAGAGCCGATTTCTCCTGTAAAATTGGCTGCAGGTTTAGTAATCATTTCGATTAGTTTCTTTATGATCGCGACTCAGGTTTCTTATATCGGAACTTCAGGTTTCTTGCTAGTTAAATGGTTGATCTTATTATATTTCTTAAATACATGTGCAGAGTTGTGTTTGTCTCCAATTGGTTTGTCATTGGTTGGTAAATTATCTCCAAAACGTTTTGCATCATTATTATACGGAGTATTCTTCTTGTCTAATGCATCAGGTTACGCTTTAGGAGGAACTTTAGGTTCTATTTTACCAGCAACTGGTGATAAATTTGCAAAAGCAAAAGAATTAGGAATCGATCTTCAGGCAGTTTTAGATAAAAAAATAACGCTTTCAGCAGACCAATTGGCTTTGTTGGATCATCATCAAATTAGTGCGCAAAACCCAATTTTTGCAGGATTTGAAATCCATAACTTATATGAATTCTTTATGGTATTTGTTGTCCTAACTGGTATTGCTGCAATTTTATTATTTGCTTTAACACCACTATTGAAAAAATTAATGCACGGTGTTAGATAAAAAATGGAAAACAATATTACTTTAGAAGAAATTCAAAATTTTAAAGGCAAGTACCCAAAACAATTGTGGTACTTGTTTTTGGTTGAAATGTGGGAGCGTTTTTGTTTCTACGGAATGAGAGGGGTTTTAGCTTTTTTTATGGTAGACCAATTAGGTCTAGTAGAAGGAAAAGCAAATTTGCAATATGGAGCAATTCAGGCTTTTGTATATGCATTTACTTTTATCGGTGGAATCTTTGCCGATAAAATACTAGGTTTTAAGAAATCGCTTCTTTTTGGAGGAATTGTCATGATTCTTGGGAACTTGCTTATTGCAGCTTCTCCGCATGATTTCTTTTACTACGGAATAACACTTTCTATTATCGGAACTGGTTTTTTTAAACCAAACGTATCTTCAATGGTAGGAGAGTTGTATCATGAAAGTGACGGCCGTCGAGATGCTGGTTACGGATTGTTTTATGCAGGAATTAATATTGGAGGAATGCTTGGTGGTGCAATTCCTATTTATTTAGGAAAAAACTATTCTTGGAGTCTTTGTTTTCTTTCTGCGGCAATTGTGATGATAATTGGAGTTATTACTTTTCTTTTAACGAAAAAGCATCTTGCGCCAATTGGAAATTCTCCATTAGAAAACCATGCACCTAAAAAACGTAATCTTTATGAAACTGCAGTTTATGTAGGTTCTTTTGTTGTAATTCCACTAGTTTATATAATGGTTATCAATTCTGATTTTACAGAGTACTTTATGTATACTATGGGAGTAGTGGCATTAGGATATTTTGCATATGAATTGATAATGTTAAAAGATGGAAAACAGCAGAGAAAACTTTTAGCTGCATTTGTATTCATTTTTGGATACTTTATGTTTATGGCCATCTCGGAGCAATCTGGAGGTTCATTGTCTTTGTTTGCAAAAGACAATTTATCGAACAAGTTGTTGTTTTTTCATATTGATCCAAATGTGGTAAATAACAGTATCAATTCATTGTATGTTGTTATTTTTAGCCCATTAGTTGGGTTATTATGGATATTAATGGCTAAGCGAAAAATTGAACCGAATACTGTTATTAAGTTTGGTTTGTCATTTATTCTTCTTGCGGCAGGTTTCTTTATCTTTTACTCTGCTAGATTTTTTGTAGATGCAGATGGATTAAGTTCTCTGGATGTTTTTGCTTTAGGATATCTTGTTTATACGCTTGGAGAGTTGTGTATTGGTCCAATCGGAATGTCGGTAATTACCAAATTATCTCCTAAACGATTGTTTGGAATGATGATGGGATTGTGGTTCTTGTCTAGTGCATTTGGTCAGTTTGCTGCTGGGAAATTGGGAGCCGAAATATCTGATGCCAACACTGGAACTACATTAATGTCTAAACTTATTGCCTATACAGACGGATATTATCAATTAGCATTGTATTCTTTAATTGCCGGAGTTGTTTTAATTGTGGCTACCCCGCTAATCAAGAGATTAATGCAGGAAGTTAAATAATTATATTGTAATAACTTTTTGCATAAATTTGCATAAAATTCCTCGTTATGAAAAAAATACTACTCATCGCTTTGTTTTTAATTGGAGCCGCAAATATTCAGGCACAAGAATTAAAATGGTATACAGATGTTAGAGAAGCCATTACTATAAGTAACAAAGAACAAAAGCCTATGCTAATGTTTTTTACAGGCAGTGATTGGTGTGGTTGGTGTATTCGTTTGCAAAATGAAGTTTTAAAAACTGCCGAATTTAAAAAGTGGGCGACTGATAATGTAGTTCTAGTAGAATTAGATTATCCTAGAGCTGTTGCACAAACGCCAGAGCTTAAAAGTCAAAACAATGAATTGCAGCAAGCTTTCGGTATTCAAGGGTTTCCAACTGTTTTCTTTACAAGTGCAGAAACAAAAGACGGAAGAGTTAATTTTAAAGGTCTTGGTAAAACAGGATATGTTGCTGGTGGGCCATCTGCTTGGTTAAATGTTGCAGAAGGTATAGTGCATCCGAAGAAATTATAAATTTAGAATAAAAAAATATCAAAAGGTCTCTTACACTGTAAGGGACCTTTTTTTTGTTTAGTAGGAAAAATTCTTTACAAAATATAGGCAAATTGAGTATTATTTATTTTATCACGTTTAAAAAAACATATAATGTATTTTTTGTGCTAATAAAATTTGGATAACTAAAATATAATGTTAATTTCGTCTTGCTAATCTAACCAAAACCAATTTATATGACTAAAAAATTACTTATCCTACTATTTTTTTTAGGTTCATTTATGGCCCAAGCACAAAACTTAGCATGGAGAACAAACATGACAGATGCTATTGCTATAAGTAATGACCAGAAAAAACCAATGCTGATTTTATTCACTGCCTCAGGTGTACCAGAAAATCTTCAAAATGAAATCTTTAAAACGCCCGATTTTGCTGTATGGTCACGTGACAATGTGGTCTTAGTAAAATTAGATTTGTCTGATATGAATGCTTCAGATAGTGATCGTGAACAGAATGTAAAATTAAAAAATGCATTTGGAGTTCAAGATCTTCCAGAAGTATGCTTTGCAATGGCATCGGTAAGAAAAAACAAAACTACATTTAGTGCTTTAGGAAAAATAGCCTATAAACCTGGAGGAGCGAAAGCTTGGATTGCAGAATCAAATGCAATTTTACATCCATCAGAATAGTAAACGATTTCATTCGACTTTTATTTTAATTTTTTTTAGTCCCCTTTCTGTTTTACAGGAGGGGATTTTTTTTATTCTAAAAAAAGATCAATCAATATTTGATTGTTTTTATTAGTGTTTATTTCACATTTATTAAAAAACAGGCAATTTATTGTCAATTTGATTTTAATGCTTAGAACTTGGTTTTTAATCTCTTAAATTCTTTATTGGATTATATTTTTATACTATTTTAGTTTTATTAACATAACCCAAACCAAAATTATATGCCGAAAAAATTACTTATCCTACTATTTTTTTTAAGTCCATTTTATATGAATTCTCAAAATATAATATGGAAAACAGACATTAATGATGCCGTAACTGTAAGTGCGGAAAAGAGAAAGCCTTTGCTGATTTTTTTTACTAGTCAAAACGTGAGTCCTCAATTGCAAAATGAAATTTTTGCCACTCGTGATTTTGAAGAATGGTCGCGTAAAAATGTTATTTTGGTCAAACTTGATCTCTCTGATCCATCTATTTCTGATGCTAGTAAAGAGCAAAATTTGCGATTGAAAAATGCTTTTGGTATAGAAGAGGTTCCGCAAGTGTGTTTTTCTGAAGTTACCAGTAGAAAAGGAAAAACCAATTTTAATAAACTAGGACTTATTGGCTATAAAGCTTCTGGCGTTAAATCATGGATTTCTGAATCGGATTTGATTTTAAATCCAGAATAAAATTACAATCTATAATATCCCTTTTCTTTTGTTGAATGAAAAGGGATATTTTTTTTAAGACAACTATTTTTCCAATTTTTCTGAATCGAATTAGAGTTCGATCCATCAGCAATAACAATTTTAGGACGAATATTTTCTAGCAATCGATCCAGATTTATTTTTGAGGTCTGAGTAAGAATTAAGATATCTGGATTTACTTTTTCTGGTAAAGTTTTAGTGCTGTCAATAATTAGAATTTTGGTGTCTTTAAAATAAAGCACATTTTTGATCTCTGTGATTCTAGACAGCGCAATTGAATTCCCTACGAGATACGAATTGATGTTTCTGTTGTTTTCAATAACAGTATCTCTAGTAAAAAATACAAGATTTCTTCCTGAACGCTCGGAAATGAGTGTATTGTTTCTTTCGTTATAAACAATCAATTCTTCTTCTTTTTCTGTTTCTATTTTGGTTAAAATAAAGGCAAGCTGGATCGCAATAATCGAAATCAATGCATATAGCAATTTGCTGAAACTTGGTTTTTTAATCCAGATAATGGTGCTGATTATAAATAAAGAAAATGCCCATAAATGAAACAAATTAAAGCTGATGTCTCTGATAACAAACGAATCTATAGAAGCAACAGCATGAATTGTAAGATTTAGCAGATAGATGCTTTTCTCAAAAATCATGGTGATGAATAAGGGCGGACTGGTGAAAATGGAGATAATCATAACCACAATTCCAGCAATCATGATAAAGGATAAAATAGGGAGTATAATAATGTTTGTGACAAAAAATAACCCTGGAAATTGATGGAAATAATAAAGGCATAAAGGCAATGTGCCAATTTGAGCAGCGAATGAAACCGTTAAAGCTTCCCAAATGTAAATTGTTATTTTGTTTTTTGGTTTATAAATGTTTTTTAAAACAGGCTGTAGCCAAAGAATGAAAAAAAGTGCGATGTAACTTAATTGAAAGCCAACATCAAATAAGAAATAAGGCTCAAAAAGTAATATTAGTAAAATTGAAACGAGTAAAGTATGGTAGATGTTGCCAGTTCGGCGCAAATGATTTCCAATTGCAAGAAAGGAGAACATGACTACAGATCGTAAAACGGAAGGCGATAAGCCAGAAATAATAGCAAAACCAGCTAAGGAAATTAGAATGCAAGCCAGTTTAAAAAATGAACCTTTTTTTGTGTTTGGAATTGGTTTGAGTATAAAGGTTATAAAAATCATTATAAAGCCTACATGAAGCCCAGAAACCGATAAAACGTGTGTAGCGCCAGAGTATTGATAATCTTGGATAATGTCTTGTGAAATGTCCTGCTGCTGACCTAAAATGAGCGCCAGAGCAACATTCATTTCAGATTTGTTGAATTTTGACTTTTCAAGATTAAAAATTATTCGCGAATGTAATTTGGCACAATAATACCAAATGTCTTTTTGAATGTTTTTGTTCACCAAAATTTCTTTTTTAGAACAATAAATCTGAGCATAAATTTGTTTGTCTGCCAAATATCTACTGTAATCAAATTGATTTGGATTTTTACTGGGTTTATTTCGCTGTAAAAGCGTTTGAATTTTAATGTTGTTTCCTATAATTAGAGCATTGCGGTTACTATCTTTTTGAACGTTTACAATTATTTTTCCAGAATAAACTTTTCCTGAAATGGTTTTGATATGCCCAATGTAACGATCACTGAAATCATTGCTTTTTAATTTTTCTCTCAAGATTAAAGTAAGAGATTGTTTTGTTTCAAATGCTGCTTTGCAATGCGTGTAATTGTTCTTTTGAAGACTTTCGGTATGGCTAATAAGAGTAAAAGAACCTAAGAAAAAAGAGAGCAAGTAAACTGAAATCCCAAAAAGAATTGTTTTCTTATTGTTTTTTAAATTCCATAAATAGGTACTGACAAATAAGAAAAGACAAATTAGTAGCAAATAATGAATTGCCGCAATAGATAAGTGTAAATAATAAGCTGTGATGACACCTATTATAAAAGCGATTGTAATTTTTATTAACGGAAAATCTAATACTTTCATGGCTTAAAAGTATTAAATATTTGTAAGAAAAATAATAAAAAAATATCTTTTTATTGAAGAATCCTATTTACCTGCTCAAAGGAGTTTTTGTAATAAGGTTCTTTGGTAGAGGAAATAATTACACCTTTTGAGGTAGATGAGTGGACAAATTTTATTTCATCAGAATTGACCTCTGTAATTAGTCCGACGTGATTGATTTGTCTGCTTTTGTTGGTTTTAAAGAAAATTAAATCTCCCTTTTTGGCGTCATTTAATGGGACAACTTTTCCAATTTTTGCTTGATCAAAAGAACTTCTCGGAAGTTGGATATTTTCACTTTCAAAAGTGGTGTAAACTAATCCAGAACAATCAAAACCGCTTTTTGTAGTTCCACCTGCTTTATAGCGAACGCCAATATTATCAGTAGCTTTTTCAATTAAATTATTAACCAAAGCTCTGTTTTCTTTTTTCGATTCGCTTTTTGTGCTGTTTTTTGATACCGCTGTCGAAGTGGATTTACAAGAAGTAACAGCAATTGCTAAAAGCAGAAAAATTACAATTCGTTTCAAATCAATTAATTATTTTGTTTTAAATCGGCAACAATGAGTTTTGCTGTGTTTTTACTCGCGCCAACTCCACCTAATTTTTGTTCTAATATATCGTAATTTTGCAGCACTTTATTGCGATGGCCAGGCTCTAATAATTTTTGAAGTTCTTCTTTGATTCGTTTTTTATTACAATCTGCTTGAATCAACTCGGTTACAACTTCTTGATCCATAATTAAATTGACAAGAGAAATATACTTTAATGTAATAATGCGTTTTGCAATTTGGTACGAAACTTCGCTTCCTTTATAGCAAACGACCTCGGGAACTTTAAAAAGTGCAGTTTCAAGAGTTGCAGTTCCAGAAGTTACAAGAGCAGCTGTCGAAGAACGAAGCAAATCATATGTTTTGTTCGAAACAAAGGCAATGTTTTTATTTTTCAGGAATTGCTGATAAAATTCATATTCCTGACTTGGAGCGCCTGCAATAACAAATTCATAATCCTGAAAATCATCTACAACGCTCAGCATCACACTCAGCATTTTGGTAATTTCCTGTTTACGGCTTCCTGGTAGAACGGCAATAATGGGCTTTTCGCCTAAATTATTTTCTTTTCTAAAGAAAGCTTCATCAAAAGCGGGCTGATTCTGAATGGCATCAATAAGCGGATGTCCAACAAAATCTACAGGAAAATGATGTTTGTCTTCGTAGAAACTTTTCTCGAATGGCAAAATAACATACATCTTATCAATGTCTTGTTTGATGGCTTTAATTCGATTTTCTTTCCAAGCCCAAATTTGAGGAGAAATATAGTAATGTGTTTTATAACCTAATTCTTTTGCCCATTTTGCAATTCGCATATTAAAACCAGGATAATCAATAAAAATAATCACATCTGGTTTGAACTCCGAGATGTCTTTTTTACAGATTTTAATATTGTTTAAAATGGTTTTTAAATTGAAAACCACTTCAATAAAGCCCATAAAAGCTAGGTCGCGATAGTGTTTTACTAGAGTTCCGCCTGCTTTTTGCATTAAGTCTCCACCCCAAAATCTAATTTCTGCTTCTGGATCTTCGGTATATAAGGCCTTCATTAAATTTGAACCATGTAAATCTCCAGAGGCTTCTCCTGCAATTATGTAATACTTCATGTTGGTTTTTTTGTAAATGTGCTAAAGTTGTAACCATTAAAAGGAACTTAGCAAAGATAAGATTTAAATAACTAATGTAGAAATTGCCAGTACAATCACGGCTAGAATTACGCCACGCGCCATAAATTCTTTATTTCTTTTTAACAGAATACCAAAAACAGCAAGGTCTAAAAGTGTTCCTATAGTAATTATTTTTCCGAGATATCCGTATTCTCGAATCATTTGAAATCCTTGCGAAATATCAAATGTGGTAAAAAAAGTGATGAATAGATAACTTCCTAAAAGAGCTGTGAAAATTCCGATTAAAAATCCGATCAGTATTTCTTTAGTCATTTAATTTCCAAGTATTAAGTTGCTGAATAGAGTGATGAGCGGTCAAGTCAAATTGTACCGGAACTACAGAAACATATCCGTTTTCCAAAGCCCATTCGTCAGTGTCTTCGCCTTTATCTTCGTTTACAAATTTTCCGGCAAGCCAGTAATAATCTTTTCCAAAAGGAGTTTGTCTTTTATCAAATTTTTGCGCGTAGTAGGCTTTCGCTTGACGGCAAACTTTAATTCCTTTAATTTCAGACTCCTTTAGTTTTGGAAAATTGACATTTAAAACTACTCCTGGCGGAAGTTTATTGGCTAGGGTTTCTAAAGTGATTTTTTTTACAAAAGACTTTATTGGTTCAAAATCAGCATTCCAATCAAAATCTAAAAGAGAAAATCCTATTGCTTGAATACTTTCTATTCCAGCTTCAACCGCGGCGCTCATGGTTCCGGAATATATGACATTAATAGAAGAATTCGATCCGTGATTTATTCCCGAAACGCACAAATCGGGTTTGCGTTTTAAGATTTCGTTTACTGCCAGTTTTACACAATCGACAGGCGTTCCAGAGCAGCTGTACTCTGCAATTGTGTCATTGTCTTTGGAGATTTTATCAATAAATAAAGTATTATTGACGGTGATTGCGTGACCCATTGCGCTTTGCGGTTTGTCTGGCGCAACGACAATGACATCGCCTATTGTTTCCATGACACTAATAAGGGCTCTAATTCCAGGAGCCAAAATACCATCGTCGTTGGTTACTAATATAAGTGGTTTCTCGGCTTTCATTTAATAAATATTATGTGTAGTTTTAACAATTGTAAGATTTTAAGAGCAAAATTAATCACAATTATTTGCGAGAAGTCACAAATACTGTAAAATTTGTCAACTAAGGTAAAGAACTTTTTTGCGAATTAAACATTTTTATATCTTTAACAAAAAATTATCGAAGCGTTAGCTCTCGTGGCATAGTTTTTAACGTAACTTAGATAAAAAAATTGATGAATGCTATTATAAAGTTTATGAAAAGAAATTATAAGATACTCATAGCCGTATTGTGCTTATCGCTTACATTATTTGCATTTAAGATGAATGCCGATAGGACAATCGACCCAGATCCAAACAAAGACAAGACACTTTTAGAATTATTAGCATTTGTTATTGAAAAAGGACATTACAGCCCAGCAGAAATAAATGATGAATTTTCTAAAGGTATTTTCAAGGATTATATTGATGCTTTAGACCCTTCAAAAAGATTTTTCCTTCAGTCTGATATTGACGAATTCAAACAGTATGAATTAATGCTGGATGATCAATTTTTGAATAAAGATATTACGTTTTTCAATCTTACTTATACAAGGTTAATGAAGCGTATGGAGGAAAGTAAAAAACGTTATAAAACGATTTTAGCTCAGCCATTTAATTATAATGTAGATGAGACTTTTGATGCGGATTATGAGAAAATCCCGTATGCAAAAAACTTAACGGAGATAAATGAAAGATGGAGAAAACAGATTAAATTATCGACTCTTTCTTCTTTGGTTACAAAACAAAAAATTGAAGATGAAAAGAAGAAAAAAGATCCAGCTTACAAAGAGAAATCTTTTGAAACTTTAGAGAAAGAAACTCGTGAAAGTTCATTAAAATCTCTAGATGATAATTTTAGCGTGATTAAAGATTTGAATAGAGA
The DNA here is from genome assembly GCF_002303885.1 of Flavobacterium sp. ACN2. Taxonomy (GTDB): domain Bacteria; phylum Bacteroidota; class Bacteroidia; order Flavobacteriales; family Flavobacteriaceae; genus Flavobacterium. The sequence continues at coordinate 378,881 of NZ_MRCM01000002.1, read as the reverse complement.
CTACTGGTTTTCTGTTTATTTGAACTCGATCATGGCTCGTTTTGATCCGCATACAAGCTATTTTGCACCAGAAGAAAAAGATCGTTTTGATGTAAACATCAGCGGTAAATTGGAAGGTATTGGAGCTCGTTTGACTAAGAAAAATGATTTTACTCAAATTGATGAGTTAATTTCTGGAGGTCCAGCTTGGAAAGGAAAACAATTAGAAGCAGGAGATTTAATCTTGAAAGTGGCTCAAGGAAACGAAGAGCCTGTAGATGTTGTTGGAATGCGTTTGGATGATGTTGTAAAGAAAATTAAAGGTCACAAAGGAACTGAAGTAAAGTTAACTGTTAAGAAAGTTGATGGTTCTATTAAAGTGATTTCTATTATTCGTGATGTTGTTGAAATTGAAGAAACATACGCTAAGTCTAGTATTGTGGAGAAAGATGGTTTAAAATATGGAGTGATCTATCTTCCTAAATTTTATATCGATTTTGAAAACAAAGACGGACGTGATGCAGGAAAAGATATTGCTCGTGAAGTAGAGAGATTGAAAAAAGAAAACATCAACGGTATTGTTTTAGACGTTCGTGATGATGGTGGAGGATCTCTTTCTACAGTGGTTGATATTGCTGGTTTATTTATCGAAGAAGGACCAATCGTTCAGGTAAAATCTGCTGGTAAAAAGAAAGAAGTTTTATATGATAAAGATAAAAAAATCGAGTGGGATGGTCCATTAGTTATCATGGTAAACAGCTTTTCTGCTTCGGCTTCTGAGATCTTGGCGGCTGCAATTCAGGATTATAAACGTGGTGTGATTATCGGAAGTAAACAAACTTATGGTAAAGGAACTGTGCAAAACGTATTAGATTTAAATCAGTTTGTGCGTAATGCAAACTATGGAGATCTTGGAGCATTGAAAATTACAGGACAGAAGTTTTATAGAATTAACGGTGGTTCTACTCAATTAGAAGGTGTTCATAGTGATGTGGTAATGCCAGATCGTTATGCTTACTTAAAAATGGGAGAGAGAGACATTGATAATGCAATGCCTTGGGATAAAATTGATCCAGCCGATTACAGCACTTGGACTTCTAATGAGAATTTCAATAAAGCAATTATGAACAGTAAAAACAGAATTGCTCAAAATGCTCAATTTAAGTTAATTGATGACAATGCGAAATGGATCGATGTTAAGAACAAAGAAAACGTATATAGCTTGAATATTAAGAGTTTTAAAGAAACTCAAGAACAAGTTGAAAACGAAGGAAAAAAATATAAACCAATTTCTGATTACAAAAACGATTTGATTTTTAAATCATTACCGTATGAAGAAGATGAAATGAAAGCTGATGCTTCTTTAAAAGAAAAAAGAGATGCATGGCACCAAGCTTTATCTAAAGATGTTTATGTAGAAGAGGCGTTAAACGTATTAGATGATTTACAATCAAAAAGTTTGGTAAAAGCTACAGTTAATCCTAAAATGAAAAAGGACAAACTAGTGAAGTCTTAAGTTCGAGAAGAATTTAATTTGTTTAAAAACGCTCTATGAATTTTAAATTTATGGAGCGTTTTTTTTTGTAAGTTTAACCTCAAAAAAAATAAAATTATGAAAGTTGGCCTGAGTTTGATTTTAATGGGGTTTGCCTTGTTTTCTTGTAAAAAGGAGAATGCAGAAATTACTGAAAAAGTAAATAATGAGGAAGCGGTTTCTTTTGCAGGAAATTCTTCTAACACAGATTCGGTCTATACGGTTGCTTATTTGCCAACGTCGACGACAAAGCAGATTGTAAAACATCAATACTATACTTTGTCGTATAATGAAAAGTTTGAACAGGCAGAATGGGTGGCGTACGAATTGAAAAAAGAATATTTAAAAAATAATGATTTTAAAAGACCTTATTTTATTGAAGATCCAAATGTAACGACCGGCTCTGCTGATTGGAGAAATTATAAAAATTCAGGTTATGATAAAGGACATCTTTGCCCTGCTGGAGATATGGAATTTAGTAAAGATGCCTATAATGATACTTTTTACACATCGAATATTTCACCTCAGAAAAAGGAATTTAATGCTGGAATTTGGAATAGAATAGAGCAGAAGACACGTTATTGGGCAGGAAAATATAATGATATTTATGTCGTAACTGGCGGAATTGCGAAAGAATCGGATAAAAAAATAGGAACAGAAAAAGTCGCTGTTCCTAAATATTTTTATAAAATCGTTTTGGCTAAAACAGGTAAAGAACACAAAGCAATTGCTTTCTTGGTTCCAAACGAAAAAAGCGACAAATCTATTTATGATTTTGTTGTTCCGATTGAAACTTTAGAAAAAATGACTGGAATTGATTTCTTCCCAAATCTTAAAAACCTTAAAAGTAGTAAGGATTTTTAAAAATACTATTTAGTCATAAAGTAATACAGAATATAAATAAGAATGCATTTTTTAGAATGAATAAGCAAATGATTTTTGTTGGTTTAATGATTGTTTTTATCGTAAACCAAGGCTATAGCCAAATACTACTGAATAAACAAAATATAGAAAATACACTTAATGAAGCCTTTAATAAATTTAAAGATTTAAAAGAAGGAAAAAATGCCGACTATATTCAAGAGCTTGCCAATGTTGATCCCAATATTTTTGGTATTGCACTTGTTACCGCAGAGGGAGCCGTATATACAAAAGGTGATATAACGTCTATGGTTTCAATTCAAAGTATATCGAAAATATTTACTATGGCAAAAGTAATTGAGCAAGAAGGACCACAATTTTTGGAAGACAAAGTAGGGGTAAATGCGACTGGATTACCATTTAATTCTATTGTTGCAGTAGAAATGCATAAAGGGGATAAAATTAATCCTCTTGTAAATCCAGGGGCTATTGCAACCACGAGTCTTATTCGAGGTGTTGATTCTATAGCTAAGTGGAAAGAAATCCAGAAAATTCAGAGTGACTTTGCCGGAAGACCGCTTTCTATAAATCGTCCTGTTTATAGAAGTGAGGCTGGAGATAATTTACGAAATCAAGCTATTGCGCATTTGTTATTGGCTTATAATAGAATATATTTTGATCCAGTACAAGCAACAGATCTTTATACGAAACAATGTGCATTGAATGTAAATGTAAAGGATCTTGCCACAATGGCGGCCACATTGGCAAATGGAGGTGTTAATCCTATTACGAAGAATAAAGTCGTTAGTCAGACTACTGTCATGTATACTTTGCCTGTAATGGCAACTGCAGGTCTCTATGATAATTCTGGAATTTGGCTGTTTAACTCGGGGCTTCCAGCAAAGAGTGGTGTTGGAGGAGGAATATTGGCGGTTTGTCCTGGTAAATTTGGAATTGCGGTTATTTCGCCGCCATTAGATGAAACTGGAAATAGTTTGAAGGCTCAGAAAGTGATCCAATACGTTGTAGAAAAACTTAAAGCAAACCCTTATTGGATTACTCCTAAGTAGGTTTGAGGTAATAAAAAAGAAAAGGCCAAAAATTGTTTTGGTCTTTTCTTTTTTGTTTTTGAAAGTTTAAAAAGCAGTAAGAGCTTTTAACTCTGCAATTGTTTCTGTTGGGTTTTCGGCTTTAAAAACAAAGCTTCCGGCAACTAAAATATCTGCACCAGCTTCTACCAATTGTTTGGCATTTTTGCTGGTTACACCGCCGTCAATTTCGATTAGTGTTGAAGCGTTTTTGCGTGTAATTAAGGCTTTTAGTTTCTTTACTTTATCGTAAGTGTTTTCGATGAATGATTGCCCTCCAAATCCTGGGTTAACACTCATGATGCAAACAACATCAATATCGTTTATAACGTCTTCTAAGAGATCAACATTAGTGTGAGGATTCATTGCTACTCCCGCTTTCATTCCTTCTGCTTTAATGGCTTGCAGTGTTCTGTGCAAGTGCGTGCATGCTTCGTAGTGTACAGTTAATCCGTTTGCTCCTAAATCGGCAAAGGTTTTAATGTATCGATCTGGGTCAACAATCATTAAATGTACATCGATATATTTTTTTGCATGTTTTGTAATTGCTTCTAGAACTGGCATACCAAATGAGATGTTTGGAACAAAAACGCCGTCCATAATATCGATATGGAACCAATCTGCCTGACTGTTGTTAAGCATTTCTGCATCACGCTGTAAATTACCAAAATCGGCAGCAAGAACTGAAGGAGCAATAAGTGTATTTTTCATTGTAGTGTGTTGTTTTTTTTACAAAGATAATTTTTTTTTAACGGCAAAGAGCGCAAAGAATTACGCAAGGTGCGCTAAGTTTTTTTATGCTGTAGTTAATGATTTAAACGCAAAGAGCGCAAAGATTTTTCGCAGAGTTCACAAAGTTTCTGTTTGAAATTATTTGAGAAACCAAAGTCCACAAAGCTTTGTGACCTTTGTCTTTCGACTGATACTTAAATAAAATCTTAGCGAACTTTGCGTAAAAACTTTGTGTACTCTGCGTTACTAACATTTTAGCTAAATACTAAAAAAATAAAAAACTCCGGTAATCAGCCGGAGTTTCAATCATCAATCAAAAAACGAACAGTCAATCAAACTGTTGTTTGGGGTAAAATTCCAAGTTGTAAATTCCAAATCCCAATTAGATTGGAATTTGGGATTTTAAATATTGAAATTTAATATTGTTTATCCTAAATAAGTTTTAAGGATTTTACTTCTAGAAGTGTGTTTCAATCGACGGATTGCTTTTTCTTTAATCTGACGAACACGCTCACGAGTTAGGTCGAAAGTTTCACCAATTTCTTCAAGAGTCATTGGGTGTTGGTCGCCAAGTCCGAAATACAAACGTACAACATCTGCCTCTCTTGGAGTTAATGTTTCTAAAGAACGTTCGATCTCAGTACGAAGAGATTCGTGAATTAATTCTCTATCTGGATTTGGAGATTCACCAGAACGCAATACGTCATAAAGGTTAGAATCTTCTCCTTCAACAAGAGGAGCATCCATAGAAAGGTGACGTCCAGAGTTTTTCATAGACTCTTTTACGTCGTTTACAGTCATGTCTAATTCTTTTGCAATTTCTTCAGCAGAAGGCGGACGCTCGTTAGATTGCTCTAATAACGCGTACATTTTGTTGATTTTATTGATAGAACCAATTTTATTTAATGGTAAACGTACAATACGAGATTGTTCAGCTAGAGCTTGAAGAATCGATTGACGAATCCACCATACAGCGTAAGAAATGAATTTAAAACCACGAGTTTCATCAAAACGTTGAGCCGCTTTAATTAAACCTAAGTTTCCTTCATTAATTAAATCCGGAAGAGTTAATCCTTGATTTTGATATTGTTTAGCCACAGATACTACGAAACGTAGGTTGGCTTTTGTTAGTTTTTCTAAAGCTCTTTGATCACCAGCCTTTATTCTTTGTGCTAATTCTACCTCTTCATCAGCGGTAATTAGGTCAACTTTTCCAATTTCTTGTAGATATTTATCTAACGATGCAGTTTCACGATTAGTTACCTGCTTGGTGATTTTAAGTTGTCTCATGTTGTTGTCTCCCTATTTTTAAAGTGTACAAATGGTTATACGTAAGGAGTATCAAAAAAGTTACAATATTTTAAAAATATTTTTTAAAATTTATAACTAACACCAGTTTGAAGCGAAATACTATATGGTTTAGCCTCTTCTTTTTTATTGAAAGTGCTTAAGTAATATTTGAATAAAGGGTTTATGTCCAATGCAATACGTTCGGTCAATTTATAATTTAATCCGAGGCCTAAATTATAAGAGAAATTTACGCCTGAAATATTTTTTGCTTCTCCTATATTTTGCTGAGACACATTTTCTGATTTTAAATACAGTTTGTTTTTATCCAATATTAAAAAACTAAAGCCTGTAAAAGCTTCTATTCCAATTTTGCTTTCGTCTTTTTTTATTGCGTAATTAAATTCTAAAGGCAGTTCATAATAAGAGAGATTCTGTACTAAATCTACTTGATTAGAATCGCCAAATGTTTCTTTTACGTTTATTTCTGTTTTTAAATTTATATTGGTGTAATCTGGAATTAAATCCTGATTTAATCGCGTTGATGTTTTTAGATTTATCTTAGAAAATCCTGCTCTGAAACCAATTTTGTCGTACATCGTTTTTACATAAACGCCATAATGTGAGGTAATAGGATGACTTTTAGACAAATCATTCATTCTAGGACTAATCATGGATTTACTGTTTAAAGAGCCAAAAAGTGCAGGGCCATAAAAAGCAGCAACTGTAAATTCAGGTTCAATCTCTGTTGTTTGAGGCGTGTACTTACGTTCTTTATACTCTCGTTTTGGAGTTGTCTTTTTCTTTAAATCTGTGCTGTCTTTTTTGGCAACACTATCCATTTTGGGTTCAGTTATTACTATTGAAGTTGGGAGGTCTTTTTTGAAATTATTATCAGTTATAGTATCTTTTCCTGAAATTGCCTTTTCTGAAATTGCGTTTTTTGGAGTTTTGTTTCCTGCAATAGTATTTTTTGAAATTTTATTGATTTCCTTTTTTTGAGTTTTCTTCGGATTTGTGAAACTAGATTTTGCTGTTTTTTGTGCAATACCATTTTTAGAATTACCTTTTTTATAAGCTACAATTGGTTTTTTAGCATTAATTGTATTGCGATCTTTTGCAGTAGTTTTTATTGGTTTAGACGTGATTTGTTCTTTTTTAATAATGACTTTATACTTTTTTACCACTTCATATTCTTCGTATTCATTAGTCGATGTAACAAATTTCGTTGACTGTTTTACGAGTTTTACGGTCTTGGTTTTTTTAACAGTAGTAACTTCATCCGATCCTTTTTTTTGCAGGTTAACTGGCAAAGTTTGGTTTTTAGAGCTAGTCGAATTAGAAGCATTTTTTTGTGACGGAGTTTTTGGGTCTATATTTTCTTTCTGAAAATCTGAATTAAGATACAGCAAGCTTGATAAAATTGTAAACGTAAGAATGCTAGGAATTAGCCAAAACAAAATTCTTTTACGTCTTTTATTATTTAAATCTTTTTCAATTTTAGACCATACAAAATCACTCGGACTTTTGTCTAAATTGTCCAATTTGTTTTTGATTGCTTTTCCTATTTCAGTTTTATTCTCCATTTTTTTGTTTTGAATAATAAAATGTATTTTTTGATTTGATTTTTAATTTCAGAATCTGTTTTGCTCGATGCAAATTTGATTTTGATGTGCTTTCAGAGATCGATAGCATTATAGCAATTTCTTTATGCGTATAATCATCGAGCTCGTATAAGCTAAAAACCAATCGGTATTGATGAGGGAGTTCTTGAACAAAAGATAAAATGGTGTCAAGAGAAAAATCTATTTCGCTTTCATTTACGGTGTCGTCTTGAGAGAAATCGTCTTTAATTGCAGTGAGCAGGTACGATTGCTTGTATCGCATTATGGCTTTATTGACCGTAATTCTTTTAATCCAGCCTTCAAAACTTCCGTTTCCTTTATAGTTTTTTATATTGGTAAAGATTTCAATAAAAGAATCATGCAGATTATCTTCGGCTTCTGCTTCATTAGGGCAATATTTCAGACTAAGCACAAAAAGAGTGTTTTTATACAATTGGTATAATTCTTCTTGTGCTTTTCTGTTTTGCCTAATGCAATCTTTTATGAGCTGATCTAAATTCAAATTTTAAAAACTATAATTTTGAAATTAATATAGTGCTTTGACATTCTAAAGATTTCTTGTTATATGCTGAAATTTCTCCCTTAGTAAAATCTTTATTAAAGTAAAAAGTGGCTTCTTTTGTGCCTTGTCCTTTCAGTAAAATTATTGAGCCACTTATAACAGTCCATTCAATTTCATAATCGTCAGATGGTGCATTAAATGCTTTATAGTCATAGGTATATTTATATGAAGTTTCTGTTTCTACCCATATCCTGCCATCTACATCGCAGCAGGTTCCAGACGTTATATCTTTGCAATCCGGATCTTGATCATAGTATGCGCTATCATCTATTGGGATTGTATTTTTTGTTTCTGCAGCTTCATTATTGCATGAAAATAAAAAAACAAGCAGAATTGCCGAAATAAAAAGTGTTGCTTTTTTCATCTTAGTTAGCCTTTTATAATCTATAGTATAAAAACAATGAAAAGGTTGCGTAACTATGAAAAAATAAAAAGCCCATGTTTCTAAGTTTTTGAAACATGGGCTTTTATTAGCAGTTGTAATTTTTTTAATTTGTCGCTGTATCTTTTACTTCAATTAATTCTTTAATAGAAACTGGAGTTCCGTTTTTTGCAAAACCTTCCAATCTTATTTCATAATTTCCGGCAACATCAGAAGTGTAGAATGAGGTTTGAGAATCCTTGTTTAATTTTACATCAGGATTCCAAAGCAATTGATTTCTAAAATCAGGAATTCTTGCATTATCAGCCAAGTTTGTATAATCTACATTGTTGTAGATTTTTTTAAGCTGTGGTCTCAAAATTGTAGTTTTTAGAATCGAAGAACCGCTTTGTGTGCTTGCGAAATCCTTATCAAAAGTTATAAAACTTACTAATCCGTTAAATGATTTTGGTCCAACATAATATCTGCCGACAATAAGGTCGATTCTATAGATATTTTTCATGTTGTATTTTAATAAATCATTTTGGTTTTGCAATTGCAATCCGTCAACTAATACTAATGCAGGATCTGGCAATTGAGGGAAAACAGATGGATCTGTTACATGCAAATGCATGACTCCGTTATTTTCTTTATGATATACTTCTGTTGTAACCTCTGTTATTGTTTCTCGTAACGTTTTAAATCTTGTATAATCATCCAAAACATATTCTTTTGCTTTAGTGGCATAGAATGGATCTTGAGTAGTTTGCTTTTCTAAGTTGTCCTTTTTTCTATGGATATAAGCATTCTCAATTTGACTTGAAACCGCTCTGTCCAAAAGACTTTCCTTAAACGTGTATGATAAATTGTTATTTGGCGAAAATGCTAATTGTGTTGTGTTTATACTTGGAAGTTCGTCCAATGCAATAGAATAATTATCAGCACGTTCATCAATTACTTGAATAATGATGTTTGGATTGTAATTCTCTTTATCAATACTAAAAATAAAGCGTCCTTCTGAATTTGTCTTTACTACCTGAAAAACAAAAGATTTTCCTGGCAAAGAAAAAGAAACCGTAACATCTTGAATCTTATCTGTTCCGCTTTTAGAAACCACTTTACCAGAGATCATTTCTCCTCTTAATTCTGGAAGAACTGCTTTTGAAGTAGCATCTAGCACAACAGTATTTGATGGTATAGTGGCAAAATTAGTTGCTGAAATTGAATTTTGAGTAGGAATGTTGTCTAATTTTCTAACAGATAAAGAGTAACTTCCTTCTTTAATATTATCATTTGAAGATTCTAGTTTTAAATCGACATGTTCGCGGCTAGAGAAAACTTTTTTGTTTAATCTAAGGTTTAAATCTGTCGCGTTTACTGAACTCTCTAAAGTATTTGAAGTGCCTGTTAAAACATTGCTGTTTGGAGTTTTTTCATTTGTTTTATAAGGATTAACGATATTAATATCCATTTGAAAAAATTCTGAAGCAGGTTTGTTTAACATCCAATTGGTGTAAGCAACTAGTTTGTAACTTCCTGTTTTAAGAGTAGTCGGAATAAAATAATCTCCTTGTCCTAACGCATTTTCTAGCTTGATTTTGGCTTTAAAAACGCTTTTTTTATCGCTGTCTACCAATTCTACATAAGCAATTTTACTAATATGGCTTATAGTTTTGTCAGACGATTTTAAGCAGTAAATTTTATACAATAATGTCTCACCCGATACAAATGTCGATGCATTGGCATGAAGGTAAATAGTTTCGTCTACAACAATATTTTGCTGTGCGTTTCCTAATTGTGTGCTAATTAAAACAAACAATAATAATAGGTGCTTTATTCTGTCCAAAATGAAGGTTTTACGTTAGATGAAAATGTTGTGCAGTCTCCGCATTCTATAGGTACCATAGTATAATAATCGTTGGTATTATAGCTGTACCAAAGTCTATAGCTGTTAAGTTCTGTTATTAATTGTGGCCCAAGGCAAGGAGGGTCACCAAATCCGAAACAGAATCTGTAATCAGCTTCAATACATGGCACATAATACGGAGGTAAAGGTCTTCCTGGATATAAATCAGCATAATTAAAAAACATTCTTTTTGATGAAACGGAAGACACGTCAAAAAAGCCTATTACTTTGCTTTCAGTATCAGTAACACATTTAATATTACCATTTACAAAACCAGGCTGTTTAGGCGATAATACACTAGAGCTGCTTGAGATTTCTTTTAACGTTTTGTAAAAAGTAAATGCCTCAATACTTTGTACATATTGGCGAACTAGAATACTATATCTGTGACTGATAATATAACTTTGGTCACTTATAAATCGTACAGGAAAATTAACACGATCTTCTTGTAGATTTGTTGTTGATGTTTGAATAATATCGACAGATTTTTTTGAGCCATAACAAATTTGAATGTCTAATGGGCTTTGGATAAGCTCAATCTCTTTTGGACCAGTAGCAATTAATTTTTTATCACCCCATTTTGGTGCGATTATTTTATAGGTTTCTTCATATTCGTATCTGTAATATTTTGAAGTATTTGTTGGGTCGTAGCTTTCAACACTTATTTGCACGCCTTCTCCTTCTTGGGTTGAAACCACTTTAGGGACTAGGTTTTCAATCTGATTTTCAGTTGTCAAAACTTCAGTTGAAGATTGGTATTTCTTACCGCCTTTTGTGGTGATTTCTAAAGAATATTCTGTGTTAGGTTCTGCTTTAAACTCGGCGTCAGAAATATATTTTTCTGAATTTTCAGTAAAATGATAGCTGTTTCCTTTGTTGTCGGTAACTACAACATTCGCACCTGTTTCTACTTGTACACCTTCTTCTTCCAAACGAGCAGTCTTCGTCAGTTTAATTTCCTGATTTTTTAATTCATTTGTTATAGTTGCTTCTACAACAAGTGCCTCTTCGTAAGAATCAGTCTTAAGGTTATAGGTTTCAGTACAGCTAATGAATATAGTACTCATTAGTAGTAATACTGTTATTTTATTTTTTAATAATGTTTTCATGATTTTTAAATTCTGCTTTACGGAAGATTAAAATTTAAAATTATAAGTTATACTTGGAACCGGAATAGAGAAGATTGATGTTTTGTATCCCTTTAATTTTCCGTTTGGATCTGTTACAAAAAATATCGAGTACGGATTATTTCTTCCTAATACATTGTAAATAGAAATATTCCAGAAACTATGCGCTAATTTTTTAATTTTATGATTCCCTTCAATGTTGATACCGATGTCTAAACGAATGTAATCTGGTATTCTAAATTCATTTCTGTCGCTATATAATGTGTATTCTGCGCCTCCAAGATTATAAGTCCCAATAGGGTAGGTAATTGGCCTTCCCGTTTGGTATATAAAGTTTGTTGACAGACTATAACGTTTTGTGAATTTGTAATTTAAAACAGCGCTTAAATCATGTGGCTTATCAAAATTAGAAGCGAAGAATTTACCATTGTTTACAATTTCTTCATTAAACTCACCATCTAATTTAATCAATGATCTTGAATAAGAGTATCCTAACCATCCATTTAATTTACCAACTTGTTTTTTAATTAAAAATTCTACACCATAAGCTTTTCCTTCACCTTGTAAAAGTTCTGTTTCTACATTTTCGTTTAGCAATAATTGCGCACCTACTTTATAGTCTAAAATATTTTTAGATTTCTTGTAGTAACCCTCTAAGCTAACTTCGTATTCATCATCTCCAAAGTTTTTAAACAATCCTAAAGATGCTTGTTGTGCACTTTGTGGTTTTACGTTAGCATCAGATAATTTCCAAGTGTCAGTAGGAGATTGTGTGGTGTTGCTAGACAAAAGATGAATGTATTGTCTCGTCACATCATAACCCGCTTTGATAGAAAAATCTTCTGTAAAGAAATAACGTGCCGCTATTCTTGGTTCTAGACCTCCATAAGTTGTTACAACTTCATTATTGTTGTAGTGCTTAGTATCGATAATTGTAGCGTCACTGATCGGTTTTCCACTTTCATAAGTATTGACATCAGCAGGCCCTAATGATGCGTATAAAGAATATCTTAAACCAAGATCAATCAATAATTTGTCGCTTACTTTATAATTGTCTGCCAGATAAATTGCAGATTCTAATCCTTTTTCCTTATTAATATCAGTCGGAACTAAAGTTGAATTAGGGTTTGTTGGATGCTGGTAGCCTGGCGAAATATTATATAATTTACTAGCTAAACCATAAGAAAAATTGTGTTTTTCATTCAACTTATAATTCATCTTTAATTGCAATTGAGTCTCGTTTATTTTATATCCGAAATCGAAAGAATTAATATTGTCAGAATGATAATCTATGTTGAATTTATATTCGCTATTCGTTAAAATAAGAGCTCCTTTGTTTTTGTCATTAAAAGTATGATCCCATTTTGCAGAAAATAATCTGTTGCTGTATTTGTATAATGAATCTGAACTCAATCTGAAACGGTCATGACTGTAGTATGCCATTGCTTCAATTGCATTTTTACTGTTGATGTTGTTTTGGTATTTTAAAATTCCATCATAAAATCCAGCTTCACTATTTTTAAGTCTTTCGTCATCCAATTGTTTTAAAATCCAATCAGAATATGTTGCACGACCTCCAAAAATTATGCTTGATTTATTTTTTTCAAGAGGCACACTTAATGTAAGGTTCGAAGTAATTGGTCCTATAGCACCTTCTCCAGAAATTTTCTCTTTGTTTCCATTTTTTGTTGCAATATCAAATACAGACGATAGTCTTCCTCCAAAATCGGCAGGAATGCTTCCTTTGTAAATGTCTGCTTTTTTTGTTGTGTAAGGGTTAACGGCAGAGAAGAAACCTAAAAAGTGCTGCGGATTATACACCACTGCATTATCTAAAAGAATTAAGTTCTGATCTTCTTTTCCTCCACGAACGTTAAACCCTGAAGATCCTTCACCAGTAGTTTTTATACCTGGAAAAGTAGTAGCAACTTTAAAAATATCTCTTTCTCCAAGAATAAGAGGAACATTTTTTATGTTTTCAATATCAATAGAAACCAAACCAGATACAACTGTTTCTGTCGCTCTTTGGCCTTTCTTTTTAATCACGACTTCGTCCAATTGATTCGATTTTTCGTTAAGTTCTATATCAAATTGGCCATCATCGTATACCACTAAAGTTTTTGTAACCTCTTTGTGACTAAGCGATTTTATTTCTACTATGTTAATTCCTCTTGGTAATTGTAAAGTATAATTTCCATCAAGATCACTAGATGTGCTTATGTTTTTATTTTTTACCTTAATATAAATATTGGCTTCTGGTTTTCCGTTTTCTTCATTTTTAACGGTTCCAGTAACTGTAAATGTTTTCTTTGTTGTGTCCTTATTCTCTTTACCTATAAATACAATAGAACTCTTTTTGCTTACACTATAGCTACTAGTTGAGTCATATTGCTGATAAAAAACAGGATTGTCATTTTGATCATTTCCTTGGCTGTTTGTTTGAAGTGGTTCGTCAGGGAAATAATTAGATGGTAAAGTACTGTATATTGTGCTGTTAAGCGTCAAGATTACTTTGTTCTTGATAACAACATAATTTAAGTCTGTTTTATTTAAAACAGCAGACATAAATTCATCAATACTAACATTATTAAAAGTGCCAGAAATAAGTGTTTTGTTAGAATTTAACCAAGCCGAATCAAAATAAAATTTATAAGATGTCGATGATTCAATACGTTTTATAGTGTTTTCTAAAGTTTCATCTTTTAAAGTAATCGATAACTTCTCATTAGAATTTTGTGCAAAAGACAATTGAAAGGAGAAGACGATAAGTAAGGAGAGTAAAAATTTTTTCATTTGTTTTATTTGCTTGATATTGAAAGAGAGTTAAAAGTGTATTTCATCAAATTTTTCATGAATTGATTTAAATCGGATTTTCGTAGTTCTCTGTTCAATAAATAAAACCCATTGATTTGTTTTTTCTGTTCTGGGAATAATTTAATAAGGTCGCCTTTGCTTTTTATTAAATAAATTTTGCCTTTTAAATCGATAAAATAAGAATTGTTTTCTTTGAATACATAATAGATGCTGTTGTCAGAAATTGTTTTTTGCATGTCTTTATGATGTCTGATATACAAAATTAATTCGGGAGCAACTTTACTTTCTTCGTAGTAGCCTGTGGTAAATTCAGGAATGTCTTCGGTTGTTCTTTCTCTTTTGATAAAGTTTTTATCTTGTAGAGAAAACGAACTGACTTTATTCTGTATTAAGCTTATACCGATATTTTCTGAACCTCCAGCTGGATTTAAAACCAATATGTCGCGATAGATATCGTATTTAAGTTTAATGTCATAATAGGCTTGGTCTTCGTAGACCGCTTTTCCTAATTCGTATTTATCTACTAAATACAAATGAATGTCATTTCTTAAGGTTCTGTAAGGATTTGTGTGTGGTACCCCATTATAAATATCCAGATTGTCTTTGCCAACTGTAGTGTCAAACCAATTGTAAGTTTTTACGTCATTGCTAGTTTGACTCTGGATAGGATGAATATTTAATAATAATTCAAATAAAATGAGAAAAACGATTTTTTTTTGGTAATTTTTCAAAGGATTTAATGGTTTATTAGTTGTTTTTGGAAGATTTCAAAAGTATAAAAAAAAGGTTACAAATAAAACGCTAATTTGTTAAATTGTTATAAAATGACGCTACAGGCTAGTGAAAGGCATTGTAGGACTATTAAAATTTAGAATTTTTATTAAAAATATTCGAAAAATGATGTTGTAGTGGTGTGTTTTTTGATTTTATGAAGGATAAGCTTGATTTGTAGAAAGATAGCAAAAAGATGCAAATGTCCAAAAAACTGAAAAACCCCAATTCTTAATCGAATTGGGGTTTCTAATATTTTTTTTCAAAAAAACAAATCTACTTGTGAATTTATCTTTTCCAAATAATAATCAATTTTTCGAATGGCTCGATTAAAGAAAAGATTTTGTTCTTTAATGCCAGATTGACCCAAAGGTATAGAGTTCGTGATTTGTTGCTTAAAAAACTGATGAACATTTTTACAACTTTCTTTATTGTCGGTTATAAAATATCCCAAAAGAGTATAGGGTACAAACATCGTAAGCTTGTCTTCTGTTTCTATAAGCATATTGTTGTTTAATAATATGAGTTCATTATAATAAATGGAAAACTTATTATTAGTATCGTTGCACTTTGATTTTATTAGATTTACAATCCGTTTTAAATCTAAACAAAGGGCATTGGCACTTTTTAAATTTAAAAGGCCAGCTTCATAAAAATATAAAATTTGCTGTAAGCTGCTGTTTATGGTAGTATCATTCCATACTTCGTTGACAGAAGTATTCTCATATATTTCTTTTAATTTCTGCATGTACTCAGTAAACGATTCATCGACTACAAAATTTTCAAAAGCAACTTTTTTCTGATTTGAATTTAATAGATTCAGCCATACAAAAGCTTTAAATTTAGATAGGATTGTACCATCCATAAAATAAAACAGAGGAATATCTTTTGCGGAATAAAAAAGTGTTGTTTTCTTGTTTTTTATTAAGGTTGCTATATTTTCAGATGATGTTTTGAAATATTGAAGCATGTCCTTTAAGTTTTCAATCTCAATTGTTTTTTCAACCACCACCTTTTCCTTATTTGAAAATAAGTTATCTAACGAAATGTTGAAATAGCCTGCCAGTGTAATTGTTTCATCTATAGAGAATTTACTTTTTCCCGAAACTCTTCGGTGTGAAGCATCGTAGCTAATTTGTAAAATGCCTGCAATTTCTTCTATTAAAGAAACTGATTTAGGTATTTTTTGTCTAATTGCTTTTAAAAATAATTCTTGCGATTTCATATTTTGCGATAATCGCAAATGTATAAAAATGATTTATTAGTTTACACAAATTGATATGCGATAAATGCAATACGTTTGTTCTGTAATTAAAAAAAAATAAAATTTTATGAAAGCTAAATATTTTAATAAATCAGAAGACGAAAAGCTTTTCTTTTCTGTTTTAAAGAAAAGAGTACAGGAGAAGCTTCAGGATAAAACTATTTCTTATGGAGATGCTCAGTTTTGGTTTAAAGGTTTGTTTTGGACATTCGTTTGTTATTTGTCTTATTCGTTGCTTTTTTTGGAGTCCATCACTAAAATAAACTTTTGGGTATTATATGTTGTTTTTCAATTATCAGGATTGTTAATAGGATTTAGTTTTGGGCATGATGCTTCGCACAATACAGCATTCCAAAATAAAAAGGCAAATTCCGTTTTGCATTTTTTTAGTTTTCTTACGGTAGGAATTGACCCGATGCTTTGGGGATTAAGACATATTCGATCACACCATTTATATGCAAATGTAGAAGGAAGTGATATTGATATAGATAAAAACCCTTTTTTGAGATTAAGCCCAACGCATCCTTGGAAACCGAAGCATAAATATCAGGCATATTACGCGCCATTTGTTTATATGTTTACTTTATTGCACTCTGTTTTTATGAGTGATTGGGTATATTTATTTTCAGAAGACTACAACTGGATGAAAAGGGGTGTTCCTAAAGCGGCGTTATATTTTAGATTTGTATTGTATAAAATATTTTATTTTTCTTTGGTGCTGGTTCTTCCATTACTGTATTCTGATTTTTCATGGAGATTTGTGGTTTTGAGTTATCTTACCGCCAGTGCATTTACATCAATGGTATTTATTATTATGCTTGTTGGAACCCATTTTTTTGATGGCGCAGATTATCCGCAGCCCGAGGGAGAGTTTTTAGAACACACTTGGGCGGTTCATCAGCTTTACACTAGCTGCGATTGGGATGCAGATAAAGGTTGGGCAAGATTTTTAAGTGGAGGTTCCAATTGTCATGCTGCTCATCATCTTTTTCCTAATATATGTCATACTAATTATAGTGAAATAAATGAAATAATTAAAAAAACAACAAAAGAGTATAGGCAGCCTTATCATCATAAAACATTGTTTGAAATGATGTTTTCACATTTTGTTCATTTGCATAAAATGGGAAATCCTGTAGCGGAGACAAAATAAAAACTTAAAAACCCCAATTCAATTAATGAATTGGGGTTTTCTATGAATAAACCTTTAGTAAACTAAGATCTGATTACTCTTTTTTCTCCTCACGTGGAGGTCTTGGAACAAGTGCTTTTTTAGACACTTTTTCTTTTTTAGTTTTAGGGTCAACTCCTAGGTATTTCACTTGGAAAACATCTCCCATTTTAACTACGTCAGCAACATTTTCTGTACGCTCCCAAGCCAATTCAGAAACGTGAAGTAAAACTTCGTTTCCTGGTGCAGCAGTATATTCTACAACAGCTCCAAAATCAAGCATTTTAATTACTTTAACTTCGTAAGCTTCTCCTAATACTGGTTTGAAAGTGATAGAAGCAATTTTTGCTAATACTGCTTCAATTCCAGCAGGATCTGTACCTAAAATTTCGATAACACCTTGCTCATCAACTTCGTTGATCACAATAGTTGTTCCAGTAGCTTTTTGTAATTCTTGAATTACTTTTCCACCAGGTCCAATTAATGCTCCAATAAAGTTTCCAGGAATAGTTCTGGTAATGATTTTTGGTGCATGAGCTTTTACGTCAGCTCTTGGTGCAGAGATAGTTTCAGTTAATTTTCCTAAAATGTGTAAACGTCCATCACGAGCTTGAGCCAAAGCTTGCTCCATAATGTCATAACGTAAACCGTCAATTTTGATGTCCATTTGGCAAGCTGTAATACCGTCAGCAGTTCCAGTTACTTTAAAGTCCATATCTCCTAAGTGATCTTCGTCTCCTAAGATATCAGACAATACAGCAAATTTCTCACCGTCAGTAATTAATCCCATAGCAATACCAGAAACTGGTTTTACCATTTGAACTCCAGCATCCATCAAAGCCATTGTTCCAGCACAAACTGTTGCCATTGAAGAAGAACCATTAGATTCTAAAACCTCAGAAACAACACGAATTGTATAAGGACAATCAGCAGGAATCATATTTTTTAAAGCTCTTTGAGCTAGGTTACCGTGACCAACTTCTCTTCTTGAAGTTCCTCTTAATGGTTTTGCTTCACCAGTTGAGAAAGGAGGGAAGTTATAGTGTAAGTAGAATTTCTCTTCACCTTGCTCGCTAGGCGAGTCGATTTGGTTTGCTTCTCTAGATGTTCCTAAAGTTACGGTTGCCAAAGCCTGAGTTTCTCCACGAGTAAACAAAGATGAACCGTGAACTCTTGGTAAATAATCAGTTTCACACCAGATTGGTCTAATGTCTGTAGTTTTTCTACCATCTAAACGAACACCTAATTCTAAAACTACATTACGAACAGCTTCTTTGTTTGTTTTGTAGAAATATTTAGAAACTAAATCACCATCGGCAGCTAATTCTTCTTCAGTAAATAAAGCTTTAACTTCTTCTTTTACTTCAGCAAATGCAGCACCTCTTTCGTGTTTAGCAGAACCAACTTTTGCAATAGCATAGATTTTATCGTATGCTGCAGCTTTTACTTTTGCGTAAATTTCTTCGTTTTCTCTCTCTCCTTCGTAAGTACGAATTTCTTTTTTACCAAAAGCTTCTTGTAAACGATATTGAGCTTGAATTTGAACTTTGATAGCTTCGTGAGCAAACTTAATAGCTTCGATCATTTCAGCTTCTGAGATTTCTTTCATCTCACCTTCAACCATTGCTACAGAATCCATAGAAGCTCCAATCATCATATCGATATCAGATTTTTCTAATTCTTCTCTGCTTGGGTTGATTACTAATTTTCCGTCGATACGTGCAACACGAACTTCAGAAATCAAGTTGTAAAATGGAATGTCTGACACAGCTAATGCCGCAGAAGCAGCTAAACCAGCTAATGCATCTGGCATAACTTCTTCGTCGTGAGACATTAATTGAATCATAACTTGTGTTTCAGCATGGTAATCGTCTGGGAAAAGCGGACGCAATACACGGTCAACTAATCTCATTGTCAATACTTCGCTGTCGCTTGGACGTGCTTCTCTTTTAAAGAAACCTCCTGGGAAACGACCTGCTGCTGCAAATTTTTCGCGGTAATCTACCGTTAACGGTAAAAAATCAACGCCTGGGTTTGATGTGCGAGCTGAAACTGCTGTTGCAAGAATCATAGTGTCGCCCATTCTTACTACTACAGAACCGTCAGCTTGTTTCGCTAAACGTCCTGTCTCGATTGTGATGCTTCTGCCATCACCTAAATCGATCTTTTCTACAAATAATTGTGGAATCATAAATTTTTTCCTTATTGATTATACAATGGGTTTTAGTTGTGTTGTAGTTGTTGTTGTGTGTAGTTGTTGTTATCTAAAACCCAATGAAAAACCAAACTTTTTTTCTTGTAATATGCTTATTATAAATAGCTATAATGTAAAAACAAAAAGAGGCACTTTCGCACCTCTTTTCTATATTGATTATTTTCTGATATTCAATACTTTGATAATCTCACGATATCTGTTGATATCTTTCTTTTTCAAGTAGTCCAACAAAGCTCTTCTTTTACCTACTAATAGTACAAGAGAACGCTCAGTGTTGTAATCGTGACGATTTTTTTTCAAGTGTTCAGTTAAGTGAGAAATTCTGTAAGTGAACAATGCGATTTGACCTTCAGCTTTACCAGTGTTTTTTGCATCACCGTGTTGTGCGAAGATTTCTTCTTTCTTTTCTTTAGTTAAATACATTCCAATATTGTTTTAATGATTTTTATGTATGTCAATACAACTTTTGTAAGACGGGTGCAAAATTAGATTAAAAAAACAAAAAAATCAAACAAAAATAAAAGAATCTTAAAATAAGGGTTAAGAAATTTGTTTTTAATGATTTACGATCGTTTTTTTACTTAAGCTTCTGAGCTTTTTTACCAGATTGCTTTTCGCTTAAAGAAGAATACGAAAATTTGACATTGTTTGTATCAGTGCTCACACCTGAAATTAAAACACCTTTGTCGTAATTATCAACAAATGTAATTTTTCTCGACGCATCATTTCCTTCCCAAACTCCTTGTTTCAATCCGTCTTTAAGAGTTCCTTTTTGTGTTACAAATAAATCTATTTCTTCATAATCTCCATTTCCATCAACTACAGTCTGACTTTTGTTTTCATCCCAGCAGTTAAGAACTAAAGTTTGTGTCTTTTTTGTTTTCGGATCCCAGAGATTCTGTTTTTCGCACTTTTTATTTTGGTTTTCGTACCAATTGATTTCTTTTCCATTTTTATGATCCTCAGAATAATTGACAACGGTTTCTTTTGCTCCGTTTTTATAATAGTAAATAAATTCGCCGTCTTTTTTTAAGACATCGCGATCCAGAGTAGAACCAGTCATTTTCTTTCTTCCGTTCTTATAAAAGTCAGTTACAACATAGCGAACACTTTTCTGCGAATAATTGGTAATTACTCTTGTGTAGGCAGAGTTTTCTAATGTGCATTCACGATTTAAGGAGTCTAAAAAGATTTTTTTAGAAACCATATTAATTTGTGCAGACAGATGAGCTGAAATTAGTGTAAGCAAAAAGAGAAGGAAGTTTCTTTTCATTCTGTGCTATTTTTTATCTTAAAAATAGTTCTTCTAGAATAATTTAGCAACTTCTTGATTTACAAATTCTAAAAATCTTTCGTCAGCTTCTGTAAAAGGATCAATTACGTGGCTGTCGATGTCGATTTGACCAATATTTACTCCATTAACAAAAAGGGGTACTACGATTTCCGATTTTACGGTTAAACTGCAGGCGATGTAATTGTCTTGTGCTTTCACATCTGGAACAACAAAATTGGCATTACTTTCAGCAACTTGGCCGCAAATTCCTTTTCCAAAAGGAATAACAGTATGGTCTGTTTCTGCACCAACATAAGGTCCTAAATGTAAAGTTTTAGCCTCGTGATTGGCAAAATAAAATCCAACCCAGTTGTAATACTCCACGTTTTCGTTTAAAAGTTGGCATATTGCTAATAATTTTCCGTCTCTATCTGTTTCAGTGCCAGCAACAATTGCACTTATTTTTGGTTGTAATTCTTGAAATGTCATAATGTAAAAATTTATACAAAAGTATTTAAAGCTGAACTCAAAAAATACATAAATTTGAAAAAAAAAATCTCTTGAAAAAATATTTAGTCCAGTTTAAGCCATTCTTAATTTTTGTAAGCGTCTTTTTTCTTACCTATATTGTGCTTACACTGCTGTATAAGTTTTATTTAAATACCTATCAAGCCGAGGAACTTGATGGAGCGACAATGATAGCCGGGCAAAATGCAGAGCAATTACTAAAGCTTTTTAATTATGATGTCATAATTCAGAAAAGTTCACAAAATCCGTGGCAGGAGATTATTTTAAATGGCAAATTTATAGCGCGTATAACAGAAGGGTGCAATGCTGTTAGCGTAATGATACTTTTTGTGTCATTTGTATCTGCTTTTTCGAGAAGCTTAAAAAAAACAGTATTGTTTATGCTTTTTGGACTTATATCTATATACCTATTAAATGTTATAAGAATTGCGATTTTGATTGTCCTTGTATATAACTTTCCTCAATATACCCGATTTTTACACGGTACTTTCTTTCCGTTAGTGATTTACGGATATGTTTTTATTTTATGGGTTTTCTGGATTAATAGATTTTCAAAATATGCTAAATAATTTAAAAGAGAATAAATTTAAAATCTTTACAGCAATTGTTGTGGTAATAGGTTTTGCTTTGATTAGGACATTTGAAAGAAATTTGTTTTATGATCCTTTTCTGAGATACTTTGAAGCCGATTACCATTCGAGTCCTTATCCAGAAGTAGAAACTTTAAAACTTTTCTGGTCACTTTTTCTTCGTTATTTTCTAAACTCTGCTTTGTCACTTTTACTGATTTATGTCTTATTTCAAGATCGTGATATTTTTAAGTTTAGCTCATTTGTTTATGCCTGCTTTTTGGTTGTGCTATTGAGTTCATTTTATATAATACTTCATTTTTTTCCAGATGGCAGTTGGCTTCTTTTTTATGTGAGAAGATTTATAGTTCAGCCAATTTTGGTGTTATTGTTCATTCCTGGATTTTACTATCAGCTCCAGAAATCTAAAAAATAACAATTCATTTAGTTTTTTATCAACAGTTTTTGAATAGCTTTGCAGTATGAATTTGAAAAAGTGTACAGGTCTGTTTTTGGCGTTCCTTTTATTGGTTTCCAATATTGGGTTTGCTTTTGATGTGCACTATTGTGGCGGAGAAATTGCTTCGGTTTCATTAAAGACTACCGCAGAACCTGTTGTTGAAAAGAAATGTTGTGGTTCTAAAGAGAAAAAGAACTCTTGCTGTAAAGACAAAGTTGTTCATTTTGAAAAGAAATCAGATAATGCAACAATCAAATTCTTCTTTTTTCAATTTGCTTTCTCAGCAGTTGTACAAGATTACAAACCTCTTGTCTTTTTAGAAATTCCAAATTTTAAAAAGAAAGAAGTTCTTTCGTACTATGCTGATGCGAATGCGCCCCCCTTATTTAAATTATACCATCAGTATATTTTCTATTCCTGATTTTAATGTTAGATGCACTACAAGTCTTAATTAAGGCTTCGTATTTACATTTTAATTGCTTTTGCTTTGTGCAGAATGCAATAATGTAATTCTATTTCAACATTAAAATCATTTTTTATGCAAAAAAATATAATGCTTTTTGTAGCGTTTTTGCTTTCTGTGTCTGTGTTTTCACAAGAAGATCTAGAAGAGGTAAAAATCACTAAAAAGCAAAAAGGAATTAAAAAATCCTATACGTTAACAGCCAATACTTCTGTAATTACTAGTAAAGAACTGCTTAAAGCGGCTTGTTGTAATTTGGCAGAAAGCTTTGAAACCAATCCATCAATCGATGTCAATTTTTCTGATGCTTTAACAGGAACTAAGCAAATTAAAATGCTTGGATTGACGAGTCCTTACTTAATGATTACAGAAGAGAATATTCCTTCTGTTCGAGGAGCTTCTCAAGCTTACGGATTGTCATTTACTCCTGGAACTTGGATTGAAAGTGTTCAGATTACCAAAGGGGCGGGAAGTGTTATAAATGGATACGAAAGTATTTCAGGTCAAATTAATACGGAGCTTTTAAAGCCTTTAAACGATATTCCGTTTTTCTTGAATGCTTATGGTTCAACAGATTCTCGTTTTGAATTGAATACTCATTTCAATAAAAAATTATCAGATAAATGGGCAACAAGTTTGTTTGTTCATGGAAATGCACGCGTAGCTAAAAACGACATGAATAATGATGGGTTTTTAGATAATCCGTTAGGAAAACAAATCAATGTTTTAAACCGTTACCAATATTATGATCCGGAAAGCGGTTTGGTTAGTTTTATCAATTTCAGATATATGAATGATAAAAAACAAACGGGAGAAGTTGATTTTGATAAAGATCGCGATCGAGGTACAACTAACCATTGGGGTTCTGAAATTAATACAGAACGTTTTGATGTTTCAACAAAAATTGGATATGTGTTTAAAGATATGCCTTATCAAAGTATCGGTTTTCAAAACGCTTTTAATAGTCATAAACAAGATTCTTATTATGGTTTAAATCAATACGATATCAAACAAAATAGTTTTTATTCTAATTTGATTTTCAATTCGATTATCAATAACACCATGCACAAGTTTACTACTGGTCTGAATTTTACTTACGATCAATATCAAGAGTTTGTCAATTTAACAGATGTGGGTAGAATTGATAATTCGGTTGGTGCTTTCTTTGAGTACACTTACGATAATATAGACAATTTTAGTTTGATTTTAGGAGGGAGAGTAGATAACCATAATCGATTAGGTTTTTTTGTTACACCAAGATTGCACATGAGATATAATCCTTGGAAAAATGGAGTAGTTCGTTTTTCTGCGGGAAGAGGGAAACGTTCTGCCAATATTTTTGCCGAGAATCAACAGCTTTTTGCCAGTTCAAGAACTTTTTCGATTTTAGATTCTAGCGGAAAAGTTTACGGTTTAAATCCAGAGATTGCTTGGAATTATGGCGTGAGTTTCTCACAGAAATTCCGTCTTTTCAATAAAAATGCCGATGCAGGTTTTGATTTTTATCGCACCGATTTCCAAAATCAAGCTGTTGTAGATGTGATGCAAAGCCCGCAACAAGTTTTGTTTTATGATTTGAAAGGAAGTTCTTTTGCAAACAGTCTTCAAGTAGAGTTTAATTATGAATTGATTCATAACTTAAATTTGAGAACAGCTTATAAATATTACGATATCCAAACCGATTATTTAAGGGGGACATTCCAGCGTCCGCTTCAGGCTAAACATCGTTTCTTAGGAAATTTAGAATACGAAACAACAATGAATGATGATAAACAATGGAGGTTTGACTTTACGTATAATTGGTCAGGAAAACAGCAATTGCCTTATACGGCAACAAATCCTGTAGAAGATCAGTTTCCTGATTTTTCACCAGCTTATGGCGTGATGAATGCTCAGGTAACTCGTGTTTTTTCATCGGTTTTTGAGGTATATGTAGGAGGGGAGAATATTGGAAATTATAAGCAGCAAAAAGCAATTTTAGGGGCAAACGATCCTTTTGGACCTAATTTTGATGCATCGATCGCATACGCTCCAATTTTTGGACAGATGTATTATGCAGGATTAAGGTTTAAAATTAAATAACAATTTCAATATCAAAAATCAATATCAATAACAATAAAAATAAATACAATGAATAAGATAGTTTTAATCGCAATGATGGTTTTTTTAGGTTTGTCGGCTCAGGCTCAAACGAAGAAAAATAAAAACTTAAAGTATGCAACTGAAGTAAATGGTAACTGCGAACAATGCAAGAAACGAATTGAAAAAGCGGCCTACGGAGTTCCGGGTGTAAAAAGTGCAAGTTGGGATGTAAGCTCTCATCAGCTTTCGGTTATTTTAAACGAAGAAAAATGTTCTCCTTCAGATTTAAACAAAGCGATTGCAAAGGCAGGTCATGATACTAAGGAAGTTAAGGCGACAACTGCAGATTATGATAACTTACACAGCTGTTGCAAGTATGTAAGAGAATAATGTAAAGGAGGCCCAGACGAATAGTTTGGGCTTTTTTTAATAGTTAATTTATGTTTAAAATACCGTATTTTATTGTGGTTAAGCTAAATTATTGTTACTTTCACGAACTTATAAGATAACCAATTCCCCTTTTATGAATAATTTTGAATGGACCCAGTTACTAAACCCTGAATTTTATATTACTTTAAGCGTTGGAGGTTTTCAGATTGGGTTGTTTATTGTTCTGTTTATCGTTTTTGCCGAAACAGGACTTTTTGCAGGTTTTTTTCTGCCTGGAGATAGTTTGCTTTTTTTGGCAGGTATTTACAGCCGTGATCTAGTTGAGAATGTTGCCTCTATTCCAAATGATTTTATAAATGTCTTTCTGCTTGCTACAGCAGTTGCTGTAATGGGAGTTTTAGGTAATATGACTGGTTATTGGTTTGGCGCAAAAAGCGGTTATTATTTATTCAAAAAAGAAGATACATTCTGGTTCAAGAAGAAATATCTGTTGCAGTCAAAAGATTTCTTTGAAAAATATGGTGGAAAAGCAATTATTTACGCCCGTTTCCTTCCTATTTTCAGAACCTTTGCTCCAATTGTTGCGGGTATTGTATCGATGGATAGAAAGAAATTTATGTTTTACAATATCTTGAGTTCTTTCCTTTGGTCGTTTATTTTAATTTTCGCAGGACATTATCTATACGGCATTTTCTTGAAGCAAGGCATAGATTTAAAGAAACACATTGAATACATTATTATCATTATCGTTATAATCTCAACGTTCCCGGTTCTAGTTAAACTATTTAAAAAGACACCAAAGGAACAAATATAATCTTTAAAGAAAATAAAAAAATCCGAAGCTTAAACTTCGGATTTTTTTATGCTTGTTGTTGAGGTTATTATCGGCGTTTCCATGATATGATATATTTAGTAAGCAGATAAAATCGAAGCTAAAATTATAAAATCAAAAAAGCTGTAATTAGTTTTAAAAACGTAATTACAGCTTTTAGGTTAAATTGTTTTAGTTGTATAAAAGTAATTTCTAATTGGAATTTGGCATTTAAAAATTGAATATTTTAAACATTACCATTCATTCACTTTATTTGCATCCATTTTAAGGAAAATAAACAGCAAAATGGTGAATCCCCAGAGTCCAGAGCCTCCGTATGAAAAGAACGGCAGAGGAACACCAATTGTAGGGAAAATTCCAATTACCATCGCGATATTTACAAAGAAGTGTATAAATAGAATTGCGGCGACGCAATAGCCATAGACTCGGCTAAACTTTGTCTTCTGTCTTTCTGCTAAATAAATTACTCTAAGCAATAAACTAACGAAAAGTAAAATAACGACAAAAGAACCTGCAAATCCCCATTCTTCACCAACAGTTGTAAAAATATAATCGGTATGTTGCTCAGGAACAAATCCTCCTTTGGTTTGAGTTCCTTCTAGGAAACCTTTTCCGATCCATCCGCCAGAACCAATTGCGATTTCAGACTGATTGGTATTGTATCCAATACCTTTCATATCTACTGTTTTACCTAGTAAAATATTGAAACGGTCTCTGTGGTGCTGTTTAAAAACATTATCAAATACATAATCTACAGAGAAAACAAATCCTGAGATTAAAACTAATAAGATACCGCTTAAGATAATATTTCGATCTACTGCTCTGCCTTTAAAATGTATGATCGCCAAAACCACAAAAGCCATTGCTATAACAGCGTATGGTTCTAAAACCAAAGTAAGAACAAAGAGGATAATTGTTATAAATGCTGTCCAAACATACCAAGAAGGTAAGCCTTCTCGATACAGAACAAGAATAAAAGCACTATAAATTAAAGCACTTCCAGGATCTGGCTGTGGGAGAATAAGTATTACAGGTAATAGCATAATGGCCAAAGCCTGAATTTGTCTATTTGTTTCTTTTAAGTTGATCTGCGTGTCGCTTAAATATTTAGCCAAAGCCAATGATGTCGCGGCTTTTGCAAACTCAGAAGGTTGCAAAGTAAAACTTCCGATGGCATACCAGCATCGCTGTCCGGCAATTGTTTTTCCGAAGAGAAACAATCCAGCAAGAGATAATAAAGAAACTCCAAATATGATACTAGCATATTTTTCATAGAATTTACCATCAACAAAAAGCACAACAAATATCAAAGGAATTGTACAGCAAATAAAAATCAGCTGTTTTTGATAAGTACCATCTGTTGATAATAAGGAAGACGAGTAAATATTAAGCCAACCTAAAGTTACCAGCGCAATGTAGATAAAGACACTTATCCAATCAATATTATTTTTTACACTTTGATTTTTCATTTGAAATAATCTTTCTTAATTTTTCTTAGTTGTGTCTACTGCTGTTTTTTTAACTTCAGTTTTTGGTGCGGTTGTAACTGGTGCTTTTGGCTTTATAATTTTAGCTTGTAAAGCAGAATCTTTTGGAACAGATTCAATTTTAAGAGCCTCACTTATTCCTCCTAATTTAGCATATTCTGAAAGTAAGCTTTTGTTTAGTACTCTTATTTCTAGATCCGTTCTTGTAATTTTCTTTCTTAGATATTTTTCAATCATTAAACTCGCTATCGGACCCGCAACTGTTGCTCCAAAACCTCCATTTTCAATCATAACTGCAATAGCAATTTTTGGATTGTCTTTTGGTGCAAATGCAACAAATATAGAGTGGTCTTTAAGCTGTGTTCTTTTGCCATTTATTTTGGCAAAGTTCTCGGCAGTACCTGTTTTTCCGCAAATATCGATTCCTTCTACTCTTAAACTGTAAGCGGTACCTCTGTTGTAAACATCAAACAGTCCGCTTATAACTGGCGGGAAGTATTTTTGATCAATAGAAGTCACGTGTTTTGTTGTGAACTTTTCGTCTATTTTTTCTCCCTCAATTTTTTTAATGATATGAGGTGTGTAGTAATACCCCTGATTTGCTACAGTCGCCATCATGTTGGCTAATTGAATAGGTGTCATCAAAACCTCTCCTTGACCAATTGCATTCGATACAATAGTTGAGCTTCTCCATCCTCCGTTAGGATAAATTCTTTTGTAGGTTTTAGAAGTTGGGATATTTCCTCGTTTTCCAATAGGTAAATCATATCCCATAAATTGTCCTAAACCAAAACTTTTTATGTGACCGCTCCAAACATCAACTGCCTGACCAGGATCTTTATATTTATTGATGGTCAGCATATAGGCTTGTCCAAAATAAGTGTTGCAAGAATTGTAAATTCCGTTATGCAATTGATGTGGGCCAAAACCGTGACACTTCATGAATCGGCCTCCACCATAACTAAATCCGTGATGACACATAAAAGTAGTCTGCTCATTTACCACGCCTTCTTGAAGCGCAACTAAACCAGTCAAAATTTTGAATGGAGAACCTGGAGGGTACTCTGCTAAAAGTCCTCTGTCGTATAATGGTTTTGAAATAGAATCGTTATATAGAAGCGTATAATTTTTAGATCTTTGGCGACCTACTAAAATACCTGGATCATAGGAAGGAGCAGTGACCAATGCTAGGATTTCTCCAGATTTAGGTTCAAGAGCAACAATTCCTCCTCGCTTATTAATCATTAATTCTTCTCCATATTTTTGAAGTTCAGCATCAATAGTTAAATTAATATCTTCTCCAGCTACGGCGATGGTGTCATATTTTCCTTCTTTATAAGCGCCAATTTCTCGGTTATATTTGTCTTTTTGAATGTATTTTACACCTTTTATTCCGCGTAAAATTTCTTCATAACTTTGCTCTACACCTTGTTTTCCAATTAAATCTCCACTATTATAGTAAGGATTTTTTTCAATTTGTTTTTCGTTAACCTGTGTAATAAAACCAAAAATATTTGCACCATAATCTACTTCATAATCACGAAGTGATCTTTTTTGGAAATAAAAACCATCATATTTTCTGATTTTTTCCTGAAAAGCAGCAAATTCATTTTTGTTTAGCTGAGATAAGAAAACAGAAGGAAGTCTCGGACTATATACTTTTGCCTTTTCAACGCGTTTATGATATTCTTCTTCAGTAATATTTAGAAGAGCGCAAAATTCGGCAATATTTAAATCTTTTTTTACATCTCTAGGAATAACCATGATATCATAAGAAGCCTGATTCGCAACAAGAAGTTTTCCGTTACGATCATAAATATAACCTCTTTCAGGATAGTCATATACTTTTTTTATCGCATTATTTTCCGATTTCAATTTAAAAGAATCATCAATAATCTGCAGGTAAAAAATCCTAATCACTAGCAAAGACGCTGCAATAATAATTATAGTGGGCAGCAATACTTTTCTCATCGTTTATTGGGCTTAATAAGATAAATTATTATTATTGAAGTGATTATAGTAAAGATAGAACTAAATAAGGTTCGGAGCAAAATGTCCCAGATGAATTTGAATTGAAATGCTTCTAAGACAAATAATACAATATGGTGCATTAAAACCGAAACCAGTATAAATGAAAATCGCTCTGGTGTTAAAGATTCGTTTAGTTTAATAGTTTGATATTCATAACTCAGACCAAAAGAAAATTTAAAAATATAGGGTCTATAATACGCTAATATAACACATGCAGTTGCATGTATACCTCCAGAATTACAGAACATATCCATTGTAAGTCCAAGTAAAAAACTAGAAATTATTAATCCTGCTTTATTGCTGTTTACAGGGTATAGAATGATATACAAGATATACGGAAAAGGACTTATATATCCTAAGAAATTCATATTGTTGAAAATAACAATCTGAACTGCCA
Organism: Flavobacterium sp. ACN2; assembly: GCF_002303885.1. Classification (GTDB taxonomy): domain Bacteria; phylum Bacteroidota; class Bacteroidia; order Flavobacteriales; family Flavobacteriaceae; genus Flavobacterium. Next base: position 349,072 of record NZ_MRCM01000002.1, on the reverse strand, counting down.
GTAACATAATAAATCGAAAAATATTGACTAACAGAGCGCTATTCATTTTTTTCTTTGTTTTTGTTTTCTAAGTTAATAAGTTCTTCTCTGTCTTTACTTTTGATGACATATACATGACCCAAGTTTGTCATATCGTTAAATAGTTTAACTTTTATAACATAAAAGCTTGTGTTCTCTTTTTTGTATATAACGTCTACAGTTCCGATATTAATTCCTTCAGGAAAAATTACAGATTGTCCTCCGGTAACAATGGTGTCGCCTTTTCTAATTGATGCTAATCTTGGCACATCTTCTAGCTGAACAAATCCTGTGCTTTTACCATCCCAAGTTAAAGAACCAAAGTGGTTGGATTTTTTGATTTTAGCATTAATATGTGACTTCATGTTCAAAATACTCACTACTGTAGAATAGTTGGCAGAAGTATTGTCTACAACTCCAATAATACCTAAACTGTTTATAACTCCCATATCTGGCTTAACTCCTTCTTTGCTTCCAGAGTTTAAAGTGATATAGTTTTCGTGTGTGTTGTATGTATTATGAATTACTTTTGATACCACGATATCTGCAGGTTTTACACCTTTAATGCTATCTGGCAATGGTGCTTTGGTAGTGTCTTCTTTGTTAAACAAAAGACTTTTTAACCTTGCATTCTCTAATACAAGTTCATCATTTTCGGCTCTTAAATTCAAATATTCGTTTACACGATTAATTCTTTCATAAACACCTCCGCTTAAAAAATTAGCCGAACTGATTACTCTGCTTCTGTGGTAGGAATGCGATTGAATTGTGAGCGTCAACGAAATACCTAAAAGCAGCAAAAACAGCAATCGATTACTGTTTCTTATAATGAAATTAAATATTTGCTGCATTTCTTGTCTGGTTATTTTGTTTCAGGATATGCTTAAAGGTTTCAGTTTTTACAAGGGCCTAATATTGAAAATCGGGCCCTTATAAAAGTAAATTGATTGTTATTTTGAATCTTATTTGATTAAGATACTTTTAAATTTAGCGATGTTTTTAAGAGCCATTCCTGTTCCTCGTACAACTGCTCTTAAAGGATCTTCGGCAATATAAACCGGTAAGTCTGTTTTTTGAGAAATACGTTTGTCAAGACCTCTTAACATTGATCCACCACCAGCTAAATAGATACCAGTGTTGTAGATATCTGCTGCTAATTCTGGCGGAGTCTGAGATAATGTTTCCATTACCGCATCTTCAATACGCTGAATAGATTTGTCTAATGCTTTTGCAATTTCACGGTAAGAAACATCTACTTGTTTTGGTTTACCAGTAAGCAAATCTCTACCTTGAACTGACATATCTTCTGGCGGACCATCTAAATCTTCAATAGCCGCTCCAATTTGAATTTTAATTTTTTCTGCAGTACTTTCTCCTACAAAAAGGTTGTGCTGTGTACGCATGTAATAAACGATGTCGTTTGTGAAAACGTCACCTGCAATTTTTACAGATTTGTCACAAACAATTCCGCCTAAAGCGATAACAGCAATTTCTGTTGTACCACCTCCGATATCTACAATCATGTTGCCTTTTGGTTGCATAATGTCTATACCAATACCAATTGCCGCTGCCATTGGCTCATGAATCAAGTAAACTTCTTTTCCGTTTACTCTCTCACAAGATTCCTTCACCGCTCTCATCTCCACTTCAGTAATACCAGAAGGAATACATACAACCATACGTAAAGCTGGAGTAAACATTCTTTTTTTCAATGCAGGAATACTTTTAATGAACATATTGATCATTTTTTCCGAAGCATCAAAATCAGCGATTACACCATCTTTCAAAGGCCTTATAGTTTTGATGTTTTCATGTGTTTTACCTTGCATCATATTGGCTTCCTTACCAACAGCAATGATTTTGCCTGATACTCTATCACGTGCAACGATAGATGGACTATCAATGACAACTTTATCATTATGAATGATTAAAGTGTTTGCGGTTCCAAGGTCTATCGCAATATCCTCGGTCATGAAATCAAAAAATCCCATAAGTTTTTTAGGGGTTTAAAATGTTATAAATTATTTATCGAACAAAGTTAAACAAATTAATGTTTAAAATGACGAGTTCCTGTAAATACCATTGCAAGATTATTTTCATTGCAATAATTTATACTTAATTCGTCTTTAATTGAACCTCCTGGCTGAATTACAGCAGTTATTCCTGCTTTTTTGGCTAATTCTACACAATCCGGAAATGGGAAAAATGCATCACTTGCCATCGAAGCTCCATTTAAATCAAATCCAAAAGCTTTTGCTTTGTCAACAGCTTGAATTAAAGCGTCAACTCTTGAAGTCTGACCTGTACCTGATGAAATCAATGTTCCGTTTTTAGCAAATACAATAGTGTTTGATTTTGTATTCTTGCAGATTTTAGAAGCAAAGATCAAATCTTCGATCTCTTGAGCAGTAGGTTCTGTAATTGTAACGGTTTTTAAATGCTCTTTATTATCCGTAATATTATTTCTGTCCTGAATTAACAAACCATTAAGACAAGTTCTTACTTGACGAGAAGGTAATTCAACTTCATTTTGAACTAATATAATTCTGTTTTTTTTCTCCTGTAACACAGTAACAGCCTCATCATCATAGGCCGGAGCGATTACAACCTCACAGAATAATTTGTTGATTTCTTGTGCAGTTTCTAAATCAATTTTTGTGTTAGAAATTAACACTCCTCCAAAAGCAGAAGTAGGATCACAAGCTAAAGCGGCTAAATAAGCTTCGCTGATTGTTTTTCTTGAAGCCAATCCGCAAGCATTGTTGTGTTTTAAAATGGCGAACGTTGGTCCGTCAGTTTTAAATTCAGCAATTAAATTTACTGCAGCATCAACATCAAGTAAATTGTTATATGATAATTCTTTTCCGTGAAGTTTGTTGAACATTGCATCAAAATCTCCAAAGAAGAATCCTTTTTGGTGAGGGTTTTCACCGTATCTTAAAACTTGACCATTTGCAATGCTTTCTTTGTAAATAGTCTCGTCTGTGTTGAAATAATTAAAAATAGCTCCATCGTAGTGAGAGGAAACGTGGAATGCTTTAGTAGCAAGCAATCTTCTATTTTCAAGAGTTGTTGCTCCATCTTGCTCCGTAATCAAATCTAGAAGCAAGCTGTATTCGTTAACAGAAGCTACAATTACAGTGTCTTTAAAGTTTTTTGCACCTGCACGAATTAATGAAATACCGCCAATATCAATTTTCTCAATAATATCTTGTTCGCTAGCTCCAGAAGCAACAGTTTTTTCAAAAGGATACAAATCAACAATTACTAAATCAATTTGAGGAATGTCAAATTCTTTCATTTGCTGAACATCGCTCTCATTGTCCTGACGATTTAAGATCCCTCCAAAAATTTTCGGGTGTAAAGTTTTTACTCTTCCGCCAAGAATTTCAGGGAAAGAAGTGATGTCTTCAACAGGAACCACTGGAATACCAAGGTTTTTGATAAAATCTTCAGTTCCTCCAGTTGAATAAAGTGTTACATTTTGTTCGTGTAATTTTCTAACAATTGGTTCTAATCCATCTTTAGAAAAAACAGAAATTAATGCCGATTGTATTTTTTTTGTTGTGCTCATTGTGTAGTTATGATTTTGAGACTGCAAAAGTAGTTTTTTTATATATTATATTAAAGAAAATTAGTGTAACAAAATGCTAAAAAAATCTACTGATGAGTAAGTTAACTTTTATTAGGTTTTTGAATTTAAATTATTGAATTTTACTTTATTGAAATATACAAAAATATGATCGTTTATCTAAGATTATTAAAAGAAAGTCTAAGCTTTGCCATCAATGCTTTGCGAAATAATAAATTACGCACATTATTGTCGCTTTTAGGTGTAACGATCGGTATTTTTTCAATCATTGCCGTTTTGGCCGCTGTTGATTCTTTAGATAAAAAAATCTCTAAAGATCTGAGTAGCTTAGATAAAAATACAATTTATTTAATGAAATACTGCTTTGGGCCGTCTGAAATTCCGCAATGGAAGAGAGAACAGTTTCCAAATGTAAAATATGACGAATATATTGGTTTAAAAAATTCAATGAATAATACCGATCAAGTAGCATATCAGCTTTTTGTAAATAGGGAAAGTTTAAAATATGATTCTAAAACAGTCAGCGATGTAAATATTATTCCGGCATCAAACGAAATGGTCGATATTGATGGATTGAGTTTTGACAAAGGAAGATTTTATAACGAATCTGAATCTAATTCAGGAACTCCTGTTATTGTTCTTGGATATGATATAGCCGAAGGTCTTTTTGGCACAAGCGATCCAATTGGGAAAAATATTCGCTTATATGGACAGCGATTTACTGTAATTGGTGTAATGGCAAAACAAGGAGCTGGATTTTTTGGAGACAGCAATGATACTTCGGTTTATCTTCCGGCTAATTTTCTAAGAAGAATGTACGGAGATAGCGATTCTATGACGCCAGTAATAGTTTTAAAGCCAGAAAAAGGCGTAGATATGGAGGCGTATAAAGCAGAAATTGCCCAAAAGCTTCGAGCGATCCGTGGAATGAAAGCGGGAGAAATGGATAATTTCTTTATTAATGTGCTTTCTGGATTTACCGATTTTATTGACGGAATTTTAGGGCAGATGAATTTTGTAGGGTGGATTATCAGTGGGTTTTCTCTTTTAGTTGGCGGTTTCGGAATTGCGAATATTATGTTTGTTTCGGTTAAAGAAAGAACCAATCTTATCGGGATTCAAAAATCATTGGGAGCGAAAAATAAATTTATTTTATTCCAGTTTTTGTTTGAAGCCGTTATTCTTTCTGTTATTGGAGGAATTATAGGTCTGTTAATGGTTTGGGGAATCGCTGTGATCTTAACAAAAGCCCTCGATTTTGAATTTGTTTTGAGTTTGGGAAATATTCTTTTAGGAACTAGTTTGGCGGCTCTTATTGGTTTGATTTCTGGAATTTTGCCAGCGATTTCGGCGGCAAATTTAGATCCGGTTGAAGCAATTCGAACTGGAATGTAATGTTGTTTTTGTGTTATTTTACTGTAAATTTTGATGACACGAAATAATTAGATATTTTTGATAGACCAAGAACATAAATTGCTAAATATATGAGCTTTAACCTTAGACCTGTCGATACTGTTGAGTCTATTTCTAGAGAAGATTTCAAAAAGAATTATTTAGACAAACGAAAGCCTTTAATTATAAAAGGGCTCACTAAGGATTGGCCAGCAAGAGAAAAATGGTCAACAGACTATTTCAAGCAGATTGCTGGAGATATAGAGGTTAAACTTGTAGATAATTCAAAGGCAGATCCAACAAAAGTGATCAACGCTTCTGTAGCAAGTATGAAATTTGGAGAATATTTGGATTTGATAAAACGCGAACCAACTCAATTGCGTATTTTTTTCTTCAATCTTTTCAAACACAGACCAGAATTAATTGATGATGTAAAAGTCCCTAAAGAATTAATGGGAGGTTTTATAGAAAGTATGCCTGCTATGTTTTTTGGCGGTTCAAAGGCAATTACTTTTTTGCATTATGATATCGATTTGCCACATCTTTTTCATACTCATTTTGGTGGAAGAAAACATATTATACTATTTGATAATAAATGGAAGAAAAGACTTTATTGTATCCCAAATACGACTTATGCTTTAGAAGATTATGATGTCGCGAATCCTGATTTTGAAAAATTTCCAGCTCTAAAAGGAGTAGAGGGTTATGAAGTTTTTTTAGAACATGGTGATACGTTATTTATGCCAACAGGAATGTGGCACTGGATGCGTTACATAGACGGTTCTTTTTCGCTGACACTTCGCGCATGGGATCAATCTGTATCAAGAAAAATTGCGAGCGTTTGGAGCTTATTTATGCATGGAGCAGTAGATAGCGGTATAAAAGTGATTTTTAGAAAGCGCTATGCGATTTGGCGTGAAAAGCGAGCTTATAAAATAGCGGAGAAAGAGTTGAAAAAAGATTTGAAAAAGGCGAGTTAAGAATAGGATTTTTTCATGTCTTCCTGCAAGGTTTTGAAAACCTTGTAGGTCTAGCTTAAGATTTTAATTTAGAAAAAATATTCTGCATGAAATTAATACCTGCAAGGTTTTTAAAACCTTGCAGGAAAAGATTGAATATACTTATATAATTTATTTGGTTTAAAAACAAAAAAAAATCCCAAGAAGCAATTTCTTGGGATTTTCTATTTTAAGTAGTTTTAAAACTATCTAATATCATTGTTTTGAATCAAATCGATATATAAGTTGATCTTATCTTTCAATTCTTTTCTAGGCGTGATAAAGTCTAAGAAACCGTGCTCTAATAAGAACTCAGCAGTTTGGAAACCTTCAGGTAAATCTTTTCCTGTAGTGTCACGTACAACACGCGGACCAGCAAAACCAATTAAAGCGCCTGGCTCAGAGATGTTGATATCTCCTAACATAGCGTAAGATGCTGTTGTTCCTCCAGTTGTTGGATCTGTACAAAGAGAAATATAAGGTAATTTAGCTTCAGCTAATTGAGCTAGTTTTACAGAAGTTTTTGCTAATTGCATTAAAGAATAAGCAGCTTCCATCATACGAGCTCCACCAGATTTAGAAATCATTACAAACGGAAGTTTGTTTTTAATAGCGTGATCAATACCTCTAGCAATTTTTTCACCTACTACAGCTCCCATAGATCCACCGATGAATGCAAAATCCATACAGCAGATTACAAGTTCTCTTCCTTTAGATTTTCCCACTCCCGTACGAACAGCGTCTTTTAAGTGAGTTTTTTCCATTACATCTTTCAAACGCTCTGCATATTTTTTTGTATCCACAAAATGCAAAGGATCTTTAGAAGTCATGTTTTTATCTAACTCAACAAATTCGTTGTTGTCGAATAAAATTTCAAAATAGGTTGCGCTTCCAATTCGAACATGAAAATCATCTTCAGGGCTCACGAATAAATTTCTCGCTAATTCGTCAGCATCAATAATTTTTCCAGTAGGAGATTTGTACCACAATCCTTTCGGAACGTCCATCTTATCTTCTGTCGCGGTCGTAATCCCTTTTTCTTGTCTTTTAAACCAAGCCATATTTTTAATTGATAATTGATAATTGACAATTGATAAGATTAATTATCAATTGTCAATTGTTAATTGTTAATTACAACGTGTTTACGTTATTTAAATCTGCAAAAGCTTGTTCCAATCTTGCGTTGAATGTTACTTCGCTTTCACGAACCCATCTTCTTGGGTCGTAATATTTTTTGTTTGGAGCATCAGCACCTTCTGGGTTACCAATTTGTGATTTCAAATAGTCAAGGTTTTTAACCATATAATCACGGATTCCTTCAGTGTATGCAAACTGTAAATCAGTATCAATGTTCATTTTGATAACTCCGTAGCTAATTCCTTCTCTGATTTCTTCAAGTGTAGAACCTGAACCTCCGTGGAATACGAAATCAACTGGATTGTGTCCTGTGTTGAATTTGTTTTGTACGAAATCTTGAGAATTTTTTAAGATTTTTGGAGTTAATTTTACGTTTCCTGGTTTGTAAACACCGTGAACGTTTCCGAAAGCAGCAGCAATTGTAAATTTAGGGCTTACTTTAGATAATTCTTCGTAAGCGTAAGCTACTTCTTCTGGTTGAGTATATAATTTTGAGCTGTCAACATCAGAGTTATCAACACCATCTTCTTCGCCACCTGTAATACCAAGTTCGATTTCTAATGTCATGCCCATTTTGCTCATTCTAGCTAAATATTCTTTACAGATCTCGATGTTTTCTTCGATTGGCTCCTCAGACAAATCGATCATGTGAGAACTGAATAATGGTTTTCCTGTTTCTGCGAAGTGTTTTTCAGAAGCGTCTAATAAACCATCAATCCAAGGTAAAAGTTTTTTTGCACAGTGGTCAGTGTGTAAGATTACAGTTGCACCGTAAGCTTCTGCCAAAGTATGAATATGTTTTGCTCCCGCGATTCCTCCCGCGATTGCTGCTTTTTCACCTGCATTTGATAATCCTTTTCCAGCGTTGAATTGTGCTCCTCCGTTAGAAAATTGAATGATAACTGGCGCGTTTAGTTTTGCTGCAGTTTCAAGAACTCCGTTAATTGTGCTTGATCCAGTAACGTTTACTGCTGGAAGAGCAAAACCCTTCTCTTTAGCATAATTAAAGATCTCTTGTACTTGATCTCCTGTAGCTACTCCTGGTTTAATGTTATGTGCCATTGTAATTTTTTTTATAGTTGTTTTTAGTTTTTAGGTTGCAAAAATAAGAATTAATTAGCATTAGAACGGATAATTTATACCAAAATTTAAAACCGAGTGTCCAAAATTGTATTCTTTAAACCATCTATCTCCTTTGTCATGCGAGGGATTATAGGTCTTAAAGCCTAAATCTAAACGAATAACAAAAAAGCTTAAATCGTATCTTAAACCAAATCCTGTACCCAAAGCAATTTCTTCTAAATCGTTTAAGTTGTCAAATTTTGCTTTAGGATCTACGACATTATCGAGCACATTCCAGATATTTCCGGCGTCTGCAAAGAGAGCTCCCTTAACATCTCCAAAAATTTTGAAGCGATATTCTATACTTGCCGCAATTTTCATATTTGCTTCATTAAAGTCATTTACAGCATTTGTGCTTCCCGGTCCCAAAGCATAAGGTTGCCAAGCACGGTTGTCATTTGAACCTCCGGCATAATAACTTCTTGAAAACGGAATGTAATTTGAATTTCCAAACGGAACTGCAATTCCGAAGAAGCTTCTAACAGCCAAAACTTTTTCTTTTCCAAAGTCCCAGTGTTTGATGTAATCAAATTCAGTTTTAACATATTCTGAGTATTCTAGGTTGAAAATCTCATAATTACCTCTTGAATTTTTTTGAAGGTTTCCAATTTCAGAGACTAGAGACAACAAAGTTCCTGCTGATTCTATTTTTGTTCTAAATTGATAGAAGTTGTTATCTGCTAAATCTTTTTTAGTTGTTTTAGTAAAAGAGAAACTTGTTGCTAGAATGAAATCATTTTCAGTTAAACGAACTCTTCTTTCTTCAATACTTTCAACTTCTTGGTATTGAGAGTCTGAAGGTGTTAGAGCAGTTTGGCCTGTTAATACGTCATTCGTAAATCCTGTTGTCCCTTTAGGTATTGTCAGATCTTTTCTTGCTTGTTCTTCTGTTGTTTCTCCCCAGTTGCCAGGGTTAACATTGTAGTCTTTTCCAATTCCATTCAAATCATCATAAGAAGAAGTGTAAACTCTAAAATAGTTGTCTGGATTTAAGTTGCGGACAAACTGTGCATTCAATAATTCCAGTTTCGCAGTATTATGGCGTTTTGGACTCCAGTTATACGAGATACCTCCTGTGAAGTTTTCTTTATCAAGACCAATATTTCTCTGTTTGGAAAAACCAGAAGATATTGAGGTATATGGAATCATGCTTTTCGGAATGATTTTTTCGGTTCCAAAGGGCAGTAAAATTCTCGGAAAATTTAATTTCATATCTAATCCATATTCCGAAACGTTAAAGAAGTTGTTGTTCGGATTGGCCATATCTCTAGATGAACCAATGTTTAAACGCGCTGAAATTTCAAGAGTTTCTGCTCGATTAAATACATTTCGAATCGTTTCAGAAATGCTGGCTCCAATTCCGAAATCCTGAATATTAGAGTGCGTTACGTCAAGAGTAGCTCCAAAGCTGTATTTTTTTCTTGGAGTCAGATAAACATTAGCGATAAGAGATTGAGCTGTAGAATCTCTCTTGTCTACTTCGTATTGAATAGAAGGATAGTTGAAAATCCTTAAATTGTTTAAAGAGCGAGAAGAAAGGGTGGTTCTAAAATCGGCAAAAGTGCTTCCTTTTGTAATGAAAATAGCATCGGTAATAGCACGCGGTCTATATTTTAATCCTTTGTAACTGTATAGATTAAAATTGTTGTATGTTACGCTATCTGTTGGTTTTTTCTTGGCATTGGTAGCAGAATAATCGGTGTAAATATTTACATCGCTAATTTTGTATAGTTTAAAAGGTTCTGTACGGCTCGAATCTTTTTCCTGAATAGTATTGTTGTTTATAATTAAGCTAACATCAGCTTTTGCTTTTTTGCCAATGGTATCAATGTCAAAAGTTACATAAGTAGGCTGAAAATAATACGCTCCGTGATTTCTAAAATAGGTTGTAATACGATTTTTCTCTTCTTCAAAATCGGTAGTTTTATATTGATTTCCAGATTTTAATAAAGAAGGTTCATTGTTGGTTCTGTATAAAGAGTCTAACGCAGGAGTCATTATTTTGGTTCTAATAGTATCCAATTTATAAGCTGGTCCTGTAGTGATGTTATAATTAATTTCGGCTCTTTTTACTCCAACCGTGTCGATTGTGTAATCGGTATGGACGTTGAAAAAACCATTGTTAAAATAATAGTATTTTAAACGCAATAATGATTTTCTGGTTTTTGAAGTGTCAACTATTACAGGCGGTTCACCAGTGCTTTTTAAAAACTCATGAATTCCTTTGTAATAAAACGATTGTCCAAGGCGATCTACTTGTTTTGCAGAAAATATTTTGGACATTCGTTCATACTTTCCAGGATTATTTTTAAATTTTGCCTGATAAGTAGAATCTGGATTTAAATTGGCTAAATTGTATAAATTTAATCGAAGTTTATAACCTAATAATTTACCATTTGGTTTTTGGTACATTTGGTTAGAAGCTGTTTCGTCATTTGTAGATTTTCCGTTAACTAAAATATTATTTTTTACAAGAAGGTTTTTTCCATCGGGAACTCTTTTTACGGCATTACAAGCGCAAATTAATATTGCAATTAGAAGAAATGCTATTATTTTTGTGGAATTATTTTTCAAGTGTTTTTTAATATTTAATTCAAAAGTACATTATTTTATGGTTAGTAAAAACCAAATAAAGCTTATCTCTAGTTTACATCAAAAAAAGCAGCGTCTTGCTAGTCAATTATTTTTTGCTGAAGGAGTAAAAGTAATTCAAGAATTGCTGCAATCCAATTTTGAATTAGAACATTTATACACCACATTGAATGATTTTGAAACGGTACATGCTTCAAAACGAACGCTTATTAATGACCAAGAACTGAAAAAAATAAGTGCTTTGTCGACTCCGAATTCTTGTTTGGCAGTTTTTAAAATTCCAGCTCCCAAAAAGACAATCGATTCGGGCTTAATTTTAGCATTAGACGACATTAGAGATCCTGGAAATCTAGGAACTATTTTGCGTTTATGCGATTGGTTTGGTATTAAGCAGATTATTTGTTCTAAAGAAACGGTAGATATTTATAATCCGAAAGTGGTACAAGCTACAATGGGGTCAATTACCAGAGTAAATGTAAGCTATGTTGATTTAAAACTTTTTCTTGCTCAAACTAAACTGCCAGTTTTTGGAACTTTTATGGACGGAGAAAATATTTATCAATCCAAATTACCTCAGGATGGAATCATTATTATGGGTAATGAAGCCAATGGGATTTCAGAAGAAATTGAAAAAATAGTAACCAGTCGCCTAACAATTCCTAGATTTGGAGAGCTTCAAAAAACCGAAAGTTTAAATGTAGCTACTGCAACAGCAATTATTCTTAGTGAATTTAAACGAAATAGTTGATATTTTGTTTTAATGAAAAGTGAAATTTATTAAAATTGCTCTAGATTTCATCGAATCGATATTTCCAGTCCAAGGGCTGTCTGGAGTTTTATCTCTAATAAGTTCATCTGTGATTCCGAACATTCCTCTAACAGAAGGAGAAAAAATAAAATATTCGGTAAAAATATCAATTCCTAAACCTAACTCGTAAGCAGCTGTCCATTGTTTTACTCTAAATTTTTGCTCAAAATTATCATCTTGAGACTTAGCATTACTAGATAAATTTAAAGTTGTAGACATACCGCCAACCAAGTACGGACGTATATTTCCTGTGCGCAAGGCAGAAAATTTCAATAATAAAGGAAAGTGAATATAAGTACTATTTACTTCTCTTAAATAGTCGTTTTCTGTAGTTCCTACGCCAGGAAAAAACAAATCACGTTTAGTATAATACAAACCTGGTTCAAAACGAAGGTTAATGTATTCCTGAAGTCTTAAATCGGCTACGACACCAACATTAAAACCAGTAGTTTTTTTTACTTGAATATCTTCCTGTACAGGAGTTTTGTAGTCAAATTTAAAGTCAAAACTATTAAAACCTAGATAATAGCCAAAATAGACACGCTGTTTTTGCCAATTTTCAAGATTAATGATAGGGTCTTTGCTAAACATGTTTTTAGCAAATTGAGAATGTCCTTTTGTCGTTAAGACTAATAAAAATAAGATTACAACTTTTTTCATACTATTTTTTAGATGCAGAATAAATTGTTGCGACACCAAAAGTTTGGGGCATTGCCACAACATCTATAAACCCAGTTTTTCTCAAAATATTGTTTAAGGCTTCTCCATAAGGAAAAGCGGCAGCAGATTCAGACAAATAGCCATAGGCATCATTATCTTTAGAGAATAATTTACCAATTAATGGAAGTATATTTTTGCTGTAAAAATTATAACCTTGTTTATAAGGAAATTTATCTGGGACAGAAGTCTCTAATATAACAAATACTCCATTTGGTTTTAAGACTCTTAAGATTTCTGCAAAACCTTTTTCTAGGTTTTCAAAATTTCTCACACCGAAGCCAACCGTAATAGCATCAAAGTAATTGTCCTCAAAAGGCATATTTTCAGAATCGCCTAAAACTAGTTCAATAATATTAGATAGATTTTTTTCTTCAACTTTCTTTTTACCAACTTCTAGCATTCCAGCAGAGATATCTAGGCCAATAATTTTTTCAGCATTAGTTTTTGCCATTAAAATGGCTAAGTCACCAGTACCTGTTGCAATATCCAGAATAACTTTTGGTTTTTTGTCTGAAACAATTTTTAATACTTTTTTACGCCATTTAACATCAATTCCAAATGAAATTACACGATTCAAATTGTCGTAATTCCCAGAAATGGTATCAAACATTTGGGTTACTTGCTCTTTTTTACCTAAGGTAGAGTCTTTATACGGAGTTACTTTTTCAGACATTTTTTTTATTTAGGCAAATATAAACAATCTAGTTTAACTGTAATTGAGTTTTTTAATTTGTCAAATAAATGTTTTGGAGTGTTTATTTTAAAACAGAATAAAAGGCTATTTCTGCTATCCCTAAATCTAGGTATTTTATCAAAATCCCTAAATCACGGTATTGTCTAATAAGGCTATTATGAGCAACTTTGTCAAAGTAAAAATGATTAAAGTTAATGATTGATAATGTCGCAATGACTTAAACAAATGGTTGCTTTTTTTGCGCTGGTAATTTCATTTGTTCATGAAAGAGTTTTGTAAGTATTGTTCTTTGGGGGGATATACTATATTAAGTGCAAAGTACGTTCTTAGGATTAAATTTGTTTTTGGAAATTTTAATTTTCTGCCTTTAATATCTTAGTGGTATTTGTTATTAAAGGCTTTTTGAGATTTAGGTCTCAAACAACATTAAATGTTATTCAGTTTTACAAATGTTTCTCAACATTTGTGATTTTTTTAAACAAAAATTTTTTCTTGAGCGAGTTAAGCTTCATGTCAATTATTTAAAAACATCCTCCGTTAAAAGAGGATGTTTTTTATTTATTTTCTAATGTAAGTTTCATAAGTGTAATCATAAAGATGTTTTTCGTCTTTATAATTTTCTTCAGATTCTACCAAAGTCCACTCACTTTTATTGATTTTAGGAAAAAAGGCATCTGCTTCAAAAGAATGATGAACTTTGGTTAATTCAATAATGTCGGTAAAGGGAAGGGCAAGATTGTAAATTTCTCCACCGCCTATAACGTAGCTGTCATCATTTTCAGGACATATTGCAATAGCCTTTTCAATACTATCTACTACGATGCATCCTTCTGGTTTATAATTTTCTTGGCGAGAAATTACAACATGAACACGGTCAGGTAATGGTTTTGGGAAACTTTCAAAAGTTTTTCTTCCCATAATAATATGATGACCAGTAGTAAGCGATTTAAATCTTTTAAAATCATTTGGCAAATGCCATACTAATTCATTGTTTTTTCCAAGCGCATTATTTTCGGCTGCAGCCGCTATCATTATAATCATGGTATGCCTAACTAAATTTTATTTTCATTTTCTTCGTTAATAGAAGATTCGAGCTGACTGATTCGTTTTTGCTGTAAAGCAACTAATCGATCAATTTGTTCTCTTTCCCATTTTTTATTCATAAAACGGTCAGTTATGTACACTTTTATAAAATGTAGAATAAAAAGGAAAAGCCAGATTGTAATTCCCCAAATACACCAGTTTTGGGTTGTGCCCTCACCAAAACCAAAAAATTTGTTGCCAATAAATAGGAATAAACTTCCTAGAAGGAAAAGAACAAAATGAAAATATAAGATTTTTTTTTGTCTTAACCGGCGTCTAGCGTATTCGTATTGTTCGTGTACTTCTTTTTCCATAAGATAAAAATGAGATTATAAAGTTAAAATTTATTTTCGAAAGTCCATATTTTGGATTGGGAATATTTGCTTTTAAAAATTATAAGAATTTGAAAAACAAAATTTTAACCACTTTAAATTACAGATAAAGCGAAAATAATATGCTGTTTTTGGTATTATCATAAATCGGTTCTGGGGTTAGTTAGTGTTTCGTTGAATTTAAGTAATTTTAGATGTATAAATCTAAAAACGAAATAGTTATGTCTTTGAAAAAACAATTTATCAAAACGAAGCCGGTTGTTAAAGTTACATTTTCAATAGATGCCAAAGATGCTGATTCGGCAGCGGTGGTTGGAGATTTTAATAACTGGAATGCCTCAGAAGGAACTTTAAGCAAGTTAAAAAACGGAACGTTTAAAGCAACTTACGATTTGGTGAAAGATGCGATTTACGAATTTAAGTATGTAATCGACGGAAATTATGTTAACGATCCTGAAGCCGATTTTTACAAATGGAACGATTATGCCGGAAGTGAAAATGGGGTTTTAGTTGTATAAAAAAATCCGCTTAAATTTTTAAGCGGATTTTTTTATAATTATACAGCAACACTTCCTTTTATGGCAGGATGCGGATCGTAATCTACAAGTGTGAAATCATTATAATCAAAATCAAAAATGTTTTTAATCTCTGGATTTAAAATCATTTTTGGTAATGGTTTTGGTTCTCTCGAAAGTTGTAATTCTAATTGCTCAAAGTGATTGTTATAAATGTGTGCATCACCAAAAGTATGAATAAATTCGCCTGCTTCTAAATCGCATACTTGTGCGATCATCATGGTTAGCAATGCATAAGAAGCAATGTTAAAAGGAACTCCCAAAAAGATGTCAGCACTTCGCTGATACAATTGGCAAGATAATTTTCCTTTTGTTTCGCCTTTTTCAGGATCTGGGCTTGCTACATAAAACTGAAAAAAGGCATGGCATGGAGGTAAAGCCGCTTTGTTATTGGCAACATTCTCTTCAAAAGACTTTTTAGTATCTGGCAAAACCGAAGGGTTCCAAGCAGAAACCAACATTCTTCTGCTATTCGGATTTGTTTTTAATTCCTTAATTAATTCAGAAATCTGATCTATTTCCTCACTATTCCAATTACGCCATTGATGACCGTAAACAGGTCCTAAATCGCCATTAGAATCTGCCCATTCGTCCCAAATTTTGACTCCGTTTTCCTGAAGGTATTTTACGTTTGTATCGCCTTTTAAAAACCAAAGTAATTCGTAAATGATGGATTTTAAATGCAGTTTTTTTGTTGTGACCATTGGGAAACCTTCACTTAAATCAAAACGCATTTGGTAGCCAAAAACACTTTTTGTCCCAGTTCCAGTTCGGTCTCCTTTTTGATTGCCGTTTTCTAAAACGTGTTTTACTAAATCTAAGTATTGCTTCATCTTTGCTTTAAGCTTTAGGCTTTAAGCTTTAGGCTTTTTCCTAATGCTTAAAGTTTGTTTTTTTATGATTATGCTTTAAGCTTATAGCCTAAAGCTTACGGCTTATAGCCTAAAAATTATCTTCTAGAGATTTCGTCTCTAATTTTTGCTGCTTTTTCGTAATCTTCTTGAGAAACGGCTTGGTCTAAAAGCTCGTTTAATTCCTGTAAAGAATGTTTTGCGTAAACGTCCCCAGATTGGTTGCTTTCTTCTTCGTGTCCGAAAGTTTCAGGGTTTGAAAGAACATCATCTATTTCCTGAGCTCCAGAATCTGTTTCAGCAGTATTTGATTTTAGATAAATCCCAGCTTTGTCTAAGATGTTTTTATAAGTAAAAATAGGAGCATTAAAACGCAGTGCCAAAGCAATAGCATCAGAAGTTCTTGCGTCGATAATTTCTTCGATTTTATCTCTTTCACAAATTAAACTAGAGTAGAAAACACCATCAACTAATTTGTGAATGATAACTTGTTTTACTACAATATCAAATCTTTCGGCAAAATTTTTAAATAAATCGTGAGTTAAAGGACGTGGCGGTTTTATTTCTTTTTCTAAAGCAATAGCGATTGACTGGGCTTCAAAAGCGCCAATAACAATGGGTAATTTTCTTTCGCCATCAACTTCATTCAAAATTAAGGCATAAGCGCCATTTTGAGTTTGACTGTATGAAATTCCTTTTATGGATAATTTTACTAGACTCATATATGTTTGTAAAAAAGGTACTTAGCACCTTATTTTAATACTTTTTTGGTTTGAAAAATAAAGCTGCAATTTTAATCAAAAAATATGGAACAAAAAAGCCGCCTATAAACAAAGATACAACATCTTGTTTTTAGGCGACAATATTTTTTAAAGAGAATTCTTTGTATTAAGAATGCTGCGCTTTAAAAGCTTTTAATTTCTCTGTCAATTGCGGTACAATTTCAAAAGCATCTCCAACGATACCATAATCTGCAACTTTAAAGAAAGGCGCTTCAGGATCGTTATTGATCACCACTTTTACTTTAGAAGAGTTAATACCAGCAATGTGCTGAATAGCTCCAGAAATACCAATTGCAATGTATAAGTTTGTTGCTACTGGTTTTCCTGTTTGTCCAACGTGCTCGCTGTGAGGTCTCCATCCTAAATCTGAAACTGGCTTAGAGCAAGCAGTTGCAGCACCAAGTACAGCAGCAAGATCTTCTACTAATCCCCAGTTTTCTGGACCCTTTAATCCACGTCCGCCAGAGACTACGATATCAGCGTCAGCGATAGAAACTTTTCCAGATACTTTTTCTACAGATTCTACTTTTACTCCAAAGTCATTTTCTCCAACCGTTGGATTAAAGTCTTCAGCAGCAGCAGTTCCTGCGCTTTCAAAAAGACCGTAAGAATTTTTGGCTAAACCGAGAACTTTTACATCTGTATCGATTTGAGTAATATTGAAAGCTTTGTTTGAGAAAGCATTTCTTTTTACTTGAAATGGAGAAGTGCTAACTGGCAATCCAACCACATTTGAAGCAAAACCAGCTTCTAAGCCTACTGCAACTAGTGGAGAAAGGTAGATACTATCTGTTGTAGAAGAAAGTAAAACTACTTTTGTTCCTTCTTTTTGAGCAGCTTGTTTGATAACATCAGCATAAGCTTTTGCATTAAAACCAGCTAATTTATCATTGCTTACTTTTAGAACTTTATCAACTCCGTATTTGCCTAATTCGCTTACATCGCTAATGTTTACAGTCAAAGCCGTAACAGTTGTTCCTAATGATTCAGCTACTTTCTTAGCGTAAGAAGCTAATTCGAAAGCAACTTTTTTAAATTTTCCTTCTGCAGATTCTGCATATATTAATATTGACATAACAATTTTAGATTTTAGATTTTAGATTTCAGATTTAAAAATTGAAATCTAAAATGATTATTGATTTTAGATTTTGAAGTGAATCAAATGTTGAGTTTTAGATTTAGTATTGCGATCTGCAATCTAAAAATCTAAATTCTACAATCTTAAATCACCTTTGCCTCGTTGTGTAATAAATTGATTAACTCATCTAAATTATCTGCAGAAACTAATTTTACTGCCGATTTTGGAGCTGGTTTTTCAAATTTCACCGCTTTTGTATTTACAGCTGCATCAACTGGCTCAAGAATAGTAAGAGCCTTAGTTCTGGCTGTCATAATTCCTCTCATGTTCGGGATACGTAAATCTTTTTCTTCAACAAGACCTTTTTGACCTCCAATGATTAAAGGAAGAGTTGTGCTTACTGTTTCTTTTCCACCGTCGATTTCACGAACAGCTTTTACATTATTTCCGTCAACAGTTAAAGAAGTGCAAGAGTTTAAGAAATTAGAGCCTAAAATACCAGCGATCATTCCAGGAACCATCCCTCCATTATAATCTAAAGATTCTTTACCAGCAATTACTAAGTCGTAACCACCGTTTTTAATAACTTCTGCCAATTGTTTTGCAACAAAAAAACCATCAGTAGGGTTTGCATTAACACGAATTGCTTCGTTTGCTCCAATTGCCAATGCTTTACGCAAAGTTGGTTCAGTATCAGGACCTCCAACGTTTACAACCGTTACATTTGCTCCTTGTTGTTCTTGAAACCAGATTGCGCGTGTAAGACCGAATTCGTCGTTAGGGTTAATTACATATTGTACTCCATTAGTGTCAAATTCTGAATCACCGTTGGTAAAGTTAATTTTTGAAGTAGTATCAGGCACATGGCTGATGCAAACTAGTATTTTCATAAGTATATATTTTGAATTTATAATATGCTTTTACAAATTTAGAATTTAATTTGGAATAATTATACTATGCATGCATAATATTTTTTAAAACTATTACGATTTCGCAGATTGTTCAGTTTTGGATGATTTTCATCGTAATCTAAAAATAAAATAATATTCATTTTGTCTGATTGTTAGGAATTTTGCAATAACCGATGATTGGAATGTAAATTATTTTTGTCTGATAAATACTATTTTTTTGTTTTTTACGTTTTGATGATTGAATTTTGGAGAGACAAGAATTAAACAAATCCATAAAAGTTTGTCTGAAAAATATTTTAGAGCGATTAAGTGTGATTTATACGTTATTATATCGATTTCGTAATTATCACAATAAAGATTAAAAAGTTAAAACGGGAGAACAGATAGAAGTTCATGCGATTTTAAATTCAATTTATGCTTTTAAGTTATTTAAAATATTTATTTTTGCTCTTCAGAAAATTCAACATACAATATAAAATATGAGAACAATACAATTTAGAGAGGCCATTTGCGAAGCGATGAGTGAAGAAATGCGTCGCGATGAATCCATATATTTAATGGGAGAAGAGGTTGCAGAATACAATGGAGCTTACAAAGCTTCTAAAGGAATGCTTGCTGAGTTTGGTGAAAAGAGAGTAATTGATACTCCAATCGCTGAGCTTGGATTTTCAGGAATTGCAGTAGGTTCTGCAATGAATGGAAACCGTCCTATTGTAGAATATATGACATTCAACTTCTGTTTAGTTGGTATTGATCAAATTATTAATAACGCTGCTAAAATGCGTCAAATGACAGGAGGACAGTTTAATGTGCCTATCGTTTTCCGCGGACCAACAGCTTCTGCTGGTCAATTAGGAGCTACTCACTCACAAGCTTTAGAAAACTGGTTTGCTAACACTCCAGGTCTTAAAGTTGTTGTTCCTTCAACTCCTTACGATGCAAAAGGACTTTTGAAATCTGCTATCCGTGATAACGATCCAGTTATTTTCATGGAATCTGAGCAAATGTATGGAGACAAAGGTGAGGTGCCAGACGGAGAATATACAATCCCTCTAGGTGTTGCTGATGTTAAACGTGAAGGAACAGATGTAACAATTGTTTCTTTCGGAAAAATCATCAAAGAAGCTTTTATCGCTGCTGATGAATTAGCTAAAGAAGGAATTTCTTGTGAGATCATCGATTTAAGAACAGTTCGTCCAATGGACAAAGATGCAATCTTAAAATCGGTTAAAAAAACAAACCGTTTAGTAATTCTTGAGGAAGCTTGGCCAGTTGCCAGCCTTTCTTCTGAAATATCTTATATCGTACAAGAACAAGCGTTTGACTTTCTTGATGCGCCAATTCAACGTATTACAACTGCAGATACTCCTGCACCGTATTCTCCAGTACTGCTTAAAGACTGGTTGCCAAATGCAGGTGATGTAGTAAAAGCAGTAAAAAAAGTATTATATAAATAATACAAATACATAATACTCATAAAACTTCATCAGACAAACATGGATTGGTGAAGTTTTTTTTTACTTTATAATGAACAAATTAACTCTACTTCTCTTATATTTTTTATTTGCATTTGCGAATGTTGCTACTGCACAAACTAAGGTGAGTGGAGTTGTTTTGGACAAAACCAATCAGCCAATACCTTTTGCAAATGTTGTATTTAAAGGTTCTAATATAGGAATCGTTTCTAACGAAGATGGACGTTTTTATTTAGAATCTCCAAATACGTATACGGCACTTATTGTTACTTCGGCAGGATTTTCAGACAAAGAAGTTCCTTTAGAGAAAGCAGTTAATTATAATTTTAAAATTGTTTTAGGCGAAGCCGAAGCGCTAAATGAAGTTGTAATTTATACGGGTAAAACTTCTAAAAAGAACAATCCCGCATTGGATATTTTAAGAAAAATCTGGGAAAGAAAACGTAAAAACGGACTTTATCAGTTTAATCAATATCAAATGCAGAAGTATGAAAAAGTAGAGTTTGACATGAACACTATTGATAGTGCATTCATGAAAAACAAGCTTTTTAAAGGAATGGAGTTTATCTTTAATCATGTTGATACTTCAGATGTTACAGGAAAAACGTATCTGCCAATTTTTATTAACGAATCTGTTTATGATGTTTATGGCGATAATAAATTAAAGAAAGTAAAAGAAAATATAACAGGAAATAAAATGTCTGGTTTTAATGGAAATCAGCAGATTTTATCCTTTGTAAAAGACCTTTATTCTGAGTATAATATTTACGATAATCACCTTAAGTTTTTTGATAAAAGTTTTACAAGCCCACTTTCAAGAACAGGAATTGATGTTTACAATTATGTCTTAAAAGACAGTGCATTTGTAGATAAAAAATGGTGTTATAATATTGTCTTTTATCCTAGACGTAAAAACGAATTAACTTTTAAAGGAGATTTTTGGGTTAACGATACCACTTTTGCGATCAAAAAAATTAATATGGGCGTAACCAAAAGTGCCAATATTAACTGGGTAAAAGATATTTATATCGAACAGGAGTTTGATGTGCAAAACGATTCAATTTTCCTTTTGACGCGTGATTACATGATGTCCGATTTTGCTTTAAATAAAAAAGAAAAATCAAAAGGAGTTTATGGTAAAAGAACAACTTTATATCGCAATCATAAATTCAATATTCAGAAACCCGAGAAGTTTTACAAAGAAGAAGTCAATTTTATTGATAATGCAGTCTATGATCGACCGCCTGAATTCTGGGACGAAAATCGTTTTGAAAAATTAAATAAAGACGAACAGGGAATTTATAAAATGCTCGATACACTGCAAACAGTAAAGCGATTTAAGCAGTTGTATAATCTCGTCTCCATTTTAGGAAGTGGTTATGTTGAGTTTAAAAACTTCGATTACGGACCAATTTTTTCAACTTTTGGATATAATGAAGTCGAAGGTTTAAGGTTGAGAGTGGGAGGAAGGACCTATTTTGGACCAAATGATCCTTGGCGTATTCAAGCCTATACAGCTTATGGATTTGATGATAATAAATTCAAATACGGAGTTTCTGGAAAATGGATGGTTGACAAGAAAAACCGTGTTATTATTTCTGGAGGAAATAGGCGTGATATTGAACAAATTGGTGCAAGCTTAACTACAACAAATGATGTTTTAGGGCGAAGTTTTGCTTCTTCTGCTTTGTTTACAACGGGAAGTAATGGTAAGCTGACTAACATTAATCTGAGTAATGTTTCTGTTGAAATGGAAGCTAAAAAGAACTTTATAGTTCAGGCTGGTTTCTCGTATCGTACATTAGAATCGGCATCAAAAACATTTAGTTTAGATTATTATTCGACTTTACCAACTCCTGAAAATCCAGCTGGAGTTATTGAAAGTGCAGTAAAACAATCTGAAGCAAATATTCAATTTGAATATATGCCTAACCGCAAAACTATTGGTTATGGTGTCGAAAGAGATTTAGTTGATAGCCCTTTTAGTCATTTCTTTGTGAATTTTAGTTATGGTTTAAAAGGAGTTTTTGACAGTGATTTTGCTTACGAAAAAATTCAAGTTTTTTACAGGCAGCCAATTATTATTGGACCTTTAGGAAGATCAAATATTACAGTTGAAACAGGAAAAACATTTGGGACAATTCCGTTAGGGTTGATGAGTGTAATTCCAGGTAACCAGACTTATTTTACAATCGAGAATACATTCAGTAACTTGAATTTCTACGAATTCGTTACGGATCAATATACGACCCTGCAGTGGAATCATGATTTTGGAGGAAGATTATTCGCAAGAGTTCCTTTTATGAGAAAACTGAATTGGAGAGAGTTTGTTGGAGTAAGAGCGGTTCATGGAACAATTTCTGATGCCAACCGCGCGATTAATGCCTCTGGATTACCTTATAATGCTCCAGAAAAAGTGTATTGGGAGTATCATGCAGGAATTGGAAATATTTTTAAAGTTTTCCGTATTGATTTTTCTTGGAGAGGAAATTATCTAGATATGCCAGATGCTCACAAATTTGCAGTAAAAGGATCTTTTGGATTCTATTTCTAATTGTATTTAGGGGCAAAGGTTCAAAGTTACAGAGTCGCAAAGGTTTAAATCTTTGCGACTTTTTTTGTGTTTTTAATACTTTTTCTCACGCAGATTCTGCGGATTTGAGCAGATAAACACAGATTAAATATATTTAAGATTGGAAAAATAGAATTTGCTTAAATCTGCAGAATCTGCGTGAAAAAAAAACTTAGCGCCTTTGCGTCTTTGCGAGAACTAGTTTCATTTTTCTTATTTTTGATTTACTTTCAAAACCCAAAACCATGCAAGAAGCAATTGATTTTCTTTCATCTAAAAATCCAATATTTCTTGAAATCATAGAAAAATACGGATTGCCTCCAATTCCAAAACGTCCACCAGGTTTTGAAACTTTGGTTTTGCTTATACTCGAACAGCAGGTTTCTATTGATTCGGCGAAAGCTACTTTTTTAAAAATAAAAGCGTACAAAACTTGCGATCCTGAAAACATGGCCGTTTTGTCTGATGAAGAATTTAGAAATCTAGGAGTAAGCCGTCAGAAAACAAAATACATCAAAATCTTAGCGGAAGCAGTTTTAAACAAAGAATTAGATATTGAAAGTTTGGCTTTGAAATCTGCAAAACAAGTTCGCGAAGAACTCATTAAATTAAAAGGAATTGGAAACTGGACTATCGATATTTATTTAATGTTTTGTCTGGAAGAGCCCGATTTGATTCCGCTTGGCGATATTGCAGTAATCAATACCATCAAAGAATTACTTAATATTCATGATAAACAAGAAATGGAAATTCATGCAGAACAATGGAGTCCATATCGATCTTATGCGACTTATTTACTTTGGCATTATTACCTAAAAAAAAGAAATCGAACGATTAGTTATTAAATGCTTGTATTTTAAACTCTAATACAGATAATTTAACCTTGTTTTTTATTGTAGAACTAGATTCTTTAGTTATTTTTGCAACCGAAATTATAGAAATAATAAAAAACGAAAATGACCGCAGACAAATTAACGACTTTCGATGTATTAATCGAAATACCAAGAGGAAGCAGAAATAAATATGAGTACGATTTTGAAATCAAAAGAATGCGTTTTGACAGAATGTTATTCTCTTCAATGATGTACCCAGCAGATTACGGATTTATTCCAGAAACTTTAGCTTTAGATGGTGATCCTCTTGACGTATTAGTTTTGGTAAACGAACCAACTTTCCCTGGATGTGTTATGGAAGTTAAGCCAATCGGTGTATTCCACATGGCAGATGATAAAGGACCAGACGAAAAAATTATTTGTGTACCAGTTTCAGATCCAATTTGGAATTCATTAACAGATTTATCAGATATTAATCCTCACTTAGTAAAAGAAATCGAGCACTTTTTCCAAGTTTACAAAGATCTTGAAAACAAAAAAGTAGATGTAGAAGGATGGGGAGACGTAAAAGAAGCTTACGAGATTATCGCTGAGTGTACAAAACGTTTTGATGACATTGAAAATAAACCGGCTGGATTATTTAGTATTAAATAATTTTAACCGCATTCTAATATAAAAAAAGCAATACTACCGTCAGGAGTATTGCTTTTTTGTTTAAATTCGTTTTAGTTAGATTGTTGACTATTAACCAAAACCATTAAAATATTATGAATGCATTTATGATTTACCTGCCCATTATAATGGCAGTTTTAGGATTACTTTTCATGGGAATAAAAAGGACTTGGGTTTTAAAACAAGACGCTGGAGACGGTAAGATGAAAGAGATTTCAGATTACATCTACGAAGGAGCCTTAGCCTTTCTAAAAGCCGAATATAAACTATTAACCATCTTTGTAATTATTGCCAGTTTAGCTTTGGCAGGAATTACTTTTATTCCAGGAGTAAAAACACATTTATTAATCGTAATAGCATTTATTTTTGGTGCTTTATTTTCAGCTTATGCTGGAAATATCGGAATGAAAATAGCAACTAAAACAAACGTTAGAACCACCCAAGCGGCGCGTACTAGTTTACCGCAAGCTTTAAAAGTTTCTTTTGGCGGTGGAACTGTTATGGGGCTTGGCGTTGCTGGTCTAGCTGTTTTGGGTTTAACATCCTTTTTTATCATTTTCTTTCATTTATTTTCTGATGGAGTTTGGAAAGATACCGATACAATGACAGTTGTTTTAGAGACATTAGCTGGATTTTCGCTTGGTGCAGAATCAATCGCTTTGTTTGCTCGTGTTGGAGGTGGAATCTATACTAAAGCAGCCGATGTTGGAGCAGATTTAGTTGGTAAAGTAGAAGCGGGAATTCCAGAAGATGATCCTCGTAATCCTGCTACAATTGCAGATAACGTAGGAGATAACGTAGGAGACGTTGCAGGTATGGGAGCTGATTTGTTTGGGTCTTATGTAGCAACAGTTCTTGCAGCAATGGTACTAGGAAATTATGTTATAAAAGATATGGGCGGAAGTATTAATGATGCTTTCGGCGGAATCGGCCCAATTTTGCTTCCAATGGCAATTGCCGGTTTTGGGATTATATTTTCCATTATAGGAACACTTTTAGTGAAAATTTCAGATGATAATGCCAAAGAAGCACAAGTTCAAAAAGCTTTAAATGTAGGAAACTGGGTTTCGATTGTTTTAACAGCTGTAGCTTGTTTCTTTTTAGTACAGCACATGCTTCCGGAAACGATGCAGATGAGTTTCTTTGGAGAAGGATCAAAAGCGATTTCGTCAATGCGTGTTTTCTACGCTACATTGGTCGGATTAGTTGTTGGTGGAGCTATTTCATCAGTAACAGAATATTATACAGGATTAGGAACAAAACCAGTTTTGGCAATTGTTCAAAAATCATCTACAGGAGCAGGAACAAACGTAATTGCTGGTTTAGCAACAGGTATGATTTCGACTTTCCCAACGGTATTATTGTTTGCTGTTGCAATTTGGATCTCCTATGCTTTAGCAGGATTCTACGGAGTAGCTTTGGCGGCTTCAGCAATGATGGCGACAACTGCTATGCAATTGGCAATTGATGCTTTCGGACCTATCTCTGATAATGCTGGAGGAATTGCTGAAATGAGCGAATTGCCAAAAGAAGTTCGTACCAGAACCGATATTTTAGACTCAGTTGGAAATACAACAGCAGCGACAGGAAAAGGATTTGCTATTGCTTCTGCAGCCTTAACTTCATTAGCATTATTTGCAGCCTATGTAACTTTTACAGGAATTGACGGAATCAATATTTTTAAAGCTCCAGTTTTGGCGATGTTATTTGTCGGCGGAATGATACCGGTAGTTTTCTCTGCTTTAGCAATGAATTCTGTTGGAAAAGCGGCAATGGATATGGTGTACGAAGTTCGTCGCCAGTTCAAGGAAATTCCTGGAATTATGGAAGGAACAGGAAAACCAGAATACGGAAAATGTGTTGAGATTTCTACAAAAGCTGCTTTACGAGAAATGATGCTTCCAGGGATTTTAACGATTGGTTTCCCAATTTTAATCGTTCTTTTAGGAAAATTAGTTTACTCAGACAACAATCAGTTAATTGCTGAAATGTTAGGAGGATATATGGCTGGAGTTACGGTTTCTGGAGTACTTTGGGCAGTTTTCCAAAATAACGCAGGAGGTGCTTGGGACAATGCGAAAAAATCTTTTGAAGCAGGAGTTATGATCAACGGAGAAATGACTTATAAAGGTTCTGATGCACATAAAGCTGCAGTAACAGGAGATACAGTTGGAGATCCGTTTAAGGATACTTCTGGGCCTTCTATGAATATCTTGATTAAATTAACTTGTTTGATTGGATTGGTAATCGCTCCAATTTTAGGCGAAGGTCATGCGCCATCAGATATTGCCGCAAAAGCTTCTTGCTGTGCTAAAACAGAAATGCATGCAGGAATGTCTAAATGTGGCGATATGTCTGGAATGACAAAAGAAGAATGTATTAAAATGTGTAAAGAAAAAGGTTGTTCAGAAGAAGAAACAGCTAAATGTTTAGCTCATTTTGATGCAAAAGGAAAATATCAAAAAACAGATTGTTTCGATACAAGTAAATATGAGAAAAAATCTGTTCGCGTTGAGGTTAAAAATATTAACGGAAAAACAACAGGAACTGTTACTAAAACGGAAAATGGTAAAACAACAACCGAAGTTTTTGAAGGAAATGAAGAAGAAGTTCTGGCAAAAGTTGAAGCTGCTAAATAATTTACGATCTATCCTAACAGGTTTCCAAAACCTGTTAGGTATTTTGATAAAGCCATTAATTTAGAATGAAAGATATACCTAACAGGTTTTGGAAACCTGTTAGGATTTAAAAGCAAAAGCCTCTAAAAAAATATTTAGAGGCTTTTTTTATTTCGTGTAAATCTGTGTTTTAAAACAATCCGTTTAATTCAGCATCAATTCTATTAATGATATCACCCAAATCTTCAGGATTGTCAACAAAATTGATATTATCAACATCAATAATCAAGAGTTTTCCTTTAGTGTAAGTCTGGATCCAAGCTTCATATCTTTCGTTCAAACGGCTTAAATAATCGATCGAAATAGAGTTCTCATATTCGCGTCCGCGTTTATGAATTTGTCCCACTAAATTCGGAATAGAACTTCTTAAATAAATCAATAAATCTGGAGCTTTAACCAGAGATTCCATTAATTCAAACAACGACGTGTAATTTTCAAAATCACGACTCGTCATTAATCCCATTGCATATAAGTTGGGAGCAAAGATGTGAGCATCTTCATAAATCGTTCTGTCCTGAATGATTCTTTTTCCGCTTTCGCGAATTTGCTGCACTTGACGGAAACGGCTATTTAGGAAATAAATCTGAAGATTAAATGACCAGCGCTCCATTTGATGGTAGAAATCATCCAAGTACGGATTATCAACTACATCTTCATAATGAGGTTCCCATTTGAAGTGTTTCGCCAATAATTTGGTCAGAGTAGTTTTTCCTGCGCCTATGTTTCCTGCTATTGCTATGTGCATTACGGTGTTACGATTTTATAATTTGATATATCTGTAGCTGTAAAAATAGATAAAATTTGGTCTTTGTAATAAAAATTGTCAAAGGTTTTTTCTAAAATTTTAATCTCAGAAATTACCTCTGGATTCGACTTATTAATACCTTTAAAGTACAGTAAAGGATTCTTGCTGAAAAGATATTGCGAAGGATTAATGATAACAATTTTGTCAAAATCTGCTATTGGGCCTAATGAAGTTATTTTTCCAAAAATATCGCAAGAATACCCGTTGTTTTTTTTATCAATCCAATAGAAGGTATTAAAATCGGTTTGATAATATTGAATTGGTTCAGTCAACGGAATAGAAACCGTTTTATATTCATTTTTTAAATAATCAAAAAGTCCAATTTGCTGATTTAAAGTGTTGTAAATCCATAACTGATTTTGCGTAGACATTCCGATAGCACTTACTACAATTGGCGCTGCATTCTGCGAAAAATTAATTTCGGTCATTTTATTCAATTGATTGTCTAACAAAACAACACTATTGAAATCTTCATAAAACAAAACAATTTTTAACGGATTCTGAAGATCGACTTTTGTTATTTTTCCCAAAGAAACATTCTTGTATTCGAAGATTTCTTTTCCTTTAATTTTGCTAAAAACGTTGTTCGTAATCTGATAGGAATATCCAAACGAATCGTATCCTAAAAATTCATCAGCAGTGTTTTTATACTGCGAAATTAAAGTTGGATTGATGCTCAAATCCTGAGCTGAAACCGCATGAAAAGTGCAGAAAAGAAATAGGGAAAATAAAATTTTTTGCACGTTTCTATACATTAGAAAATTAATTTACAAGAGCACCAAATTACAAAAAACTCTCCTTAAAATTTCAATTTGGAGTCTTAAACCTTTTTTTAATCTAATAGTCTAAAAAATAAGCGGTTCTATCTATGTCTTAATGCCGTTTATATATTTAGTTTTTTGAATCTTAAAATAAGTAATACATTTGAATGTAAGCTTTATCGGATTTACTCACTTAAAGAAAATGAAATGAAAAAGATATTTTTTTATATGACTTTACTGCTTGTTTCTGCACAAATTCAAGCGCAAAAAGATTTTCAGGGAATGGCTGTTTATGAGTCAAAAACACAGGCTCCAAAATTTGAAGGCATGCGCGGGAATAGAGATATTACCCCAGAAATGCAGAAAAACATGGAAGAGCGTATGAAAAAGATGCTCGAAAAAACATTCGTTTTAAATTTCGATAAAGCAGCATCGATTTACAAAGAAGAAGAAAAACTAGAAGCGCCAGGTCAGCAGCAAGGCGGTTTTCGCATGATGTTTGGTTCGCTTACAGGTGGAGGCGGTACTTTTTACAAAGATGTAAAAACAAAAACGTATACGGTTGATAAAGAATTTATGGGTAAAGAATTTCTTGTGATTGATTCGCTGCCAAAATTAGACTGGAAACTGGAACAAGAAACCAAGCAAATTGGAGGCTACAATTGTTATAAAGCAACAGCAGTAAAGCAAGCCAGTAAAACCGATTTTAGAAACTTCAGACCTAAAAAGGATGAAGATAAAAAAGAGGAGGCTAAAAAGACTTCGGGAGATACCAAAACGAATTTTGCTGATAACTTCGAAATTCCAAAAGAAATTGTAGTAACAGCTTGGTATACACCTGAAATTCCTATAAATCAAGGGCCAGAAAATTACTGGGGACTTCCAGGTTTAATTTTAGAAATTAACGACGGAACCACTACAATTTTGTGTTCGAAGATCGTTTTGAATGCTAAAGAGAAAGTGGAAATAAAACCTTCTAAAAAAGGAAAAGTAATTTCTCAGAAAGAATACGATGAAACGGTAATTAAAAAAATGGAAGAATTTAGGGAGATGAACCGCGGTCGTGCGGGCGGACCTCCTCCAATGGGAAGATAAAATTTATAAAACTCAAAATCTCAAATTGCTTCGCCTGTTCGCTATCGCTCGGGGTCCAAACTTCCAATATTCTTATCATGAATAAGACACTTTTTTTATTTGCCTTACTTTTTACTTCTTTTTCTTTTGCTCAAAGTATCCGTTTTGATGGTTTGATTCAAGACGAACAGAAAAATCCGTTGGAAATGGCCAATATCATGGCGATTAACAATGGCACCAAAGCAATGGATTCATACGGAATCACCAATGATAAAGGAAAGTTCCAGCTTACTTTAAAACCGAATACAGCTTACACTATTAAATTAAGTTATTTGGGAATGAAATCTAAGGAAATTGTTGTAGTTACAAAGGCTGAAAACATGACTCAAAATATTGTAATGGATGGTGCAGGAATCGAATTGGAAGGTGTAGAAATTGTTCGAGAAATGCCTGTTTCTATAAAAGGCGATACAATTGTTTACAATGCAGATTCTTTTAAATCGGGAACAGAAAAAAAGCTCGAAGATGTTCTAAAAAAATTGCCTGGAGTTGAGGTAAATGCCGATGGTGAAATCGAAGTTGAAGGAAAAAAAGTCAGTAAATTGATGGTGGAAGGAAAAGATTTTTTTGACGGAGATACCAAATTAGGCGTTAAAAATATTCCGGCCGATGCTATTGATAAGGTTCAGGTTTTAAGAAATTACAATGAAGTAAGCGCACTTAAAGGTCTAGAAAACGATCAAGATAATGTGGCAATGAATATCAAATTAAAAGAAGGAAAAAAGAATTTTTGGTTTGGAGATGTGACTGCTGGAATTGGAGTTGCAGAATTGGATAGTCGCTATATTATTAATCCGAAGTTATTCTATTACAGTCCAAAATACAGTATTAATTTAATCACCAATTTTAATAATATTGGAGAATTACCACTTACTGCACAAGATTATTTTAAGTTTACGGGCGGATTTAAAAATATGATGAAAAAGGGGGGAAGCAGTTTTAATGTTTCTTCAAATGATCTAGGAATTTCATTGCTTCGAAATAATCGCGCTAAAGAAATCGAAACCAAATTTGGCGCAACAAACTTTGCTTATTCTGTAAATAAAGCTTGGAATATAAGCGGTTTTGGAATTCTTTCAACTTCAAAAACAGATTTGGAAACGAAATCTCAAACCACGATTTTAGATTCTGGAGATCAGCAGAAACGGGATGAATTGACGCATCAAAAGAATAATTTGGGACTTTTTAAACTGAGCTCGACTTACAAGCCAAATGATAAATTTCAGTTTGATTATGATATCCTGACCAAATTATCAAAACAGAATGAAGATACAGACTTGCTTCGTGAATCGGTTGTTGATAATGTTTCGGCAGTTGAAACTATTTTAACTCAAAAGAAACAAGATCCAACTTCTATCAATCAAAATCTGAGTTTGTATTATACGCAAAGCAGTAAAAATATTTTTGCTTTTGAAATGCAACATTTATATCAAGACGAAAATCCGTTTTACAATGCCAATTTAAGAACACAGCCTTTTGATTTATCAGGATATATTACGGGACAAAATCGAAACGACTTAAATCAAGATCGTTTTGTAAAAACCAATAAATTGGATACCAAATTGGATTACTATTATATGATAACGCCAAAAAGTAACATCAATATTACGGTAGGAAATACATATTCGTATCAGAATTTCAATTCTCATATTTTTCAAATTTTAGATAATGGGGATAAAAATGATTTGAATGATGCCGAAAATAACAATGATGTTGATTACAGTTTTAATGACGCTTTTTTAGGTTTTCATTATAAAATTCTAACAGGGAAATTTACATTAACGCCTGGAGTTAGTGTGCATACGTATCAAATGACAAATGGGCAATTGGGAACCGATTATTCTCAGAATTTCGTAAAGGTTCTTCCTGATTTCTTTGCCTTATATCAAATCAAAAAATCGGAAACACTTACCTATAATTTCTCATTGACAAACGATTTTACCGATATTAATCAATTGGCTTCGGGTTATGTTTTGTCAGATTACAGCAGTTTGTTTCGCGGAAATCGTTTCTTAGAAAATGCGACTTCGCAAGTACATTCGCTTCGATATTTTAAATATAATATGTTCAATTTTGAGAACATTTTTGCCAATGCCACCTATACCAGAAAAGTGGACGCGATTAAAACAAAAGCCAATTTTGACGGAATTAATCAGTCTTCTGTTCCTTACAATTCCAATTTGGCCGATGAAACTTTTACAGGAATGGGAAATTACGGGCGTTCGTTTTTAAAGAATTATAAAGCTTCTGTTAATGCTAGTTTTAATTGGTCGAAATTCAATAACATTCAAAATGACCAATTGTCAACCACAGAAAGTTTCAGTCAAAGTTATACCGTCAAAGCTTCAACAAATTATAAAAATCTTCCCAATATAGAATTTGGTTATAATCTTTTGGTTAACAAATACAGTGGTTCAACTTTTTACACCGACAAGCCATTTGCAAGATTAGATTATTATTTCTTGGATAGTTTTTCTTTTGTTTCGGAATACGAATTCTATCATTATTATAATGGAGATAAAACGGTCGATAATGAATATGATTTCTTAAGCGCGAGTTTGGTTTATCAAAAAAAGAATAGCAAATGGGAATATAAAGTTTCGGCAACCAACCTGTTAAACACGACTTATCTTAACGACGACAGCTTTTCTCAGTTCTCGACTCGAGTTTCTCAATACACAGTTCAGCCGCGTTATATCATATTTTCTATGAAATATAATTTGTAGTATTTTTGGTGCTAATATTGTGGTTTTTGTGATTTGTTTAATGAAGAATCAAATATCTTTGCGATATAGTATTAACGACAAAAAACGTAATCATGCGCAATTTTATTTGGAGTGTATCGCTCCTGTTTGCTGGAATTTCTATCTCTTTCTCTCAAACAAATGGCATCGAAAAAGGAACTTATTTATCTACAAATAAAGGAGGAAAGATTAAGCTAAATTTATTAGACGATAATAAATACGAATTGGTTTTTTATTCGGGAGGTTACGAGATTAAAGGCGATTCGCTAGTTTTTTTAAAAAGTGCTGAAAATAAAACAAATAGATTTGATCTTGCTTTTGCTAAAGATAAAAAGGTAAAAAAAGTTAAGATTAAATTCTTGAATCCATCGTATTATTCTTTTTACATTGGAACCCAAAAAGGTGTAGAATCGGTTCAATACGAGAGACTTTCTGATATAAAAACGAAAGTAGATCCTGAATATCTTAAAACAGATTTAGATTTTGAAATAGAGAAAACCGATTTCCTTTATTTGGTTTACGAAGATTACGACGGAAAAAGCGATGTGAGTAAATATGCATTGCCAAAAGATGTTTCAGAAGTGACGATCAATTATGATATGGCAGTTTTAAGCGATTTAAATCTTATTGGATCTTTTGATAAAAGAACAAAAGAATTGAAAATTTCTGATCAATACGGAAAAGATCCTTTGGTTTTTATAAATGAAAAAGAAGAGAAACCTGCTAAAGCTCCAACAGTTGTTCCGATAGAAAATCAAACCATAAAAAATTGGACTTATCCAGGAAAAGAAAATACTTTAATAAATGATGATTTTGGTTCTGGAGTAGCTGTGGATAGTGTAGCTGTAATAGTTGATACTGCCGCAGTTGATGCTACAATTCCTCCGCCAGCATATACCAAATATGATTTTAAGTTAAAAGTTGAAAACAATCTAAAAAAGGCAATAGAATCTACAAAAACGGCAAATAACAAGTTTTTGGTTGTTGTAGTTGACAATAAGGATAAGACTGCAAAAGAAAATTTTGATGCTTTTGTAAAAGAGCAGGAAACCCAGACGGGATATAATATGTACGATTCTTATAATGCTCTTTATGATATTTACAATTATTATTTGGCTGGAGCCGATGACAAAAAATGGCTTAAAAACAATAAAATTGCTAGCGACCAAAGTGTAATTATTTTAAATGGAAGTGGTGATCTGCTAGCTGTTGCAAAATCAGATTTAACTACGCAACAATATCAATTTAGTTATTATGGAGATTTCTATAGAAAACTCCAGAGAGCAAATGCATTTCTTTCTGTAGATAAAGTTTTAAAGAACAAAAAAGCTTCAGACTCAGATTTAATTGCAGCTTTTAATAAGGCAGCCTTATTAGAAACATCTTATGATTATGATTCAGATTATACGGTAAACGATCCTAATTCGACTGAATTTGTAATTACAAAAACGGCTTTAAACCAAAAAGAGGTGGCTCAAACTTGGAAAAAGTTGATTGAAGCGCATCAAAAAGATAAAGTTGCCAATATGTATTTGGTAGAAACGATTATTAAAGAAATCAAAAACCAAGGATTTACAAAACAGCTTTTTAGTACAGATAGAATTCTAAATGATACCGATTTCTTAGCAATCGATTATTTGCTTAATCACTCAGAAGATATTGAACGTAATCGTGCAGATTTTAATAGCAAACAAGGAGAACTTCATACGATTGGAAATGTGGTTTCTGAAGTTTCAGATGCATTGCAGCAAAACCTATATCTTGCTCAAGATGGAGTTTCTGGAGAGATGAATAAAGAAAAGATCAATTCTATTTATAAAAAGATTATTGCTTCAGGAAAAGGGAATTTCGATTCGTACAGAAACTATTTTTATTATTTAGGCCAGCTTGAAGATCAAGACGGTTCAAACGCAACTTATTTAAAAGAGTTCAACACTTATTTTGATAATACTTTGGCAGGAGCAAGTCCGATTGAAAAATTAGATACAATCTTTTCGGGATTAGATTCTAGTTCAAGCTATTCTTATGATGGATGGAATTCATTCAAACTTTACCATTCAGACATCTGTAACAATGCTGCATGGACAGTTGTATTAAAGCCACAAAATTCAAACTTTATTAAAGATGCTATTAAATGGTCTGAATATAGTTTGGTGATCTCTAAAAACAATCCGTATTATTTAGATACTTTGGCGCAGTTGTATTATAAAGATGGACAGAAAGATAAAGCTATTACAACTCAAACTTTAGCGGTGAAATACTTAAATGATACTGTTGAAGAAGAAACTGTAAGCCAAATAAAAGAGGTATTAGCTAAAATGCAGAACGGGACATATTAATCATTTAAAAAAAGCATAATAAAAACCCTGATAATTATAGAATTATCAGGGTTTTTATTTGTAATAATTTAACTACAAATAATTTGACAGTATATTTTAATTTATTATTATTGTAGGAATTGTATGTATTTTTTAAATAATTTAGTTATGCAGAATTCTTTGTCGTTTTTGTTGCTTTTTTTGTTTTTAAATGTTCCTTCTTTTGCCCAGCAAGAAACTTTAAAAACTAAATCTTATTATTCGCTTGATAACTTAGGGCGAAGAATGAAATTTAATTTATTGGATAATAATAAGTTCGAATTAGTAACATTTTATGGAGATTACGAAGTAAAGGGCGACTCTTTACTATTTAAAGACTCGAATGCTGATGTTTCTTTTTTTGAAGTTCAGTACTTGAAAAACACCTCAATTGCTTCAGATAAAATAAAATTAAGTTTTCAGAATGACCATGGTTTTTACGGTCTCTATTTGGGAACACAAGACGGAACAGATTCCGTTCAGTATCAAAAAATATCAAAACTAATAGAATATAACTCAGATGGTGATGCTAATGAAAGTTTTGAAATTAAGAGGTCCCAATACTTGTATCTGATAAGTGAAGGATTTGACTTTGAACCAAGACAAATATTCAAATATGAAATACCAAATGCAATTACTGAATTAAAAATAAACGTTTACTATGCTGCGTCTGGTAGTAAAGAGTTTTCGAGTTATTATGATAAAAATAAAGATCAATTATTGATTAATTCAACAAGAGATGTTGTCACCATTTTTCATCCTGATGAACCTGTTGCGGAGTCAAATAATTATATAATCCAGCCTTTAGAAAAGAAAGAAGTTTTAAACTGGACTTATCCAGGAAAAGAAACCGACGATTATGGAGATGTAGCCTCACCTGAAGAAATGGATAGTTTACCAGGGACAGATTTCAAACTAAAAATTGAAAAAACTTTGGCTGATGCCATACGACAAACTAAAACAGATGGGAATAAATTTCTAGTATTATATACTGATCCAAAGAATGTAGAAGCACAAGCTGAATTTGATAATTTAGTTAAAAAACAGGCACAATATATAGGTTATGTATCGAGTACTTATGAGCCGCAATACGATCTTTACAATTTTTATTTAGCCTCGAAAGAAGATGAAAGCTGGCTGAAGAAGAATAAAATGACAGATTCTCAGATGTTAATAGTTTTAGACGAAAACGGAACTATTTTAGCATGGGCAAATTCAAATTTATCTCCGGATAAAATAGATAAGTTTATGTATTATGACTCTTTTAATGGTAAGCTGAAAAGAACTTTATTAAAGAATAATTTTGCTCAAATAGTAAATGATAAGAACTCAAAAGATGCTGAATTAATAAAAGCATTTCATGATGTTTCGGCATTGGGAGCTTTGGGTAACTACGATTATGAATATACTGAGGAATACGGAAACAAAGATGATTTTAAGTTTATTAAATTCAATTTAGATAAAAAGAAAGCACGACAAGTCTGGAAAAAATTAATAGAAGCGCATGAAAAAGATGCCAGTCCGAATATGTTACTTGTTGAGGCCATTTTTCAGGAAATAAAAAATGTAGGGTATACAAAACAAGTGTATTTAGAAGATAAAATTTTAGACGAAGTCGATTTTAAATCTCTAGACTATCTAATAAAACATTACGATGCAATCGATGCAGAACGCGTAGCATTAAATAATAAGGAAGATGCTCTAATTAAAATAGGAAATATAAGTGCGGAGATTTCAAACGCATTACAAAATGCAACTTCTACCTATAATGAAAATGGCAGCTACGCCAAATCTGATCCAAAAAAAATTAAAGAAACTTACAATAAAATCCTGTTGCTTGATAAAGGAGATTCTGAATTTTATAGAAATTATTTCGTTTATCTGGCTGACATGGCAGAAAAAACAAATAATAATAGTGACCGTATCAAAGAATTTGAAAAATACTTCGATCAATATCTAGTAAACAAACAAAACCTTATTCAGAATTTAGATAAAATATACGATAATGGTTTTGATCCTAATTCGGTATACTTTTATTATGGTTGGAAAGATTTCAAAAATGACATTGCTAATTTGTGTAATGAAATTTCATGGGCCGTTGTTTATTCAGGTGAGCAGGCGTATATAAAGAAAGCTATAAATTGGTCTGAGTGCAGTTTGACATTAAACAAAAACAATCCTTTTTATTTAGATACTCTGGCGCAATTGTATTATAAAGACGGACAGAAAGATAAAGCTATTGCAACTCAAACTTTGGCTGTGAAATATTTAAATGATACTGTTGAAGAAGAAATTGCAAGCGAAATAAAAGAGGTATTAGCTAAAATGCAGAACGGAACTTATTAAGTTTTGTAATAAATCTAACAGTTTTTTTAAACATATTAGGTTTGATTTTTAAAGAAGAAGAAAAACAAAAAAGGCTGTCTAAAATTTTTAGACAGCCTTTTTTAGTATTTAAAATTCAGATTGAATTATAATCCGAATGCAGCTTTTACTTGGTCAACAAAATCAAGTTTTTCCCATGTAAACAACTCAACAGTAACCGTTTTTTCATTTCCACCTGGAGCAGAGAAAGTTTTAGTAACCGTTTCTGGTTTACGTCCCATGTGTCCGTAAGCAGCAGTTTCGCTATAAATAGGGTTTCTTAATTTTAAACGTTGCTCGATAAAGTAAGGACGCATATCGAAGATAGCTTCTACTTTTTTAGCGATTTCACCGTTAGTTAAGTTTACTTTAGAAGTTCCGTAAGTTTCAATGAAAATACCCATTGGCTCAGCAACTCCAATTGCGTAAGAAACCTGAACTAAGATTTCGTCAGCAACACCAGCAGCAACTAAGTTTTTAGCGATATGACGAGTTGCATAAGCAGCACTTCTATCTACTTTACTTGGATCTTTTCCAGAGAATGCACCACCACCGTGAGCACCTTTTCCACCGTAAGTATCAACAATGATTTTTCTTCCTGTTAAACCAGTATCTCCGTGAGGTCCTCCAATAACGAATTTTCCTGTTGGGTTAATATGGTAGTTGATTTTATCGTTAAATAAGTGAGCGTGCTCTGGGTTTTTAGCGATAATTCTTGGAATCAAGATTTCGATAATGTCTTTTTTGATTTTAGCCAACATTGTAGCTTCTTCATCAAAATCATCGTGTTGAGTTGAAATTACAATCGCATCAATACGAGTTGGTTTGTTATCGTCGCTATATTCTAAAGTTACTTGAGATTTAGCATCTGGACGTAAATACGTGATTGCTGCGTTTTCACGTCTTAAAATAGCTAACTCTTGTAATAATTTATGAGATAAATCTAATGCCAATGGCATGAAGTTTTCAGTTTCGTTTGTTGCGTAACCAAACATCATTCCTTGGTCACCTGCACCTTGCTCTTCTGGCTTAGCTCTGTCAACACCTTGGTTAATATCTGCAGATTGCTCATGAATAGCTGAAAGAATTCCACAAGAATTCGCTTCAAACATATACTCACTTTTAGTATATCCAATTTTACGGATTACTTCGCGAGCGATTTGCTGAACATCAAGATAAGTATTCGACTTTACTTCACCTGCTAAAATAACCTGACCTGTAGTAACTAAAGTTTCACATGCTACTTTAGAATCAGCATCAAATGCCAAAAAGTTATCGATTAATGCATCCGAAATTTGATCTGCAACTTTGTCTGGATGCCCTTCACTAACAGATTCTGACGTAAATAAATAAGCCATAATAATGTAATAATAAAATATTAGTTTTTAAAAATTTAAGCAGGGAAAGTAATTGCTAAAAAGGGCTAAAGGAGAGTTCCTGCTTTAGCATTTTTTACTACTGAAATGAATCTTTCAGCATTCATAACGAAATCATTTCATTATGAAGAGGTTGCAATCAGTTCAAATTTTTCCTCTGTTTCGGGTGCAAAGGTATGAAACCATTTTGATTTGCAAATTAAAGTTCAACTTTTTTTATTTTTTCTAGCAGAAATTTAACAATAACATACTATTTTGATAGGGTAATAGAAAATAATTTGTTTTTTGTTTGGTCGATTAAAAAATAGTTTGCAACTTTGCCCCGTTAAAACAAAAGAAACAAATGAAATTTACAGTTTGCAATATGATGTCTTGTAAGATGCCGGAGTTATCCGCAGAGACACTATTGTAATTATTTTTCAATAAAATATAAATAGAACCTCTGCCGAAACGCAGAGGTTTTTTTTATGCCAAAAATAAACCTGTAAGATTTTTTTTAAGCCAAAAACAATAATTAATCAGTAAAAGAAGAAATGAAGAAAAATGTACTAATCGTTTTAGGTCTTGTGACTTTTTCAGGACTTTATGCTCAGGACAATAAAAAAGAGCAGGATAGTTTAAAAAACAACGAACTGTCTGAAGTTACTATTATTGGATCAAGAAGTAAAAACAGAGTTAAAACAGATGTGCCGGTTCCGGTTGATGTTTTTAACGTATCAGAAATAACAAAAGGAGCACCGCAAACGAGCGTAACTCAAATTTTAAATTATGTTGCGCCGTCGTTTACGAGTAACCCCACATCTACAGCAGATGCAACAGACCACGTTGACCCTGCGCAATTAAGAGGATTAGGACCCGATCAGGTTTTAATTTTAGTAAACGGAAAAAGAAGGCATACAAGTGCTTTAGTAAACATAAACGGATCGCCAGGAAGAGGATCTGTAGGAACAGACTTAAATGCAATTCCGTCTTTTGCCATAGAAAGAATAGAAGTTTTACGAGATGGAGCTGCCGCACAATATGGTTCTGATGCGATTGCGGGAGTTATTAATATTGTTCTAAAGAAAAACGCTAATTATTTGACAGGAGGAATTCAGTATGGAGCCAATTTGTCTTCGGGATCAAATAATTTTGAAGGAGGAGCAGACGGTCAAACTGCCCAAATCGATTTAAACTACGGAACTTCATTGGGTAAACCGGGAAGTTTCTTAAATGTTACAGGAACTGCGGTGACGAGACAAGCAACTAGTAGAGCAGGAATAAGAAGTAATGGAATTTTTAATGCTTACAATGCCGTTGAAAATAGAGCGGCGCAAAATGGAGTAGAAATCAACTCTTTGTTTAGCAATATTAATACGACTGCAAACTCGGCTCAGATTTTGTCTTCTTTAAAACAATATGCGCCGCAAGTAGGTTATTTTACAACAGCACAACAAAATGCTATTGCATCTGCAACAACAATTGCGCAAATGCAGACGGCTTTAAATTTTGACGTAACTAATAATGAATTGGCTTACAGAGGCCAGCAGAGAAGTGATTATAATATGAGTGTTGGGCAGTCAGAATTGGCTGCAGGACAATTGTATTTTAATGCTAAATATCCTTTGAGCGAAACCACTTCTTTATATTCTTTTGGAGGGGTTTCTTATAGAGGAGGTAAATCGTATGCGTTCAATAGATTGCCAAATGGTTCTGGTACTTTCACGCAAGTGTATCAAAACGGATTCTTGCCAGAAATTGAATCAAAGATTTTAGATGCTTCAGCAGCAGTTGGTGTAAATACACAATTATTTGGGTTTGATACCGATTTAAGCACCAACTTAGGAACAAACTCTTTTAACTATGATGTGAATAATTCTATCAACGCGACTTTAGGAACCAATTCTCCTTTTAGTTTTGATGCCGGAAAAGTTTCGTTTTTACAGAGCACTACCAATTTGGACTTTAGCAAAAAACTAGATGTGCTTTCTGGGCTGAACGTTGCTTTTGGAGGTGAATTTAGATATGAAAATTACCAAATTAAAGCAGGAGAAGAAGCTTCTTACGGATTGTATGATGTAAACGGAAATTTAGTTTCAGGAATCTTGCCAAGCAATTCGCCATTGATTGTAACTGACTTCTTCGGAAACAAACGTGGAGCAGGAGCGCAAGGATTTTCAGGATTTCAGCCTTCTGATGCTAAAGAAAAAGACAGAAAAAGTGGTGCCGCTTATATTGATTTAGAATTGAATGCCACTGAAAAATGGCTTATAAATGGAGCTGCGCGTTATGAAAACTATTCAGATTTTGGAAATACAGTTACATTCAAACTAGCTTCTCTTTTAAAATTAAATGATAATATCAATTGGAGAATTTCTGGACAAACGGGTTTTAGAGCGCCTTCTTTGCAGCAAAGATATTTTGAGTCAAGCTCTACTCAGTTTATCAATGGTTCTCCATATCAAGTGGGGTATTTTACAAACGATTCGCAAGCAGCAAAAAGTATTGGAATTGAAAGTTTAAAACCAGAAAAATCAAAAAGCATCAGTACAGGATTTACATTCAAAATTCCTGAAGCTAACATAACCATTGCAACTGATGCTTATTTTACAAGAATCAACGACAGAATTGTATTGTCTGGACAATATTCTAGACCAACAGATGCGCAAATTGGCGCTGCAACTTCGCCAGAACAAGCAGAGGCATTGACTTTGTTTCAACAAGCATTTGATTTGAAAGGTGTAGAAAGAGCTTCTTTCTGGACAAACGGAATCGATTCTGAAACAAAAGGAATTGATTTGGTAATTTCTCAGAAATACGATGTAATTCAAGATTTTATCATTAAAAATGATTTTGCATTTAGTTTCAACGAAACCAAAAGAGTAGGAGATCTGCATATTCCGCAATCAATAGTTAATGCAGGAGGAGAACCTTACATTTATTCTTTCTTCCCAGAATCAAGCCGAGTGTATTTAGAAGAAGCAATTCCGAAATTGAAAGCCAATCTGATGACTACTTTCAGTATTAAAAAACTAGATATTTATTTAAGAAACAGTTATTTCGGAAAAGTTACAGATCCAGGAGCAACAGATGTGAATTTAGACGGATTTTCTTCTGTGTACGAACATCCGGAATATAGCGCAAAATTGGTTACAGATTTATCTTTAGGATATCAGATCAACAAGCATTTTAGAGCTACAATTGGAGTTAATAATATAGGAGATGTTTATCCAGACAGAAATAATCCTGCAACACCGGCCTTTACAAATACAACCCCAACTTTGTCGCCAGCGCCAAGTACAGATTTGACAAATGCGAATCAGTTTGCTTATTCAAGAGCAGTTTCTCAATTCGGATTAAACGGAAGATTTGGTTTTGCCCGCTTAAGCTTTAAATTTTAATTAAAATAGGCTCTTTCAGGCCTTTATTTAAAAGGCTTGAAAGAGATTCTAAAAAAAATAGTATAAAATTTCAATTTTAATTTGGTCGTTAAAAAAATACTTATTACATTTACTCTATCGAATTAGTCGAATTTAAAAAATAGTCGAATTCAAATTTTAAATAAAAATGAAAACAATAGCAAAAGGAAATATGATGTGTTGTGAGATGATGCAAATGTGCATCCCAATTTGCTGTTGCCAAAAGTGAAAGAGACAATCTTTGTTATAGTTAAACTATAAGCCCTTTTGGTCGCCATCCGAAAGGGCTTTTTTATTTCCAACATTTTAAATTTTAAATCATGAATACACTAGATATAAATACTATCGCATTTCAATACTTATTAAGAAATAATAATTCGGAAGAAGCATCAACTGAAACTCCAAAATATGATCCTGCACAGCAGATAAAAACGCAGAAATCATTACTTTTTCATCTATATGATCTTGAAGAAGAGGGAGAAGATATTTTGGCTTAAATCAATTTTAGATTCAATAGCAAGTTCAAAAAGCAATTTCAATTGCAATATCAATATCAATATCAATTACATATAACAATATATAAACGTATTAAAAATACCTAAAAAACTAAGAAATCATGAGTACACAAAAATTTGCAACAAACGCATTACATGCAGGTCACGACGTTACTAAAAATTCAGGAACAAGAGCCGTGCCTATTTACCAGACATCTTCATATGTATTTAATAACGCAGATCATGCAGCCAATTTATTTGGTCTTGCCGAAGCTGGATTTATCTACACTAGATTAAATAATCCGACCAATGATATTTTAGAACAACGTCTGGCAGCTCTTGAAGGCGGAATTGGAGCTGTCGTAACTGCTTCTGGAGCATCTGCAATTTCAACAACTTTATTGACACTCTTAAAAGCGGGAGATCATATTGTTGCTTCAAATAGTTTATACGGGGGAACTTACAATCTGTTAAAAGTTACCTTGCCAAGATTAGGAATTACTACCACATTTGTAGATCCTTCAAAACCTGAAAATTTTACCAAAGCAGCAAAAGAAAATACAAGAGCTTTCTTTGTAGAGTCTCTTGGAAATCCAAAATTAGATGTACTAGACTTAAAAGCAATTTCGGCAGAAGCCAAAGCATTCAAAGTGCCATTTATAGTAGATAATACAGTTGCGACACCTTATTTATTGAATCCAATTAAATATGGTGCCGATATTGTTATTCATTCCTTAACTAAATATATCGCAGGAAACGGAACTTCATTAGGAGGCGTTATCATTGATGCTGGAAACTTTGATTGGGCAAACGGAAAATTTCCGGAATTTACCGAACCATCTGCAGGATACCACGGATTAGTATATCATGAAGCCTTAGGAAATGCAGCTTTTATAGCAAAAGCTCGAATTGAAGGTTTGCGTGATTTTGGTGCTGCTTTAAGCCCTTTTAATGCTTTTCAGATTATTCAGGGATTAGAAACACTTCCAATTCGAATTAAGAAACACAGTGAGAATGCTTTGGCTCTAGCCGAATGGTTAGAAAAACAAGATGAGGTGGTTTGGGTAAATTATCCAGGTTTAAA
The DNA here is from genome assembly GCF_002303885.1 of Flavobacterium sp. ACN2. GTDB lineage: Bacteria > Bacteroidota > Bacteroidia > Flavobacteriales > Flavobacteriaceae > Flavobacterium. The sequence continues at coordinate 305,640 of NZ_MRCM01000002.1, read as the reverse complement.
ATCGAGTAAATATAATGCTTTGGCTAAAGAATATCTGCCAGAAGGACAAAGCGGTATTATCACTTTCGGATTAAAAGGAGGTTTTGATGCTGCTAAAAAAGTGGTTGATGATACTAAATTATTCTCTCTGCTAGCCAATATTGGCGATACAAAATCGCTGATTATTCACCCGGCAAGTACTACGCACCAGCAATTAACAGATGAAGAACAAATAGAAACAGGAGTTTCTAAAGATTTGATTCGTCTGTCTGTGGGAATTGAAGATATCGAGGATTTAATTGCTGATTTGCAAACTGTTTTTGAGAGCGTTTCGCTTTCTCAATTCAGCATCAATAAAAATTAGGTTTTTTTGTTTTTTGTTTGAAAAATTGCCTTTAGCGAGTGGTTTTGCTAAAGGTAATTTTTTATGAAAAGCATCTTTATAAAATTTAAACCCTATAAGGAATATAAGTGCATTTTGTAGAGACGCACCGTAGAGACACACTGCAGTGCTTCTAACCTGATAAACGTTGGAATATTAAATGAACTCATATCTCTTATATGGTTTCAAAAATTAAAAAATAGAAATTATGTCAAAGCTTAAAATAAACATTATCCTTTTTGGAATTGGAAATATCGGAAGTACTTTGATTAATCAGATTGTCGAAAGTCAGGAGTTTTTTCTTGAAAGCAAAAATGTCGATTTTCATTTTCCCATAATAACCAATTCGACGGTTGCTTTTTTTGAGAAAGAAGGTGTTGGTTATGCTTGGGAAACCAATTTTAGACAATTGGCAGTTCCTTTTAAAGTAGAAGATATTGTCGAATTTGCACAAGAAAACGAATTTGAAAACTTGATTGCCGTAGATGCAACTGCCAGTGATGAATTGGTAAAGCATTATAACACGCTAATCAAAAACGGATTCAATATTGTAGCGGTAAACAAAAAAGCCAATACGCTCCCGATTGACTTATATAAAGAACTACGATCAGATCTTAAAAAGCATGGCAAAGAGTTTTTGTATGAAACCTCTGTTGAAACTGGGATTCCCGTTTTGCAAACCTTAAGAGATTTGTACTATTCGGGCGAAAAAATCACAAAAATTCGAGGTGTTTTCTCTGATAATCTAAGTTATGTTTTTAATCGATTTTCATCAGAAGAAGTTTCGTTTTCATCTGTTTTAAAAGATGCGAGTCTTTTAGGATTAATGAAGTCAAACTTTAAAGAAGATCTGTCGGGAAACGATACTGCAAGAAAACTTTTGATCTTGGCCAGAGAAATAGGAAAAGATTTTGAGCTTTCAGACATTAAAATCAAGCCATTTATAACCGAAGAGCATTTGGAGAAAAACGGAGTGCTAAACAAAGACGCTCTCGATAAATCTTTTAAAATCACCAAAATTACTCAAGCAGAAAATCATGTATTGAGATATGTGGGTGAGTTTGATGTGGAAAAAGGCATTTTGGAAGTTAAGTTGATTTCGGAACCAGTAGATTCTCCAATCGGACAATTGAAAGGTTCTGACGCCATTTTTGAAATTTTCACTAAATCTTATGCAGACATTCCGATCGTAATTCAAAGTGCTCCACCTTGCAAACAAGCGATTTCTAGAGGAATTATAACCGATATTCTGAAAATTGCGGAGCGAATTAGGAGTAAAGAAGCTGTTTGGCTTTAATTTTTTAGTTAAAAAAAAGAAAAAAGAGAAAAAAGTTCTTTGATAAATTGATTTGTCAAATGGAGTCATGAAGAAAAAATTAGCTTTTTTGTAAGTTTTTTACCTTTGTTATTTCGTTTTCGTTTTTGTAAGATGTTTTTTGTCGTTAAAAAACACATTTTCAACGAATTTTGTAATTAAATTCTTGAATTTTATTTGTGTAATAAAAAAAATATTTGCATATTTGTTATACCCAAAAACTACTAGAAATCAAATGAACTTAAAAGTCAACAAAATGTTTTGTGCCATTTCGGTTAAGACCGAGGCTGGGGTGTCTATTGCTTAAAAAAATTGTAAGAATACAATAACAATATAGTAAGAGCCTCCGATAGAAATATTAGGAGGCTTTTTAATTTAACAGAAATGCAAAATTTAAAAATACAATATAAATCACAGATGAATAAATCCTTACAGATGAACAAGATGTTTACTGTCGCGCTTATTTGCGCATACGTCTGTTGATACTAAAAGCATACATGAGTGTAAAAACTTAAACCCTTTTGGTATCTAAAAATCCAAAAGGGTTTTTTTATTCGGTAAAACGAATTAACAAAAAGATAAACGAGAAATAAAGATTATAAAACACAACTTAACTAAAACTTAATATCATGAGCAAATTGAACTACTTCGCAGAAAAAATTTCTAAATTTAAAAATAGAAGAACAAAAAATAGTAATCCGCCGCCAACAAACGAATTGGCTCACCCAAGATTCGGAATCACAGAGGAAGATAAAAGCGCTGCAAAAAAAGCACCAAACTCTTTATTGTTTTTGATGTATTCAAAAGAAAATGAAACGCTTTTTATCTAAACGGAAAAGCATCATAAACTAGGTGAAAACCTGCTTAATTTTACTGGGCATTTTTGTTCGGTAAATTTTTGCGTATAATAGTTTTTGCTAAAGTATGTCACAGAAATTTAACAAACACTTTTAGATAAAATTTGTTTGTTAGCGAAATTAGTAGTTAATTTGCACTCGTTAAGTTCAAACACGTATTGAAATGTTATAAAGAAAGGACGAGGGATTAGACCCGATGAAGCCTTAGCAACCCTTCGGTAAAACGAAGAAGGTGCTACATTCTACCACGCCAAACGTGGAAAGATAACAACAAGATTTTTTCTAGTTAAACCTAGTTTTTCTTTCTAATATTTCCATATACAAATCAATAATACAACAGATTTGAAATTGGAAAATATACCAAATCCCATTATAATTCAAGATTTCATCACAGAAAGTGGTGCAACTTATCATTCTATACCATTAAGTTTTACGCTGGCAGGACAACCTTTGCACAGCGCGCCTATTGTTTTGGTTAATCATGCTTTAACTGGAAATTCCCAAGTTACTGGCGAAAATGGCTGGTGGAATGACTTAATTGGCGAAGGTAAAACTATTGATAGTGCTGTTTATACCATTCTCGCTTTCGATATTCCAGGAAACGGAAGCAATTCTTTTTTAATTGACAACTATTTAGATTTTACGGCTAGAGACATTGCCAAAATCTTTATCGAAGGTGTAAAAACTCTAAATATCGAAAAGCTTTTTGCAGTTATTGGAGGTTCTGTTGGAGGTGGAATTGCTTGGGAAATTTTAGCTTTATCGCCAAATATTACAGAAAACCTTATTCCGATTGCGAGTGATTGGAAATCTACTGATTGGCTTATTGCAAATTGCTTTTTACAAGAGCAAATTCTCAATAATTCTTCGAAACCAATTGAAGACGCCAGAATACATGCAATGCTTTGTTACCGTTCGCCAGAATCTTTCAAAGAAAAATTTCAGCGTACGATCAACCAAGATCTTTTGATTTTTAATATTGAAAGCTGGCTTGCACATCACGGGAAAAAATTGCAGAAAAGATTCCAATTGTCTTCTTATAAATTAATGAATCAGTTGCTTAAAACAATTGATATTACTAGAAATAGTGAAAGTTTTGAAAACTTATTGTCTAAAACAAAAGCTTCAATTCATATTGTCGGAATCAATTCGGATTTGTTTTTTACAGCTAAGGAGAATGTAGAAACCTACGAGGAATTGAAGAAATTTAAAGATAATGTTTTCTATAGCGAAATTGATTCGGTTCACGGACATGACGCTTTTTTAATCGAGTACAAACAATTAGATCATTTACTTGCCGATATTTTTAAGGCAGAAACAATAAAGAAATAAAATGAAAGTATTAAAATTTGGAGGTAAATCGTTAGCAAACGGAGAAGGACTTAACAAAGTTGTTTCAATCATTTCTGATAAAGTAAGTCAAGGTGAAAAAATTGCCGTTGTGGTTTCTGCACGCGGAAATGCTACAGACGAATTAGAGTTTATTTTGAGCATTGCTGCTAAAAACGGCAGTTACAAGGAATTATTAGAGAATTTTAAAAAATATCAAATATCAGATTATCCGAATGTTGATTTATCGGAAGAATTTAATGTATTAGACAAACTTTTTGAAGGAGTAAGTTTAATTGGAGATTACAGCAAAAAAATCAAAGACCAGATTTTATCTAAAGGCGAATTGCTTTCGGCTAAATTATTGACAGCAATTTTATTGGAAAAAGGAATTCCTGCCAATTTTGTAGATACAAGAGATTTGTTGAAAACAGATTCTAAATTTGGCGATGCTCAGCCTTTAGAACAGCTTTCAAAGAAAAACGTAGTCAATTATTTTAAAGAACATAACGGCGAAACGGTTAATATAGTTACAGGCTTCATTGGCTCAAACAACAACAACGACACAACTACTTTAGGTAGAAATGGCAGTAACTATACCGCTTCGTTAATCGCAAATTATTTAAATGCAGAAGAATTACAAAACTTCACGCACGTAGACGGAATCTATACAGCAAACCCAGATTTGGTTGCCGATGCTAAGAAGATTGAATATTTATCTTTCAATGAAGCAAATGAGCTGGCAAATTTTGGTGCAACGATTCTTCATGCGAAGACAATTATTCCTTTGTTAGAAAAGAATATTCCGCTTCGTATTTTAAATACTTTCAACCACGAAAACCGTGGAACTTTAATTACATCTGATTCTTCTAAAGAAGGAATTAAAACGCTTTCTGTTTTAGAAAATGTCTCTCTTGTAAATCTTGAAGGACGTGGATTACTTGGAAAAGCAGGAGTTGATGCTCGAATTTTTAAAGTAATGGGAGATCACAATATCAGTGTAAGTATCATTTCGCAAGGTTCTTCAGAAAGAGGAATCGGATTGGTTGTGGCAACAGAAAAAGCTACTCTTGCAATGGTAGAATTAGAAAAAGAATTCGAAAATGACTTCTATTCTAAAGACGTAAATCAGATTACGGTAACAGATAATGTATCGGTAATTTCGATAATCGGACAAGATTTGAGTACTTTCCATAAACCATACACCGCTTTAATTAAAAATAAAATTGTTCCGATTTTGTTTAACAACACCGTAACGGGAAAAAACGTGAGTTTGGTTGTTAAAAAAGAAGAATTAAATAAAGCTTTAAACGTAATTCACGGAGAGATTTTTGGAGTTTCGAAAAAGATCAACATTGCTATTTTCGGTCATGGACTAGTAGGAGGAACTTTGATTAATCAAATTTTAGAATCGGCTGCAGCAATCGAAAAACGTAAAGATATTAAGCTGAATGTGTTTGCTATCGCAAATTCTAAAAAGTTGCTTTTAAACAAATATGGTGTTACAGATAACTGGAAAAACGATATTCAAACAAAAGGCGAAGCTTACACGATTAAAGATATTATTGCTTACGCAAACGAACACCATTTAGAGAACTTAATTGCAATTGATAATACAGCAAGTGCGACTTTCGTTGAGAATTATATTCCGCTTGTAGAAAGCAGTTTCGATTTGATTTCTTCGAATAAAGTAGCGAATACTTTGACGTATGGTTTTTATAAAGAATTGAGAAAAGCTTTGGCAGAAAATCAAAAGAATTACTTATACGAAACCAATGTAGGGGCAGGATTACCGTTAATTGATACGATTAAATTATTGCACCTTTCGGGAGAAAATATCACAAAAATTAAAGGAGTTTTCTCTGGAACATTAAGTTATTTATTCAATAATTTCTCTGCGAAAGATGCTCCTTTTAGCGAAATCTTGCAAGAAGCAATTGATAACGGATATACAGAACCAGATCCGCGTGAGGATTTATGCGGAAATGACGTTGGTAGAAAATTATTAATTTTAGCTAGAGAATTAGATTTGCAAAATGAGTTTGAAGAAATCTCAATTCAGAATTTAATTCCAGAACACTTACGTGAAGGAAGTGCTGCCGATTTCTTGACGAAATTAAAAGAATTCGATCCAATTTATGCTAAAATAAAAGCAGAGCAACAGCCAAACCATGTCTTGAGATATATAGGTGAGTTGTCTGGAGATTTGCAGAATGACAAAGGAAATCTAGAAGTAAAATTGGTTTCAGTACCAAAAGATACTGCATTGGGCGGATTAAAAGGTTCTGATTCTTTCTTCGAAATTTATACAGAATCATACGGAGATCGTCCAATCGTTATTCAGGGAGCCGGTGCAGGTTCTGCAGTAACAGCAAGAGGGGTTTTCGGAGATATTTTGAGATTGTCTGATAAAGGATAATTGAAATTTTAGATTTACATAGAAATTGAAAATTAAGACTTTTTTGCAAGGTTGGGGCTGTGGAATATTATTTCTCGGTCCTTTTGTAATAGTTGGCTTGGGAACTTTGTTTTTTAGTTTCTACACTATCATAAAGGGAGTGCAAGCTGAAAATTGGATCCAAGTTCCAGCGAATATCGAAAAAGTCGATATGAATTCATATTCTAGAAAAGGGAGTACTTCGTACGAAGTTGCGATTAAATATTCTTATGTAATAGGAGCGCAAAAATATTGGGGAAATAGAATCGGGTTTGGTTACGGTTTGAGTAATGTAGAAGACCATGATACTTTGTTTCTTGTTTTAAAAGAAAGCAAAAGAATTATGGTTTATGTTGATCCCGATGACAACAAAGAATCGATAGTAATTCCTGGTGTGAACGATAGTATTATGTTTACGTTGATTTTTTCAATATTGTGGAATTCATTGCTTCTCTTTTTGATTTTTTTGCCTTTAATAGCGAAAAGTAGAAATAGAAATATTGAGAATAGTTTTATATTGAAATATCGTATTCATGCATTAATAATTATATGGGTAATAGGTCTACTTATTTTATTAAATGACTATTTTCATATTAATATAGAAAACAAAATCAATGTTATTGAAAGAACAAAAAATATTGATTCAAATACAGAATAAAAAAAACAAAAAAATAACAACACAATGAAAGTAAGTTTAAACAGAGTAAATGACGCATTTCATTTTAAAGTAAAAAATGAACGCGGACACGTAGTTGACGTTGACAGCAGAGCCGAATTTGGCGGAAGCGATTTAGGTGCAAGCCCAATGGAATTGGTATTAATGGGAGTTGCTGGATGCAGCGCTATTGATATGATTTCGATCTTAAAAAAACAGCGTCAGGAAATCACTTCTTTTAATGCTGAGGTTGAAGGAACACGAGTTCAAATCGAAGAAGCAAAACCTTTTAAAGAAATCGATGTGGTTTTTTATTTAGAAGGAGAAATCAACCCCGAAAAAGCAAAAAAAGCAGCACAGCTTTCTTTCGAGAAATACTGTTCGGTAGCTAAAACGGTTGAGCCAACGGCAACTATTAAGTACAAAGTTGTCTTGAATAACGAAGCTTTATAAATTAGATAATTAGTCAATTAGATAATTACAAAATGCTCAGATTGCGCATAAATAATTGACTTGTTTTAGTTTAGATTTCTGTTTTTAAAACCTGAAACTCGAAACCTGAAACTTGAAACAAAAAACAAAAAAACAACACACAATGAATACAGAAGAATTTGGTTTTGAAACACAAGCCATTAGAACACAATTAGAGAGATCACAATATTTAGAACATTCGGTGCCTTTGTACCTTTCATCAAGCTTCGTTTTTGAAGATGCTGAAGATATGAGGGCTTCTTTTACAGAAGAAAAAGAAAGAAATATTTATAGCCGTTTCAGTAATCCAAACACTTCGGAGTTTGTAGATAAGATCTGTAAAATGGAAGGGGCTGAGTCTGGTTATGCTTTTGCAACAGGAATGGCGGCAGTATATTCTACTTTTGCAGCTTTGTTAAATTCTGGAGATCATATTGTTTCTGCAAGCAGTGTTTTTGGTTCTACTCACGCTTTGTTTATGACTTATTTTCCAAAATGGAATATCGAAACTTCTTATTTCGAAATCAATAAGCCAGAAACAATCGAAAGCTTTATTAAGCCCAATACCAAAATATTATACGCCGAATCTCCAACAAATCCAGGAGTTGATGTAATTGACTTAGAATTGTTAGGAAATATTGCTAAAAAACACAATTTGATTTTGATAATCGACAACTGTTTTGCAACACCATATTTACAACAGCCAATTAAATTTGGAGCGCATTTGGTTATCCATTCAGCAACAAAATTAATTGATGGACAAGGACGCGTTTTAGGTGGAGTAACAGTTGGAGATGCAGAGTTAATCAGACAGATTTATTTGTTCTCTAGAAATACAGGACCAGCTTTATCACCATTTAATGCTTGGGTTCTTTCAAAAAGTTTAGAAACATTAGCAGTTCGTGTTGATAGACACTGCGAAAATGCTCTAAAAGTAGCTGAATTTTTAGAAAGCCATCCAAATGTAAACAGCGTAAAATACCCGTTCTTGAAATCGCATCCACAATATGAAATTGCTAAAAAGCAAATGAAAGCAGGTGGAAACATCATCGCATTCGAAATTAAAGGCGGAATCGAAGCAGGAAGAAAATTCTTGAACTCAATTCAACTTTGTTCGTTATCAGCAAATATTGGAGATACAAGAACAATTGTTACGCATCCAGCTTCTACAACACACAGCAAATTATCTGAAGAAGATCAATTAGCAGTGGGAATCACGCAAGGTTTGGTTCGTGTTTCTGTTGGTTTGGAGACTGTTGAAGATGTAATTGCAGATTTAAAACAAGCACTTTCTTAAATTTTAAATTTTAGACTTAAGATTTTAGATTTCTATATATAAAGACGATTTTTGATAGTAAGTTTTACTATTGAAAATCGTCTTTTTTTTAAGATTGTTCTATAAAAAATATACTTTTGTTTTAGACTGAGAATATTAATGTCGATTAGTTTATGAGCGATAGAATTTACATTCTTGATAAAAAGTTACTTGCTTCAGATAGAAAACGTTTTGAAGGGAGTATTGTTGATTTTATTTTTACAATTATTTCAATTTTTGTTTCTGGTTTTGTAATTGTAATAATCGGAAATATTTTTAATTGGGATATATTCTCCATTTGGAAAAGATTTGTTACTGATTCTACTTATTTAGCATTTTTTACTTTTTTGATGCTTAATTATTTTTTTATGGAGTGCTTTTTTGGTACTACTATGGGCAAATTTGCTACGGGTTTGGTGGTCGTTACTGAAAATGGTATGAAACCAAATTTTATTAAGATTCTTATTCGTACCTTATGTCGCGTAATTCCTTTTGATGTATTATCATTTTTAGGAAAATCTGGCAGTTTCTGGCATGATTCTATATCAAAAACTTATGTGGTAGTGAGAAGAGAGCTTGAAAAAGATATGAAAATCTTCTATCAGATTGATTTGATTGGAGAAAAAGAAGTAATTTGATAGAACTAGTAGAATTTAACTTTATTCTTTTGTGATTGTTCAAACAAAAAGCATATTTTTGTTGTTTAATAATTTACAGCAATCAATTAACTCTTGAAAAGCTGGAATCTAAAACATAAAGATGCTTTCAAAAAAGACAAAATACGGAATCAAAGCTTTGACTTATTTAGCAAGACGCGAAAATAATGATCCAGTTCAGATTGCCGAAATTGCGAAAAGCGAACATATTTCGATAAAATTTTTAGAAAGTATTTTACTGCTGTTAAGAAACTCGGGTTTCCTTGGTGCTAAAAAAGGAAAAGGAGGAGGTTATTATTTGATAAAAGATCCAAAAGATATCAGCATGGCAAAAGTGTACCGAATTCTTGAAGGTCCAATTGCGTTACTGCCTTGTGCAAGTCATAATTTTTACGAAAGATGTGACGATTGCGATGATGAATCAACTTGTGCTGCTAGACGTTTAATGACAGAAGTTCGTGATAATACACTTAAAATATTAGAAAGTAATTCTTTGGCAGACATTGCATTTTAGAAAATACTTTAATTTATAAAAACAAAAGACCATTTCTAAATTTGAAATGGTCTTTTTTGTTTTGTTTATGACGATTAAAATATCAATTTGTATCCAGCTAAGAAAAGCATTACTGCGATTGCATTTCTTAGAAATTGATCTGGCACTTTTCCGCTTAGCATACTTCCCATGTATATTCCAGGAAGTGATCCCATTAATAATTGACCCAATAATCCTAAATCTAAATTCCCCATAGAAGCATGGCCAATTCCAGCTACTAAAGTTAAAGGAACAGCATGTGCAATTTCGGTTCCAACTAAACGAGGAGTTGGTAATAATGGATAAAGAAAAAACAAAGTCACAGTACCTAATGCTCCAGCACCAATAGAGGTTAAAGTTACGGTTGCTCCTAATAAAACTCCAATTCCAATGGTAAGCATGTTTTGTGTAGTGCTTTCACTATGAAATTTATCTCCAGCATGTTTTTGAGAAAAAACTAAAAGTTTCTTTTTGAATATAATCGCTATAGAAGTAAACAGTAAAGCCCATCCTAAACTATACTTAATAACCCTATTTATAGTTTCTATGTCGGTTTTAATGCTATGTAAAATCCATAAAGTTACTAAAGCGGCGGGAACGCTACCTAAAGTCAGCCAGCCCGTGATTTTCCAGTTGATGTTCCCTTTTTTATTGTGTACAAATATTCCTCCAGCTTTGGTAAAAGCAGCGTATAGTAAATCGGTTCCTACTGCGGTTGTTGGAGAAATGCCGAAATATAATAAAATAGGAGTCATTAAAGAGCCTCCTCCAACACCTGTTAACCCAACAATAAAACCAACTGCTAAACCTGCTATTACAAGACCGATCTGAAAATCCATGAAAAATTATTTGCCGCTAAAATAATAACAATTTTATAATTATCCTATAGATTTTGTAGAGATTAAATGTGTATTTTTGTGGATCACAAAATTGGAACATGTTGTTAAAATAGTAAGAGGCAGCATTTAATTTGTTAAAATAATCACTAATTCTTTTTTAAATCTCTTTTAACTTGGTTTATAAGAGGATAGCTTATGTAAAAAAGTAAATATATTGTTTTGATATTTCGAAATATATAGTACTTTTGCAAAGTAATCTACTAAGCCGATAGGGTAATGGATTTTTAAGAGCAAAAACAATTCTTAAAATATGGAAAATGAACTTAAGTTAAACAACACGATAGTAAAGTCTGATTCTTTATTAAAGGAAAAATTGTGGGTTGTAATACCTGTTGTTTTATTGTTAGGTTTGGCAGTTACATTAATTTATAATCATCACGCTGAATTTTCGTGGGATGGTTTTGTTCAGGGGCTTGATGAAAATCTTTTAGCGTTTTTTTTAATTGGTGCTTTTGCTCAATTGGTAGATGGTGCTTTAGGAATGGGATATGGAGCAACTTCTACGTCATTTTTATTGGCTTATGGAGTTTCGCCAGTTTTGAGCAGTACGGCAGTTCACGTTTCAGAAATGTTTACAACTGGAGCATCGGCGCTTTCGCACCACCGCTTTGGAAACATCAATAAAAAATTGGTCAAACACTTATTGATTCCTGGAGTTTTAGGATCAATTACAGGAGCTTATTTATTATCCGATGTTATTGACGGAGATATTATTAAACCATTTATTGCGGTTTACATGATTATTCTGGCAGTTGTAATTATCAGAAAAGCTTTGAGAAAAAGTGTTGTTAAAAAGAAAACTAAGAAACTAGGAGTTTTGGCAGTGTTTGGAGGTTTCATGGATTCTGTTGGAGGAGGAGGCTGGGGGCCAATTGTGACTTCAACATTGTTAGGAAGAGGAAGAAATCCGAAATATACCATAGGTTCTGTGAATGCAGCTGAGTTTGCGATTTCGTTTGCTAGCGGAATTACTTTCATGCTTTTTGGCGGAATTCACGGTTGGCAGATCATTATCGGATTGATTTTAGGAGGAGTTATTTCAGCGCCAATAGCAGCTTATTTGGTAAATAGAATCAAAAGAAAACCAATGATGGTTGCAGTTGGAGTTCTAATTATAATATTGAGTTTAAAAACATTATCTAAATTATTGTAAAAGATAATTTTAGAAAGGAGAGATTATGAGTGCGATTATTGTACAAGAATTATTAGAGAAAACTGCAGCTCTTTCGCTTGACGAAACCTTAGTTTTTTTATCAAAAGAGTTTCCAGGAAAAGTAATTTTTTCGACATCTTTCGGTCAGGAAGATCAGGTAATTACTGATTTTATTGCAAAAAGTAATACAGATATTACGGTATTTACTTTAGACACTGGAAGATTATTTCAGGAAACTTACGATGTTTTTCATAAAACATTAAAAAAATACAAAAGACCAATCGAAGTTTTTTTCCCAGAAGCTGCTTCAGTAGAAAATCTTCTGAAAACAAAAGGGCCCAATAGCTTTTACGATTCGGTTGAAAACAGAAAAGAGTGCTGTTTTATTCGAAAAGTGGTTCCGTTAAGAAAAGCTTTGGCAGGAAACTCAGTTTGGATTACAGGTTTAAGAGCAGAACAATCAGAAAACAGACACGATTTAAGTTTGTTTGAATATGACGGAAACTTCGAAATCATCAAATTCAATCCGTTGCTAAAATGGACTTTAGAAGAAGTTGAAACGTATTTATCCGAAAACAATGTTCCTCAAAATGCATTGCACAAACAAGGTTTCGTAAGTATTGGATGTGCACCTTGTACGAGAGCTATTTTCCCAGGTGAAGATATCAGAGCCGGAAGATGGTGGTGGGAATCAAGCCATAAAGAATGTGGACTTCACAGTGCGAAAAAAGAGTAAATAGAAGGAAGAAGCAAGAGGCAAGACTTCTGCAGAGAATAGAATATAGATTATAGAATAAAGAGTGGAGATTTTTAGATCAGGCAACTTGAAACCTGAAACTTAAAACTTGAAACTAAAAAATATCAAACAAAAAAACAATGAGTTCAGTATTAAAAACAAACGCTTTAGAGAGTGAAGCGATATACATTTTCAGAGAAGTAATTTCACAGTTTGACAAACCGGTTTTACTTTTCTCAGGAGGAAAAGATTCTATCACATTAGTGCGTTTAGCGCAAAAAGCATTTTTCCCTGCTAAGATTCCGTTTCCTCTATTACACGTTGATACGGGACACAATTTCCCTGAAACAATTGCTTTCAGAGATAAATTGGTAGAAGAATTAGGTTTAGAGCTAATCGTTCGTAATGTTCAGGATGCTATTGATGAAGGAAAAGTGGTTGAAGAAACTGGAAAATATTCAAGCCGTAACAGCTTACAAACAACAACACTTTTAGATGCAATTGAAGAATTTAAGTTTGATGCTTGTATTGGAGGCGCACGTCGTGACGAGGAAAAAGCAAGAGCGAAAGAACGTATTTTCTCGGTTCGTGATGATTTCGGACAATGGGACGAAAAAAATCAAAGACCTGAATTGTTTGATATTTTGAATGGAAAAATTGAAAATGGACAAAACGTTCGTGTTTTCCCAATTTCAAACTGGACAGAATTAGATGTTTGGAGTTATATCGAAAAAGAACACATCGAAATTCCATCAATCTATTTCTCACATAAAAGAAAAGTTTTTTTGAGAGACGGTTTAATCTGGTCGCATTCTCCTTTTGTGTATCAGGAAGAAGACGAACAAATCGAAGAAAGAATTGTTCGCTTCAGAACCGTTGGAGATATGAGTTGTACAGCGGCAGTTGAATCTTACGCAGCAACAATCGAAGAAGTAGTTGGAGAAATCAGATCATCAACTATTTCTGAAAGAGGTGCCAGAATCGATGATAAACGTTCTGAAGCTGCAATGGAAAAGAGAAAACAACAAGGATACTTTTAATTCAATTAAAAATTGAGAATTAAAAATTAAAAGTTAGGATTAAGAAAACAAAAACACACAGATTTATAAGTTTCGAGAGAACATGAAACCTGAAACTTTAAACCTGAAACAATATATAAGATGGACGTTTTAAAAATAGCAACAGCAGGAAGTGTAGATGACGGAAAAAGTACTTTGATCGGGAGATTATTGTACGATACAAAATCATTGACGACTGATAAAATAGAAGCAATCGAAAAAAGCAGTAAACAAAAAGGATACGATTATCTTGATTTTTCTTTGGCAACTGATGGTTTAGTTGCAGAAAGAGAGCAAGGAATTACAATTGATGTTGCGCATATTTATTTTTCGACTGCAAAGAAAAGTTACATTATTGCCGATACTCCTGGGCACGTAGAATATACTAGAAACATGGTTACAGGAGCTTCAACTTCTCAGGTTTCGATCATTTTGATTGATGCTAGAAAAGGAGTTATCGAGCAGACTTACCGTCACTTTTTTATCAATAATTTATTGAGAGTAAAAGAAGTAATTGTTGCGATTAACAAAATGGATTTAGTTGATTATTCGGAAGAAGTTTTCAATAAGATCAAAGCCGATTTTCAGGCATTAAATGCAAAAAGTACTTTTAAAGAACAAAACGTAAGTTACATTCCGTTAAGTGCAATCAACGGCGGAAACGTGGTTGATAAATCAGAAAATATGCCTTGGTATGACGGACAAACAGTTTTAGAACATTTAGAAGGATTACATGCTTCTGATGTTTTTGAAGCAGGAAAAGCACGTTTCCCAGTTCAGACTGTGATTCGTCCTAAAACAGAAGAATATCACGATTTTAGAGGTTACGCCGGAAAATTATACGGAAACTCAATCAAAGTTGGAGATGCGGTAACGGTTCTTCCTTCTTTAACAGAATCAAAAGTATCTAAAATTCACTTTTTCGATAAAACATTTGATGAAGCCGTTGCAGGTTCTTCAATCACAATCGAATTAGAAAATGATATCAATGTAACAAGAGGTGACATGATTGTAAAATCATCAGAACTTCCAAAAATTGAAAAAGATATTACCACAACAGTTTGCTGGATGGATAGTAAAAAACTGGTTCCGGGAACTAAATATTTGGTACAACATAATACAAACAGAGTTTTAGCAAAAGTAGAAAGCATCAAAAATACAATTGCTACAGATTACTCAGGAACGACAGAAGCTTCACAATTAGCAATCAACGAAATTGGAGAAGTAACGATCAAATTAAGCAAACCGTTATATTTTGATTCATACAACGAAAACAAATCAAACGGAGCTTTTATCTTAATTGATACAGCAACAAACACAACAGCAGGAGTAGGATTCATTCGCTAGTTGATAGTTGATGGTTTTTGGTTGATAGTGATTCTGCCAGCAAACCAACAACCAACAACTGACAACCAACAACTAAAGAGAAATGGAAAGTTTTAGAACAGAAATAGAAAATCCGGTAGTTCAGAAGGAGATTATCGAATTAGAAAAAAAGATTCATTTATTCCGTGGAGGAAAAATTGATGATGAGCGTTTTCGTAGTCTTCGTTTAGCGCGTGGAATCTACGGGCAACGTCAGGAAGGCGTTCAGATGATTCGTATCAAATTGCCTTATGGTAAAGTGACCAGCGAGCAATTAGTGCGTATCACACAAGTTTCTGATGAATATTCTACAGGGCGTTTGCACATTACAACGCGTCAGGATATTCAGATTCACTACGTGAGTTTAGACAGAACACCAGAACTTTGGGCAGATTTGGCTAAAGACGATATTACGCTTCGTGAAGCTTGTGGAAATACAGTAAGAAATATTACAGGAAGCGAATTAGCGGGTGTAGACGTAAACGAACCATTTGATGTTTCGCCTTATGCACACGGACTTTTTCAATATTTGTTAAGAAACCCAATCTGTCAGGAAATGGGACGTAAATTCAAAATTTCGTTCTCTTCTTCAGACGAAGATACCGCTTTGAGTTATTTACACGATTTAGGATTTATCCCGAAAATTAAAGACGGACAAAAAGGTTTCAAAATCATGTTTGGAGGAGGTTTAGGATCTCAGCCAGCACATGCGGAATTGCTTTCAGAATTCGTTCCGGTAAACGAAATTATTCCAACAGCAGAAGGAATCATTCGTATTTTCGACAGATATGGTGAACGTGCAAAAAGAATGAAAGCGCGTATGAAATTCTTAATCAAAGAAATGGGAAGAGATGTTTTCCTTGATTTGGTTGAAAAAGAGAAAAAAGCCATC
Organism: Flavobacterium sp. ACN2; assembly: GCF_002303885.1. Classification (GTDB taxonomy): domain Bacteria; phylum Bacteroidota; class Bacteroidia; order Flavobacteriales; family Flavobacteriaceae; genus Flavobacterium. Next base: position 289,609 of record NZ_MRCM01000002.1, on the reverse strand, counting down.
GCTTTTGAAACATACGAAATTGATACAACCGCTTTTGATGGCCCAATTCCAGAACCGTTATTAGAAGTTCCGCAAGTTACAATCGAAGATACTAAAGCATATGAAGCTTGGAAAAATTCGAATGTAATCAAACAGAAACAAGACGGTTATTATGCAATTGGAATCAAAATTTTATTAGGAGATTTTTATACCGATAAAGCGAGATTATTAGCCAATTTAATTAAGAATTACGGAGCAAATGAATTACGTTTTTCATTGCGTCAAAATATTGTAATACGTCACATAAAAGAAGAGAATTTACCATTCTTTTATCAAGAATTAGCCAAACTTGACTTTGTTCAATTAGGATATAATTCAGTTGGAGATATTACGGCATGTCCGGGTACTGATACTTGCAACTTGGGGATTGCAAGTAGTACCGGTATTGCAGAAGAATTAGAAAGAGTTTTAACGGCAGAATATCCTCAGTATTTAAACAACCGCGAAATCGAAATTAAAATTTCTGGTTGTATGAATGCCTGCGGACAGCACAATATGTCTGCAATTGGATTTCAGGGAATGTCTATCAACTCAGGAAAACTAGTGGCTCCGGCTTTACAAGTTTTATTAGGTGGAGGAAGATTAGGAAATGGCGCTGGACGTTTTGCTGATAAAGTAATTAAAGTGCCTAGTCGTAGAGGTCCTGATGCGTTGCGTACCATTTTAAATGATTTTGATGCTAACGGAAGCGGACAAAAATTCCTAGATTATTATGATACAAAAGGAGAAAAATATTTCTACGAAATCTTAAAACCTTACGCTGATGTTACCAATTTAACAGAAGCCGATTTTGTGGATTGGGGTAATGCAGACAATTACGTAAAAGCAGTTGGAGTTGGAGAATGTGCCGGAGTAGTGATCGATTTAGTAGCGACATTATTGTTTGAAGCTAAAGAGAAATTGATCTTGGCTCAAGAATCTTTCGACGAGAAAAAATGGTCAGATGCAATTTATCATGCTTACGCAGGATTTGTAAATGGAGCAAAAGCGTTGTTATTGTCAGAAAACCAAAAAACAAATCATCATGCAGGAATTGTAGATTTGTTTGATACTGTTTTTGTTGAAAATAATAAAATCGAATTAAACTCAACTTTTAAAGACTTGGTTTACCAAATCAATAAAAATGAACCATCTGAAGCTTTCGCTAAAGATTACATTGCACAAGCAACAGTTTTCTTTGACAAAATCGAAACTTTCAGAGCACAGGAATTAGCAAATGCATAATATAAAACCCAAAATAACTTTAGTCGGTGCAGGTCCGGGCGATCCTGATTTACTTACGCTAAAAGCTGTAAAGGCATTGGCTGAAGCAAATGTGGTTTTATACGACGCTTTGGCCAACGAAGAAATTCTGGATTACGCACCTAAAAATGCAATTCGAATTTTTGTTGGAAAAAGAATCGGAAATCATGCTTACACACAGGATCAAATCAATCAGCTAATTGTTGACAATGCTTTGACTTACGGAAACGTAGTTCGATTAAAAGGCGGTGATCCATTTATTTTTGGAAGAGGTGGTGAAGAAATTGATTTTGCAGAAAGCTTTGGAATAGAAACTATCGTAGTTCCAGGAATTTCATCAGTAGTTGCCGTTCCTGCAAGTCAGGGAATTTCAATAACAAAAAGAGGCGTTTCAGAAAGCTTTTGGGCTATTACAGGAACAACATCTGATAGAAAATTATCGTCAGATGTAGCTTTGGCTGCGCAATCATCTGCAACGGTTGTAATCTTGATGGGAATGCACAAATTGCCTCAAATCATCGATTTGTTTCAAAAAGAAGATAAAGGAAATTTACCCGTTGCGATCATCCAAAACGGAACAACAACAGAAGAAAAAGTGGGTGTAGGAACAGTAGATTCAATTTTAGAAGTTGTAAAAGAAAAAGAATTAGGTTCACCAGCCATTATTGTTTTAGGCGAGGTTGTCCGCGAAAGCAATAAACTAAAAGGATTTTACGAAGAATTTCTATCAAAAGAAACCATTCATTAAAATAATTATATGTTCCGTTAGGAACAATTCGTTGGTAAATCATCTAATTTTGTTTAGATGAAATTAAATTAAAATGGAACAAAACGAATTATATCCAATATTTCTAAAGCTTCACAATTTAAATGTACTAATTGTAGGTGGAGGAAATGTAGGTCTGGAAAAGCTTTCTTTCTTGCTAAAATCAAGTCCGAACGCAAATGTTGAGGTAGTGGCAAAAGAATTTCATTTAGAAATAAAAGTTCTGGCCGAAAAACATCCTTCGATTAAATTAACAGAATCGAAGTTTAAAAAGAAAATGCTCAAAAAACGTCACATGGTAATTGCCTGTACAGACGATTTGAAAGTAAATAAAAAGGTTTACGATTTAGCGAGAAAACGTTATTTGATTTGCAATATAGCCGATACACCAGATTTATGTGATTATTATTTGGGCGGAATCGTAACAAAAGGAAATGTAAAAATTGCCATTTCAACCAACGGAAAATCACCAACAACAGCCAAAAGGCTTCGGGAGTTTTTTGAAGAAGTAATTCCTCAGGATATCAACCAAATGGTTGAGAATCTGAACGAATATCGAAAAACCTTAAAAGGCAATTTTGAAGAAAAGGTTAAACGAATGAATGAGATAACCGATTCATTGAAAAATAAAGAGTAAAAAAGTTTCGGAAAGAAATTAATGATAAAAATCATTGAAAGTACAAGGATTTATTCGTTTCTTTGCGTTATTAAGAATGATTATAAACAACAACATAATGATTAAAACAGATATACTTATAATTGGAGCAGGCCCAACAGGTTTATTTGCCGTATTCGAGGCAGGATTGTTAAAATTAAAATGCCACATTTTAGATGCTCTTCCACAACCAGGAGGACAGCTATCAGAGTTATATCCAAAAAAACCAATTTATGATATTCCTGGATTCCCAGAAGTATTAGCCGGAGATTTAGTTGACGGATTAATGGAGCAAATCAAACAATTTGAGCCAGGATTTACTTTAGGAGAGCGTGCTGAAACAGTTGAAAAGCAAGAAGACGGAACTTTCATTGTAACATCAAACAAAGGAACTAAATTCCACGCACCAGTTATCGCAATCGCTGGAGGTTTAGGAAGTTTCGAGCCTCGTAAACCACTTATCGAAGATATCGAGTTTTATGAAGATAAAGGAGTAAAATACTTCATCAAAAATCCTGAGAAATTCAGAGATAAAAGAGTTGTAATTGCAGGAGGAGGAGATTCAGCATTAGACTGGAGTATCTTCTTAGCAAATGTAGCTTCAGAAGTAACTTTGATTCACAGAAGAAACGAATTCAGAGGAGCTTTAGATTCTGTAGAAAAAGTACAGGAATTAAAATCAGCTGGAAAAATCAAATTAGTAACTCCAGCAGAAGTTATCGGAATCAATGGTGCTGAACACGTTGAGTCACTAGATATTGAAGAAAACGGAGCACACCGTAAAATCGAATGTGACTATTTCATCCCACTTTTTGGATTAACACCAAAATTAGGTCCAATTGGAGACTGGGGATTAGAAATCGAAAAAAATGCAATTAAAGTAAACAATGCATTAGATTACCAAACAAACATTCCGGGAATCTTTGCTATTGGAGACGTAAATACATACCCAGGAAAATTAAAGTTGATCCTTTGTGGTTTCCACGAAGCAACTTTAATGTGCCAGGCTGCATACGGAATCATCAATCCAGGTAAAAAATACGTATTGAAATATACAACGGTTTCTGGTGTAGACGGTTTCGACGGAACTCGTAAAGAAGCTCCAAAAGCGGTTGTTAAGGCGATTGTTTAATCGAAGGAGCTAAGGTTCTAAGGGACTAAGGCGCTAAGGTTTTTTAAATATCTTAAAGCCCAAACTTTTAAAGTTTGGGCTTTTTTAATTAATCCCAGAGGGATGACATATTTATAGAAAAGAAATAATTACGTTTATGTAAGAGCTCCAGCGGAGCGAAATATTATGTCGCTTCGCTGGAGCTTTTGTGTTGTAAATGTTGTTTTTCTATAAGTATTATACTCCTCCGAAGCTAAATCACGTAAAAGATAAAACCTTAGAACCTTAGCATCTAAGTCCCTCAGAACCTTAGAAAAAAAACATTTGCAAATAGAAAGCCTATTTCATACCTTTGCACTGTTCTTAAAATTATTGTCAGTTATCACGAAAGGCGGAGGGATAGACCCGATGAAACCTTAGCAACCCTTTATCATAAAGAAGGTGCTAAATTCTACTTTATACGACATTTTCCAGTATTAAAGATAGATAACACAAATACATACTCGTATTTCTCAAAACTTTTCTCGATAACATATAATATTTACTGAAACAGATTCTGTATCAGGAGCGAATCATTGGCGCATTTTTGCAGTCAACAGTTCCCGCTTTTCGTTGCAATCTTTTGCTTTTTTAAAGAAAAAAATCAAAAGGATTTCCACTTCAATCGGGGCTAATGAGCCAGCAATAGTGCACTTTTGGAATTAATGTGAACAAAAAAATATCCGAAGCAAACCTAACAGGTTTTAAAACCTGTTAGGTTTAAACTTCACAATCATAATAAAAAAACTTAGCATCTTAGAACCTTAGTATCTCAGAAGCTAAAAAAAGAAGCCATGGCAATAACAATTCAAGAAGCAATAAAAAAAAATATCCTAATCCTTGATGGAGCAATGGGAACAATGTTGCAACGCTATAATTTCTCAGAAGAAGATTTTAGAGGCGAGCGTTTCAAAGATTTCCCGCATCCGTTAAAAGGAAACAACGATTTACTATCCCTAACACAACCACAAGCGATTCGCGATGTTCATGCCGCGTATTATGAAGCTGGTGCAGACATCGTAGAAACCAATACCTTCTCAGGCACGACAATCGGTATGGCCGATTATCATATGGAAGATTTGGTTTACGAGTTAAACTACGAATCGGCAAAAATCGCAAGACAAGTAGCCGATGAGTTTACCGCAAAAAATCCAGAAAAGCCACGTTTCGTAGCGGGTTCAATTGGGCCGACAAACCGTACAGCAAGTATGTCGCCAGATGTAAACGATCCAGGATACAGAGCCGTAACTTTTGACGATTTACGAATTGCTTACAAACAACAAGCAGAAGCTTTAATGGATGGGGGATGCGATTTACTTTTGGTAGAAACCATTTTCGATACATTAAACGCAAAAGCTGCGCTTTTCGCAATTGAAGAAGTAAAAGAAGAACGAAACATCGATATTCCAATCATGGTTTCGGGAACAATTACAGATGCGTCTGGAAGAACACTTTCTGGACAAACTGTAGAAGCGTTTTTGATTTCAGTTTCGCATATTCCGTTATTAAGTGTAGGATTCAATTGCGCTCTTGGAGCCGATTTGCTAAAACCATATTTAAAAACATTAGCACATAACACAAGTTTTAATGTGTCGGCACATCCAAACGCAGGATTGCCAAATGCATTCGGACAATATGATGAAACGCCACAACAAACTCAGGCTTTCATTAGAGAATATTTAGAGGATAATTTAATCAATATTATTGGAGGTTGTTGTGGAACAACGCCAGATCATATTCGATTAATGGCTGAGGTTGCCAAGGATTATAAGCCGAGAGTTGCTCCGATTTTTGAGTAGAATTATTGTTTAATTAATGTAAGAATGTTGAAATGGAAGAGGGGCATTTTGATTTATTGGATGAATTAATGATAAAATATTCATTTAAGAAATATGGGAAATACAAAGATTGGAGTTCTTACGGAAATTTATTTTATTATAGTTTTAAAAAAGGTCTCTTGTCAATAATATTACATCCAGAAGGTAAGCCAACTGATCATATTGAATTAATACAATCAATTGTTAAAGATCTAATTGAAATTCTTCCAAAAGATTATAAATACAAATTATCTATTGATGGTTGGTATAGTGATATACAAAATGGAGATTTAAATATTGATTTTAAAAAATCATAAAGTATAATTGTGATTCCGACGAAGGAGGAATCTACATAATTTAAACAACTAACGAAGATTCCTCCTTCGTCGGAATGACAAAAATGAGGATTCAGAAAAAAGGTTGAATTTGTTTCGTTACCCATAATGACAATTGAAATCGAGTGTGCGTGAGGGATAGAAGTGAAAAGCCCACAGCCTGACGAAGGAAGAGCGAGGACTTGTAACGGATAGCCCGACCCGGAGGGGCACGCCCAAAATATTAAACATAAATACCTACAAGGTTTTGGAAACCTTGCAGGAAAGAAAATAGAATAAAAAACTTAGAACCTTAGAATCTCAGGATCTTAGTAACTTAGAAAGAAATGACAGAAAAAAGAAGAGACCTTGTATTATCAGGATTAGAACCGTTGATTATTACGCCCGAAAGTGTTTTCGTGAATGTTGGTGAGCGTACAAACGTAACAGGTTCAAGAAAATTCCTAAGATTAATCAAGGAAGAGAAATATGACGAGGCGCTTGATATTGCAAGACAGCAGGTAGAAGGAGGAGCACAAATCATCGATATTAATATGGATGAAGGAATGCTTGACGGTGTTAATGCAATGACTAAATTTTTGAATTTAATTGCTGCAGAACCAGATATTTCGAGAGTGCCAATTATGATCGACAGTTCGAAATGGGAAATCATCGAAGCAGGTCTAAAAGTAGTACAAGGAAAAAGCGTTGTAAACTCGATTTCGTTAAAAGAAGGAGAAGAAGCCTTTATTCACCACGCCAAATTAATCAAACGTTACGGAGCAGCTGCTATTGTTATGGCTTTTGACGAAGTTGGTCAGGCGGATAATTACGATCGTAGAGTTGAGATTTGTCAGCGTTCGTATGATATTTTGGTAAACAAAGTAGGATTTCCTCCGCAGGATATTATTTTCGATTTGAACATTTTCCCAGTTGCAACAGGAATGGAAGAACACCGCCTGAATGCTCTGGACTTTTTTAGAGGAACAAAATGGGTTCGTGAGAATTTGCCACATGCACATATCAGCGGTGGAGTGAGTAACGTTTCGTTCTCGTTTAGAGGAAATGATGTTGTTCGTGAAGCGATGCACTCGGTGTTTTTGTATCACGCAATTAAAGAAGGAATGACGATGGGAATCGTGAATCCGGAGATGCTTACGATTTATGATGATATTCCGAAAGACTTATTAGAACACGTTGAAGACGTAATTTTAGATAGACGTGACGATGCTACTGAAAGACTTCTGGATTTTGCAGAAAATGTAAAAGGTGAAGTAAAAAGCGATGAAAAAGCCATTCAGGAATGGCGTTTAGGATCTGTTCAGGATCGTATTACACATTCGTTGGTAAAAGGAATTGATGCTTTTATTGAAGAAGATGTAGAAGAAGCACGTTTGGCAGCGACAAAACCAATTGAAGTTATCGAAATCAATTTGATGACGGGAATGAATGTGGTAGGAGATTTATTCGGAAGCGGAAAAATGTTCCTGCCTCAGGTAGTTAAATCGGCTCGTGTAATGAAAAAAGCTGTGGCTTATTTATTGCCTTTTATCGAAGCAAGCAAACAAGCGGGAGATAAACAAGGAAACGGAAAAATCCTAATGGCAACCGTAAAAGGTGACGTTCACGATATTGGAAAAAACATAGTTTCGGTTGTATTGGCTTGTAACAATTATGAGATTGTAGATCTTGGCGTTATGGTTCCTCCAGAAAAAATCATTGCAGCGGCGATTGAACACGAAGTAGATATTATTGGATTAAGCGGATTGATCACACCTTCGCTTGACGAAATGGTATATTTAGCCAAAGAATTAGACAAACAAAATATTAAAATCCCGATTATGATTGGCGGGGCAACTACTTCTCGCGCGCACACCGCGGTGAAAATTGCGCCTCAATATAGAGAAACTGTAATTCACGTAAACGATGCTTCAAGAGCCGTTACCGTTGCAGGAAATCTGCTAGATCATAACCGAAAAATATATGCGGCAGATATTCGTGCAGAATACGATTCGTTTAGAGAAACGTTCTTAAATCGTTCGAGAGATAAAAATTTCTTGACGATTGAAGATGCCCGTAAAAATAAATTACCATTGGATTGGTCTGAGTATACACCAACTAAACCAAAAGTAATTGGCGCACAAACCATCGAAATTGAACTGGATGTTTTGGTTCCGTATATTGACTGGACACCGTTTTTCCAGACTTGGGAATTGTACGGAAAGTATCCAGCGATTTTAACCGATGAGGTTGTGGGCGAACAAGCAACATCTGTTTTTAAAGATGCTCAGGCGATGCTTAAAGTAATTTTAGAAGAGAAAAAACTAAAAGCGAAAGGTATTTACGGAATTTTCCCTGCGAATCAAGTTGGTGATGACGATATTGAATTGCGTGATGAAAACGGAAAAGTTTTAGAGAAATTCTTAACGCTTCGCCAGCAATCACAAAAAACAAAAGGCGCTCCAAACATCGCTTTAGCCGATTTTATTCTGCCAAAAGAAAGCGGAATCGAAGATTATATGGGAGCTTTCTGCGTAACTACAGGTTTTGGTGTAGATGAATGGGCTGCGGAATATGAAAAGAATTTAGACGATTATAATTCGATTATGGTGAAAGCACTTGCTGATCGTTTTGCTGAGGCTTTCGCCGAATATCTTCACGAGAGAGTTCGTAAAGATTTTTGGGGTTATGACAGCGAAGAATCTTTAACCAACGAAGAATTGATTAAGGAAAATTATAAAGGAATTCGTCCAGCGCCAGGTTATCCGGCTTGTCCTGATCACTTGGAAAAACCAACGATTTGGAAGCTTTTAAATGTAGCCGAAGAAATTGGAGTTACCCTGACAGAAAGTATGGCGATGTGGCCGGCTTCTTCAGTTTCAGGATATTATTTCGGAAACCCAAAAAGTAGATATTTCGGATTAGGAAAAATAAAAGAAGATCAGGTTGTAGATTACGCCAAACGACGTAATGTCTCAACAGATTACGCCATGAAATGGTTAAACCCTAATATAGCAGACTAGAATAGTTGATGGTTGATGGTTTTTGGTTGATAGGTTTTGTCAGATCTATAAACTTTTAATTTGAACCGATTAAAGTAGATTAATTTAGTTGATGTTTTTTGGTTGTAGATTACAAAAGAGAACCAACAACTATCAACCATCAACAAACAACTAAATAAGAATGGAATACAGTAAATTGGAAGTTTGGATTGAAGCGAGGAAGTTGGTGAATTTATTGTATGACTCTTCTAAACTGTTTCCAAAGGAAGAATTATTTGGATTGACAAATCAGATGAGAAGAGCTGCAATCTCAATTCCTTCAAATATAGCGGAAGGTTGTGGGCGTCAAACATCAAAAGATACAATACATTTTCTTCATATTTCACGAGGATCATTATATGAATTAGAAACACAATTTTATTTAGCATTAGATCAAAAATACATTGATGAGAATACATTTAATATTGTATTGGCACAGATTCAAACTTGTAAAAAGTTATTAAACGGTTTTATTAACTATTATAAAAAATTAATATAGTTGAAGTTGTAACTGTTGAGTTCGATAAGAACCATCAACCATCAACCAAAAACTATCAACTAAAAAAGAATGAAAGTAACAGAGCATATAGAAAACGCCAAAGGAAAAACATTATTCTCATTTGAAATTATTCCGCCTCAAAAAGGGAAAAGCATTCAGGAATTATACGATAATATTGATCCGTTAATGGAGTTTAAACCGCCGTTTATTGATGTAACGACTTCTCGTGAAGAATATATTTATATTGATAAAGGTAACGGACTTTTGGATAAGAAATTAACTCGTATGCGTCCAGGAACGCTTGGAATTTGCGCTTCTATAAAACATAAATACAATGTAGATACGGTGCCACATTTGCTTTGCGGTGGATTTACACAAGAGGAAACCGAATACATGCTGGTTGATTGCCAATATTTAGGAATCAACAACGTAATGGCACTTCGAGGCGATGCAATGAAAGACGAACAATCTTTTGTACCGAAAGCAGGAGGAAATCATTACGCAGTTGATTTGGTTCGTCAAATCAAAGATTTAAATTGTGGAAAATATCTGCATGAAGTGATGGATATCGATAACAAAGCTGATTTTTGTATTGGTGTTGCGGGTTATCCTGAAAAACATTTGGAATCGCCATCTTTACAATCAGATTTAAAAAGATTAAAAGAAAAAGTAGATGCAGGAGCAGATTATGTCGTAACACAAATGTTTTTTGACAACTCAAAATATTTTGCCTTTGTAGAAAAAGCAAGAGAAATGGGTATTACAATTCCGATTATTCCTGGAATTAAACCAATTGCGGTTCAGAGGCATTTACAGGTTTTACCACAGATTTTCAGAATCGATTTGCCAGAAGATTTAATCGATGCTGTAGATAAATGCAAAAACAACGCTGAAATCAAACAAGTCGGAATCGAATGGGCGATTCAGCAGTCATTAGAATTAAAAGCCGCTGGAGTTCCATTTTTGCATTATTACTCAATGGGGAAATCTGAGAATATTCGCCAGATTGCAAGTCAGGTTTTTTAATCTGTATGCAGTTTGTCATTCTGAGGAACGAAGAATCACACTAGAAATTCCGCAAAGTATGTCGTCCAATCTTTGTAGACATGCGAGTGTGATTGCTTTGCCAGTTCGCTATCGCTCGTGTCTTCGTTCCTCAGAATGACAAAAAAATACTCTTCGAATTTGGATTTTTGTTTAATTTAGATACTTAAATTTTCACGCCATGAAAAATGAAGAATTACAAGAAATTGCCTCTCAATTAAAACATCCATCGGGAGAAAAAGGAATCGAAATGGGCAATATGATGAACGAAACGAACATCAACATGACCAAACATTCGATTCAGAATTTAAATATAGCAAACGAAAATAGAATTCTAGAACTAGGCCACGGAAACGCTGGTCATGTAGAGTTTTTGTTTGAACAAGCCGAAAAGCTAAAATACTACGGACTGGAAATGTCGGAACTGATGTTTCAGGAAGCAAGACAAATCAACCGAAATTTCGTTTCTCAAAAACAGGCTTTCTTTTCACTTTATGACGGAAATACTATTCCGTTTGAAGCTGAATTATTTGATAAAATATTTACAGTAAACACCATTTATTTTTGGCAGAAACCTGAGGAATTACTATCAGAAATCTACAGGGTTTTAAAACCAAACGGTACTTTCTGCCTGACATTTGCCGAAGAAGATTTCATGAAAAAACTGCCTTTTACACAATTCGAATTTGAATTGTACAGTACAGAAAAAGCGCAGGAATTAATAAAAAAATCGGATTTTAAAATTGTGTATACAGAAACACAAACCGAAAAAGTAAAAAGCAAAACAGGAGAATTAGTCGATAGAGCTTTTACTACTATTGTTCTGGAGAAGTAGTTGAAATTTTTAAACACATAGAAACATAGATTTTTCTTAATTTTAGTTGAGAAGAATTAAAAGAAAAATATATTTTTTCACACATAGCTATGTTTGTTTAAATAAGTGAAACGCCTTTATAGACAAAGAGAAATATGTTTCTAAAAAATAAAGGTTGCTGAATTCTAAACCCTTGTATCATTATGGAAGTTAAGAAAATCAATTTTTTGCAGAATTACAGCAGTATTTTATGGCTTCTTGGCGGTATTATTATTGGAAGTATTTTCGGATTGGTGTTTGGAGAAGATGTTTTGATTATAAAACCACTTGGCGATATATTCCTGAATTTACTTTTTACAGCCATTATACCACTTATATTTTTCACAATCGGTTCTTCGGTTGCGAATCTGGAACGTACAGAAAGGTTAGGAAAACTGTTTGTTATAATGGTATTGGTTTTTCTCGCTACAATTCTGATTTCTGCCATTGTAATGATTTGTGCTGTTTATCTTTTTCCGATTCATGAAGATATCGCAATTGCGAAAGTTCCGTTTGAAGAAGTAGCGTCAGGATCAGCGGGAGATCAAATTGCCAAACTGCTTACAGCAAATGATTTCTTCGAATTATTGTCTCGAAAAAGTATGTTGGCGTTGATTATTTTTTCTTTTTTAGTGGGTTTTGCCACATTGCAATCAGGAGAAAAAGGAAACGCATTCAAGAGTTTTCTGGATTCTGGAAACGAGGTAATGAAACAGCTTTTAAACATCATCATGAAATTTGCGCCAATTGGTTTAGGAGCGTATTTTGCTTATCAAGTTGGAGTCTTCGGGCCACAATTGCTAGGAGTTTATGCAAAACCAATGGCAGTTTATTACGCTGCTTGCATTTTCTATTTCTTTGTGTTCTTTAGTTTATATGCCCTTGTCGCTGGCGGAAAAAGGGCTTTTAAAGTTTTTTGGAGCAATAACATAATGCCTTCTTTAACCGCTATAGGAACCTGTAGTAGTATAGCGACCATTCCAGCCAATTTAGCGGCAGCAGAAAAAATGGGAATTCCGGCACATGTACGAAATCTGGTAATTCCGCTTGGCGCACCTCTACACAAAGACGGTTCGAGTATGTCATCCATCTTAAAAATAACCTTTTTGTTTGCCATGTTTGGGAAAGATTTTACAGATCCAATGACGATTCTTTTAGCACTCGGAATTACAGTTATAGTTTCAATTGTCGAAGGCGGAATTCCAAACGGAGGTTATATTGGAGAAATTTTAGCTATTACTGTTTATGGTTTTCCGATGGAACAAGCTTTGCCGGTTGCCATGATTTTAGGAACTTTAGTAGACCCAATTGCTACTTTATTAAATGCCAATGGAGATGTAATCTGTTCTATGATGGTTTCACGATTCTCCGAAAAGACAAAGTGGTAGCTTCACTATAAATTTCCAATTCTTAAAATAAATACTGAAAACAACTTATCTCGCGTGAAATGGCTTCGACTTCGCTCAGCTTGACAATGCGTGATATAAATAACTATATAATATGAATTCAAAATTACAGCACGATCTCGACAATTTTGAGAATATCTTAGAAAAAACAAAACAGCAGGGAATTGATTTTTTGAGTAATATCGATAACATTCCAACCTCTAATACTTATTCAATAGATCCTAAAACGGAGCTAAATGAGCTAGGATTAGGATCTATTGAAGCTTTAAAGGAATTTAATGAAAGATTGGCTCCATTGATGGTTTCCTCGCCTGGTCCACGATATTGGGGATTTGTAACAGGGGGATCAACTCCCGCTTCTATTGTTGGAGATTGGCTGGCATCAGTTTACGATCAAAATACTCAGGCGGTTAAAGCACAGGGCGGAGCATCTGCATTAATAGAATTCGAAACCATCAATCTATTGTTGCAATTATTAGAACTTCCGGATGCATTTTTAGGAGGATTTGTAACTGGCGCAACAATGTCCAATTTCACCAGTTTAGCAGTTGCGAGACAATGGTTTGGAAAACAGTATGGAAAAGATTTTGCTAAAAACGGGATCTCTGAAACCATTAATATTTTAACAGCGACTCCACATTCTTCCTCCATAAAATCATTATCGATGTTAGGAATTGGAAGCCAGAATTATACAGTTATAAAAACAATTGAAGGCAATCGTGAAGCTTTGGATACTGCCGATTTAGAAGAAAAGATCAAAGCTCTAAACGGAGAACCTTTTATTCTAATTTCAAGTGCTGGAACGGTAAACACCGCCGATTTTGATGATTTTGAGGCAATTGCCAAACTAAGAGAAAAATACAATTTCTGGTGGCATATTGATGGTGCTTTTGGCGGTTTTGCGGCAGTTTCAGAAAAATACAAACATTATGTAAAAGGTTGGGAAGGAGCAGACAGTATTACGATTGATTGTCATAAATGGCTGAATGTTCCATACGAAAGTGCTTTTTATTTGGTTAAAAAAGAGCATGTTAATCTGCAAATTGAAACATTCCAAAATTCTAATGCGCCTTATTTAGGGAATCCTTTAGAGAATTTTAATTATCTGAATGTGCTTCCTGAAAATTCACGCCGTTTGCGTGCGCTGCCGGTATGGTTTTCGCTTAAAGCCTATGGAAAAGAAGGTTTTAGAGACCTTATTGAAGATAGTATAGCATTGGCTTTACATTTTGCAAATGCTCTAATAGAAAATGATTTTGAGCTTTTAGCGCCAATTCGTTTAAATAATGTTTGCTTTACATTAAAAGGAGAACACAATCAGGAAAAAGTAACTCCCTTTTTATCTGCTTTGAATGATACTGGAAAAGTATTTATGACGCCAACAGTTTATCAGAACAAAAAAGGAATTAGAGCTTCATTTGTGAATTGGAGGACGAATGAAGAAGATGTTAGAATAGTAATTAAAGAGATGAAAGATCTATTAGAAATCATTTAATCTGAAACATAATTACTCCTTTTAGAAACCTGCTTGCTAAGCAGGTTTTTTTATTTTTTGTAAGTTTTTTTATAAAAGCGATTTTAAATTTCTGATTTTATTTTGATTTTTTTTAATGTGATTTTAATCTAAAATTAATTAAATCTTAAGAAAGCATCTTTTTTTTAGAAGAAAATCATTTTTTACGTTAATAAAAACTTTTATTTAGAATAATTAAAAATAATTTGTTAAACCTGATTGTTGATGTTAATTTTGTGCCAAATTTAATTTAAACTAATTTTAAATAATGCAGATTAAAAGAATTGTAATCCTGTTATTACTGACACTTTCTTCGGTTCAGGGTTTCTCGCAAAACGGCAAAGTAGTTTTAAGTGGAGTGATTATGGTAGACAATGGTCAGCCGGCAGAAGGAGTTTCTGTAGCTCTAAAAGGAACCAATTATGCAGCCCTTACAAATGCAAATGGTGAATATGAAATTACTGCAGAACCTGGTAATTACACTTTAGTAGTTAATTATGTTGGTTATAAATCCAAACAGACCAAAATCAATTTACTATCCAATCAAACTGCGCCAAAAATTACTATCGAAGAAGATATGGCGGCTTTAGATGAAGTTCAGGTAACTGGAAAGTCTAAAATTGAGCGAGTTAAAGAACAGCCTTTTAATATTGCAGCAATTGATTTAAAGAAAACATATAATTCTTCAGCAGATTTAAATCAAGTATTAGGTACAACTACTGGAGTTCGTATTAGAGAAACAGGAGGAATGGGCTCTGATTTTAAATTTTCATTGAATGGATTTTCAGGGAATCAGGTAAAATTCTTTATGGATGGAATTCCAATCGACAGTTACGGATCTTCATTTACCCTGAATAACATTCCAGTAAACATGGCAGAGCGTATCGAAGTTTACAAAGGAGTGGTGCCTGTTGAGTTAGGTAGCGATGCCTTAGGTGGAGCGGTAAACATTATTACCAACCAATCTGTAAAAAGATATATTGATGCATCTTACAGTTTTGGATCTTTTAATACACACAGAGTTGCTGTAAACACCAGATTTACGGGTAAAAATGGTTTAGTGGCCAATGTCAATGCATTTGGTAATTATACCGATAACAGCTATAAAATTACTGCGACTACCTCTAATCCCGATGGTACATTTAACCCAGAACAAGAATACAAACATTTTCATGACGGTTACAAATCTGGAGCTATTATGGCTGAGGTTGGAGTAAAAGGAAAGAAATATGCAGATTATTTGTTGATTGGCATGATGGCTTCAGCAAATAAGAAAGAAATACAAACGGGATCTACTATGCAAAGAGTAGTTGGACAGGCTTTTAATGATAGTAAAGCTTTTGTGCCTTCCCTAAAATTCAAAAAAGACAGTTTATTCACTAAAAATTTATCGGTAAACTTCATTGCTTCGTACAATGTCGTTCAAAGCCGTTCTGTAGATACTTCATCTTATAGATATCAATGGGATGGGAGTAGTACGCCAAGTGTAGTAAGCAATAGCGGAGGAGAGTTAAATGATGAAAAAACGATTTATGTTTACGATGATAATTCTTTTCAAGCTAATACTAACTTCAAGTATGATTTGAATGACAGGCAGTATTTTGCTTTTAATTATTCTGTTAATACTTTAAAAAGAAAAGAAGACGATGAAGTTCGTGAAATTACTAAACCAGGTTCTCCAGTAGTAAACAAAAATATTTTAGGACTTTCTTATAATCTTGCTGCATTTGATAGAAAACTATCTGTAATCGCATTTGGAAAGAAATATTTCCTAAATACCAGTATGAATGTTTTAGAATACATAAATGGTAAAAATGTGTATACGCCACTTAAAAGCTCTTTTGATGACATAGGATATGGAGCAGCATTAGCGTATTTTGTAACAAGTGAACTGCAATTGAAAACGTCTTACGAGCATGCATATCGTTTGCCAACAGGCGATGAAATGTTGGGAGATGGTTTAAATCTTAGACCAGCACCGACTTTGAAACCAGAGGCAAGTGATAACTTTAATGCAGGACTTGTGTACAAGAAAGCTTTAGAAGATCATTCTTTTGGAGTGCAAGGAAATTTCATTTATAGAGATGCAAAAGATTTTATCCGAATCCAGACTCAAGGATTTCAGTCTATTTATCAAAATGAATACAGTGTAAGAGTTACTGGTTTTGATGCTTCTTTGCATTATGGATATAAAAATTGGCTGACAGTTGAAGTAAATGCTACTCATCAGAAAACTATTGACACCAATAAATTTGACCCTCCTGGATCTAATATTATCAATTACAATAATGGTTCTCAGCTGGCAAATGTTCCTATTTTTTATGCTAATGCAAGTGTTGGTTTAAACTTTAGAAAACTAAGAACTTCAGATGACAATTTATCAATTAATTTATTTACAAATTACATTGATGAATACTACTTAGTATCTACAAAAAATGGAACTCCCGACAGTAGAAAAACAATTCCGGAGCAACTTACACAGAATATTGCGGCTTCTTATTCTTTTCAAAATGGAAAATACAATATCGGAATAGAATGTAATAACGTTGCAGACACAAAAGTCTATGACTATTTTAAAGTGCAAAAGCCGGGAAGATCTTTTGCAGTTAAATTGAGATATTTTTTAAACTAATTATATAATTTTAAATTGAACACAATGAATAAAAGAATTAAAAATCTTTTGGCTTTAGCAGTATTGCCTGCTCTGTTTTTTTCATGCAGCAGTGATAATGATAATTCAGAGGTAAGAAATCCAGCTGATGAAACTTATGTGCTTTCATATCAAACAACTGATTGGGATGTTTATGTTTGGCAGTTTGAATCTGTAGATGAATTGATGACTGGGTCAATCAACATGGTTGGTAAAGGTATCGAGCAAGCAGGAGCTTTAGTTCCGGTTGCAAACACATTTTTTGCTTTAACAGGAAATGCAGAAGGGTCTGTTGGATATTACCTTAACACAGAAGGTAAATTAGGTACAACGGCAAACTTATTTACAGGAGATAGTTATGCTTACGGAACTACTGATGATAACAAATTGGTTATGATTAATTCTCCATGGGATGCTAGTTCTACTCAAAATGAAATTTTAATTTACGATCCAGCTACAGTTACAATTTCAAAGCGTGTTTATGATGACTTTGCTATTTCTAACGGACACTTTTTATGGCCAACTAGTGTAAATGTATCAGGAGATAAATTATTTGTTTCGACATTTGAGCGTGATAAAGACTGGAAACTTTACCAAGAAAAAGCAGTTGTAAAAGTTTACGAATATCCATCTTTAAAATACTTAAAAACTCTAGAAGATTCTCGTACTACAGCAATTGGTCAATATTATACTAATACTGGTATGGTACAAACAGAATCTGGAGATATTTATACTTTCTCTTCAAATTCAGTTTTATGTGGTTATACACCAACTGCGTCTCACTCAGGAATTCTTAGAATTAAAAAAGGACAGTCAGAATTCGATTCAACTTACTTCTTCGACTTTGAAACAAGTTCTCTAAAAGGAAAAGTTTTATCTGCTTATCCAGCAGGTGGAGAAAAAGTATTAGTTAACTACATTCCTGCAGATATTGACGCTGCACAACCAAACTGGGGATTCTTAAACTATAAATCTTTCAATTTAAAATCTGCTATCATCGATCTTAATACAAAAGCAATTACGCCAGTTACAGGATTGCCTGATCACGCTGGAGACAATTATTTTGGTTTCGGAAGTGCTTTAATTGAAAGTGGTAAAATTTACAAAAGTTTTGTAACTAATACAGAAGGACGTGTTTATCAAATTGATATTGCAACTGGTGTGGCAAAAGCAGGAGCTTTAATTACAGGCGGAGTTGATTTGCCAGCAATCACAAGATTGACAAAAAAGAAATAAGCAGTTACACAATTTAATTTTTACATAATTAAGACCATACAATTATTGCTTTAAAGCATTGATTGTATGGTTTTATTGCGTCATTAAACTAGGAACAAAATGAGTGTTATTAAATCACCAAAACCAAAATCAAAAGAGAAATCTCGATTCAGTAAAATTAATGCCTGGTTGCATCTATGGCTTGGACTTGCTTCTGGAATAGTAGTTTTTATAATGGGAATTACAGGCTGTATTTTGGTTTTTGAACATGAAATAAAAGAATTGACTTCTCCGTGGCTAAATGTAGAAGCACAAACTCCAGATAAAGTTTTGCCTCCTTCTAAAATTTATGCTGCAGTAAAAAAAGCCTTGCCAGAAAAGGATATTCATGGAGTATGGTATAATGGTTTAGATAAAACAATAAAAGTAGATATAGAATCTGATTCTTTGATTTATGTAAATCCTTATAACGGAAAAATAACCGGAATGGTCGATCATGAAGATTTTTTCCATGAAATTGATGAAGGTCATCGCTATGTTTGGCTAGGAAGAGAAATAGGAACTGCAGTAACCTCTTGGGCAACTCTTATTTTCTTCTTTTTATTAATAAGTGGCATCATTTTATGGTTTCCTAAAAAATGGAATAAAACAGGAATTAACAATAGTTTTAAAATTAAATGGAGTGCCAAATTTAAAAGACTGAATTATGACCTTCACAATGTTTTAGGGTTTTATTCGCTTCTTTTGGCATTTTTAATTGCGTTAACCGGATTAATAATGAGTTTTCATTGGGTACGAGAAAGCACTTATTGGATTACAGGAGGTTTTGGCAATGAAAAAGCAAAGAAAGAAGTGGTAGCCGAAATAAAATCGGATACGCTCTTAAAACCTAAATATGATATGCTTACTTCTGCTGATATTATATTTAATAAAGTCAGAAACGAGATTGCTAAGCATAATAATGAAGCTGTAATTATTCATTTTCCAGATGAACCCAAAGATGATTTTTATGCCTGTACCGATATGCATAACGGAAATTGGAGAGATTTATATTTTGATCAGAAAACATTGGAATTGCTTCCAAAATCTAGAAAATATATAGGCGACGAGAAATTCCACGATTGGATGAGCCGCTCAAATTATAGTCTTCACGTTGGTGCCATTGGCGGAATAACAACTAAAATTCTCTATTTTACAGCTAGTTTAATCTGCGCTAGCTTGCCAATTACAGGTTTTTATATTTGGTGGGGAAGAAAGAAAAAAACAAAGAAAAACTAAGAGGTTTCAAATAAAATAAAAAAAGTCTTTTAAAGCGAATAGCTTTAAAAGACTTTTTTTTATGTCTCAAAATCTAAAATCTAAAATCTAAAATCTGCAATCTAAAAATAGAAGAGCCTGTTTGAAGGAACAGGCTCTTGACTAACACAAAAAAAAACAAAAAACAAGGTATTTAAAGAACGAAACTTTATATACGGTATGTAAATGCAATTGTCGCTATACGATTGTCAAGATCATATCTTTTATCAATAGTAGTTTGCGCAACAGCAGATTTAATGTAGAAATTATTGGTATTGAAAACATCGGTAAAATTTAGTTTAATATTCCCTTTTTTAGCCAAAACTTGCTTAGAAATTCCAATGCTAAAATCAAAGAAACCATCTCTTTGGTAAATTCCAAGATTAGATTTTGACTGGTATTGTGCGTTTCCTTCTGCTTTCAAGGTTTCGGTTATAGTAAAAGAGTTTTGAACACTCAGATTGATTGTCATAATGGGATCAATTGTATTGCTGTTTAAAATTTGCCCCATAAATTTATTTTCAAAAACATTGAATAAAGTATTGACAGACCACCACTTGCTTAACTCAGAAGTATTGGTAATGTTAACTCCGTAATTGTATGATTTATCCACGTTTATTTGAGTGGTAACGGTTGTATTTGTGTCTAGATTGTAGTTGTACACTTCCGTAAAAACATCTTTGGTGCTATTGAAATAAAGAGAAGCCATAAAATTACTTTTCCAAGCATAACCAATTTCCATAGCGTGGGTAATCTCTGGAATCAAGTTCGGATTTCCTTGCGAGTAATTGAATGAATCATCGTAAAAACGGAACGGATTCAAATCAAACTGGCTTGGTCTATTGATTCTTTTGCTATAAGATGCATGCGCAGAATGATTGCTCGTGAATTCATATTTTAAAGAAAGACTCGGGAACCATTTCAAATAATCATCTTTATGTTCTTCATTCAATGTTTTCTGATCAATATTGATTGCAGTGTATTCGCTTCTTAAACCAGCCTGAATATTTAATTTTTCTAACTGATATTTGTAGTTGGCGTAAGCCGCGTAAATCTGTTCATTATATTCAAAATGATTGGTCGAATTAAAATCAATAAGCCATTCGTTGTTATCATAATATTCGTAAACAGACGGATTATCATTGTTTTTAATGCTGGCTTTAAAACCCCATTCAATAGATTGTTTTTCCTTGAACGGATTTACAAAATCGACTTTTCCTGTAAAGACTTTTAATTGAGAAGGAATATAACCGCGACGATCGTTTACAACAGTAGCATTTGCCGTATTATCGGCACTTTGAAATTGATTAGATCTAAACTTCGAAGTTTCATATTCAAAATCAAAAATCATATTTTTTCCTTCGTCATTAAATTTATGCGTACCAGAAAAAGCATACGTATAATCGTTCCATTTTTCTTTACTATCATTGTAAGTCAAAGCATCAAAAATGGGCTGATTTGAGGTGTTGAACACTTTATTTGTTCCGTCCGCCATATTTTCATAGCGTCCGATTTTGGCATCAACATAGAACTCTAAATTGGTTTTAGGCGAAACCTCATATTGAGTTCCAACCTTAAAATTATTAGAAGTCAAAGGCTCATCTGTTATAGAAGTTTGGTGATTGGTAGAAGCAATTTCCTGATGCGTAAGATTTGTATATTGAGTCTGATTGAACTGTTTGTGTTCTTCTTCGCCACGGAAAGTATAGCTGTAATTTCCGAAAACGCCCCATTTATCTTTATTGTAGTTTAAATTGAAACCCGAATTGGTTCTGTTTTTTCGACCTCTTCCGTAACTCGCAAAAGCAGTACCTTTTAAACCAGCTGAGTTTGGTTTTTTAAGTATGATGTTTATAATTCCAGCTTTTCCGGCTGCATCGTATTTAGAAGAAGGATTGGTAATTACTTCTATTTGTTTGATGTTCGATGAAGTTGTAGCTTTTAGATAATTGGCCAATTCTTTTTGAGAAAGCTGTGTTAGTTTACCGTTAATCATTACTGCAACGCCTTGTTGTCCGCGAATGGACAAATCGCCATCTTGAGACACAACAACGCCTGGCGCACGTGATAAGACGTCAAGCGCGGTCCCGCCT
This sequence comes from Flavobacterium sp. ACN2, assembly GCF_002303885.1. Classification (GTDB taxonomy): domain Bacteria; phylum Bacteroidota; class Bacteroidia; order Flavobacteriales; family Flavobacteriaceae; genus Flavobacterium. The sequence continues at coordinate 268,016 of NZ_MRCM01000002.1, read as the reverse complement.
TCAGAAACGATGCTGTTTTCTACATTAAAAACAAGACGATCCGATTTTTGAGTGTAAAGTACTTTCTTTTTACTAATCACAATTTCATCTAAAGCATTTATAGTGGTTTCAACAATACTATCGGTTTCTTTTTCTGTTTGAGAATATCCATCATATACCGAAAAAGCAAGCATAAGAGAGGTTATAATTTTTTTCATGTTGTTTAAATTTGGCTAATTCTAAACCGAGATTTAGAACATAATAATCTTTTGTAGTTTTTAAAATCAGAATTTATTGCAGTACAATTTGTTCTAATTTGTCCGAAAACCTTTTTCGAAGATGTATTACTTGATTTAAAACAACAGAAATAAGTTTTTTAAGAGTAAGGAGAATAGGTAACATACCGTGGCATTTAAAATTTGATTTGCCAAATATAACACTATTTATAACAAGTCTAAATAAAAATAGAAATTATTTTTTTTGAAAAAGCCCTATTTTACTGATTTGCAGAAAAGAGGCAATAAAAAAAGCGGTCTGTTTTATTTAAAAACAAACCGCTTTTCTAACTGAAAACCTTGACTGCGATTGAAAAGTTACTTAGTAATTTCTCTAAAAACAGCTTCCAGATTTTTATTTTTCTGATTGAGTTGTAAAGTTTTTAATCCATTTTCGTTGGCAAAGTCAAAAATAGCGGGACGCATGTCTTTTTCTGTAACAAAAGTTAGTTCCCATGTCATGTCATGCGTATTTATATAAGAAGAAATATTTTCTAGTCTAGCCAAAAGCTGTTCTTCAACTTTGTAATCAAACTCTACTTCAATTACTTGCTCTTTATTGGTAGTAACTAAATGATCCAATTTATTGTCTGCAACGATTTGTCCTTTGTCAATAATTATGACACGATCGCAAATTGCTTCAACCTCTTGCATGATGTGTGTCGATAAAAAAACAGTTTTATTTTTCCCTGCATTTTTAATCACATTTCGAATTTCCATTAACTGGTTAGGATCCAGTCCAGTAGTTGGTTCATCCAAAATTAAAACTTCTGGATCATGAAGCAGGGCATTTGCCAATCCAACGCGTTGGCGGTATCCTTTAGAAAGCTGTCCAATCTTTTTATGACTTTCGGGTGTCAGTCCTGTCAGTTGAATTACTTCTTCAATTCTTGATTTTGGCACGTTGTAAACATCAGCATTAAATGCCAAATACTCACGAACATACAAATCCAAATATAACGGATTGTGCTCTGGTAAGTAACCAATCGAGCGTTGAACCTCTTTTGCGTTTGTCATGACATCGTGACCATTTACAAGGGCTGAGCCACTATCGGCAAGTAAATAAGTGGTCAAAATTTTCATCAAAGTAGATTTTCCAGCTCCGTTTGGACCAAGAAATCCTACGATTTCTCCTTTCTCGATTTTAAAAGAAATTTCATTTAGAGCTTTTTGCTCTCCGTAACTTTTTGATATACTGTTTACTTCTATCGACATGACTTTTTATTTGTTACAAAAGTAGCGAGAAATAGTTTCGATTGCTACAAATTTATCTCTTAAAGTAATTATAAAAAAATTGAGCAGCCCAGTATTCACGGCATCGTTATTGTTAAAGGAATGCTAAAATTAAAATAAAACCCAAATCATGAAAAAAATTCTAGTGATGGCTGCTTTAGCTATCTGCAGTTTTGCAAACGCACAAAAAGGTACAATCTTAGTTGGTGGAAACATCAGTTACACTTCTGAAAAATCAGAATACAGATTTAGCGAAGACAAAACAAGTACATTTACTTTTTCTCCAAAAGTAGGTTACCAATTTAACGATAACTGGACAGTAGGAGGAGAATTTGCAGTAAGTTCATCTAACAACGAAACTACAGCTGGTATCGAAGAAAAAAACAACAACTTCAAATTAGGAGCATTTGTTCGTTACTCTGTGCCATTAAGCCAAACTTTTGCAGTTTTTGCTGATATGGGTGCAGGTTTCCAAACTCAAAAAGACAAAGTATACGGTCCTGGAAATGCTTTCTCAAAATACAAAGGAGACGGTATGTATGTTGGAGTAACTCCAGCTCTTTTCATCAACATGAAAAAAGGTTTTGGTCTTAACTTCAGCATTGGTGGTTTAGGATACGAAACTTTAAGCTATGACAACAACGGAGCTGATTACAGTAAATTCTACTTCAACTTTGGTCAAACATTTAACATTGGAATCTCTAAAAACTTCTAATCTTAGTTTTTATATTCAATTTCAGAAAGCGCTCCATTTGGAGCGCTTTTTTTATGCTCTAATGTAAACTTATTGTTTACGAATTTGTAATAAAAAACGCAATTATTGCCAATGTGTTTAGAATGTATTAAGTAACTGTAAATGTTTGGTTTTTCGATTATTATTGATTGTCTGATGGCATTGTTGTTGGTTAATGCCTACAAATTTTAAATTATAAACCATTATGAAAAAAATGCTACTTATTCTTGCATTGTCAGTTTTTGGCTTTGCAAATGCCCAAAAGGGAACAATTTTAGTTGGAGGAAATATTGGTTATTCTTCTGAAAAAACGGATAGAGAAATTGCATCAGCAAAAAACAATGTTTTTGAGTTTTCTCCAAAAATCGGATATCAATTTCATGATAACTGGACAGCTGGAGTCGAATTTTCGGTACAATCTTCAAAAAGTAATCTTGGAGAGGGTGAAGGTAAAGCGAATACTTTTAAAACAGGAGCCTTTGTACGTTATACAATGCCATTGAACGAAACTTTTTCAGTTTTTGCCGATTTGGGGGCGGGGTTTCAAAATCAAAAAAACAAAAATTACGAAAATGGATCGCTTGTGTCAGAAAACAAAGCTGATGGTTTTTATACGGGTATCACGCCAGCTCTTTTTATTAATATGAAAAAAGGTTTTGGCCTAAATTTTAGTATTGGTGGATTAGGATACGAAACATTAAACTATGATATAAGTGGCAGTGATGTTGATTATAGTAAGTTTTTCGTCAATTTTGGAAAAACCGTAAACATAGGAATTTCTAAAAACTTCTAGTTTTGGATTTTTAATAAATACAAAAGCGTTCCAATTGGAGCGCTTTTTTGTTTACTAAAGTTCTTCTGAAAAATAATAGTTGTTTTTTAGCCCCGATAGGAACGGTATCCTTTTTCTGGCTTCTTTAGACAGGAAAAGATATAGTGGATAGCGGGACAGAAGTTGTTTCTGAAAACTAAATGCTTCTGCTCCTAAAAAATACCAACAAAATGAAGCCGAACCGAATCAGAACTAATATTCGGCCTCATTTGTTGACATAAAAAGCAAAAACTATTTAAAGGTATTAAGTCAAATTATAGAATGTTACAATATTGCTGGCGATTACGATTTTATGCTCAAGATCTTAGTGCAAGATATGGCTAGTTATCAGGATTTTGTAATGAATAAGTTGTCAACGATTGAAAACATTGGAAACACGAACAGTATTTTTGTAATGGGAGAAATCAAACATAGCACCGCTTTAGAATTTTAAAGCAGAAGAAAATCCTAAAATAAAACGTATTTTTGAAATCTAAAATCAGCAATTTAGATCAAAAATCTAAAATCGTTAATCTACAATCTAAAATTAAAATGAACTGGGAACAACTTTTATCATTAAAACGTCAGGGCGATACAAGCAAAAGATTACGTGTAGAACAAGATGATACTCGTTTAGGATTTGAAGTCGATTACGACCGAATTATATTCTCCGCCGCTTTTAGAAGTTTGCAAGATAAGACACAAGTTATTCCGCTTTCTAAAACCGATTTCGTGCACACGCGTTTAACGCATAGTTTGGAAGTTTCTGTTGTAGGGCGTTCGCTTGGGCGTTTGGTTGGAAAGAAAATCATTGAAAAATACCCTTATTTAAAAGAAGTTCATGGTTATCATATGAACGATTTTGGCGCAATTGTGGCTGCGGCTTCTTTAGCGCACGATATCGGAAACCCACCTTTTGGGCATTCTGGCGAAAAAGCAATTGGCGAATATTTTGCTATCGGAAATGGGCAGAAATATAGAAATCAGCTAACAGATAAGCAATGGCAGGATTTAATTGATTTTGAAGGAAATGCAAACGGATTTTCAGTTCTAACCGCAAGCCGCCCTGGAATTGAAGGCGGACTTCGTATTTCGTATGCTACTTTGGGGGCTTTTATGAAATATCCGAAAGAGAGTCTTCCGAAAAAGCCGACCAATAATATCGCTGATAAGAAATACGGTTTCTTTCAAACAGATAAATTATTCTTTGAAGAAGTTGCCAAAGATATGGGAATGATTGCCAATAAATCTGGAGACGATATTGGTTTTGAAAGACATCCTTTAGCGTATTTGGTTGAAGCGGCAGATGATATTTGCTATACGATTATTGATTTTGAAGACGGAATTAATTTAGGTTTGGTTTCTGAAGATTTTGCTTTAGAATATCTGATTAATCTCGTAAAAGATAATATTGGGGTTTCTAAATACAAATCGTTAACTACAAAAGAAGATCGTATCAGTTATTTGAGAGCTTTGGCAATTGGAACTTTGATTAATGATGCTGTAAATGTTTTTGTTGAAAATGAAGAAGCAATTCTGGCGGGAAATTTTCCGTATGCTTTAACAGATAAAAGCAAATACAAAGCACAGATGAATGATATTATCAAACTGAGTGTTGAAAAAATATACCAAAGCAGAGAAGTAATTGAAAAAGAAATTGTAGGTTACCAAATTATTCAAACGCTGTTGGATAAATTTATTACAGCATTTAATAATAAATATGATGGAACTGCTTCAAACTACGATAAGTTGATTTTGAAAATGCTTCCAGAAAAACATCATTTAGAGAAAACCAATTTATATGAGCGCCTATTGCATATCTGTCATTATGTTTCGCTCTTAACAGACGGAAATGCGCTTGAACTCTATGAAATGATTCAAGGACAAAAAAAGCGTTAAATAAAAAAGCTTCTTTCAGAAATATTCTAAAAGAAGCTTTTTTTATTTTTATTGATTTCTTTATTTGAAAGCATACACGAGACCAACACCAAGAACTTGTTTTAACTGCATTCTTGGACCTTCAGTAACTTGACTTTTTGTTCCTGTGGCTGGATCAATAACGTCTTTTTTGTTTTTAATGTCATCATCGTAAATTAAATGAACGCCAATATTTGCTTTGACATAAGCATTTACAACCAAATCTAGACGTGTGTCATAATCAATGTCGACATTTCCGAATCGATTTAAATAGTCAGTATATAAGGAAAGTCTGTTTTCGTAAAAAACATTTTTATAGATTTCGTTTTTCATGTAGGCAGTAAAAAGGATACCAAATTCGGCTTTTACCTTTTGACCTTCTTCAATCAAAATTTGCTGGGTTGGATCTAAAGGATCTGGCGCATAAACGGCTTTTTTAACACCAAAAGAACCTTGGTTTGCCAAATTTTGATCTAATACCAATGTAGTCTTTAAAGTAATTGGTGAGAAATAAAATGTTCTGTTTTTCTCTTTATTTGAATTTTCTGCTCCGGCTCCTAAAAAGACATATGCTGGTGCAAAAGGTCTAGAAATAGGAACGTCTCGATTAGGATAATTGTAACCGTTGGTAAACTGCGTATTGAAGTTAAACTTTGCTGAGTAGTACCAATTTGAAGCGGTATCTTTTCTAAAACCGTAAGTAGAGTTCAATTGAATCGCATCATCCGTTTTTCTCGTTTCAATATCTTCTTGTTTGTTTAGACCATATTTCATAATAAGTTCGTTGAACCATTTATGATTTCCTTTCAAATAAGTTCTAGAGAATTCTCCTTTAAATAATCCAGAGATAGAACTTGTTCCCCCCGCGCTCCAGTTTACAAAAGCTATTTGTGAAAGGTCAAAACCAAGTTGGTTTTTTTCTGTCCAGTTTGAAGGCGGTTTAGGTGCTTGATTGGGGCTTAGAGTTGTTTGTATAATCTGGGCAAAGTTATTAGAAGTACACAAAAGCAATAATAGCAAAAGGGTAGAACGCAATAATTTCATTATAGGTAATTTTTGTTTTGGTATCGCAAAATAATTATTTTGAACCGTTAGAAAAAAGATTTATTAAATTTTTAACGTCAATTTTACACAATTGTTGTAATTGATTTACTGTTCCATGCTCAATAAATTGGTCTGGAACCCCCAAAATTTCAATCGAATTTTTAAAATTATTTGATGCTGCAAATTCTAAAACAGCACTTCCAAAACCACCATTTTTAACTCCATCTTCGATTGTAATAATGTTTTTAAAAGTTTTAAATATAGTGGTTAATGTATTGGTATCTAGTGGTTTAATAAAGCTAAAGTTGTAATGGGCAATCTCATCAGAATGGGGAGATTCTTTGAGGGCATCTATAACATTATTTCCAATTGTTCCGGTCGACAGTACCGCAACTTTTGTACCATCTTTTAAACATTTTGCTTCACCTAAATTAATTTTTTTATAATGTCCGAAATTTTCTACTTCCCAATTTGGAAGTACGCCTCGACCTCTTGGATATCGAATTGCAATTGGATGATCTAATCCAAGTTGCGCAGTATACAAAATGTTTTGAAGTTCAATTTCGTTTAAAGGCGCATAGATAATCATATTCGGAATCGAACGCAAGTAGGCAATATCAAAAACACCATGATGTGTTGCTCCGTCTTCTCCAACTAGACCTGCTCTGTCCAAACAAAAAATAACAGGAAGGTTTTGCAGCGCCACATCATGAATTACTTGATCATAGGCGCGCTGTAAAAAAGTCGAATAAATATTGCAGTAAACAATCATTCCCTGAGTTGCCATACCAGCCGCTAATGTAACGGCATGCTGTTCGGCAATTCCAACGTCAAAGGCGCGATCTGGCAATTCGTCCATCATAAATTTTAATGAACTTCCAGAGGGCATTGCAGGAGTAATTCCGATTATTTTTTCATTCTTTTTAGCTAAATCTAAAATGGTCAAGCCAAAAACATCTTGATATTTTGGAGGAAGATTTTCTTCCGATTTTAAATGAATTTCGCCAGTCGAAGCATCAAACTTTCCAGGCGCGTGATATTTTACCTGATTTTCTTCAGCCTGAAGCAAGCCTTTTCCTTTTGTAGTTACGATATGAAGGAATTTTGGGCCTTTAATCTTTTTTAAACGTTTTAATTCTTTAATTAATTTCGGAAGATCGTGACCGTCTATTGGTCCCGAATAATCAAAATTTAAAGACTTTATGATATTATTTTGTATTGGATTTTTTCCGTTTTTGACAGAAGTCAGATATTGTTTTAAAGCGCCAACACTGGGGTCAATTCCGATTGCATTGTCATTTAGAATAACCAAAATATTAGCATCGGTAACTCCAGCATGATTAAGTCCTTCAAACGCCATTCCGCTTGCAATAGAAGCATCGCCAATTACAGCAATATGTTCTTTGTCAAAATCACCTTTTAGCTTAGAAGCAATCGCCATTCCTAAAGCTGCAGAAATTGAAGTGGAAGAATGCCCAACGCCAAAAGTATCGTAAACACTTTCGCTTCTTTTAGGGAAACCAGAAATACCTTCGATTTGCCTATTGGTATGAAAGTTTTCTCTTCTTTCGGTCAATATTTTGTGCCCATAAGCTTGATGTCCAACATCCCAAACCAATAAATCATCTGGGGTGTTAAAAACATAATGCAAAGCAATTGTAAGCTCTACAACGCCCAAGCTTGCCCCCAAATGCCCTTCTTTTACAGAAACGATATCAATAATAAATTGACGAAGTTCTTGAGCAACCTGAGTAAGCTGTTCTTCTTTTAAAAGACGTAAATCGGTCGGATTGTATATGTTTGAAAGTAAATCGCTTTTCATTGTATGGTAAAAAGCAAATTTACGGTTTTAAATTTAATTTCTCTGTGCGTATTATTTTAGAAGAATAGGCACAGAATATTGCATTCTGACTTTTTTTCCGTTTGATTCGCCTGGTTGCCATTTAGGACATAAGTTTAAAACCCTTATAATTTCTTTTTCTAGAGGCTCTTCAACAGGCGGCGAACATTCAAGAAATGAAACACTTCCGTTTTTTTCTATCGCAAAGGCAAGGGTGAAATTGAGTTTCCAGTAATTTACATTTTCTGGTTTTTTATATTCTTTCATGAAGAAAGTATGAAATTGATCAATACCACCAGGAAATTCGGCGTTTGTATTTGAAAGAGGTTTTAGAGTTGAAGAAGCATCATCTTTTTTTGCTTTATCAGATTTCGAAGATTTGTTCTCATCCACTTCTCTAGAGGCTATTGTTGTCGTTTTTTTTATTTTAAGCTGCTCAATTTTTGATACATCTGAAGGTGCTTGATCTGTTTTTTTTGTACTAATTGCAGTTGCATCTAAAGCTTCTGGTTTTGCTGTCAAAGTATCTTCAATAACTTCAATATTTTTAATTTCTTGCTGTTTGGCTTCTTTGTTTTGACAACCGAAAAAAACTACAGCTATAACTACATACAACGTTGGCAAAAACGATTTGCGATTTATATAAGTAGTTATTTTATGTTTTATTTTCATTATTTAAATGTAATTGGCAAAATGAAAGTTGATCGAACAAACTGATTGTTTGTTTTTCCAGGAATCCATTTTGGGCCAGATTCTAATACTTTAATAACTTTTGCTTCATTTTCTGACGACTTGTTTTGAGTTACTCTAAAATTGCTTAAAGTGCCATCTCTTTCTACAACAAATAAAACAGACATTTCTCCTTCTTTTGAAGTAGTATAATTTTTTGCAAAATAAGAATAGAATTTTTTAATTCCGTTTTTTGGAGCGGGTAGAATATCCAAATCAACGGCATTATATATAATACTATATTTAAAATGTAGTCTCTCATTTTCACTAGCTATAAGAGGAAGTACCGCTCCCATTGTGATTCTTTCTCTTGGCTTTTTTGTTTTTTCTTTTTTAGATTCAATCTCATGGCCATAGCAGGAGGAAACATCTTCATCTTGATTTTGTGTCAGATTGTCGACGATTTCAATTTGATCAATTTTTTGCTTGTTTCCTTCTTTATCTTGGCAGCTAAAAAGAGTTGTTCCCATGGCAATAAACAAAGCAAGTAGAAACATTTTATGATAGTTGGTCTGAGAATATAAAATGCGATTAGGAATTTGAATCGTAATGGTATCTAACTGTGATTGTTTAAATCTCCCGCAAATTTTATCATTTTGATTTTGAATAAAATAATGCTGAATTTCTTCTGGAAGCATAGAACTAAAATCTATAACCGTTTTAGAACAGCTCAGACAAAAACGGCCATTTTCATTTGGCGTCATTTTGTTCCAATCTTCATGACATGGTTCTGGTATTGTTATTTTTCCTTTTCTTTCCATTTCTAAATTCAGAGAATTAAACGTAATAAATAATAAGCACAAGCAATTTTTTTATAGAAAAATCTCTTAAAGTTAGTCCTTTATGGTTGTAAACTTAATTCGGTTTGTTCCTGACTATCACCAGTTTTAACAATTTGCATGGTCGTAATTTTTGAAAACTTTCTCTTCCTTTTTTTCGGATTTAAAGTGTCGAGTTCCAATGTGATGGGTAGATTGTAAAAAGTTCTAACTTTCCTTCCTTGGATTTCGCCTGGAGTCCATTTTATAGATTTTTGTAAAACTCTGATAGCTTCTTCTCCAGTTCCAAAACCAAGATCTTCAATGGTTTTTATTTCATTTAAACTTCCGTCTTTTTCAATAACAAAAGACATTTTGATTACTCCGGTAGATTTTTTTAACTCTTTGGGTATTTTAAATTCAGATCTAAATGCTTCGTAAAATACATCTTTCCCCCCAGGGTAATCCGGTATAACATCAATTCCCATTCCTCCATAGACGGTATTGTCTTCATAAATATCCTCATTGGGTAGCGTTTCTGCGCATTCTGTTTTTACTAAAGAAAGGGATTTTTTGCTTTTTAGAATAGGAACCTTTTTAGATTTTGTTTTGCTAACGGTTGTTGGTTTAGTAGTAGATACTTCCTGCTTTTCGTTGGATTCAGTTTTTGGAGAAGGAGCATTTTCAATTATTTCAATTTTCTCTATTTTTTGTTTGTTCCCCTCTTTATTCTGACAGCTAAACAAAGTAGTTCCCATGGCAATAAATAAAGCCAGTAAAAACATTTTATGAAAATGCGTTTGGGTATAAAGAACTATACTCGGAATTTGGATTGTTATCGAATCAAGTTGAGATTTTTTAAATCTGCCACACATTTTATGGCCTTGATTTGTAATAATATATTGCTGAATTTCTTCTGGAGACATCAAGGTAAAATCAACAACAGTTTTTGAACAGCTCATGCAGAAACGGCCATTTTCATTTGGCGTCATTTTGTTCCAGTCTTCAGAGCATGGTTCAGGAATGCTGATTTTGTAATTTCTTTCCATATTCAGATATCAAGGATTAAATGTAATAAAAATAAGTTCTAAACTCCTATTTTTGCAATTATGATAAATCCTTTTACAGACGAATATTTTATGAAAAAAGCTTTGCAGGAAGCAGAAATAGCTTTTGAAAGAGGCGAAATTCCTGTTGGCGCTGTAATTGTCGTTGCAGATAAAGTAATTGCAAGCAGTCATAACTTAACCGAATTATTAAATGATGTTACAGCTCATGCTGAAATGCAATCTATCACAGCAGCAGCAAACTTTCTAGGCGGAAAATACTTAAAAGACTGTACGCTTTATGTTACTCTTGAACCTTGCCAAATGTGTGCTGGCGCTTTGTACTGGAGCCAGATTTCTAAAATTGTTTTTGGCGCAAGAGACGAACAACGTGGGTTTATCAATATGGGAACAAAGCTGCATCCTAAAACGACTGTCGTTTCTGGGGTGATGGCTAATGAAGCTGCAGATTTGATGAAACGATTCTTTCTTGAAAGACGTAAATAATTCCAATATACCATGACAGATTTTTCAAAAATAAAAAAGCTTTTTGGCATTACAGAACCCAATGGTTTTACCGAAAATGAAATTCAACTTATAAGAGATATTTTTGGAGATCTTCCAGCAGTTTTTGTTGATTACTATACTGAATTGGGGAAAATTGAAAATTTAAATCAGACCCAAGATTTATTGATTGTTCCAGAACGTTTTCAATATTTTAAACACAATGATTATTTGATTTTTTACTATGAAAATCAACGGGCTTGTGTTTGGGGAATTCATAAAGACGATTTGTCAAAAACGAATCCGCCAGTCTATATGAGTTATGATGAAAAGGAATGGAATTTGGAAACAGAGACCTTGACAGACTTTTTTACTGCAATGGCATTTCTTCAGGCTGGTTTTGCGCTAGAATTTCCCAGCAATACATTTTATGAAATAGAGCCGAACGATCTAGATTTTATTATCAAAAATTACTCAGACAAAGGCGTATCATTTAAGCAATGGCTTGAAGGAATACAATTTTACGGAAACCATGATGATGAGGTTATTATAATTACAGGTGGTAATCAAATGTTTTATTCCTCAAACACAGAAAATCATTTTTTGGAAATGGATAAAGTTTTATCAAAATTAGGTTCTGAGCTTTGAGGGCAATGATAAAACTTCAACAAAAGTTAAATAATCATATTAGAGAATTTTCTTCTTAAAAGATTCAGAAAATATTTTACTTTTATAATAATTTAATTGCGTTTTTGCTGTTACAACTTTTGACAGTAAATTGTATTAAATTCTTAGTTTATTAACCAATTAACTCTAATTAAAGGTGAAAGTAAAAGGACTAATTTTCGTATCTTTTGTGTTTTTTATTTTTCAATCTTGCGGGCGCAAATCGGCAGCAGATTTCAATTCAGATTTTTCACTATTTAAAGATTACATTACCAGTTTTACGGGCGGAATCGTTTCTTCGGATTCTGACATTCGTGTGGTTTTGGCTTTCGATAAAAACGACTGGAAGCCAAATCAGGAATTAGATGACGATTTGTTTGACATTTCGCCAAGTGTTCACGGAAAAGTCATAGCGCTTTCAACAAACACGTTAGCTTTTATTCCGGAGAAAAAACTAAAAATGGGAACAGAATATCAGGTTACTTTAAACTTAGATAAACTGACTGCCATTCCGAAAGAGAAAGAAAAGGAACTTTCAAAATTCAACTTTACAGTTAAAACGGTTAAGCAAGATTTTACCATCAATACGGGTGATATTCAATCGTATAGCAAAGAATATCAATATTTAAACTGCGTTTTAAAAACAGCCGATAATATTGATTTGGAAACCGCTCAAAAGCTGGTTGAAGCCAAACATAAAGGGAACAATCTTAAAATTAAATTTGAGAAAGTAGCTGGCCCTGCTAAAGAATTTCGATTTATAATTGATAGCATTCAGCGTCAATCAGAAGCTTCCACTTTGGAAATTATCTATGACGGAAATGATGTTGACATTGATCAAAAAGGACAAATCGATTTCCCGATTACGAGCATCAACGAATTTAAAGTTATAAAAGTTGAAGTTCCAGACGGAAACAATCAGCAGGTTTTAATTAATTTCTCTGAACCTTTAGAAAAAGGTCAGGATTTTGCCGGATTGGTTTCGATTCAAAACACTAATAATCTTAAGTTTTCTACCCAAGGAAATTTACTTAAAGTATATTTTACAAACCAAAATGCTTCTAAAAAACAAGAGCCTGTAGCAGTAGCTGTGCAAGAACCAGTTGCAGTTGCAGTAGATTCGGCTGCGGTTATGGTTGACTCAGCTGCTGTTGCCGTAGATTCAGCCGCGGCAGTTGTAGAAGAAGCTGTTGAATATGTACCAGACGAAGAACCAGAACAAGTTGTTACGGGCGAATTATTATTGGAAGTTTTTCAGGGAATCGAGAGCCAATATGGTAAAAAACTGGAAAACAATTACAGCGAGAAAATTTCTTTTGACCAGATAAAACCAAACATTCGTTTTATTAAAAATGGAACAATTTTGCCAAGTTCCAACAATTTAAAACTGAATTTTGAAGCTGTAAATCTAAGTGCTGTAGATGTAAAAGTATACAAGATTTATAAAAATAATATTCTGCAATTTCTTCAATACAATGAATTAAATGGCGGGCAAAATCTTAAAAAAGTCGCACAGCCAATTGCTAAAACCACTTTAAATTTAAAAGAAAGTACGCTCGCAAATCTGGCGAAATGGAATACGTATGCCTTAGATTTATCTAAGATCATTAAACCAGAACCAGGAGCAATTTACAGAGTTGAATTTGTTTATAAAAAGAAATATTCGCTTTATAAATGTGAAACATCAGACAATAGCGATGATGAAGCCGAGGAAGAAGAAGTTGATGAAAACGACGTAAACTACAGCGGAAACTCTTATGACGATTACTATTATTATGATGATTATGACTGGAGAGAAAGTCAAGATCCGTGTACAGGTTCTTACTATTACAACGCTAGAATTGCAACCAATATTTTAGCATCAGATTTAGGAGTTATTGCCAAAAGAGGAGAAAACAAATCATATTTATTTGCGGTAAATAATATCGTTACAACTGAACCTGTTTCAAATGCAAGGGTAGATTTATACAATTACCAACAGCAAAAAATAGCGACAGAAGCAACCAGCAGTGAAGGTATTGCATCTTTCCAATTGGATAAATTTGCCTATTTTGCCATTGTTACTTTAGGCGATCAGTCGACTTATGTGAAGTTAGACGATGGACTTTCGTTATCTGTAAGTAATTTTGATGTTGCAGGTGAAACTTTGCAAAAAGGACTGAAAGGATTTATTTATGGAGAAAGAGGCGTTTGGCGTCCGGGAGATAATTTGTATCTGTCATTTATTTTGAATGATGCCGCGAATAAACTTCCAAAATCACATCCAATTAAATTCAGATTAAACGACCCGAACGGTAAAACGGTTTATCAGACTGTTCAAAAAACGAATGATTTAAATCATTATGCCTTTATAGTGCCAACAAATCAAGATGCACCAACAGGAAACTGGGAAGCAATGGTAAGTGTTGGTGGAGCTAAATTCTATAAGAACATTAAGATTGAAACCATCAAACCAAATCGTTTAAAAATCAAGAATACATTTAGCAGAAAAACACTTTCGGCTTCGTATCCAAATACAGACAATCTTGAGGTAACATGGCTTCACGGTGCAATTGCTAAGAATTTGAATGTAGAAATGCAGGCTAAATTCTCTCAACAAAGCACGACTTTTAAAGGTTATGAAAAATATACTTTTGATGATTTAGCACGTCAATTCAGTACAGAAGAAATTAATATTTTCTCTGGCAAATTAAATGAAAGCGGAAAAGCATCAGTAAACATTCAGCCAAGATTACAAGGTCAGGCACCCGGAATGCTTCGTGCTTCATTCATTACAAAAGTGTACGAAGAAGGAGGAGATTTTAGTACAGATGTGATGTCAACGACCTATTCTCCATACAAAACCTATGTAGGTTTAAAAACGCCGGAACTGAATAAATACAGCATGCTTGAAACGAGAACAAACAATCGTTTTGATGTTGTAACAGTTGACGAAAACGGAAGACCAAAATCGGTTCGTAATCTCGAAGTACGAGTTTATAAAGTAGACTGGAGATGGTGGTGGGATTCTTCAAGCGATAATTTATCAAATTATAATTCTTCGAATGCAACAACTTCATACAAAACTTTTGTCATCAATACCGATTCGAGCGGAAAAGGAAGTTTCCAATTTGCCTTGACAGACGAAGAATGGGGACGTTATTTAATTCGTGTTGCCGATCAGCAAGATGGTCATGCAACATCTTTAACCGTAAATATCGATTGGCCAATCTGGTCTGGAAAAACACGTAATAGAGATGCTTCTACAGCCAATATGTTAGTTTTCTCTACCGATAAAAAGAATTATGCTGTTGGAGAAAAAGCACAGATTTCTTTCCCTTCAAGTGAAGGTGGCCGTGCTTTAATTTCAATTGAAAACGGATCGAGAGTAGTGCAGACTATTTGGGCTGAGACTAAAAAAGGAGAAACTAAAGTTGAGGTTCCAATTACAGGAGCAATGGCACCAAACGTATATTTTAATATTACATTATTGCAGCCACACGCTTCAACCAAAAACGATTCGCCAATTCGTATGTACGGAATTGTGCCAATCGAAGTGGTAGATAAAAACACTATTTTGGCACCGACCCTTAATATGCCAGACGTGTTAAGACCAGAACAGCCGTTTACAGTAAAAGTAGGCGAGAAATCAGGTAAAGAAATGACGTATACAATCGCAGTTGTAGATGAAGGACTTTTGGATTTAACTCGTTTTAAAACACCAAATGCGTGGGATAGTTTTTATGTGCGTGAAGCTTTAGGAGTAAAAACTTGGGACGTTTACGATGATGTAATTGGCGCTTATGGCGGAAAAATAAATCAGATTTTCAGTATTGGTGGAGATCAGGATTTAGGAGGCGGAAAAGCTAAAAAAGCCAACCGTTTTAAACCTGTAGTGTTATATTATGGACCATTTAAATTAGGAAAAGGAGAAACGAAATCGCATGATTTAAAGCTTCCAAAATATATTGGTTCTGTTCGAACAATGGTAGTAGCGGGTGATGCGAATACAAGCGCTTATGGAAGCGTCGAAAAAGCAACGCAAGTTAAGAGCCCGTTGATGGTATTGGCTTCACTGCCTAGAAAAATTTCGCCGTCAGAGAAAGTAACATTGCCTGTGACCATTTTTACAACAGAAAATAAAATTAAAAATGTTTCGATTCAGGTAAAAACCAGCAACGGATTGAAAGTAATGGGAAGTTCGGTTCAGAAGCTAAGTTTTGCACAGCCAGATGAGAAAATGGCATATTTTAATCTGGTTGTAGGCTCTGCAACTGGAATTGCAAAAGTTCAAGTAATAGCAACATCTGGAAGTGAGAAATCGACTTATGATGTTGAAATCGACATGACGAATCCAAATCCGGTTACGAGTACTTTTACAGATGTTGTTTTAACGCCAAATAGTACGAAGACAATTTCATGGAATACTTTCGGAATTGCAGGAAGCAACAAAGCAAGATTAGAAGTTTCGTCTATGCCATCAATGAATTTGAACGGAAGGTTACAATTCTTAATTCAGTATCCACATGGATGTGTAGAACAGACGACTTCATCTGTTTTCCCACAATTGTATTTGGGCGATGTGGCCGATATAGATGCGAAACGCAAAGATCTGATTCAGAAAAATATTGCAGCCGGAATTGCCAGATTGGGTAATTTCCAATTATCAAATGGCGGAATGCCGTACTGGCAAGGAAATGCAATTGCAGATGATTGGGGAACTTCTTATGCTGGACATTTCTTAATTGAAGCAGAGAAAAAAGGATATGTACTGCCAATTAATTTCAAATCGAAATGGCTGTCGTATCAGCAGAAAGAAGCGAAACAATGGCGTTTTGAGCCTAAATACGGAAATGATTTAGCTCAGGCGTATCGTTTGTACACTTTAGCTTTAGCAGGAAATGCTGATTTATCAGCAATGAACAGATTGAGAGAAACAAAAGGTATTTCGAATGAAAGTATGCTTCGTTTGGCAGCCGCTTATGTTTTAGCAGGTCAGAAATCGGCTGGGCAAAGTTTGTTCCTGAAAACCAGCATTGATGGTAGTTCAGATGGCTACAGCTATTACTATTATGGTTCAAGTGAAAGAAACCGAGCAATGGCTTTAGAAACGATGCTTCTTTTAGATCAGAAACAAAAAGCATTTGTTACTGCAACAAAATTAGCCAAAGAAATGTCAGCTAATCAATGGATGAGTACACAGACAACAGCTTATTGTTTGTATGCAATGTCGAAATTTGCGGTGAGTAATGGTCCGAAAGGAATCAATATCCAATTTAGTAAAAACGGAAAAGGAGAGACAATCAATACAGGTAAATCAGTTGCAGATCGCAGTTTGTCTGTTGCTTCGGGTTCAAACAGTATTACGCTGAAAAACAATAAAGCCAATACAGTTTATGTTCGTGTTTTGAACACTGGAATTCTGCCTATCGGACAAGAAAATGCGGTTCAAAGTGATGTTACGGCTTCTATTGTTTTCAAAAATAGAAAAGGAAGTGTAATTAATGTTTCAAGAATTAATCAGGGAACTGAATTTGTTGCCGAGGTTACAATTAAAAACCAAAGAGGAGAAAGCGTTCAAAACGTAGCGTTATCTCAAATTCTGCCTTCAGGATTCGAAATTGTAAACACTCGTTTTACCGATTATGGAGATGCTGTAAACAACATTGCAGATTATATTGATATTCGAGATGACAGAACTAATTTCTATTTCGGAATGAAAGCAAGAGAAACTAAGGTATTTAGAATCCTGTTAAATGCATCGTATTTAGGAAATTATTACCTGCCAGGATTACAATGTGAAGCGATGTATGATAATACATTCTTAGCCAGAACAAAAGGATTCTGGGTTGAGGTTGTGAAATAAATTATTAGCACACGTATCCTAACAGGTTTCCAAAACCTGTTAGGTATTATATTAAGTTTTTAGAAGAAGAAAAAAAAGATACCTAACAGGTTTTGGAAACCTGTTAGGATAATAAAAAGAATAAGATTGTGGAGAGGGATGTTTTTGAGGCAGGCCAATATTATCATGTGTATAATCGAGGAAATAATGGGGAGGATATTTTTATTGAAGAGAAAAACTATAATTATTTTTTAGAAAAGCTTAAAAAATATATTTCGCCAATTGCTGATGTTTATGCTTATTGTTTGCTCAAAAATCATTTTCATATTGTTCTAAGAATAAAAGATAAAATTAATCTACCTGAAAAGTTTAAAGAAAAAATTCATCTTCCATTTTCAAATTTATTTAACTCTTATTCTAAAAGCATAAACAAGGCTTATGATAGAACAGGAAGTTTGTTTCAGGAACATTTGCAAAGAAACAGAATCGAAAATGAAGAATATTTAAGACAGTTGATCTTATACGTTCATTTAAATCCTGTCAAGCATAAATTTTCTAAAGATTTTCAATCTTATAGACATTCTTCTTATCGTTCATATTTGTCAGATAAACAAAGTAGCATTGATCGAGAATTTATTTTAGAATTATTCAATGATTTAGAAAATTTCATATTTTGTCATGATGAAAAAAAGTTAATTTATGAAGGAGTTTTAAATGATATAGACTTACTTGACCAATAGAAAATAGTATTCGACTATCCTAACAGGATTCCAAAACCTGTTAGGCATTTTATAGATATAGAGAAGAAAATTTTATTTTTTCTTTTAGAAAGGGATAAAGAATATCCAATGGCTTTCTAAAACCTGTTAGATGTTTTTAGATAAAAGAAAAGATTTTGTTTTTTTATCTTTTTGGAATGGATAAGGAATACCTAACAGGTTTTGAAAACCTGTTAGGATACGCAATAACAATTTAATTTTGAAAAATAAACTTATAGCGTTTTTCCAACGCATCATAAATTGGATTAAAAAGAATAAAGTTAAATCAGCAATTGCATTTCTGCTCTTGCTGATTTACTATTTTTCGATACCTCGAACGTTATTTAAAGAGCCTTATTCAACCGTAATTGAAAGCAAAGAAGGAGAATTACTTGGAGCTAAAATTGCCCGTGACGGACAATGGCGTTTTCCAGCACAAGATAGCGTTCCAGATAAGTTTAAAAAATGCATTGTGTATTTTGAAGACGAGTATTTCTATAAACACCCCGGATTCAATCCTGGTGCAATGATTAATGCTTTTAAGCAAAACCGAAAAGCAGGAAAAGTGGTGAGAGGAGGAAGTACCTTAACACAACAGGTTATTCGATTATCCCGAAAAGGAAAAAACAGAACGTATTTTGAAAAAATAATAGAAATTATTCTCGCCACGAGATTAGAATTAGGGTATTCTAAAAATGAAATTCTAGAAATGTATGCTGCACATGCGCCTTTTGGAGGAAATGTTGTGGGATTGGAAATGGCTTCATGGCGCTATTTTGGAGTGCAGTCCAATCAGTTATCGTGGGCAGAAAATGCAGTTTTGGCTGTTTTACCGAATGCGCCAAGTTTAATTTATCCGGGGAAAAACCAGATAAAATTATTGAACAAAAGAAACCGACTTTTATTAAAACTACATCAGGAAGGTATCATCGATAAGCAGACATACGAACTTTCAATAGAAGAACCATTGCCTCAGAAACCTTATGATTTGCCTCAAATCGCTCCGCATTTATTACAGAGAGTTGCAAAAAATGAAGAAGGAACAAGAGTAAAAACTACTATTGATTATGCCTTGCAAAATCGCGTCAATCAAATTGCAAGATATTATTACAACCAGTACAAACAGAATGAGGTTCATAATCTGGCGATTTTGGTTATTGATGTTCAGAGTAGAAATGTAATGAGTTATGTTGGAAATTCTCCGGCAGATGCAGATCATCAAAAAGACGTAGATATTATTGATGCGCCAAGAAGTACAGGAAGTATTCTAAAACCACTTTTGTATGGAGCAATGTTGGATGATGGCGAATTACTGCCCAATACTTTAGTAGCTGATATTCCAACGCAGATTTCTGGATATACGCCTCAAAATTTCAATTTAACTTTTGATGGCGCTGTTCCTGCACATCGCGCATTATCACGTTCGTTAAATATTCCTGCGGTTTTAATGCTTCAGGAATTTACTGTAAACAAGTTTTATGAAGAACTTCAAAAATTCAAATTAAAGAACATTAATAAAACACCTGATCATTACGGTTTGTCGCTTATTTTAGGTGGAGCCGAAAGTAATTTATGGGATTTATGCCGAACGTATGCAAACCTTTCGTCTACAGTCAATTATTACACTAAAAATAAGAGTAAGTATAGAACTAACGAATTTACTGAACTTAACTATAAAAACGATTTTAAGCCCGATTTTGGTTCAGAAACCGATCAGAAGAATATTTTGGGTGCGGGATCAATTTGGTTAACGTATAATGCAATGGAAGAGGTTAATAGACCGGAAGGAGATGAAGCGTGGAAGTTTTATGACAGTTCGCTTAAAATTGCATGGAAAACGGGAACCAGTTTCGGAAATCGTGATGCGTGGGCTATTGGAACCAATTCAAGATATGTAGTTGGAATTTGGGTAGGAAATGCAACAGGAGAAGGAAGGCCAACTTTAACTGGAGTTACGAGCGCTGCGCCAATTTTATTTGATGTTTTTAATTTATTGCCAAGACAACGATGGTTTGATACTCCGTATAATGATTTAGCAGAAGTTGAGGTTTGCCGTTTAAGCGGTTATCTGGCAAAAGAAAACTGCCCAAAAATTAAACAATGGGTCTCTAAAAAAGGCAAATCGACTAAGGTTTGTCCGTATCATAGAACAATTCATTTAGATCAAACAGAGCAATTTCAAGTCAATAGTAGCTGTGAGAGTATTGATAATATTGTGACTAAAAACTGGTTTATACTGCCTCCTGTTATGGCTTGGTATTATAAAAGCCAGCATATTGAATATTTGCCGTTACCGCCATTTAAAGAAGGATGCGAAGGAACGCAAACCACTACAATGGACTTTATTTATCCGAAAGCGAATAGTAAAATATATTTAACAAAGGATTTTAACAGTAACATACAGCCCGTAATTTTGAAAGTAGCGTATTCTGAAAGAGATAAAGAATTATTTTGGTATGTTGATGATGTTTATAAAGCCACAACAAAAACTTTTCATGAACTGCCTATTAGGCCAACAACAGGAATACATTACATAACAGTTGTAGATGCTTCTGGAAATGAAATTAGAAGAAAAATTGAAATTGTAAAGGAATAATGAATTTATTACATGATTTTGAATTTGCCATATACATTTTTATTGTTTGTAAATCGGAACGTAATTGAAGTGGTAAATCCCTCATAAGTTGGAATTTTTTCTTTGTTATATGAAAGTGAATAACCTAAGCCTAAATCTATCATGTTTAAAAAGGTTACGCCTCCCATTGCATATGCATTTTTAGTAGAACTCCCAGCTTTTAAAAATAGAAAATATTCTGTATTAAATGACAAATGTAGATCTGGAAGACCATAATATTTGTCATTGTAGCTGTTTGTAATTCCGTACCCAGCACCTATGAAGAGTTTGTTGTCAGTATGGCAAACTAAACAAAATTCCATACCTGCAGTTAAAAGACTTTTGTTGGCAATTGAATAATTTAAATAAAGTATAGGCCAATCTGGAATCCTAAATTTTGGTGTAGCATTGTTTTCTCTGTAGTCAAATTCTCTCGTTTCAATTGTGTCGTCGTTTTCATTATACCATTTTGCTTTCCCAACTAAATAATCACCATTGTAATCTTTAGAATAGCCTTGAAATTGTATTTTATTGCTATTTAAATAGTAATCGTTAATTGTAAAAAGAGAGTCAGTATTCTTTATTTTATATCCTAAAGCATCTTTTGTTTTTATTTTTAAAGGCTTAATTCTGTAATAAAAAGCAACTTCTTTGGTAGATATTTTCCATTGTTTATCAAAAAAGAGAGTATCGTTTTGCGCAGCCACTTTCGAAGAAAGCAAAAAAAGGATTGTTATAAGAAGGTAAATGGCATATTTTTTTTTCTCAAAACTATAAGTCGTAACAATTTTCATTTATTATCTTTTAAAGATTATATAAACTTACTTTAAAATATAAATATTTTGTAAACGCATAAGCTTTTTTTGTGTTAGTATAAGACATAAAAGAAGTTATAAAAAAGCACAAAAAAACCGCCAATCTCACGAAAGGCGGTTTTTGATTTATTCTGAAATAACATTTCCTTTTTTATCATAGAAATGGTATTCTAAGTACGTGTAAGCGTCACGAGGTATGATTTTCACCCATTTCTTATGTTCAAAAAACCATTTTGAACGTAATGATGGAAAACCTTTACTGAGGTATGCAGCCACAAACGGGTGTGTGTTTAGTACAACCTTATTGTGGTTTTTTAAAAGTCTTTCTAAATCAGCGGTGATCTTATCAATGATTAAAATTGGAGCTTCAATTTCACCATTATGTTTGTTAGGATCTTCCTCTCTGGTTTTGATATTCACTTCTGGTCTTACGCGCTGTCTTGTAATCTGGACCAAACCAAATTTACTCGGCGGTAATATTTTATGTTTTGCTTTATCGTCGCTCATTTCTTCTCGCAAGAAGTCGAACAAAACTTTCCTGTTTTCTGGATTAGACATATCGATAAAATCAACTACGATTATTCCGCCCATATCACGCAAACGAAGTTGTCGTGCGATTTCTGCTGCGGCAATCATATTCACTTCCATGGCTGTGTCTTCTTGGTTGGTCGCTTTATTAGAACGGTTTCCGCTGTTTACGTCTATAACGTGTAACGCTTCAGTGTGTTCTATAATAAGATACGCACCTTTGCTCATGGAAACAGTTCGGCCAAAAGAAGTTTTGATTTGTCTCTCTATATTGTATTTCTCAAAAATGGGAGTGTCATTTGATTGATAAAACTTAACAATCGATTGTTTTGAAGGTGCAATTTCTTGCAAATATTCCTTCGTTTGATGGTACAACTCTTCATCATCTATTTGAATACCACTGAAGGTATCATTAAATACATCTCTTAATATCGAAGAAGCCCTATTAAGCTCTCCTAATACTTTTGATGGATGATGAGCAGTTGGTAATTTTTTACACATTGCAGACCATCTGCCAAGCAGGTTCTGCAAATCTTTTTCTAATTCGGCTACGTTTTTGCCTTCGGCTACTGTACGAACAATAACACCAAATCCTTTAGGTTTGATCGATAGAACAAGTTTTTTTAGACGATCCTTTTCTTTTTTGTCCTCTATTTTTTGAGAAATAGAAACACGGTCAGAGAAAGGAACTAGAACAATAAATCTTCCGGCAAGAGAAAGCTCAGCACTTATTCTTGGGCCTTTGGTTGATATAGGTTCTTTAACTACTTGAACTAAGACAGATTGATTGGCACTTAAAATATCAGTAATGATGCCATCTTTGTCAATCTCTTTTTCAAACTGAAAGGTTTTTAGGGAGAAATCTTTTAATTTACCTGCGCTTACAAGTTTTATGAATTTCAGCTGAGAAGCTAGATTTGGACCCAAATCGTGATAATGTAAAAAGGCATCTTTTTCGAAGCCTACATTTACAAAAGCGGCGTTAAGTCCAGCAACTGGTTTTCTGATTTTGGCAATAAAAATATCACCAACCTGAAAGTTGCTTTTTTCTTCTTCTTTGTGTAATTCAATTAGTTTTCCATCTTTTAATAAGGCAAAATCTACTGCTTCAGAACTAGATCTAATGATTAATTCTTTATTCACACTGTAAATTTTTATCTGTTTTTTCAGAAAATAGAAAAAGAGAGAAGAGTATAGATTAATAAAAATCTAAAATCTAAAGTCTAAAATCTAAAATCTTATCTACAGATGGATTAAACAATATTTTAACAGGTATTGAACCCGGGAGGGAAACTTAAATTTCAAATTTTTAAATTCCAAATTCCAATTAAATCAATATTGATTTCTTAATTTTTGGATTTTGGATTTTATTTTTTGGAATTTTTGAAATTTCCCAAATTTCAATGAACGTTTAAAAAGAAAAAAGTAGTTTAAAACTACTTTTTCTTTTTGTGGCGGTTAGCTCTCGCTCTTTTTTTACGTTTGTGAGTAGCTACCTTATGTCTCTTTCTTTTTTTACCACTTGGCATATTGTGTCAGATTTATGTTAATTAATATTATTTTGCTTCGTTGTTGGTTTTAACTCCTTCTACAAAAACTTTTGCAGGTTTGAAAGCAGGAATGTTGTGTGCTGGAATTTTAATAGTAGTGTTTTTAGAAATGTTTCTTCCAGTTTTTTCAGCTCTAGTTTTAACGATAAAACTACCAAAACCTCTAAGGTATACATTGTCTCCAGTCTCTAAAGAAGTTTTAACTTCTTCCATAAAAGTTTCTACTGTTGCTTGAACGTCTCCTTTTTCAAGACCTAGCTTCTCTGAAATCTTCGCTACGATATCTGCTTTCGTCATTTTCTTTCCTATTTTATTTTATAAATGGTGTACTATTTTTTTGAGTTTGCAAATATAGGAATTAAAAAAATAATTAATCAAGCTAATTCGTTAAATTTTAATTACATAAACATTTACTTTTGTAATCTAAGTATTTTGCAATGGATTTTCATAACATATTGATAAAATGGTATTTACAGCACCAGCGTGATTTACCGTGGCGAAAAACGGTCGATCCGTACCAGATTTGGCTCTCAGAAATCATGCTTCAGCAGACGCGAGTTGCGCAAGGAATGCCTTATTTTTTTTCATTTACTCAGGAATTTCCTACCGTAAAACATTTAGCAGATGCTTCAGAAGAGAAAGTTTTGAAACTTTGGCAAGGTCTCGGGTATTATTCTCGAGCTCGTAATCTTCATAAAACGGCTCAATATATATCTAATGACTTAAATGGAGTTTTTCCTGATTCTTATAAAGAGCTGCTAAAACTCAAAGGTGTTGGCGAATATACAGCTGCTGCAATAGCTTCTTTTTCTTATAATGAAGCGGTTCCTGTTGTAGATGGAAATGTGTTTAGGGTTTTGGCTCGTTATTTTGATATTGAATCTGATATTGCGCTTCCTGCAACCAAAAAAGAGTTTGCCGCTTTGGCACAGCAATTAATGCCTAAAGATAATCCAGCGATATTCAATCAGGCCATAATGGAGTTTGGTGCGCTGCAATGTGTTCCTAAAAGTCCTAATTGTGCGATTTGTGTTTTTAACGAAAGCTGTGCTGCTTTGCAAAAAGGAAAAGTAAATATGCTTCCTGTTAAGTCAAAAAAGGTAAAAGTGACCAATCGTTACTTTAATTATTTGATTTTAGAAGATGCTTCAGGAAACACATTAATTCAAAAAAGAACTGCAAAAGGAATTTGGCATAATTTATATGAGTTTCCGTTATTGGAAACGCAATCAATTGTTGATTTTGACGAGATTTCTCGAACAGTCAAAAATGAAATTTTTACAAAGTATACTATTATAAGTGTAGAAGATTGCAACGAATCGACGCTTATACACAAGCTTTCGCACCAACATTTGCATATTCAATTTTGGAAAATTAAAGTGAAAGAGGAAGTCGAAAACGGAGTAGATGCTCAAAAATTGAAAACTTTTCCTTTTCCTATTGTGTTGTATAATTTTATAGAAAAGCAAGAAATAAATTGCTAAAAAAATGTATCTTTGGGAGAAATACCACCAAAACTATGAACGGAACATTAAATAAAGTGATGCTTATTGGCCATTTAGGCGATGATGTAAAGATGCATTATTTTGATGGAGGAAACTGCATCGGACGTTTTCAGCTGGCTACCAATGAGGTATATATCAATAAAACGACTAATGAAAAAATAACCTCTACAGAATGGCATAATTTGGTTGTGCGTAATAAAGCTGCAGAGATTTGCGAAAAATATCTTTCTAAAGGAGACAAAATTTATGTCGAAGGAAGAATAAAATCTCGCCAGTGGCAAACAGAAGATGGAACGACAAAATATACGACCGAAATTCAGGTAACGGAGTTTACTTTCCTGACAACTAAAAAAGAAACTGCGTATACTAAACAAAACCAGGATACAGAGTCGGCAAAAAACACTAACTTTGATGCTCCTGAAGGGCTTCCAATTAACGATCTGCCCTTTTAAGCGATGTTTAACTAATTTTATTCAGTTTGGACCCAGAGCCCAGTTTACTTTTTTCTACAAATCTTGACGCCAATTTAATTATTGGTTTCGTCGGAATTTTTATTTTATTATTTCTTTCAGCAATCGTTTCTGGTGCTGAAGTAGCTCTTTTTTCTTTATCGCAGCAAGACATCGATGATTCTTTAAATGATAGTCCAGCAAAAGGTAAAATTATTTCGAATCTATTAGAAAAGCCCAAAAAGCTTTTGGCAACTTTATTGGTCGCGAATAACTTTTTTAATATTGGTGTAGTAATCCTGTTTGCTTATATAGGGCAAAATATTTTTGCCAATATAAGTTCGCCAGCCTTTAAATTTACTCTAGAGGTAATTTTAGTTACTTTCTTAATTTTATTATTTGGTGAAGTTCTTCCTAAAGTTTACGCTAGCAGAAATAGTATCCGTTTTGCTAAGCGAGTTGCGTATCCGCTGGCATTTTTAGACAAAGTGCTTTCTCCTGTTAGTTTGCCAATGCGTGCCGTTACTATATATTTTCAAAATAAATTAGGAAAGCAAAAAAGTAATTTTTCTGTTAATCAACTTTCTCAGGCATTGGAACTTACAGATTCGGAAGGGACATCGACAGAAGAGCAAAAAATTCTGGAAGGAATTGTTTCTTTTGGAAATACAGATACAAAACAGGTAATGAGTCCGAGAATTGATATTTTTGCATTGGAAATATCAGAAACATTTGCGGAGATTTATCCTAAAATAATAGAAACAGGTTTTTCGAGAATTCCTATTTATCGAGATAATATCGATCAAATTGAAGGCGTGCTTTTTGTAAAAGATTTACTGCCTCATATTGATAAAGAAGAATTTGACTGGACCTCTTTGATTAGAGAAGCGTTTTTTGTTCCTGAGAATAAAAAACTAGATAATCTGCTAAAGGATTTTCAGAGCTTAAAAAGCCATTTAGCCATTGTGGTTGATGAATATGGAGGTACTTCTGGATTAGTTTCTTTAGAAGATGTTATCGAAGAAATTGTTGGAGATATTAGTGATGAGTTTGACGATGAAAATCTAAACTTCTCGCAGATCGATGAAAATAATTTTCTTTTTGAGGGAAAAATAAACCTGAAAGATTTCTATCGAATTGTAGATGTCGATGAAGATGTCTTTGAAGCTCATAAAGGAGAAGCCGAAACATTGGCCGGATTTATTCTGGAGATTTTGGGTAATTTTCCTAAAAAAGATCAAAAAATACCTTTCGAAAACTGTATTTTCACAGTAGAAACAGTTGATAAAAAGCGTGTAAAACAAATAAAAGTAACCATAAATTAAAATGCTTAATAAAATACTTTCAATATCAGCAATTTTGCTTGCGTTAACGGTTATAAGCTGTAAAAATGATGTTTTGCCAAAACCAGCAAGTTACCTGCGATTAGATTATCCGGAAGCAAAATATGTGAATTTTGAAAACAATTGTCCGTTTGCTTTCGAAATGAATGAAGATGCAATCATCAAAGGAGAGAAAGAATGCGGATTTGCAATCACGTATCCAAAGATGAAAGCAACGATTTATTTGACATATAAGCCAGTAAATGGAAATATTGATAAGTTATTGCGTGACGCACAAAAACTGACTTACGAACACGTTATTAAAGCCGATGATATTTTGGAACAGCCGTATTTAAATCCGCAGAAAAAGGTTTACGGAATGTTTTATCAAGTTGATGGAAATGCAGCGACAAACTCTCAGTTTTACGTTACAGACAGCACAAAACATTTTTTAATAGGCTCTGTTTATTTTTACGCTAAACCAAATTTCGACTCGATTATGCCTGCCGCGAGTTACGTTAAAAATGATATGCAGCGTTTGATGGAAACGTTGAAATGGAAATAAAAAAAAGGAATCCGATTTGGATTCCTTTTTTTTATTGTAATTGATCTGTTTACGATTTAAAATTCGAAACTTTATATGTTTTTCCGTCTCCAGTTTCTTGAACGACTTTTGTTAAAGATTCTGAGTTTTGGATTGTTTTATCAAAACTTACCGTTGCAGTTTTTTTGTCAAAATCAACCGTTGCTTTGTCAACTCCGTCAAGATTAGATAATTCTTCTTCTATTGTTTTTGCGCATCCCATAGCACAAGTCATTCCGTCAATTTTGAAGCTTGCTGTTTGAAGATTTTCGGCAGCAATAGGTTTGTGTTCTTTTGGAGCACTTTTTTCTGCATTTACAACCTCAAGACTTTTGTCTTCTGCTTTTTTACAGCCAACAAATACTAAACCGGCGATTGCTACAGCGAATAAGATTTTTGAAATTTTCATTATATATAAATTTAAAAATTGCGAATAAGATTCTTGCAAAATTAATAAAAAGAGAATGCTTAGTTCGTAAAATAATTACAAATTTGCAGTAAATAACAATTTATGGAAACAAAACAGTTAAAGTGGATTTACTTAACGATACTTTCTCTTATCTGGGGAAGCTCTTTTATTCTGATAAAAAAAGGATTGATTGGTTTAAGTGCTGTTCAGGTAGGATCGTTCCGAATTATTTTTGCTGCTTTGTTTTTATTGATTGTGGGTTTTAATAGTCTGAAAAAGATTTCGCGCCGCCAATGGAAATTTGTCGCCATAACTTCGCTTTTCGGGACTTTTATACCGGCTTATCTTTTTGCTATTGCAGAAACTCAGGTTAATAGTTCGATAGTTGCGATTTTAAATTCGTTAACGCCATTAAACACTTTGATTCTAGGAATTATAGCATTTGGGATTCAGTTTCAAAAAAGACAGGTTTTAGGTGTTTTTGTCGGACTTGTAGGTTGTCTGCTTTTGGTTTTAAGCGGAGATTCCGCAAGTGGAACTCAAAATTACCTCTATGTTTTATTGGTTGTTATTGCAACGCTTAGTTATGCAATCAACGTAAATCTGATTAAAAAATATCTTCACGATCTAAATTCTGTAAGTATCACAACAGGAAATTTTGCGGTTTTGCTTTTGCCAGCATTAATCATTTTAAGCACAACCGATATCAGTCAGAAAATACATTTTGCAGAAACGCAACACTCTATACTTTTTGTGGCAATTTTAGGTGTTCTTGGAACGGGAATCGCCAACATTCTATTCTTCAAGCTAATTCAGATGTCATCGCCAGTATTTGCAACATCTGTGACGTATTTAATTCCGATCGTAGCATTCTTCTGGGGATTGTTAGATAATGAATTCCTGACGCCAATTCAATCTGTTGGCGCTTTTATTATTTTAATTGGAGTTTATTTGTCGGCGAAGAAGTGATTTGAATTGTGAAATGTTACTTGTAAAATGTAAAATGTGATTTGATGCGAATGTCTCCCTGAGCGATTCCGAGGCTTGGGGAGAAAGGCGTTCCAATAGGACTGGGGCTTCGACTTCGCTCAGCCTGACAAAAGAGAGGGGTTTTCTAATATCGCGGGATCGCTCAGCCTGATAGATGATATAAATAAAAAAAAGCATTGTCAAAGTTTTAAACTTTGACAATGCCTTGAAATCTTAGAGCCTTAGCAACTTAGAAGCTTAGCAACTTAGAAGCTTAGTATCTCAGAACTTAGCATCTTTTAAAGAAAATCTTTCTCAGAAACCCCTTCGTTAATCTTAATATCAGACATCTTAATATCTAATTCAAAACCAACATTCTGAACTAAGTTAAAAGGAACTTTAACGCCTTTTACTTCTTTATAATCATTGAAATTAGTGATTTGTTCAACTGATTTTCCGCCTTGTTCGCGAACTTTAGATTCGGCTGTTTTTAATCCAGATTTAACGTCGTAATAATACTTTGTTTTGCCATCTTTAATTACGTAAGCATCATTTCCGTTAATTGGTTCAATTCCTTCTACTTTAAGGTCTGTTCTTTTTACAAGTTGTAATTCTTCAAAAGGAGCGGCATTAGCTTTCATTTCGGCTAAATCTTCACCTTCAAGGTTTTTTCTTTGGCCTTGCTGTTCAACGTAAGCACCTTTTTCGTTAACCACCTGTTTCATTAAATTCATAGTTCCCATAGAAAGCGAAACCATCATTTTTCCTTTCGAATCTAATTTAGAGGTAAACGTTAATGGATTAGGGGCCTGCGGAACAGTTGTTGTGCCATTCATGTATAATGTTTTTACTGCGGTAACAGCTTTTTCTCCACCAATTGCGTTAATATAGTTTTCAAAAACCGTTTTTGCGCTAACATCTTTAGGAGCCTCTTTTTTTGTAGCAGGTTTTTCAACTGGATTTCCGTATTTGTCGAAATAATGAATCGGAATTTGTAATTTTTCTAAACCAGGAAGTACATCAGAACCTTTGCCAACTATTACGATACGCATATTGTCTAACAAGAAATACTTGTTGGCCACACGATAAATATCATCGGCAGTAACATTGTTAATGGTCTGAATGTATTTTTCGTAGAAATCTGCAGGAAGTTTTTCTGTTTCAATGTTCAAGGCGTAACGCGCAACAGCTTGCGGTTTTTCAACTTGCATTACAAATCTTCCAATATAGCCTGCTTTTACATTTCTTAAAACTTCTGGATCAACTCTTTCTGTTCTAATTCGCTTTATTTCTTTAACGAATTGAACAACAGCGCTATCTGTTACCGTATTTCTAACAGCAGATGAAGCCTTAAATTTAGTAACATATTTCCCGCTCCCAATGCTAGAACTTGCTCCATAAGTCCAAGCGTGCTGTTCGCGTAAATTCATGTTTAAGTAGCTATTAAAATCGCCTCCAAGAATTTGATTGGCAATAACGGCAGGAAAAAAATCTGGATCGTTCATTCTTAAATTTACCGTATTTACTAATGAAATTTCAGATTGAACCGCATTTGGAACATCAACAAAATCGATTTGTAAGCTCGAAACATTTACTGGAGTTGGGTAAGTGTTTTTTGGTGCAGTCTGCTTTTTCCATCCGCTGAATAATTTTTCAACAGCAGTTTTTGCTTCTTTAAATTTGACGTCTCCAATAATAACTAAATAAGCATTTTCTGGAACGAAATAAGTATTGTAATTGTTTTGGACATCTGCAAGAGTTACATTTTTTACAGTCTCTTCAGAAAGATATTCTCCTACCGGATGATTTTTCCCAAAAGCCAAAACGTCAACTACTCGGTTTGAAATGGCAGGAACGCTTTTTTCGTCGGCTTTAAGACCTTCCAAAAGTTTTGCTTTTTCTTTATCAAATTCAGTTTGAGTGAAATTAGGTTGTAAAGCACCTTCTGCTAAAAGCTCTAAAACGCGGCCAGAATATTTTGACAATGAACTTGCATAGGCGCCTTGAGAAGTAAAGTTGATATTAGCTCCGTAAAAATCAATTTCTTCGTTAAAAGCTTCTTTGGTTGTTTTTTTAGTTCCGTTTCCAATTAAGCTGCTGGTCAATTCATCAACCCCTTTTTTGTTGCCTTCAGTAAACGGAGCATTATCTAAAGTAAGTGTATAGCTCACTCTAGGTAATTTGTGGTTTTCAACAACTAAAACTTTCATTCCGTTTGCTAAAACAAAGGTCTGCGGTTTTTTGATGTTGACTACTGGGGCATTTCCTGGTTTGGGTTGTGGACGATCTTGTGCTTGCATAATTCCAGTTAGGAAAATAAGGATTAAAAAAGGATATATTTTTTTCATGATTCGATATTCTTAGTTTTGAGATTTGGCAGTAGGAACATAATCTAAAATCAAACGCTGATTCGGATTCAGGTATTTTTTGGCAACTTCTCTAATTTCTTCTCTCGTAATAGAATGGTAAATGTCGATTTCGGTATTAATTAAATTGACATCTCCGTAAAGAAGATAATAAGAAGCCAGATTTTCTGCAATTCCTTCTACGCTTGCATTGGCATTTACGTAATTGTTATCGAATTTATTCTGTAATTTTTCATAATCTTTTTCGGAAATAAGATCGGTTTGGATTTTTACAATTTCCTCATCCATTTCCTTTAAGATATCATTAATGGTGTATGGTGCCATTGGTAGGCCGTAAAGAATGTACATTCCGTAATCTTCTTGGCTAAATCCTACTGCGCCAATTTGTAACGCCATTTTTTTGTCGTCAACTATTTTTTTATAAAGTTTAGAACTTTTTCCATCACTTAAATAAGAAGAAATTAAATCTAAAACCCTTGCATCTCTTGTTTTCATTGAAGGTGTTCTATAAGAAGCCACAATCATTGGGATCTGAATATTCGGATCTTCGTAAGTTGCTTTAATGGTTTGGTTTATAGGTTCTTCTGTGTAGGTTTGTTTTTTAACTTCTTCCCCTTTTGGAATTGGTCCAAAATATTTCTGAATCCATTCTTTTGTTTTTGTTTTTTCAAAATCTCCTGCCACGACCAAAACGGCATTATTTGGAGTATAGAATTTTTTATTGAAAGCCTGGAATTCTTCAAGAGTTGCTGCATCCAAATCTTTCATAGAACCAATTGTAGTCCATCTATAAGGATGATTTTTGAACATGTTCTTTTTAACCTCAGGAAGAATATTTCCGTACGGCTGATTGTCATAACGCATTCTTTTTTCTTCTTTTACGACTTCATTCTGCGTGTCAACTCCAATCTTATTAATAATAGGATGCATTAATCTTTCAGATTCCATCCATAAACCAAGTTCTAAACTGTTAGAAGGAAAAACTTCATAATAATAAGTTCGGTCATCAGATGTGTTGGCGTTGTTTACGCCTCCATTTGCAGTAACAATTTTCATCCATTCCCCACGTTTTATATTTTGGGTTCCTTCAAATAATAGATGTTCAAAAAAGTGAGCAAATCCAGTTCTGTCAGGACGTTCGTCTTTTGATCCCACATGATACATTACCGAAGTGATAACGACAGGGGCAGAAGGGTCATTGTGTAAAATGACATGTAGGCCATTGTCTAAGTCGTATTCTTCGAAAGCTACTTTTTGGGCATGAGCCACTCCGCCAAGCATTAATGCAGCACTTAACATCATTACTGATTTTTTCATAAAGATTAATAATTTTAAAATATCAACATATAGTAGGTAGATAAGAGTTGATTTTGGTTACATCAAAAATAGTTTTTTTTAATTACGAATTGTAGATTTGTTTTTAAATAAATACGATTTTAACAATCTTTTACTTTAAATTAATTCTATTTTATGTGCAGAACTACTTGAAAAACAAGGTTTTTTCGGGTAAAAATATTTTTGCTTGTATGGGTTGCATAGTAAATTATTAGTTGTATATTTGCAACCTTAAAATTCAATAAATCAATTTGATATGTATGCAATCGTAGAGATAGCAGGGCAACAATTTAAAGTAAGCAAAGACTTAAAGGTTTATGTTCACCGTTTAGCTAATGAAGAAGGTTCAAAAGTTTCTTTTGACAAAGTTCTTTTATTAGATGATAATGGAAATGTAACTTTAGGCGCCCCAGCTATAGAAGGTGCTTCAGTAGAAGCTAAAGTGTTACAACACTTAAAAGGTGATAAAGTTATCGTTTTCAAAAAGAAAAGAAGAAAAGGATACAAAAAAAGAAATGGTCACAGACAATATCTTACACAAATTGTAATTGAAGGTATTACTGCAGCAGGAGGAACTAAAAAAGCAGCAGCTAAAAAAGCGGTTGTAGCAGAAGAAGCAGCTACTGAAGAAGTAGAAGCTCCAAAAGCTAAAAAAGCAGCTCCAAAAGCTAAAAAAGAAGCTACTAAAGAATAATAACAATATTTAAACTCATACGTCATGGCTCACAAGAAAGGTGTCGGTAGTTCGAAGAATGGTAGAGAATCAGAATCAAAACGTTTAGGCGTTAAGATTTATGGTGGACAAGCTGCTATTGCTGGGAACATCATCGTTAGACAAAGAGGTTCAAAACATAATCCAGGTGAAAACGTTTACATTAGTAAAGATCACACTCTTCACGCAAGAGTTGCTGGAGTTGTTAAGTTCCAAAAGAAAAGAGATAACAAATCTTATGTATCTATTATTCCTTTCGAGGCTTAATAATCAAAGATTACTTTTTATAAAAAACCCGTTCAGAAATGATCGGGTTTTTTTATTTCTATGACTTTTTTGGAAAGACTTTAAAACTTACATTTGTTAGCCTCTTTAAATAAAAAAGTTTGAAAAAGATTTTAATATTGTTTTTGTTGTGCTGTCTTGGCGCTTATGCAAATACTCCTTCGGAAAATATTGTAAGTCATTTAAGTTCTTTAAATGAAAAACAGAAAAAAACTTTATATGAATTTGAAGTTCTAAAAAGGAATGGCTTTAAAACAGATCAATTTTGGGAGGAAAACAAAAGATTGTTTCCAGAGTTTGATTCTAAAACGAGAGATGAATTAGCTCAGCAGATTTTTGAAAATTCCAAAGTAATCTACGAACCTCAAAAAAACTCCAGAGTTCAAATTTGGATGCAGACTCAATTGTTTACGAACTGGATGTTTTATTTGTCGGCCTTTATAGCTATTTGTGCGGTTATTGCGCTCTTTAAAAAATATTGGAGTTTGTGGATTGGATTTCTTCTCAAGCGTTTAGAGCCTGTTTTAAGATATTTATTTTCTCCTTTATTGTTGACTTTTGAACTTTTGATAGTAGGAGTCGCTTGTATCTTTTATGCCGTTTCTGTTGAGGATTTTGTAGTGCGAACAGTAAGTATTCATTTGGGACTATTTTTATTATGGAGTCAGTCAACGGCTTTGTT
Source organism: Flavobacterium sp. ACN2 (assembly GCF_002303885.1). Lineage (GTDB taxonomy): Bacteria > Bacteroidota > Bacteroidia > Flavobacteriales > Flavobacteriaceae > Flavobacterium. The sequence goes on along the minus strand of NZ_MRCM01000002.1, from coordinate 233,775 downwards.
TACTAGAGAATATTGGGTTAAAAAATACGTTTTTGAGATCGGAAGTAATTTCTGGGGAAAAGATCCGTGGGAGACCATAAAAACAATATGTCTGCCAGCTGTTTTGGTTACATTGGCTCTTTGGTATGTATTGTTTAAAGTTCCCACAGATATTTTTTATAACTACGAAATTGTGGTTTCAGCAATTGCTGCAATTTATGCTTTACCGTTTTGGCGTACATTGGAAAAATTTATGTATCCAATTTTATTTCCTTTTAAGAATGAAGTATATAGAGAAAGAAGTGTCAATTCTCTAGCTGCATGTACAGTTGTAGCGGTTGTTTTGACTATTGTTCTTGTGCTGCAATGGAATGCTGTTTTTTATAATGTTATTGCGGCATTCATAAGTTTGGAGATTTTTTCATTTTTAATACTGTCATTAAAAATGAATCATAAATACAGTTTTAGAAATTATTATTTTATACAATTGGTAACGTTCCTTTTTCTTGGTGCGGTTTTTCTGTATGGTTTTTATTTTGGTTTATACGAAGTGATCTGGTTTGCCATTATAGGATCAACCTTATTTGTAATAATAAAGTATATGGAAGTTTTTTCTTTTTTCTCAAATTGGAAAAGAGGAAGAGGTTGGGCTTGGAAATTATTGGGACTTGCTTTATTGTTGTGGTTGATGGGCAAAGGGATTTTGTATGTTTCTAAATTTGTCTTTTCTTAATTGAAATTATAAAATATTGTTTTCTTTTTTCCACTTGCGAATTCTGCCTCTTGCATTATTGTAAGGAGATGCCGTATTAAATTGTATCATTCTGCCTAATGTCCACTTTTCATACCAAGCGGTTTCATATAATTCTGTATTAGATTTCTCTTCAATTAAAGAAAGAATCTTTTGAACGGTATTGTTTAGTTTAGTGCATAAGGTATTAAAGTCGTCTTTTTCATAATCCTTATAGAATTTTTGTGCCAGTTTTCCCAATTCATTCCATTTGTAACCTGTTTCAGGAAAATCAACCGTTTCGTTTAGTTCTTTCTTTGTGTTCCATTTTAGCACCAATTCTCCCCATCCTATTAAATAAGAAACAAGATTGTTAATGCTCATTAATGTATCTTTTGCATGCCCCTGTAAATTTGGAATTGTGGTGGATTCTTCAGGAGTTTTAGACAACTCTTTTTTGAGCTTACTGTAATTGGTTTTGATTGCAGTTTGCAATTCTTCTTTGTTTGTCGGAATAGCCATGATTTAAGGGAGTAAAACTTTATCAAATTTATATAAAAAAACCTTTGTCAAAATTTTACACTATGACAAAGGTTGATATGTTGAGATCGAGTTTGGAATTTGAAATTTTTAATCTTCAGTATCCTTAGTTTCTTCCAAGTCTTCAGTTTTTCTTCCCACTTTTACTTTTGGATTATCCTGTGTTCCTGTTACGGTTAATGGAATTCCAAAAATACCGAAAGGAGGCAGTCCTAAACGCATTTTTAGGTTAAGTCTTCCGTCTAGGCTTGATGTTCCTTCGATTCTTGGTCTAAAGCCAGCAAACTTAAATTTAAAGCGCTCTACAGTTATAATATTGTTTTTAACGGTTGTTTTAATATCTACTTTAGAAAGATCTGGATTTTTCATAGACTCTGAATTTGTTTGTTTGCTTACAGCATTAAACATTTTCAAACCTCTCACTTTTACATCTTTTACAGAAAGTGTCCCGCCACCTACAAGAGAAGGATAGACAGGATCCATATTTGCATTTAAGCGACCTTTTAATTGATAGTCTAAAGAAACAATCCCTTGTGCTTTCTCTGCAGCGCTGGCCATTTTTCTAAAAACTTCGATTTCATTATACGCTCTTTTAATATCAAAATCAGTAGCTTTTATAGCATAATCAAAATTTGCTTTTTGCGGAGTTACAGCTTGATAATTGGCGTTCATAGAAACGTTGCATCCAATTAGGTTGAAACCAGTATTTTGCATAGTTAATTTACCATTTTTCATGGTTAAATTTCCAGTTGCATTTTGCAGATTTAGTTTGTCGAAATTAACTTTTTGTGCATTTGCGAATAACTGTAAATTTAAATTGTTTGGAATGATAATAACGCCAGTTTGGGTGTTGTCTGATTGTTTGGCTTCTGTTTTTGGAGCTGAACTTTCTGTTACGGGTGTATTAGGATCTACACTCGACATAAATTCGTCAATATTGATATATCGAGAAGTAACTTTAAAAGAACCTCTTAAAATGCCTGTATTGGTCATGGCGTAATTGAAAACATTCTGTAAATAACCATTCATTTTAAAATCAGATTGTCCGTAAGCGGCCAAGAAATTATTGAACGACATTTTATCCTGATTGATTTTGAAAATTCCTTCTTTGATAATGAATCTCTTTGGAAGATATTCAGAAGCAATTCCGATGTTTCTTAATTCAAGAGTTCCTTTATTGTTTAGTTTGCTGTAATTTCCTTTTTCGGCATCGCTTTGTTTTCCTTTCAAAGACAAATCTGCTTTTACGAAACCGTCAAGATCAAGGCCTTTTTGCGAGAAAACTTTATAAATTCTGCTCACATCCAATTCTCCTTTTGCTTTTATGTCATAATTTAAATCGTCAAAATTGCTTAAATAAGCTTGCACAAAAACTGGTTTTCCTTCAAAAGTAAATTGAGTTGGGGTTAAGTTTATTTTTAAATCCTCAAAAGTTCCTTTTTGGTTTTCGATTTTAGATTTAATGGTAATGTTTGTAATCGGATTTGGGTAATACGGTGTTTTTAAATAACCATTTTCTAAATTAACGATTCCGTTTGTAACAGGAAAACGCTTGTTTTTTTGATCGAATACTCCGTTTGCTTTTACATCTCCAGCCAAAGCTCCTTTTAGCTCAATATCAGGAATTCCGAGTGCTTTGGTTAGTTTTTCAAGATCAATTTTAGCTTTGAAATCGGCGTTAATTTCGGGTGTGTTTACTCCTTTAACCAAAAATGTAGATTTTAAATAATCCTGATTAATGTTCAAGGAAAGGTTTTTTGCATCGACAATAACCAGATCCGGATTTAAAGACGGAACTTTAGTTTTGATGTCTAAATTTAAGTTTGAAACTGGAAATGCGCTTTTGTTATAATTAACAAAACCGTCATTTATTTTTACATCTAAGTTCAAATCTGGAGCAATATTTTCTGAAGCGATATACTTTCCTTTTAAGGTCAGTAAAAGATTCGTATTTCCTTTCAATTCGGTTTTAGAAAGCCAAGTAATGTATTTTGGAGGAAAAGCGGTAAAAACATCATATAGATTGCTATTGTCAGATTTAATAACAAAATCCATGTTGTAACCATCTTTCAAAATGTCAAATTTTCCTTTAAAGTCAACCAGAAGCTGATTGATTTTAAGGTTGTTTTGTTGGAAAAAGAAAGAAAGCGAGTTGATGTTGACTTTTGTGATCAAATCAGCATCAATTTTTTTGTTCATTAAATAAGGTTCATCTTCATAAACGATATTCAATTTCTCAATTTTAGCTTTCGAATACAAGTCAAAAACAGCTTTATTCAAATCTCCTTTTCCTAAATAATTAAATCCGTAAGCATCAAAATGGACTTTTGTCGACTTATCGTCGTAAATAATTTTACTATTCAAAATCTCAATTCGCTCTAGTTTTAAGGCAGTGTCGGAGCTGTCTTTTGGTTGCGAAGCCTGTTCCTGAGATTTATAAATGTTGTAATTGGCTTCTCCATTTGGATTCACTTTTACATTTATAAAAGAATCGGATAGATAAATCTGGTCAATTTTTACCGATTTGCTGAAAATAAGACTCGCTACATTGATTCCGAAAGAAACCTCTTTTGCAGTGATAAATTTTTCATTTGTATATGGAGCTGAACCATTTAAACTTAAATTATCTAAAGTTAAAGTAAGAGAAGGAAAATGGCGGAAGAATGAGACAGAAACGTCAGAATAATTTAGTTCTGCGCTTAATCTTTCGTTAGCTGTTTTCTTTATTTGCTCTTTTATTTGATCCTCAAAGACGATAGGCGTTAAAAATAATAATCCTATAATAACCGCGAAAGTTATTCCGAAATACTTCGCAATTTTAAAAACGATTGATCTGGACTTACTTTTCTGCATAGCGAATAGTGGTGTTTAAATATGAAAATAGAGTAATAAAAAAGAGCGTAATTTATCCGTGAACGGTTTCGTTTTTACCATAATTAGTAATAATCGAACCTTCATATTCAATCCATTCTTTCCAGCGTTTATCGATATCAATATTATCTTGATATTTTCTGGCAAATCCTAAAAATGTAGTGTAATGGCCAGCTTCAGAGATCATTAAATCGCGGTAGAATTTTGCTAATTCTTCATCTTTAATGTTTTCAGAAAGTACTTTAAAGCGCTCGCAACTTCTAGCTTCGATCATTGCAGAAAACAATAATCGATCGCAAAGTGCATCTCTACGGCTACCATCTTTTTTCATGAACTTAAAAAGTACATTTACGTAATGATCTTTTCTTTCGCGGCCTAAAGCAAGTCCGCGTTGCTTTATAATGTTATGAACCATCTGAAAATGTTCCAGTTCTTCTCTTGCAATTTCAAGCATTTCGGTTACCAATTCTTCGAGTTCAGAGTTGTAAGTAACGATACTAATCGCATTTGAAGCCGCTTTTTGTTCGCACCAGGCATGATCCGTTAAAATTTCTTCGATATTTGACTCAACGATATTTACCCAGCGCGGGTCCGTAGCTAATTTTAATCCCAACATAATTTCCCACCATTTAGATTTTGCAAAATTAGTGTTTTTTTACGACCGAATTTCAGGAAATTGGGTGCAAATCCGCGGAAAATAGTATTATTTTGTAATATGAAACAAAGATTATGAATCAAATCAAAAAACTTTTAATTATAGGGTTTGTCTGGCCCGAGCCAAAGTCTTCTGCAGCAGGTGGAAGAATGATGCAATTGATTTCTATTTTCAAAGAAAATGGATTCGAAATTACTTTTGCAAGTGCGGCTCAGGACAGTAATTTTATGGTTGATTTATCTGAATTTGGAGTAATAAAAAAGAGTATCGAACTCAATTCTTCCACTTTTGATGATTTTATCTTGGAATTAAATCCAGATGTTGTCTTGTTTGATCGCTTTATGATTGAAGAACAATTTGGGTGGCGCGTAATTGAAAAGTGTCCAAAAGCGATTAGAATTTTAGATACAGAAGATGTGCATTGTTTAAGAACGGCGAGGCAAAAAGCTTTTAAAGAAAATCGGATTTTCGAATTGGAAGATTTATTGTCTGAAGAAGTTGCAAAACGAGAAATTGCCAGTATTTTAAGATGTGATCTGTCTTTGATTATTTCTGAATTCGAAATGAATATTCTAAAAGATGTTTTCAAAATTAATGAAGACTTATTTTTTTATCTTCCTTTTTTGGTGGATGAAATGAAAGAGGAAGAACTTTTGAAATTGCCTTCTTTTGATGAACGAAAAAATTTCATTTTCATTGGAAATTTTCTTCATGAACCAAATTGGAATACCGTTCAATATTTGAAAGAAGCGATCTGGCCTTCTATAAAAAGAGATTTTCCAGAAGCCATCTTGGAAGTTTACGGAGCATATCCCTCGCAAAAAGTACTGCAATTGCATCAGCCAAAAAATGGTTTTTATATAATGGGAAGGGCAGAAGATGCCAATGAAGTTGTGAAAAAAGCTAGAGTAGTTCTAGCGCCAATTCGTTTTGGTGCGGGTTTAAAAGGTAAACTTTTAGAAGCCATGCAATGTGGAACGCCAAGTGCGACAACGTCAATTGGTTCTGAAGCAATGCATGAAAATTTGCCTTGGAATGGTTTTATTGAAGATGATTCGGTTGAGTTTGCAAAAAAAGCGATTGAGCTTTATAAAGATGAAAATCTTTGGAGACAATCACAAAAAAACGGAATTAAAATCATTAATAAATGCTATCAAAAAAGCACTTATTCAAGTCAATTGATTTCATTGATAAATTCACTTTTAATAGATTCTAAAAGCCACCGACTTCATAATTTCATGGGAAATCTGCTGCAACATCACGCTTATACAAGTACGAGATACATGTCTAAATGGATAGAAGCGAAAAATAAGTAATCAGTAACAGTTTTATAGTAATCAGCAAATTGCGACTCTAAACTAAGCTTCCATTTTTCCAAAACCTACCGTTTCGCGATAAATTTGTGGAGAAACATCGGCATTAGTTTTAAAGAAACGACTGAAATAATGTTCGTCATCATAACCTAATTCGTATGCAATTTCTTTGACCGTTTTGTTGGTTAGATATAATTCTCTTTTAGCTTCAATAATAATTCTTTCTGAAATTAAATCGGTTAAGGTTTTATTGAAATAATTCTTAGATAATTTTGCCAAGGCTTTTGGAGAAATGTTCAATAATTCAGCATAGTTTCCCGCAGAATGTTTCGTTTTAAAATTCAGTTCAATGGCATCTTTTAAGTTTTGGAGAATTATAGGTTCTTTAGAATCTGGAACCGATTTCATCTCTTCCAATTGTTCTGTTTTTAATCTTGAAGCGGTAATTAAAAATATTTTCAAGTAAGAAATCAATAATTCATACTGCGCTAATTCTGCGTTCTGAATTTCAGCTTTCATCTGATCAATTACCATATTAAAAGTTTGTGAAGCTTGTTCTGTAACCTGAACATACGGTGGCTGATAAATATTATTGAATAAAACGCCATTGCAAGAAATTTCTTTTTGATGCATGTGAATGCAATAGAAATCAGAATGAAAATGGATTGCGATTCCTTCAATTGGTTCGCTCACGCAAAGCATAAAAGGCTGGTAAGGCGAAAAAGCAAGAAGTGAGTTTTCTTCAAAATGATGTTCTGCAAAATCGGCTTTTACTTTGCCTTTTCCTTTGGTTACCCAAATTAAAGAGTAATAATTATTTCGCTGCAAATGATCAAAATAGCTGTTATCTTCAAAAGGAAGAATTTTAAAAGCCAAATTTCCATTTTGCGGATTTATTAAGGTGAAAACATTTTGAGCGCTCATATTTGGTTTCATTTTTAAAAATATAAAGATAGTTATGAAATAAATTCACAACTATCTTTATAAATTGTTTTTTGTTATAGTGATTGCGTAAATCTTGATTTAAACTGCTGGAAAATCAATTTCAGTATTTGCTACATTGTTAAAGTAGTTTGTCAATACATTTAGAGCTACATGAGCGATAGTTTCTGCAATTTCAGCATCAGAAACTCCTGCGTTTTTCGCTTTGTTGACATCTTCGTCATTTACTAAGCCACCTTTGCTAATTAAGGTTTTAGCTAATTGTAAAATAGCCTCTGTTTTAGCATCATCAGAATTTCCTGTTCTTGCTGCTTTTAAAATTGCAGGATCTGCTTTTACTAGTTTTTCTCCAATAAAAGTGTGGGCTGCTAAACAATAATCACAAGAATTGCTTTCTGAAACTGCTAATGCAATTAACTCACCTGTTTTTGCGCTTAATTTTCCGTGACTTAATGCACCGCTCAAATTCAAATATCCTTCCAAAACGGCTGGAGAATTTCCCATTGTTCTCATCATGTTTGGAACAACGCCTAATTTTGCCTGAACTGCTTTGAATAAATCTTTAGTTTTTCCTGTTACTTCTTCTGGGTTTAAAGCTGTTAATCGTGTCATTTTATTTAATATTTAATTGTTGTTATTTGTTGTTGTCTTTTGACATTACAAAGTTGCGACGATTACAGATTTTAAAACATGGAGAATGTACGCTATGTGATGGATGATTTTCCCTGCTGTTTTTTTAGAAGCTATTTCCCGCTATCCGTTCCAATCTTTTGTGCCGAACCCCGGCACAAAAGGATTTCCACTTCTATCGGGGCTAGGGCTCTCGTTTTTATAAGATTGTTTTCGTTTAGTTTGTCATCCTGACGAAGGAAGGATCGCACACGAAACTCGACAAAGATTAAGGAATTGCTTTGCGGAATTTCTAGTGCGATTCCTCGTTCCTCGGAATGACAAACAAGGCGAAAAAAAAGTGTCTGTTCCTAAAGAACAGACACTTTTAAACTTAAATTCTTGAAAAAACTATTTCAAAACACTTGCAGCATCTTGAATAGTCGTTGCGTGATAACCAGATTTTGCTTTATCAAAAACTTTTTTGGCCCAAACTTTTCCTTCTGGAGTTTTAACCATTTCTTTATAAAGCATCATGATAGAGCCAGTTCTGCTGCTTCCAATTAAAAATTGTTCAATTGCAGGATCAGCAGCTTTGTATTGATGACGAATTGCCTGAACAAACCATTGACGTTTAATGATGAAATTACCGCCCTTAGTAAAGTTGAATTCTTTATCAATCGCTTCCATTTCTTTTACGGTAATATCAGCAGGAAGATGGTCAATAAAATGCTGTTTTTCTGCAGTAGTTGTGATTTTTTTGCTTAAACCTGCAACACCAGTTTCTCTCCAGCTTTTTTGGATTGCGTCAATAGCATCAAATTCTGCCGAGCTAACAGGAACAATGTTTGATGGAATTCCTGGTTTGTAAATCCAGTTGTCTAATTGTATTTTATCTGCTAAAGCCTTATCTCCTTTGATAAGATTTTCGTTTAAATACGTTACAAAATCTTCTGTTGTGATAGATTGGAAAGCATGAGAATCGAAATAGTTTTTAATAAACGGATCGAATTTTTCTCGTCCAACGGCATTTTCAATAACTCTTAAAAAAGAATATCCTTTTACATAAGGAATCATGCTGATTCCGTCGTCAGGATTTCTTCCTGTCAAACTAACTTTTAATCTTGTGTCTGGATTTGTATCTCCATATTCAGCAACATTATCAATCAATTCTTTATTGGTGATAACGTTTTGCATGTCAAATTCTTTTTTGCCAAAAATTGCTTCTCCAATTCTGTGCTCAACGTATGTCGTAAAACCTTCGTTTAGCCAAATATCATCCCAAGTAGCATTTGTAACTAAGTTTCCGCTCCAGCTATGGCCTAATTCGTGTGCTAGTAAACTTGTTAGCGAACGATCTCCAGCAATTACTCCAGGAGTTAAGAAAGTGAGGTTTGGATTCTCCATTCCGCCATAAGGGAAACTTGGTGGCAAAACCAAAACATCATAACGTCCCCATCTGTAAGGTCCGTATAATTTTTCAGCAGCATTTACCATTTTTCCTAATTCAGCAAATTCATAAGCAGCACTTTTTAGAACAGATGGTTCTGCATAAACTCCAGTTCTGTTGTCGATTGCTTGAAATTCGATATCTCCAACTGCAATTGCCATTAAGTAAGACGGAATCGCTTTGTCTTGTTTGAAAGTATAAACTCCAGTGTCATTTTTCTTCTGCGGATTTACAGCGCTCATAACTGCCAATAAATCTTTAGGAACCGTAACTTTTGCATTATAAGTAAAACGAATTCCTGGAGAATCTTGACAAGGGATCCAAGTGCGTGACCAAACGCTTTCGCCTTGAGAAAAAACAAAAGGTTTCTTTTTGTCTGCAGTTTGCTCTGGTTTTAACCATTGTAAAGCTACAGCATCTTTAGTAGTGTTGTAATAAATGTTTACTTTGGTTGTGTTTGGTTCGATTGTGATATGAAGTGGTTTTCCGTGAAATTCTGTGTCTTTTCCAAGTTCGAATTTGGTTTCTTTTTCTTCGTCGCCTAAAGTTACTTTAGTAATATTTAAAGTGTTTTCGTCGAAAATAATTTCATTTCCTTTACTGATGTTGTCAATTGTCCAAGATGCTTTTCCTGAAATTGTTTGAGTGTCAAAATCAACTTTAATATCAAGATCAAGATGTTTTGCGACAGCGAGTTCTGGTTTAGAGTAACTGTGTTCATCAACAACAGCTGTAGTTTTTTCTGTACTTTCTTTTTTCTGGCAGGCAATTGCTGTCAGAAATAAAGTGGCAAGAATTAGTTTCTTCATTTTGTGAGGTTTTGAATTTGAGGATGAAAATTAAACAAAAAATCCCGTTTTGAATAAACAAAACGGGATTTAATTATAAAATTAACAACGATTATGCCAACATTGTAACTGGGCTTTCGATGTATTGTTTTAATGTTTGTAAGAACTGAGCTCCAGTTGCACCGTCAATTGTTCTGTGGTCACAAGCTAATGATAACATCATTGTGTTTCCAACTACGATTTGACCGTTTTTAACTACTGGTTTCTCAACAATTGCACCTACAGAAAGGATAGCAGAGTTTGGTTGGTTGATAATTGAATTGAATTCAGTGATACCAAACATTCCAAGGTTAGATACTGTAAAAGTACTTCCTTCCATTTCTTGTGGTCCTAATTTTTTGTTTTTAGCTCTTCCAGCAAGATCTCTTACAGAACCGCCAATTTGAGATAAACTCATAGCATCTGTAAATTTCAATACAGGAACTACTAATCCGTCTTCAACAGCTACAGCAACACCAATGTTTACGTGGTGGTTGATGATGATAGCATCTTCTTTCCACTGAGAGTTGATTTTGGGATGTTTTTTCAATGCTAAAGCACAAGCTTTGATTACCATATCGTTGAAAGATACTTTTGTATCTGGAACGCTATTGATAGCAGCTCTTGCTTGCATTGCTTCGTCCATACTTACTTCGATCACTAAGTTGTAGTGAGGCGCAGTAAATAAAGATTCTGCCAAACGTTTTGCAATGATTTTACGCATTTGAGAATTTTTGATCTCTTCTGTGTAAACTTCTCCAGCAGGAACAAAAACTTTTGGTGCAGCAGGAGCAGACGCTTCTTGTTTAGCAGCAGGTGCAGAAGCAGTTTGCGCTTGAGCAGATGGAGTAAAGTTCTCGATATCGCTTTTCACGATACGTCCGTTTTCTCCAGAACCTTTAACTTGAGATAATTGGATTCCTTTGTCAGAAGCAATTTTCTTAGCTAATGGTGAAGCTAAAATTCTTCCTCCGTTTGAAGTTTCAGCAGCAGCTTCAGGTGCTTTTTCAGCAGCAGGAGCAGCTTTTTCTTCTGCAGCAGGAGCACTTGCAGTTGCAGCGCCTCCAGCAGTAAAGTTATCAGCAACTCCAGAAATATCAGTTCCTGCAGGTCCAATGATAGCTAATAAGCTGTCAACAGGAGCAGTGTTTCCTTCTTGAATTCCGATGTATAATAATGTACCAGCATTGAAAGACTCAAACTCCATAGTCGCTTTGTCTGTTTCAATTTCTGCTAAAATATCTCCTTCAGCTACAGTATCGCCAACTTTTTTCAACCAAGTTGCTACAGTACCTTCAGTCATTGTATCACTCAAACGTGGCATAGTTACAACTATAACACCTTTTGGTAATTCAGCAGCTTTTGCAGGAGCAGCAGTTTCAGTTTTTGCTTCAGCAGCAGGAGCATCCGCTTTTGGAGCTTCAGCAGCAGGAGCATCACCACCAGCTAAAAGAGCAGATATATCTTCTCCCTCTTTACCAATGATAGCTAATAATGAATCAACTGGAGCAGTTTCTCCAGCTTGAATTCCGATATGTAAAAGAGTTCCTTCGTTAAAAGATTCGAACTCCATTGTTGCTTTGTCTGTTTCGATTTCAGCTAAGATATCACCTTCGCTTACTTTGTCGCCTACTTTTTTAAGCCAAGTTGCTACCGTTCCTTCAGTCATAGTATCGCTCAAACGAGGCATTGTTACTTTAATCGCCATGATATTATAATTTATGAGGTGTAAATGGATAGTCTTCTTGTGCGTATACTACATCGTATAATTGTTGTAAGTCTGGGTATGGAGATTCTTCAGCGAATTTCGCACACTCTTCAACTAAGTCTTTAACTCTTTGGTCAATTACTTCAATTTCTTCTTGTGTAGCATATTTTTGATCCAAGATTACGTCAAGAACTTGAGTAATTGGGTCGATTTTTTTATACTCTTCAACCTCTTCTTTAGAACGGTATAATTGAGCATCAGACATAGAATGTCCTCTGTAACGGTACGTTTTCATTTCAAGGAAAGTTGGTCCATCTCCGCGACGTGCTCTTTCGATAGCTTCGTGCATTGCTTCAGCAACTTTTACAGGGTTCATTCCGTCAACAGGTCCGCAAGGCATTTCATAACCTAAACCTAATTTCCAGATGTCAGTGTGGTTTGCAGTTCTTTCTACAGAAGTTCCCATTGCGTAACCATTGTTTTCAACGATAAATACAACTGGAAGTTTCCATAACATAGCCATGTTAAAAGCTTCGTGAAGAGAACCTTGTCTAGCAGCACCATCACCAAAGTAAGTCATAGTAACACCGCCAGTGTTGAAATATTTGTCTGCAAAAGCAATACCAGCTCCCACAGGAATTTGAGCACCTACGATTCCGTGTCCTCCGTAAAAACCATGTTCTTTAGAGAAAATGTGCATAGAACCTCCCATACCTTTAGAAGTTCCTGTTGCTTTTCCTAAAAGTTCTGCCATTACGTTTCTAGGATCAACTCCCATACCAATTGGCTGAACGTGGTTTCTGTAAGCAGTAATCATTTTATCTTTGGTCAAATCCATAGCGTGCAGTGCGCCAGCTAATACAGCTTCTTGACCATTATATAGGTGTAGAAAACCTCTAACTTTTTGTTGAATGTATAATGCTGCAAGTTTGTCTTCAAACTTTCTCCAAAGTAGCATGTCCTCATACCACTTTAAATATACCTCTTTTGTAACTTCTTTCATCTGAATTCTTTCTTTTGCTAAAGTTGTTTGTGTTATCGATTATTGTGCCTGTAACGCAAAATAGTTTCCTCCCACAAATTTGCGCCCGAAAGGTCGGGATGCAAAAATAAGACATTACATTTAAGAACTAAAATTAAAACGATACTTTTTGGCTTTTTTTTACAAGAACTTTTTGTCGAACATCAATGGGAGTAAATTTTTTAGGGATGATGATTTATAAATTTCACCAATTTCTCCCATAAAATAGATTTCAATAGGGGTGTCTTGTTTTATTTCGTATTCTGCTATTGATTGTCGACAAGATCCACAAGGCGGAATAGGGGCAGTGGTCTGATTGATGTCTGAAGCTGCTGTAATTGCCATTTTTAAGATTTTTGCTTCTGGATACGTACTTCCTGCGTAAAAAATCGCAGTTCTTTCTGCACAAAGTCCAGACGGATAAGCGGCATTTTCTTGATTAGAACCTAAAATAACTTTTCCGTTATCTAAAAGCAAAGCGGCTCCAACTTTAAATTTTGAATAGGGTGCGTAAGCTTTTTTTCTAACCTCAATAGCTTGATGCATTAAATCCTGAATTTCAGTTGGAAGTTCATTTAGGGTATCAAATATGGTAAATGACGTTGTTATATTGATTTCTTTCATCTGTTTTTAAGGGAAAAAAAATCCAAATTCCTAAAATGCCGGAATTTGGATTGAATTATTTTTATTTTAAACTTTCTCTATTAATACGTTTCGTATTTGTCTCCAAAGTTAAACGTTAAAGAGAAACGAAGTGTGTTTTCTAAAGGATTTTTTATTTTAGATGCTGAGAATAAGTACGACACATCGATTTTCATAATGTTGTATTTGAATCCTGCTCCTAAAGAGAAAAATTGTTTAGCACCTTTTTCTGGGCTTTCATGGTAATATCCTAAACGCATTACAAAAGCATCTTGATACATATACTCTGCAGCTACGCTATACGTTACTTCTTTTATTTCTTCTTTAAATCCGCCTGGTGCATCTCCAAAAGACTTAAAGATTCCTTGAAACCAGCCAATGTCGTTATAATTTTTATAACCAATGTCTGTCGCTTCTTGTTGAGAAATATCTTCTGGATCGTCAAAATCACCATCGCCGTTTACGTCTACAGGTGTTCCAATTCCTGGAGGAGTCGGAACTAAAAGTTTAGTAAGCTCAGCACTTAAAGTAAGTTTGTTGTAATCATCAAAGATAAAATCAAATCCTCCTCCTAATCTTAAATTTGCAGGTAAGAAGTTTGTGCTTACGTCGTCATTATCATAGCTGATTTTTGGTCCCATGTTTTGGAAGTTAACACCGGCTCTCCATCTACCATTGAAATCTTGATAAGCAATTTCTTCAGATTGGTAAAAAGCGGCCACATCAACAGCAAAAGATCTTGCAGATGTAGCATCAACTTCTTCTGAAGCAACTTTTAAGTTTGAACTGATGAAACGTCCAGCAACAGCCATCGAGAATTTCTCGCTTAATTTTAATGAATAAGATCCGTCTAAGGCAAATTCGTTTGGATTTACTTCTCTTACGGCTTCATTTGGGTCTCCAGTGTATCTTAATTCAATTCCTCCAAAACCAAAATAGCGAAAACTTCCTGCAAAGGCACTTTTTTCGTTGATTTTGTTGTAGTACGTAATCTGACCTAATGAGATATCATTGGCAAGATCTGTTAAATAAGGAGTGTAACTGATAGAAAGCCCTTGTGCATCTTCAGAAAATGCATACTTTGCAGGGTTCCATTGTTGAGAGAAAACGTCTGCAGAAGTGGCGACACCTTGATCTGCCAAACCTGCTGCTCTAGCATCAGCAGCGACTAATAAAAAAGGTACTCCGGTAACAATAGGTCTTGATTCCTGAGCCCTAGAATTGTAAATGCTAAAAATACAAATTAATAAAAGTGATAGTTTTTTCATTTATGGGACTAATGTTTTTGGTGGTGCAAATATATATAATATTATAGGATGACAAGCTTTTCGTATTTTTCTGCTTTTTTATTTGTTAAATTAGATTTTACAGTCAGTTTGTAAATATACACTCCTTTTCCGATTTTGTCACCAAAATCGTCTCTTCCGTCCCATGTTATTTCTCTAGATAAAAAACCTTCTGTTGTAATCGTTTGATTTTTTGTCCAAACTACTTTTCCTGTAATAGTCATTACTTGTACTTGTACGTCTAATGGTTCATAAGGTCTATTGTGCGAAAACCAGAATTGGGTATAAGTTGAAAATGGATTTGGATAATTAAGAACGTGTGATAGTGTCAAGGAATCGTCTCCTACCACTGTAAATTGGATTTCACTCGTTACGGGATTATTGTAAACATCCCAAGCGGTAAAGCTTATAGTGTGCAGTCCAGGGGCTAAATTTCGGAAAGGAAAACGTAAATTTCCATTAGTGTAATCGTCTAATTTTGTTTGGTAATAATCATTCAAAATATAAGGATTACTCACATCTCCGTCTAAAATAGCGACAATATCATGTCCGATTCCACTTGCTGTATTAATTCCGTTTTCATCTTCTAAAAAAGCCAAAAGAAAAGGCGATTCATTCGTTATTCCACCAGATACAAAAGTTTCGTCGTTCATATATAACTTCACTTTTGGACTTATATTGTCCTGAGGTGCATTTTCGTTAATTCCTCCAATTTTGATCGTATTGTTGTATCCTGTTTGGTTTTCTAGCGATTCGTTTTTCTTTGAATAAAAACTGATTCTGCCGTTGTCAACAGGAATTCTAATGTCTCTAGGGACAACAAAACTAAATTCGAATTGTCCGTTGGTAACAGATGCATTTCCTCTAAAAATGGTTTCTCCCAAAGTTTTAAACTGCATTGGAGGGCTAAATCCGTCATTGTTTAAAGTGGTGTTTGTGATTAATTTATCGAAAATGGCCGTTGCCAATTCTCCATTATAATTGCTTAAAAGCGTATTGTTTTCGTCTGTGATTTCTCCTGAAATTTTAATTTTTGACAATGATTTTAAATCAGGAATTGCCTGCGAAATCACAATATCGTTTACTTTAGTTAAATTAATTCGGGGTTTTGCAATAGCAAGCATCAAAGCAGGATCTCCTAAATAAAATACAACATTGCTGGAAGAACTTGGATTTTCGTTTTTGGATATTCTTAAAGACTCTGCAATAGTGTTGTATTGATTTGAGCCATAAGAAAGAAGGTTTTTGCTGAGTGTTCTGTTGAATTCTTCTGCGTTTGCCTGTCCGATTTCGCGAATGGTTGTCAGCATTGAAATAGCTCCTCCTTTTGGATTCCAGAAAACATATTCGCCAGCGGTTGGTCTCGTCGGATCATCAAAACGAGAAAATTCGCAGGTAATGGTAATAAATAAAGGATATTTGTATTGATTGGCCAGGTTTTGCCCATCCGATTTTTCCCAAATTCTTTCGCTTGCTAGTCCGTCCTCTCCACCATGACCTAAATAGTTAAATATTAAAGCACCTTTTTCGAAAGCATTAAAAAAGTCGGTTCTTGCTTTAGGATATCGCGCTCCACCCGCAGAAGCTTCTTGCGTATAAGCGTCTAAAAATATTTTATCAATATTAAAAAAAGGCTTTTCGGTTGCAATTTGATCTGCAAGAGCATTTTGGTTGGCTTGTAAGGTCTGATCACCAGCTTTGTCTGAATCGTCACTAATTAAAACAACATTATTTCTCCAATTTCCGTATGATTTTGTGTCATAATATTCAAAGACTTTGTTCACCATTTCCTGTGCTTGGGCATTATCTGAAACTAACATTCTTCCTACGGCTATGTCTATTCCTGCAACAGACGGAATAATAATTCCTTCGTTAGGATCCATTAATCCGTAAAAATCATCAGAAGCAAATGAAGATTCTCCGACTGTATTGCTTATTAAAGATTGATATATAGGTACAATATTGGAATTGTTTGAGATACGATCTTTATAATCAAACGAAGCATCTCCAAATAAGTTTACATAGCGTACTCTTTTTTCTGGCGAAGAAGCATTGTTGTAGATGTATCTGATGCAGTTTCTAATAGCGGCAATATCTTGTTTGCCAGAAGAAAATTCTTGATAGATGTTTTCTAATGCAATCACTTTTACATTTAAATTGGAATTGGTTCTATGAAAACTCGCTAATCTTTCGGCCTGTGACGCTAATACCTTTGGAGTTATAATTACATAGTCAATATCTTGAAAAGAGCTTTGATTGTTTCTGAAAAGCGTTCCTTTTAAATTCTGGTTGGCAACTTTTGACTGATTTTCTTTTAATGGTGTATAATAATCAGAAGCATCTATTGCAATATATTTTCTAACTTCTCCCAAATTGGCCTTAAAGCTAAAAGAGGTTTGATTGGCATTTTCGATTTTATATACATTATATAGGTCAGTAACGTCCCAGATTTGTGTTATTCCAGATGCGTTTCCGATGGTGTAATTGACAATTCCTGCTTTAGAGCCAGCATCATTGTATTGAAAATGAAATTGTTTGCCTGTTCCTAAAAGTTTTCGTTTGGCAGTAAGATTGATATAATCTAAATAGCCTTTAGATCCCGGAACACCATTATTATTATAGGTAAGCTTTATTTTGATATTGTCTGTTCCAGTAAATTCGGTATTAGCTGGAAGTTTTCCCGTCCTATATTTAGTGTCAGAGTTTGCAATTAAAGAAGGAAAGCTTATAGATCCCGCATTTTGTGTGTTTGCAGCTATTGAAAAAGAAGTGTTGGTTAAAGACGCAGATGCTGCACTTACTTCTATTTTTACAGGCACAGTGGTATCAAGGTTTGGAAAAGTAAAAGAAAATTCCTGTTCCTGATTAATATCAAACGATTCGCCGACCCATTGACGACCAAGATGGACAATGTTGGTTTGGTCGATTTCATGATATTGATAGTCATCAAACGTGTTTAGCTCTAAGGTGCTATTTCCTGAAGGCTGATTTAAGTTTGGAATTCTTTTTCCGTCTCCGCCAGAAGCTGTAATATAATAATAGGACTTGGTGTCGTATAAATTTAAGTTAGTTTGGTTTTCAGAACTCCAATTGTCGGGGCCTTCGGCATAAAAAAGAATGTAATCTTCATTGTTAAAAACGCCATCATTTTCATCTATTACCTGTATAGTGTTTTCTGTTAAATCATCAGGATAATAACTGTCATTGGGAAGAGGTAACATTCTTCCGCCATTTCCATAGATTTTAATTTTTCTCGGGTCAGCTTTAGAAGGGTCAAATCCTAAACTTTGTAAAAAAGATCGGTTTATTCTGTAAACACCAGATTTCTGAATATAAAAGCGATACCAATCTCCGGATGCTAAGACCGAATTTGAAATTGCTGCCGATTTTTGAAAGGAAGAAGTAGACGCCGTTCGTCCTGTTGTGTTACTAATAAAGTAAGAAAAAGATTTGATGCGTTTGTAGCTGTTTCCTTCCTTAATTATAGGAGATAAGGAGAGAAAAGTATATCTTATGTCTCTTGCATTGGTCACTATTAAGGATTCATTTGGTTTTTCTGGAATGTTTTCAAGTGTTAAATCTCCTAAATCTGCTCTAGAAACCGACTCATAAATGACATTACTAATTTGTGCCGAACTACTGCCTGAAGCGTTAGGTTGATTCAGATTTTGCAGGAACATTATGTTTTTTTTTGTAGTGTCGAAGCGAAAACTACTTCCTGAGAAGAATGGAATTGTAATTTTATTTTCGCCATAATTTACCTCTTTTTTGTTTTGCCAATCTATCGTTATACTCCCATTTATCTGGGAAAACGAAAGAATTGGGATCAGTAAAAGAGAGATAAGAATTGCTTGTTTCATGAGTTAAAAAACCGAAATTTAATTAAAAAATAATTAGTAAGTAAAAATATAGTATTTCATGTTACAGTAAATAATAAAAAGTATATTTTTGCGTTCGTAACTAAAGGTTATTTTCTGGAAAAAACAGCTAAATAAAATTATTAGAACAGATGTTGCCAATTAAATGTTAATTATTATATTGCAGCACCTAAATTTATCACCTAAGAATGAGTATGAAAGTAAACAAAATTGTAGTCTTGCAGTTAATGATGTCAATGGTATTGATGTTGGGCACGGCTAGTTGTAGCAAAAAATCGAGTTCGAGCCATGCTTCTAGAGCTACAGGCTGGGATGTAGATAGTCAGAATGGAACTGCTGCCAGAAATGCAGGTAAAAAACAACAGGCTGGTCCTGGTTTGGTTTTTGTTGAAGGAGGTACGTTTACTATGGGTAAAGTACAGGATGATGTTATGCATGATTGGAATAACACGCCGACTCAACAACACGTTCAATCATTCTATATGGATGAAACCGAAGTTACGAACGGTATGTACTTAGAATACCTAGAGTGGTTAAAGAAAGTTTTTCCACCAACAGAAGAAAATTACAAGAATATTTATGAAGGAGCATCTCCTGATACATTAGTTTGGAGAAATCGTTTAGGATACAACGAAACGATGACTAATAACTATTTAAGACACCCATCTTATGCTAACTATCCTGTAGTTGGTGTTAACTGGATTCAAGCAGTTGAGTTTAGTAAATGGAGAACAGACCGTGTTAATGAGGCTGTTCTTGAAAAAAGTGGTTATCTTAAAAAAGGAGCTAAAACTGCAGATGTAAGTGCAGAAAGCTTGTTTAATACTGAGGCTTATTTAGCTTCTCCATCTACTACTTATGGTGGAAACGAAGAGTTAGTATTGAAGAAAAATCCAACAGGAAGAAAACCTAGAGCTGGTAAAGACGGTGTAGTTCCTGAAGAGAAAAACGTTTATGCTCAGCGTTCTTCTGGTATCATTTTACCAGAATATAGACTTCCTACTGAAGCAGAATGGGAATATGCAGCTGCTGCAGACGTTGGACAAAGAGAATACAACATCTACAAAGGGCAAAAGAAATATCCTTGGTCTGGAGATTATACACGTTCTAACAAACGTAAAAATAAAGGTGATCAATTGGCTAACTTTAAACAAGGAAACGGTGATTACGGTGGAATTGCAGGTTGGTCTGATGATGGAGCTGATATTACGAATGAAGTAAAAAGTTACGCACCAAACGATTTCGGTCTTTATGATATGGCAGGAAACGTTGCAGAATGGGTAGCTGACGTTTACAGACCTATTATTGATAATGAAGCAAATGATTTTAACTACTACAGAGGAAATCAATATGCTAAAAACAAAATTGGTAAAGATGGTAAACTTGAAATCGTTTCTACTGCTAATATTAAATATGATACTTTAAGTAACGGTAAAGTTATTGCAAGAAACCTTCCAGGAGAAATTGCTCAGATTCCAGTTGACGAACAAGAAACATATTTGAGACAAAACTTTAGCACAAGCGACAATATCAATTACAGAGATGGTGATAAACAATCTTCTAGATATTTTGATTTTGGTGACTCAGAGTCTGGATCTAAAACAGAACAGGCAATGTACAACTCTCCTAAGCATAATGTTACAACAGACAGTTTAGGAAAAATGATCAGAAAATATGATAACTCTAGTAAACGTACTACTTTGATCGATGATAAAGTAAGAGTTTACAAAGGAGGATCTTGGAGAGATAGAGCTTACTGGTTAGATCCAGCTCAAAGAAGATACTTCCCGCAAGATATGGCAACTGATTACATTGGTTTCAGATGTGCAATGTCTAGAGTAGGTTCTAAAGCTGAAAAAAGAAAATCTCCTAGAAACTAAGATTTAGGAATTCAAAATAATAAAAATTCCAAATTCCAAAAGCTGAATATTCAGTCTGGAATTTGGAATTTTTTTATTGTTTTTTTTCTACTTTTATGACATATTAAAAAAATTATAAATGAATATTCAAGACATTCATAACTTATATTTACAGTGCAGTTCTCTGTCTATCGATACCAGAAAAATCGAAAAGGACTCGATGTTTTTTGCTATTAAAGGAGAGAATTTTGATGCTAATACATTTGCTAAAGAAGCATTAGATTTAGGAGCTTTATTTGTTGTTATTGACAACGAATCTTATTTTATTGACGATAGGACTATTTTGGTAAAAAATAGTTTGGAAACGCTTCAAGAGCTGGCAAAGTTTCACCGTGCTTATTTAGCACTACCAATTGTTGCTTTGACAGGTAGTAACGGAAAAACGACGACAAAAGAATTGATCAATGTTGTTTTGTCAAAAAAGTTCAAGACAAAAGCGACTGTTGGTAATTTAAACAACCATATTGGCGTTCCGTTGACACTGCTTTCTTTTACAAAGGAAACCGAAATCGGAATTGTAGAAATGGGTGCCAACCATCAAAAAGAAATTGAATTTTTATGTCAGATTGCACAGCCTGATTTTGGCTATATAACCAATTTTGGAAAAGCGCACTTGGAAGGTTTTGGCGGAGTTGAAGGTGTAATCGCAGGTAAAAGTGAAATGTACCAATATCTTTCTGCAAACCAGAAAACTGTTTTTGTAAATTTAGAAGACCCGATTCAGATTGAGAAATCAGCAGGCATAAAATCTTTTACTTTTGGAGTAAAAAAAGAAAAAGCAGACTTAAATATCGAGAATATTACAGCAAATCCTTTTGTTGCTATTAAATACAATGATTTTTCAATAGAATCTCATTTAATTGGTCTTTACAACGCCAACAATATAAATGCGGCTACAGCAATAGGAAAATATTTTAAGGTAAACGAAAGCGATATTAAGAGTGCTATTGAGGATTATATTCCGGCTAATAATAGATCTCAAATGATGCAAAAAGGTTCAAATGAGATTATTTTAGACGCTTATAATGCTAACCCGAGTAGTATGGCTGTGGCGATTACCAATTTCTTGCAATTGGACAAGAAAAACAAGGTTATGGTTCTTGGAGATATGTTCGAATTGGGAGATGAAAGTCTTCATGAGCATAAAGTTATAATTGATTCTTTAGCAGATCAAAAACAGGCTTTATGTTTTCTAATAGGAAAAGCCTTTTTTGCGAATAAGATTTCGAGTGAAAACATTCAATTCTTTGAAACATTCGATGCTTTCGCCGAATTTTTAAAGACCTTCAGCTTTGAGTCTAATATGATATTGATAAAAGGTTCGCGAGGTATGGCCTTAGAACGAACTTTAGATTATATTTAATTAAAAGAAAAGCCATTCAAATTTGAATGGCTTTTCTTTTATATACTCATTAAGAATCCGATTAGGTTTTCCTTTTTGTTTAGGCCTAATTTCTTTCTTAGACGATAACGAGCCAATTCGACTCCACCTGTAGAAATGTTCATAATTTCGGCTATTTCTTTGGTAGACATATTCATTAATAAATAAGTAGATAAATCTAATTCTCTTGGAGAAATGGTTGGATATTGTCCTTTTAATCGCTTTAAAAACTCAAAATGAACGTTTTTAATGTGCTTTTCGAGGTCTTTCCAGCTCTTGTCGGTATTTACTTCTTTTACAATGCTTTTATGTAATTTGCTAAACTCGGATTTGGTTGTTTCGTCTAAAATTCCAGTGTCAATATCTTTCAGTTTATGAATGATTCCGTTTAAAACTTTGTTCTTTTTTACAACCTGTAAAGAGTTGTTTACTAGTTCTTTATCCTTTGCTAAGATTTTGATTTGAAGCTTATCGTTTTTCAGCTTTTCAATTTCTTTTTCCAGGTCATGTTGCTCATGTCTAATTTTAGACTCCTTTTCAAGATATAGTCTTCTTTGTTCAATGGTTTCATAATACCTGTTTTTTCTAATCTTCAGTTTAATTCTAACTGAGATTAAATATGCGCCAAGCAAAATAAGCACCAGATAAAATAAGTAAGCCAAAAAGTGCCTGTACCATGGTGGAGATACTGTAAATTCCACTTCTGTGATACTAGATTCTATACCATAGCTATTTCTGGCTTTCAGTTTCATTACATAATTGCCTTCTCTCAGATTCGTATATTCTTTTATTGCTGTCGATGACCATCCGCGCCAGTTTTCTTCAAAAGGTTCTAATTTATAGGAGTACATTACGTTATCCTGATTTTCATATGTTGGCGACGCAAAAGTAAATTTGACACGATTGTATTTATAAGGTATGCTGTAGGATTCTAGTTTATTGGCCAAATTGCCAGTTAAAATAGTGTCTCCAGGATTCGTAAAGCTTTCAATAAAAGCTTTTGGTTTTGTCATAAAAGTGTTTGGAATAGTGGAGTTATAATGCGCCAAACGATCTGTCAAACCTATAAAAACATTCTGAGGATCTATTGCGTTTACAGATATGTAATTGTTAACCAAATTCCCCGTTAAATTTGAAAAAATAGCTTGTTTTTTCGTAAAAGTTCCGTTTTTGTTTTTGACTAATACGCCAAGAGATTCGTTAAATGCATACCAAAGGTTTCCGGCAGAATCTTCAATTAAGGTATTAATAGTAGGAATTCCGTTGAATAAGTTTGTTATTTTTTTATCTTCAAAAAAGGCTTCCTGCTCGACAGAATATCTGTAAAAATGATTTTTTACTTGAAAATAGACTTTGCCATTTATATTTTGCAGACTGTTTATTCCTTTGTACTTTTCTGATATGTTGACGTGCTTTTTTATGAAATCAAAGCGCTGTAAGTCTTCAGATAATTTTACTTGGTACAAGAAAGGGTTTTTCTTTAGCCAAAGATAGTTCGCATCAATTTCTATAGAAAAATTATTGGTCGTTTCATCAAATCCTTTTACTTGATGTAAGTAATCGTATCCAGAGGCTGATCGTTTAAAGACTGAAAATCCATTATAACTTTCACCTATAATGTAGTTTTCATGATCAGGTATTTTTTTGAAGCCAAAGTATCCTTTATTGTCCAATATCTTTGAAACCCTGTTATTCTCAATGATTAGTGCTCCACTATTACTGGCGCATATTAATACATTGTTTAAAACCTGGATGTTCCAAACTTGCGAAATTGTTCCTTCAACTCTTGTAAATGGACTGTCTTTAAAAGAACCTCCCCAAGAATGATAAAATAATCCCTGGTTGGTTGCGACATAAAGATTCCCATTATACATCGTAGAGGCGTATACAGTACCTATATTATAACTGTAATCAAAGTAGGAGAAAGGAGAATTTTCATTTATAAAAGTGATACCATTATCTAGCCCGAGCCAAATATTACTTTTGTTGTCAACAAATGAAGCTAAAATTGTATTGTTCTGAATTCCTTTTTGGCGGTTTAAATGCTGGATTATTTTTCCGTTTAGATCGCAGATAATGGCTCCGTCTAATACCGAATTAAGTATTATAAATTTATTTTTGATGATAGATCCACCAAGCGAAGTGTTTTTCTTTATAAATTCATTGGCTTCAGTTGCCCATGGTTTAATAATGCCATTTTCGGACACAAAAAGTCCCTTTTCTAAAGTAGCGTATAATAATTTATTGTTAGACAATGGGAAAAGAGACCATATCTCTTTATCATTAAACATGGTAGTGCCTTTTATTGCAGTAAGCTTTCTGTTTTTGTATTCGAGTACACCTAATGTTTTATCTTGAAAGTAAAGTCTATTGTTTACTAAAAATGAAAATTGAAATTTATGTGGAGCTGTAAGGGTTGTGACTTTTTCATTTTTTAGAAAAAATACTTTGCTGAAAGACTGAAAGATAACTTCTCCATTAAAAATATGAATTCTCCATATTAGGTTGATGTTTTCTTTGTCTATTGGACTCAATAGATTATAGAGAGAGTGATATTTTAATATTCCTTTTTCGTCGTTTTTGAAATAGCCAAATTCGTTATTTCCTCCAACAAATATTCGTCCTAAAGCATCAATTTTTAAACTTCTGATCTCAGATTTGTTTGGTAAAGAGTATTTGTGCCAGTTGGAGCCGTCAAATTGAATTAAACCGCTGTTGTTAGCAAAATAAATATTTCCATTTTTATCCTGATCAATACTCCAATTTTGAGTTCCACCTTTATATTCTGATCTTTTATAGTTTTTTATGTCTGGAATTCCAATATTTTTTACTTGCGAAAAACCTTTAATTTGTAAGAATAATAACAAAATTAATGTAAAAATTCGAACTATGTATTTCATAAAATTTTAAATATATTTTTATTAGAAATGCTTTATTTTGATTTTAAATTGTTGATTTATCAATCATGATAAATCTTGTTTTTTGATTTTTTTATAAATTATAACGTAATAGTTACTCTTCTGCTCATGTAATATACGTTTTTTTTAATTAACATTTTTATAACAATTTTTTTTAAAAATTAAAACACAGTAAATGAGTTTATTAAAAGATAAATGTTGTGTTTTTGTAGTGTGTTAATATTTAGTTTGAAGTGTTTTTGTAAAGATTTTTAATAAGAGTTTATTCAAATTTAACATTATCATTGCATTAAATTACTAATTAATTAACCAAAATTTTTAGAAAAATGAAATTGACAAAATTATTTATTTTTTGTATTTCGTCTTTACTGTTTTCTGTTGTCGCATTAGCTCAGGATGTGACCATAAATGGAATCATTAATGACGAAAGTGGATTACCCGTCCCAGGTGCGACGGTTTTAGTAAAGGGGACCAATAAAGCAACTGCATCTGACTTTGATGGGAAATTTCAGATTAGTGCTCCCTCTAACGGAACTTTGACTATTAGTTTCGTTGGTTTTGAAACTGTAAATGAAGTAATAGGAGGTAAAACCAAACTTACTATTGTTCTTAAAGCAGTATCTCAAAGTTTAAATGAAGTTGTGGTTATCGGATACGGTACGCAAAAGAAAGCTTTGATTACGGGTGCTTCTACTAACTTAAAAGGAGAGACACTAAAGGAATTGAATACGGGATCGGCTATGGAAGCTCTTCAAGGTATTGCGCCTGGTATTAGCATTACAAGAAATAGTGGTGCGCCAGGAGCAGGTACAAAAGTTGTTATCCGTGGTATCGGTACCATTGGGTCTTCAAATCCGTTGTACATCGTAGACGGAGTGGCTGTTGGAGATATAGATTATCTAAGCCCTTCAGATATCGAATCTATAGATGTTCTTAAAGATGCGGCTTCAGCTGCAATCTATGGTTCTAGAGCAGCAAATGGAGTTGTTTTGGTAACTACAGTGAAAGGACGTAAAGGAAGACCAGCTAAAATTTCTTATGACACTTATTTTGGAATTCAGAACATCTACAAAAATCTGGATCCTTTAAATGCGCAAGAATACATGTACATCATGGATGAAGGAAGAGTAAATGATGGTCTTGCTCCAAATGACTGGAAAACAATGTTGACTACCAACGATTGGTTAGAGAGAAATTATCCTGGAGCTGGAACGCAGCTTGGAGAAGAGATCTGGAATAAACTGCAAAATGGTTGGACAGGAACAAACTGGATCAATGAAATGTCTAAAAAGGATGCTCCTGTAGTGAATCACTCGATTAATATTACTGGAGGAACTGAAGATATTACGTATTCATTTGGGGTTTCCTATTTTGATCAAGACGGTATACTAGGTGGAAATATCGTAGATGCTGGATTTAAAAGATTAACCGCAAGGATGAATACGCAAATGGTTTTGAAAAAAAATGAAAGCCATAACATCATTACTATTGGAGAGAATTTAACTTATACCAATATTCAAAAGAGAGATGTTTCAAATGGAAATATTTATGGAAATGACTTGCATAATGCTCTTACACAAAATCCGTTACAGCCTGCTTATTGGCAGACAGCGATTGATAGAAATATCAACGAATACGGATTTACTCCTACATTAGATGGATTAAATACAAATCAAACCAACCCTTTGGCGGTAATGTATTACAGAAGTAATTACAATTATCCAAAAGATCATAAAATTATTGGGAATGTATTTGTAGAGATTGAGCCAATTTCTAACCTGAGATTTAAATCAGTTTATGGAATCGATTCATGGTTTGGTTACAATAGAACAATGAACCCAACCTATCATTTGGGAGTGCTTTACAATGATGCTATTGATGGCGCTACGCAATCTCAGTATTTTGGTGCTAACTCAACATGGACGAATACAGCTGCGTATCAGAAACAAATTGGTAATCATAATATTAATGCAGTAATTGGTACAGAGTTATGGCAAAGAATTGTTGATAATAATGTATATGGTTCAAGAAATGGTTTATTGTTTCCAAATGATCCAAAGTATTCTTATTTAGATAACACTAAGAGCCCTGGAACTGTTGCGGATATTAATACAACAGGCTTTGATAAAGCAGCAGGTGGTGGTGCTATTATGTCGTATTTTGCACGTGCACAATACGATTATAAAGAGAAATATCTTCTTTCTGCTGTTATACGTCGTGACGGATCTTCAAACTTTGGTGATGGAAACAAGTATGGTAATTTCCCTTCTGTTTCTGCAGGATGGGTTGTTACAAAAGAAGATTTTATGGCAAGCACTTCAAAATATCTTAACTTCTTGAAGTTAAGAGCAAGCTGGGGGCAAAACGGTAATCAATATACTGATTATGCTTTCTATTACTCATCTAGTATTAAATATGCTTTCCCTGGATATTTCTTTGGAGATACAAAACCAGTTTCCGGACAGACTGCTTATCCTTCAACAGTGCCAAATCCAGATGTTAGCTGGGAAACGTCAGAACAGTTAGATTTCGGATTTGATTCAAGTTTTTTCGATTCAAGATTAGGAGTAACATTTGACTGGTACAAGAAAACAACAAAAGACTGGTTGGTTAAAGCGCAATACCCTGGAACTGCTGGTGCTGATGATCCTTATATTAATGGAGGAGATATTGAAAATACGGGTTATGAGCTTTCTGTTACTTGGAAAGATAAAATTGGTGGTTTTAAATATGGTGCTACTGTAAGTGGAGCTTTCAATAAAAATAGAGTTACAAGAATTGCAAACGGTAATGGTATCATTAACGGTTTATCTCACGTACTATCTCAAGGAACCTCAGAGATTTCAAGAGCACAAGTAGGTTATGCGATTGGTTCTTTCTATGGCTTTAAAACAGCAGGAATTTTGCAAAACCAACAAGAGGTTGAGGCTTACGTAGGTCCTACAGGTCAGCCGTATTTTAATGATCAGCGTCCTGGAGATGTTCGTTTTGTCGATCTAAATAATGATGGTGTTATAGACGAAAAGGATAAAACAATGTTAGGAGATCCAAATCCTGATTTCCAATTAGGTATTCAGTTAAACTTCGAATATAAAAATGTGTATTTAAACACTACAATGGCAGGAAAATACGGAATGCAGGTAATGCAATCTTACAGATCATTTGCTGATAGCCCGAAACAAAATTATACTTCAGATGTTTTTGATCGTTGGCACGGAGAAGGAACTTCAAACAAAATGCCTCGTTTAAGTTCTGTATCAAACAGAAACACAAATTATATTTCTGACATATACATGCACAATGCTGATTATTTGAGAATTAATAATTTAACTGTAGGTTATAATTTTAATGAAATACTGAAAGATTTCAAATTTATCTCGAATCTTAAATTTTATGTTGCTGTAAATAACTTGTACACATTTACTAAATATGATGGTATGGATCCAGAGGTGCGCTGGGGAGGAGATAATACAAACTATTCATGGGCTTCTGGGGTAGATCTTGGTCTATATCCACAATCGAGAACAGTAATGTTTGGATTAAGTGCAGATTTTTAATATTAAAACATTGACAATGAAAAAACTAAGATATATAATAGCAATTTCAGCAATTTTTGCAGTATCAAGCTGTGATGATTATCTGGATACCGAGAACCTTTCAGAAAAGAGTTTAAATAGTTTTTATAAAAGCCCTACTGATATAAACGAAGCCATGGCAGGTGTTTATAATGCCATCTATACAGCGAATGTTCATAGTGAAGAACAAGTTGCAGCTAACTTAATGGATAATATGATGTTTGGCGGTGGTGGTCCTGATGATAAGTCTGCAAAATGGGTAGATAATTTTGAAGACCCGGCTGAAGATACTTATCGCGACATGTGGAAACAATCATACAATGGAATTTCTAGAGCAAATGCCATTATAGAAAAAGTGCCAACGGCAGATTTTTCTAAGTATTTTAATACACCGCAAGAAGCAGATGATTTTAAAAAGCAAGCGCTTGGTGAAGCTTTATTTATGAGAGCTTTCTTTTACTTCAGATTAGCTAAATTCTTTGGAGGTGTTCCACTGATTATAACGTATGATGCTGATAGATTGGTGCCGAGAGCAACTTACGAGGAGACCTTTGCACAAATTGCATCTGACTTGAAATTGTCTATTGAAACCTTGCCTTCTACGCCATTTACAAGTATTCCGACTTCTAGATATGGACATGCTAATAAATGGGTTGCTGAAGCTTATTTAGGACGTGTATTTTTGTTTTATACTGGATACATGAGCAATATCGAAAAGAAAGCAACCGCAGATTTACCTCTTGTAGGCGGCGGTTCTTTAACAGGAACGCAAGTTGCCTCTTATTTAGATGATTGTATCAATAATAGTGGTCATAAGCTAGCATCTGATTTCAGAAACCTTTGGCCGTATTCTTATGTGAATAAAAGTGCAAAAAGCGATAGTGTATTGCCTTGGGCTGCAGCAGAAGGATTGTCATGGGTTGGTCAAGACGGTGTTACTCCAACATTTGGGACAGGAAATTTAGAGACTATGTTTGTACAAAGATATTCTTTTGGTAACTGGGATTGGACAAATGGTCAGAGCTATACTAATAGACTTGCCCTGTTTAATTCATTGCGTGGTAACTCATTGGCACCTTTTGGAGAAGGTTGGGGATGGTGTACCGTAAACCCAAGATTATATAGTGGCTGGGATGATGCAGACCCAAGAAAAAGAGGTTCTATACTTGAAGTGGGGAAAGCAGATCAAGGAACAGATGGCTATGCAGCAGATAAAGGAGACCATGAAACAGGGTATTTTAATAAAAAATATGTTTCATTACAGCATGACAATGGTAAAGGATCATATGTTGGTATGTTTGTTCAAATGTATGCTTGGTCAATTACAGATATGCAGTTGATGCACGCTCAAGACTTTATTTTCATGCGTTTTGCAGATGTATTATTAATGCACTCTGAAATTACTAAAACAGCTGACGGTATGAATGCAGTAAGAGGAAGAGCACATCTTGGACCAGTTGCCTATTCTCTTGAAAATATTAAAACAGAACGCTTGCATGAATTGGCTTTTGAAGGTTTACATTGGTTTGACTTAGTTCGTTGGGGAGATGTTGAAACCGCTTTTAATGATGTAACTCAAGTTAGAAATTCTGGTGTTGATGCTAATTATAGTGTAAAATACAGAACCGAAACTAAAGGGTTGGTTCCGATTCCTGAAACTGAAATTAGACTATTGAATGGAGTTTACAATCAAAATCCGGGTTGGTAATATTTAATAACTATTAATAATTAGAAAGATGAAAATTCACAATATAAAATATTTACTAATTGCTGCATTTATGCTGGTCTTTTCGGCATGTGACCCAATTGTAGATGAACAGCATTTACAGAATTCTACAGACGTTGCAGGTGTTCAATTAAAAAGTGTGCAAACCCCTCCTGGCGGAAATAAAATTACTTTAAGTATGGATACGCCTGGTGTTACGGGGTATTGGGACTATAATTTAGGAAAAGCGCTTACAAATGAAGTAACTGTTGTTTACCCAATTCCTGGTAAGTCTACTTTTACATTTATAGGAACTTTAGGAGGAGAATTTTTTACAAAAACGATAGATGTACAAGTTGACAAACTTGATACTCCATTAGATCAAGATTGGTATGATTTAGTTAGTACTAATACTGCGGCAGGTAAGACATGGGTTTTTGATGGTGCTGCAGGTACAGGTGAAGCCTATTGGTTTATGTCTCCTCCAGATAATCCTGATTCAGCCATGACTGCTTGGTGGAATGCGGGAGATTGTTGTCCTCCTTTAGACGTTGATGGTAAAATGCATTTTGACTTAAATGGGGCTGCGAATTATAATCATTATCAAACGGCTTCTGCAACAGCTGAAAAAGGAAGCTTTGTTATGGATATTGCTAATAAAAAGTTATTTATCACTAATTCAAAAATTTTAGGATATGAGGCAGGAAATACAGCTAACGAATATTCTATTGTTACACTTACAGAAGATAAATTGGTTTTATATGTGCCAAGAAGTTTAAAAGATGCTGGAACTGGTTGGACATTTGTATACAGACCTGAATAATATTTTGTGTTAGTTATTTCGAAAAAGGAAGACTAAAAGATTCCTTTTTCGAATTTCAAACCTTTTATGCTTCATTCTAAGAAAGAAGTGTATTTAAGATTTAAACTATGGTTAGTTTAAGTTAAGTTTATTGCCTGGTTAGCCCATAATTTAGATTATGGGCTATTTTTTGCTTATTACTTTCCTAGAATTTATTACTTTGATTTTATGTATTGATATGCTCTCTAATAGCCTTAAAAGGCTCTTTATGTCCAATTTCTTGACGGTATTCCAACATAACTCTTTTTTATTTTCATTTAAGGTAGTATAGGACAGTTTTAAACATGTAGAAATGGTGTTTTGAAGCTTTTTAAAGCTTTTCTGGAAGATTCTTTTCTTTCTGTATTCGTTTTTCTTTAAATAAAATTATAGTTGTCCTGAAAAGGTTTAAAAGAAATCCCAATTGCGAGATTAAATTTCATTGAAAAAACCAATCTTCTTCTCATTTGCGCTAAAAAATGATGTTTTTCCCATTTTTTAAGACGCTATTTCCCATTTTTTTGATTGGTAAAGCCATTTAAAAGAAAGTAATTTCTTGTGAAATTTAGCAAAATAAGGTTTTTCTTATAATAAAAATAATTGCTGATAATGTAAAAAAAGTAGGGTAAAAAAATGATATTCTCTATTTTTTTGATTTTAGTAAAAATGAACGTTTTATTCTTCTAATTGTTTATTTAATAGCTGTTTACAACGTAATAGTAGGCACTATCACGTTGTAGTTTTGATGATTTTTAATAAACTATTCTGCTAAAAAGTTCATGTAGTGTTATTTTTTAATATTAACTTTTTTTTAGTACTATTTTTTGTTTTATCAAAACACTAATAATCAAATATTTATGCTTTTTTTGATGTGTTTTTATAATATTATTTTTTTGTTTTTGATGTGTTTTTGTAATGACTTTTAGATGTGAAAAGTAAAAATTTAGTTTTAGTATTGCATCAAATTACTAATTAATTAACCAAAATTTTTAGAAAAATGAAATTAACAAAATTACTTGTTTTTTGTATTTCATCTTTGTTATTCTCGGTTATCGCTGTGGCTCAGGATGTCACAGTAAATGGAATAATTAAAGATGAAACTGGTATGCCTGTTCCAGGTGCAACAATTTTATTAAAAGGTACTACTAAATCTACTGCGTCAGACTTTGACGGAAAATTCCAGATGCAGGTACCTTCAAACGGATCATTAACAATTACGTTTATTGGTTACTCGACAGTAACAGAAGCGGTAAACGGAAGAACAAAAATTACTATTCAATTAAAACCAGAATCACAATCTTTAAATGAAGTTGTTGTTGTTGGATACGGTACTCAAAAGAAATCTGTTGTAACTGGAGCAATCTCTAGTGTAAAAGCAGCTGATCTTGAAAAAGTGCCAAACGGAAGAGTCGAGCAGACGCTACAAGGTAGAGTAGCAGGGGTTTCTGTAGCGGCAACTTCTGGACAGCCTGGTGCGGCATCAAAAGTTCGTGTAAGAGGTATCACTACATTTAGAGAAGGTGGAAATGATCCTTTATGGGTTGTTGACGGTATTGCTGTAGATGCTGGTGCAATTGGTTTCATCAATCAATCTGACATTGAGTCTATTGAGGTACTTAAAGATGCTGCTTCTGCTGCAATCTATGGTACTCGTGCTGCAACTGGGGTTATTTTAGTTACTACTAAAAAAGGAAAATCAGGAAAAATTTCTGTAAACTATAATGGTTTTGCAGGTATTTCTGCTCCAGCTAAAAGATTAGATATGTTGAATGCTACTCAGTATGCAACTCTTATGAATGAAAAATCTTTGAATGATGGTGGTGCTATTAAATATGCAAATCCAGCTTCTTTCGGTAAAGGTACAGATTGGCAAGATGCCATTTTTAACGATTCTGCTTTCAGATACACACATGAATTAAGCATTAGCGGTGGTGGTGAAAAATCTACTTTTTATGCTTCTTTTGGAATTCAAGATCAAGAAGGTATCGTAGCTACTCAAATTTCTAACTATACAAAGAAAAACTTCAGATTAAACTCTACACACAAAATTTCTGATTACTTTACTTTCGGACAAACTTTCGGATATACACACCAAAAGTCTAAAGGTATTGGTAATACAAACAGTGAGTTTGGTGGACCTTTAAGCTCTGCAATTAACTTAGACCCACTTACTCCACTAGTGGTTACTGACCCTGCTGTAGCAAATACAGGTTTCTATACAAACCCAAATGTTATTAGAGATGCAAACGGAAATCCTTACGGAATTTCTTCTTTAGTGCAGCAAGAGATGACAAACCCTCTAGCATATACTCAAACAAGATTAGGAGGTTACAACTGGTCAGATGATTTTGTTGGTAATGCTTATTTAGAAGCTAACATCACAAGTCATTTAAAATTTAGAACTACACTTGGTGGTAAGATTGCATATTGGGGAGATGAGATGTTTACTCCGGTTAACTTCTTAAACCCAAATATGAAAGCGGATAGAAATAACTATAACCAAAACAATGAGAAATCATTTTCTTGGACTCTTGAAAATATCTTAACATACGCTAACAAATTTGGAGATCACAATTTTAGTGTTTTAGCAGGACAAGGTGCTTATGTTGAGAATATTGGTACTACTATCGGAACAACAATGTTTGGTCTTCCAATTACAAGCTACAAAGATGCTTCTTGGAATTTTGATATTCCTCAAACAGATAGATCAACAAGAACAAGCGATAAAGTAGAGCACAAATTATCTTCACTATTCTTACGTGCAAACTACGATTACATGGAAAAATATCTTTTTACTGGTATTGTTCGTCGTGATGGTTCAACTCGTTTTGGAGAAAATAACAAATGGGGAGTTTTCCCTTCATTCTCTCTTGGATGGGTACTTTCTAAAGAAGGTTTCTGGAAAGAAAACAATGTAGTTAATACTTTAAAAATACGTGGAGGTTATGGAGTTGTAGGTAACGATAATATTGATGATTTTAAATATAGAGCATTAGTAGTTGGAGGTTACAATTATGCTGTAGGAAATACAGGAGATATTACAACAGGATACGGAAACTCTACTCTTCCAAATGCAAACTTAGGATGGGAAGAAACTTCTCAAACAACTGTAGGTCTTGACGCAAAATTATTTAATGATTTTACTTTTACTGCTGATTACTACAAAAAAACAACAAAAGGAATCTTAAGAAACATTGTAATTCCTGGATATGTAGGAGTTGTTGATGCGCCTTCTGCAAATATCGCAGATATGGACAATAGCGGTTTTGAGCTTGAATTAGGATACAAGAAAAGACTTGGCGATTTTAACTTAGGTGTTAATGCCAACGTTGCTTACCTGAAAAACGAAATTACTTATGTAGGATCATCTACTAATTTCATTGTTGGAGATGCTAGTTTCCAATCTATGGGGCCAGTAACTAGAACACAAGTTGGGCACTCATTTAACGAATTCTATGGTTTTAAAACAGCAGGTATTTTCCAAAATGAAGCTGAAGTTGCAGCATACAAAAATGCAGCAGGTGGTTTAATCCAACCAAATGCAAGACCTGGAGATTTCCGTTGGGTAGATACAAATGGTGACGGAAATATTACTGAGGACGATAAACAATTCTTAGGAACAAACTTGCCTAAATATACTTTTGGTTTTACAGTAAATTTAGATTACAAAAACTTTGACTTTATGGCATTTACTCAAGGAGCTGCGGGAAGTAAAATTTTCCAAGGTTTAAGAAGATTAGATGTGCTTAATGCAAACTATCAGACTAAAGCTTTAGAGCGTTGGGTTGGAGAGGGAACTTCAAACGATTATCCAAGATTGACAAATAATGACCCAAATAAAAATTACACTAACATGTCTGATTTTTATCTTGAAAATGGAAACTACTTGCGTCTAAAAGTTGTAACTCTTGGTTACACAATGCCAGCAAGTTTATCATCTAAAATTGGAGCAGATAAATTACGTTTTTATTTAACTGGAGAAAACTTAATCACTTTTACAAAATATACTGGATTTGATCCAGAAATTGGAGGTCAGGTTTATGGTGTAGATAAAGGAGTTTATCCGCAAGCAAGATCTATTCTGTTTGGAGCTAACGTTCAATTTTAAAAAAATTAAAGAATCATGAAAACGATAAAATTTAAATATATATATATCGCTGTGGCAATGGCTGTTCTAGGATCTTGTTCTGAAGATTTTGTGACCATCGATCCACAAGGAAAATTTGATACAAGTACCTACTTTTCTAATGAGCAGCAATGTTATGCGGCTTTAATTGGAGTTTACGATCCAATTAGAAAAAACACAGGTGGTTTTGAAAACCTAGTAGCAATGTTGAATGCTGGTTCTGACGATTTTTATGCTGGTGGAGGTAGTTCTACAGATGGAACAGGAATTCAAAATTTCTCTACACACTCACTTTCTTCAATCACTATTCCAGGAAGCTACTGGAACGATCACTATCAAGGTATTTCTAGAGCAAATATTTTGTTAGCTAAGTTACCAGCTGCTTCAATGAATGATGCAGTTAGAAGTAGATTTGCTGCAGAAGCTAAAACACTACGTGCATTTTACTATTTTAACTTAGTACGATTGTTCAAAAACATTGCATTAGTTTTAGAGCCATTAACAACAGAAACAATCTTTACACCTGAGCAAGTTGCACCAGAGGTAATTTATGCTCAAATCGAAAAAGATTTAACAGAGGCTATTGCAGTTTTACCAAATACGGTAGTTGCAAAAACTGAAGCTGGAAGATTTAACAAAGGAGCAGCTCAAGCACTATTAGGAAAAGTATATTTATTTGAAGGTAAAAAAGCTGAAGCAGCAGCTGTTTTAGCAGAAGTAAATGGTACTCCAGGAGGAGTAAATCAATATGGCAATAAATTGTTAGATAAATTTAGTGACTTATGGATTACATCAAACAAATTCAACGCAGAATCATTAATCGAAGTATCTCACAGTAGTGCAGGAAACTCTGATTGGACTTTCTGGGGGAATGGTAGAGACGAAGGTAACTCTTTAAATATCATGGTTGGACCTAGAGGATATTCTAGACCAGAAGGTTCTGATGCACCAAATCTTCCTGCGGGATGGGCATTTAACGTTGCAACTCAAAAATTATATGATGCAATGCAAGGTGATCCACGTTTAGAAGCTACAATTCTTGATCTAAAAGCATTAAAAGCAGCAGGAAAAGCAGATTATATTCCAGCTTACCAAGATACTGGATATTTCTTGAACAAATACCTTCCAAGACAGTCAGATGTTAGTACTGGTGGAGGTAACTCAGAGTTGAACTACAAACAAAATTCTTATATAATCAGACTTGCAGATACTTACTTAATGGAAGCAGAAGCTTTAGGATCTGGAACAAGAGCACAGCAATTACTTGATGCAGTTAGAAAAAGAGCAGGACTAGATCCAGTTCCTGTAACATTAGCAGCTATCAAGCATGAAAGAAGAATGGAGTTAGCAGGTGAAGGACATAGATTCTTCGATTTAGTAAGATGGGGAGATGCAGCGGCAGCTTTATCTGATAGAGGTTTTGATGCTGGAACAGATGAGATTTTCCCAATTCCGTACACAGAACTTAACGGTACTAAATTGAAACAAAATCCTAATTACCAATAGTATTTACTAATTAACCAAAACAAAAAGAAATGAACCTAAATATATATTTTAGAAAAAGTGTATACCTAATGCTAGCTTTAGCATTAGGAACACTAAATAGCTGCAGCGAAGAAGTTAATGAAAATCCTCTTGTAGCTACTAATGTTGATGCTGCGTTTACTATTACACCAGTTGCTGGCGCAATGAATACGTATCTTCTAACGGCACAGACTAAAGGAGTTATTTCTTCAAAATGGGATACTGGAGACGGTGCTAGTCCGGGAAAAATGAATCAAGTGATTTCTTTACCTGATGCAGGAACGTATACAGTTACACATACTGCTATTGGAGCTGGAGCTGCTATGGGAACTTCTTCTCAGCAGATTGTGGTTGCTCAGACAGATCCTGCAAAAGGAAACTTAGTGCAAGGCGGAACTTTTGCAACAGCTGCAGATCAAGCTAAATGGACAAGTGCAAAATTAAGCCCATCTGGTACTGCTTTTTGGTCTTATGCTAATAACAGTGCTACAATTCATTCGCCAGGCGGATGGGCTCAGGAAGGTATTTATCAAGCAATCGAGGTTGTAAAAGATAGAGAATATACTATCGACATGTCAATCTCTTGCCCTAGCGGTTTAAAAGAAACTTTTTTTGAAGTATATGCTGGTAAATCGGTACCACAACCAGGTGTTGAGTATAAAGAGAATAAAGTGATGGGATTAAGTACTTGGGATGGTTGCGGAACATCTAAATTTTCAGGAAAATTATCTGGAATTGGATGTGTAAAAAACGATGTAACTAAGACAGTTTCTAATGTGGTTAAATTCTCTGAAAGCGGAACAATTTACCTTTTAATTAGATCTGGATGTAATGCTACAGGTAATGAGCCAATTACTATCACAAAGGTTGAATTCAGAGGAAAATAAAAAGTTAAGTTAAGTTTAAGTTTAAGTTTGGTTGTAAATAGCCCATAATCATTATGAGTATGGGCTATTTTTTAAATCCTTCAAAGGGTAGAACTCGATTTTTGATTTCTTCTAAACTTCAATTTAATAACACACAATAATTGGAAGCGAATGAAAAAAAATAGCCTAAAAATTATATGCCTTTTGTTTTCTGCTGCAGCTTTTGCACAACAGCCAAAAACAAAAAAAGAGTTTACAACCAACGGCAAAAAAATAACCGTTTACACTACCGCAGAGAACTCTAAGTTGCGATTAACTACCACAGACAATTTGACTTTTTCTGCCGCAAAACAGCCTTTAGAAATAGAAACTTCTGTTTTTGTACAGCCAGCTAAAAAATTTCAAACATTTATGGGAATCGGAGGTGCTATTACAGATGCTAGCGCCGAAATATTTGCTAAACTTTCAAAAGAAAAACAAGCAGAATTTTTAAATGCCTACTACGATCAACAAAAAGGTATTGGCTATTCTTTGCTAAGAACAACAATTCAAAGTTCTGATTTTAGCAGTGGAAGCTATTCTTACATCGAGGAAGGTGACAAAGATTTGAAGACTTTTTCTATTGATCATGATAGACAGTATCGTATTCCTTTAATCAAACAAGCCATTCAGAAAGCGGGAGGAAAATTGACAACATACGTTGCGCCTTGGTCTCCAAATGCTTTTATGAAAAGCAATAAAAATGTATTGAAAGGTGGTACTTTACTTCCAGAATACTACCAGACTTGGGCAAATTTCTATGTAAAGTTTATTAAAGCCTACGAGAAAGAAGGTATTCCAATTTGGGGAACTTCTACACAAAATGAGCCAATGGCGGTGCAGACTTGGGAATCTTGTATTTACACAGCTGAAGCTGAAAGAGACTTTATCAAAAATTACCTTGGACCAACTTTGAAAAAAGAGAACCTTGGCAATAAAAAAATAATCGTTTGGGATCATAACCGCGATTTAATGAACTATCGTGCAAACGTAATTTACTCAGATCCAGAAGCGTCAAAATATGTTTGGGGAATGGGATTTCACTGGTATGAAACTTGGTCGGGCGGTGCGCCGATGTTTGATAATGTAGGAAAAGTAAACGAAGCTTATCCAGATAAAAAATTGATGTTTACCGAAGGATGTATCGAAAAATTTGACGCATCGAAATATCAATTTTGGGGTAATGCAGAGCGTTACGGAATCAATATGATAAATGATTTTAATAATGGAACAGTAGCTTGGACAGACTGGAATATTCTTTTAGACCAGTTTGGAGGACCTAATCATGTTGGAAATTTCTGTTTTGCACCAATCCATGCAGATACTACAACAGGAGAATTAATCTACACACCATCTTATTATTATATCGGACACTTTTCAAAATTCATCCGTTTAGACGCAGTTAGAGTAAGTACTGCAGTAAGCAAAAGCGCTTTATTAAGCACCTCTTTTTTAAATGCTGACGGAACAATGGCAACAATTGTCATGAACCAATCGGCAAACGACCTTACCTACAATTTGATTATTGGAGATAAAAAGGCAGAAGTAAAAATTCCGCCACACGCTATACAAACACTTGTTTATTAATATTTTGCAGTAAAGTAATGAAGAGGACTAATTTGAATCATCCATCTTAGTCTTCTCTTGCTTTTAATTTTAAAACGATTATTTAAGCAACATGAAAGTTACCTCTCAAATATTTTTATCAGCCTTTGTCTTAATACAATTAAGCGGTTTTAGCTCAAAAATAACAGCTCAAAAAAACAGTAAAATAAAGGTTTATACTACAGCCGAAAACACCAATTTGAAATTGACTTTATCAAACGATTTAATTTCAAAAAACAACACTACACAACAAAAAATAGCAACAGTATCTATTCGAATAAATACTGAAAAAACAGACCAGACTTTCCTTGGAATAGGAGGAGCAATTACAGATGCAAGCGCAGAAGTCTTCGCAAAATTATCGCCGAAAAAACAGCAGGAATTCTTAACTGCTTATTACGATAAAAACAAAGGCATTGGATATTCTTTAGCAAGAACAAACATTCACAGCTGTGATTTCAGCAGTGACAGCTATACTTATGTTTCAGAAGGAGACAAAGAATTAAAGACTTTTAATATAAACCACGATCGCAAATATAGAATTCCATTAATTAAAAAAGCAATTGAAACAGCCGGCGGGAAACTAACCTTATTTGTCAGCCCTTGGAGTCCCCCAGCTTTCATGAAAGACAATAACGATATTTTGCACGGCGGCGTTTTGTTGCCAGAATTTGCTCCTGCTTGGGCATTGTATTATGCTAAGTTTATAAAAGAATACGAAAAAGAAGGAATTCCAATCTGGGGATTAACGGTTCAGAACGAACCAATGGCTAAACAAAGATGGGAATCTTGTATTTACACTCCAGAAGCAGAAAGAGATTTTCTTAAAAATCATCTTGGTCCAACTTTAGAAAAAGAAGGGCTGGGTTCTAAAAACGTTATTATTTGGGATCATAATAGGGGAGATATGTTGGAAAAAAGAGCCAATCTTGTTTTCTCAGATCCAGAAGTTTCTAAATATGCTTGGGGAATTGGATTTCACTGGTATGAAACTTGGAATGGAGGCCCACCTCAATTCGAATCTGTAGCGAAAGTTCATGAAGCATTTCCAAATAAAAATCTCCTTTTTACCGAAGGATGTATTGAGAAATTTGATGCTGCAAAATATCAGTTTTGGGGAAATGCAGAACGTTACGGAACCAATATAATTCATGATTTTAATAACGGTACTGTGGGCTGGACAGACTGGAATATTCTTTTAGACCAGAACGGAGGGCCTAACCATGTTGGTAATTTCTGTTTTGCGCCTATTCATGCCGACACCACAAAAGATGAATTAATCTATACTCCAATGTATTATTATATTGGACATTTCTCAAAATTCATTAGACCAAATGCAAAAAGAGTACTTGAAACTGTAAACGATACATCGTTGTTAAGTACTTCTTTTAAAAATTCTGACGGAAAATTGATTACGATCGTAATGAATCAATCTGAAAAAGAGATTGTTTATTCTTTAGAAAATCAAAAAGAAAAAACAACAATTACAATTCCGGCACACGCTATACAGACAATTGTATATTAATTGTCAGCTAACTAAATAACCACGAAATATGAAATTTAATTTAAAGAACTCTATAAAAGTATTTTTCTTTATTACAGCCGTATTGGCTCAAGTAAAATGCTCTTCTTCAAGTGATCCAGTAGAAAATCCGCCAGTAGATCCACCAGTTGTAAACCCTCCAGTAGTAGTAACAAACGATGTTGATTTTTGGCTTACAAAAGGCAATCAGAGTGTTTTATTGGCAAAACAATCAGGGACATTAGGATTTGGTACAACAGCAAATGGGCATGCTAATATTGAAGTGAATGTTGCTCAAAAATACCAGACTATCGATGGTTTCGGATATACCTTGACAGGAGGAAGTGTAGATGTTATAAACCAATTAAACGCTGCTAAAAGAACCGCTCTTTTGCAGGAATTATTCGGTAATGGAGAAAACTCAATTGGAGTGAGTTATATTAGAATCAGTATCGGAGCTTCAGATTTAAATGCAACACCATTTACTTACAACGATCTTGCAGCTGGAGAAACAGATTTAAATCTAGAGAAATTCAGTTTAGAAAAAGACAAAAATCTAATTGCCATGCTGAAAGAAATTGTGGCAATTAATCCTAAAATATTAATCTTAGCAACACCTTGGTCTGCACCTATTTGGATGAAAGATGTAGCAAGTTTTAAAGGCGGAAAACTGAAAACAGAATACTATGATGTTTACGCTAAATATTTTGTAAAATACATTCAGCAAATGAAAGCAGAAGGAATTACCATTGATGCTGTAACTCCTCAAAACGAACCTTTGCATGACGGGAATAACCCAAGTATGTATATGTCTGCTGCTGATCAGGGAAGTTTTATTAAAAATAGTTTGGGGCCTGCATTTAAAGCCGCAAATCTAAATGTAAAAATTATTGCTTACGATCACAATTGCGATAATCCAAATTATCCAAAAGCAATTTTGGCAGATGCAGATGCCTTTCCTTTTGTAGACGGATCGGCTTTTCATTTATATGCAGGAGATATTAGTGCGCTAACCAATGTGTACAATTCTTATCCGACCAAAAACGTATATTTTACAGAACAATGGACTTCTTCTGAAGGTAGTTTTGATGGCGATTTAAAATGGCATCTTCGAAATGTAATTATCGGATCAATGAGAAATTACAGTAAAAATGCTTTAGAATGGAATGTGGCCAACAATCAAAATTTTGGCCCGCATACTGATGGTGGTTGTACAATGTGTAAAGGGGCTATCACGATAACTTCAGCCGATAGTTTTCAGCGTAATGTGGCGTATTATATTATTGCTCATGCTTCAAAATTTGTTCCAATGGGATCTACTAGAATCGAGAGCAATTCTGGTGGTAGCTTGCAAAATGTCGCTTTTATCACCCCTTCAGGTTCAAAAGTATTGATTGTTGAAAATGATGGATCTGCAACAGAAACTTTCAATATTAAATTCAATGGAAAATGGGTAACCACTTCACTTGAAGGAGGATCTGTCGGAACTTATACATGGAAATAATTGAAAAACTATTTTATATGAAAAAAATACTTTTAACATCGCTGCTTTTTGTTTCGATTGCCTCTTTTGGACAAGGTTTTTTGCATAGAGACGGACAAAAAATAGTAGACGGAAATGGTAAAAATGTTCTTTTAAGAGGTTTAGGTCTTGGCGGATGGATGGTGCAGGAAGGTTATATGTTGAAGACCCAGCCATTTGCTAGTCCGCAATATCAGATAAAACAAAAAATAGAAGATGTAATAGGCGTAGAGGGAACAAAAGAATTCTACGCAGCCTATAAAGCAAACGGGATCACAAAGCGAGATATTGATTCTTTGGCAAAATGGGGATTCAATTCGATTCGTCTTCCAATGCATTACAATCTGTACACACCGCCAATCGAGCAGGAAAAAAATGGTGAAATCACTTGGATAGAAGAAGGTTTTACCATGACCGATAATTTGTTGAAATGGTGTGCAGAGAATAAAATATATCTGATTTTAGATTTGCACGCAGCTCCTGGAGGACAAGGAAACGACGCTGCAATTTCAGATTTTGATACTACAAAACCAGCGCTTTGGCAGAGCGAAGCCAATCAGAAAAAAATGATTGCTTTATGGAAGAAATTGGCTTCTCGTTACCGAGATAATCCTTGGATTGGAGCGTATGATATTATCAACGAACCCAACTGGAATTTTACAGGATCAAACAAGAATGGTTGTGACGAAAATTCAAACGGACCTTTAAGAGATTTAATGGTCGCAGTTACAAAAGCCATTCGCGAAGTCGATACCAATCATTTAATTTTTATTGAAGGAAATTGTTGGGGAAATAACTACAACGGAATTTTTCCGTTATGGGATGATAATTTGGCTTTAAGTTTTCATAAATATTGGAACTATAACGACAAAGCTTCTATCGAAAAGATGCTAGAGTACAGGGAAAAATACAATGTGCCAATCTGGATGGGAGAAAGTGGAGAAAATTCGAATGTTTGGTTTAAAGATGTACTTACTTTAGTAGAAAACCATAATATCGGATGGGCATTTTGGCCAATGAAAAAAATAGACAATATCGCTGGAGTAGCTTCTGTTACTAAAACTCGTGAATATGATGTTCTGTTGAAATATTGGAAAGACGGTGGTCTAAAACCATCTCCAGAATTTGCAAAAAAGACGCTGATGAAAATGGCCGACAACTACAAAATGGAAAACGTAACCGTTAAGCCAGATGTTGTAGATGCCATGTTTAGACAAGTGCAAACAGACGATACAAAACCATACAAGAAGAATGCTGTTCCAGGAAAAGTTGCCGCAACGCATTACGATTTAGGAACCAACGGAAAAGCCTATTCAGATACTGATTTTGTAAATTATAGAAGCGTTACCGGAAAAGATGATCAATGGAATCGCGGTAACAGTATGAGAAATGATGGAGTTGATATTTTGCCTTGCCAAGACAAAGATTCAAACGGTTATCAAGTTTCTTTTATTGAAGACGGAGAATGGATTCAATATACGGTTGATGCAAAAGAAGGAACTTACAATGTTGCCATTCGTTATTCTAGCGAGAAAGCTGAAGGAAAATTGCACTTAGAAATTGATGGAACAAAATCTAATGAAATCACGCTTCCCGCAACAGCTGGAGATAACAAATGGAAGACTGTAGTTTTATCTACGGTAGCATTAAAATCGGGTTCAAATAAAGTAAAAGTTGTATTTGAAAAAGGAGGTTTTAATTTGAACTATTTTGACTTTGTTATGAACAAAAACAAAAAGTAGAAGAAATAATATTTATCTTGATATTCAATTTATTAACTAAACCATTTAAATAATAAAAAGATGAAAATGATTAATCTCGCAAATAGAGCTGGAGTTCTTACTTTAATCCTATTGTTTGTATTCCAGTCTTGCAGCAGTAACAACGATACGACAGATACTCCTGTTGTTGTAGCTCCCGATAAAATTTCTGTACAAGTTGATGTAGTGGGCAAAACCGCCGAAATGCCAAATGGAGACGGAAGCGGAAA
Source organism: Flavobacterium sp. ACN2 (assembly GCF_002303885.1). Taxonomy (GTDB): domain Bacteria; phylum Bacteroidota; class Bacteroidia; order Flavobacteriales; family Flavobacteriaceae; genus Flavobacterium. The sequence continues at coordinate 189,791 of NZ_MRCM01000002.1, read as the reverse complement.
AATTAATTTAAAAATTGAAGCTCCTAATGCAAAGTCATATAAGGTAGTGGTAAACAACGAAACAAAAGAGTTTACAACTAGCAGTTTTACATATGAATTTACGCAGCCAGGAACCAAAACCTATACGATTGATGTTACAGCATTTAACGGAATAAAGTATACGAATACTTCTGCAACAGTAAATATTTTCGTAGCCAGAAAATTAATTTGGTCAGATGAATTCAATACCGATGGAGCGCCTGATAGTTCAAAATGGGGTTATGATTTAGGAACAGGAAATGGCTGGGGAAATAACGAATTGGAATATTACACCAATCGTTCTGAAAATGTAAAAATCGAAGGAGGTCTTTTGAAAATTACGGCAATCAAAGAAAATTACCAAGGAAGCCAATACACTTCTACAAGAATGCTAACCAAAGGGAAGTTTTCTTTTAAATACGGAAGAGCAGAGATTCGCGCAAAATTGCCAGCTGGTGGCGGTACTTGGCCTGCTTTCTGGTTGCTTGGAGATAATATAGATACTGCAGGTTGGCCGTTATGCGGAGAAATAGATATTTTAGAATCAGTTGGTAATAATCCAAATGTAATCCATTCGTCCTTGCATTCACCAGGACGCTCAGGAAATACGCCAGATACTAAAACAACAACGGCTCCAAATTCGACAACCGAGTTTCACATCTATGCTGCCGAATGGAGTGCAGAAAACATCAATTTTTATGTAGATGATAATTTATTTTATAGCTACAAAAACTCTAGTACAACTCCATTTAATGATAAATTCTTTGTGATTATAAACTTTGCAATGGGAGGAAATTTTGGAGGAGCTGTCGATCCAAACTTTCAAAGAGCAACCTACGAAATTGATTATGTAAGAGTATATAATTAACATAATTTTTAAACAGATTTTTTTCTTTAAAGCCTCGTAAACACTAGCTTTACAAGATTAAAATTTTTTAACATGAAAAAGATAAACAAACTTGTTTTTGCAGTAATGCTGCTTTTAAGCGTGAACTTATTTTATGGTCAGAATTTAAAAATTATGACTTATAATATCCGTCTGGATGTTGCCTCAGATGGAGAAAATGCTTGGCCAAACCGAAAAGATTATTTTACATCTCAAATTGGTTTTTACAGTCCAGACGTTTTCGGAGTTCAGGAAGCAATGCCAAACCAAGTGTTAGATATTGCATCGGCTTTGCCAAATTATAACAAATTCGGAGTTGGAAGAGAAGAAGGAGGTTTAGGTGAAGCGTGTACGATTTACTACAAAAAAGACCGATTTAAAGTAGAGCAATCTAATACTTTCTGGTTGTCTGAAACTCCAAATGTGGTTTCAAGAGGTTGGGATGCTGCTTGCAATAGAGTTTGTACATACGGACTTTTTAAAGATCTAAAAACTAAAAAAGTATTTTGGGTTTTCAATTTGCATTTAGATCACATGGGTGAAGAAGCGCGAGTAAAAGGGGTACAGCTTGCTCTTTCTAAAATAAAAGAATTAAACACAAAAAACTACCCCGCTTTTTTAATGGGTGATTTCAATTCTGAACCAAACACAACGCAAATTGGAGAAATCAAAAAAGTGATGGATGATACCAAAGATGTTTCAATAGAAAAACCTTTCGGTCCTTCAGGAACTTTCAACGATTTCAAACACAATGAATCCGTAACATTATTATTAGACTACATTTTTATTTCAAAAAATAGTGGTCTAAAAGTTCAAAAACACGCAGTGTTAAGTGATTCTAAAGATTTAAAATATCCGTCAGATCATTTGCCTGTCTTAATAGAAATAGATTAAAAATGAAAAACATCAACAAAAAACTTCAGATCCTAGTTTTGCTGCCATTAATTGCAATGCAGTTCAACTGTGGATCTTCAACAAATGCTGTAAAAAATACTGGAAAAGTTTCTTCTTGGATTACCACAACAGATGAAACTTCAAAACTTAAAAAACAACCTGAGTTAGTTTTCACTTCAGAAACAAATTCAAATCAAACCATTGAAGTAAATCCTTCAGAGAAATTCCAAACTATTGAAGGTTTCGGATTTTCATTAACTGGAGGAAGTGCGCAAGCCATTAAAAAGCTAGACAAATCAAAAAGAGAAGCTTTGCTTCAGGAATTGTTTTCTAGAAAAGAAGATGCCATTGGTTTAAGTTATTTAAGAATAAGTATTGGTGCATCAGATTTGAATGAAAAAGTTTTTTCGTATGATGATATGCCAGAAGGTCAAACCGATTTAAAATTGGAACACTTTAATCTTGGTCCAGATTTAGACGATGTGATTCCGGTTTTGAAAGAGATTTTAGCTATAAATCCTAAAATCAAAATAATGGGTTCTCCGTGGTCGCCTCCAGTTTGGATGAAAGATAACGGAAGTTCAAAAGGCGGTAGTTTACAGCCAAAATACTATCAGGTTTATGCAGAATATTTTGTGAAATATATTCAAGCAATGAAATCGCACGGAATTGTAATTGATGCGATTACGCCTCAAAATGAACCTTTACACCCAGGAAACAACCCAAGTTTGCTAATGTTGGCAGAACAGCAAGCAGATTTTGTTGGGAATAATTTGGGTCCCGCTTTCGCGAAAGCAGGAATCAAAACCAAAATTATTGTTTACGATCACAACTGTAATAAACCAGAATATCCTTTGACGATTTTAAGAGATTCAAAAGCAAATCCGTTTGTCGCAGGGTCAGCTTTTCACTTGTACGAAGGAGATATCAGTGCTTTATCAACTGTTCATAACGAATTTCCAAATAAGGATTTGTATTTTACAGAACAATATACCGGAAGCGGAACTAATTTTGAAACCGATTTGAAATGGAGTGTAAAAAATGTAGTAATTGGTTCAATGCGTAACTGGAGTAAAAACGCACTTTCTTGGGGATTAGCAAATGATGAGTTTTACAAACCTTTCACGCCAGGAGGATGTTCAACTTGTAAAGGTGCTTTGATGGTTGACCAAAATCAAAATATCAAAAGAGAAGTAGGATATTATATTATCGGACATGCTTCTAAATTTGTTCCAGAAGGTTCAGTAAGAATCGGCAGCAATATTGTAGGAAATTTACACAATGTTTCTTTCATGACTCCGTTAGGACAAACAGTTTTAATTGTAGAAAATGACGGAACTTCGGCAGAAACTTTTAATATAAAATACAACGACAAACAAACTACAACCACACTAAACGCAGGAGCAGTTGCTACTTACGTTTGGTAAACCACTTAAACTATGAAAAAAGCAACGACAATTACACTGTTTATGCTCTCGCTTTTTGCGACGGCACAGCAGCAGTCAATAGATCAGAAAGTCAATGATCTGTTGAAAAAAATGACAATTGAAGAAAAAATTGGCCAGCTAAATCAGTACACTGGCGACAATCAGGCAACGGGACCAATTACAATTAATCCGAACAAGCAAAACGAAATCAAACAAGGTTTAATTGGTTCGATGCTAAATGTTATCGGAACAAAATACACAAGAGGATATCAGGAATTGGCGATGCAGTCAAGACTTAAAATTCCGTTGTTGTTTGGCCAAGACGTTATTCACGGTTACAAAATGACTTTTCCTCTTCCGTTAGCAGAAGCGGCAAGTTGGGATTTAGCAGCAATCGAATTAGGCGCAAGAGTGGCGGCAACAGAAGCAGCAGCAAGCGGAATTCATTGGACATTTGCTCCAATGGTAGATATTGGTCGTGATCCTCGTTGGGGACGTGTAATGGAAGGTGCAGGAGAAGATACTTACTTGGGTTCTAAAATTGCCTACGCAAGAGTAAAAGGTTTTCAAGGAAACAAACTTGGAGACTTAAACTCTGTTATGGCCTGCGTAAAGCATTTCGCGGCTTATGGAGCCGGAGTTGGAGGAAGAGATTACAACTCTGTAGACATGAGCGAAAGAATGTTATGGGAAACCTATTTACCGCCATTTAAAGCGGCTTTAGATGCAGGAGCTGCAACATTTATGAATTCATTTAATGATATTAACGGAATTCCAGCAACTGGGAATGCACACTTACAAAGAGATATCTTAAAAGGAAAATGGAACTTTCAAGGTTTCGTAGTTTCAGACTGGGGATCAATTGGAGAAATGGTAGCTCACGGTTATTCTAAAGATCTTAAAGAAGCAGCTTATTCGGCGATTACAGCAGGAAGCGACATGGATATGGAAAGTAATGCATATCGCTACAACTTAGCAGCTTTGGTAAAAGAAGGTAGAGTTTCTATTGATTTAATTGATGATGCTGTAAAACGTATTCTTCGTAAGAAATTCGAATTAGGATTATTTGATGATCCTTACAGATACTCAGATGAAAAACGTGCTGAAAAAGCATTAAACAATCCGGAACACAGAAAAGCAGCTAGAGAAATGGCTGAAAAAAGTATCGTTTTATTAAAGAACGAAAACCAAACTTTGCCAATTTCAAAAAATGCTAAAACCATTGCATTTATTGGTCCAATGGTAAAAGAATATAAAGAAAACATGGGATTCTGGTCTGTAGAACTTCCAGAAGTTGATTACAATAAATGGATCGTTTCGCAATGGGATGGATTGCAAAATAAAGTGGGCAAAAACACCAAATTATTGTATGCAAAAGGTTGTGAAATTGAAGGAACAAACAAAGATGGTTTTGCAGAAGCGGTTGCGACAGCTAAACAAGCCGATGTTGTGATTTTGAGTATTGGTGAAAGACGCGACATGAGCGGTGAAGCCAAAAGTAGAAGCGACTTGCATTTACCAGGAGTTCAAGAAGATTTAGTAAAAGCAGTTATGGCAACAGGAAAACCAGTTGTCGTTTTAATAAATGCTGGAAGACCTTTGGTTTTCAACTGGACTGCAGATAATGTTCCGGCAATTTTATACACTTGGTGGTTAGGAACTGAAGCTGGAAATGCTATTGCAAATGTTTTATTTGGAGACTACAATCCGTCTGGAAAATTGCCAATGACTTTTCCAAGAGAAGTAGGGCAGATTCCAATTTACTACAATCACTTTAGTACAGGAAGACCTGCTAAAGACGAAAACGCAACAAACTATGTTTCGGCTTATATCGACTTGAAAAACTCTCCAAAATATCCTTTTGGATATGGTTTGAGCTATACAACGTTTGATTATTCAGGTTTGAAATTATCTTCAACTAAAATAAAAAGCAATGAAACGATTAAAGTTTCTTTCCAATTGACAAATAGCGGAAAAGTAGCTGGAGAAGAAGTTGCTCAATTGTATTTGAAAGATAAATTTGGATCTGTTGTAAGACCAGTTTTAGAATTAAGAGATTTCCAGAAAGTGAAATTAAATGCAGGAGAATCTAAAACAATCGAATTTACAATTGACAAAGAGAAACTTTCTTTCTATAATGATAAAGTAGAATGGGTTGCTGAACCAGGAGATTTTGAAGTAATGATCGGAACTTCATCAGCAGATATTAAATTAAGATCTGATTTTGAATTAGTAAATTAAATAAAAAACGGGGCTTCTTTTTGAGCCCCGTTTTTTTATATCGAAATTATTTTAATCGTTTTTTAAAACTATATTTCAGCATATTCATTAAACCTTGTTCGATAATGTCAATTCCAACGCCATAATTACTGTCGGCAATTTCATGATGTGCATTTCTAAAATCTTCAAAATCTTCACTTGGAATTTCTAAGTTGATTAACGGTTTATAATCAACAATTATAGAAGCACCATGTTTGGTTACTTTTTTACGGCTTGTGAAATCAAAATAAGGATTTGTGATCGTACTTTCCTGAATTGTATATTTTTCCTGAGTATCGATTTTTTGATCTGTCGTTAAATTGATTTCGTACTTCTCGTTATCAAAATTATGCCAAAACAAAAGATCCGTGTGCATAAAGTCGCGTGCAGCATTTTTAACCACATTGCGATCAAAATACATTAAAAAGCGATTCTTTTCTGCATCTGTAAAATACGGATTTTCGACTGTAGCATTATACTGAATCGTAAATTCATTTAGCTTTTTATCATCGCTTACAAGTTCAATCGTCGCATCTTTAAAAATGGTTCTGATATCCGTTCCGTTTCGATCATTAGAATAATTTAAAGCATAGAACAAGAAATTATTCCAGCTGTCAATGATCTCTCTTTTGTTTGTGTTTTTGAAATATTTACGCATATAATTGGCACGACCTCCTTTGTAAGTCGAAACCAATTTTAGCGTTCCTATATTATTTTGAGCACTAAAATCTGCTTTTTCAGTTATTCCATAATAAGGAAATCTGTAAGGCTCCTTAATCTGCAATTCCTGATTTGGTTTTACTTCCAAGTAATGCATAAAATAGATATAGCCGCGATTTTCAATTAGCCCGAATTCGTCTCTTGAAGTAGCATCAACAAAATAAGTTCCGCCTTTGTAATTGATTTTTACAATAACATGATTAAAAGTCAATAATGACGGAAGGTAATATTTAATGTAAAGATCTGAATTGAAATTAACCAAAACTACAGAAGCATCAATATTGATATAATCTAAAACCACTTTAAGTAAAACCGATTTTGCCTTGCAATCTCCCTGTTTATTTTCATACGTTACTGATGGCTCTTGCGGTTTATGGCCATTCATTTCATCCGCATTATAAATGTAGTAAACATGGTTCTGCACGTAATCAATTGCAAATTGTAATTTTTCGTCTTGATCTGCAATGGCATCCAATTTTTCTACCAGTTTTGGAGCAAATTCTGTTAAAGAAGCTTTACTGTATATGTCTTCGTAAAGCGGAGAAATGTAATTTGATAAGTCAACCCAGTTGCGATCTGTTGCAAAATCAATAAAAGGAGCAATTTCTCGGTTTGAATCAAAAGAGTTAATATAATCTTCTTTTTCGATTACAAACTTTTCTTCTTTTTTCAAGAAATTAATTTCTGGTTCCAAAACATTTCCCTCTTCATCTCTAAAGAATGTCTTTTTGTATGTGATTGCTTCCTTTCTGTCATTGATAAAAGAAAACTTGTATTTGCCATAAGCCCAATAAGTGCTTGGTGTTACGTAAACATACTTAAGAAATTCTTTTCGCATAAAATCGCGATCAGTAAAAACCTTGGTGCGCGAATCTTCAGTAATTAAAACATCATAAAGACGTAAATCTTTAATCGTAATATTTACTTTTTTGTTACTGCTTAAAATGCCGCCTTCACTCTGATTTTCACTATCTAAAACTTTAATTTTAGTATCAGGAATTTTATCAATCAGAACACCATCTCTCAGCACGCTAATTCTGTGTATTAAATAAGTTTCATTTTCTTCCACAACAACATCTTTTACCGAAGCGTTTTCAAGATTGGAAGGCTCGTTAAGAGTATAGGCCACGCAAGCATATTCGCTGTTTTCAGTATCGCTTGTGTAGTAGATTTTATCTAAGAAGTAGCAGAAATCACGACCTTCTTCAACTTGTTTTTTTGAGAAATCGGATTCTTTTATATATTCAATAAGTTGATCGTCATTAATTGTAGGAGCCCAGTTTTCTGGTTTTTGAATTTTGTAACTTTCTGATTCAATGATGTTTTCCATGTATTCGTTCTATAGGGGTATATTCTTACTTTTAAAACGGCTAAAATAACTAATAAATGACCATTTTCTTTCATTTTAGTGTAAAATTTATAATAAAAAACCTCACCGAAGTGAGGCCAGCATTATAAATTATAAAAATGTGTAGGTATTTATTTTAAAACGGTATTTATAAAATCCATTGCGCCAATTCCTTTATAAGATGCATACAAAGCTTTTTCATAAGCTTCTCGCTTTGCTTTTTTATCTTTTGCATCAGTTTCGACGATCATTTCATTGAAAATTCTCTCCTGTTCTTCGCTATATTTTAGAGATTCTTCCAGAAGATATGTTTTCGAAACAAATCCGAATGAAGACCAGATTCTGGTTCTAATTTTTTTATTGATGTCTTTTAAAGGATTGGTAATCATAACTTCTGTGTTTAAATTTCTACGCTCACTTGAAGAAAAATGGAAACAGCTTGTATTATTTTTCTTTGAATTTGATTCTAATTTTAATAATTAAAATCATTAATGTGTTATTATGACGCAATGTACTTATTTTTTTTAAATTTGATTTTAAATTTTCGTTAAAATTGTAGTTTCAACACTTCTGTTTTAATGAAAATCAGCGCTTTGTTTTTTAATATATTTCAGTTTTATAAAAATGAAGTAAATTGCAGCGTTATTAAAAGAAAGAATTTATACGAATCTGATGTTAAAAGACATTATAGATAATAACGAAAATTATCAACCAGGACTTTCTATAGACTGTGTTATTTTTGGTTTTCATGACAATCAGTTAAAAGTTTTATTGATTAAAGTGGAACGTGCCAATAAATGGTCTTTGCCCGGCGGTTTTATTCCTGTAGATCAGGATATTGATACGGCTGCAATCACGGTTCTGAATGGCAGAACAGGTGTTGATGGAGTATTTTTAAGGCAATTTGCAACGTTTGGAAAAGTAAATCGTAACCATCAGCATTTTGATAAAAAAATCTTGGAATATCTTCAAATTGAAGAAGAAAAAGGAAAATGGCTAACACGCCGTTTTGTTACAATTGGATATTATGCTTTGGTGGATTTTTCTAAAATTCTTCCAAATCCAACAGGCAGATACGAAATAGTGGAATGGATTGATCATAAAGAAGTTCCTGAGCTTATTCTAGATCATAAGGAAATTTTGGATAAAGCTTTAGACACTTTGCGTACAGAATTAAATTTAATGCCAGTGGGTTACAATTTATTGCCAGAGAAATTTACCATTCCAGAACTGCAAAAATTGTACGAAACGATTTTGGATAAAAAATTAGACCGACGAAATTTTTTACGCAAAATCACCAATATAGGAATTCTTAATAAATTGGACGAAAAGAAAAGTAACGTAGCACACAAAGCTCCAAACTTATATTCTTTTGATAAAGAAAAATATGATGAGGTGCTTAAAAACGGACTGAATCAAGGGTGGTAAATTTTACATAACGAAGACCGAACAGGTTTTTAAAAACTGTTAGGTCTAACTAAAAAAGCCGATATGATTTCAATTGAAGAATTTAGAAAATTAGCAATGTCGTTTCCAGATGCGACTGAAGAACCCCATTTTGAGAAAACTTCCTTTCGAATCAAAAAAAAGATTTTTGCCACTTTTGACGAAAAGAATAATCATGCGGTTTTAAAACTAAACGAAATAGATCAATCGGTTTTTTGTGCGTCAAGCGAAAAGATTTTTTATCCAATTCCAAATAAATGGGGAGCGCAAGGCTGGACTATTGTTGAGCTTTTAAGAGTAAGACCCGAAATGTTCGAGGACGCTTTAATACGTTCGTACGAAAATGTTGCTACAAAAAAGAAGTAATATTTTATCTCACAATAGTTCTAAAAGTCAAATTTACTCGAGGTTTTTGAGTTGTTTTTGTTGGAGGTAATCGATGCAGCCAATGCGTTTGTGTTTCGTCTTTCATAACCAATAAACTTCCGTGTTCCAGAATTAGAGAAACGGTTTCTTTAGATTCTTTATGCTTGAAGGCAAATTTACGTTCGGCACCAAAACTTACCGATCCAATAGCGCCATTTTTCTTTAAATCTTTTTCGGCATCGCTGTGCCACGCCATTCCTTCTTCGCCAGTATGATATAAATTCAGTAAGCAAGAATTGAAAGTTTCTCCCGTTTTCTCTTCAATGATTTTCTTTAACTTTAGAAGTTCAGGAGTCCAAGGCAACGCTTTTTTGGTCGTATTCGAATACGTATATTCAAATTCCTGATCGCCGTACCAAGCCACTTTTCGTTTGGTTAAAATTAATTTTCCGAAGATCACCGCTTCGTCATTTTTCCATTCAATTGTATTTAATAAGACATCGCGATAGAAATCGGCTTCCTGTCTGGAGAAGCATTTTCCATAATAATTCACCGTTCCATCTTTCGGAAGCAGATTGGTTGTTTCGTCTGTTTGAGGATTAAATAAGTCCATTTTTCCATTTTTGATATTCCGATTTCATACAATGCCCGCAAGGCCTGAAACCATTTTGTTTGGCGTCATTTTCAGATAAAAAGAAAACACGATTTTCTCTTTTCATTCTTTTTCCCGAAGAACATTTGAGCGTTCCGTAGATTTTTAGTTTTTGATTGCCGCCGAAACAAATTTCGCCTTTTTTGATTTTATTTCGAAGCTCTCGATCTGAAATTTTATTGTGTTCAATCATAATTATATTGTTAAAGATTTATTTCTCGCAAAGTCGCAGAATCGCAAAGTTTAGAACTTATTAATCTTAAAAAATTAAGTTAGCTAAGTCTTAAAAATATCTCTTGGCGACTTCGCGACTTTGCGAGCAAAAATCACGAAAGGGCATCATGAAAAATAATTCCCAACGTGTATCTTTCGCCAGAAAGGATTTCGCTTACTCCATGTTTCATATTCACGCGATAATATCCTTTTGTGCCTTTTACGGGTCTGAAATTAGTTGTAAAAACAAGAATATCTCCCTTTTTAGGTTTTAAGACAATGGCTTTAGATTGTGCTCGTGGAGTTTGTTGCGTAAGCACAAATTCTCCGCCAGTAAAATCTTCATCAGGTTCGTTTAGAAAAAGCACAATTTGAATAGGAAAATATACATCTCCATATAAATCCTGATGTAAAGTATTGAATCCGCTTTTTCCATATTTTAAAATTAAAACCGTCGCTTTCAGCTGATTATTGTCGTGACATTTTTTCAATAATTCTTCGTGTTTGTTAGGGAAAACGGTATCGATGTTCAATGCTTTCATCCAAGAATTAGCAATCGAAGCTAGTTTCGGATAAATTGAAGAACGAATATCTTGAATTAAATCAGGCAACGGATAATTGAAATACTTGTATTCGCCTAAACCAAATCGATAACGTTCCATAACAACCGTTTTTCGATATAAATTCGGATTGTCATAATCGAATTTTAAATCTTCGCATTGTTCGTTATTAAGCACTTTTGGAATAATGGCAAAGCCGTTTTCGTGCATAGATTCGGTGATGCTTGCCCAGTCTTGAGAAGCGATTTTTGATTGTATAGTTTGCATAGCAATTAGATTTTATGAAATTTTCAATGAAGATTAATCATTGAAATTTGGAATTTGGGATTCGAAATTTGGAATTTTGTTTTTATGGATTTATTTGAGCGCCTTCCCAGCCGATAATGGCTGTTTTTCGTGTGTTTCCCCACATATAACCGCCAAATGTTCCCGAAGATTGAATTACGCGGTGACACGGAATTAAAAAAGCCACAGGATTACTTCCAATTGCTGTTCCAACTGCTCGTGATGCATTTGGTTTCTGAATTTGGTGCGCAATAGTTCCGTATGTAGAAAGCTGTCCCATTGGAATTTTTAGTAAAGTTTCCCAAACTTTCAATTGAAAATCGGTTCCTTTTAAATGCAGTTTGATTTCAGATAATTTGCTCCAATCGTTTTGAAAAATGAATAAGGCATTTTGCTGCAATAAATCCAGTTTTTTCGAAAATTGAGCATTCGGGAATTTATCTTTCAACGCGATAAATCCAGTCATTTCATCTTCGGCGAAAGCCATAAAACAAACGCCCTTTTGAGTAGACGCAACGATAATATTCCCAAATGGACTTTCGGCAAAACTATAATTGATCTCAAGATTTTTCCCTCCATTTTTATATTCTGCAGGTGTCATTCCTTCGATATTTACAAATAAATCATGAAGTCGGCTGGTTCCTGAAAGGCCAGTTTCAAAAGCAGTTTCAGATATTGTGGCTTGATTTTCTTTAAGTAACTTTTTAGCGTGTTCGATGCTGGTATATTGTAAAAACTTCTTCGGACTTGTTCCTGCCCATTCACTAAAAAGTCTCTGAAAGTGAAACGGACTTAAATGCACTTTCTCAGCCACCTCATCCAGATTGGGCTGCTCTTTAAAATTAGCTTTGATATAATCTATAGCTTCAGCGATACGATTATAATTTATGGTTTCCTGTGTGTTCATCTTCTTTCCATTTTATAATACAAATATCGATTGGTTTTAGAAGGTATAAAATCCGAAACTTGCTGAGTTTTTTAACCGTAAAGAGCGTTATGGTTTACGCCAAAGTTTGCAATATTTGTAATCTCGCAAAGACGCAGAGTCGCAAAGATTTTTCTCAATTTTGTCTTCCTGAGAGAAGTCGAAGGATCACAAAGTAAGTCTACAAAGATTATAAATTTAAAAAATAAAACTTTGTGACTCCGCGTCTTTGCGAGAGATTATTCCGTTAGACTTTTATTGTTTTAATTGCTTCTCCATTTTGTAATTGATCAGTTCAACATTTAAGCGTATGTTTTTTTGCTCAGCTTTTGCAACAAATCCTTTCTTTTCAAAAAAAGGTTTGGCAGTAATGCTAATATCCGAAGTTATCATTTTTGAATGCTGTTTTTGAGCTTCAAGTTCTAATTCGGTTAAAAGTTTATCTGCAATTCCTTGTCGTTGAAAATCTTTGTGAATGTAGAAAAAATCAATGTAACCTCCATCTTTTAAAGTTGCGAAGCCTGCAATTTTGTTTTCAATTACTGCTAATAGAACGTATTGTGTTTCGATAACGGCAATCCAGCGTTCTGTATTTTTGACGCCAGAAATCCAAGCTTCTCTTTGCGCTTCATTATAATCCTTTTTGCATACAGATTGTATGGTTTCGATATACAATTGCTGCATTTCGTTTAAATCTGAAATTGTAGCATTTCTAAAAGTCATTTTCTCCTAAGATTTAAATTAGTGAGCAGTAGTTTTAGAAAAAACATTAATTACAATAACGCCAATTACAATCAATGCAAGACCAATTATTGCTGGCAAATCTGGAATTTCTTTGAAGAAAAGAGCGCCAATTGCAGTAATTAAAACAATTCCGACACCAGACCAAATGGCATAAGCAAAACCAACCGGAATGGTTCTAATGGCAAAACTTAAAAAATAAAATGCACCACAATAACCAATAATAGTAATAATGCTTGGAAGCAATTTGGTGAATTCTTCAGATTTTTTTAATGCTGAAGTAGCAATAATTTCGAAGATTATGGCAAGGCCTAAAAATATAAAATTCTTCATAGTTCACTTTTTTACAAAGGTAAACTTTAAAGCTGAAAATTATTTAAGATTATCTGTTCTAGAAGAAACACTGATCAGCTTGTATCCGTTTTCTGTTCTTAGAAATTCAAAATGATCTTGCCCGCGATCGGTTTGCTTTTTTGGATTGATAACAATATCCATTGTTGGATAAATCCAATCTTTAGATTCATTACAATTGTTGAAGTAAATGTCGTATTCGCTTGATTCAAAAATAAACTGATTTAATCCGTCAGAAGAAATAAAGTAATCTGTTTTTGGATTTTTAAGTTCCTGTAGTTTTAGTTTTAAATAGGTATAATTTTGATTAATGAATTGGGTTTTCGAAGCATTTATCCAGCCGTCTGGTTCTTTCCAATAAGTGATTTTGTCGAAGGTGTGTTTTTCTAAATTGGCTTTGGATAAATCCTTAAGGAGAGTATTTTCTAACCAATATTTAAACTCTTTATCAAAATTTATGAAAGAATAATATTGTCCATCAACTCCAAGAAAACTGTCCCTTGTTGGATCTTTGCTAGGTTCTTTTGACTTTTCTAAAGAATAAAAATTCAAATCATCATTGTAGGAGAAATTTTCAATCAGGACTTTGTTGTTGATATCGATTAAAAATTCTTTTCCTCCTGTCAACAAAAAATGTTCTCCGTCTTGTTGCTTTTTGGCGTCTTTTAAAACCGTTATCATTCCGTTTGTAACTTTGCTTAAGGCGCTGTATTCTGCTGGAATTGCAATTTTTCCTTCGGCATTAAATACTCCCATTTTATCAGTTTTACGATCTGTAAATCTTATAAAACCTTCGTTTTCGCAGTCAGGACCATTATCAAATACATACAGGCTATCTTGCCCGATAATCTTTCCTTGTTTGGTTAAATAATAGCTGTTCCATTTACCGTTTTCTTCTTCAGTAACAGCAATTATATTTTCGAATTTGCGCGCAATGGTAAAACCACTAAACTTGGGTTCTATTTTGATTATTCCATTTTTGTCTTTAAACCCGGTTAATGTAGTGTCTTTGTTAGGAAATGCAGTCCAGATGTCATTGCTTTGAGCAAATGTTAAAGAATTAAAGAGAAAGAATAGAATGAGGATAAGGATTTTTTTCATGAAAAGGCAGTTATCGAATATGAACTTCTGTTTCGTTGTTTCTTGCTTCTTCAAAACAATCAGAACATAACATTTTGAAATCGGCAAGAGATTGAAAAGTTTCTGTCCATTCTTCTCCATTATCCAAAAGATATTGTTCGCAGGAACCGCACCAAGCAATTTGTGGAAGATCTTCCTCGGCTTCTGAATAGAAAAATCCAACTTGATTTTTTGAATCTATTGCAGTTGCGATATGAATGCAGGTAAAAGACATTTCTTTTGAGCCGTGTATGTCGCAGGAAATTTTTTCGATCATTTTTTGAATTTTAAAAAGCTTTAAGTTCAAATTTAAAGCTATAAATTAAAAACCTTGTAAATGTCTTGTTAAATTAAGTCGTTCTTGATCTACGTGAGCGTGAGGGATAGAAGTAGGCTACCAAAGTAGCACGTATAGCCCGACAGCATCCCGATAAGAGGGCGAATGAGCATAAAGTATTTTTGCCCTCTTATCGGGATGGTGGCACGCCCAGATTGTTTTTTTGTTTAAAGTTTCAGGTTTCAGGTTTCAAGTTTAGGCGTTAGGTTTTTCTTTTAAGGATTAAGGGACAGTCCAACGCTAAAAAATAATCGTACTTTGTCGATATTATTGATCCATGAAGTATCGAAATGGATTGGGCCTAAAATGGATTGATAGGAAATTGCGGCGCCTCCCGATATTACGAGACTGGTCTCAATATTTTCATCCCACTTTCCTTTTGGATTGAAGGCATGTTTTAGATAATCGTTAAAAGTATCAAAACCTACAGATGCGATATTGAAGTGGGGCGTTAGATAAATTTTTCCGATTAGATTGATCTGAGATGCAAGTTTGACTCCCATATATTGCGTAACATTAAGTTCGTCTTCGTGGAGTCCTGCAAACGAAAAGCGATTGCTGCCAGAACTGGGTATAATGCCGCCTATGAAATATTTTGCAGCATAACCAAATCCCGAAAATGGAATATCGTCATGTTTAAGTTTGTCTTGAAAAATGAAATAAGAATCAAATCCTAAGATTCCTGTAATTTTCTTTTTTATGGGCAATCTCTTTTCGTAGGTTAAACCAAATTTGGTGTAGCCATTTGTTGAGCCAGAAACACGTGTTAAGTCCGGATCTGAAAATGCGGCATTAAGATCGGTAAGAAATGACCGTGCTATGTTTGATTTTATAATGGTTCCGTTTGTGGCAAAGAAAACTCGATCCATGTCATTATAAGAGTAATGTAGGTTGAATTCGATGTTGTTAAAGTTATAGTCGTTAATACTCACAGAATTTGGGTTGTATTCTCGGTCATATTTTGGTTTTAGATTCGTATAGCTGTAGTTTAGTCCAAAGCCTAAATAGCTTTTCAGAGAATTGATGTTTCTGTTTACTTCACTGTTGAGTTCAAAAGTATTGTAGAGTATATTGTCTGATGCTTTACCATTTAGATAGATTTCTTGACGAAGGAAAGCTCCATAAGCTTCAGTTGCCCACCACCATTCTCTATGGCCTCCAAAATTTTTCTGATAATTGATTCTGGCTTTTGGCTGTTCGGCAATATCGGCAGTTATTAAAAGGCGTGAGGCATCAGCTAAGATATTTCTTCCGGTGTAGTTAAAAATGATTCCAACACCTCTATACGTATCATAATGCACTGATGTGTTTAACTGATTTTTGGCACGTTCAAAACCAAACAATGTAATGCCTAATTTATCACCGTCTTGGATGAAATAACTATACGTAATCTCATCAAAAAGATTGGTTCCCATTGCTCTGTTAATGCCTGCTATTAAATCTTTGGTAGTGTATTTTACATGGGTTTTAAGATTGGCTCTTCCAACAACAAGGGGAAGGTTTTCGGGGCTTATTTTTTTGTAGACAATCGTATCTAGAACAAACTCATTTGGCATATCGGGCAATTTATGCGTTCGCTGCTTAAATCCTTTTAATTTTTCTGAAAGAGTAATTAAAGCGGGAAGATTTTGATTTGTTGCTATTTTTCCATCTTTGTAGATTTCGTTGCTATCGGCAAAATCGGCTGTTGAGAAACGGAGATTGGGTAGATGATCAACCAATATATTGCATAAATCGCGATTTGCAGGATTTTTAATGTTGCTCGGGAACATACTGGTCTGCATTAATATGGTCATAAGATTGTTTAGCTTATCTACAGGTTCCATTCCGCCTCCTACATCACTTCCAATAATAATGTCGGCGCCCATTTGTTTGGCAACATCTGTTGGGAAATTATTCAATACTCCACCGTCTACCAAAACCGTTTTTCCATAAGGCATTGGCTTAAAAATAGCGGGTAGCGACATACTGGCACGCATAGCATAGGATAAACTTCCTTTGCTTAAAATAACTTCTTTTCCTTCTACCAAGTCCGTAGCCATGGCTCTAAAGGGAATCGGAAGACTGTCAAAATCTTTAACATTGTATACAGGGAAAGTTAATTCAGAAAGATATTCTCTTAGATTTTGATCATTTAATAGAGAACCAATGCTGTTAAGTTTCCCATCTTTAACGCCTATTCCGACTAAATATCGTTGAAATTCTCTTTTTTCTTCGGCACTTACAGATCGTAGCGCCTGTCCACCACCTAGGAGTTTATCCCAATAAATATCTTTAGTGATTTTTTCTATGCTGTCACCAGAATATCCCATTGCATACAAACCACCTATAATACTTCCCATACTGTTTCCAACAATAAGGTCTGGAACGATGTGAAGAGAATCTAATTTTTGCAAAAGAGGAATATGTGCAATTCCTTTTGCACCGCCACCACTTAATACTAATACAACTTTGGGCTTTTTTTCCTGAGAGAAAAGAAAGTGCGGAAGGGTTAATAAAAATAAGAAGACGAGTAAATAAGATGTTTTTTTCAATTTTTTACTATTTAAGTATTTGATAAATAGATTCTTATTCTGGTTATTAAAAGTAAGCAGATATTTATAAAAGTACAATTTTTTGATAAAAATGTTTTGACTGAAACATAAAAACAGAAAACCCGACAAGTTTTTAAAACCTGTCGGGTTTGAAATATTTAATCAAAGATATCTAATCCCGATAGCTATCGGGACTAAAATAAATTAGTATCTGTAGTATTCTGGTTTAAATGGACCTTGAACTTCAACACCGATGTAAGCAGCTTGATCTTCTCTTAGAACTTCAAGTTCAACACCTAATTTAGCTAAGTGTAAAGCAGCAACTTTTTCATCTAAGTGTTTTGGTAACATGTAAACTTCGTTTTTGTAAGCTGCGCTGTTGTTCCATAATTCGATTTGAGCCAAAGTTTGGTTTGTAAATGAGTTACTCATTACAAAACTTGGGTGACCTGTAGCACAACCAAGGTTTACTAAACGACCTTCAGCCAAGATGATGATATCTTTTCCGTTGATGTTGTATTTGTCAACCTGAGGTTTGATTTCGATTTTAGATGCACCGTGGTTTTTGTTTAACCAAGCCATGTCGATTTCGTTATCGAAGTGACCGATGTTACAAACAACAGTCTTGTCTTTCATTTGTTCGAAGTGCTCTCCAAGAACGATATCTTTATTTCCTGTAGTTGTAATGATGATATCAGCATTTGCAATTACAGTGTTTAATTTTTTAACTTCATAACCGTCCATTGCAGCTTGTAAAGCACAGATTGGATCAATTTCAGTAACTGTTACAATAGAACCAGCACCTCTAAAAGAAGCAGCAGTTCCTTTTCCAACATCACCGTATCCGCAAACAATTACTCTTTTTCCAGCTAACATTAAGTCAGTTGCACGACGCACAGCATCTACAGCAGATTCTTTACATCCGTATTTGTTATCAAATTTAGATTTAGTAACAGAGTCGTTAATGTTGATTGCAGGCATTGGAAGAGTTCCAGCTTTTACTCTTTCATAAAGTCTGTGAACACCAGTTGTAGTTTCTTCAGAAAGACCTTTAATTCCAGGAACCAATTCTGGGTAACGATCAATAACCATATTAGTTAAATCTCCACCATCATCCAAAATCATGTTTAATGGTTTTCTGTCTTCTCCAAAGAATAAAGTTTGCTCAATACACCAGTCAAATGATGCTTCATCAAGACCTTTCCAAGCGTAAACTGAAATTCCAGCAGCAGCAATAGCAGCAGCAGCCTGATCTTGAGTAGAGAAAATGTTACAAGAAGACCAAGTAACTTCTGCACCAAGAGCAATTAAAGTTTCGATTAAAACAGCAGTTTGAATCGTCATGTGTAAACATCCAGCAATACGAGCGCCTTTTAATGGTTGTTCGTCTTTGTATTCAGCGCGAAGTGCCATTAAACCTGGCATTTCAGCTTCAGCTAGTTCAATTTCTTTTCTTCCCCAAGCCGCTAGAGAAATGTCTTTTACTTTGAAAGCCACGTAAGGCGTAGTCGTTGTACTCATTTATATTATATTTGTAGAATTGTAAATTTTTTGCAAATTTAAGGAATAGCTTTTTATTTTTACTAATTTCTGACAGATTTGTGAAATCTTTAATTTCTTAATCTCTAGAATGTTAGTTTCTGAATCGTTTTAAACCATATAAGTAATATAAGTTCATTTTAAAAAAGATTCTGAAACTATTACCTTTGCTGCAAATTGCTTATATTTACTAATACATTTTTTGAACCAGCAGTTATATCTTCTTAAATGACTTATATGGTTTAGTAATCAAGAAAATAATTTATCATTCACCATTCATAATTTACAATTAAAAAGTAATGCCTTTATTTCAGACCATACAATTCAATGAAACGACTAAAATTTTAATTTGGGAAATCACAGAATCTCTCGAAGAATTATTGAGTAAAGTGGTGTTGAAAGAAAAAACACAAAAGAGATTGGACGGAATGAAATCGCAAATGCATCAGCGTGCTTTTTTAAGTGTTCGTATGCTGATTCAGGAAATGGGTTTTACAGATAAAGATTTGCATTATGATGAATTCGGAAAACCTTATTTTGATTGTGATAATCATATCTCAATTACACATTCGTACCATTTTGCGGCGATAATTATAAGCAAAGAAAAGGTTGGGATTGACATGGAATTGCAGCGAGAAAAAATCCAGAGAATTGCAGATAAATTTACAGACTTTGAATGCGATTATTTGGATCCTTCATCTATAGAAGAATACATAAAAAAACTTACCGTAATCTGGGGAGCCAAAGAGGCGATCTTTAAAATCAGAAATGAAAAAGGGATCAGTTTTAAAGATCATATTAATGTGAGCAACTTTTCTTTAGGAGAAACCCAAACGCAGGCAAGTCTTCATTTTGATAATCTGATCAAGGATTTTGATGTACATTATCAAGAAGTCCAATCAGATAATTTTGAGGGTAAGTTTACTTTGGTTTATGCTTTTGAGAAGTAAAATTTCAATTTAAAAATACCAAATTCCAAACCCAAGATTTATATATTTAAACTTCACTTTCTTTTTGACGGTGCTGAAACATACTCATGTATAAAAAAGTGCTCATTTTTCGAGCGCGTCTTTTTAATGTTTCGGCATTTTCGCCTTCAAAATGTTCATCAATAGTTTGAAACCAATGATTCAACCAGATTCCGAATTCGTTTGTTGTGATTTTTTCGTCAAAATGAGCGTCAACTTCATTATGGACCGCATGAGGATTTCCTTTGTATTTGCGAACGCCAAAAAGATTGGTTTCCCAAAAATCAGTTAGTTTTTCGAGATGAGCGTCCCAATCAGAAATCATTTCATTAAAATAAAAGCCGATTTCTCGATCGGCTCTTATTTTAGCATAAAACTGATGAACCAAAAAGGAAACATCAGCTCTATTGTCTATTTGTTTTTTCATAGAATTAAACTATTTAAAAGTATAAAGAACAAACTTAAAAATGCACTTAGCATTATAAGGTTGAAAACTACTTTATGTTTCATTTGTGCCAAAATAGATGTGTTTGCAAAAACACAAGCTAAAACAATAATTCCTAGCTGAATCATTTGCGGAATTGAAGTTCCGTTGGCTAAAACATACATAGCTGCAGCGCCTCCTAAACAGCTTTGTCCAATAACTGCCATTGCAGCAGAGCCCATATAGTTTCTATTGAAAATGTCGAATGTTGTTTGATATAGTGTCATGGTATTCAGTTTTTTATACCAACAAAATTACGCCTACAATAGTGCTGCGTTTTATGATTAAAATCATAAAATGGGATTTTTTTTATCTGTATACTTTTCGGTTAATAATCTTCAATTCGCCTTTTTTCTCCAATGCTTTTATGGTCCTAATAACTGTTTCAACACGTAAACCTGTTAAGTCTCCAATTTGCTGTCTGGTAAAATTAATCAGATATCCATTTTTATCTTTCTGAAAATTGAAATAGGCAATACCGTGATCTATGAGCTTCAATACACGATGTTCGGGTTCGTGTGTAGAAATTTCGGCGGCCATAACCGATTTATAATACAATCGCTGCGCAAGATTCTCAATTACTTTAATGCTGACTTTTGGGTTTTCTTCTAAAAGCTTCATAAAGTTTTCTTTTGGAAGAATGAAAACCTCAGCTTTTTCTACAGCAATAGCATTTGCTGGATATTTTTGGTTTAAAAATAAAGGTGGTTCGCCAAAAGATTGTCCGTTATAAAATATACCTTGAATAAATTCTCGTCCGTCATCATTATAATTACTCATTTTTATTTCACCCGAAATAATCTGATAATAGTGTAAGGGCAGATTTCCTTCTTCGAAAATAATGTCATTTTTATCAAATGATTTTTTTGCAACACCATATTTTTCTAGTAATTCAACTGTAATCATAATGTATTATTTATGTTATCAAAAGACGTAGAACAAATATAATTTATTCAAAATAGTTCTTCTGCATTAAAAAACTTTTACTTTTACACCTTGGTATGCAAGAACAATTACTCACTATTAGACAACAGATTTTAGAAGCTAAAAGCAACGGTCAAAAACTACTGGCAGTGCTTTTGGATCCTGATAAAATTGTACTGGAAAATTTAAATCATTTAATTGATAAAATCATTCAGTCTCCAGCAACTCATATTTTTGTGGGAGGAAGTATTGTTCAGAATAATATTTTGGAGGAATTAATTACGGCATTAAAACAAGAAACGAATCTGCCTGTTATTTTGTTTCCTGGAGATCCTTCGCAGATTTCACCAAAAGCAGATGGTATTTTGTTTCTGTCTTTATTATCTGGCCGAAATCCCGATTATTTAATTGAATATCAAGTTCAGGCTGCTCCAATTCTTAAGAAAACAAACTTAGAAGTTATTTCTACTGGTTATATTTTGATAGAAAGCGGTAACGAAACCGCTGTTGCTCGTGTAAGTAAAACGAAACCCTTAAGTCGCGAAAATCTTGATTTGGTCTTGGCGACAGCACAGGCAGGAGAAATGTTAGGAAATCAACTGATTTATTTAGAAGCCGGAAGTGGCGCAAAACAGTCTGTTCCGACAGAAATGATTGAGCTGATTTCTCAAAATATTAAAATTCCTGTTATTGTTGGTGGAGGAATTGTAGATTTGCACGGAATTCAGAAAGCATATAAGGCTGGTGCAGATTTGGTTGTTATTGGAACTGCTTTTGAAAACAACAGTCATTTTTTTGAACAATAAACGCCAAATACCACATTTCCGATGATAGATTTTTTCTTAGAAAGTTATAAAAATGCACCGCTATGGCATATTGCTTTAGAGTTTTTAGTATTTGTTTGCGGAATTTTGAGCGTTTGGTTTGCTAAAAAGGAAAATATTTGGGTATATCCAACAGGACTAATTGCTACCGTAATATCGGTTTATCTGCTTTATGTTGCGGGTTATATAGGAGACATGATTATTAATGCTTATTTCTCAATAATGAGTATTTATGGATGGTACGTTTGGGCAAAAGGAGGAACGACTGAAGACAATCTGCCGATTACCCGTACAAGTTTTAATGAAAAAATAATCGGAATCTTACTGTTTATTGTGACCGTTTTTGTAGTTTTCGGGATTTATAAATATTTTGACTATGAAATTCATAAAGACAATTATGTCGATATGATTTCGTCTGGGATATTTTTTGCTGGAATGTGGTACATGGCCAGAAAAAAAATAGAAAACTGGACACTTTGGATTATTGGTGATATTATTGTTGTGCCTCTTTATGCTTATCGTGGCCTAGGGATGCTGTCACTTCAGTATATAATTTTTACAATTTTGGCTATTTCAGCTTATTTAGAATGGAGAAAGATCTTAGACAGCAAAAAACAAATATCATAAAAATTGCTTTGTTTGGACCTGAAAGTACAGGGAAAACAACCTTAGCAAAACAGCTTGCCGATTACTACGAAACAGAATGGGTTCCTGAGTTTGCACGTGACTATTTGCAAGAAAAATGGGAAGAAAATCAGCATATTTGTGTAGCAGATGATATGTTGCCAATTGCTTATGGACAGACTGCATTAGAAAACGAAAAATTGGCCAGTGCAAACAAATATTTGTTTTGTGACACCAACTTAATGGTGACTAAAGTATTCTCTGAAATGTATTATGGTTTTTGTGACCCGCTTTTGAATGAGGCGGCATTAAAACATGAATACGATTTATTTTTCTTGACCGATATTGATGTTCCTTGGGAAAAAGACGATATTCGCGATACTCCCGAAGGAAGAGAAACTGTTTTTTCTGCTTTTAAACAAACTTTAATAGATACAAAAAAGCCCTTTATAATCTTATCTGGTAATAAAGAAACGAGATTGGAAAAAGCAACAGCCATTATTGAGAATTTGACTATTGCTAAAGAAAATGATTTCTCATCGAATGATTTTGTGCAGATATACAATAGAGGTATTTCTTTTGATGCTATTCTAAAACAGTTAAAAAGTTTTAAAAAAGGAATTGCAAAAAGTAATTTAATTAGACCAGCCACAATCAATGATGGGATTTTAAATTTATCGGAGAATGAATTTCAGCAGAAAGCCTTATTTTTTGATCAGCAAAAGGATAAATTTAAAATTAAAAAATTTGTTCCAGCATCAGGTGCGGCAACAAGAATGTATAAATTCTTAATAGCATTTCTGAATGATTTTGATATTACAAAAGAAACAATAAATGCATACATAAACAGAAAAAACGATAAAGAACTTGCTATTTTTATTGTTGGTATGGAGAAGTTTCCCTTCTTTGAGACGGTAGATAAAAAATTAAGAGAAATTTATCCTGAATTTGAGAGTTTAGAAAGAGATTATAAAAATTACTATTTTATAAAATTACTCCTGTCTCCAGAATATTTTAATTCAGCGAACAAACCCAAAGCTGTTTTACCATTTCATCAATATGATACCCACATTGCCAATCCGATTGAAGAACATTTGAATGAGTGCGTACATTATGCATCATCAAAAAATGTATCTAATTTGCATTTTACAGTTTCAGAGATACATCAAAACTTATTTGAAATAGCGGTTGCTGAAATTAAAGATAAAATCGAAAAACCTTCAGGTATTAAGATTGACATTGGATATTCCTATCAAAGTAAAAGCACAGATTCTATCACAATAGATACAAAAAATAAGCTGGTAAAAGATAAGAACGACAATTTGGTTTTCAGGCCAGGAGGACATGGCGCTTTGATTGAAAACTTAAATAATCTGGATGCCGATGTAATTTTTATTAAAAATATAGATAATGTAATCCAAAATCATATTGATCAAATTACATTGTATAAAAAAGCTTTGGCAGGCGTTTTGGTTGAGATGCAGCAAAAGGTTTTTGAATATTTAAGATTAATTGATCAAGAGAAAATTAAAGAAGATAATATTGAAGAAATACTTCTTTTTTTAGAGAAGGGTTTTAGCGTTGAAATGACTGCTGATTTCAATAAATTTACTTTTGAAAATAAAATAAGTAAACTGAAAGAGCTTTTAGATAGACCAATTCGCGTTTGCGGAATGGTTAAAAATGAAGGAGAACCAGGCGGTGGCCCTTTTTGGGTTATGAATAAAAAAGGAATAAAATCGCTTCAGATTGTAGAGACTTCACAAGTTGATTTAGAAGATAAAAAACAAGAGAAAATTTTAGCCGAGGCAACACATTTTAATCCTGTAGATTTGGTTTGTGGTATAAAAAACTATAAAAACGAAAAATTTAATCTGCTGCAATATGTAGATCAAGAAGCAGGATTTATTGTTGAAAAAAGTGTTGAGGGAAAATCAGTTAAAAATTACGAATTACCTGGTTTATGGAACGGATCAATGGCCAACTGGTTAACCGTTTTTGTCGCTGTTCCTTTGATTACTTTTAATCCCGTAAAAACGGTAAACGATTTATTGAAAGCGGCACATCAGCCACAATAATATGGATGCAGAAAAAATTATATCAGAATTAAGCTTTAAAGCCGTTCGCAGTAGCGGCTCGGGCGGACAAAACGTAAATAAAGTTTCATCAAAAGTAGTTCTGAATTTTGATTTGAATGCTTCTCAAGCTTTGTCTGATGAAGAAAAACTACTCTTGCAGGAAAATCTCTCAGCAAGATTAACTTCAGAAAATCTCCTGATTTTAAATTGTGACGAAGACAGAAGTCAGCTTAAAAATAAAGAAATTGTAATTAAACGATTTTTGGAAATTATCAAAAAAGGATTGCATGTTCCGAAAGTAAGGAAGGCTACAAAAGTTCCGAAAGCGGTAATTAAAAAGAGAATTAAAGACAAAAAGAATGTTTCTGATTTAAAACAATCTCGAAGAAAACCGAACTTGGAATAAATTCCAAGTTTTAAAATTCCAAATTCCAAAAGAATCAGAATTAGTCTGTTTTGGAATTTGGAATTTCTTTTTTGGAGTTTTAAATATTTTAACATTACCTTTGCACTGTCTCAAAGGGGTGCTCTAAATAACGAGCTGAGATCATACCCAAAGAACCTGAGCGAGTAATGTTGCTAAGGGAAAAACGACACAATCGAGCGTACACACTTTATTTTGTCGGGAAACACATTTATTAATTTAACAAAAGAATAATTCCCCCTTTTATTCGTAATTCTTTACGAATGAAAACTATCTTTAAAGGTACTGAGGTACTAAGTTGCAAAGGTTCTAAGGTTCAAAAAATGAGCAGAACCAAATCTATTTTATTTCTTCTATTCTCTTTTTTCTATTCTCTTTTCTCTTTTGCGCAACAGCAAGATTCTACAAAGGTTAATCAGCTTGACGATGTTCTAGTTTCTGCAGTTCGTGTCACTTCTAAGACCCCAGTGAGTTTTAGCAATATGGATAAAAAAGAAATTAAGTACAGAAATTTAGGTCAGGACATTCCTGTTCTGATGAATTATCTTCCTTCGGTTGTAACAACTTCAGATGCAGGTAACGGTGTAGGTTATACCGGAATTCGTGTGCGTGGAAGTGATGCTACTCGTGTAAATGTAACCATAAACGGAATTCCGTATAATGATGCAGAAAGTCAAGGAACTTTTTGGGTAAATATGCCTGATTTTGCTTCTTCTGTAGAAAGCCTTCAACTACAACGCGGGGTTGGGACATCTACAAATGGAGCAGGTGCTTTTGGAGCTAGTTTAAATTTACTAACAGATAATTATGCTAATAAAGCAACTGGCGAAATTTCTAGTTCTGCAGGATCTTTCAATACATTTAAAAATACAGTGAAATTTAGTACTGGTTTGATGAATGATCATTTTGAAATTGCGGGACGTTTATCTACAATAAAAACAGATGGTTATATTGATCGTGGAAGCGCAGACTTAAAATCATATTTTCTTCAAGGGACTTATGTTGGCAAAACGACATTAATTAAAGCTTTGGTTTTTGGCGGAACTCAAAAAACATATCAATCTTGGAATGGAATTGACGGGGAAACATTAAACGAAAACAGAAAATATAATTCGGCAGGAGTATATACAGATGAGTTTGGTGTAACGCGTTATTATGATAACGAAACCGATAATTACAATCAAGATCATTATCAATTGCATTGGAGCGAATCAATTTCTGATAAATGGAGTACAAATTTTGCATTGCATTATACAAAAGGAAAAGGTTATTTCGAAAATTATAAAGAAGATGCAGACATGGCCGATTATAGTTTAAATCCTGTTGGAACAGTAACAACAACAGATTTGATTCGTCAAAAATGGTTGGATAATGATTTCTACGGAACTACTTTTTCTGCTAAATATGTAACAGAGGACTTGAATGTGATTTTAGGCGGAGGCTGGAATAAATATGAAGGAGATCATTTCGGAAAAGTAATTTGGGCGAGATATGCTTCTCAGTCTGAATTAGGAGATCACTACTACGATGATTATTCATCAAAAACAGACGGTAATATTTTCGCGAAAGCAAATTATCAATTCACAGAAAAATTAAGTTTCTATGGCGATTTACAATATAGAAATGTAAAGTACAAGGCTAATAGTGCAGAAACTGGTTTGGTAGATGATAATTTCAATTTCTTTAATCCTAAAGCAGGTTTAAATTATGCCTTTACTCAAAACAGCACTTTGTATTTTTCTTATGCAAGAGCGAATCGTGAGCCAAATAGAACTGATTACGAAGGCGGAAATGTAAAACCTGAAAAATTAAATGATTACGAGTTAGGATGGAGATTTAATACAGAGAAATTCCAACTTAATTCTAATGTGTATTATATGGCTTACAAAGATCAATTAATCTTAACAGGTAGATTAGACGATGTTGGAAACCCAATTCGTGCCAACACAGAGAAAAGTTACCGTTTAGGTTTTGAATTTGACGCCACAATTGCGCTTTCTGAGAAATTTACTTTACGACCAAACTTTACTTTAAGCAGCAACAAAAATGTAGATTTGGCTGTTGATGGCGAATACTATGGAACAACTAAAATTGCGTATTCTCCAGAAGTTATTGCAGGAAACGTAGTGGTATATAAACCGCTTAAGGGATTGTATCTTTCATTATTGCAGAAATATGTTGGAGAACAATACATGAATAACATTGAACTTCCTGCGGCAAAATTGGCAGATTACTTCGTAAATGATTTTAATGCTTCTTACGAAATAATTCCTAATAAGATTTTTAAATCGATAACCGTAACGGCTTTGGTTAATAATATTTTCGACAAAAAATATGTTTCAAACGGATACATGTACGATGTTTATCCATACTATTATCCTCAAGCGGGAACCAATTTCTTAATTGGTTTGAGTTTGAAATTCTAATTAAGCCAAATGCAAAAAAAGCCTGAAATTTATTTTTCAGGCTTTTTTGTTTTTAGTTGTATACGTGAATAACAGTTCCAGAAGATTCCACTCGATATTGTTTCATCGGATATTCTTTGTCTCCAAGTCCCGTGTATAAATTATATTGAGTTTTATCACAAGAACAAACAGCATAAATTCCGTCAATTGTCATTGCAGTGCAAGAAGTTAAGGCTTGATTTGGACACGCAGCATCAAAAGCGGTGTAGGTTCCTTCGCCAGTTTTCATAACAATAATTCCTTTTGCACCGTAATTGGCAACATAAACAGGGTTGCTCGGATACATTAACTTGTTATAAGTTGGCAAATTGGTATCAAGATATGCGTTTACAGAATAATTAGGGATGTAAGGATTGTTGTTGCTCTTGCTATTGTCACTACAAGAGAATAAAATAGCAGTAAATGCGATAAAAAACCAGATTTTTTTCATTATTTGAATAAGAATTAGTTAAAACAAAAATAATTTATTTAGATTTGAAATCTATATGATTAACATATAATTATGTACTATTAAAAATTATAGTATATTTGTGGTAAGAAAATCCCGTCGCGATGGGATTTTTTGTATTTATATAAACGATGAAGTTATGAGTAAAGTATCTTATTATACAGCTGAAGGATTAAAAAAATTAAAAGATGAATTGGAGCACCTGAAAAGTGTAATGCGTCCAAAAGCATCTCAAGATATTGCAGACGCAAGAGATAAAGGAGATTTGTCTGAAAATGCAGAATATGATGCGGCAAAAGAAGCACAAGGCTTGTTAGAGATGAGAATTTCTAAACTAGAAGAAGTATATGCAAATGCAAGATTAATTGACGAATCTCAATTGGATGTTTCTAAAGTTTTGGTTTTATCGAATGTAAAAATCAAAAATCAAAGCAACGGAATGGAGATGAAATATACGCTTGTTGCTGAAAGTGAAGCAGATTTAAAGACAGGTAAAATCTCTGTAACTTCTCCTATCGGGAAAGGTTTATTAGGAAAATCTGTTGGAGAAGTAGCTGAAATTACAGTTCCAAACGGAATTTTGAAATTTGAAATTCTAGAAATTTCTAGAGACTAAATTTTAGTTTAACTGGTTAATCGTTTATTCGTTTAACCGATTTAACGATTAACCGATTACACAAATAAACCATGGCATCAATATTCACTAAAATAGTTAACGGAGAAATTCCGGCATACAAAATCGCTGAAGACGAGAACTATTTAGCATTTTTAGATGTAAATCCGAATGCTAAAGGACATACACTTTGCATTCCGAAACAAGAAATCGATAAGATTTTTGATATGGACGAAGAACTGTATTTAGGGTTAATGAAATTCTCAAAAAGAATTGCCGCAGCATTAGAAAAAACAGTTCCATGCAAAAGAATCGGAATTGCAGTTGTTGGGCTTGAAGTGCCCCATGCACACGTACATTTGATTCCGTTAAATCATATGGATGAAATGCGTTTTATTGATAAAGTTTCTCTTTCAAAAGAAGAATTCGAAGCTTTAGCAAAAGATATTCAGTCAAATTTATAAGATTCAAATAGAATAAGCTTGTCAGGCTGAGCGGAGTCGAAGCCATATAAAGCTGAAAAATTATATAGAAAACAAAAAAGTGCAGCAATATTACTGCACTTTTTTATTTAATGAAATCTGAAAAGTAGTTCCTTTCCCAATTTCAGAATGCAGGACTTTTATTTTTCCATTGTGATATTCCTCGACAATTCTTTTAGTTAAAGAAAGACCAAGACCCCAGCCACGTTTTTTAGTGGTGAAACCAGTTTCAAAAATAGTTTTAAATTGTTTTTTAGGAATTCCGCTTCCAGAATCTTTAATGTTGATTTTTACATGATTTGCATCTTGTTCGAGATAAAGATCTAGTGTTCCTTTTCCTTTCATAGCATCAATAGCATTTTTAACTAAATTTTCGATAGTCCAGCTATGTAGTGTTGGATTTATCATAGCTAAAATAGGTTCGCTTGGAGCTTGAAACGAAAACGCGACTTGCTTTGAAAAACGAGATTGTAGATATTCATAAGCAGTTTTAGTTTCTTGTACGATGTCATGAAGTTCTAAAACGGGTATCGAACCAATCTTGGAAAAACGATCTGTAATAGTCTGTAAACGTTCGATATCTTTTTCGATTTCGATACTAATAGACGGATCAATATCTTCTGTTTTTAATATTTCAACCCAGCCAATTAATGAAGAAAGTGGTGTGCCAATCTGATGCGCTGTTTCTTTTGCCATCCCTGCCCAAAGTTTGTTCTGGGTTGCCATTTTGGTGCTTTTATAAAAGTTGTAAATTAAAGCAATACATAAAAATATAATTAGAAGCAGTGCAATTGGATAATATTTGAGTTTATTTAGCAATGAAGAGTTGCCATAATATAACGTCTGATATTTTCCTGGCGCATATTCGAAAGTGATTGGTTCATTTTCATTTTTCAGCTTATTCAAGAAAGCAATTCTTTTTTTCTTATCATTCAGAATTTCGTCGGGAACATTTACCGCACTCACCACTTTATCATACAGCATTATTATACCCGGAATTGAAGTGTTATTGTTGAAAATCTGAAGAGGAAGCTCTACATCCGTATTTTCATCGGCATTAACTATTGAAATTTGAGCCTTTACAAAAAGGTTCATTTTCAAGCGTTCTTCATTTTTAAAAATTTGGAAGAAAGTATAAGTGTTCCAAAGAATTAGAGAAATGATTATAAAACAGACCGAAATAATAATCCAGCGGGTTGTATTTGTTCTTTCAGAAAAAGACATATCAGTTTTTTTGAGGTATAAATATAACGAAATATACACATTTTATATTTTGCCGATGTGGAAAGATTTTTCGTTTTTATCTGCAAAACTATTTCTTCGAATTAAACCATTTCAATACTTTTGTAGCTACTAAAATGAGATTCTGTCTAAATTTTAAAGTATGATCAGCGTTAACCCAAAAGAAATTCCAACGGCCAAATTGCAAGGCTATCTGCAGAGTTCAATCGGACCTAGGCCTATTGCTTTTGCAAGTACAATTAGCGAAACAGGGATTCCAAATTTATCTCCCTTTAGTTTCTTTAATGTATTTAGTGCCAATCCGCCAATTTTGGTTTTTTCGCCATCAAGACGTGTTCGCGATAATACGATTAAACATACTTTAATTAATGCCGAAGCAACTCGAGAAGTAGTGATAAATGTTGTAAATTACGATATTGTACAGCAAACTTCTTTAGCAAGCACAGAATATGGAGACGGAGTAAACGAATTTATTAAAGCGGGATTAACCCAAATTCCTTCAGATTTAGTAAAACCATATCGTGTAAAAGAATCTCCCGTTCAGTTTGAGTGTAAGATTACGCAGATTATTCCGTTAGGAACAGAAGGTGGAGCAGGAAATCTGATTTTGTGCGAAGTGGTGAAAATTCATATCGATGAATCGATTCTAGATGAAAATGGAGCAATCGATCAGCATAAAATTGACTTAGTTTCGAGACTTGGAAATAATTGGTATTCAAGATCTAATCAAGGACTTTTTGAAGTCGCAAAACCCTTGACAACACTAGGGGTTGGAGTAGATGCAATACCAGATTTTGTAAAAGAAAGCCTTGTTTTTGATGGAAATGATTTAGGAAAATTAGGTAATATAGAAGCCTTGCCTACAAAAGAAGAAGTTACTATATTTGTGAAAGAAAATTTCGCAGTCAAAGGAGTTTTAAGCTCAGACGACCAGAAAAAAGTACACTTAGAGGCCAAAAAATACTTGGATAATGGCGATGTAGAATCGGCTTGGAAAGTACTTTTAGCTAAAAAATAAAAAGAAATAGAAACAATAATTAAATAGACGAAGATGGAAGTTACAGGAAAAGTAAAAGTGGTTAACCCAGAGCAGCAAGTTAGTGCCTCATTCAAAAAAAGAGAGTTAGTTGTTACTACTGAGGAGCAGTATCCACAACATATTTTAATCGAATTTACACAAGATAAATGCGATTTATTGAGTAGCTATAAACAAGGAGATGCAGTAAAAGTTTCTATCAATTTAAGAGGAAGAGAATGGGTTAACCCACAAGGAGAAACTAGATATTTCAATAGTATTCAAGGTTGGAGAATCGAAAGATTAGCTCCAGAAGGGCCTGCACAAGGAGCACCAATGCCAGCTGCAGAAACTTTTGCACCAGCAACAAGTATAAACGAAGACGAACCAGACGATTTACCGTTCTAAAAAAGGTTTAAATTCCAAATTATAAATTCCAAATTCCAATTCATTCACGTGAGTTTGGGATTTGGAATTTTGTTTTTGAATTAATAATTCTAATTAGAATTTTGTCATTGAAATTTAAATAATGTATTTCTTATTTGATAATTTATATTTTCCGCCCGTTTCAGAAGCCGATGAAGAAGGTATTTTGGCTGTTGGTGGTGATTTGAGTCCCGAACGCTTAAAATTGGCGTACCAAAAAGGAATTTTTCCTTGGTTTAATGAAGGTGAGCCTATACTTTGGTGGGCACCTGATCCTCGTATGGTTTTGTTTTTAGACGAATTAGTTATTTCTAAAAGCATGCGGAATATTTTAAATAGAAAACAATTTACAGTTACCTTTAATACCAATTTTAAAGAAGTAATTTCGAACTGCCAGAAAATACAACGTATTGGCCAGGACGGAACTTGGATTTCAGATGATATAGTAGAATCGTATTGTGAACTTAATCGTCAAGGAATTGCAAAATCGGTTGAGGTTTGGCAAGACGATGTTTTAGTTGGAGGTTTGTATGGCGTCGATTTGGGACATATTTTCTGTGGAGAAAGTATGTTTTCGAAAGTGTCAAATGCTTCTAAAGTGGCTTTTATATCTCTAGTAAATCATTTAGAAAAAGAGAATTATAAATTATTGGATTGTCAGGTTTATAATCCACATTTGGATAGTTTGGGTTGTCGCGAAATTGATCGTGAAGAGTTTATGTCCATTTTAAAAAGTAAATAGAAAATGAATGCAATTTACAGCGTAAAAGAAATTTATATTTATCCGATAAAGAGTTTGGCAGGAATCAGCCTTGCGTCTGCAAAAGCTGAAGAAATGGGATTTGAAAACGATCGACGTTGGATGCTCATTGATGCAGAAAATCAAATGCTGACGCAGAGAGAACATCGCATTATGAGCCAGTTTTATCCGCAGATCTCAAATGGAAAAATCAGTATTACGTTTCAGGATCAAAAACATGAATTCTCTACTGACGAAAGTTTAGAAGATGCAATAGAAGTAAATGTGTGGGATGATAAAAGCCAAGTTGTTGAGGTAAATCTAGAAACATCAAAATGGTTTAGCCTGCATTTAGGTTTTGAATGCAAATTGGTTAAAATACTTAAAAATGGAGCCCGTAAGCACGAAAGTTCCAGGTTAAAAGAAACATTCAATGTAAGTTTGGCAGACGGTTATCCATATTTATTAATTGGATCCAAAAGCTTGGATTTTTTGAATGAGAAGCTCGATGAAAAAATTACTATAAAAAGATTTCGTCCCAACATTGTAGTAAGCACTGAAAATCCTCATGAAGAAGATGATTTTAAGACTTTTGCGATAGGCGGAGTTCAATTTAAAAATATAAAACCCTGTGGAAGATGTGTTATGGTGAACAATGATCCAGAAAACGGGCGTTTAAAAAAAGAACCTTTGAAAACTTTAAGTAAATACCGAAATGTAGATAATTCGGTTTTATTTGGGACTAATATCGTGAGTTTGAATTCTGGAATTATTAGCGTTGGTGATGAGGTTATTTTTTAGAAATTCAGTTTTGTAAAATTCCAATTTAGAGTATTAAAAATGACCAATTCATTTTTTAAAGTTGGTAATTCTAAAATTAATTTTAAGGTTTCGTGCGCCATCATGTTGCCAATAATTCCTGGCAATGTTCCCAAAACACCGTTTAAATTGCAATTTGGAACATCTTTTGGATCTGGCATTTCGGGAAATAAATCTCTAAGATTTTTACTTCCGTTATGATTGAAAACCGCAATTTGCCCTTCAAATTTTAAAATGCTTCCGTAAACTAAAGGTTTGCCGTGCTCAACGCAAGTATCATTGACTAAATAACGAGTAGAAAAATTATCAGAACCATCTACAACAATATCATACTGCTGAATGGTTTTTGAAGCATTTTCAGCAGTTAGTTTTTCATTAATTGCAACAGTTTCAATCAACGGATTGAGTTTTGAAACTACATCTTTTGCCACAATTGCTTTATGTTGACCAATTTCATTTTCGGTATACAAAATCTGTCTGTGAAGATTGTGAATTTCAATAATGTCAAAATCCATGATTCCAATAAAACCAACTCCTGCAGTTGCAATGTATTGTAAAATCGGACAGCCCAAACCTCCTGCGCCAATTACTAAAACTCTAGCTTTTTTTAATTTTTCCTGACCCTCATCACCAATTTCAGGCAGAATAGTTTGTCTGTTGTAACGAAGGAACTCTTGTATAATACTCATTTTTTTAATTGTGAATTGTGAATTGTGAATTGTAAAATGTTAAGTTTTCAAACCTGAAACTTGAAACATTTCAACTATAAGCTTTGTCCCAGTCTTTCCAAACGGGTTCATAGCCCGCGTTTTTAATGATTTTTGAAATTTCTTCTGCTGAGCGCTCATCGCTGATTTCAAATTGTTCCAAAGATTGCGGATCTACAACATAACCACCCGGATTGGTTTTAGAACCAGCACTCATACTTGTAACCCCAATTGGAATAATGTGGTTTCTGAATTTTTCGTTTTCGCGAGTTGAAATCGAAATTTCTAAATCTTCATTCCACAATCTGTAAGCACAGATAAGTTGTGTCAAATCTTTATCATCCATAATAAAATTAGGTTCGATAATGCCTTCAGCAGGACGGAGACGCGGAAAAGAAACAGAATATTTCGTTTGCCAATATTTTTTTTGGAGATAATCTAAATGCAAAGCATTAAAAAAGCTATCTGTTCGCCAGTCTTCTAAACCTAATAAAACGCCCAAACCTATTTTATGAATTCCGGCAGTTCCAATTCGATCCGGAGTTTCTAATCGATAATCAAAGTTTGATTTCTTCCCTTTTGTATGATACTTTTTGTAAACTTCCTGATGATACGTTTCCTGATAAACCAAAACTGAATATACTCCAGCATTGTGTAAACGTTCGTAATCTTCTGTAGAAAGGGGTTGTACTTCAACAGAAATAATTGAAAAATCTTTTTTGATTAAGTTAATGGCATTCAGGAAATAATTGATGTTTACAGTATAATTCGCCTCGCCTGTAACCAATAAAACATGATCAAAGCCAGTGTTTTTTAGGGCTTCTACTTCCAGTTTTATCTCAGCATCAGAAAGTGTTTTTCTTTTGATTTTATTGTCTAGACTAAATCCGCAATAGGTACAAATGTTTTGGCATTCGTTGCTTAAGTAAAGCGGGGCATACATCTGGATGGTTTTCCCGAAACGTTTCTTGGTAATTTCATGGCATTTTTGCGCCATTTGCTCTAAATAATTTTGAGCAATAGGTGAAATTAGAACTAAAAAATCATCAAGATTGTATTTGGTTTTGGCCAAAGTGCGTTCAACATCTTTTGACGTGGTTTTATATATCTTGGATTGGATTTCATCCCAATTATATTGCTCAAAAATAGATTTGAATGTTTTCATTTTGTTTTGGTTTCACGCAGATTTTACAGATTTAAGCTGATTAAAATGATTTAAATTTTGATCTGTGTGATTGATTAGATTTTAT
Organism: Flavobacterium sp. ACN2; assembly: GCF_002303885.1. Classification (GTDB taxonomy): domain Bacteria; phylum Bacteroidota; class Bacteroidia; order Flavobacteriales; family Flavobacteriaceae; genus Flavobacterium. The sequence goes on along the minus strand of NZ_MRCM01000002.1, from coordinate 154,639 downwards.
TTGCAATTCTTTTAATGTCATTAAGAATGTTTGTCGTATTGAAATTTACTAACAAGCCTAATTTTTTGTTTGTTAATCTTAAGTATGTTGCTACTTGTTTGTAATGAATAGGGGCTAAATCCTCTACAGATTTTAATTCTATAATTACTTTGTCTTCTACTAAAATATCAATTCTAAAAGCTGGATCTAACGTTATTTCTTCATATGGAATTATAACTTCAACTTGTTTTTGAATCTTTAAATCCAGCTTTTCTAATTCATAAAACAAAGCGCTTTCATAAACAGATTCAAACAAACCTGGCCCTAAATTGTTATACACTTTAAAAATTGCTCCTCTTATCAGATACGAAATTTCATTCTCAGTCATAATTCTTTAAATTTTATTAAAAAAAACAAAATCAAAGAATTTTCTTTCTTTTTAAGGTATTGGTTTTATACAGATTTGAGCGATAAAAAAAATCAAATTAAATCTGCTTTAATCTGCAGAAATCTGCGTGAAACCAAAAATTACTCATAAAGAAAAGAAGTCAAAGGGCTAGAAGCCGAAGCATAATTTTGTTGATTGGCAACTTTGGCTTCAAAGGCTTTTCTTCCTGCAATTACAGCTTCCTTAAAAGCCTCAGCCATTAATTTCGGGTTTCCTGCAACAGCAATTGCAGTATTTACCAAAACAGCATCGGCACCAATTTCCATTGCTTTTGCGGCATCAGAAGGAGCTCCAATTCCTGCATCGACAATAACAGGAACCGCACTTTGTTCAATTATAATCTCTAAGAAATCAATCGTTTTTAAACCTTTATTGCTTCCAATTGGCGAACCCAAAGGCATAACGGCAGAAGTTCCTGCACTTTCTAAATGTTTGCACAAAACAGGATCAGCATGAATGTAAGGAAGTACAATAAAGCCGAGTTTAGCCAATTCTTCTGTTGCTTTTAAAGTCTCAATTGGATCTGGCATTAAATATTTCGGATCGGGATGAATTTCGAGTTTTACCCAGTTTGTTTCTAAAGCTTCACGAGCCAGTTGTGCTGCAAAAACAGCTTCCTTGGCATTTCTTGCTCCTGAAGTGTTGGGTAATAAATTAATATTTGGATGATTTAAATGCGATAAAATAGCATCTGTATCAGTTTCCAGATCGATACGTTTTAAGGCAACCGTAACCAATTCACTTTCTGAAGCTAAAATAGCGCTTTCCATTTCTTCATTAGAACCAAATTTTCCCGTTCCAAGAAACAAGCGGGATTGAAGGGTTTTGTCTCCTATATTAAACAATGATGTTTGCATGTAATTTTTCGTTTAGTTGTTGAATTAATTTTTCTTTCTCATCACTTTCGGTAATGATTCCAGAAACGGCAATTCCATGAATTCCAGTCTCCATTAACGGACTCACGTCTCTTAATGTGATTCCTCCAATGGCATACACAGGAATATCGATTTTATTTTTTTTCAGTTTTTGAAGAATATCGAAATAGCCTGATAATCCTAAAATTGGACTTAGTTTTTCTTTTGTGGCAGTAAAGCGAAAAGGTCCTAAACCAATATAATCACAGCCATTTTTAACATGATTTTCAATATCTTCAAAAGTATTTGCAGTTCCTCCGATAATTTTTGCAGCGCCTAAAATTGCTCTTGCTTCGTCGATTTTTGTATCGGTTAATCCTAAGTGAACTCCACAAGCGTCTATTTCTTTGGAAAGATGCAAATCGTCATTTACAATAAAATTGGCGGTGTATTTTTCGCATAAAAATTTTACCGCTTCCGCTAAAGTGAAAGCATCTTTTTGTGTTTGGCTTTTAAAACGCATTTGTATCCAATTGCAACCAGCGTCAAGTGCTTTATGAATATTATACAATTGATTTTCGATAGTTTCGCCCTGCGAGATATATTGAAGTTTGCTATACATAGTGATATCCTATTAAAGTTGTAGTTGAGCTTAAGTAATTTTCGATATAGATTTTAGCGTTTTTGCAGGCTTCTTTTATAGGCTGATTTAAAGCTAAATTCGAAGCAATGGAAGAAGAAAGTACACAACCTGAGCCATGTTTTTCAAAGCAGTTTTTTTCTGATGGAAGCAATTCTAATACTTCATCTTTTAGAAACAGACGATCTGTTCCTAGTGCCTTTTCGTTATGTCCGCCTTTTAATAAAATGTTCGTTGAAAATCTATTTTTTTTAGAAATATAATCAGGAAATAAAATTTCAGCTTCATGATAGTTCGGTGTAATCAAATCTATTTTTGACAGTATTTTATTTAAATCTAATTGATCTTCAATATTCATAAATTCAAATTTTGTAGTCGATTTCAAAACAGGATCCCAAACAATTTTTGTTGAAGGAGAAAGCTGTTTTATAATTGAAAGAATCTGGTTTAAATCATGTAAAGAAGACACAATTCCTATTTTCACAACGCTGATTTTATAATTTAAAAACAAAGTTTCGATTGAACGAATTACAAAACTCAAATCAGTCCACTGAATTTCATAAAACTGATTTTCAGTTTGAATAGTATTCGCTGTAGAAATAGCAAAACCAGTCACTTTAAGCTGTTCAAATGTCTTGATGTCAGCCAAAATTCCAGCGCCTCCAGACGGATCTAGACCTGCTATTGTAAGTGCGAATGGACGATTTTCTGACATAATTTAAATTGTTTTAACGGATTTTCATTTTTCCAAATAGTTCCCAAAAGTGCGACATCATCAAAACCATTTTCAAATGCTTTTTGAATGTTTCCTGAATCAATTCCGCCCAAAGCAACCATTTTTGTTTTATGATTTTTTCTTGATTTTATTTCTTCAAAAAGATCTTTTTGAGGAGAATAATTTTCTTTAGAAATACTTTTAAAAACAGGACTTAAGAACGCATAATTAAATTTCGTTTCTAACGAATTGAAATCTTCGATGGAATGCGTTGATGTTGAAATTGATTCGCATTTAAACCTACAAGGTTTTGGAAACCTTGCAGGAAATTCTTTTCTATCTTTCTCAGAAAAATGAAATCTTTCAATGCCAAGATCTTCGGCTAACTGATGATGACTGTGCAAAACCAGATTAGTCCGAAATTCTAATTTGATCTGATGAATGAACTTTGCCGTTTCTACTTCTGAAAAATCAGGTTTGCGGATATGAAGCGAATACAATCCTTCTTCCAATAAAGAATGAAGAATTTGAATTTCATCTTCAATAAAAAAAGGATTTGTAATCACAATCATATCTTTCCTCTATGTTCTTTTTTCTATTTTCTTTCCTCTATGTTCTTTTAGATGTAAATCTCTTTCCCCTGTTCAATAAATTCTTCCGATTTCTCCTGCATTCCTTTTTCAGCTGCAGCAACATCCCTAATTTCCTGAGATATTTTCATAGAACAGAATTTAGGACCGCACATCGAGCAGAAGTGTGCTACTTTTGCGCCATCAGCAGGAAGTGTTTCATCGTGGAATTCTCTTGCTGTATCTGGATCTAAGGCCAAATTAAACTGATCTTCCCAACGGAATTCAAATCTTGCTTTGCTCAACGCGTTATCGCGATACTGCGCACCCGGATGGCCTTTCGCTAAGTCGGCAGCATGAGCAGAAATTTTATAAGTGATTACCCCATCTTTGACATCTTTTTTATTCGGTAGACCTAAATGTTCTTTCGGTGTAACATAGCACAACATCGCGCACCCGTACCAGCCAATCATAGCGGCCCCAATTGCCGAAGTGATATGGTCGTAACCTGGCGCAATATCCGTAGTTAAAGGGCCTAAAGTATAAAATGGAGCTTCATGACAATGTTCCAGCTGTTTGTCCATGTTTTCTTTAATCATGTGCATTGGTACGTGCCCTGGACCTTCAATAAAAACCTGAACATCGTGTTTCCAAGCAATTTTTGTCAATTCACCCAAAGTTTCTAATTCGGCAAATTGTGCAGCGTCATTCGCATCCGCAATCGAACCTGGACGTAAACCATCTCCCAAAGAAAAGGCAACGTCGTATTGTTTCATGATTTCGCAGATTTCTTCAAAATGCGTGTAAAGGAAGTTTTCTTTATGATGAAACAAACACCACTTTGCCATGATAGATCCGCCTCGTGAAACGATTCCGGTAACACGATTGGCAGTTAAATGAATATAACGAAGCAAAACCCCAGCGTGAATAGTAAAATACGAAACGCCTTGTTCTGCTTGTTCAATCAGTGTATCACGGAAAATTTCCCAAGTTAAATCTTCGGCAATTCCTTTTACTTTTTCTAATGCCTGATAAATTGGAACGGTTCCAATTGGTACAGGAGAATTACGAATAATCCATTCTCTGGTTTCGTGAATGTTTTTTCCTGTGGATAAATCCATTATAGTGTCAGCTCCCCAACGGCAAGCCCAAACGGCTTTTTCAACCTCTTCTTCAATGCTTGAAGTCACGGCGCTATTTCCGATATTGGCATTTATTTTCACCAAGAAATTACGTCCCACAATCATAGGTTCGCTTTCTGGATGGTTGATGTTGTTTGGAATAATCGCCCTTCCGCAGGCAACTTCAGTGCGTACAAATTCTGGAGTGATTTTGTTTTTTGGGGTATTTGCACCAAAACTATTCCCACCGTGCTGGCATTGCATGGCTTTGGTTTGCTCATTTAAAAGTTCAATACGCTGGTTTTCACGAATCGCAATATATTCCATTTCTGGAGTAATAATGCCTTGTTTGGCGTAATACAATTGTGTTACATTCGCGCCTTTCTTAGCACGTTTTGGCTGATGTAAATATTCAAAACGAAGATGATTTAGACTTTCATCTTTTAATCGGCTTAAGCCATAATCTGAGGTGATTTCGTTTAGGATTTCAACATCATTTCGATCTAAAATCCATTGTTCTCTTAATCTCGGCAATCCTTTTCTAATATCAATTTCAATATTTGGATCTGTGTAAGCGCCCGAAGTGTCATAAACGGTTACGGGTGGATTTTTCTCAATTCCGCCATTTGAAAGTTTAGTATCGCTTAAACCAATTTCGCGCATTGCTACTTTTATGGGATGAATTTCTCCATCGATATATACTTTCTTAGAATTCGGAAACGGGGTTCTGGATATTTGTTCTTCTGTTGTCATAATCTTGTATATTGTAAAAAGTTAGATGTAAAATGTGAATTGTAGAGACGCACCGCAGTGCGTCTGCATCCAGTATATAATTGGAATTTGGAATTTTTAGATTGGAATTTATGTCATCCTCCCTGCGTTGCAGAAATAATTAAAATTTCGTCAGTTTCTTGTACGAAGAATTCGCTCCATTTATTTTTTGGAACAACAGTATTGTTGACGGCAATAGCGATTCCGTTTTGTTTGTGCGGAATTTCGAGATCGAGCAATGATTGAACGCTTAGCGATTCAGCATTGAATTTTTTAGTTTGTTGATTGATTTTTAGTTCCATTCCTTATTTGAGTTTAGTGTATAGATACACCTTAGGAATGGCTACAAGAACGCATAGAAATGCGTGCAGAAGTCATCTTACTTTTCCCTACGCTAGTATGAACTAGATCAGGTTCAGAGGGTAAAATCTCAGCCTACAAGTTTGTAGACACCCCTAAAGTGTGAAGCAAATATATGTAATTTTTGTTTAAAAGTTTCAGGTTTCAAGTTTCAGGTTCAAAAAAACTGAAAACTGTGACTGAAAACAGAGACTATTTTCTTTTTCGGGTAAAGCAATCTTCCACATGATCATTGACCATTCCAGTTGCCTGCATGTGTGCATAAATAACTGTCGAGCCAACAAATTTAAATCCGCGTTTTTTTAAATCTTTGCTGATTTCATCTGAAAGAGGAGTAGTAGCTGGGGCATCTTTTGAATTTTTTAGATGGTTTACAATCGGTTTTCCATCAGTATATTTCCAAATATAATCGGAGAAAGAACCAAATTCCTCTTGGACTTTCATAAAAGCGAGAGCATTAGAAACCGCTGCCTTAATTTTTAGTTTGTTTCTAATAATTCCTGTATTCTGCATTAGCTCTTCAATTTTATCTTCAGAGTAAAGAGCTATTTTTTTATAATCGAAATAATCAAAAGCAGCTCTGAAGTTTTCTCTTTTGTTTAAAATTGTAATCCAACTTAAACCAGCCTGAAAAGTTTCTAAAATTAAAAATTCAAATAAAGTAGGATCATCATAAACAGGAACGCCCCATTCTTCATCATGATATTTTTTATATAAATCGCTGGCAGAACACCAGCTGCATCTTATTGGTTCCATCTTTTTATTTTAAATGTAAAAAAAAACCTCAAACTTGAAGGCTTGAGGTTTAAAAAAAGTTTCAAAAAAATTATATGCGTTTGAACTCAACTACATATGTTTCAGATACACTGTATGTATATTTAATTTTTAAAGTTGTTTTATTTAATACTAAGATTTCTCCATTATCAACAGAAGTATCACCGTCATATTTAACAGTTATTGTATTGTCTTTTCTAGTCCAAGTTCCATTTTCAGAATAATCATTACATTTTGAATTGCTGTATTCAGAATAATGATCGATGAATTTTCCTCCTGCTTGAATTTCAAAAACATCTTTGTTGCAACCTCCTTCGTAAACTACTGGAGTTAATTTTTCTTTTCCGTCAACAATAGTTCCGTCTTGGTATACTTCCCATTTCCCTTCAAGAGACGCGTTATCACTGTCATTACTGCTGCAAGATACTGATAATCCTAGTGCCAATACAGACACAAAAAAAATACTTAGTTTTTTCATTTTGGTAGATTTGTTTGTTAAATTTTTTAACAAAAGTAAAATCTTTTTTAAGAAAAACTAGCTTTTAAAATCAGTTTTTTCGTATTTATTTAACATTTTTTTATAATTTGTTGGTTTTTAGGTAAATATGATTTTTTTTTGCTTTTTAATAGTTTTTTTCTTTTTCTATCTTCCTATTTGCCAGCTATATCCTTTTACACTCGGGATATAAGCAGAACGTCCAACAATGACTAAATTAGTGTAGATTTTTCGATTGTATTTTATACCAATTGCATTTCCAGAAGTGTACATTTTATTGGCCTTAAAGACTACTTTCATTTTGCCGTCTTCAAGTTCTGCGTCAGATACTCTTTCAACAAGCCAAGTAGATTGCCATTTTACGGCCAATTCATTTTCTGCCGTTTTGGTTACGCTTTTTACTAGTTTGACAGCTTCTTCGGGAATTTCAAAGTGTTCCGTTAACTGTTTTTGAGTCATCGTCTGGCCCATTTTGCATTTTGCTAATATTTTACGGACATTAACAAAATTCAATAATTCCTCATTGACTTCTTTTTTTACAGAGATTGGAGGACTTACAACAGTATTTTCCGCTTGAGAGCTTAATTTGTTTACTTCTATCGGATTTTTAAGTGAAAAAGGATTTTTTTGAGCAGTAGTTTTCTTTGATTCAAACTCTTTTGGAGCGGTGATGTTTTTTGAAGAAACTTTATGGGGTATCTTCATAGTTGCTGGTGTCAACTTATTGACAGACTGAATGACTTTTTTAGGCTGTTTTTTTTCGTCATTGCCACAGCTGAAAAAGAAATAGGTAACAGAGAATAAAATAAGTAAATAATTATTTTTCATGACCTAAATATGTTTTTTTATCCCTTGTGTGCAGGATCTTGGTCTAAATATTTTTTAATCAGATGATGCCCTAAATAAATTGCGGGAGTTAATAAAATAGCAATTGCTAATTTAAAAGTATATCCTATTAACCCTGAAGATATAAAAGTGTCAAAATCAATTTTTCCCGGAAGCCAAAAAGCAATTCCTAGAACAATAAATGAATCAAACAATTGCGAAATAACAGTAGAACCAGTTGCTCTTAGCCATATTTTCTTTTCGCCAGTTCTGTTTTTGAAAAACCAAAATATCCAGACGTCAATCAGCTGAGAGGCCATAAAGGCAATTAAACTTCCGACGATAATCCACATACTTTGCCCAAAAACAGCTTCAAACTGCTGATCGTTAACAGGGCTGATTCCTTTTGCGGCGGGAATAACAATTGCCATAAAAAGTATCAGAAAAGCATAAGCAATCAGACATGCTGTAATGAAAGAAAGCTTTTTTACTCCTTTTTCGCCAAAATATTCATTAATCAAATCGGTTGTAAGAAATACAATTGGCCAAGGCAAAATTCCTATACTCATCACAAAAGGACCAATTTGAATTAGCTTTCCCCCAATTAGCTCAGCCACAACGGCGTTGGTTATAAATATTCCTGCTAAAATTACAAAAACAATTTCTTTTCTGGTTTTAAACATGTCATTTTTAAATTGATATTTCAAAAATAAACTATTTCTTTTAAATCTTTGAAACGGATTAATTTTTATAATCCGTTTCGATATGAAGTTTGCTTTTGATTGGTTATTTTTGAGATTCTGTTGCTTTTTTAAATTGAAATTTTGCACAGACTTAATTAATGTATTTGTTATGAAAACACCAATAGAATTAGATAATTCATTATTAAAAAGTTGGTCCGGTCCATATGGAGGAGTTCCAGATTTTACAGCTTATAAAGTTCCAGATTTTCAGCCCGCAATAGAATTTTCTATCAAGGAAAAATTAGAAGAAATTGAGGCAATCGCCAATAATCCAGAAAAGCCGACATTTGAAAATACAATCGAAGCTTTAGAACTTTCTGGCGAAAAATTAGATCGAATTCATGCGGTCTACGGTATTTACAGGTCTAATCTGAGTACTCCAGAATTTAATGAAGTTGATACCGAAATGTCTCCAAAATTGGCAGAGATTAATGATAAACTGTATCAAAATGATAAACTGTTTGCTAGAATTGAAACCTTATACAAATCGGATGAAAAGAAGAATTTAACTAAGGAACAGCGACGTTTACTTTGGCTGTATTATAGCGATTTTGTTAGGGAAGGGGCAGAGCTAACCGGAGCGGATAAAGATAAAGTAGCTAAGATCAATCAGGAATTAGCGGGACTTTTTACCGCTTTTAGTCAAAAGTTGTTGGCAGAAGAAAACAATCAATATATTGAGTTAAGTGCCGAAGCTGATTTTGACGGTTTGCCCGAAGAATTTAAGAATGCAGCAATTGCAGAAGCGAAAGAAAGAAATCTAAATGTTTTAGGCTGTATTGGAAATACGAGATCTTCGATTGAGCCTTTTCTTACTTTCTCAAACAGAAGAAATTTAAGAGAAAAAGCTTTTGATATTTTCGTAAAAAGAGGTGATAATAAGAATGAAAATGATACAAATGAAATATTGGTATTTATTTTAAGATTAAGGGCTGAAAAGGCGAAGATTTTAGGTTTTAAAAACTTTGCTGAATGGAGCTTGTCTAATAAAATGGCCAAAGACCCACAGAAAACGCTCGATTTAATGAACTCGGTGTGGAAACCTGCCGTAGAAAAGGTGAAAAATGATGTTTTGGCCATGCAGGAAATGGTAAATAATGAGGGTGGAGATTTTAAAATACAGCCTTGGGATTACCGTTTTTATGCGGAAAAAGTGAGAAAAGCACAATATGATTTGGATCAAAATGAAATAAAAAAATATCTGCAGTTAGAGAATTTGCGAGAAGGAATGTTCTGGACGGCCGGTGAATTGTTTGATTTAGGATTTAAACAATTATTTGATGTTCCCGTTTATCATTCCGATGTTCGTGTTTGGGAGGTGAATAATAAAAAAACAGGAGAACCAATTGGTTTGTGGTATTTTGATCCCTATGCACGTGTTGGTAAACGTTCAGGCGCGTGGATGAATTCGCATAGAGATCAGCAGAAGATAAAAGGAAATGTACTTCCAATTGTTTCAAATAATTGCAATTTTATTAAAGGAAATAGCGATGAAGCTGTTTTGATTTCGTGGGATGATGCCACAACTTTGTTTCATGAATTTGGTCATGCGCTTCATGGATTGTGTTCCAATGTTACTTATCCAAGTCTTTCTGGGACTTCAGTTGCCAGAGATTATGTAGAGTTTCCTTCGCAATTGCTAGAGCATTGGTTAGCGACTCCAGAAGTGTTGAATAAATTTGCGCTTCATTATAAAACGAACGAACCTTTATCACAATCATTGGTAGAAAGAATAGGAAAAGCGGCTAATTTTAATGAAGGTTTTGCAACTGTCGAAACGATTTCAAGTTCTTTTGTTGATATGAAATTGCATTTAACAACTGAAACAGTCGATCCGCATGCATTTGAGAAGAAAGTTTTAAGTGAAATTAATATGCCTTCAGAAATCGTGATGCGACATAGAATTCCTCAATTTGCTCATATTTTTTCAAGCGATGGATATGCGGCAGGTTATTACAGTTATTTATGGGCAGATGTAATTAATGCAGATGCGTACGAAGCTTTTTTAGAAGGTTATGGACCTTTTGATAAGAATGTTTCTGAACGTCTTTATAAGACAGTTTTAAGCGTGGGTAATACTATTGATAATGAAGAGATGTATGAAAATTTTAGAGGGCATGCGCCGAAATCTGATGCATTGATGCGAGCAAGAAATTTTCCAATTGAAAGCTAAAAATAAAAAAAAGCCCGAATAACTAAATATTCGGGCTTTTTAATATTGAAAAAATAATATATTAACCTAAAGAAACTCTTTTGAAACCTGTAATTTCAACATTGAATCCTTTTACGTAATCACCAACTTTTTTACTATCATCTTTGATGAAGTTTTGATCTAATAAAGCTTTTTCTTGATCTAAAGTAGTATTGTCAGAAATGAAACGTTGAACTTTTCCTGGAAGAATTTTATCCCAGATTTGCTCTGGTTTTCCTTCAGCTTTTAATTCAGCTTTAGCATCTTCTTCTGCTTGTTTGATAACTTCAGGAGTTAATTGAGAGAAAGAGATGTATTTAGGAACATTTTTTAAAGTTTTTCCTAAACGTGCAGCTTCTTCATTTTCTTTTTCGATTACAGCAATACGAGCAGCAAGTTCAGAAGCAACGAAAGCAGGATCAAAATCTTTGTAAGATAATGTATCAGCTCCCATAGAAGCAACTTGCATAGAAACGTCTTTTGTTAAAGCCTCAGCATTAGCGATTGGAGCAGAAATAGCTGTTAAAGCAGCAATTTTGTTAACGTGAACATAAGATCCAACGAAAGCACCTTCTAAAATTTCGAAACCACCGATTTCGATTTTCTCACCAATAACACCAGTTTGCTCGATTAATTTCTCAGCAACAGTGATTCCGTTGAAATCAGAAGCTAAAAATTCTTCTTTAGAAGAGAAGTTGATCGCTTTTTCAACTAAATCTTTAGCTAAAGTTACGAAAGCTTCATTTTTACCTACGAAGTCAGTTTCACAGTTTAAAGTGATGATAGCTCCTTTAGTGTTGTCTGCATTGATAAAAGAAACAGCAGCTCCTTCAGAAGAATCACGGTCAGAACGGTTAGCAGCAACTTTTTGTCCTTTTTCTCTAAGGATTTGGATCGCTTTATCGAAATCTCCTTCAGCTTCAACTAAAGCTTTTTTACAGTCCATCATTCCGGCACCTGTAGATTGTCTTAATTTATTTACGTCTGCAGCAGTAATTGTTGACATAATATTTTGAATTTTTAATGTTAAAAGTAAAAAATTCCAGCTTTTAAATCCCAAACTCCAATTTTAATAAATTATCAACATAACGTTTTTAATTTTGTATTTGGATTTTGGAATTTAAAATTTGGAATTTAAATTTTGATTTATTCTTCAGTTGCAGGAGCAGCTTCAGCCTCAACAGCAGGAGCTTCTTCAGCAGCTTCAACTTCTTTTTCAGCACCTCTGTCAGAAAGACCTTCGATTACTGCAGTAGTTACTAAAGATAAAATTTTGTCAATTGATTTAGAAGCGTCATCATTTGCAGGAATCACGTAATCAACCTCTCTTGGGTCAGAATTCGTATCAACCATTGCGAAAACTGGAATGTTTAATTTTTGAGCTTCTTTTATTGCGATGTGTTCAGCTTTGATATCTACTACGAACAATGCTGCAGGTAATCTAGACATATCAGCAATTGAACCTAAGTTTTTCTCTAATTTAGCACGTAGACGATCAACTTGTAAACGCTCTTTTTTAGATAAAGTGTTGAAAGTGCCATCTTTCTTCATTTTATCGATAGAAGACATTTTTTTAACTGCCTTTCTGATAGTTACGAAGTTAGTCAACATTCCACCTGGCCATCTTTCAGTGATGTAAGGCATGTTTGCAGCTTTTGCTTTATCAGCAACGATGTCTTTTGCTTGTTTTTTGGTAGCTACGAATAAGATTTTTCTACCTGATGCAGCGATTTTTTTCAAAGCTTCGTTAGCCTCTTCAATTTTAGCTGCAGTTTTATATAGATTGATAATGTGAATACCATTACGCTCCATATAAATGTAAGGAGCCATGTTTGGATCCCATTTTCTAGTCATGTGTCCGAAGTGAACACCTGCTTCTAGTAATTCTTTTACTTCTATTTTGTTTGCCATTTTTGTACTAGTTTACGTTCTGTTGATTAGCAATGTATAAATGGCGATTTCTCTGGCTTTATACATTTAGATGCTAAACTATATCCTACCTCGGTAGGAGAGCAACAATAACTGTGTTTTTTAATTTCAATAAATAATTGATAATGTCTTGTCCCATTTGAACAAGACAGGTAATATTAACGTTTAGAGAACTGGAATCTCTTACGAGCTTTCTTCTGACCGAATTTCTTACGTTCAACCATTCTTGGGTCTCTTGTTAATAAACCTTCTGGTTTAAGGATTCCTCTGTTTTCAGCGTTAACTTCACACATTACGCGTGCTAATGCCATTCTTACAGCTTCTGCCTGACCAGTTGTACCACCTCCGTAAACGTTTACTTTTACATCAAAGTTACCAGCGTTTTCTGTCATAGAAAGCGGTTGTAAAACTTTGTATTGTAAAGTTGCAGTTGGAAAGTAAGTTGCGAATTCTTTTTTGTTTACAGTGATGTTTCCAGTTCCTTCAGAAACGTATACACGTGCAACAGCGGTTTTTCTTCTACCGATTTTGTGAATAACTCCCATTACTTAAGATCATTTAGGTTAACAGTTCTAGGTTTTTGAGCTCCGTGAGTGTGCTCAGATCCTACAACAACATTTAGATTTCTAAAAAGTTCAGCTCCTAATTTGTTTTTAGGTAACATACCTTTTACAGCTTTTTCTACTAATAATGCAGGGTTTTTAGCTTGCAATACTTTAGCAGTTAAAGTTCTTTGTCCTCCTGGGTAACCTGTATGACGCATGTAAATTTTGTCATTCAATTTTGTACCTGTAAGGTTAATTTTTTCTGAGTTGATAACAATTACGTTATCTCCACAGTCAACGTGCGGTGTGTAACTTGGCTTGTACTTGCCTCTTAAAATCATTGCAACTTTAGAAGCAAGACGTCCTAAGTTATGACCCTCAGCGTCAACAACAATCCACTCTTTAGTTACAGTGGCTTTGCTTGCTGAAACTGTTTTGTAGCTTAATGCGTCCATAATATTATTTTAATTAAACATTCCATCCCCAATAAAGGGGATGCAAAAGTACAATTAATTATTTTAAAACCAAATACCTGAAAGAATATTTTATCTGCTGAAAATCAGGGCTTCAGTTTTTTAAATAATTTGCGAATAAAAAAACCGTCTCTACAATAAAGTAAAGACGGTTAAATATTTATGAAAAAAAGTGATTATACAATAAATATATTGGCAATATCAACAACTTGCTGTGTCGTAAGTGGCTCATCGTAAGCTTCTGAGCCCGCTGCGGCACCAAAAGCGGCTGCGGTATTAAATCCTGCCTGAACGGTTACGCCTTCGCCATCGTAAACGGCTTGAGTTGCTGCCGGCATACCAGCGCCTCTTTCAGCATTAGAGATCCATCCTTTTAAACCTCTTAATCTTCTCACTTCAGATGCATGTCGCGCTTCAACAGAATGTATCTGCAATGCTGCCGTCAATAAATCGGGTGTTGTGATCAAGTTTGCAGCTTGTCCTTTATAGGCTCTAACACCTGTGTCTTCAAATGCTTGTGCCAAAGCTAAAAAGGTTGGGTAATCTCCAAACGGATTAAATGCTCCTCCAACCGTAAAGTCAAAAGTAGGTTTAGGAACGAAGTTGACACTTGCGGTGCCGCCTAAGCCTGCAATTAAAAATTTAACATGATCAGATTCGTGTGCTGCAATTTGTTGGAATACTTTTAAGTCTCTTCCTCCGTTTTCTGAAGCTGGAATTACTCCAGAATCTAAAGCCATTGCATAAAATTCGTTTTCAAGATATTCTAACGTTAGCGCGAATTGCAAAGCTCCAATAGGTGTTGCCGGAGTTGCTGTAATGTCTTTTGCGAAAGCCTTATTGGTAAGAGCCGACAATCCGAATGGAATTGATGCTAAAGCTAAATTTTTCCCGATATTTCCAAACTGTGTAAAACTGTCTCTTCGAGAACCAGTACTGTTCATCAAATTATCGTCAGTAAAGGATTCTATAAATTTTAAAATGTTCATAATTTCTAAGTTTTTGACGGTTAAGATTAAGGTAGGTATTTAGCTGTGAATTTTGTGGTGATAAAACCAGCAGCAATTGGCAGTATTTTAGATGGATCTTTTGCATCATCTAATCCTGTTGACATATTTACAATATCATCTCCGGCAAAATCTTTCGAATTCGGATTAATTAAACTTCTTATTGCAGCAGCATGTCTGGCTTCAACAGAAACAATTTTTCCTGCCAATAATAAGTAGTCCGCTGTTTTAATTAATTTCCCTGCTCCGTTATAAGCAGCAACGCCAGTATCTTCTAATGCTTTTGCAGTTGCAAGAACTTCGGTACGGCTATTGAAATTTAATGAACCATAATTAAAGGCTAAAGAAGGCAGCAATTGTGAACTTGGATCAGGAAGTGCTCCATTCAAAGCCGCTTTGAAGAAATCTCTGTGAACCACTTCATGATGGTATAAATCGGTTAGAACTTCACGTTCAAGACTGCTAAATACAGTATTAAAACTACTTGCATTAACAACTTTAGTATAAAAGTCGGCTTCTAGTTGTTCGAGAGCGTACGCGTAAGTCAAAACTCCAAAATCTCCAGAGCCTAAATCAAAAACGCCATTTCGTATTCCAGGCAATGAGGTGTCTGGCATATCATTATCATTGTCATTGTCGCTGCAGCCAGCTAGGACCAAACCTGTGGTGACTAATGTTAATCCGCTGAGCTTAAGAAAGCTCCTTCTGCTATTCAGTGAAGGGTCAACTTCATGAATTTTAACTTCGTTTTTCATAATCAAGTTTTTTATTAGGTTAATAACATTGGTTTTTAGTTAACGGGTATTTAGTTATTAACGAAATTTTAGTAAGAGCGGTTTTAAAATCTCTGTTTAATTAATTATTATTTCGAAATGACTTATATTTTTAAATACTAATGGCTTGTTTTTGTTTTATTTTAGGTAATTCTACTATATTTGTATTAATTACATAAAATTCAATTGGATGAAAGCTAAAGCAACTCTAAAACAAATTGCGAAGGAACTGGGAGTTTCGGTTTCGACTGTGTCTAAAGCATTGAATGACAGTCCAGAAATTAGTGAACAAACCAAGGTGAAGATTAAAGAGTATGCCAAACTCAAAAATTATAAGCCGAATGTTATTGGTTTGAATCTTAAGAATCGTAAGACAAAAACGATTGGCGTGATTATTCCTAATATTTTAAATTCTTTCTTTGCGAAAGTTTTTAGTGGTATTGAGAAAGTTGCCGATAAAAAAGGATATAATGTAATTACCTGTATCTCGAACGAATCTTTGGAGAAAGAAATTCATACGCTTGAAATGTTGAGCAACGGAACAATTGACGGATTTATTCTTTCGGTTTCTGAAGAAGCTCAAAAACTTCAAGATTACAATCACTTTTCGGAAATAATTAATGATGGAACACCAATTGTGATGTTTGACCGTATTGCCGATGAAGTAGATTGCGATAAAGTTGTGGTAGATGATTTTGATTCTGCATTAAACTCAACACAGCATTTAATTAATTTAGGATGCAAAAATATTGCTCTAATTTCTTCTGTAGATAATTTAAGTGTTGGAAAATTGAGAGCCGATGGATATTTGAAAGCTTTGGCAGATAATAATATTCCGGTTAACGAAAAAATTATTCTTCGTACCGATTCTGAAGATGATATGAAAGCAAAAATTGACTCGATTTTTGATCATAAAATTGACGGAATTTTTGCCTTAGACGAAAATGATTCTGTTGCGGCTTTAAGAGTAAGTTTGAAAAAAGGTTACAGAGTGCCAGAAGATATTTCAATCATTGGTTTTGCTGACGGAATTTTGGCTTCAAGACGTTTATCGCCAAGTCTGACAACTGTAAGTCAGCATGGAGTTGAAATTGGAGAAGTTGCGGCAAAAAGATTAATCGAAAGATTGGAAGAACCAGAAGGAACAATTTCTGAATACGAAACAATCGTCATTAAAACAAAATTGAAAGAAAGAGAATCGACTCGAAAAAAATAAAACTAAAAAACCATCAGCTGAAACTGATGGTTTTTTTTATGAATTGTAAAATCAGATTGTTTTAAAGTTATTAAAAATCTAAAACCAACAATCTGAAATCTAAGATTATTAATGTGCTTCTAACCAATCTTTACCCATTCCTAATTCAACTTCCAATGGAACCGACATTTTAAAAGCATTTTCCATTTCATGTTTAATCATTGGCTGGATTTTTTCGAGTTCGTCGTTATGAACATCGAACACAAGCTCATCATGCACCTGAAGCAACATTTTAGATTTCCAGTTTTCGTCACGAAGTTTTTTATGAATGTTGATCATTGCAATTTTAATCACATCAGCAGCGCTTCCTTGAATTGGAGCATTTACAGCATTTCGTTCAGCGGCACTTCTTACAACGGCATTGGCAGAATTGATATCTTTTAAATATCTGCGACGACCTAGAATGGTTTGTACGTAACCTTTTTCTCGTGCAAATTCAATTTGCTCTGAAATATAAGATTTAAGACGAGGATATGTTTTATAATAAGCGTCAATCAATGCAGCGCTTTCGCTTCTTGACAACGAAGTCTGATTACTCAATCCAAAAGCAGAAACACCGTAAATGATTCCAAAGTTTACTGTTTTTGCATTGCTTCTTTGTTCGCGGGAAACTTCTTCCAGCGCCACGTCAAAAACTTTTGCTGCGGTTGCTCTGTGAATGTCTTCTCCGTTTTGGAAAGCGGCAATCATATTTTCTTCACCACTCAAAGCAGCGATAATTCTTAATTCGATTTGCGAGTAATCGGCAGAGATTAAAGTGTAATTTTCATCGCGTGCTACGAAAGCTTTACGTATCTGACGACCTCTTTCGGTACGAATCGGAATATTTTGCAAGTTCGGATTATTAGAGCTCAAACGTCCTGTTGCAGCAACCGTCTGCATATAATCGGTATGAACGCGTAACGTTTTTTTATCAACTTGTTCTGGTAAAGCCAAAATATAAGTGCTTTGCAGTTTTACCATCTGACGCCAATCTAAAATCTGTTTTACAATTGGGTTGTCATTGGCCAAATAAGTCAGAACTTCTTCACCAGTTGCGTACTGACCCGTTTTGGTTTTCTTTTGCTTTGCACCGCCAATTTTTAGTTTGTCAAATAAAATATCACCTAATTGCTTTGGAGAAGCCAAGTTGAATTTCTCGCCAGCAGTTTCATATATTTTTTCTTCTAAAGATTTGATTTCAACTTCCATCTCAGAAGACATTGCTTTTAGGAAATCTACATCCAAACGAATTCCTTCCGTTTCCATATCGGCCAATACGCTTACTAATGGAATTTCGATTTCGTCAAATAACTTTTTAGTTTCTGTTTTATCTAATTCGGTTGTGAAGATTTCTTTTAATTGTAAAGTAACATCGGCATCTTCAGCCGCATATTCTTTAATATCTTCTAAAGGAACATCGCGCATATTAAGCTGGTTTTTTCCTTTTTTGCCAATTAAAGTTTCAATAGATTTTGGTGAATATTTCAAGTATGTTTCTGCCAAAATATCCATATTATGACGCATATCCGGATTAATCAGATAATGCGCAATCATCGTATCAAAAAGTTTTCCTTTTACGGTTACACCATAATTAGAAAGGATTTTTAGATCGTATTTTAAATTCTGTCCGATTTTCTCAATATTTTCATTTTCAAAAAACGGAACAAGTTTATCTACTAAAGTTTTTGCTTCTTCCTGATTTTCTGGAAACGGAACATAAAATGCTTTTCCTTTTTCGTAAGAGAAAGACATTCCCACAAGTTCTGCGTGCAAAGCATCGATTCCTGTAGTTTCAGTATCAAAACAAACTGAAGTCTGTTTTTGTAAATTTTGTAAAAGCATTTTAATACCTAAATCACCTTGAATGGTTTGGTAAAAATGTTCTGTGTTTTCTAAAGTATTATAAAACGAAGTTCTTTCGATTTCAGCGTTTTCTCCATTCGTATTTCCGCCTCCAAAAAGATCAAATTGGTCTTCGTTTTTAGGCTGTGCTTTTTTGTATAATTTGGCATCAGGAGCTGGAGCAGCACTTTGAGTGCCATCAGTTTTAAATAAATTGTCAAACTGTTCTGCCATTCTTCTAAATTCTAATTCTTGAAAAATAGCATCTGTTTTTTCGATATCAGGACGAGAAAGTTCGTAATCTTCTTCATTAAAAGTAACATCACAATCGGTAATAATTGCGGCTAATTTTTTAGAAAGAATCCCTTTTTCTTTGTTCGCTTCGATGTTCTCTTTCATTTTGCCTTTTAGTAAATGTGTATTTTCCAAAAGGTTTTCCATGGTTCCAAATTCTTTCAAGAATTTTTTGGCTGTAACTTCACCAACTCCAGGCAATCCAGGAATATTATCCACGGCGTCACCCATCATTCCAAGAAAATCAATTACTTGTTCAGGTCTTTCGATTTCAAATTTTGCCAAAACCTCAGGAACGCCCCAGATTTCGATTCCGTTACCCATTCGGGCAGGTTTATACATAAAAATGTTTTCAGAAACTAGTTGGGCAAAATCCTTGTCTGGAGTTACCATGTAGACTTTGTAGTTTTGTTTTTCTGCTTGTTTAGCGATTGTTCCAATTAAGTCATCGGCCTCACAGCCCTCGATTTCAATAATAGGAATATGCATTGCTCGCAATAATTCCTGAATATACGGAATGGCAATTTTAATAGCCTCTGGTGTTGCATCACGATTGGCTTTATATTCTACAAACATTTCACTTCTTACGTGGCTACCGCCTTTATCAAAAGCGACGGCTAAATGATCTGGTTTTTCTCTTTTAATAACATCCAAAAGTGAGTTCATAAAACCCATAATTGCAGATGTATCCATTCCTTTTGAGTTGATTCTCGGGTTTTTTATAAAAGCATAATAACCACGAAAAATTAGTGCATAAGCATCTAGAAGAAAAAGGCGTTTTTGAGTTGACATATTTTATACTTAAAGAATAAGAATGTAAAAGTATAAAAATAGGATTATTTAAAGCTTTTTAAATAACAAATTTAAGTGATGTAAGGAATTATGTTCTCTAGAGTGGATTCTATTTTATCTTTATTCAATAAATTGAAAAAGAACGAAAGATAGTTGCTTTTTACTATAAACGGCTGAAAGAAATTTCTATGTCTAATTATATCATATAGTTTTTCTTCTTCAATTTTTTCTTCTAAGAAATACAAGTCATATTCAAGCTCTATTTCTTCTTCATTAAATATTGTATAGCTGAAAAAAGGAACATTTAAAATTTCTCCAATTTTAATTGAAATACTATTTTTATCGTATTGGAACTTCTTAATTATGTGTATTTCTGAATTTGATTGTAGATGATTCATTAGGTTTAAATTTGTAAGCAATTCAATTTTTTCAAGTCTTCCAGTAGTATAAAACATTTTTTCATGTAGATAAACTTTAACTTCTTCATTGTTTTTGTAATCCTTAATGATGTAATTTTCAAAAGATCCTGATGTTTCGATTTTTATAATCGTCCCTAATTTTCTCTTTTTTCCCTCGATATAATAATGAACTAATTCGCCTTCTTTGAATATTCCAAAGATTCGATTATTACTCTTTTGCAATTCCATTTTATTCTTTTTAAAATTAATAGTATACAAAATTAAGTGCTATTATTTAGTAAAAAAAATGTTTGAAAATGGTTGTAATGATTTTGGATAGTTGTTTGATTATTAGTATTTTATAAGGATAATGTTTTGTGATATAAGTTTGGTAAACTTATAAAGCCTATATAGTAGCAAAACTGCAAAAGTTAATATCAAGTTAAAATTTTTTATTCAGGGATTTCTTCATTTTCTCTTCATGTTGCGAAGGTAATTTTGAGGTATAAAATAAAAGGTTATTAATTCTTAAATCTTAGAAATCATGAGAAATTTATTAATGTTACTAGTAGCAGTTTTAGGAACAAGTGCAATGGTTCACGCATTTCCTGCAAAAGATGGAAAAGAAGCTCCAGCAAAAGAAGTAAAAGCAACCAAACACCCTAAACACAAATCTGATAAAAAAGCAAAATCAGTAAAAACTGAAGCGACAAAAACAGAAACTGCGAAACCAGAAGCTGTAAAACCAGAAACAGCAAAGGCTAAAAAATAAAAATTGCTCTCATTTTGTTTTCGAAGCTTTGTAACGAAGGCAAAACAGGAATAATGATTATGAGAATGCGATTGAAGAAGCTGATGAAGAAATTTATCAGCTTTTTTCATTCGTTAATTTTTTAATAATACGCTACTCAATTTTTTATAATTGATTAATTTTAATTGCGCTAAATGTTGGGCTTATGAATGTTTTAATTGTTGAAGATAATAAAGAACTTGCCGTAGAAGTCTACGATTTTTTATGCAACGCAGGATATATTTGTAAAATTGCCAATAATTGTGCTGAAGCTCTGGAAGAATTTGGAAGCAATGATTACGATGTTATGCTTTTGGATCTTGGTTTGCCCGATGGCGATGGTTTTGAGGTTTTGCAGGCAATTAGAAAAACAAAATCGAAAATTGCGGTAATTGTTCTTACTGCCCGTGGAGAGTTGGATGATAGAATAAATGGACTGCATTTGGGGGCTGATGATTATTTGACCAAACCTTTTGCGTTGACAGAATTGGCCGCAAGAATGTTTGCCGTAGTTCGCAGAATTCATGGTTTTACTTTAAATAATTTAAGCATTCATGGTTTTTTATTACAACTTCAGGATTATAAGGTGAGCTTTAGCGATCAGCCAATCAGTCTTACCAAAAAAGAATTTGATATTTTTCAGTATTTGGTTCTCAATAAAAACCGTGTTATTACAAGATTGCAATTAACAGAGCATATTTGGGGCGATATTCTAGAAGTTAATTCTGATTCTAATTTTATAGATGTGCATGTTCGTAATCTTAGAAAAAAACTGGATAAGCATACTGCTATAGAGTGGTTTGAAACGGTTCGAAATGTTGGTTATCGTATAAACGAATAAATCGATTCTTGTGAAAATTAAACATCAATTAGCTATTTTTAACGCCTTGACCAGACTGCTGGTCATTTTGGTTTTATGGCTAATGCTTCCAATTTTGGTAGAAAATGTGGTGTATCATCACATTAATAATACACTGCGAGAGAAAAAGAAAAAATTTATTGAACATCTGAATAAGGAAGAAATAAATGATTTTATAGAAAATCCAGACGATTCAACCGATGCTTTTTCTGAGTTTTCGACACTTCACAGCGAATTTTTGGTTTTATCCAGAGTTTCCATAAAACCACATCAGAAAAAAACAACTTTCAGTAATGAATATCGAAAAATAGAAGGGGAAGAAAGCGAGTATCGAATCCTGCAGCATCATTTTACGTATGAAGGTGAAGATTATCAGCTTGAAATAGGAAGTAGTTTGAGCGAGGTTAATGATCTGACTTTTGCGATTAAACTTTTCATTATCATTGTTTTTGTGGTAATTCTTCTGATTACTTTTTTGGCTGATACTTTTTATATCGAATATCTTTTAAAACCATTTTACAAAATTATCGATACTAAAATCAGGCGCGTAAACGAGCCAGAAACATTTGATCATACTCCTATAAAAGCAACTTCAAGAGATTTTAGAGAATTGGATTTTGTTTTAAATCAAATGATGGATAGAATTACTGAAGTTTTTAAAAAGGAAAAACAGTTTATTTCGAATGTTTCGCACGAACTTCTTACTCCAATTGCCCTTCTTAAAAACAAACTTGAAAACTTGTTGCAGAATGAATCTTTGGATGATCATGCGATTGATAAGATTGCAGGTTCTTTGAAGACATTAGATATGCTGAAAAAAATCATTAATAATTTACTGTTGATTTCTAGAATAGATAATAATCAATATGAAGCAAATGAAGAAATCAATCTTAGAGAAATCGTTTCTGATTTGCAGGAAGATCTTCAGGATCGAATTGAGGATAAAGATATTCAGTTTATGAACGAAATGGAAAATGATTTTGTTTTTATAGGAAATAAAACCCTAGTCCATATTCTTATCTATAATCTCGTAACCAATGCTATAAAATACAATAAGCCCAAAGGAAAAATAATTATAGAAGACGGTTTTGTAGAGGAACATTATTTTATTTCGGTAAAAGATTCAGGAATAGGAATGGACGAATCGCAACTTGAGAAAATATTTAGCCGTTTTGCGAGAATTAATTCAGATCAAGAAGGGCAGGGGCTAGGCCTTGCAATTGCACAAAGTATTGCTTCTTTTCATCATATTCAAATCAAAGTTAAATCGGCTTTAAATCAAGGTACAACTTTTACGTTGTTATTTGAAAAAGCCAATTAAAAGTTAAAATTTTCTGTAAGACTTTTTCTTCATTTTGTCTTCATTTTACGATTCTATCTTTGACTTGTAAAAATGAAAATAAACAATCATAAAAAATTTAAAGTCATGAAAAAATTAGCAATTTTAGCAGTAGCAGTTTTAGGAACATTCTCAATGGTAAACGCACAAACAACTCCAGCGCCAGCGCAAACGAAAGAAGTGAAAGCCGCTAAACACGATAAAAAAGCAGAAAAGAAAGCGGACAAAAAAGCTAAAGGGGAGAAAAAAGCAGAAGCTCCAAAAACAGAAGCTCCAAAAGCAAAATAAAACGAGACTTTAGGTCTTAGAGTAAATAGTTTTAAAGGTTGGTAGGTTAAAGCTGAAAGAGCCATCTTTCAGCTTTTTTATTTTAACAGCGTTAAATTTTTTATAATAAAAAGAAATAGAATTTTCATTCTTTGTTACTTTGTTTAAAACTATAAATTAAATGATCTTTCGTTTTATAATTCTATGCGCTCTTTTATTATTTATTGAGTTCTATTCTTATCAGGCTTTTCGAACTTTAATCAAAGCACGTTGGGTTTTGATTGGCTATCAAGTTATAAGCTTGCTGGTTTTAATTTTTATTATCTATTCTTTTTCGCAGGTAGACCGATCAGTTGGTCAGACTAGGCAATTTATGTTTACTACAGGTTTGATGCTTGTCGTATATGTGCCAAAAATTGTACTTACATTAATAATGTTTGGCGAGGATATTATTAGAATAGGTGCCAGTATACTGAATTATTTTGTTTACAATACTCCGCGAAAGGAGATGATGCCCGACAGAAGAAAATTTGTAAGTCAGATTGCTTTAGGTTTGGCGGCAATTCCGTTTCTTTCTATTATTTACGGAATTTTTGAAGGGAAATATAATTTCAAAGTAATCAAACAAACCATATTTTTTCCAGATCTTCCAGATGCTTTTGACGGTTTTAAAATCACGCAGATTTCTGATGTTCACAGCGGAAGTTTTGATAATCCGGAGAAAATTAATTATGCTATTGATTTGATCAATGCCCAAGAAGCAGATTTGATTTTGTTTACAGGAGATATTGTAAATACGCACGCCAAAGAAATGCATCCTTGGCTGGAAACTTTCAATCGTATTAAAGATTATAAATATGGTAAGTTTGCTGTTTTAGGAAATCATGATTATGGCGAATACGTAACATGGCCTTCTGAAAAAGAAAAAGACGAAAATTTTAAGGCGATTAAAGACCTTTATGGTCAGATTGGTTTTAAATTAATGTTGAATGAGCATACTTATATTCAAAAAGGTGACGATAAAATCGCTTTGATTGGAGTAGAGAATTGGGGAGTGAATTTTAAAAAAGCAGGCGATTTAAACAAAGCTTCAGAAAATGTGCATCAAGACGATTTTAAAGTTTTAATGAGCCATGATCCGAGCCATTGGGATGCTGAAATTAAAGACCATCCAAAGAATTTTCATCTGACTTTTGCTGGCCATACTCACGGTATGCAGTTTGGAATTGAAATTCCAGGTTATTTTAAATGGAGTTTGGCACAATACATTTATAAACAGTGGGCAGGTTTGTACGAAAACGTCGGAAAATACGTTTATGTTAACCGCGGATTTGGTTTTCACGCTTATCCAGGACGAGTTGGAATTATGCCTGAAATAACAGTAATTGAACTAAAAAAAGGCCGTAATGTCGCTTAATTCGTTAAAAATGCTACATTTGTATAATATTTATTTCTTTTAAGAGATTTAAAAAACTTAAATTTTTGGTTTTATGTCAAAATTTGGAGAACTAATAAATGCCCAAGTTCCAGTGTTAATTGATTTTTACACAGATTGGAATGAATCTTCGGTTTCTATGCATCCTGTTATTAAGGACGTAGCGGCTGCACTTGGCGATAAAGCCAAAGTAATCAAAATTGATGTAGATAAAAATCAGGAACTCGCAGAAGCACTTCGTATTAAAGGACTTCCCACTTTAATGATTTACAAAGAAGGACAAATGATCTGGAGACAATCTGGAGAGCTTGATGCTAATACTATTATCGGAATTGTTCAAGAACAATTTAATGTCTAAATAACTTCTTTTAATTGATGTTATTTAGTGAATAATATCAAACTTATATCCGTTTTCTTTTAAAAAATGCAGTGTTCTAGGCAGGGCAAATCTTAAATTTGGAGAAGCCTTAATACTGTCATGAAAAACAATTACGCTACCTGATTTTACATTTTTCGTTACGTTTTCAAGACATTTTTCTGGCGTAATACTTTGATCAAAATCAGCACTTAAAACATCCCACATTACAATCTTATAGCCTAAGCTTCTAAGAATTTTAGACTGTGCTTTTTTAATTTTTCCATAAGGAGGACGAAATAATAAACGGTGAGGGGTTTTCTCTTGCTCGTCTAAAATAGCGGCGCAGTTTTGTACATTCTCAATATATTCATTCGTGTGGCTTTTCCATCCATTAACATGATTCATGGTATGGTTTCCAATTGAATGTCCGTCGGTGATTAACTTGTCAAACAAAGCCAGATTAGCATTAATGTTTTTTCCGATACAGAAGAAAGTGGCTTTAGCATCAAATTTTTTTAATTCAGATAAAACCCAATCTGTAATTTCTGGAGTAGGACCATCATCAAAAGTGAGGTATATTTTCTTTTCGTTGTTAGGAATATCCCAGCAATATTTAGAAAACACCTTTTTGATAAATGCGTTAGTTTTTACCCAATAGAAGCCCATTTTGAATTAAAATTACAATAGTATAAAATTAAAAAATGCAGCGCTATTTATCAAACAGCGCTGCATTTTTTTAATAAGTAAGATTTGCGTATATTAATTACTCTTTTTCACGTCCAAAACGCTCAAAAACATTTACATAAGTGTTAAACGTAGTTTTGTGCTGGTTGTAAAAAGCAGTGTCTTTATTGTCGTCCATTACGTGTAGCAAGCTTCTGTAACGTTCAATATCAGTAATAATGTCTACTGCTAAAGAAGTTTGATCAGAAGGAGGCAATGTGCTGTAATAGTTTAGATTCTCTTTATATTTCTGAACTAATTTATTTAAAAGGTCATGCGCCTTAGTTTTTTCACCAACTTTATAATAACCATCTCCAAAAGCTTCAACCAATGAATAATAACCATATTTGTCTAAAGGCATTTTGGTCATTGCTAAATTGATTATGTTTTTGGCTTTATCAATTTTGCCTTCAGCAATAAGCTGATTCATTAATCTCGAAAGATTCGTACGGTATGTAATACTGTTTCTTCTAGTTTCAGGATCGTGATAGATTTTTTCACTTTCGCTATTGCCCCAATCCCATTTCATTACAATATCGTACATTTTATCTGCATCGATTTGTCCCATATCTAATGGTCCGCCATCTTTCGAAGGAGTGTTTTTAACTGGAACCAATTTATAAACCATTCCGTCTAATTGCAGATAATCTTTTAACCATAAATAATCTTCATCATCAAAAGCACCACCACTAAAATAGATTGGTCTTTTCCAGTTGTTATTTGCTAAGATATCAAGCATCATTAAACGGTTTTTGTATAATGCGCTTCCTTTGATATCAATGTCTAAATAAGGGACAATAGAATCGTAATATTTAGGATTAACTACTTTATTTTGAATAATAGTGTTTTTGTCAACATTCACTCTAATCTTGTTTGTTGGGTAGAAATGGATAGTTTGTCCGTTTTGTAAACCAACAGTCGATTTAGGGTTTTTGATAAAATCGATAAAATCTTTAATGTTCCAGCGTGTATCAATTTTCTGGATGTAAGCTGTGTAATCCAAATTATCTCCCACATATTGGCTATGGACAAAAGAAATTGGCAACGGATTTGACTCGTAAGACTTCGCTTTCATTTGATCAATGTACCAATCTGTCATAAATAAACTTGTATTTACAATCTTCACATCGGTTCTAAAATGCTCAATTTCCTGCGCATACCAAAGAGGGAAGGTGTCGTTATCTCCAATGGTAAATAAAATAGCATCTTTATCGCAAGAACTTAAATAAGCTTTTGCCATAGCAACTGCTGTATATCTTCCAGATCTATCGTGATCATCCCAGTTTTGAGAAGCCATTAAAACAGGAGCTGCCAATAAACTTCCAGCAATAATTACTGGTCCAGCAATTTTTGGAGCCAAGTATTTCTGCAGACTTTCATAAAGCGAATAAACACCAAATCCGATCCAGATGGCAAAGACATAGAAGGAACCTACAAGAGCATAATCTCTTTCACGAGGTTCAAAAGGTCTTTCATTTAAATATATTTTTAGTGCAATTCCTGTAAATAAAAACAAAGCCAGAAGAACATAGAAACTCTTCAAATCTTTATTGGCATGGTACATAATACCAATTAATCCTAAAATAAACGGAAGGAAATAATAAACATTACGCCCTTTGTTATTTAATACATCAGAAGGCAAATTGTCTTGAGAACCTAAATGAACAGAATCTAAAGCTTTGATCCCGCTAATCCAGTTTCCGTCAAGATTATCGTATTTACCTTGAACATCGTTTTGGCGTCCAACAAAATTCCACATTAAATATCTCCAGTACATATATCCAAATTGGTATTCAAACATAAAACTGAAGTTGTCTGCTGTAGAAGGTTTTTCGATAAGTAAATACTCGCCGTAGCTTCTTAAGAATTTTACGTAACCTTCGTTGTCAATTTGTTTTTGAGCGTAAGCTTTTCTGAATTCAGAAACTGTTTTTTCAACCTCATTACGCAATTGAGCCGTAGCTTTATTGTATTCATCTTCGCTTAATTGGCTAGCATCGATTCCGTATTTTGCCAAATCTTCATCATAATTGTAATTAGGATTGATTCGGAACTTCGGAGGATTTGTAAAGTTGATATAGTTTTGAATGTGACCCGTTTCTGTACTCCACATTCTTGGCAGAATTGCTTTCTGGTTATCGTCAGAATTTTGTTCTGCATTCTTATAATTATTGGTAATAATGTATTTACCTGTTTTATAATCTCTTTCGTAGTTTGGTTTTTTGTCTAAATAAGGTGTTTTAGCATCAAGACCAGCAAAAAGTTCCGTGTATTGAGGTCCGTAAAACAAAGGATTTACACCATATTGCTCACGATTATAATAAGCTAAAACTTCAGTAGCATCTGATGGTTTGTTTTCGTTAATAACGGTATTCGCATTTGCACGAACAGGAAGCATTAACCAAGTTGAGAAACCAATCAGGATAAATAAAACACATAATATAATAGTGTTGTAGAATATTAATCCTTTTTGTCTCGTGTATTTTAATCCAAAATAGAAAAACGCAATAAATACTAATGCAACAAAGATAGTTCCTGAATTGAATGGTAGTCCCATGCTATTCACCATGAAGATTTCGGTTTTTCCGAAAAACGCCATAGTAAGAGGAAGAAGCAATTTGAAAATGAACAATAGAATTCCAATAACTACAATGTTAGCAATAATGAAATTTTTGATTGTAACTTTTTCGTAGTGTTTGAAATAGTATAAGAATCCAATAGATGGAATAGTCAAGAGAGCCATGAAGTGAACTCCAAACGAAAGACCTACAACCAACGAAATAATTAAAAGCCATTTGTTTCCTTTTGGTTTGTCCATGTCTTGCTCCCAACGTAAACCAAGCCAGAAAAGCAATGCGATTAATAAAGATGCCATTGCATAAACTTCGGCTTCTACTGCGTTAAACCAAAAACTATCAGAAAACGTATAAGCCAAAGCCCCAACAAAAGAGCTTCCTAAAATAACAATCGAATTGTTTTGGTCAATTTCTGCAAAACGAGCCACAATCTTTTTTAAGATCATAGAAGAAGACCAGAACATAAATAATATGGTAAATGCGCTAGAGAAAACAGACATCATGTTAACCATTAGAGCCACATGTTGAGCATCTATTGCAAACATTGCAAAAAATGCACCCATCATCTGGAAAAGTGGAGCTCCCGGTGGGTGACCTACTTCAAGTTTAGCTGCGGTAGCAATATATTCTCCGCAATCCCAAAAGCTCATTGTAGGTTCTACTGTTAATGTATAAGTTATTAAAGCGATTGCAAATGCAAACCAACCAATAATTGTATTCCATTTATTGAAATTGAATTGTGCCATATTTAGGTGTTAAAAATTTGAGTGTTTTTCTATCCTACAAAGAAAATGTTTTTTTATGTAAAGAAACGAGCATTAACAAAAAATTCTATAAAACTATCGGGAAAGAGCAATATGTTGTTTATGAGGAACTTCTATTGTTGTTGGGGATTTCAAACGGAGAAAAATTAAAAAAAATGATTTTTTTTGGCCAAAAAGTTTGCACAAACTAAATAAAGACTTAAATTTGCACTCGCTAATAGCACTGCTGGTCTATGGTGTAATGGTAACACTACGGTTTTTGGTGCCGTCTTTCTAGGTTCGAGTCCTAGTAGACCAACAGAAAAGTCTCTCAGAAATGAGAGACTTTTTTTTATTTAAAAAAGTTTTGCTTAAAATTTGCATAAATTAAATAAAGTTTTAATTTTGCACCCGCTTAACCGCACTGCTGGTCTATGGTGTAATGGTAACACTACGGTTTTTGGTGCCGTCTTTCTAGGTTCGAGTCCTAGTAGACCAACAGAAAAGCCTCTCAGAAATGAGAGGCTTTTTTTATGCCGTAAATTTAAAATGAGTGGTTGTTCTTTTTAAGTGTTGATTTTGAATCGCCTTGGTCTTTTTATTTGTGATTTAAAGAAGAGGGAACGATTCCGAATTTCTTTTTAAATGAAAATGAAAAATGTGAAAGATCCTCAAAACCAACACCAATATATACTTCTGATGGCGGATTTCCTTGGCTGATTAAATAATAAGCTTCCTGAAGTCTTTTGTTTAAAAGCCATTTTCCGGGCGTTTGTTCAAATACTTTCTGAAAATCTCTTTTAAATGTTGCTAGACTTCTCCCTGTAAGATAGGCGAATCGATGCATTTGAACATTAAAGTGGAAGTTTTTGTTCATAAAAGCTTCTAGATCAATTTTTCCAGGTTCATTAAAATCAAATAAAATGTCTTTTAATTCAGGATTTACTTTTAATAAAAGATGAATAGCTTCTTTGATTTTTAAATTGAATAAAGCTTCGTTGTTTTCTTCGTCGACTTCTAAATAGGATATCAGTGATTCCATAAAAGATTTGTAGAGTGGGTTGGGAGCTAATGAGAACATAGCATCTGTGTCAGCTTTCTTATCTGCTTTTATGTTGTGCTCTTTGCTAATCTCCCTTAAGATTTCTTGATCGAGAAAAAGAGAAATGGTTTTGAATTCTCCTCCTTCGGGCGGAATCTTCGTAAACTTGGCCAAATGATTTCTTCTGCTAAAACGGAAGTCTCCTGGTTTTGAGTGAAAAGTATTTTGATTGTCTGTAACGATCATTTCGCCAGAAATCTGATAGCTAAAAACATGTTCGGGTATAAAATGTTCTCCTTCTCGGCTTCGTGAGTAGTAGCAAGAGTAGAGTATTTTTGGCTTTGTATGTGTTTCTGTGCTCATATTGTAAAAATACTAAAAGATCTGGAAATCTTTAAACAGAAAGATTTCCAGATTAATGAGGATTATTTTGGCTGAATTAATGCTCTTGGTTCTAAGTATGCTTCTAGGCCAAGTGTTCCAAATTCGCGTCCGATTCCTGATTGTTTAAATCCTCCAAAAGGAGCCATCGGGTCATGGCCGATTCCGTTAACTTGTACGCGGCCAGCATTAATTTGTGATGCGACGGTATAGGCTCTTTTTGAATCTGATGAACTCACGTAAGCCTGTAATCCATAAGTGGTGTCATTCGCAATTTCGATTGCTTCTTCTTCGGTTTTATAAGTAATAATAGATAGAACAGGTCCAAATATTTCTTCTCGTGCAATACGCATTTGATTGTTTGCGTTGGTAAAGATTGTAGGTTTAACAAAATTTCCGTTTTCTAATCCTTCTGGTTTTCCTAATCCTCCTATCAGTATTTCTGCGCCTTCATTAATTCCGGTTTGGATATAATCTTGAACGCGATTGTATTGTTTTTTGCTAACCATTGGTCCTACGGCTGTATTTGGGTTTTTTGGGTCGCCGACAATGAAGTTTGAAGCTATTTCTTTAATGAGAAGTTTTGTTTCTTCTAGTTTATGTTCTGGAATCAGTAACCTAGTACCTGCAATACAAGCTTGTCCGCTATTCATAAACGCTGCTCCAAGTGCAAGCGGAATGGCTTTTGAGAAATCGGCATCGTCTAGAATGATGTTGGGAGATTTTCCGCCAAGTTCGAGGGTGACTCTTTTCATCGTATTAACAGCCTCTTTTGCGATTATTTTTCCAACGTTGGTTGATCCTGTAAAAGATATTTTGGCAATATCTGGATTTCTGCTTATTTCTGCTCCAACAATTTCTCCCAAACCATTTACAATATTAAATACGCCTTTCGGGAGATTTGCTTCATGAAGACATTCGGTAATTAATTGTGTTTGTTGAGCACTCATTTCGCTTGGTTTAATTACGGTTGTGCATCCTGCTGCGATTGCGGTAGATAATTTGCTGCTGATAAAGCCGTTGCTTGAATTCCATGGGATAATAATTCCTACAACGCCAATTGGTGCCATTTGAACTTCAGATTCGCCCATTGTTTTGGTGAAGTTGTAGGTGTTAAGCAGATTGATTGTGGAGTCAAAACCTTTTATCATGTAATCGTAACTTACGCTTGCAAATTGAAATGTTCCGCCATATTCTTCTATCATTATATTGATAAAGTCGTCTTTTCTTTTTTCAATAGAAGATTTAATGTTTTTGAGGTACTGAATTCTTTCTAAGATTGTTGTTTTTGAAAAAATTTTGAATGCATTTTTCGCGGCTTCGATTGCTTTTTTGGTGTCTTCGCTATTTCCTAAAAGAACTTTTCCTAGTTTCTCATTTGTTGTTGGGCTAACAAGGTCAAAATATTCTGTTCCTTGCGGAGTAACAAATTCTCCGTTAATGTAAATTTTGTCTATTGTTTTCATGATATGTACTTTTTGATTTATTTGACAAAGTTCCGCATAAAGCTTGTTGGTAACTTTGTTGTAAGGCTCAAATAAACTTTGTTGAAAAGCTCATGAATGAGGAGTTTTTTTTTAGAAGGAAAAAAAGTTAATTGTTTGGTTTTTGTTATGCAAATAAATATTTAAAAATGTTGTCAAATCTATCTTGGAGTTTTTCTTTAAAATATTTTTTTTATTTATTATATTGATTGTCAATGTTTTGTGTGTATTTGTTGTAGTGGAAATACTACATACTATTTCTTTGTTTTTAACTGATTAATAATTTAATAATTGAAGCTATGGAGAATTTAGATTTTACGGAGTTAACTCCTTATGAGATGAAACAAGTAAAAGGAGGGAACTGGGTTGATGAGGTCGAAAAAATTGTTAATGCTATTGGTATTGATGCTGCTGCCGCATTTCTTGGTATGACTGTGCAGCAGGTACGAGATTTACTTGGGTTGTGATAACAAATAAAAGAATGTTGTCAATTCTATAATGTTTAATTAGTAAAAAAAAGCTTCTCATTTGAGAAGCTTTTTGTATTTATATTTTAAATGTAATTACAGGTTTAACGGCATGGTTTACTAATCCTTCACTTATGCTTCCGTTAAAGAAGTGTGCAAAACCAGTTCTTCCGTGTGTACACATTCCAATTACATCAGCATCTATTCTGTTGGAGAAATTGATAATTCCTTTTTCGATATTGGTGTCATTATAAATTTGGGTTGTATAATTGGTAATGTCGAATTCTGCCACAAAATCGTTCATTGCTTTTTCGCTAACATGAGTTGGTTTAAAACTATTAGGTGTGCAAATGGTAACCAGGTGGAGTTTTGAATCAAATAGTTTCGTAAAGCTTAAAAGTTTTTCAAATGGTTTTTTTGCTTCTTCAGAAAAATCAGAAGCAAAAACAATGTTTGAGGCGTTAAAATTTGGGATGTTTTTCTTGATGACTAAAACAGGGATTTCTGAATTTCTAACTACTTTCTCAGTGTTAGAGCCAATTAATAGTTCTTCAACGCCAGATGAGCCGTGAGATCCCATTATTATTAAATCGACATCATAATCTTTTCCTATTTGCGTAATTCCGTGTATCGGTTTGTCCATTTTTACAATTTCAGTTACCGGTATTCCTTCTAAATATTCTTTTGAGGCAACTTCATCTAGTGTTTCGTTTGCTTTTTTCATAAAAAGCATAGTTTCAGGGATGCTTGTTCCGCCCACTATAGCGTCGTTAGATTGTTGCGGTAATTCGAGCATGTGTAGAAGAATGATTTCAGAATTGTTCTTTTTTGCGATTTGAGCGGCAACTCTTAAAGCGTCTTCTGCATGTTCTGAGAAGTCGGTAGGTACTAAAATTCGTTTCATGATTTTGAGGGTTAAAAATATGAATAATTACATGTTTTGATGCTATTATAAAGATACGGAATTATTTTAGAGCAATCAATTTATTTGATTTATAAAAAAAACACTATATTTGCACTGTTATTTATTAAAATCTAAATAATGAGGGGACTAAGTGTCCCCTCTTTTTATAAAATTATGACATTTAAAGAAAAAGTAAACGGATTAATTACAGAAGCTCTTCTGGAAAAACCATCAGTCTTTTTGGTTGATTTGGCAGTTTCGGATTCTTTTAAAATTAGTGTTGGTTTAGACGGTGATAATGGAGTGGCGTTGCAAGACTGTATCGACATTAGTCGTGCAATCGAGAATAATCTGGATCGTGAAGAACAAGATTTTTCTCTTGAAGTAGCATCGGTTGGAGTAGGAACGCCATTGAAAATGGTAAGACAATACAAGAAAAATGTTGGTAGAACGTTGATTGTTACCACAAATACGGAAAAAATAGAAGCAGAATTAGTAGAAGCTAATGATGTTTTTATAATTTTGTCTTGGAAAGCAAGAGAACCGAAAAAAGTAGGAAAAGGAAAAGAAACAGTTCAAAAAGAGCAACAAATACCTTATACAGAAATTAAAGAGGCAGTTGTTACGGTAACATTTTAATTTTAATTAAAAAATTCGCATGGAAAATTTAGCATTAATCGATTCATTCTCAGAGTTTAAAGATAATAAACTTATTGATCGTGTAACGCTTATGGCAATTTTAGAGGACGTATTTAGAAATGCATTAAAGAAAAAATACGGTTCAGATGAAAATTTCGATATCATTATAAACCCTGATAAAGGTGATATGGAAATCTGGAGAAGAAGAGTAATTGTTGCTGATGAGGATCTTGATTTTGAAAATGAGGAAATTACATTGACTGAAGCAAGAAAAATTGAAGCGGATTTTGAAATTGGTGAAGAAGTTTCTGAAGAAGTAAAATTGATTGATTTGGGAAGAAGAGCTATCTTAGCGCTTCGTCAAAATTTAATATCTAAAATTCACGAACACGATAATACAAATCTTTACAAGCAATTTAAAGATATTATCGGTGATATTTATACAGCCGAAGTACACCACGTACGTCCAAGAGTAGTAATCTTAGTGGATGACGAAGGAAATGAAATTGTACTTCCAAAAGAAAAACAAATTCCGTCAGATTTCTTCCGTAAAGGAGATAATGTTCGTGGAATTATTGAAAGCGTTGAATTAAAAGGAAATAAACCTCAAATTATTATGTCTAGAACTTCAGAGAAGTTTTTGGAAAAATTATTTGAACAAGAAATTCCAGAAGTTTTCGACGGATTAATTACGGTTAAAAATGTAGTTCGTATTCCTGGTGAAAAAGCAAAAGTAGCTGTTGATTCTTATGATGATAGAATTGATCCAGTTGGAGCTTGTGTGGGAATGAAAGGTTCTCGTATTCACGGAATTGTGCGCGAATTAGGAAATGAAAATATTGATGTAATCAATTATACAAACAATATTCAATTATTTATAACAAGAGCTTTAAGTCCTGCTAAGGTTTCTTCTATCAAAATTGATGAAGATAACAAAAGAGCTGAAGTGTTCTTGAAATTAGAAGAGGTTTCTAAAGCAATTGGTAGAGGTGGTCACAATATCAAATTAGCAGGTCAATTGACAGGTTATGAGCTAGATGTTATTCGTGAAGGAGATGTTGCCGGTACTGTTGCAGATGAAGACGATGTTGAATTAACAGAGTTCTCAGATGAGATCGAAGAGTGGGTAATTGAAGAGTTTGCAAAGATCGGTTTGGATACAGCAAAAAGTATCTTGAAGCACGACGTAGAAGATTTAGTAAGAAGAACAGACTTAGAAGAGGAAACGATTCTAGATGTTATGAAGATACTAAAAGAAGAGTTTGATAATTAAGCAATGGCTTAGATCTGCTCTAACAACACAACGAAAAAGGTAATAATAAAAAGGTTATATGTCTGAAGAGAGAGTAATAAGAATAAACAAGGTTTTAAGGGAATTAAATATTTCGTTAGAAAGAGCTGTAGATTATCTAAAAGATAAAGGAATTGCTATTGATGCAAATCCAAATGCAAAAATTTCTGATAGCGAATTTAATATCCTTCAAAGCCAATTTGCGGGCGATAAGGGGAACAAGGAGGCTTCTAAAGAGGTTGGAGAAGAAAAAAGAAAGGAAAAAGAAGCATTACGTGTAGAGCGTGAGAAAGAAATTGAAGACAAACGCAGACAAGAAGAAGAGCGTCAAAAACAGCAAGAAATAATTAAAGCGAGAGCGGTTGTTTCGGGACCTGTACAAGTGGGTAAAATTGACTTGAATCCAAAAAAACCTGCGATTACTCCTTCTGAGGAAACGGTTAAGGCTGAAGAGCCAAAAGCTGTTGTTGCACCTGTGCAACCAGAAAAACCTGTTCAAAATGAAACAGTAAAATCTGAATCAGTTGTTTCAACTCCTGTTTCTGAAACAAAAAAAGAAGAACCTATTATTACTGAGAAAAAAGAAGTTAAAGTAGAATCTAAAGTTGCTCAGGAGCCAATCGTGTCTACTGATCCAACAACTTCAGAGGAAACTATTACTACTCAATACCAAAAACTTACAGGAACAACTCTTACAGGTCAGACAATTGATTTATCTCAATTTAATAAACCTAAGAAGAAGAAAGAAGATCCTAAAGCGGCTCAGAATAAACCTGGAGCTCCTGGTGTTGGTAATAACAACAACGCAAATAATAAAAATAAGCGTAAAAGAATTGGTCCAAAACCGGGTACGCCTGGTGCGCCAAAGCCTGCTACAGGTAATGCGGGTGGAACGCCAAATCCGAATAATAAACCAGCTCAAAATAGTGGAGGAGGATTTAATGCGAACAGAAGTCAGAGACCAGGTTTTGTAAAAGGAAACCGTCCTGCAATTGTAGCAAAAGTTGAGCCTACTGAAGAAGAAGTAAAAAACCAAATTAGAGAAACTCTTGAAAAACTTCAAGGTAAAGGAGGGAAATCTAAAGCGGCAAAATATAGAAGAGATAAAAGAGAAACGCACCGTCAGAAATCTGATGATGAGCAAAGAGCTCTTGACGAAGGAAGTAAAACGATTAAAGTTACAGAGTTCGTTACTGTAGGTGAAATTGCAATCATGATGGATGTGCCGATTACTAAAGTAATTGGAACTTGTATGTCTCTTGGTATCATGGTTACCATGAACCAGCGTCTAGATGCTGAAACATTAACTATTGTAGCAGATGAATTTGGTTATGATGTTGAATTCATTACGGTAGATATTGAAGAGGCAATCGAGGTTGTAGAAGATAGAGAAGAAGATTTAGTAACACGAGCGCCAATTGTGACAGTAATGGGTCACGTTGACCACGGTAAAACATCTTTACTGGATTATATTCGTAAAGAAAATGTAATTGCTGGTGAGTCAGGAGGTATTACTCAGCACATTGGAGCATATGGGGTTACTTTAGATAACGGACAAAAAATAGCATTCTTAGATACTCCGGGTCACGAGGCGTTTACAGCGATGCGTGCACGTGGAGCTCAAGTTACAGATATTGCGATTATCGTAGTAGCGGCAGATGATGATATCATGCCGCAAACTAAAGAAGCAATTTCTCACGCACAGGCTGCGGGAGTGCCAATTATATTTGCAATCAATAAAATTGATAAACCAAACGCGAATGTTGATAAAATTAAGGAGCGTTTGGCTGGTATGAATTTACTTGTTGAAGATTGGGGTGGAAAAATTCAGTCACATGATATTTCTGCAAAAGTTGGAACAGGTGTTAAAGAATTATTAGAGAAAGTTTTATTAGAAGCTGAGATTTTAGATCTAAAAGCAAATCCAAATAAAGGAGCTCAAGGAACTGTTGTTGAGGCTTACTTAGATAAAGGAAAAGGATATGTGTCTACGATTTTAGTGCAACAAGGTACTTTGAAAATTGGAGATTATATGTTGGCTGGTAAACACCACGGTAAAGTTAAAGCAATGCATGATGAAAGAGGGCATACTATTTTAAGTGCTGGTCCTTCGACTCCGGTATCTGTTTTAGGTTTAGATGGAGCTCCAACAGCGGGTGATAAGTTTAATGTATTTGAAGACGAAAAAGAAGCAAAACAAATTGCATCTAAACGTTCTCAATTAATGCGTGAACAATCTGTACGTACACAAAGACATATTACACTTGATGAAATTGGACGTCGTATCGCTCTTGGTCAGTTTAAGGAATTGAACGTGATTCTTAAAGGAGACGTGGATGGTTCTGTTGAGGCATTATCAGATTCGTTCTCTAAACTTTCTACAGAAGAAGTTCAGATCAATATTATTCATAAAGGAGTTGGTGCGATTACAGAAACCGATGTTAACTTGGCTTCTGCATCAGATGCAATCATCATCGGATTTAACGTTCGTCCAGCAGGAAATGCAAGACAGCTTGCAGATAAAGAAGAAATCGATATCCGTTACTATTCTATTATCTATGCTGCTATCGATGACTTGAAAGATGCAATGGAAGGAATGCTTGCTCCAGAGATGAAAGAAGAAATTTTAGGAAATGCTGAAATTCGTGAGATTTTCAAAATTTCTAAAGTTGGTTCGATTGCTGGATGTATGGTGACAGATGGTAAAATCTTAAGAACCTCTAAAATTAGAGTTATTAGAGATGGAGTTGTGGTTCATACAGGTGAGTTAGTTGCTTTAAAACGTTTCAAAGACGACGTGAAAGAAGTAAGTAAAGGTTATGATTGTGGTATCCAGATAAAAGGATTTAATGATATCGAAATTAATGATGTTATTGAGGCTTACCATGAAGTAGCAATCAAAAAGAAATTGAAATAATATTCAATTATATAATTAAAAAGTCCCAATGTGAATTGGGACTTTTTTTATTTGTGAAATTTTGAGATGAAATTGATCTGTAATAATTTGAGATAAATGTGTATTTTAGTTTGTTCAAGTTTTGGTGTACCGAATTAAAAATAATGAAATATGAAAAAAGGATTTTACTCGATGATTTTGTTTGTGTGTTTTTTTACTTCGTCTTTTGCTCAAGAAGCTGTAGAAAAACCAGCTCCGCCAGCAGGTAATGCTTCAGTTGGAGATTATTATGGCGAAAATGTTTCAGAAGCTTTGATGAGTAAAGCGATTTCTGTAGGGGAATTGCAGAAAGATTTAAAAGCTACAAATAAAATAGAAAGCGTTGCGGTTAGGGGAGAAGTAACAGATGTTTGTCCGAAAAGAGGTTGTTGGATAAGCGTTAAAACGGATGACGGGGCATCTTTCTTCGTTAAAATGAAAGATTATGCTTTTTTTGTGCCAACGGCAGTAAAAGGTAAGAATGTTGTTTTAGAAGGAAGTGTAGAGAGAAAAGTAACATCAGTTGAGGAGTTGAAGCATTATGCGAAAGATGCTAAAAAAACAAAGGCAGAAATAGGCGCTATTAATGCGCCTAAAGAGGAAATTCGTTTCTTGGCTAGTGGAATAAAAGTGGTAAATTAAAAATTAAAAATGCGACGGTTTCTAATGAGTGAAATGGTTTTATTTTTTAAAGGATAAGTGTTTAAGATATGTTAATGAAACAAAAAAAAGGCGAGATAAAAAATTTCGCCTTTTTTTGTTTTTTGAATGGATTATTTTCCAGGTTTAAGTAAGAAAACGCTTTTGTATCTTTTTTTGATTTCTGCTAGGTTTCTTTCTGCTTCTATTCTGGTTTTAAAATTTCCAACAATTACTTTGTAGTTTGGAGTGCTGAAAATAATGGTTCCGTCGATATTCGAATTTTCTCTTTTAAAATCCGATAACGTTTTTTTTGCCTCGTCGCTTTTACCGCTAAAGATTTGAATTCTATAAGTATCGTTTGTATTTATTGACGTGTTAATTTTGCGCTTTTCGTTAAGTAGCTGCTCAAATTTAGGGTCTTGGTTCAGTGTTAAATTTTGATCTTGAGCATTAATATTGTGTGCGAAAGCAATCGTTGTAATTGTTAAGAAAAGGTTTTTTGAAGGACTTAAAATTCTCATAATGTGATGGTTTTTATGCAAAAATACTATTTAAAGTTTGAGTGTGAAATTTTAATATTATTTAGAATTGATATAAATTGATAATTAAGACTATTTTAAGGTTTTGAGAATAGTTCATAAGTCGTATTTTTGTGCAAGTTTTAAAAGAGGGTATAGGTTTTTACTGGATTTACTACAGAAAAAATCATACCAAAAATTAGTAGACAATTATTTATACTATATGAAAAAGGTGGGTAACCATAATTCGATCTCAAGAAAATTGCTGTTTGGCTTATCGCTAACGTTAATTTTCTCCCTAACTTCATTTGCTCAAGAAGCTGCTGCTCCGGCGGCGCCTGAGGCTGCTGCGGCTGCTCCAGCTGCAGGAGGCGGTGATCCAGCAAAAGGGAAAGAACTTTTTAATGCAAATTGCGCTGCATGTCACAAATTAGATGCTAAATCAACAGGTCCGGCCTTACGTGGAGTTGCTGATAAACATGATAAAGCTTGGCTTTACAAGTGGGTGCATAACAGTTCTGACATGATTAAGTCAGGTGATCCTGTTGCTGTTAAACTTTTTGAGGAAAATAATAAAGCGGTAATGACTTCTTTTCCTCAATTATCTGAAGGTGATATTGATAATATTATAGCTTATACTTCTCAGCCTAAAGCTGAACCAGCTGCGACTGTGGGAGGTGCTGCGACTCCTCCTGGAACAAATGTTCAGGATGGCGCTATTTCAAATAACATTATTTTAGGGGCTCTTGCTCTTGTAATGGCTATTTTAGTTGTGATGTTGTTTATGGTAAACAAGGTTTTAACTAAAGTTGCAAACAAAAACGGTATTGAAATTGCTCCAAAAGAAGCAAGACTTCCAATTTGGAAAGCTTTCGTTAAAAACCAATTTTTGGTTTTAGTAACTTCAATCTTCTTGCTTTTGGCTAGTGGTTATTTTGTTTACGGATACTTAATGCAAGTAGGTGTAGATCAGAATTATGAGCCAATTCAGCCAATTCACTACTCTCACAAGATTCACGCTGGTGATAACGAAATCAATTGTAAATATTGCCACTCTGCTGCTCGTGTAAGCAAAACAGCTGGTATACCTTCATTAAATGTTTGTATGAACTGTCATAAAAATATTTCTGAGGTTGCTGAAACAACTGCGACTCCTGAGTACAGTAAAGCATTCTACGATGCTCAAATTCAAAAATTATATGATGCTGTTGGGTGGGATAAGACGAAACAAGCTTATACTGGAAAAACACAGCCTGTAAAATGGGTTCGTATTCATAACTTACCTGACTTTGTTTACTTCAACCACTCTCAACACGTTTCTGTTGCAGGTATTGAATGTCAAACTTGTCACGGTCCAGTACAAGAATTTGAAATCATGAAGCAGTACTCTAAATTAACAATGGGATGGTGTGTTGATTGCCATAGAAAAACTGATGTTAAGATGGAAGGTAACGCTTACTATGACAAAATTCATGCTGAACTTTCTAAAAAATACGGTGTAGAGAAATTAACTGCAGCGCAAATGGGAGGTTTAGAGTGTGGTAAATGCCACTATTAATCGATTTATTAAGATTTTAATATATATATACAATGTCATCAAACAAAAAATACTGGAAAAGTGTTGAAGAGCTAGAAAATAGCTCTATTGTTGAGGCGCTTAGAAATAACGAATTTGTTGAAGAGATTCCTACTGATGAGTTTTTGGGTAACGCTGAGGCTTTATCTACATCTGGGACTTCACGTCGTGACTTTTTAAAGTACGTAGGGTTTAGTACAGCGGCTGTAACATTAGCTGCTTGCGAAGGTCCTGTTCACAAGTCTATCCCTTATGTATTACAACCAGAACAAATCATTCCTGGTGTTGCAGATTATTATGCAACTACAGTTTTTGACGGATTCGATTTTGCTAATCTTTTGGTGAAAACTCGTGAGGGTCGTCCAATTAAAATTGAAAACAATACAATTGCAGGAGCTAAATTTTCTGCGAATGCTAGAATTCATGCATCTATCTTAGGGCTTTATGACAGTACTCGTTTGAAAGAGCCAAAAGTAGATGGTAAAGATTCTTCTTGGTCAGCTGTTGATTTAAAAATTAAATCAAGTTTGGCAGATGCAAAAACTAAAGGTGGGCAGGTAGTATTATTGACTAATACTTTAGCTAGTCCATCTACAGAGAAATTAATTGCTGAGTTTATTGCAAAAAATCCAAACGCTAAGCACGTTGTGTATGATGCAGTTTCTTCATCTGAGGCTTTAGATGCTTTTGAATCTGCTTATGGTCAAAGAGCTTTAGTTGATTATGATTTTTCAAAAGCTTCTTTAATCGTTTCTGTTGGTGCTGATTTCTTAGGAGACTGGCAAGGTGGAGGATATGATACAGGATATGCACAAGGACGTATTCCTCAAAACGGAAAAATGTCTCGTCATTTTCAGTTTGAATCAAACATGACATTATCTGGAGCTGCTGCTGATAAGCGTGTTCCGATGACTGTAGCTGCTCAAAAGCAAGCTTTAGTTCAAATTTATAATATTGTTGTAGGTGCTTCTATTCCTGTGGCTTTAGAAGGAAACTTTAAAACTGAAGTAGTAAAAGCTGCGCAACAGCTTAAAGCTGCTGGTTCAAAAGGAGTTTTAGTATCTGGAATCGAAGATAAAAATGCTCAATTATTAGTTTTAGCTATCAATCAAATATTGGCTAGTGAAGCTTTTAGTACTGCTGGAGCGAGACAAATTAGAAAAGGTTCTAATGTTGCAGTTGCACAGTTGATTAAAGATTTGAATGCTGGAAGTGTTCATACTTTAATTATGAGTGGAGTTAATCCTGTTTACACTTTAGCTGATTCAGCTTCTTTTGTATCTGGATTGAAAAAAGTTAAAACGTCTGTTGCTTTTTCATTAAAAGAAGACGAAACTGCATCAATTGTTTCAATTGCTGCGCCAGCTCCTCACTACTTAGAATCTTGGGGAGATCTTGAGCTTACAAGCGGAACATATAGCTTAACTCAGCCAACAATTCGCCCAATCTTTAATACAAAACAATTTCAAGATGTTTTATTGTCAGTAAATGGTACTGCTGGTACTTTTTATGACTACTTAAAAACAAATTCTGGAGCTTACACTGCAGGAGCTTCTTGGAATAAAGTATTGCATGATGGTGTAGCTATTCTTGGAACTTCAGCTTTGTCTGGAGGTGCTATTGATGCTGCTACTGCTGCAAATGCTGTTGCAAGATCTAAATCTGCTGGTGATTTTGAATTAGTATTATATACTAAAACAGGATTAGGGGATGGGCAACACGCTAATAACCCATGGTTACAAGAGTTCCCAGATCCAATTACAAGAGTTTCTTGGGATAACTATGTTACAGTATCTAATGCTGATGCTAAGAAACTTGGTTTATCAAACGAAATTGTTGCAAACGGAGGTTTAAATGGTAGTTATGCTACTATTACGGTTGATGGAGTTAAATTGGAAAATGTTCCAGTTATCGTTCAGCCAGGTCAAGCAGTTGGTACTTTAGGTCTAGCTCTTGGATACGGACGTAAAGCAGCTCTAAAAGAAGAAATGCAAGTAGGTTTAAATGCTTACGCTTTATATAAAGGTTTCAATAATGTTCAATCAGTATCTATTGCTAAAGCTGGTGGTGTACATGAGTTTGCTTGTGTTCAAGGTCAGAAAACTTTAATGGGTAGAGGAGATATTATTAAAGAAACTACTTTAGAAATATTCAATACTAAAGATGCTGAACATTGGAATGAAAAACCAATGGTATCTTTAGATCACCAAGAAGTTGAGGCTACTACTGTAGATCTTTGGGAATCATTTGATCGTACAACAGGGCACCACTTCAACCTTTCAATTGACTTAAATGCTTGTACTGGTTGTGGAGCTTGCGTTATTGCTTGTCACGCAGAAAACAACGTTCCAGTTGTTGGTAAAGCAGAGGTAAGAAGAAGCCGTGATATGCACTGGTTACGTATCGATAGATATTATTCTTCTGAAAGCACTTTTGAAGGTGATAACGAAAGAAAAGAAGGAATTGCTGGTTTATCTAGTTCATTATCTACATTTAATGAAATGGAAAAAGCAGGAGATAATCCTCAAGTAGCATTCCAACCTGTAATGTGTCAACACTGTAACCACGCACCTTGTGAAACAGTTTGTCCGGTTGCAGCAACTTCTCACGGTCGTGAGGGGCAAAACCATATGGCTTACAACAGATGTGTTGGTACTCGTTACTGTGCTAACAACTGTCCATATAAAGTACGTCGTTTTAACTGGTTCTTATACAACAAAAACAGCGAGTTCGATTATCATATGAACGATGATTTAGGCCGTATGGTATTAAATCCTGACGTTAACGTACGTTCTCGTGGTGTTATGGAGAAATGTTCTATGTGTATCCAAATGACACAAGCTACTAAATTAAAAGCTAAAAA
Organism: Flavobacterium sp. ACN2; assembly: GCF_002303885.1. Classification (GTDB taxonomy): domain Bacteria; phylum Bacteroidota; class Bacteroidia; order Flavobacteriales; family Flavobacteriaceae; genus Flavobacterium. Next base: position 111,031 of record NZ_MRCM01000002.1, on the reverse strand, counting down.
CGAAGGCCGTCCAGTAAGAGATGGTGAATTCCAAACAGCTTGTTCTAGTGCTTGTTCTTCAGGAGCGATGATATTTGGTGATGTAAATGATAAAGAAAGTAAAGTTGCTAAATTAGCTGCTGACGAAAGATCATACCACTTATTAGAGCATGTAGGTACAAAACCTAATGTGGTTTACCATGTTAAAGTTAGAAATACTTAGTAAAATTATTAATTAAGAAACAATATAAAGGATTATGTCGTCTCACTACGAAGCACCCATTAGAAAACCTTTAGTTATTGGTGATAAATCTTATCACGATGTAACTGTAGATGTAGCTGCACCTGTTGAGGGGCCTGCAAACAAGCAATGGTGGATTGTATTTTCAATCGCATTAATAGCCTTCCTTTGGGGGTTAGGTTGTATAATTTACACCGTATCTACCGGTATCGGAACATGGGGATTAAATAAAACAGTTGGCTGGGCTTGGGATATTACTAACTTCGTTTGGTGGGTTGGTATTGGTCACGCTGGAACATTAATTTCTGCGGTATTATTACTTTTCCGTCAACGTTGGAGAATGGCCATCAACCGTTCTGCTGAAGCTATGACTATCTTCTCTGTAGTACAAGCAGGTTTATTTCCAATTATTCACATGGGACGTCCATGGTTAGCATACTGGGTATTACCTATTCCAAACCAATTTGGATCTTTGTGGGTAAACTTTAACTCACCTTTACTTTGGGACGTATTCGCGATTTCAACGTATCTTTCAGTATCATTAGTTTTCTGGTGGACTGGTTTGTTGCCTGACTTTGCAATGCTTCGTGATAGAGCTATTACTCCATTTAACAAAAGAGTATATTCTATCTTAAGTTTTGGTTGGAGCGGTAGAGCAAAAGACTGGCAGCGTTTTGAAGAAGTATCTTTAGTATTAGCTGGTTTAGCTACTCCACTTGTACTTTCTGTACACACAATTGTATCTATGGACTTTGCTACTTCTGTAATTCCAGGATGGCATACAACAATTTTCCCTCCATACTTCGTTGCTGGAGCGGTTTTCTCAGGATTCGCAATGGTAAATACATTGTTGATCGTTATGAGAAAAGTATCTAACCTTGAAGCATACATCACATTACAGCATATCGAGTTAATGAACATCATTATCATGATTACTGGATCTATCGTAGGTGTGGCTTATATCACTGAGTTATTCGTAGCTTGGTATTCTGGTGTAGAGTATGAGCAATATGCATTCTTAAACAGAGCTACTGGACCTTACTGGTGGGCATATTGGTCGATGATGACATGTAACGTGTTCTCTCCTCAGTTTATGTGGTTCAAAAAATTAAGAACAAGTATCATGTTCTCATTCATTATTTCGATTGTAGTAAACATCGGTATGTGGTTTGAAAGATTCGTAATTATTGTTACTTCTTTACATAGAGATTACCTTCCATCTTCTTGGACAATGTTCTCACCAACATTTGTTGATATTGGAATTTTCATTGGAACAATTGGTTTCTTCTTTGTATTGTTTTTATTATACTCTAGAACATTCCCTGTAATTGCTCAGGCAGAGGTTAAAACAATTTTGAAAGGAACAGGAGATAATTATATTAGAGAAAGAGCAAACAGTAAAGATTCACATCATGAGTAATAAAGTTATATACGCCATTTATAATGACGATGACGTTTTGATGAATGCAGTAAAGAAAACTAGAGCTGCTCATCATCATATTGAAGAGGTTTTTACTCCATTCCCGGTTCACGGATTGGATAAAGCCATGGGATTAGCACCAACAAGATTAGCAATATGTGCTTTTTTATATGGTTGTGTTGGTATTTCTGTTGCAACAACTATGATGAGTTATATCATGATTCATGACTGGCCACAGGATATTGGAGGTAAACCAAGTTTTAGTTTCATCCAAAACATGCCTTCTTTCGTGCCAATTATGTTTGAAATGACTGTGTTTTTTGCAGCTCACTTAATGGTAATCACTTTTTATATGAGAAGTAGATTATGGCCATTTAAAGAAGCTGAAAACCCAGACGTAAGAACAACTGATGACCACTTTTTAATGGAGGTTGCTGTAAATGATAACGAAGCTGAACTAGTTTCTTTCTTTGAAGGAACTGGAGCTGTTGAAGTTAAAGTAATAGAAAAGAATTAATTGTAGCTATGAAAAGGATATATAAAATAACACTTTTAGTTGGTATAACTATTTTAGTTTCATCTTGCCACAATAATTCGGCACCGAACTATCAGTATTTCCCTAATATGTATGAATCTGTTGCTTACGAGCCATATTCAGAAGCAAAAATATTTAAGGGAGGAAAAGAAGGACAGCTTCCTGTTGAAGGAACTGTCAATAGAGGTTTTGAACCTTATGAATATGAAAACTCAACTGCTGGTTATGAATTAGCAAAAGCTAATTTAAAATCACCTTTGACAGAAGAAGAGAAAAACTCTGGAAAAGGTAAAGAGCTTTTTGATATTTATTGTATCAGCTGCCATGGTGCAACTGGTAACGGTAAAGGTAAATTGGTTGAAAGAGAGAAATTTCTTGGAGTACCTAGCTATAAAGACAGAGAGATCACTGAAGGAAGTATCTTTCATGTTGAGACTTATGGTTTAAATGCAATGGGTTCACATGCAAATCAATTAAGTGCTCACGAACGTTGGTTAGTTGCTGACTATGTTCTGAAACTAAGAAGCCAATTATAATTGTTGAACAAACTGATCGTAATAGATATGTATACATTTTCAAGTAAATTAAAAACTTTTTCTATCATCTTAATGGCCGTTGGTTTATTAGGAATTGGGTATGGTTTTTTAAGCGCACCAAAAGATATTCAAGAAGTTGAAAAAATACTTGCTGCAGATGAACATGGTTCTCATGGCGCTGCGCATGAAGAAAAAGCGGAGGCATCTCACAAAGAAGCAGGTCATCATGAGGCTGCTGAAGTTGCACATGACTCTCACAAAGGAGCTGAGCATGCAGAAGTTTCTGGTGCAAATGAGCACGAAAAACATTTAGAGCACGTATTGCACCAATTGCAAAATAAGCCTTGGTCTGCTGTATATGTGGCTTGTATTTTCTTTTTACTTCTTTCAATGGGGGTTTTAGCTTTCTATGCAATTCAACAAGTTGCTCAAGCAGGTTGGTCTCCAGTTTTGTTTAGAGTTATGCAAGGTATAACAGCTTATTTGCCAGCTGGTTCTATAATCTTCTTTATACTTTTAGTATTATGTGGATTACATTTTAATCATATCTTCGTATGGTTAGGAGAAGGAGTAACTGATCCTAAAAGCCCAAATTACGATGCTATCATTGCTGGAAAATCAGGATATTTAAACTTTCCTTTCTGGATTGCTAGAGCATTTATCTTTTTATTAGGATGGAATATCTACCGTCATATTTCTAGAAAAAACTGTTTGGCACAAGATGAAGCAAATGATGATCTTTACTACAAAAAGAATTTCAAAGCGTCTGCTGGATTCTTAGTATTCTTTATAGTTTCTGAGTCTATTATGTCTTGGGACTGGATTATGTCTTTTGATCCACATTGGTTTAGTACTTTATTTGGATGGTATGTATTTGCTTCTTTCTTTGTAAGTGGTATTACAGCTATTGCATTAGTAACTATCTATTTAAAATCTAAAGGATATTTGGAGTATGTAAATACAAGTCATATCCATGATTTAGCTAAGTTCATGTTTGGTATTAGTGTATTCTGGACTTATTTATGGTTCTCTCAATTCATGTTGATTTGGTACGCTAACATTCCAGAAGAGGTAACTTATTTTGTAACAAGAATTCAGTTATATAACCTTCCTTTCTTTGGAGCGGTTGTTATGAACTTTGTTTTCCCATTATTAATATTAATCAATACTGACTTTAAACGTCTTAACTGGGTTATTGTTATGGCTGGTGTTGTGATATTATTAGGTCATTATGTTGATTTCTTTAATATGATCATGCCTGGTACAGTAGGAGACAAATGGTTTATTGGAGTTCCTGAAATTGCGTCGATTCTTTTCTTCTTAGGTCTATTTATATTTGTTGTATTTACTGCATTAACTAAATCTCCTTTGCTTGCAAAAAGAAATCCTTTCATCGAAGAAAGTAAACATTTTCATTATTAATATTTAAAGAAGTAAACAGATGACAAGTTTGTTGGTAATTATAGTTTTAGTTTTATTAGCAGTTGCATTATGGCAATTGACCAAGATATTTGATCTTACACAGGTTGGAGCATCTTCGGACGATTCTCAAGTTGCATCAGATAATGATAATAATATTCAAGGGTATGTTATGTTTGGCTTCTTGGCATTCATATACATATTTACGATTTACGGTTTACTAAAATGGGGAGGTTTAGCACTTCACACTCCTGCTTCGGAGCATGGACTTTTAGTGGATAATTTAATGAATATTACTTGGGTTTTAATTTTTTTAGTTCAATTTATTACACAAGGTTTATTATACTGGTTTTCTTTTAAAAATAGAGGACATAAGGATAAAAAAGCATTATTTTTTGCTGATAGTAATAAATTAGAAGCGATCTGGAGTATTATTCCATCTGTAGTTTTAGCTTGTTTAATTCTTTATGGATTGTACGCTTGGAATAACATTATGTTCGTTGATAAAGATGAAGATGTAATCGAAATCGAATTATATGCTCAACAGTTTAAATGGACTGCAAGATATGCTGGACAGGATAATGTTTTAGGAAAAGCTAACGTGCGTTTAATCGAAGGAATCAATACATTAGGAGTTGATATGTCAGATCCAAATGCTCAAGATGATATCGTAGTTTCAGAATTGCACATTCCTAAAGGTAAAAAAGTTCACTTTAAAATGCGTTCTCAGGATGTATTGCACTCAGCTTACTTTCCTCACTTTAGAGCACAAATGAACTGTGTTCCAGGTATGGTTACTGAATTTGCTTTCGTTCCAACATATACTACTTCGGAATATAGAGAATTACCATTTATGGTTGAAAAAGTTGCTAACATTAACAAACTTAGAGCTGAAAAAAGCATTGAGTTAGTTGCAAAAGGTGGTACAGCTTTAGATCCTTATACATTTGATTACCTATTATTGTGTAATAAAATTTGTGGAGCATCTCACTATAATATGCAAATGAAAGTTGTTGTAGATTCTCCAGAAGACTATAAAAAATGGTTAAGTGAGAAAACTACTTTGGCTCAGGATATTGCTGCTGCAAAAGCGGCTGAAAAACCAGCTGAAGGAACTGCTCCAACTGCAGATTCTACTGCAAAAGTAATTGACACTGTTAAAGCTGTTGTTGATACTGTTAAAGCAGCTGTAGCTAAAGTTGCATTGAAATAATATTATTTAGAAAATTTAAAGTACACATATATGTCAGCAGAAGCGCACGATCACGATCACGGACACGATCACGAGCACGAACATCATCATAAAGACACGTTCATTACTAAATATATTTTTAGTATTGATCACAAAATGATTGCTAAACAATACTTGATTACTGGTATTATTATGGGAATCATTGGTATTGCAATGTCCTTGCTTTTTAGAATGCAATTGGCGTGGCCAGAAGAGTCTTTTAAGATATTTAATGTTTTATTAGGAGATAAATTTGCACCTGATGGTGTAATGGCAAATGATATTTATTTAGCTTTAGTGACAATTCACGGTACCATCATGGTATTCTTTGTACTGACGGCTGGTTTAAGTGGAACTTTTAGTAATTTACTTATTCCACTTCAAATTGGAGCAAGAGATATGGCATCTGGATTTATGAATATGATTTCATACTGGTTGTTTTTCTTATCAGCTGTTGTAATGTTATGTTCTTTATTTGTTGAAGCTGGTCCAGCATCTGCAGGATGGACAATTTATCCACCTTTGAGTGCATTGCCACAAGCAATTCCAGGATCAGGAACAGGTATGACATTATGGTTAGTATCTATGGCTATTTTCATCGCATCTTCTTTGATGGGATCTTTAAATTACATTGTTACTGTACTTAACTTAAGAACTAAAGGAATGTCTATGACTAGACTTCCTCTTACAATCTGGACATTTTTCGTAACAGCTATTATTGGTGTTATTTCATTCCCAGTATTATTGTCTGCTGCTTTATTATTGATTTTCGATAGAAGTTTTGGTACTTCATTCTTCTTGTCTGATATCTATATTGCAGGAGAGGTTTTACATTACCAAGGAGGTTCTCCAGTATTGTTTGAGCACTTATTCTGGTTCTTAGGTCACCCTGAGGTTTACATCGTAATCTTACCAGCGATGGGTCTTGTTTCTGAAATTATGGCTACAAATTCTCGTAAACCAATTTTTGGATACAGAGCGATGATTATGTCAGTTCTTGCAATTGCATTCTTATCTACAATTGTTTGGGGTCACCACATGTTTATTTCAGGTATGAATCCTTTCTTAGGATCTGTATTTACCTTTACAACTTTATTGATTGCAATTCCTTCTGCTGTAAAAGCATTTAACTGGATTACAACTTTATGGAAAGGTAACTTACAATTTAACCCTGCAATGTTATTCTCTATTGGAATGGTTTCTACTTTCATCACTGGAGGTTTAACAGGAATCATTTTAGGAGATAGTACTTTAGATATTAACGTTCACGATACTTACTTCGTAATTGCTCACTTTCACTTAGTAATGGGTATCTCTGCACTTTACGGAATGTTTGCTGGTATTTACCACTGGTTCCCTAAAATGTACGGAAGAATGTTAAACAAAAACTTAGGTTATATTCACTTCTGGATTACTGCTGTTTGTGCTTATGGAGTTTTCTTCCCAATGCACTTTATCGGATTAGCTGGTTTACCAAGACGTTACTATACAAATACTAACTTCCCATTATTTGATGATTTACAAAATGTGAATGTTTTAATTACAACATTTGCTCTTGTAGGAGGTGCATTCCAGTTAGTATTCTTATACAACTTCTTTAGCAGTATTTTCTACGGTAAGAAAGCGGTTCAAAACCCATGGAAATCTACAACTTTAGAGTGGACTACTCCAGTTGAACATATCCACGGAAACTGGCCAGGAGAAATTCCTCACGTATATCGTTGGCCGTATGACTACAGTAACCCTAATCATGATGTAGATTTTGTTCCTCAAAATGTACCAATGAAAGAAGGTGAAGAAGTTTTACACCACTAAAAATAATCAAAGGCTGTCAGAAATGACAGCCTTTTTTGTTTAGTTAAAGTTTTAATCGTTCAGTATTGCTATTTTACAAACTGATTACTTTGTATATCTTTGTGGGATGAATGAAAATCTAGATCCTACTACTAAAGGATATAACTCAGAAGAGTTAGATCTTGAAAAAAGATTGCGTCCGCTGTCATTTGATGATTTTGCCGGACAAGATCAAGTTTTGGAAAATTTGAAAGTCTTTGTTGCCGCTGCTAATCAGCGTGGTGAAGCGCTTGATCATGCGCTTTTTCATGGACCTCCTGGTTTAGGAAAAACTACTTTGGCAAATATATTGGCTAACGAACTGCAAGTTGGTATCAAAATTACTTCAGGACCAGTTTTGGATAAACCTGGAGACTTGGCTGGTTTGCTAACGAATTTAGACGAAAGAGATGTTTTATTTATTGATGAAATTCATCGATTAAGTCCAGTTGTTGAAGAATACCTGTATTCTGCAATGGAAGATTTCAAGATTGATATTATGATTGAATCGGGACCAAATGCTAGAACAGTGCAAATCAATCTGAATCCCTTTACTTTAATCGGAGCAACAACGAGATCTGGATTATTAACGGCTCCAATGCGTGCGCGTTTTGGAATATCTTCGCGTTTGCAATATTATACTACAGAACTTTTGACAACAATTGTTGAAAGAAGTGCCTCTATTCTAAAAATGCCTATTGATTTGGAAGCAGCAATTGAAATTGCTGGAAGAAGCCGCGGAACTCCTCGTATTGCAAATGCATTATTAAGACGTGTTCGTGATTTTGCTCAAATTAAAGGAAATGGTAGAATTGATATCGAAATTTCAAGATATGCTTTAAAAGCCTTAAATGTAGATGCTCATGGTCTAGATGAAATGGACAATAAAATATTATTAACTATTATCAATAAATTTAAAGGTGGTCCAGTAGGGCTTTCAACTTTGGCTACAGCTGTTAGTGAAAGCAGTGAAACTATAGAAGAAGTTTACGAGCCTTTCTTAATTCAGGAAGGATTTATCATGCGAACGCCTCGAGGCAGAGAAGTTACAGATAAAGCATATAAGCATCTTGGGAAAATAAACACAAATATACAAGGAGGTTTGTTTTAATTGTATGTCCGACAAGTTTAAATATAATTATCCTCAGAAACTATCTTTACTTAGATTTTTCAAGGATGCTGAAGGTGTTCGTAGAAATCCGATTCCCTTTCATAAAAGATATTTTGAGAAATTCGGAGATTCTTTTTCTATACGAATTGGCTTTTCTAAGTATATAATCTTGTCGCGAGATAATGAAATTGCACAGCATATTTTAGTTAAGAATCAAAAGAATTATAATAAATCTAAATTTCAATCGGTTTATCTTTCCAAATATTTAGGAAAGGGACTTTTAACTAGTGATGGTGATTTTTGGTTAAAACAGAGACGACTTATTCAGCCGGCTTTTCATAAACAAAAAATGAATCAGCTGGTTGATAATATGAATGGGACTATTGCTTCAGAAGTAAATAATTTAGTTGAAGAAAGACCAATAGATCTTTTTCCGGTTATGAGTAATCTTGCGTTTAATGTTGTCGCAAAATCTTTATTTCAGCTTTCAAATGCTGAGGATAAATTTCATCGCATTAAATTTATTATAGAAGAAGTGCAAAACTTCTTGATTAAGGAAATCAGACTTCCGCATAAAGCTTGGTGGTTTTCAGTGAGTGGCCAGGTCAAGAAACATCTTAAGTTAGCGGAGGAAAATAATGCTATTATTAAGGAAATCATCGAGGAAAGAAAAGCTTCGAATGAGGAAATTAATGATTTATTGAACATGCTTCTAGAAACCAGATATGAAGATACGGGAGAAAGCATGTCTATTGAACAATTGATTGATGAAATTAAAGTTCTTTTTATTGCGGGACATGAAACTACGGCAAACGCATTAACTTTTACACTTTATCTTTTAGGAAGAAATCCGGAAGTCCAACAAAAGGTTTTTAAGGAAATCATTGAGGTTGAATCGCAAACAAGCAATAGTATCGAACAGCTTCAAAAAATGGTCTATACGAATGCCGTTTTGAACGAGTCTATGCGTTTATATCCGCCAGCTTGGATTACTGACAGACAAAATCTTGAGGACGATGCTTTGGCTGAATTTAAAATTAAAAAAGACACTTTAATTGGAGTTTCTTTTTACGAATTGCACCGTAATCCAAAATATTGGAATAATCCTAATGAATTCATTCCAGAACGATTTCTTGGAGAACAAAAAAAGGTATCAATGCAATATTTTTATCCTTTTGGAGCTGGTCCGAGAATGTGTATCGGAACTGGATTTGCCATTTATGAAATGTGTTTAACGATATCTCAGATTGTTAAAAAATATACTATTAAAGCCGACAATGATATCGTTCAGTTTAACCCATTAATTACTTTAAAACCTATTAACGTTGAAGTTTCATTTTCTAAACGATGAGTATCAATTCTAAAGAAATATATTCAAAATTTATAAAAGAAGAAGCCAAAAGACTTGGGTTTATTTCTTGTGGAATTTCTAAGGCTGGTTTTTTAGAACAGGAAGCTCCTCGACTTGAAAATTGGTTAAAGAACAATCGAAACGGTCAAATGGCTTATATGGAAAACCATTTTGATAAGCGTCTCGATCCAACTTTGTTGGTTGATAATGGAAAAAGTGTTGTGTCGCTTTTGCTTAATTATTACCCAGATTCTAAGCAAAACGATGAAAGTTTTAAGATTTCTAAATATGCTTACGGACAAGATTATCATTTTGTAATAAAGGATAAGTTAAAGGAGTTTTTACACTCAATCCAAGAAAATATTGGAGAAGTGTCAGGACGAGCTTTTGTCGATTCGGCACCTGTTTTAGATAAAGCGTGGGCTGCCAAAAGTGGGTTGGGCTGGATTGGAAAAAACAGTAACCTGATTACTCAAAAAGTTGGTTCTTTTTACTTCATTGCTGAACTTATTATTGATTTAGAATTAGAATATGATTATGCAGTCACAGACCACTGTGGTTCTTGTACGGCTTGTATAGATGCCTGTCCCACACAGGCAATTGTAGCACCTTATATTGTAGATGGAAGTAAATGTATTTCTTATTACACCATCGAATTAAAAGAAAATCTTCCTGAAGAAATGAAGGGGAAATTTGATGAATGGATGTTTGGCTGTGATACCTGTCAAGATGTTTGTCCATGGAACCGATTTTCCAAACCCCATTCAGAACCTTTATTTAATCCTAATCCAGAGTTGCTTTCCTTTGCTAAAAAAGACTGGATAGAGATTACAGAAGAAACCTTTAAGCTAGTTTTTAAAAACTCTCCTATTAAAAGAACCAAATTTGATGGTTTAAAACGTAATATTAAATTTTTACAGTAACAACTAAATGTGGATTGTTATTTTATCTTTTTGATTATCAGTTTTTTATTTTAAAAGGCTCTTTCTCCTTTGTACTATTTTTTTTCCTACGTTTTTTTGCCTATTTATCAATAAATTCTGTAGGAATTGAATATCTCTTCAATTATTTAAGAAAATTCCGCTGTTTTATTATCAAATATTTATAGAAATTAGATTTTCAATAGATGAACAATTGTTAAAAAATGTTGTTTAACGACTTTATGTGCACTTTGTCGGAATAATGTTGATTGATTTCATTCCTCGATATACTTTCGCACTTTCCAAATCTACTTAATTTAAAACCAGTGAGACTTTTATAGTCTTAAATTACTATATGACAATGGTCTGCATAATGTCTTTTTTATATGTATATCTTGAAAAAGCTGTTCTAAGTTTTTTTAAATCCATTTTATATTTTTTCTCGTATCTCATCAATATGCTAAAAACAATCATCTGTTTTTTAGTATCCGAAATTTCTGTTCCACAAACTCAAGTTGTCTATGCGTAACTCTACTTTTTGTAAGTCTGGATTTTACAGGCTAATTCTTTTGATTTTATTCTTTCTATTAACAAGTTATCATGCTTCTGCTCAGTTTTTTACTAAACATTACATAGCACCAGCACCTTGGCAGTATTTTAGTAATGCAAATGAAATTATAATTGCGACTAATTCTGCTGCTCCTGTAACCTTTACTATAACAAAAAGTGATGGAAGTGCTGTGGCTTTCACAAAACCTGATGGTACAGCTGCAGGTGCTCTAACGACAGTAAAGGGAAGTCCTGCTGTTTATAGATTTGTGGGAAATCCAAATAGTGCTGCTTTAGGTTATAATGTAGCAGGTACAATCTATAATGATAGAGGGATAATAGTTACCAGTACAGGGGGGGCTGTTTCTGTAAATTTAAGAAATATTGCGTCTGATGCCATAGGAGATGGTGGAGATAACTATATAAAAGGAAATGCTTCATTAACTAGTTTTGGGGATGCTGGTATTGGTGTGGAATTTAGAGTTGGATATTATCGTAATGTTGGATCAAGTGATAAAGATCGACCTTTCTATAGTGTTATGGCAATTAATAATAACACACAAGTAAAAGTAAATGGAAGTGTAGTAACAACATTAGGAGCAGGGCAAAGTTATTTATTTAATGCTGCAATTGGCTCTTTAGTGGAAACATCAGGGCGCGTTGTAATGAATACAGGAGTGCGAATAGACACTCCAGTTGCATGCGGGGATGGAACTTTTGATCAATTACCTCCAATATCTGTTTTAGGTACAGAATATTTCCTTGAAAGAGGGAAAGGCAATGACACTGCGGAGCAAACTACAGTTGTAGTGACGAAAGATAATACAGTACTGACAATAACCACTTATGGAACTAATGGGAGTGTGGTAGGTTCACCAGTAGTTACTTCGCCATTAAATGCGGGACAGTTTTACACTTTTAAAAATGGTGTTTCGGGCACGGCACTTACATCATCAAGAATTTCTGCAACTAATAATGTTGCGGTTTATTCTGGTACAGCTGATGGTTGCGAGGTTGATATTTCGACAATTGCACCAGTTTCGGCTTGTGGGGGATCTAATTTTATTGAAACTTCGACTTTTAAAGGATATAATAGAGAATCATTAGATTATTTTGGTTATGTATTATTAAGAAGTGCTACAGATTTGGTGATGCTAAATTCTGCGAATCTAGAAGAAACTATGAAGACTAGTAGACGTCAATTAGGGACTACAGGTTGGTATATAATTGATTTTAATAGAGATAAAATAGGAAATCCTAATACAATTTCTCTTAGTAGTGATTCAAAACTTACGGTTTCTATAGCGCAACAAGGTAACGGTTATTCGATGGCTGCATTTTTTTCAAATTTTGCACAACAGCCATCAGCTCCTAAAGAAACTTATATTGGCGGAAGTAGTTGTTTAAAACAATCAGCAACATTAACCACAGATGCCAACTTTGCACCATATGTATGGCGTTATAATGGAACAGTTATTCCAGGAGAAGCTTCAAATACTATAACAGTTACCAAGACAGGCTCATACACAGTAACATCAACATTATCTTGTGGTGTTAGTTCACAATCAACTCCTATTGCGGTTACACTTTGTAGTGATGTTGCTGTAGAAAATACAGTTAATGTTTCTCGTCAATGTGTAGGATCAAATGTTGTTTTCACATTAACTGCTAAAAATTTAGGACCTTCCAATGCGGAAGGTGTTTCGGTAACAGACAAATTGCCTTCAGGATATACATATGTTTCTTCTACAGCCCCAACAGGAACTTCTTATGATAACTCTACTGGGATATGGACGATTTCTAGTTTAGATAGTGGCGCAAGTGCTGTATTGACAATAACTGCTACGGTTAAAGATACAGGAACTTATTCTAATACTGCGACTATTACATCATCTAATGTGGATGATCCTACGGGCAATAATACTGCTACAGCTTCAATAACACCAAATGCTTTACCAGTTGCAGCTACCCTCGGTACAAATAGTCCAGTCTGCTCTGGATCAAATGCTGTTTTTACAATATCAGGAACATCGGGAAATGTTGTTACTTATACAGGAGCGGCTTCTGGAACGGCTACAATAGGATCTGATGGAAAAGCTACAGTTACAGTATCAAATGTAACTTCAAATGGCACCTTAAATTTAACTAATGTAAGTAATGGAACCTGTAGTCGAGCATTAACAGTTAGTGCTACAGTAACAGTAAATTCTGTGCCTGCGACGCCAACAATTTCTGTTGCTGCAACAGGGACAACATTCTGTTCAGGAGGCAGTGTTGTACTAACATCATCTGCAGGATCTGGAAACCAGTGGTATAAAGATGGAGTTGCGATTCCAAGTGCAACGAGTAAAACCTACAGTGCAACAGCGAGCGGTTCATATACAGTTACAACCAATAACGGAAACTGCACAAGTGCAGTTTCTGCAGGCACAACGGTAACGGTAAATTCATTACCAGTTGCTTTATCGTTAACTGGAAGTACAATTTGTGTTTCGCCAGGAGGAAATGGTACAATTTCTTCCTCAACTTCGGTGAGCGGAGTTAATTATCAATTATATGATTCTAGTAATACAGCGATTCAATCAGCAAAAGCTGGAAATGGGTCTGCATTAGAATGGACCAATCTGTCTGCAGCAAATGGATATTATGTGATTGCTACCAATGCATCGAGCTGTACTTCAAAGAGTAATGTAGTTAACATAACAACTAATCCTAATCCAACTATTTCAATTGGAGGTACGTTAACAGCTTGCTTAACAACTACTTTGACCACAACAACAAACGCGAGTTCACCTAATTATGTTTGGTATAAAAATAATGTCGTGATTTCTGATGAAACATCATCTTCATTAGTGGTAAATTCAGATGGAGATTATAAAGTGAAAGTTAAAAATACAGTAACAGGTTGCGAACAGACTTCTGCTGCTTCTACAGTAAAAGTTAGTGATACAGAAAAACCTGTAAAACCAACATTGGCAGATATTACAGGAGAATGTTCTGCAACAGCAACTGTTCCGACAACCACAGACAACTGTGCAGGAACAGTGACTGGAACAACAGCAGATCCATTGACATATAATGCTCAGGGAACTTATACGATCAACTGGAGTTTTAGCGACGGGAACGGAAACGTAGAAACGGCGACTCAAAAAGTAATCATTAAAGACACTCAGAAACCTGTAAAGCCAACATTGGCGGATATTACAGGAGAATGTTCAGCAACTGCAACTGCTCCGACAACAACTGATAATTGCAAAGGAACAGTTACGGGAACAACAACAGATCCATTGACATATAATGCTCAGGGAACTTATACGATTAATTGGAGTTTTAGCGATGGAAACGGAAACGTAGAAACTGCGACTCAAAAAGTAATTATTAAAGACACTCAGAAACCTGTAAAACCTGTTTTAGCAGATATTACAGCAGAATGTTCGGTGACAGTAACGGCTCCGACAACAACTGATAATTGCAAAGGAACAGTTACGGGAACAACAACAGATCCTTTGACATATAATGCTCAGGGAACTTATACCATTAACTGGAGTTTTAGCGACGAAAATGGAAACGTAGAAACTGCGACTCAAAAAGTTATTATTAAAGATACCCAGAAGCCGTCAATCACTTGTCCGTTGGGAGTTTCAGTTTCAGCAGATGCGAATTCATGCACTGCAACTGGAGTTGCTTTAGGTGCTCCGACAGTATCGGATAATTGCTCTGGAACTGTAACAGTGACAAATGATGCACCTTCAAGTTTTCCAATCGGAAACACAACGGTGACATGGACAGCAACAGATGCAGGAGGAAATACAGAGACTTGCACGCAAATCGTTAACGTAATTGGTGAAATTACAGCAAATGATGATAGTGTTTCTTCATCAAATGGAGTAGCTGGAGGAGTTGTTATTACTAATGTTTTTGATAATGATGTTTTAAATTGTAATAAAGTAAATAGAGGAGATATTGATGTTACAGTAAATGGTACTGTACCTTCAGTGTTAATTTTTAATACTGCAAATGGTGCTCTTTCAGTAAAACCGAATACACCAACAGGTACTTATACTTTTGATTATTCAATTTGTGAAATTGCTAATAGTGGAAATTGCAATACAGCTACAGTTAAAGTTGAAATTGTAAATGATTTAGTAGCCGTTAAAGATGATTTCGGAACAAAAACTTCTGGATCAGCAGCTGCAGTTATTGGCAATGTTAAATCAAATGACACTTTAGACGGAGCATCTGTTACGTCTGCAAATACGGTTGTTACAATTGGCAGCGACGGACCATTAAGCGTTGATGCAAACGGAGACGTTACTCTGGCAGCAAAAACGCCAAGCGGAAGCTACAGCATTACATACGAGATCTGCGAGAAAAACGCAAATCCTTCAAACTGCAAGACAGCAACAGCAGAGGTTAAAGTTGAAAATGGCTTAATTGCGGTTAAAGATGATTTCGGAACAAAAACTTCTGGATCAACAGCTGCAATTGTCGGAAATGTTAAATCAAACGACACTTTAGACGGAGCATCTGTTACGTCTGTAAATACTGTTGTTACAATTGACAGCAACGTAGCATTGAGCGTTGATGCAAATGGAGATGTTACTCTTGCGGCAAACACGCCAAGCGGAAGCTACAGCATTACATACGAAATCTGCGAGAAGGGTGCGAATCCATCAAACTGCAAGACAGCTACAGCAGAGGTTAAAGTTGAAAATGGTTTAATTGCAGTTAAAGATGATTTTGGAACAAAAACTTCTGGATCTACAGCTGCAATTGTCGGAAATGTTAAATCAAATGACACTTTAGACGGAGCGTCTGTTACATCTGCAAACACGGTTATTGCAATTGACAGCGACGGACCATTAAGCGTTGATGCAAACGGAGACGTTACTCTGGCAGCAAACACGCCAAGCGGAACGTACAGCATTACATACGAAATCTGCGAGAAAGATGCGAATCCTTCAAACTGCAAGACAGCGATTGCAGAAGTTAAAGTTGAAAATGGTTTAATTGCGGTTAAAGATGACTTCGGAACAAACACTTCTGGATCTACAGCTGCAGTTATTGGCAATGTTAAATCAAACGACACTTTAGACGGAGCATCTGTTACGTCTGCAAACACGGTTGTTACAATTGACAGCGACGGACCATTAAGCGTTGATGCAAACGGAGACGTTACTCTGGCAGCCAACACGCCAAGCGGAACCTACAGCATTACATACGAAATCTGCGAGAAATCTGCTAATCCATCGAACTGCAAGACAGCTACAGCAGAGGTTAAAGTTGAAAATACAATTGACGCAGTACTAGATATTATTACTCCAATTAATGGAAACATTGGCGGAACAACAGTATCTCTAATAGGAAACGATACGCTAAATGGAGAAAAAGCAGTAATTGGAATCAATTCAGGAGAAGTTACAATAAGTATTGTAGGCACTTTACCATCAGGATTGACATTAAATACAAATGGAACTATTACAGTAGCTTCAGGAACTCCAAAAGGAGATTATAAAGTAGAATATACAATATGTGAAGTAGGTGCAGTCCCTGCAAACTGCGACTCGGTAACTATAACTGTACCAGTTACAGCAGGAAATCTTGTGGCAAATGCTGATGAAATTCTATCAGTTTTAGGATCGAATGTTCCTCAGACATTAGGAAAAAATGTATTTGACAATGACACTAAAAATGCACAGCGATTAGACCCAGCAGATGTTACGCTGAAAACTACAGCGGCAGATCCAAAAGGATATCTGACTGTAGATGCAGACGGAAAAATTATTTTAGGCGCAAATCCTCCGGCAGGAGATTATGAGCTAACGTATGAAATCTGCGAGAAATTAAATCTGGACAACTGCAGTTCAAACACTGTGAAGGTAACAGTTGGATTGCCAGTAATTGATGCAGTTGAAGACGTGATCGCTTCGATAAACGGAAATATCGGCGGAAAAACGATTTCATTAACTGCAAACGATAAATTAAACGGAAATCCAATCACAGTTGGAACGGCAGCAGGAGAAGTTAAGTTTGAAATTATCGGAACGCTTCCAACAGGATTGACGCTGAATTCAGATTACACCATAACTGTTGCGCCGAATACTCCAAAAGGAGATTACAAAGTAGAATATAAAATCTGCGAAAACACGAATCCACTAAACTGCGACTCGGTTACTATTACCGTACCGGTAACAGCAGGAAATCTTGTGGCAAATGCTGATGAAATTCTATCAGTTTTAGGATCGAATGTTCCTCAGACATTAGGGAAAAATATATATGACAATGACACTAAAAACGCGCAGCCATTAGATCCTTCAGATGTTACGCTGAAAACTACAGCGGCAGATCCGAAAGGATATCTGACTGTAGATGCAGACGGAAAAATTATCTTGGGAGCAAATCCTCCAGCAGGAGATTATGAACTGACATATGAAATCTGCGAGAAATTAAATCTAGACAACTGCAGTTCAAATACTGTGAAGGTAACAGTAGTATTGCCAGTAATTGATGCAGTTGAAGATGTGATCGCTTCGATAAACGGAAACATTGGCGGAAAAACAATTTCATTGACTGCAAACGATAAATTAAACGGAAATCCAATCACAGTTGGAACGGCAGCAGGAGAAGTTAAATTTGAAATTATCGGAACGCTTCCATCAGGATTGACTCTGAATTCAGATTACACGATAAGTGTTGCGCCAAATACGCCGGCAGCAGATTATAAAGTCGAATACAAAATCTGTGAAATTACAAATCCATTAAATTGTGATTCGGTAATTACAGTAGTAAAAGTTACAGGGGGAAATCTTGTAGCAAATGAAGACCTTATGGCATCGGCAATTGGAGTAAACATTCCGCAGAAACTAATCAATGTTTTTGAGAACGATACTAAAGATGGAAATAAATTAGTGCCTTCAGATGTAGATCTTAAAGTAACTAAAGATGATCCAAAAGGATATTTAACGGTGGATGCAGACGGAAATGTTGTACTAGCTCCTAATGCACCTGCAGGAGAATATGAATTGACATACACAATATGCGAGAAATTAAATCCGAATAACTGTGATTCAAATGTTGTAAAAGTTACGGTAACAGAACCAAAAATGGCAGTAACTGCAAATAGTTATTGTTCAAATAATGTTCCTTATGTTAACTATTCTGTTTCGCCAGAAAATTTCACAACAAATAATCTATTAACAGTAAAATGGATTGATAGTAATAATAATGTAGTGGCAACTCAAACCAATCTGCCATTAAGCGGAGATATTTTATGGCCAGGAGCAGAGATTGACAGCAACAAAAATGGAACAGATTGGCCAGGATGGATTTTAAATAACGGAATATGGTCAGAAGGTGCCGACGGATTTGAAGCTACCAGAAATGGAGTGAAAATTGAGTTTTCATTAAATCCAACGGTTACAGTTTCTGTTGCTTATCCACCAGCTACGCCAGATTGTAATGCACATCCAACATTCTCAATAAAAGCAAATAATGATGAAACGGGACCTGTAAATGTGAAAAAAGGAGCAAACGCTACGGTTAATATTTTTGAAAATGACTTATTGAATGGAGCACAAATTAAGCCTTCAGATGTTATTTTATCAATACCTGTAGTAAATCCAAACTTCTCATTAAATGCAAATGGTTCAGTCAATATTGCTGCAAATACGCCAGATGGAATTTACGAATTGACTTATCAGATCTGTGAAGCTGCAAATACATCAAATTGCAGTCAAGCAGTAATTAAAATTACAGTTGATAATGTTGCAGACCCAGCTCCGCCAACAGAAAATCAAATTACTTTAAATAATGATAATGATGTTAGTGCAGATGGAATTAATGGTTCATTAGAATTTGTAAATGTTTTAGAAAATGATTTAATAAACGGAAAACCAATAAATCCTGCAGATGTTACAATTAAGCCTTTAACAGAAAGTCCCTATTTTGAATGGAATGCTGACGGAACGGTAAATGTTAAGCCAAACACGCCAGGAGGAAATTATCCGTTGACTTATCAGGTTTGCGAAAAGGCAAATTCGTCAAATTGTTCTATTGCGACATTAAATGTTTTTGTAGAAGTGCCTGCTATTTCTGTGATTAAAACAGCAGTTTTCAATGACGAAAATAAGAGCGGTTTTGCAAATGCAGGAGAAACAATTACGTACAAATTTACTGTAACCAATACAGGAAATGTACCACTTGTTGGAATCACTATAAACGATCCGTTGCCAGGAGTAGTAGTTTCTGGACAATCAATTAATTTGGGTGTCAACGAATCTAACGAAACTAATTTTACAGCGGTTTACAAAATCACTCAAGAAGATATTAACCGTGGCAGTGTGAGTAATCAGGCAACAGTTAAAGGAAGCAGTATAAGAGGAGTTGTAGTTGAAGATCAGTCAGACGATGCAAGCAATAGCGGAGATAGTCCAACAGTCTTAGACCTAAACGGATGTTCTATTAAAGTAATGAATGCTTTCTCTCCAAATGGAGACAGCAAGAATGCAAGATTTTATATTAGAGGAATTGAATGTTATCCAGATAATACGGTTGAAATTTATAACCGTTGGGGAGTTTTGGTTTTCAGTATAGATCAGTACAATAATAACGACCGAGTTTTTGAAGGATATTCTAACGGACGTTCTACAATCAAACAAACAGATGGTCTTCCGGTTGGAACGTATTTCTATATCTTAAAATACAAAGATAGTGCTCAGAAATCTCACCAAGAATCTGGTTACTTATACCTTAATAAATAAAATGGATTACGGCTTAGTTAACCCTAGGCCGTTCTAAAACTTAATAAATGAAAAAATTAATTTTAGTTTTTATGTTTTTTTCGATTGTGTCAAATGCGCAGCAAGATGCGCAATATACACAATACATGTATAACACAATCGAAGTCAATCCAGCCTATGCAGGCTCACGTGGAGCATTAAGCGTTTTTGGTTTATATCGTACACAATGGATTGGATTAGATGGAGCGCCAGAAACGAGTACATTTTCTGTTAATACACCTTTGAATAATAGTGATTTAGGACTTGGAGTTTCTTTGGTAAATGATAAAATCGGACCAACTGTAGAGAATACTTTATCGGCAGATTTGTCGTATACAATTCCAACTTCAGATACATGGAATTTGTCTTTCGGTATAAAAGGAACAGCTAATCTTTTTAACATCGATATCAATAAATTGAGTTATGAAGATCAAGATGATCCCCAGTTTCAGAACCTTAAGAATAAATTTTCGCCCAATGTTGGAGCGGGACTTTATTTTCATTCAGACAGAGCATATGTCGGGTTATCGGTTCCTAATTTTATAGAAACAAATCGTTATGACTCAGACGATGTAGCTATTTTCAAAGAAAAAATCAATTATTATTTAATTGCAGGTTATGTATTTAATCTAGATCATTTAGAGTACATAAAGTTCAAGCCAGCTTTAATGACCAAAATGGTAGAAGGAGCTCCTTTGCAAGTTGATGTTTCAGGAAATTTTATGTTTAATGACAAATTCGTTTTAGGACTTGCTTATCGTTGGAGTGCATCTGTTAGTGCAATGGCAGGATTTCAAGTTACAAAAGGAATGTACATAGGTTATGGTTACGATCATGAAACGACACGATTAAGAAAATACAATTCTGGATCTCATGAGGTTTTCCTAAGATTCGAATTCTTTAATAATTACAATAAAATGATATCCCCAAGATTCTTTTAATACAACCTATGAAAGCTAGAAATTTAATATTGATTATTTTACTGTTTTGTTTTTTTTCAAATGTAAATGCACAAAATCCATTTACTACGATGAATATAAAATATGCAGATAAAAAATACGAAGAGTACGCTTACGCGGATGCCATAAAAGTATACGAGACTTTAGTAAATGCTGAAACTACCAACGAAGGTGTAATTCAGCGTTTGGCAAATTCATACTATTTTAATGGTGAATTAAAGAAAGCCTTAAAATGGTATGAACAACTGTTTATAATAAACGAAAACCAAGATGCTGAATATTTGTATCGATACGCACAATCATTAAAATCGGGAGGAGATTATCGTAGATCTGATGAGATTTTGCAGAAATTCAATCAAAAAGCAACTGCAGAAAAGAGAGCAGATCTTATTAGAAGTGACAAGAATTATTTAGAAGATATAAAAGAAAACTCAGGCCGATTCCAAATTGCCGACGCTGGCGTTAATTCTCGATATTCAGATTACGGAAGTGCTGTTTACAATAATAAAATCGTTTTTACTTCTGCACGCGATACAGGCGGAGTTGTTAAAGCTAATTTTCAATGGACAAACCGATCTTTCTCTAGATTATACACAGCAGATCTGCTTCCAGACGGAAGCGTTGGAAAACCAGAACTTTTAGTAAAAAGGAAAAAAGATAATTTCAATGAGTCGAGTCCGATTTTTACTAAAGATGGACGAACGATGTATTTTACTAGAAATAATTTTACAGATGGTAAAAGAAGAAGCAACGACAAAAATGTAACGCTATTAAAATTGTACAAAGCAGAATTGATCGATAACGAATGGAAAAATGTTGCAGAACTTCCGTTCAATAGCGATCAATACAGTACGGCGCATCCCGCTTTAAGCGTAGACGAAAAAACACTTTATTTTGCATCAGATATGCCAGGAGCTTTAGGACAATCTGATATTTATAAAGTTGCAATTAATAATGATGGAACTTTTGGTACACCCGAAAACTTAGGCCCAACTATTAATACAGAAGGAAGAGAAACCTTTCCTTTTATTTCTGGAGAAAATGAATTGTATTTTGCTACAGACGGACGTCCAGGTTTAGGTGGATTAGACATTTTTGCTTCTCGTATTAAAGCTAACGGAACTTATGATGACGTTTTAAATGTTGGAGAACCTGTAAATAGTAAACAAGACGATTTTGCCTTCAGTATTGACAGTAAAAGCAGAAGCGGTTATTTTTCTTCAAACAGAGAAAACGGACTGGGGATGGATGATATTTACAGATTTACAGAAACAAGAAGATTAATCTGCGAACAAAATTTATCGGGAACAGTAACAGACGCAGAGACAAAGGAAATATTGTCTAATACTTCTCTGACTTTGTTTAATGAAAAATTTGATCCAGTTGGAACAATCACTACAGATGAAAAAGGAAATTACATTTTTCCTGATCTAAGATGTGGTAAAAAATACACCATTAGGACTGCTAAAAACGATTATAATGCCAAAGAAGTTGTAGTAACAATCCTTAAAGAAAAAGGAGAAACTACTGAAATGATTGCATTAAATAAAGTCTTTAAACCACTTGCAGCAAAAACGGTAGCGATCAAAAAAGTGGCAATTAGTCCAGTAAAATTGAGTTCTATGCGTGTAGGTGTAGACATTGCAAAACTGTTAAACCTGCCTATGAATTTCTTTGATTTGGGTAAAGCAACTATTAAAAAGACATCAGAGCCACAATTAATGAAAGTGGTTAATCTTTTAAATGATTATCCAAATATGAGACTTGATATTCGTTCGCATACTGATAGCCGTTCTTCTTCAGAAAGCAATCAGATTCTTTCAGAAAAAAGGGCACAATCAACCAAAAACTGGTTAGTTCAAAAAGGAATCAGCGAAGATCGATTAAGTGCAAAAGGCTATGGAGAAACGCAATTAGTTAATAAATGTGCAGACGGAGTAAAATGTACAGAAAAACAGCACATGCAAAATAGACGAAGCGAGTTTATTATTGTATCGATGTAAAACATTTTCTTTATAAATTATAAAACCCCTTTTCTAAATTCTAGAAAAGGGTTTTTATTTATGAATTAATGCAGTTTGAATCGTTCATTATTATTTCATTAATCTCACTTAAAAATTCAAATTCATCCAAAGGAATTAATTGCAATATAGTTTCTAATATTAAACTTACATTTATAGACTGTTTTTTATTATTCTCTAAAAAATTATGAGCGTTTTGATCTAAAGCCAAAATGCACATTTTCAGCATGTCGGAAATGAAATAACCCATTTCAGAATAATTTTGAAATTTAATCTGAGCAAAGTTTGAGTCGGTTTTATCATTTATTGGTTTTAAAGTATGAAAATATAAAGAGGTTAGTTTTTTTAGATGATCTAAATTTTTGATTTCAGTCGCTTCCATTGTAAGATTTTTTTAAGCAAAAATAATATTAAATTTTAATACGACATATATGTCGTGTTGTTTTTTAACACAGTTTGATAGATTTGATTTGTGGAAAAGAATAAATACGAGTTAGAAATTGTTAGATTAGGTATATTAATCAAGGAACTCAGACAAAAAGAAAGCATTACGCAAGAACAATTATCAACATTATGTAATGTTGATGTGCGGACTATTCAACGAATTGAAAAGGGAGAACAAAATATTTCCATCAGTTTACTTTTTTCAATAGCAGATGCATTAAAGATAGAATCGGCAGCTTTAATCAGTAAAATATTTTCGGAAAATTCATAACTAAAATTATTATTTCCTAAGTCCCAGCGGGACGAAATATTTATAGAAAATATATTAAGCACCTACCTAAAAGCCCCAGAGGGGTGATATGTCGCTCCTCTGGAGCTTTTTTCTTTTGGTATATTTTTTCAGCTATAAATATTATGCTCCGCTGGAGCCTTTTTCTTTACTATAATTTTTACCTAAATTAATATTATGTTCCGCTGGAGCATTGTTAATAGTCAAAAAAAATGAAAAAACCTCGCTAGGGCTTTCTGGTCGGCAAACGTTAAAAAATCTAATTTTCTTCAAAAAACAATTCTAAACAAATTCATTCTTTACACTATAATTTTTAAAATATAAATTCTGATGTATTATGTTTAAAATGAATTGTTTATGTTTTTAAAAAATCGATTTCGCTGTAGATCGTGTTGGTTTTTGTTTTAACTTTATAAACCTAAAAATTTTTCATTATGACTGTAGATCAAATACTTAAAGCAAAAGGAAGGAATGTGTATTCTATCTTCTCCAATTTAACGGTTTATGATGCGTTAAAAGTTATGGGAGAAAAAAACATTGGAGCAATTTTAGTTATGGATGATACTATTTTAAAAGGAATATTGTCGGAAAGGGATTATGCCAGAAAAATTGTTCTGAAGGATAAATCTTCTAAAGAAACTTTTGTTCATGAGATTATGGAAAGTAATGTTTTTACGGTAAAACTTTCAGATAATCTTGAAGATTGTATGGAACTTATGAGCGAAAAAAGAATAAGACACCTGCCTGTTTTAGAAGACGGAACAGTGGTTGGAGTAATTTCAATCAGTGATGTGGTAAAGGCAATTATAGAAATTCAAAAAGACACAATCAATCATTTGAATTCTTATATTTCTCAATAAACAGTAGCTAAAAACGATAAAAATTCAAACGAGTCCAATTTCTATTGGACTTTTTTTATTTATTCGAATAGAATTTAAGAAAAGAAAACGCTAAAAAGACGCCATTTTAAAACAAGACTTATATCTTTGTAAGCTAGAATAAATGCTAAAAAAATGAACAAAGAGAGTAAAAGAAGAGAGGCGTTACTGTACCATGCAGAACCAACTCCAGGAAAAATTCAGGTAGTTCCAACAAAAAAATATGCAACCCAGAGAGACTTATCATTGGCTTATTCGCCAGGAGTTGCAGAACCATGTTTAGAAATCGCAGCAAACAAAGAAGACGTTTATAAATATACAGCCAAAGGAAATTTAGTAGCCGTAATCTCAAACGGTACAGCTGTTTTAGGTCTTGGAAATATTGGTCCAGAAGCAGGAAAACCTGTAATGGAAGGAAAAGGTTTATTATTTAAAATATTTTCTGATATAGACGTTTTTGATATCGAAATCGATACTGAAAATGTGGAAGAATTTATTCAAACTGTAAAAAATATTGCTCCAACTTTTGGTGGTATCAATTTGGAAGATATTAAAGCTCCAGAATCTTTCGAAATAGAAAGAAGATTGATCGAAGAATTGGATATTCCGGTAATGCACGACGACCAGCACGGAACAGCAATTATCTCTTCTGCAGCTTTAATCAATGCACTTGAATTGGCAGGTAAAAAAGCAGAAGACGTAAAAGTAGTAGTTTCTGGAGCAGGATCTGCGGCGATTGCGTGTACAGATTTATATGTTTTACTTGGAGTAAAAGTTGAAAACGTTTTAATGTACAATAGTAAAGGACTTTTAACTAAAGATAATCCTGCACTTTCAGATTTACAATTAAAATATGCGATTGACGGACCTCAGATTCCTTTGGCAGAAGCGGTAAAAGACGCTGACGTTTTCATCGGATTATCTTCTGGAGATATTCTTTCGCCAGAAATGTTATTGACAATGTCTAAAAATCCGATCGTTTTTGCAATGGCAAACCCGAACCCGGAAATCGATTATAATTTAGCTACAGAAACTCGTAAAGATGTTATTATGGCTACGGGACGTTCAGATTTTCCTAATCAGGTAAATAACGTTTTAGGTTTTCCTTATATCTTTAGAGGAGCGCTAGACGTAAGAGCGACAAAAATTAACGAAGAAATGAAAATGGCGGCTGTAAAAGCTTTAGCTATTTTGGCAAAAGAACCAGTTCCAGAACAAGTTAACGTAGCATACGGTGCAACAAAACTTGGTTTTGGTCAAGAATATATTATTCCTAAACCATTCGATCCTAGATTGATTACAGTTGTAGCTCCAGCGGTTGCAAAAGCAGCAATGGAATCTGGAGTAGCAAAAAATCCTATTACAGACTGGGCAGCTTACGAAGATGTTCTTCGCGAACGTATGGGTAACGATAACAAAATGGTGCGTTTGATTACAAACCGTGCAAAATTAAATCCAAAGAAAATTGTTTTTGCCGAAGCAGATCAATTAAACGTTTTAAAAGCAGCACAAATTGTTTACGAAGACGGAATCGGATTCCCA
The DNA here is from genome assembly GCF_002303885.1 of Flavobacterium sp. ACN2. Classification (GTDB taxonomy): domain Bacteria; phylum Bacteroidota; class Bacteroidia; order Flavobacteriales; family Flavobacteriaceae; genus Flavobacterium. The sequence continues at coordinate 84,996 of NZ_MRCM01000002.1, read as the reverse complement.
ATCTTATTAGGAAACAAAGAGCAGATTTTGGAATTAAAAGCAGAATTAGGTTTTGATGCCGATTTAGAAATTATCGATCCAAAAACAGATGAGGAAGCCGTAAGACGTAACAAGTTTGCAAAATCTTTCTGGGAAGCTAGAGGAAGAAGAGGTGTTTCTAAATTGGATGCTGAAAAATTCATGCGCGAAAGAAACTACTTTGCTGCTATGATGGTTAACGAAGGAGAAGCAGATGCAGTGGTAACAGGGCATTCTAGAAGCTATCCTTCAGTAGTTAAGCCAATGCTTCAGTTGATCGAAAAAGCGCCTAACGCTTCTTTGGTAGCAACTGCAAATATGATGCTTACTTCTCGTGGGCCAATGTTTTTATCAGATACTGCAATAAACATTAATCCGTCTGCACAAGATTTGATTAACATTGCAATTATGACCGCAAAAACGGCAAAAATGTTTGGTATTGAGCCCGTTATAGCAATGGTTTCATTCTCAAACTTTGGTTCTTCAACTAGCGAAAGCGCTTCAAAAGTTAGAGAAGCGGTAGCTTACTTGCATAAAAATCATCCAGAATTAATTGTTGATGGAGAAATTCAAGCAGATTTTGCATTAAATCCAGAAATGCTTCAAGAGAAATTCCCATTCTCTAAATTAGCAGGAAAAAAAGTGAATACATTGGTTTTCCCTAACTTAGAGTCAGCAAATATCACTTACAAATTATTGAAAGAATTGTATAAAGTGAATTCAATAGGACCAATTATGATGGGTATGGGCAAACCAGTTCACATTTTCCAATTGGGTGCTAGCGTTGAAGAAATGGTAAATATGGCAGCTATTGCTGTTATTGATGCACAGGAAAAAGAAAGTAAAAAGAATAAAATAACACAATAAACGTTCTAACAAGGATTGAACAAATTTGTCGTAGTTTTATGGCATTTTTGTTATATTTGATACTAATAAATTACATTTATGATAGCACATTTGCAGGGAAGATTAGTAGAAAAGAATCCTACAGAGGTTGTAATTGATTGTGGAGGGGTTGGTTATCAGGTAAATATATCGCTACATACTTTCTCCTTAATTCCAAATTCTGAAAATATAAAATTGTATACGCATCTTCAAATTAAAGAAGATGCGCATACTTTATATGGTTTTGCCGAAAAATCGGAGCGCGAAATTTTTAGAATGCTGCTTTCTGTTTCAGGAATCGGAGCTGGAATCGCGAGAACGATGCTTTCGTCTATAGAGCCAAAACAAATTATAAACGCTATTGCATCGGGAGATGTTGGCGTAATCCAATCTATCAAAGGGATTGGAAACAAAACGGCACAAAGAGTTATACTTGATTTAAAGGAAAAAGTTGTTAAATTGTACGATATTGACGAAGTTTTTGCTGTTCAAAACAATAGAAACCGAGATGAAGCGTTATCTGCTCTAGAAGTGTTAGGTTTTGTCCGAAAAGCTTCAGAAAAAGTGGTAGAAAGAATCGTAAAAGAAGATCCAGAAGCTACCGTTGAAACAATTATCAAAAAGGCTTTAAAAAGCTTATAAATTTCATTTTATATAAAAGAATTCTATGCGTAAAATTTGTATTTTGTTGCTGGTATTGCTCTGCGGTAATGTTTTACGGGCACAGGTTACACCGGCGGCACAAGATACAACTAAAACTCAGTTTTCAGTAGGTAAGATAGAGCTCGAAGATCCTCCGAGCGTACTTTCGGCATATAGATACGATCCTATTACGGATCGTTATATCTATACCAATTCGGTAGATGGTTTCTCCATCAATTACCCTTTAATTCTAACTCCAAAAGAATACGAAGATTTAGTTCTGAAAGAAGCAAGAAGAGATTATTTTAGAAAAAAATCTGATGCTATTGATGGTAAAAAAGCGGGAGCCGAGGCAGCCAAAAAAGATTTATTGCCAAGATATTATATCAATTCGAGTTTGTTCGAAAGCATTTTTGGAAGTAATACCATAGATGTAAAGCCCACAGGGTCAGTAGAAATGGACTTGGGTATGCGTTATACTAAACAAGACAACCCTTCATTTTCGCCAAGAAACAGATCCTCTCTAACTTTTGATTTTGATCAAAGAATCAGTATGAGTTTAATGGGAAAAATTGGAACTCGTTTGGAGGTAAATGCCAACTACGATACACAATCTACATTTGCTTTTCAGAATTTATTTAAACTAGCTTACACGCCTTCGGAAGACGATATTGTTCAGAAAGTTGAGGTCGGTAATGTGAGCATGCCTTTAAATAGTACCTTAATTCGAGGCGCACAAAGTTTATTTGGGGTCAAAGCACAACTGCAATTTGGTAAGACAACTGTTACGGGAGTTTTCTCAGAACAAAAGTCTCAAACCAAAAGTATAGTCGCAGAGGGTGGTGGTACCGTACAAAACTTCGATTTGTTTGCCTTAGATTATGATAATGACCGACATTTCTTCTTATCACAATACTTTAGAAATAAATATGATTCTTCTCTTAAAAACTACCCATTAATTGACAGCCGTGTTCAAGTTACCAGAATCGAAGTATGGGTAACGAATAAACAAAATAGGGTAACAACAACCAGTAACAACTTAAGAAACGTTATTGCGCTTCAGGATTTAGGGGAAGGACAGGTTTCTGGTGTTCCAGATAACCAAGTTGTTGTAATTACAAATCCTGCGGGATTCTTTAATAACCCAATAGATTCCCCTACAGATAATACAAATAACAAATACGATCCAGCTTCAATTGGAAAAGCAGGAAGTTATTTAAACTCTAATATTAGAGAAATTGTAACAGCAAAATCTGGATTTAATAATACCAACGTAAACGAGGGAACTGATTATTCTGTTCTGGAAAATGCTAGAAAATTAACTACAAACGAATATACTTTTAATGCACAGTTGGGTTACATCTCGTTACAGCAGCGATTGGCCAATGACGAAATTCTAGCGGTTGCGTTTGAATATACAGTTGGTGGAAAAACATACCAAGTAGGGGAGTTTGGTAGTGATGGTGTAGATGCAACTGTAGTTACAGGAAACAACAATGCCAATCAGGCAATTGTAACACAGAGTTTGGTTTTAAAAATGCTGAAAAGTAGTTTGACAAACGTTCAAAATCCGGTTTGGAACTTGATGATGAAAAACGTTTATCAAATTCCTCAAGCCTATCAAATCAAACAAGAAGATTTTAGACTTAATATTCTTTATACCGATCCTTCGCCAATAAATTATATTACGCCAGTAACAGGAAGTACTTTTCCGGCAAATCCAGCTCCAGACGATAAAGTAGACCAAACGCCATTATTGAATGTTTTTAATCTTGACCGTTTAAATTACAACAACGATCCGCAAATGGGAGGAGACGGATTCTTTGATTATGTTCCAGGGGTTACGGTTGATGTGCAGAATGCCCGAATTATTTTCACCACTAAAGAGCCTTTTGGAGAACTTTTATTTAGAAAATTGAATACCAACTCTGGGGAAAGTTATAATGATCCAGCTACCTATAATGCAAATCAGAGAAAGTATGTCTTTAGAAACATGTACAGAAATACTCAGGCTGGTGCATTGCAGGATAGTGATAAAAACAAATTCTTATTAAGAGGAAAATATAAATCTTCGGGAAGCAATGGTATTCCTATCGGAGCCTTTAATGTTCCGCAAGGGTCTGTTGTGGTAACTGCTGCAGGACGAGTTTTAGTAGAGGGCATAGATTATAGTGTCGATTATCAATTAGGACGTGTGCAGATATTAGATCCTTCGCTTCAAGCTTCTAATACACCGATTGAAGTTTCGTTGGAGAACAATTCAATCTTTGGGCAGCAGACAAGAAGATTTATGGGATTCAATGTTGAACATAAAATTTCTGAAAAGTTTGTGGTTGGAGGTACATTCTTAAAAATGACAGAACGTCCTTTCACTCAAAAATCAAGCTACGGACAAGAATCTGTAAATAATACCATTTTTGGTTTTAATGGAAATTATGCGACAGAAGTTCCGTTTTTGACAAGATTGGCTAATAAATTACCTAATATAGATACCGATGTTCCGTCTAATCTTTCGATTCGTGGAGAAGTCGCATTTTTGAAACCAGATGCTCCAAAAGCAAGTGATTTTGAAGGCGAAGCAACCATTTATATTGATGATTTTGAAGGTACTCAGACTACAATCGATATGAGATCTGCTTATGCATGGAGTTTGGCTTCTACACCATTTATTACTTCTGCAACAGACAATACTTTCAATGCCAACTCCAATACGCTTGAGTATGGTTTTAAACGTGCAAAATTGGCTTGGTATACTATCGATCCAATTTTCTACACCTCAAAACCATCAGGAGTCTCAAATGATGATTTATCATTAAACTCAACAAGAAGAATTTATAGCAGAGAGCTTTATCCAAATACAGATATTGCACAAGGGCAGATTCAGGTTGTTAATACATTAGACTTAACATATTATCCATCAGATAGAGGGCCTTACAATAATAACCCTAATTTTAGTTCAAGCAGTCCTTCATCTAATTTTGGTGGAATTATGCGTGCGCTGAATTCTACAAACTTTGAGCAAGGAAATGTTGAATACATTCAGTTCTGGGTACTTGATCCTTATGTTGGAACGGGGCAGGCTCAAGGAACTAATAATGGGAAAATTTACTTCAATTTAGGAGAAGTTTCAGAAGATGTTCTAAAAGACGGAAGAAAACAATATGAAAATGGTTTAGGACCAGATCAGATTATGGTAAATCCACAACCGATTTGGGGAGACGTGCCAGCATCTCAATCATTGATTTATGCATTTGATACTAATCCAGACAATCGTAAAAATCAGGATGTTGGTTTAGATGGTTTGCCAGACGCAAAAGAGGGATCAATCTATACCAACTATGCAGGAGAAGAAGATCCCGCAGCAGATAACTATAAATACTTCTTAAATACAGAAGGAGGCATTTTACAGCGTTATAAAAGATACAATGGAACAGAGGGGAACTCTGCCGTAAGCGTTGATGATCCAAATCGTGGTTCTACAACTCTTCCAGACGTTGAAGACATCAATCGTGATAATACCATGAGTACAATCAATGCGTATTATGAATATAGTATTGATGTAAGACCAGGAATGCAAGTTGGAGAAAATTATATTACGGATATTAGAGAGGTTCAAAACGTAGATCTTCCTAATGGTAGTACTACCAATGCAAGATGGATTCAGTTTAAAATTCCGGTTTCGAAACCTCAAAATACTATTGGAAATATTACCGATTTTAGATCTATTCGTTTCATGCGTATGTTTATGACTGGGTTTAATGATCAAATGACAGTTCGTTTTGGAGCATTAGATTTAGTTAGAGGAGAATGGAGAAAGTATACAGGAACACTTGATGCAAATGATACAAATCCTGATGATGACGGAACTCAATTTGATGTTGCGGCTGTAAATATTCAGGAAAACGGAACTAAATGTCCTGTAAACTATGTTATTCCGCCAGGAGTTCAAAGAGAGCAATTGTACAACAACAATACAATTATCAATCAGAACGAACAGTCTTTAGCATTGCGAATTGCAGGTTCAGGATTAGAATATCAAGATTCTAGAGCAGTTTTCAAAAATGTAAGTGTTGATATGCGTCAGTACAAAAAACTGAAAATGTTCCTTCACGCAGAATCTCTTCCAAATGAAACTCAGCTTTTAGACGATGAGATGATCGGATTTATTCGTTTTGGTAATGACTTTACACAAAACTTTTATCAAATTGAGATTCCATTAAAAGTAACGAGAACTGGAGGAAGTTGTACTATAAGTCCAGATCAAGTGTGGCTTGAAGAAAATAATATTGATGTAGCACTTTCATTACTTACTAGAATGAAAATCTTGGGAATGAATATCGATATTAATTCGCCAAAAAGAGATATAAATGGTATTTATTATCCAGACCGAGATCCAGATGTAGACGGTGGTGACCAGGATGGTAAATTGACTTTAGGTATTAAAGGAAATCCGAATTTCGGTTTAGTTCGAAATTTAATGGTCGGGGTAAAAAGCGCGGCAAACCATAAGGATATTATGGGAGAAGTATGGTTTAACGAACTTCGTATGTCCGATTTGGAAAACAAAGGTGGTATGGCTGCTTTACTGAATGTAGATACCAATATGGCCGATTTAATGACATTATCTGCTTCTGGAAAAAAGAGCACAATCGGTTTTGGTTCTCTTGAGCAGGGAGCCAACGAGAGAGATCGTGAAGATATTCAGCAGTACAACATTGTAACCAATATAAATTTAGGAAAGTTATTGCCACCGAAATGGGGTATTAATCTTCCATTCAATTATGCTATTGGAGAAGAAGTTATTACGCCAGAATACGATCCGTTTAATCAGGATATTAAGTTAGATCAATTAATAGCAGAAACTACAGATCCGACAGAAAAAGAAAATATTAGAACCCGTGCGGTTGATTACACGAAGCGTAAAAGCATCAATTTTATTGGGGTAAGAAAAGATAGAGCGCCAGAACAGAAGCCGCATGTTTATGATGTAGAAAACTTTACGTTCTCGCAGTCTTATAATCAGGTAGAGCGACATGATTATGAAGTTGAAAGTTATAATGATGAGCAGTCTAATACTTCTGTCAATTATGCTTACACTTTTCAGCCTAAAGAAGTAGTTCCGTTTAAGCAAACCAAATTCATGAAAACAAGTGAATATTGGAAATTGCTAAGCGACTTTAATATCAATTATCTTCCTTCGAACGTTTCATTTAATACCAATATTTTAAGGCAAAGTAATCGCCAGCAATACAGACAAGTTGATGTAGAAGGTATTGGTTTAGATCCTCTTTACAGAAGAAACTTTGCATTTAATTATCAGTATGGTTTCGGATTTAATTTGACAAAATCGTTAAAATTAAATTACACAGCAGCGTCTAACAATATTGTAAGAAACTTTTTGAACGACGATAATACGCCAAAAGAAGATTTTAATATCTGGGATGATTATTTTGATATTGGTATACCAAATCAGCATTTACAACAATTGGTTCTAAACTATGATATTCCAATTAATAAAATTCCAATATTTAGTTTCATAAAAGCAAACTACTCTTATACGGCAGATTACAATTGGCAAAGATCGTCTACAGCACTTTCTCAATACGTTGACGACAGTGGAGTATCTTGGGATTTAGGAAATACGGTTCAAAATGCCAATTCGAATACTTTCTCTACGACATTAAATATGAATACGCTGTATAAATATTTAGGTTTGACACCAGGGGGTAAACCAGCAAAACCAAAACCTGTTGCACCACCAAAACCGGGAGAGAAAATTGTAAATACGGCTAAACCAGTTACCAGCAGTAATCCTTTTTATGATGGTTTGATAGGGGTTTTGACAAGTATTAAAAATGTTCAAATCAACTATACAAAAAATAGCGGAACCGTTTTGCCAGGATATATTCCAGGAGTTGGTTTCTTTGGTACATCTAAACCTTCGTTAGGGTTTGTTTTTGGTAGTCAGGATGATGTACGTTTTGAAGCTGCTAAAAATGGATGGCTTACTAATTACCAGAATTTTAATCAAAACTTTACGCAAGTAAGTAATAAGCTTTTGAAAGTAATGGCAAACGTAGATTTACTGCCTGATTTGAAAATCGATTTGGCTATGGATCGTGCTTATTCTGAAAATTCATCAGAGCAATACAGTGTAGACCAAAATACAGGTGAGTATATCGCATTGTCACCATACAGTTATGGAATGTTTTCAATTTCTACAGTATTGATTAAGACTGCTTTCTCAACAAGTTCAGAAACGGAGTCTTCTGCTTTTGATGATTTTAGAAGCAATCGTTTAGTTATTGCAAATCGTTTGGCAGAACAGCATTATGGAGGAGGGGAGATTCCTAGATATGGAGATGCAAATAATCCTATTCCAGATGAATCAGATCCGAATTATAAAATTTATGTAGCCAATCAAGGTTATCCTATTGGTTTCTCAAAAAGTAATCAAGCCGTATTATTACCTTCATTTATGGCGGCATATACAGGAGCAGATGCTTCAAAGAGTTCAACAGGGATTTTTAGAAGTTTCCCTATTCCGAACTGGAATGTGAAGTATAATGGTTTAATGCGTTATAAGTATTTCAAAGATCATTTTAGACGTTTTTCGTTACAACATAATTATAGAGCATCATATACAATAAGTCAATTTAGGTCAAATTTTGATTATTTGGAAACCCCTGGAGGGCAAGACGTAAATACGAACTTCTTCAATAAAACAATCATGTCTAATGTTAACTTAGTGGAGCAATTTAGCCCGCTGATGAGAATTGATTTTGAGTTGAAAAATTCATTCCGTTTATTGACAGAAGTTAAAAAGGACCGTGCATTGTCTATGAGTTTTGATAATAATTTATTGACAGAGGTTAAAGGAATAGAGTATGTTGTTGGAGTAGGATATCGTTTTAAAGATGTTATTATTTCATCAAGATTGGCAGATAATCCAACCGGAATTATTAAGAGTGATATCAATATAAAAGCTGATTTTTCATATAGAAATAATGAAACTTTAGTTCGATATTTAGATTACGATAATAATCAGCTGGCAGCGGGACAGAACATCTGGACTTTAAAATTAACGGCCGATTATGCGTTTAGTAAAAACTTAACAGCAATATTTTATTACGATCATTCGTTCTCGAAAGCAGTTATTTCGACTTCTTTCCCTTTAACGAATATCAGATCAGGTTTCACACTTCGTTATAATTTTGGAAATTAAATTTTAGTTTCTAAACTAGATTTTATTAGAAGATTATTACATTTGTGGCTTAAATTTTAAACAATCAATTTTCAAACACAACGATTATGAGCATACCAGCAAATTTAAAGTACACAAAAGATCACGAATGGGTTAGCATCGAAGGAGATGTTGCAACTGTAGGAATTACTCATTTTGCACAAAAAGAGTTAGGAGATATCGTGTATGTTGAGGTAGAAACTTTAGATCAGACACTTTCAAAAGATGAAGTTTTTGGAACTGTTGAGGCTGTAAAAACAGTTTCTGATTTATTTTTACCATTAACAGGTGAGATCATTGCTTTTAATGAAGACTTAGAAAGTGCTCCAGAAACTGTAAATTCAGATCCTTATGGGGCTGGATGGATGATTAAAATAAAAATTGCTGATGCTTCAGAAATTGACACTTTATTGTCTGATCAAGCTTATAAAGAATTAATCGGTGCCTAAACAACTATTATTAATTTGGGCAATTATCTGCTCTGGAATCATTACTTATTTTTGTCTTACAGATTCTAGTAATATACCAGCGGTTAGTTTTCCAAGCATTGATAAAATTGTACATTTCTGTTTTCATTTTGGATTTACAATTTCATGGATTTTGTTTTTCAAAAAAGAATTAAAAGGAAAAGAAGCAGACGCTTATAAAGCGTATTTGATTTCTTTTATATTCTCTGTTTTTTTCGGAATTACGATAGAAATTCTCCAAAGTGCTCTTACAGTAACAAGAGCTTCAGATGTTACAGATGTTTTAGCAAATGCACTAGGAGCGTTTGTGGCAGTTTTTTCTGCAATAGCTTTTAAGAGTCAAATCGATAAAATATAATTTCAAAACCCACTTCGGTGGGTTTTTTATTACAAGAAAATCAAGCAGTTAAAAGCTATGTTTTTTCAATATAAAATGTACTTTTGTGCTGGTTTCCTGCAACTTCAATCAAAATGAATGTAAAGCAATATTTAGACTCCACGTATTTGAAAACTGCATCGCAAGCTGGTCTTTCGGAAGCAGAAAATACTGTTGTGGTTAAAAATGCAATTAAGGAAGCAATTCTAGAAGGTTTTAAGCTAATTATGATTCGTCCAGAGTATGTTTCTTTGGCAAAAAACATGATTGTTGAAGCCAATTCTGTTTTATTGGTTGGAACTGTAATTGATTTTCCAGAAGGAAAGTCAAGTTTGGAAACCAAAATTAAAGAAGCAAACGAAGCAATTGCAAATGGAGCTGACGATTTAGATTTTGTTTGTAATTATGAAGCGTTCAAGAATGGAGATCTCGATTTGGTTAAAAAAGAAATTTTAATTGGAACGCAGATTGGATTGGCAAATGATAAAACAGTAAAATGGATTATTGAAGTTGCGGCCTTAACAGATAAAGAAATTATCCAGTTATCTTCTTTAATAAAACATGTTGTAGTGTCTAATTTTAAAGAAGAAGATTTTGATTCTGTTTTTGTGAAATCCTCTACAGGTTTTTATAAAACAGAGAATGATCTTCCAAATGGAGCAACAGTTCCAGCAATAATTATGATGCTAGAAAATGCTTCGCCGCTTTCAGTAAAGGCAGCTGGTGGAGTTCGTTCATTTGAAGAAGCGGCAGAAATGATTCGTTTAGGAGTAAAACGTATCGGAACTTCGGCAGCAAAAGCAATTGTAAACGGAGAAATTTCCCCAAATCAATATTAAATAAATACCCAAATTTTAAGTGAATAAGTTTTTTTTGTCCCTTGTTTTAATTTCTTCGTTCTTTATTGTTTCTGCTCAGCAAAATGGTAATTCTTCTGTTCAGCCAGGTTTTGCAGCAGAAATGTTTCCAGTTTTTCCTAACTGCGAAAATTTAGAAGGCAAAAAATTAGAAAATTGTTTTTATAAAGAAGTTCAAGATTTTGTGTTTAGCAATTTTCAAGTTCCTCAAAAATTAAAAGAAAACAATTATAAAGGAGTGGTAAAAGTACTTTTTGAGGTAAATGCAGAAGGCGAATTTAAAGTAATTTATGTTTCTGCAGAAACGGAAGAATTGTCGGAAGAAGCAAAAAGAGTTTTTGGCACATTTCCAAAAATAAAACCCTCAACTTACAATGGAAAACCGACATATTCTAAATATACGATTTCTATTGATATACCACTAAAAAACGCTTCACAGCTTGCAGCAGAAGCTCAGGCAGCGGCAGAAATATTAAAGCCAACACAAAAACCAATGACTGAGCTGGATAGTATTGTATACAAAAAATACAATAACCCAGAATTTGATAGTCATTTAAATATTCCTTTTTCACATAGTTATTATGCGCAGTTTGATGCAGAAATGAATCAAGTTGGGATTAATAATCATACAGCATCTAAACCTTATACTTACGCTGAGGTTTCAAAATATTATAATTTGAGAGCGGTAAATGAATCCTTGCAGAAAAAAACATCGACTTGGCTGGGGAGAAAATGGTGGAATGAAAATCTAGTGCAGATTCAAGGAGAAGATTATTGGTTTGCCTTAAATCCGATTGTAGATTTACAAATGGGTAAGGCTTCAGATCTTGATGCATCTTACACTTATGTGAATACTAGAGCGCTAAACTTTAGAGGAGGTTTAGGGAAACAAATTAACTTTACGACTACATTTTTTGAAAGTCAGGGAAGATTTGCGGGGTATTTTAACGATTATGCGGAATCTATTAAACCATCTGGAGGAAATCCGGCAATAATTCCAGGGATTGGAATTGCAAAAGGATTCAAAACCGATGCTTATGATTTTCCTTTAGCGGAAGCGAATATTACTTTCGCACCAGGAAAAATATTTGATTTTCAATTGGGTTACGGAAGAAATTTCATAGGTGATGGTTATCGTTCTTTGTTAGAAAGCGATGGAGCAAGTCCGTACCCGTACTTTAAAATCAACACTAAATTTTGGAAAATTAAATATACCAACACGTATATGTGGATGAAAGATGTTCGTCCAGAAGTAACAGCAGAGAGAACTTACGCAACAAAATTCATGGCGAACCATTATTTAAGCTGGAACGTTTCAAATAGGGTAAACTTAGGTTTTTTTGAATCTGTAGTTTGGACAGACACCAATAACAGAGGTTTTGATGCTAATTTTGTTAATCCGATTATTTTTTACCGTGCAGTAGAATTTGGATCTTCATCTAAAAGTGGAAATGCACTTTTGGGGATAACAGGTAAATACAAATGGAATAATAGCATAAATCTGTATTCGCAGTTCTTGATTGATGAGTTTTCTGTTTCAGATGTTGGAGCGGGAAATCAAAGCTGGAAAAATAAATTCGGATTTCAGCTTGGAGCAAAATACTTCAATGCATTTAATGTAAAAGATCTTTTGTTGCAGGTTGAATTAAATAGTGTTCGACCTTATGTGTACTCGCACAGTGCTGTTATTACAAACTACGGACACAATAATCAGAGTGTAGGACATCAATGGGGTGGTAATTTTAAAGAACTTATTGCAATTGCGAGATACCACAAAGGGCGTTGGCTTGCCGATGCAAAATTGACTGTTGGAACTAGAGGTTTGGATTTTGATACCGCAGCAGACTCATATAACTACGGAGGAAATATTTATAAAAGTTACGATTTAAAACGTCCGTATGATACGGGTGTGAAAATCGGACAAGGAAATAAAACCAGTGTTTTTATTGCAGATGTTCAAGGAGGATATTTAATTAACCCGATGACAAACTTGAAACTATTTGGAAGTTTGATCTACAGAAATTTTGATCCGACTCAAGAAACGGCAGCAACTTTTAAACAAAGTACTACTTGGTTTAGTATCGGATTACGTTCAGATATTTTTAATTGGTATTTTGATTACTAGTTTTTAATAAGATTTTTCGAAATAATAGTGTTAAAGAATGCTGAGATCTTAATTTCTATAGGGTTTATTGAAAAAAATCTAAAATTATAGGTTTAAATTCTACAATCTAATTTGTACATTTGCACCACTCAAAAAAAATACACAAAATACAACGGTATTGAACGCTGCAAAAAACACATTATCACTCAAATCAATATTTCTAGATTTTAAAGAGATTACTAAAGCTGGTTTAGCTATTAGTGTATTGTTCTCTTCTATTGCTGGATATTTATTAGGCGTAGATTCTGAACATCCTTTTAAATGGAGTGTTTTGGCTGTTTTGGCAGTTGGAGGCTATTGTATGGTAGGAGCTTCAAATGCTTTTAATCAAGTAATAGAAAAAGATATCGATTCTTTAATGGATCGTACCAAAAACCGTCCAGTTCCTTCAGGACGCATGTCTCCTAAAGTCGCTTTATTAGTAGCAAGTTTGCTTACTGTTATTGGTATTGCACTTCTTTATACGATAAATGCAAAGTCAGCAATGTTTGCTGCGATTTCTATATTTCTGTATACAAGTGTTTATACACCATTAAAAACAGTAACTTCGTTGTCTGTTTTTGTTGGGGCATTTCCAGGAGCGATTCCGTTTATGTTGGGCTGGGTAGCAGCAACGGGCGAATTTGGCATCGAGGCAGGGACTTTATTCTTAATTCAATTTTTTTGGCAGTTCCCACATTTTTGGTCTATTGGATGGTTTTTGTATGAAGACTATGAGAAAGCAGGAATTTTTATGCTTCCGACAGGTAAAAAAGATAAAGGAACAGCATTACAGATAATATTGTATACAATTTGGCTTATTATAGCATCGTTATTACCTGTGTTAGGTTTTACGGGTCAGTTGTTTATTTCTCCAATTGCGGCAGTTTTAGTGTTTCTATTAGGGATTTGGATGCTTTTTTATGCGGTTCGTTTGTATAAGTTAAGAACTGCAAAGGCAGCGAGAACATTAATGCTAGTGAGTGTTTCTTATATCTCGCTTTTGCAAATTGTATTTATAGTAGATAAATTTTTAAGATAGTTGTTATGGAAATGACATTGAAAACAAATGAAGAGCAAGTAAGGAAATCAAAATCGGCAAAACTGATTCTGCTTTTCGCGATGGTTAGTATGACTATGATGTTTGCTGGTTTAACTAGTGCATTTGTAGTTAGTAAATCAAGAGCAGACTGGTTGAAGAATTTTGAACTTCCTTCAGCTTTCTATTGGAGTACAGCGGTAATTATTGCATGCAGTGTTACTTTTTACTTGGCAAAAAAAGCCATTCAAAAAGACAATAGAAGTGCGGTTACTGGATTGCTTCTTGGAACTTTAGCTTTAGGGATTTTATTTGTGGTATTACAATTCAAAGGATTTGGACAAATCGTTTCAGAAGGGTATTACTTTACAGGAGAAGGTAGTTCAATTACTACAACTTTTCTTTATGTGGTAACAGTTACACACTTGTTACACTTAGCTGGCGGATTAATTTCACTTTTAATTATAATTTATAATCATTTTAAACAAAAATACAATTCGACTCAAACTCTTGGGATAGAGCTAGGTGCGATGTATTGGCACTTTTTGGATTTATTATGGGTATATTTATTTTTATTTTTATATTTCTTTAAATAAGAAAAAAACGTAAATTTGGGAACTTTTTAACGAATATCTTTTATGGGAGCGACAGTTACTACTGCAAACAACGACGAAAAAACTTGGGGAGGCGGTCACAATGAGCCTTTAGGAGCAAGTTATGGTAAAATGATGATGTGGTTTTTTATCGTATCAGATGCCTTAACATTCTCTGGATTTCTAGGAGCTTATGGTTTTTCTAGATTCAAATTTATTGAAACTTGGCCTTTGGCTGATGAAGTGTTCACTCACTTCCCATTTATGCATGGTGTTGCGGCTCCAATGTATTATGTAGCATTAATGACTTTTATTTTGATCTTTTCTTCTGTAACAATGGTATTAGCTGTTGATGCAGGACACCAATTGAAAAAGACAAAAGTTGCTGTTTACATGTTCTTAACTATTATTGGAGGTTTAATTTTCGTTGGTTCTCAAGCTTGGGAATGGAAAAACTTCATTAAAGGAGAATATGGTGCAGTTGAAACTGCTGGAGGTAGTTTACTTCAGTTTGTGGATAAAGATGGTAAAAGAGTAGCTTTAGCTGATTTTGCTGTTAAATTGCCAGAACAAAGAGAAGCTTTAACAAGAAGCCACTCAACTTGGTTTATGGAAGACGCTCAGTCTCTTCCAACTTACACAGTTGCTGAAGTTCAGGCTGGTTTTAAAGCACACCCTGAAGTTTTAATCAGAACAGAAAAACTTACAGATAAAAAGAAAAAGACAATCTTGTCAAGAGAAGAATCTGAAAAACATTTAGCAACAGCTAAATATGTGGTAGAAGGTGCTAACTTGATCAGAAATGAGTACGGTAATAAATTATTTGCTGATTTCTTCTTCTTTATTACAGGTTTCCACGGATTCCACGTATTCTCTGGAGTTATTATCAATATCATTATTTTCTTTAATGTATTATTAGGTACTTATGAGAAGAGAAGAAGCTACGAAATGGTAGAAAAAGTTGGTTTATACTGGCACTTCGTAGATTTAGTTTGGGTATTTGTATTTACAGTTTTCTACCTAGTTTAATTTTAGCATTTAATTATTATGTCACACGAGCACGTATCAAATACAAAAAGAATCTGGTTTGTTTTCGCATTACTTTCAGTAGTAACTACAGTTGAAGTTATTTTGGGTATCTACAAACCTGCATCATTAGAATTTACTCATTTTATTGGTTTGAATCTGTTAAACTGGATTTTCTATATCCTTACAATTTTCAAAGCGTACTATATTGTATGGGCATTTATGCACATGGAAGGTGAAAAAAGCAGCCTTAGATGGTCTGTAGTTTCTCCTGTTATCTTCCTAGTTTTATATTTATTGTTTATTCTATTGACAGAAGGACATTATATTTATGGGGTTTTTAAAGATTCTACTATTAAATGGAATTTTTAACATGATATTAATTCGAAAAGAAGCTCCGATTTACGGAGCTTTTTTTATTTTTGTACCTCAATAATTCTCCGTTTATACAATGAAAAAAAATATAGTTCTCTTTGTACTTTTTGTATTGCCAATTGTAGCGTATTTGTTTTTCGCTTCAGGTGTAAATAGTTTTACAACACTTCCTGTAATAACACCAAAAGTGTCCGACTTTGGAAATTGGAATTCATTAAACGGAAAAAAAATCTCCCTTGATAAAAAGATTACTGTGCTAGGTTTTGCTGGTACAAATATTTTAGAAAATAGAGGTAATTATTTTAATCTAAATGAAAAGATCTACAAACGTTATAACGGTTTTGAAGATCTTCAGTTTGTAGTGTTGTGTCCGATAGGAACTGAAAAAGAAGCTCAAAAAATTGTTGATGCTTTATCTCCTTTCACAGATGTTAAGAATTGGAATTTTGTTTTTGCTTCAAAAGAAGAGATCCAGAAATTTTATGACGGACTGCATTTAAAAGAAAAACTGAATGAAAACCTTGGAACTTCTAATGTGTATATTGTCGATAAAGAACGCAATCTGAGAGGAAGAAAAGATCAGAAAGAATACAAAGAAGGTTATGATACTTTTCATCCGTCTGAGTTGAGTAATGAAATGCTTGATGACTTCAAGATTATTCTTTACGAATATCGCGCAGCTTTAAAGAAGAATCATAACGCTACAAAGCAACTTTAAAAAATCATTTATAATGTTTAAAAACAAATCATATATCGGAATCTCTTTTGTGATTCTAATTTTCGGGATTTATGCTATTCCTAAAATTGTCGATCGAGTTAAAAACGGTGACGTTGTAAAAGGAAACCGTTTGGATAATGTTGGGGTTAAAACTTCAAAAGATGCTAAGCTTTTGACAATTGGTCCGGCTCCAAAATTCGAATTGACCAATCAAGACAATGTGAAAATTTCGAATGAAACGTATAAAGGAAAAGTATATGTTTTGGAATTCTTCTTTACAACTTGTCCTTCAATTTGTCCAAAGATGAACATGAGCATGCTGGAGATTGAAAAGACTTTTTTTGGGAATCCTAATTTTGGAATTGTTTCTATTACAATCGATCCGAAACACGATACTCCACAAGTTTTAAAAGATCATGCTAAACTGTTAGGTGTTAAATCTTCAAACTGGAATTTCTTAACTGGAGACAGAAACGTAATTATGGATTTGTCTAATAAAGGATTTAATCTTTATGCAGGAGAAAATGATAAAGTAAGCGGCGGATTTGAGCATTCTGGTTTGTTTGCTTTAATTGACAAAGACGGAAACATTCGATGCAGAAAAGATGAATTCGGAAATCCGAGTATATACTACGACGGTTTAGATAAAAAAGGAGTAAGAGATATTCAGCAAGACATTAAAATTTTATTAGAAGAATAAAAATGGAAGATAATACTTTAGAGAAAAAATATAACAAGTTCATTATTGCGGTTTCAATTGTAATTCCGGTTGTCGTGGCAATTTTATTTGGTGTTAAATTAAAAGATTTTGGTTTTAATGTAGAACCTTTATCATTTTTACCTCCAATTTATGCAACTACAAATGGTATTACTGCTGTTGTGCTAATTTTGGCTGTTATGGCAATTAAGAAAGGAAATCAAAAATTACACGAAAGATTAATGACTTTTGCTATTGCATTGTCGGTTGCATTTTTGGTTATGTATGTAGCGTATCATATGACTTCAGATTCTACAAAATACGGAGGAGAAGGAGTATTACGTTATGTGTATTTCTTTATTCTTGTAACGCATATTTTATTGTCAATTGCTATTATTCCACTTGTTTTGATTACTTATGTAAGAGCGCTTGCAAAACGTTTTGACAGACATAGAAAAATAGCTAAAATCACTTTCCCGCTTTGGTTATATGTAGCAGTAACGGGAGTGGTGGTTTACTTAATGATTTCTCCATATTATGTACATTAAAAAAAATAATATTCAAATCGTGAAATTCAAATTTCAAGCGCTGTTTTTTGGAATTTGTTTTTTCTTTATTGGAATTTCTGCTAATGCGCAATGCGCAATGTGCCGTGCGGCTTTAGGAGGAGATTCTAATACCAAAAAAGCTGAAGCTGTAAATGATGGAATTGTTTACTTAATGGTAATTCCGTATTTACTTGTATTAATAATTGGATATTTGATTTATCGAATGTATTCTAAAAAGAAAAAAGCAGTGTAATTTACACTGCTTTTTGTTTTTGTTTTTATTTCAATCCGTTAACCGAAACATTAACCGTTCCGTTTATTTTGATGAAGGCTATAATGGCTTGATTGGTCAACTGTATTTTATCAAACTGAATGTCTTCCATTTTTCCGTTAACAAATACTCCAGGCATCGGTGAATAGTTCTTTAAGTAACCTGCCATACTTTTTTTGCCTTCTTCCAAATTCGGTTGAATAGAATAACGGCAGCTTTCTTCCATTTTTCTAAGAATATATCCTTGCGCGAGCCAGTTTGCTGTACGCATCAATTTGCTTTTGGTGTCTAAGACGTAATCTAGTTTTTCAAAATAAATCTCTTTTGTTTGTGCGTTGTATGAAGGAAATCCATTTAAATAAAGTGTTCCGTTTATAGATCCTAAAACGTCTAAAGCAATGACCATTTTTCCGTCTTTATGCCAAATAGAAACATTTTTTACAGTTACTTTTTTGCTTCCGGAGCCAAACTCCTGACCTGCAAAATTCTTGGTCATAATCTTTGATGCATCTACATAACTCGAAATGGCAGCAATATTAGCAGAAATCTGATTTGGGATTTTAGCCACAGGTTTTAGAGCAATTTTGCTAGCATTATATTTTGATTCTGGCTGTTTTCCAACGATGGTTTCCATGTTGCATTTCATTCCCATATCAAGCAAGAAAGAATCGTTTTTCAGTTTTGCATTGGTAGAGTAAATTTCGATCGGAACAATTCGCAACCAGCTTTCATAGGTATCACTCATTTGAAAAGGAGTAGAGATTTTTTCAACAGCCTGAAGAACGTTTGGTTTGAAATCCATTGATTTTTCAATTGCTCCATCAATTTCCTTTTCCAGCTGGTTTTTAAAAATAGAAATAGCCGGATTTATTAAATAAGTAATCGGCATGTTTTTGCCAAATACGGTCATTGTTGGGCTTTCGTTCCAATTTAGAGACTTGAACTCTGTTTTTGTTGTTAGTTTCCAATTGGTAAGAGTGGTTTCGCTAGATAAAGTTATCACTCCGTTTAGATTAAATTCTCTAACGTCGTAGAGCTCTATCCCCATTTTTTTTGTTCCGATTCGATATTTGATATTCGCTTTAAGCGGTAAAATCGTTCTAATTCTTTTATTCGGATTTGAGGGATCGTTTTGAATTTTGATCGGAGCCTGTTTCCAGATTTTCATTTCAATATCATCATCTTGGATGTTATTATCCTCATAAATCAATCCGTTAAGGAGCGTGTTTGTCTGATTTTCGATATCACTTAATTTAATCGTAATAGGAAGATTGATAAAAGACGGGCTGCTATCATAAACTAGCGGGCTGGCATCATCGGGTTCAGGTTTTAATGTTTCTAATTTTGAAGTTGAAGAACAGCTTGTTAATACGGCAAGCACCGAAAACATTGTAATAATAGAAGTAAGCTTCATTTTAGTATGAATTTTTAGACAAGGTAAAATTACAAAAACAATCATATTTTCTGAAAAAAGTGTAACAATAACTAAAAAAGGTAGTCTAATAGAAAATAGGTAACATAATTATTAACTTTTTATTATCATAAATTACTTAATAAATACGTTATTATTGTCTAAAAAATTTAACAATACCATGATTGAAATTAAAGATTTACACAAATCCTATAAAATGGGAAGTTCACAATTACATGTATTAAAAGGGATTAATTTTAATATAGAGGAAGGAGAATTGGTTGCAATCATGGGATCGTCTGGTTCGGGTAAATCAACACTTCTTAACATTTTAGGAATTCTGGATGAAGCCGATTCAGGAAGTTATATTTTAGACAAAACACCAATTAAGAAATTAAACGAAACAATTGCTTCAAAATATCGTAACAAATTTTTAGGTTTTGTCTTTCAGTCTTTTAACTTAATAAATTACAAAACAGCATTAGACAATGTAGCGATGCCATTGTATTATCAAGGTGTTAAAAGGAAGGAACGTTACGAGATAGCAATGAAGTATTTGGAGAAAGTAGGTTTGGGTTCTCATGTTAACCACTTGCCAAATGAACTTTCTGGAGGTCAAAAACAGCGTGTTGCTATTGCAAGAGCATTAGCTTCGAATCCGAAAGTGTTACTTGCAGATGAACCAACGGGAGCTCTTGACACCAAAACTTCTTATGAAGTTATGGAGCTTATTCAAGGGATTAATGATGAGGGAAAAACAATTTTGATTGTGACACACGAACCTGATATTGCGGCAATGTGCAAAAGAAATGTAGTCCTAAAAGATGGATTAATTATCGATGATAAAAGAGTAGAACAAGTTAGAGCTTCGTCTTATGTTTAATATTGAACGTTGGCAGGAAATATTTGAAGCCATTTCTAAAAACCGTTTAAGAACATTCTTAACGGGAGTGTCTGTGGCTTCGGGAATTTTTATTTTGGTAATCTTGCTTGGTGCAGGAAAAGGTCTTCAGAACGGAATTGAAAAACAATTCGAACGCGATGCGGCTGGAATTATAGAGGTTTGGTCTGGAACTACTACTAAAGAATATAAAGGATTAAATCCGGGGAGACAAATTCAATTTCGCAATAGCGATTATAATCAATCGGTACAGAAATTCGAAGATAAATTAGATTTGAGAGCCTCAACAAATAATTATTGGGGGCAGTCTTTTGCTTATGGCAAAGAATCTGGTAATTATCAATTTAGAGGAGTAAATCCAGATTATGGCGGAATCGAGAATTTAACCATAGTTCAAGGCCGTTATGTAAATGCGAAGGATTTAGAAAGTAATGCAAAAGTGGCGGTTATCGGAATGAAATTAAAAACCGATTTGCTTAAAGACAAAGAGGCGATAGGAGAAGAAATTCTAATTAACAACATTAACTTTAAAGTAGTTGGAGTATTTACAGATCCAGGAGGAGAAAGAGAAGAGACTCGTGCTTATTTGCCCTTAACTACAGTTCAGAAAACATTTGGAGGTGGCGATAAAATTAGCAACTTGTTTTTTACCCTTAAAAAGACAAGCGATTATGATGAAGCGTTGGCTCAGTCAGAAAAATTTACCCAAGATTTAAAAAACTTATTAAAAAGTAAAAACGTAGTAGCTCCCGAAGATGATGGTGGAGTAGGAGTTTATAATTCAGTTAAAGACGCTAAACAGTTTTACGATTTAAATTTATATATCAGACTCTTTTTCTGGTGGGTTGGTATATGTACCATTATAGCAGGAGTTGTTGGAGTAAGTAATATCATGCTTATTATTGTAAAAGAACGTACAAAAGAAATCGGAATTAGAAAAGCACTGGGAGCTTCGCCTTTTTCTATTATCACGATGATTCTTCATGAATCAATTTTCATTACGACCATTGCAGGTTTTGTGGGGTTATTGGCTAGTCTTGCTTTATTGGAGTTCGTTGGTCCGATGGTTCAGAGTGAGTATTTCAGAAATCCTGAAGTAGATTTTAGTGTAGCTTTAACTACTTTGGTATTACTTGTTTTTGCCGGAGCAATGGCAGGATTTTTCCCAGCCTACAGAGCAGCCAAAATTAAACCTATTGTAGCACTTAGAGACGAATAATTATGTTTAAAAAAGATAATTGGGACGAGATTTTACAGGCATTAACCGCCAATCCTTTCAGGACTATCCTGACAGCTTTTGGTGTTTTTTGGGGTATTTTTATCTTGGTAATTTTACTTGCTGCAGGTAATGGTTTGGAAAATGGTATTAAAAAAGGTTTTGATGGAATTGCGACCAATACCATGTTTATGTGGAGCCAGACTACTTCTAAGGCGTATAAAGGTTTACCAAAAACAAGACGTTATGACTTTAGAAATAGTGATGTAACCGCTTTAAAAGCGGCATTGCCAGATTTGTTATATGTTTCTCCGAGAAATCAATTAGGTGATTTTAACGGAACAAATAACGTGGTAAGAGGCACAAAAACTTCTGCATTTACAATTTATGGAGATTACCCAGAGCTGATTAAACAACAGCCGATGGATATTATTAAAGGAAGATTTGTAAATCAGCAGGATATTGAGCAGAGAAGAAAAGTTTGTGTAATTGGTAAAGGAGTTATCAGTGAGCTTTATGGTAAAGAAGAGGAAGCGGTTGGAACTTATATAAAAATTAATAGCATTAATTTTATGGTTGTTGGAGTTTATAAATCGAAACAGCAGGGAGGAAATGCAGAACAGGAACAGAAGAATATTTTTATTCCTTTTACAACTTTTCAGCAAGCCTTTAATTATGGAGATAAAGTAGGATGGATGGCGCTTACCGCAAAAGATGAAACTTCTATAACCGATTTAAAACCTAAAATTTTAGAGATTATAAAAGCATTGCATTCTATAAATCCGACAGATGAAAGAGCGGTTGGAAATTTTGATTTGTATGAGCAGTTTAATAAAGTGCAAAGCTTATTTAATATCCTAAAAGTAATTGCCTATTTCGTAGGAACATTAGTTTTGATTTCGGGTGTAATCGGAATTTCGAATATCATGCTGATTGTGGTAAAAGAACGTACAAAAGAAATCGGAATTAGAAGAGCTTTGGGCGCAACTCCTGGAGCAATTAGAGGGCAGATATTATCGGAGTCTATATTTTTAACCATTATTTCAGGTATGCTCGGAATTGCTGTTGCAACAGGAATTATAGCACTTTTAAATATGGTACTAGATTCGATGCCTCCTGATCAAAATACTATGTTTGCCAATCCAACTGTAGATTTAGGAGTTGTATTTGTAGCATTAATTATATTGGTCGGATCTGGTTTGCTTGCTGGATTTATACCGGCACAGACCGCCATCAATGTGAAACCCGTAGATGCATTAAGGACAGAATAAATTATCAATCAAAATAAATCGATTAAACCAAGAACAAATGAAAAAAGGAGTAACCGTAACCATTTTAATATTTATTGCAGTTGTTTTTTTTGGCGCGCTTTACTATTTGTATGCTAAAAACCAAGAATCACCGATTGTATTTAAAACGGAAAAAGCAGAAATAAAAACTATCGTAAAAAATACTATTGCGACAGGAAATATTCAGCCTGATGAAGAAGTTTTAATCAAACCAAATATTTCAGGTATTATAGAAGAAGTGTACATCAAAGCTGGTGAAAAAATCAAAGCTGGCGATATGATTGCTAAGATTAGAGTTGTAGCAAACGTTTCGAATGTAAGTAGTTCTCAGAATCAGGTACAGACTGCTAAAATAGCGTTAGATAATCAGGAGAAAATCTACAAAAGACAGAAAACATTGTTTGAAAAAGATGTAATTTCTGCAAATGATTATGATGCTGCACAGCTGGCTTACAATCAGGCAAAACAAAATTATCTGGCTGCAAAACAAGGTTTGGATATTGTTAAAACAGGAACAACTTCATCTTTAGGAAATTATGCTAATACATTAATTCGTTCGACAGTGAACGGAATGGTATTAGACGTTCCAGTAAAAGTAGGTAACCAAGTTATCGAAAGTAATAACTTTAACGAAGGAACTACAATTGCTAGTGTTGCCGATGTTGGACGAATGATTTTTATAGGAAAAATTGATGAATCTGAGGTTGGAAAAATTAAAGAAAAAATGCCAATCGAGATTACAATTGGTGCAATCGAAAATAAAAAATTTGATGCAGTTTTAAACTATATTGCTCCAAAAGGAGTTACAGAAAATGGCGCAATCCAATTTGAAATAAAAGCACAAATGATCAACAGAGATGATACTTTTATTAGAGCTGGTTTAAGTGCCAATGCTTCTATTATTTTGGAGAAAGCAGAGAAAGTTTTAGCAATAAAAGAATCTTTGGTTCAATTTGACAAAAAAACACAAAAGCCTTATGTAGAAGTCGAAAATGCTCCACAGAAATTTCAAAGAAGGGATTTGGTTCTGGGGGTAAGCGACGGAATCTACGTTCAAGTTAAAAGCGGTATAAGTGATACAGATAAAATTAAAATCTGGAATCAGGGCTTGATTAACGAAGGAGACAAAGAAAAAAAATAAGCTAATTTGAAAGGTTAAGGATCTTTTTGGTTTTAAAAATGTTAAATTTGCGTAGTTCGGTTTACTGCGCCTTCATTAAAAGTATATGAAAATAAATAAATATAATAGTCTGGTTTTTGCAGTGTTATTCGGATTCGGATTAACTGGGCAGGCGCAATCAAAACAATGGACTTTGGAAGAGTGTGTGAGATATGCACTCGAAAATAATATCACGGTAAAACTATCTGAATTAGATGTGAAAAATGCTGAGATCGATAAAAGAGGAGCTTTAGGAAATTATCTTCCATCTGTAAATGGAACCGCTTCTCACTCTTGGAATATCGGTTTGAACCAGGATGTTACAACAGGTATTTTACGTAACCAAACTACACAATATTCTTCAGTTGGGATAAACGCAGGAGTTGACATCTACAAAGGTCTGCAGAATCAAAACACGATGAGAAAGGCAAAATTAAGTATTATTGCCTCACATTATCAGCTGTTAAAAATGCAGGAAGATATTTCGTTGAATGTCGCTAGTGCCTTTTTGCAGATTTTATCTAATAAAGAAGATTTAAAGGTTAAAAAAGAGCAATTGTTAATCGACGAAAAACGATATGCTCGTTCTGAAGAAATGGTAAATGCAGGAACTATTCCGCGTGGAGATTTGTTTGATTTGAAAGCTACTGTTGCAACAGACAAACAAAACATTGCGGTTTCTGAAAATAATTTATTGATTTCTAAATTGAGTTTGGCTCAGCTTTTACAATTAAAAGAGTTTGCAGATTTTGATGTAGTTGATGATACTAATGTAGCGGATGAAAATAATATCCTAGCTCAGAGTCCAATTGAAATTTATAACAAAGCGAAAGAAACTAGAACAGAGTTAAAATTAGCACAAACCAATTTGGAGATTGCTGAAAAAAATGTTTCTATAGCCAAAGGAGCTTATCAGCCAACACTTTCTGGTTTCTATGGGTTTAATACCAGAGCAAGTTATAGCGATCAAGTTAGGTTAGATGCAAACGGTAATCCTTATACTGTAGGTCCAGATCCTATATTCCAGCAGTTTAGCGATAATAAAGGTCATAATTTTGGTTTGCAGTTAAATGTTCCTATTTTCAATGGTTTCTCAGTTAAGAATAATGTAGAACGTAATAAAGTAAGTTTAGAAAAATCTAAAATAGATTTAGAACAAAAAAGTTTAGATTTGCAACGTAACGTGTACACCGCTTTTACAGATGCAAGAGGAGCTTTAAATACATACGAATCTTCTACTGTAACTTTAGAGGCAAGACAGCAGGCTTACAATTATGCAAAAGAAAAATATGATGTTGGTTTAATGAATTCATTTGATTTCACTCAAGCCCAAACATTATTGACTAATGCGCAGTCTGATGTTATTCGAACAAAATACGATTACATGTTTAAAATTAAAATATTAGAGTTTTATTTCGGAATTCCAATTGTTCCAATTATTACAAAATAATTCATTATGTCAAAAAAAACTGTTTATTTCTTATTAGGTGGTGCAATAGTTATTATTGCAGCTTTGGTCGGTCTTTCTAAGGCTGGAGTTATAGGGAATAAGGACGAAGGAAAAGAAGTAGAAATTGCAAAAGTAACCGCTTCAACAATTGTTGAAACTGTTTCTGCAACAGGTAAAATTCAGCCTGAAATTGAAATTAAAATTGCTTCGATGGTTTCGGGCGAGATTATTTCATTAAACGTAAAAGAAGGGCAAGTGGTTAAAAAAGGAGATTTATTAGTAAAAATAAATCCCGATTTATATACCTCAGGATTAGAAAGATCTGTAGCAAATTTAGCTGGAACAAAAGCAAGTCTAACTCAGTCTGACGCAAGTTTTAAAGAAGCAAAAGCAAATTATGAGCGTAATAAAATATTGTATGATAAAGGTGTAATTTCGAAATCAGATTGGGATAAAGCCATTTCTTCTTTTGAAGTGGCCAAAGCAACAAAACAAAGTGCTTATTACAATGTTCAAAGCGCTTCGGCATCTGTTACCGAAGCCAAAGACAATTTAGGCCGCACCACAATTTATTCTCCTGCAGATGGAACCATTTCGGTATTAAATGTAGAATTGGGAGAAAGAGTTTTAGGAACACAGCAAATGGCCGGAACGGAGCTTTTACGTGTGGCAAACCTAAACAATATGGAGGTTGAAGTTGATGTAAATGAAAATGACATTGTGAAAATTAAAATTGGAGACGAAGCAAATGTTGAAGTTGATGCTTATTTAAAAAAGAAATTTAAGGGCGTTGTAACCAGTATTTCTAATTCTGCAAGCACAACATTAACTTCAGATCAGGTAACGAATTTTAAAGTTAAAGTTCGTATTCTGAAAGATTCTTATCAAGATTTGTTAGAAGGAAAACCAAGTACATATTCTCCTTTTAGACCAGGAATGACTGCTACTGTAGATATTATTACAACGACAAAAAACAATGTTTTGGCAGTGCCAATTAGTTCTGTTGTCGTAAAGTCGGATACTACTGCTGTAAAAGATTTTAAGGTTGAAGATCCTAATGAAGATAAAAAAGCAGCTCCAAAAAGCGATAAAAAATTCGAATGTGTTTTTGTGAAAGTTGGAGATAAGGCCAAGATTAGAGTTATTAAAACTGGAATTCAGGATGATACTAATATTGAAGTAATGTCTGGTCTTAAACCTGGGGATGTCGTAATTACAGGGCCTTATACAACAGTTTCTAAAGATCTTAATTCTGGAGACAAGGTAAAGCTTAAGAAAGCTGAGGCTCCAAAAAAATAACAATATAAGCATATTGTCATCCTGAGCGAATTCGAAGTTGCAACTTCGCTCAGCCTGACATCAATAATTAATTTTTAAAACTACATATTTTGTCTTTTATTCTCAATATCGAAACGGCTACTAAAAATTGTTCTGTATCTATTGCAAAAGATGGTCAAGCAATTGTTTGCAATGAATTGGCAGATGAAGGCTATTCGCATGCCGAAAAACTTCATGTTTTTATTGAAGAGGTAATAGCAAAAGCTGGAATTTCGGCGCAGGATTTAAATGCTGTTGCGGTTAGTCAAGGTCCAGGATCTTACACAGGTTTAAGAATTGGGGTTTCAGCAGCAAAAGGGTTGTGTTATGCTTTAAATATTCCGTTAATTGCAGTCGACACTTTACAGGCTCTAGCTTCTCAGGCTGGAGTTACAGACGGAAAAATTATACCCATGTTAGATGCGCGCCGTATGGAAGTTTACAGCGCTATTTTTAATTCAGATTTGACAGTCGAAAGGGCGATTCAAGCTGAAATTATTGACGAAAATTCATTTCAAGAATATACAGAGAAAGTTTATTTTGTTGGTGATTGTGCTGATAAATGTAAATCTGTTTTGACTAAAGATAATTTTGTGTTTTTAGAAGACATAAAATATCCTTCAGCGCAAGCAATGAGCAAAATCAGTTTTGATAAGTATCAAAAAAGCGACACTGTAGATGTCGCTTATTTTGAACCTTATTATTTAAAAGATTTTATGATTGCTCCTCCAAAGAAACAGTAATATTTATTTTTGTATAGTGTAGGGTTGAACCGATATTCCGGCTTCGTCTAATGCTATTTTACAGTTTTCTAAAGTTTCAGAAAAAACAGCTCCATAATTGGCATTTTTAGCCCAAGGGCGAACTGCAAAATCCACTGAACTTGCAGATAAATTTTTTACAAAAACCTCTGGAGCAGGATTTTTAAGAACCTTTGGGTTTTTAAGCAAGACATCTAAGAGAACTTCTTTTGCCTTTTTAATATCAGAGTCGTAGGAAACTGAAAATGTCAAGTCGGCTTTTCTTTCTCCCTTCATGGAATAATTAATAATATTTCCGTTAGACAAAGCACCATTGGGAACAAAAACAGTCTGATTGTTTCCAGTAATCATTTTTGTTACAAAAATTTGAATTTCTTCAACCGTAGCAACAATGCCTTGTGCTTCTATCGTATCTCCAACTTTAAATGGTTTAAAAACAATAATAAGCATTCCGCCAGCAAAATTAGAAAGTGATCCTTGTAATGATAAGCCAACCGCAAGTCCCATTGCTCCTAAGATGGCAACAAATGAAGAAGTTTCAATTCCTAATTTAGAAATAAAGGTTACAAATAATAAAATTCTTAAAGCCCATAATAAAATGTCAGCTAAGAATTTTGTTAAGGTTGGATCGAGATTTCGCTGAATCATTATTTTTCTAATAATTCGATTAATCAATCTGATGGCGTATAAACCAACAAATAAGATTAAAAATGCAGAAATCAGTTTTGGTGAATAATCGACTAAAATATCAATAAATCGAGCAACGTATTTACTGACTTGTTCTGGGCTAATGTTCATGATTTTGAAATAAAAAAACCTTCTCAAAAGAGAAGGTATATTAGTAGTGCAAATATAAAAATATTTACATTATCAGAAAAGTGTGTTTATGCCTTGTCGGCTGCTTCATCGGCGATTTCTTCTACTTCTGCAGCCGATTTTTCGCTTACATCAACAACGGTTTCAGAAATAGTTTCTGGCGTATCGCTAACAGCTGCAGAAGCTGTTTTTTCTTTAACAGAATCAACTACATCATTTACCACTTTAGCGGCTTTGTCGGCATATTCGCTTACAGTATCTTTTGCTTTTTCAGCATACTCTGCTGCGTTGTCAATAATAGGTTCCGAAACTTCTTTTACTTTTTCAATTGCTTCTTCTGCAAAAGCTTCCGCTTTTTCGATGTATGGCGCAGCAGCTTCTTTTGCTTGCTCAAAAGTACTTTCGGCATTATTTGCCAATTCAGTTACAGACTCTTTGGTTGAGCCAAATAGATTTTTAAAAAATGAAGATAATCCCATGGTTGTTAATTAATTGGTTAAGATTACAATATTAATTAATTTTATAGAATTACTCGTGTTTTTAATGGTAAATAATTGGTAACTAGTGGTTAATAATAAAAAAAGCGCCTCAATGAGACGCTTTGAATAATAATTTAGTCAAACTATGCATTTGATGCCTCTACTTTTATAGCGTCATCATTCAGCATGCTTTTCAGCATATTTTCGATACCGCTTTTTAAAGTAAATGTAGATGAAGGACAACCACTGCAAGCACCTTGCAATAATACTTTTACTGTCTTGTCTTCTTCATTATAAGATTCAAAAGCAATGTTTCCACCATCAGCAGCTACGGCTGGTTTTACATACTCTTCTAAGATATTGATGATTTGCTGTGAAGTAACATCCAATTTATCAAAAGCTTCATCTTTTGTTGCTTCATTTTTGACTTTAGTTTCGATTAAACTTTCGTCTAAAACCGTTCCTCCGTTTTCAATAAATTGTTTAATGAAAGTTCTTAATTCTAAAGTGATTTCATCCCAATTATTGATTTCATATTTGGTTACCGAAATATAATTTTCGTCAATAAAAATTTCTTTCACATAAGGAAATTTAAATAATTCCTGAGCTAATGGAGAAGAAGCAGTCTGGTCAATATTTTTATATTCTACAGCATTGCGAGTTAACATTCTGCTTACAACAAATTTTAATGCAGAAGGGTTTGGAGTTGTTTCTCCGTAAACTGTAATAGGCTGTTTTTTTGCTTTTGTTTCGTCAATTTTAATGATAACGCCACCTTTGTCCACAAAAGCACTGATTTGTTCTGCAACAGCATCTTTTACATCATCCCAATCAACAATGCTATATCTTTCAATAGCGATAAAATTTCCTGAGATATAAACTGTTTTAACAAACGGTAAATAGAATAATTGCTGTGCTAGAGGAGAAGCTTGCGCTTCATCAATATTTTTGAACTCAAAGTTTTGATTTTGAGTAATGAAATCATCAAATTCGAACTTTAAAATAGTTGGATTTTGGGTTTCTTTTATAGTGATTTTAGTCATGGTAATATATTTTTTGCAAATTTACTAAAGTTATTTTCTACTAATGGCTATATTTGATTTTTTAATGAAATAATTAAGACTCTTTTCAAATAAATCGTGTTAAATTGCAAGAGTGAAAATTATCCGAAAACAAAATTGTCTTTATGGAATTTAAAATCAAGGTTTTATTAATTTTTCTCATTACTACTTTTTATTCTTACTCTCAAGAGGGACTACCTGTTTATTCGGATTATTTGTCTGATAATTATTACTTAATTCATCCTTCTATGGCCGGCGCGGCTAACTGTGCCAAAATAAGATTAACGGCCAGAAAGCAATGGTTTGGAGAAGAAGATGCTCCATCTTTACAGACTTTAAGTTTTAACGGAAGAGTTGGAGAACGTTCTGGAGCTGGTATAATTCTTTTTAATGATAAAAACGGATATCATTCTCAAAAAGGTGTGAAATTGACTTACGCACACCATATTATGTTTTCAAGAGATGAATTAGATTTGAATCAGTTGTCTTTTGGAATTAGCGGAGGTTTAATACAAAGCCAATTGGACGAAACAAAATTTGGCGGAACTTTTGATCCAATTGTTTTTGGGTCAATTCAGAAAGATTCTTATTTCAATCTTGACGTTGGAGCGTCTTATAATTATTTAGATTTCTATGCACACGCAACAGTTCAAGGATTGTTAGAAACTAGAAGAGAATTATATACTGATTATGAATCGGATAATCTTAGAAAGTTTTTATTGAGCGCTGGTTATGTATTTGGAAAAAATAGCAGTTGGACTTGGGAGCCTTCTTTTCTTTTTCAGCTATTTGATCAGACAAAAGCAAAAACGCTTGATTTGAATATGAAAGCGTACAAAAACATGGATTTTGGAAGTCTATGGGCGGCTTTATCTTATAGAAGAGGTTTTGATGGCGCGCAATATATTTCGGGAACTGGAGTTTCGTCTCAAAAATTACAATACTTTACACCGATTGTTGGAGTTAATTTCAAGAACTTTATGTTTGCTTACACCTATACTCAGTTAATGGGAGATGTTAAGTTTGATACAGGCGGTTTTCATCAAATTACTTTAGGAGTTAATTTATTCTGCAGAAAAGCACGTTACGACTGTAATTGTCCTGCAGTTAACTAAAATTATTATTATGCTTATTAAATCTGTAAACGGAAAATCACCTCTTATTCCAGAGGATTGTTATGTTGCCGAAAACGCGACTATTGTAGGAGATGTTACTTTTGGAGAATCTTGCAGTGTTTGGTTTAATGCTGTTGTGAGGGGAGATGTTCATTTCATTAAAATCGGAAACAAGGTTAACATTCAGGATGGTGCCGTAATTCACTGTACGTATCAAAAACACCCAACAATTATAGGAAATAACGTTTCAATTGGGCATAATGCAATTGTGCATGGCTGTACTATTCATGATAATGTTTTAATCGGAATGGGAGCAATTGTAATGGATAACTGTGTGGTAGAAAGCAATGCTATTGTTGCTGCAGGTGCCGTTGTAACTCAAAATACGGTTGTAACTTCTGGAAGTATTTATGCTGGAGTTCCTGCCAAAAAAGTAAAAGACATCGATCAATCTGATTTTGCAGGCGAAATAGGGCGTATTTCAAACAATTATGTGATGTATTCTAGTTGGTTCAAAGAAGAAAAATAAAAATAACAAAATAACAAAATAGAAATTGCTTCGCCCGTTCGCTATCGCTCGGGTCCAAATTCCAAAAAGATCAGACTTTTGGAATTTGGAATTTTTATTATTGGAATTTCAGAAAATTATAGGTTGATTTTTTCGAAGAAACTATTTTTATAGCTTTCGCTAATTGGAATTCTTTTATCACTTATTAAAACCTTGTTTTTCTGAATCGATTTTACGTGTTTGATATTGATAATATACGATCTGTGAATTCTTGAAAAACCTTTGCTTGAAAGTAGATTCTCAAGTTTGATCAAACTAATTAATGTCAGTGTAAATTTATTATCTGTTGTATAAATTTTGACATAATCTTTTAGGCCTTCAATAAAAAGAATGTCAGCAAAATTCAATTTTACATTTTCATATTCGGCCCTAACAAACATAAAGTCCTGCTCAATTTCGGGTGCATTATTGTTTTCAGCAATTGCAGTATTGGTTACAGGTTGCAAGACTTGTTGTGCTCTTACGACTGCTTTCAAAAATCGATGAAATGGAATTGGCTTCACTAAATAATCAACAGCGCCAAGATTAAAACCTTCTACAGCATAATCAGAATAAGCAGTTGTAAAAATAACAAGAGGTTTTTTTTCAATTGTATTTAAAAAATCAATTCCAGAAAAATGAGGCATCTGAATGTCTAGGAAAACCAAATCAATATTATTCTGGTTGATAAATGAAACAGCATCAATAGCATTATTGAAAGTGCTTACCAGCTCTAGAGCATCTACTTTTTTGACAAAATCCTGCAATAAGTCTACAGCTAAAGGTTCGTCATCAATAATTACACATTTCATCTTTTTCGGGATTAATTTTTTAAAGTTTATTTCGCAGTCAAAAGTAGTTTGAAACCAGTAAATTAAGTTTTAAAATTTTCATAAAATACTGGTTTTTACAAATCAAAATTATGCGTTAACAGTTATAGTTTTAGTCAATGTGAAACCATCTGTCAAATTACCCGTTATAGTAGCTAACTCGTCGGATAAGCTATCAGCAAAAACATTGTCTTTTGTATTTGCAGTATCTGCTTGCCCGTGTGCGATATAATTGGTACTTGAATATACTTCACTTGAAATGGTTTCAGGAAAAGCAATTTGTGTTACCAATAAAGAAGTTCCTGTGCTTGATAGAACTTCTACATGCACATGTGGTGCTCTTCCTTGGTACCAACCAGGATAAATTGAAATAAAAGAAACTTCTCCGCTAGCATTAGAAGTTTGTCTACCTCTAAGGAAATGGACAGAAGTATAATCTGTCTGCTGCATTTGCGTGCCGCCGTATTCAGAATAATTTCCGTCTTTGTCGCAATGCCAAACATCTACTAAAGCTCCCGAAAGAGGTTCGCAATTGTTGCTTTTATTTTCGATTTTTAAATTAATCAATAGCGCAATTCCAACACGATCAGATTTGATGTTTTCTAAAACCAGCTGACTTGGCGTTTTGATAGGGAATGGACCTTTTGTTTCTGAAGGAGAAACGGCACAGCTTCCGTCTCCAGAATTGCTCGTGTCAGTTTCGTCATTGTCGCTTTTAGAACAAGACTCTAAAAATTTTGAAGCTGTTGCCAATGATGCAATGCCCAAAATACCATTTCGGATAAATTTCTTTCTGTCCATAATCAGTTTTGTTTAATGTATTGCGGTTTTAATTTCGTCCAACTTTAAATTCAAATGAACTCGGTAATATTCATTATCCTGAGTAATGGTTAGTTCGTGTGCGTTAGGATATAAAAGATCAAGACGGCTTTGAATATTTACCAATCCGATTCCTGAGTTTTCAGGATCTTTTACGTAATTCTCAATGGTGTTTTCAATCCAGAAATCCAGATTATGATCTGTAATTAGAATCTTAATTTTTACATGAGCTGCGCCTTTATAATCTGTTCCATACTTAAAGGCATTTTCAACAAAAGAAATCAGTAACAAAGGCTCAATAAATTTATTTTTAGTATCGCCATGTACGTTGATAACAATGTCTTCGATATTATTTAATCGTAGCTTTTGTAACTCTATGTAATTCTGGATATAATTGACTTCTTTTTCTAAAGCCACCGTTTTGTTATCTGTCTCATACAGCATGTAGCGCATCAGTTCAGACAAGGTCACGATGGCATCAGGGACCAAATCAGATTTTTTGTGTGCCAAAGAATAAATACTGTTTAAAGAATTGAATAAAAAATGCGGATTGGTTTGTTTGCGCAGATAAATCAATTCTGTATTTGTTCTATGTGTTTCGGCAATCAGTTTATTTTGCTGATTATTATAAAATTCAGTTAATGTTCTAATGATTGCTGAAATGGTAATGATCAGGATGTAGAAAAATGAAGGAGCAATCTTAAAAAAAAACGGCTGTCTCATTTCTACTCTGTGATGCATTCGACCGTCTCTCGGAAAAAAATGGGGGTCACGAATAACGGTCTTAGCATACATTGCATTTTCAGGTCTTAAATGTCTAAATTCAGGAACAAAATAATTAAATCTTATTACCATAAATAGTACAATCAGGCCAACAACAAATATACCATACAGCCAATATTTTTTTTGCAACAGATAATTGGGAACCAAATAAAAATAGTTCAGATAAAACAATAAAATTCCAGAAAGCCATTGGGCGTAAAAATCGCTGTCGAGTTTAAATGGACTTTCGTAAAATTGAATCAAAGAAGTTAAAATAAAGAAAATCCATATCATAGAATGGAACAATATTTTGTTATAGCCTGTATTTTTAATGGTATCGATCTGCATTTACAATTTTATTTTTAATAAAATTAATTCATTTTTGGTTACCGTTGGAGATAAGTTTTGTTTGAGTTTCTGCTTAACAAGATCTGCAACTTTTAGAGCATCTGTTTCTGTTTCAAAACTTTTAGTGTCGCTTATTACGGGAATAACAGACTGTTTAATTAAAACTTTTTCCTTGTAGGCAATGGTGTATCCCCAACCGGAGTTTGTTTTAAAAGAAGCCGTTGTTAAAGTTTCTTTTTTCGCACAAGCGATGAAAAATAGAATAGCAAAAACTACAAAACTCTTCTGGATGTTACTCCAGAAGAATTGTTTAATATTAATTATCATCGTCGCTTTGTTCGTCTAATGGGCTAAACTCCCATGCATCATCAAAATAAGTAGAGCCAACTCTTCCTAACATATAGAACCCACGGTTGTTGATGGCAAAACCAACAGCATCTGTTCTTGTAGCGCCTTCCATTGGAGTTCTTTCTGTCCATAAATCAGTTGACGGATTGTACTCCCAAACTGTTTTTATGTTTTCACCACCTATAATGTATCCTAATCCATTCATAGAAAAGCTTGAAGCATTAGAACGTACAATAGCATAATCATCATTGTAGCTGTAATCGTCATCTGTATCTTTGTCAACGTCTCTTTTTCTGGTCCAGACATCTGTCGCTGGATCAAATTCCCAGAAATCCTCCTGATAAACTCCATTATTTACACCAGTAACTAAATATGCTTTGTCTGCAATTGTAAAGACCGTTGCATTTCGTCTTTTGTTGCCGCTAAAACCATTTACCAGAGTCCACGTATTTGCCTGATCATCGTATTGATAGAAATCTTTCAAATAGTTTCCGTCGTAACCTGTTCCAAAATAGGCTTTACCGCCAACTTGAAAACCTACGGCGGCATAACGCGCTGTTCCTGCAAAATCTGTTTTTTGTGTCCAGCTATTTGCAGAAGGATCATATTGGTAAAAGTCTTTCAGTTTGTTCGTTCCATCATAACCAAGACCAACATAACCTTTCTCATTTAATGCAAAACTAGACGCAGAACTTCTTCCTACGCCTCCAAAATCTGCTTTTTGCTCCCAGTAATCTCCGTTTGAGTTATAAACCCATAAATCTTTTAAATAAACATCGCCAGTATAGCCACCAACTACATAAGCATAATCTCCGATAACGAAACTTGTTGCACTAGATCTTGCAGGACCGTCAAAAGCTGATTTTTTAATCCAGTTACCCATCAAATCATCATCATCATTATCATTGCTGCAGCTTATCAAAAAGAGGCTTGAAAAAAGCGCGGTGAATAAAATTCCTTTTTTTAGATTAATCATAGTGTATTTAATATTTATTGTTTGTATTTGATCCCTATTCCTAAAACATAACCATTTCCGCTATTATAGTCATATACTTTATGGTCACTGTTATCTAGTAAATTGTATTTTTTGTTGAAATCGTAACCGGCTTTAAAATTTAAAAACCAATTGCCGGTAACATTTCTTTCATATTCTAAAGCCGATGTCATTTGCGATAAAACTGCTTTTTTGGCATTGCTATCTGTGTTTGTTTCGTTCAAATGATAAAAATTTCCATTAAAACTATTCGTCAGACTGAATTGGTTTCGATCATTATTAGAATAAGAAATTCTCGAATCTGGGAATCCAATTTTAAAATCGGTTTGGTCATTCATTTTATAATCAAAAACCACAATCGGCGTTATTTTTGGCGCTCCAAAAATCGATGTTCTGCCAGCTCCGACAATTAAATTTATTTTTGAACTCAACTGTTGGTTTATTGTCAAACTTCCTAGAACTGTCAAGTCCGAAAAATCCAGTTTGCTCTGGAAATTTGCTGTCGGAATAATAGAAAACTGCCATTTAGTTTTTTCTGTTATTTCAGACGAATATTCGAATTTGTTTTGAACTTGATTGAATTTATCCTCATCCGCATAAAAATTATAGGGATTGAATTCGTAATTCACCTTCAAATTAGAATATTCTAACGTGTTCGCTATTTTGCTTTTTGTTCCTAGTTTCTTCTGATAAAAAACAGCAACATCTGTTTCGCTAAAATTTATCTTTTCTGTTGGCTCAGTTTTAAAATTTACCGTAGCGCTAAAGTTTTCCTGAGCTTTTAAACTTAAAAACGAAATCAAAAAAAGAGAACAAACTAAAAACCTTACTTTCATTATTTATTTTATTGGTTCAAAATTAGATGGATGGAGCCCTTAAAAAAAAGAAGATATATATATGACGTGTTTTGATAGACAAAATCGCTGTTTTTAAGGTCGAATTAGAATTTGAGAATAGAATTCAGATCATAGATCGTTTTGCGCAATTTGTAGCTTAAAAAAGCGCGATAGTATATGTTATAGTGTGTTGCCAAAGTGCACAATTTATATTTGCCCAAAAATTAAATTATGCACAAGTTTATATTGATACTGCTTTTTGTATTTACCCTATTTTCATGTGGTACAGATACAGATACTGGAGAATTTACTGTTGGTTCAGATTATCTAGCTTTAAGCAATAAAGTAATTATGATAGATACTGTGACAGTAGAAATGTCAACA
Source organism: Flavobacterium sp. ACN2 (assembly GCF_002303885.1). Taxonomy (GTDB): domain Bacteria; phylum Bacteroidota; class Bacteroidia; order Flavobacteriales; family Flavobacteriaceae; genus Flavobacterium. Next base: position 48,255 of record NZ_MRCM01000002.1, on the reverse strand, counting down.
ATCAATTTTGACTCGCTGGTAACTTCGGCTAAAAACAGAATCTTGGTTGGAAATTATGATGATCCTATTTTTGGGAAAGTCAAATCAAACAGCTATTTTCAGGTTTCAAGCAATATTTATACCTTAAACAGTGCAGGCTCTGATACTGACGCTGTAAATTATGTTTTCGATTCTATTTCGATGATTCTTAAATATGACAAGTATTATTATGGAGATACTACAAAAGTTCAAACATTTGATATTCATCGTTTGCTTCAAAAAATTAAGGCCAATACTGGCGAGAGTGATTTATACAACAATTCGGCATTTAATTATAGTTCTGAAAGCTTGGGAAAGATATCCTTTGTGCCAAGACCAACACAAAAGGACTCTATAAATATTAAAATGAATGATGAGTTTGGAGAAGCTCTCTTTCAGAAAGTAAAAAAGAAAGAAGTTACAGATTTAGATAGTTTTACCGAATATTTAAAAGGACTTGTTTTGGTTCCAGACACATCCAATTCTTCTAGTGTAATCGGATTTAGTGGGGGAAACAGTAAAATTCGATTGTATTATTCAAAATATAAAGGAGATGCAGATCAAGCCTCTTATTATCTCGATTTTACAATTATTGACAATACAAAACAGTTCAATTCTATTTCTCTGGATAAAACGGGAACCATACTGCAAAATCTTCCCGTTTCTAGCAGTAATCTCTCCAGTAAGTTAACCAATAACCAAGGATTTATTCAGTCAGGAACAGGAGTTGCCTGCAGAGTTGAATTTCCGAATATTAAGCAGTTTAAAAATATCTCGACCAACGGAGCTATTGTAAATGCCGAATTGTTCGTTAAACCAATCAATAATTCTTATTCAGACAAATATCCGTTGGCAGATTCTTTGGCGGTTTATATTGGAGATAATCTGAATCGAATAAGCGGGACATTGGTAAATTCTGCTGGAACCACTGTCTATGGAATATTGAACAAAAAGAGTGACGAGTTTAATGAAAATTTAGGCTATACAATTCCGATTGGCGCTTTTCTTCAAAAAGAAATGCTTAAACAAGCCGATTCTAGATCATCGCTTATTCTGACATTACCTTCGATTTCTAAATCGGTTAATCGAATTGTTTTAGGAAATCAAAAACATGTCGACAACAAAATTCAGCTCAAAATTTATTACATCTCTTATTAAATGAAAAATAAAATTGTTTTATGGAGTTGCTTCCTTTTAATGTCGCTGACTTCGTTTTCTCAAAGTATCTCAAGTTCTCCATACTCACTTTATGGTGTTGGAAGCTTGTATGATTCAGATTTTGGTAATTTGCCTTCAATTGGTGGTTCTGGAATTGCTTTGCCTTCAGATACTTTTATCAATAATCTAAATCCAGCATCTTTAGGATTTATGTATCAGAATCACTTTCTTTTTGATATTGGAGGGAAAGCCATTGCGACAACCTATCAGAGCAGTACTCGTACAGAAAAGCGAAATAATTTTCAATTTTCTCATTTGGCTTTTGCTTTTCCAGTTACTAAAAATTCTGGTTTTAGTTTAGCACTTCGTCCGTATTCTAGTTCGGTGTTTAAGATTTCAAATTTAAAACTTCCAATTGCCGATAGCCAGGAATATTATTATGTGACGGCACAGGGATCTGGAGGTTTAAACAATTTGGATTTTTCATACGGATATAGATTTGGAAAAAAATTAACATTGGGGGCAACAGGAACGTTTCTTTTTGGAAACACAGTAGACGATCGTGCTTTTTTGATTTCGAATGCCATTACAACCATACATAAAAAAACAGATTATAATGGCGTACGCGCAACATTAGGAGGGCAATTCAAAATAGATTCCACTTTTACAATCGGGACAACAGTTAAAGTTCCTTCAAGAATAAAAGCTTCCAAAGTGCAGTCGGTAACAAGTATTGCAGATGAAGTGGAGACTGCTGTAGAAACCAATGTAGCTACAGATACAGACGATTATTATATGCCTTTAGAGCTAGGTTTTGGAGTCAGTAAACGATTTAAAAATAATTTGAATCTAACTTTAGATTATGAGAAGAGTTTCTGGGATAGCACAAAGCAATCTGAACTTTATGGAGAATTTGTAAATCAAGACCGTTTTGCACTAGGAATTTCCTATAATGCTAAAAAGAATATTAGGAAATATTGGGATAGAGTAGGGTATTCTGCAGGTGTAAATTTTGATAATGGCTATCTTGAAGTTGATAAACATCGTGTCAATAATGCATCTGTTTCTATTGGATTAAACTTGCCAATCGAAAATACATTTTCGTCACTTAACATTTCGTATTCTTATGGGCAGAAAGGCCGAATTGCAAATGATTTAATAAAAGAAAATTACCATAAAATATCAATCAATTTGTCGCTGGACGGAATTTGGTTCGTCAAGCGAAAGTTTGAATAATGATTTAAAAGTCTTTTTTGATTACGGGATATTTATATTCTAAAATTGACTCCAAAACTTTTGGGTTTGAGTTGACATAAAATATAGGATCATGATCTGCACTTTCAGAAAAACCAACTTTATCACGTAGCAGATTTTTAGTCTGACGCGCAACAGCTTCTCCTGAATCTATTATTTTAATATGATCTGGGAGAATTTTTTTTATCTGAGGAATTAGATAAGGGTAATGGCTGCATCCTAAAACCAAATAATCAATATTAGCTTCAATCATAGGTCGCAGATAAGATTCTAATAACTGAGTCATTTCTGGCGAATACAAATTGCCATCTTCAATAAGCTGTACCAGTCCGTGGCCAACTTGCTCAATGATTGTAGTGTTCTGAAACATCTCAGCAGTTTTATTAAACAATTCGCTGTTGAGAGTTCCCTTTGTAGCTAGAATTCCGATAACCTGTGTTTGAGAATTGTTTGCTGCAGGTTTAATAGCAGGCTCAATACCGACAAACGGAACATCATAATCTGCACGAAGTTCAAATATAGCATTTGTAGTTGCAGTGTTGCACGCTACAACAATTAGTTTACAATTATTCTCTAGTAGAAATTCTACGTTTTTTTTGCTCAATGCAACAATCTCTTCTTTGGTTCTTTGCCCGTAAGGAGCATTTTTATTGTCAGCCAAATAAATGGTTTTTTCGTTTGGAAGAAGATCATGAATGGCGCTCCAAATGGAAGTTCCGCCAATACCAGAATCAAAAACGCCTATAGGATTATTGTTTATCATAAAGCAAATTTAATATTTTTTACTATAATTCGTTATTCTAAGTTAAGTCAAATCTTGAAATAATTTGAAAGATTACTTTTAAATTTTCGCAAAAAAAAACTGCTCAATTTTGTAATTGAGCAGTTTAATTATAGAGATTTAATTTCTTAGAATCCTAAATCTTTTTTCACGTCAGCAGTGATGTTTGGACCATCAGCTAATAATAAAGTAGAACCGTCTAAAACATATTGGAAACCTTTAGCTTTTCCTACTTTTTGAATAGAAGTTCTAACTTTTTCCATTAATGGTTTTACGATGTCAGTTTCTTTTTGTTGTAATTCTTTTTGAGCATTGTCTCTGTAATCAACAATTCTCTTTTGCATATCTTGAACCTCTTTAGAACGCTCACCGTTTACAGCATCAGTTACAGTTGCAGCTTCAGCTTCGTACTTTTTGATTTTTACTTGATATTCGTCAACCATTTTTTTGTATTCAGCATCATATGTACCACTTAATTTTTGCAGTTGATTTTGAGCATCTAGCATAGCAGGCATTTTCGACATGATCTCGCTTACATCAACATGAGCTACCTTCGCTTGCGCGTTCATTGTGTTACTTGCTCCTAAAATAAGAATTGCAGCAATTAGTAAAGTTTTGATTTGTTTCATCATTTTTAAAATATTAATTAATTATTGGTCGTATTTGTTTTTTGCGATTCGGCTTCTTTTGCTTTTTTAGCCGCTTCTCTTTCTTCTAAAATTTTCTTTCTTCTTTCTTCCAATTCTTTTTTACGTTGTTCGTAAAGTAATTGTCTTTCTTCTGCTTTTGTCATTCCAGACTGTTCAGCTGAAGGTGTCTCTCCATTGGCATCAGGCGTTGCTGTTTTTGCAGTCGAGTTTGTATTAGCAGCACCACTCGTTGCAGCAGGAACGGCTGTTGTTGTAGCTGTTCCAGAAACCGTGCCATTTTTTTTCGCGTCTCTCTCTTCTTGCAGGGCTTTTCTTCTATCGTCGTATTCTTTTCTCTTAGCCTCTTGCTCTAGTTTTCTATCTTGAATAAGCTTTTCTCTAGCAGCTCTTTTCTCGTCAAGTGCTTTTTGGCGATCAGCCATTGCTGGATTTTCGTCAATTGCATTCTCAAGATTTTCTTTAACTTCTTGCTCTTTCAATTGTTTCTTTGTTAGCTGCTCACGTTTTTCAGTACGGTTTAAGATTCTTAAAACCTGATCGCTAATATCAAATCTTTTATTACTAAAAAGCATTGTAAGATCTGATGATTTGTCAAAAACAAAATCGTAATTTTTTGCTTCTGCGATATCTTGTACAGCAGTAAAAACCTGATCCTGTATAGGCTTTGCTAAAGCCGCTTTTTGTCTCATTAGATTTCCATCAGAACCAAATTGTTTCTGCTGATAATCCATCATTTCTTGTTCAAGAAACTTAATTTCGGTTTCTCTTTCTTCTATTAATTCTTTTGTAAGTAAAGCTTTTTCTGTCTTTAAGCTTTCTTTCAAATTATTTATATTTAATTTTTTGGCCTCTACCTCTTGTTTCCACTTTTGAGCTTTTTGCTCTAATTGTGATTTAGCTTCTTTATAATCGGAAACATTTTCTAAAATATATTCCATGTCGATGTAGCCAATTCGAGTAGTCTTACCTTGTGCCTGACTTGTATTTGCTACAATCAAGGCTAAAAATATAAATAAAAATTGTTTTCTCATAACATAACTTTATTTGATGATTTTTAACCAAACGTTATTTCTTTAAAATTGTTGTCCAATGATAAAGTGTGTTTCCCAACCATTAGCTTTTGTTTGTCCTGGAAGAGCGTCAAACCCGTAACCAAAGTCAATACCCAATAATCCAAATGCAGGCATGAATACACGTAAACCAGCACCAGCAGAACGATTTAAGTCGAATGGGTTATAATCTTTAAACGTTGGGTATGATGAACCTGCTTCTAAGAACGTTAATGCAAAAATAGAAGCCGATGCTTTTAATGTAATTGGGTAACGTAATTCCATAGAGAATTTGTTGTAAATCGTTGCTCCAATTGCATCACCATTTGCATTTACCGGAGTTAAAGAGTTATTTGGATAACCTCTCAACTGAATAGTCTCTCTACCATCCATTGAGTAGTTTGCCATACCGTCACCTCCTAAGTAAAAACGCTCAAACGGAATCACACCTCTTTCTTGGTTATAAGCCCCTAAGAAACCAAATTCAGTAAGTGTTCTTAATACTAATTTTCCATAGACTTTAGTATACCAGTCTCCTTTAAATTTAATTTTATAGTATTCTAACCAGTTGTATTTTTTCTGATCGACTTTTGCTACATCTGTATCAGCACTTGCAAAATCAGATCCAACACTTACATAACCAGATGTTCCATTTATAGTTTCTGTTTTAACATAGTCGCCAGTGTTAAGTGGTTTTCCGTCTATACCGCTTCCTGATGTTCCTGTATATTGTGTTTTGTATTCCTTTTCATTTTGTAAATTACCATAATCAACACCGTTAAATAATGAATATGGAGGCGTAACTTTAGCACTAATACTAAATTCAGAACCATAAGTAGGAAATATTGGGTTTACCCCTTTATTGCTTCTTGAAAGTCCAATTGTATAAGCTAAGTTTCTTGATGCACCATTACCAAAAGTAAACAAACCTGTATTATAATTATTCAAGTCATAGTGCTGATAACTTACAGATTGTGATAATACGAAGTAGTCATCTGGCACAGTTAACCTTTTTGCTAACCCAACTTGGATTGTAAAAATATTAAAACTTTTGCTTTTATCAACAGTTCTAGTGATGTAATTGTTAAGAAATTGCTTACTGTATGAAATAGATGAACTAAACTGTACTGGTTTCTTTCCTCCAAACCATGGCTCTGAGAAAGATAAACTATAGGTTTGGAAATAGGTACTTCCTTGTAAACGAAGCGCAACTTTTTGTCCGTCTCCCATTGGTAAAGGCTTATAAGCTTCTTTGTCAAAGATCTTTCGCGCCGAGAAGTTGTTAAACGAAAGCCCCAATGTACCAATGAAACCTCCACCGCCATAACCTCCTTGAAGTTCGACCTGGCTCGATCCTTTTTCTACTACATTGTACTCAATATCTACAGTTCCTGCTCCAGCATCTACGTTTTTAAACTTAGGGTCAATTGCCTCAGGATCAAAGAAACCTAATTGTCCAATCTCACGAATGGTTCTAACTAATTGTTCTTTACTATATTTTTCACCTGGTTTTGTTCTTAACTCACGGTAAATAACGTGGTCGTTTGTTTTGTCGTTTCCAACAACAGTAATTTTATTGAAATAAGCGATAGGACCTTCTGTAACTCTAATCTCAAAATCAATAGTGTCATTAACCGTTTTTACCTCTACAGCATTGATGTTAGAGAATAAATAACCATTGTTTTGGTATAGATTCGTAATGTCTTCTGCGTCTGGTTTAGTCTTATCTGCAATTCTTTTTTCTAATAAAACTCCGTTATAAGTTTCTCCTTTTTTGATTCCTAAATAACGGCTTAGGAGCTGATCTGAATAAACAGTATTTCCTAAGAATTTGATATTTCCGAAGTAATATTTGTTTCCTTCTTCTACATTAATCTTAATTGCAAGAGTATTTTTTTGCTTGCTGTATTGAACAGAATCGTAAATAATACGGGCGTCACGATATCCTTTTTCTTTGTAAGCAGCAATTACTTTTTCTAAGTCAGTTTTGTATTTCTCTGGAATAAATTTAGATGCTTTAAATACACGAATGAAATTTTTCTGTTTCGTGTCTTTCATTGCGGCGCGCAATTGATTGTCAGTAAGCTGTTTATTGCCTATGAAATCAATGCTGCTAATTTTAACTTTGTCTCCTTTATCTATTCTAACAAGCATATTAACTTGATGTCCATTAATAGTGTCAGGAGTGTTTGTTATAGTAACTTTCGTATTATAAAAACCTTCTTTTTTGTATTTGTTTTCGATGTAATTTTTGGTCGTAGTAATTAAGTTTTCGTTGACAATTTTATTCTTTGTCAGGTTATTATCTTTAATTAATCCTTCGATTTTGCTTTTCTTTACACCAACGATTTTAACTTCGTTTAATTTAGGAAGCTCAACAATATCTAGGTCTAAATAGATACTGTCGTTTTCTACTTTGTTAACATAGAAAGCGATTTCGTCAAAAAGTCCTAGTTTACCTAATTTTTTAATTGCGCTACTGATTTCTTCTCCAGGTACAGTAATTTCTTGACCTTTTTGAAGTCCTGAAAAGGTTACAACAGTTTGCTCATTGAAGCTTATTTTACCAACAACAGAGACTTTAGCTAGAATGTATTTTTTTCCTTGATCAAAAGGAACTCTTTCTTGTGCTTTAACTTGTGAAAAACTACCCAGTAATAAAAGGGCACAGATTATTTGTGGTATTCTTTTTTGTAACACTAAAAAATTATTTAATTTGTTCACTGGTTTTTCCAAATCTACGTTCTCTTTTTTGATAACTAATAATAGCCTCATATAAATCTTGGTCTTTAAAGTCTGGCCACAAGACATTAGTAAAATACAATTCTGCATAGGCAATCTGCCACAGTAAAAAATTACTTATTCTATGTTCTCCACTTGTTCGTATTAATAAATCTACGTCTGGTAAATTTTGCGTGTAAAGATGCTCATTTATAATTGAATCGTCAATAGTGTCTATTGAAATTATATTATTTTTAACTTTATCACTAATTGACTTTATGGCATTTACTAATTCTTCTCTAGAGCCGTAGCTTAAAGCAAGAGTAAGAGTTAAGCGAGTATTGTTTTTCGTTTTTTCCATAACATCCAAAAGTTCTTTTTGGGCTGTTTTGGGTAATTTGTCAAGATTTCCGATTGCGTTAAGGCGAATATTGTTTTCTTGAAGCGTAACAAGCTCTTTCTTTAATGAATTGATCAATATTTTCATCAATGCCTGAACTTCCAATTTAGGACGATTCCAATTTTCTGTAGAAAAAGCGTATAAGGTTAAATATTCAATACCAAGCTTAGCTGAAGTTTTGATTATTTCTTTTACAGATTTTGTGCCGTTTTCGTGGCCAAATGCGCGCAAAAAACCTTGTTGTTTTGCCCATCGTCCGTTACCGTCCATAATAATGGCCAGATGCTTAGGTAAGTTTGTGTGATCTATTGATTCTAGTAAATTCATTTTTTAGTATGCGCAATAGCATGGTTTCTTTCCAAAGGTATACGTTAATGTCATACCTGAAAAAATATACCAGTCATTATTATTTAAATTTCCAAATTTCATGATATTTGGACTGCTTGTATTAGGATTACTTCCGTCAAGATTATCTGTAAAGGTGTAGCGCGCACCAACTTCAGCGGCTAAAACAAAACGTGGTGATATATTTGATTTTATACCTAATATAATAGGTATAGCAACTGAGCTTTGATTTTTTAGCTCGTATACGGTGTTTGGACTTGAAGTATATCGGTATAAATTATTGTAGAAAAAGTAATTTAGACCAGTAAATACATAAGGTGTTATTTTTGTGTGATAATCGTGAAGATTAAAATCAAAAAAATTGAATTCTAAACCAGCAGAAAGCTCTTTTATATCATTGTCAAAACGATAGCCTCTCTGATTTCTTCCAGTTTCATCTGATTTATAATCATTTCCACTAATGTTTGATTGTGTATAAGAGAATCGCCAGGCATGTCTCGGACTTCTGTTCCATTTGTAAAGAACTCCAAAAGCTAGCTTTTCTGGGGCTATGTAAGTTGTTTTTCCAACATCACCTACAAAGTTGCTTCCGCCAAGAAAAACACCAAGCTCATTGATTTGAGCATTAAGTGTAATAAAGGGGAAAAAACATAACAATAAATTAAAAATTTTCTTCATTTAATTCAAAATTGCGTGCAAATATAATAATTATCAATACGAATCAAAGTTCCTTTGGTTAAATGTGCTTCTTTTTCAATTTACGTTATGATTTAGAGCCATTTAATGATGATTCACTACATGCAGAACGAGAAAATGTGGTATTATCGTATAGTGAAGAATCAGAAAAGAGTTTAATTTCTTTTATCTTCTCCCCAGAGCAGTTTGTTTCTTAAGGTCTTTAAGAAAGTCTCGCCTGGTATTTCAACCATTTTAATTTTGTAATCTGTTTTTTTAATCTTTAAAATAGACTCGTTTTTTACAGAAGAAATTCTCGAGTCTAAAGAAACCAAATATTGGTCTTCTCTTCCTGTTACTCGAAGTGTAATTTCGGTGTCGTCTGGAATAACAAGGGGTCTGGCAGTTAAATTGTGAGGGGCAATTGGTGTAATAACTAAACTTTTTACATCTGGGGTTAAAATGGGTCCGCCGCAGCTTAGAGAATATCCAGTAGAACCAGTTGGTGTAGAAATGATTAATCCGTCGGCCCAATAAGAGTTTAAATATTCGTTGTTCAAATAAGTCTCCACTGTAATCATCGAGGTTGTATCTTTTCTACTCACTGTAACTTCGTTCATAGCGAAATTAAGTTCTTTAAAGGCTTCATTAAAAGGTTCGCATGTAATTCCTAATAAAGTTCTTTCAGAAGTGGTGTAGTTTTGATCTATTACATATTGCAATAAACTCTCGATATTTTCTTTCTGAACTTTAGCAAGAAATCCTAAACGTCCAGCATTTATACCTAATAAAGGAACGCCAGAATTACGAACAAAAGCAGCGGCTCTTAAAATCGTTCCGTCACCTCCAATACTAATAAGCATTTCGAAACTATTGTCTAAAGCAGTACTTGGCGAAAAAGTTTTGTATTCTTTTTTTACAAGCTGTTTTTCATAAAGCATATTCAGGAAGTTTTCTTCAATTACCATTTCAACGCTATTGGTATTGAAAAATGAGAAAATGTCTTTTATGATAGGTTCAGTGCTATTCTGATAGTATTGTCCGTAAATGGCTATTTTCATTCTTTGTAAATTAGATAATTTGTCAATGTGTCAATTAGATAATTTGGAAAAATGCGAAAATCATCTAATTAACTAATTCTCCCATTGGCACATTCATAATTTATATGTTGAGATATTTGTCTAAATAATCTGATCGCTCTTTTAAGCTGTTGATATAGTTGTCTTCTTGATGTTCTGAAATAATTTCATATCCATATCTTCTATACGTCTGGATAATTTCATTGATTGCTCCTAAGCCTATTTTTACCGTAATCTGAACATTTTCGGTATCAGCTTCAGAAACAAAACAGCCTAAAATCTTACCATTATTGCTTTCTACAATTTGGGTTACTTCGCTCATAGAATAATCCAAAAGGCCTTTCTGAACAATAATAATTGCACCAGGCTCTTTTAAAAATGGAGTTTCCTGAAAAAATTTCATGATGTCTTCCATTTCATAGTAGCCTATGTAATTATTGTTTTCGTCAAGAATAGGGAGAATATTGGTGTGATTTTTTGCAAAAACTTCTAGAACATCTAACCAAATCATAGATTTTCGCGCAAAAAAACGTTCCAAAGTATATTTGTAATCAATTGCTTTTTTATCAATGTCAAATGTTTCAACATCGTCAGAAGAGATGCTTCCAATAAAAATACCATCTTCTAAAATCGGAAAATGAGAAAAATTTACATCGATAAAAAAGTCCTGAATCGAAGCAATCGTTTCCTGACTGTCAATCGCTCTGAAATCGTTTGTGATATAGTTTGTAATTTCTGTCATAAATCAATTGAGGATATTTGATGCAAAATAATCAAAAAATACCGAAAACCGCTCTGTTTTACTTTGTATTTTTGTCGTAACAAATATAAGATTACTAGAATTAATATCTATTTATATGACAAAATTAAGTGTAAATATCAATAAAATAGCAACGCTTCGAAATGCTCGAGGCGGAAATGTTCCCGATTTATTAAAAGTAGCTGTAGATATTCAGCGATTTGGAGGGCAAGGAATCACCATTCATCCGCGTCCAGATGAGCGTCATATTCGTTATCAGGATGCACGCGATTTAAAAGCAGTTGTTACTACAGAATATAATATTGAAGGAAATCCACAGCATAATTTTATTGATTTGGTTTTAGAATGCAAACCAGATCAGGTAACCTTAGTTCCAGATGCAATTGGAGCAATAACATCATCTGCAGGCTGGGATACCATCAAGAATCAAGAATATTTAACAGAGGTTATTGGCGAGTTTCAAAGAAACGGAATTAGAACTTCGATTTTTGTTGATCCAATTCTAGAAATGATTGAAGGCGCTAAAAAAACAGGAACAGATAGAATAGAATTATACACAGAATCTTTTGCACATCAATATAGCTTAGGAAACGAAAAAGGAATTGATCCTTACACAAAAGCGGCAGTATTGGCAAACGAATTAGGTTTAGGAATCAATGCTGGACATGATTTAAGTTTAGACAATATCAAATTTTTCAAAGAAAATATTCCAGGTTTATTAGAAGTTTCTATAGGACACGCTTTAATTTCAGAGGCACTTTATCTTGGATTGGATAATACGGTAAATATGTATCTGAATAAATTGAAATAAACTTTCTACTCAAAACAATTATAACCTGATACATTTGGGTTATAATTGTTTATTTTCGCACTTTTCTTATTAAAATTAAGTGTTGAAAATAATTGCCCTATTCTTCTGTTTTATCTCTTTTTCTGGTGTATTTGCACAATCAAAGGCAACTATTTCAGGTAATGTAAAATCTTCCGACAATGAAAATTTAGTTGGTGCAACTTTACTTTTTGCATCAAACGATTCTCAAGTTTTTTCCACATCCGATTCTTTTGGTAATTTTTCGGTGACAATTCCGTCAGGACAATTAAAAATTAAGATTGATCATTCAGGATATATTCCAGCAAATATTCAATTTGAAATAAAGAAAGATACCTTTTTTTCAATTGTTTTAGAAAAAGATATAGCGCATTTAAAAGAAGTCGTGATTTCTAACAATAAAAAAAATGCAATAACCAATCTCTCTAACGGAAAACTATCTTTTAATGTAAAAGAATTAGCCGCTGTTCCAAACATTTTGGGAACAACAGATATATTGAAAATTTTGCAGTTAACTCCAGGTGTTCAAAATTCAGGTGATGCAAATGGTTATTTTTATGTAAGGGGAGGAGATCCTGGGCATAATGCAATATTATACAATGGAACTCCGATTTATGGAATGTCTCATTTGTTAGGTATTTTTCCTTTTTATAATGCAGATCATATAAAAGATGTGGAGTTTGATAAATCAAGTTCGAATGCAAAATACGGCGGAAGATTAAGCTCGACAACGTTATTGAATTCAAATAAAAAACTGCCATCTGAAGTTGGTATTCAAGGAAACGTTGGAATTTTGGCTTCGCAATTAAGTATTACGGTTCCGCTTAGCAATAAAACAGGTTTTTATATTTCTGGAAGAAAAACTTATATCGATGAAATTGTGGGGCCGATTATGAAATCTGGTTCAAAAAACAATGATGTTAAGGATATGAAATATGGTTTTTCGGATGGGAATTTTACATTTTTGTCTCAAATTTCTAAGAACAATTTATTTGTTTTAGATGCTTTTGTCAGCGGAGATGAATTGAAAGTTAAAGATGAAAATCTTGCACTCCGGACTAGTTTGAAATGGAGTAATTTTACCATATCTCCATCACTTATCACGACAATTTCGCCTAAAATAAGTATGTCAAATGCAGTTTATTTTAGCCAATATTCTAATGATTTAAGTATGGAGCAGGCAACAATTCAGTTTAATGTCTCGTCTTATGTAAAAGACTTTGGATTTACGAATTCAGTTCGATATTCATTTAAAAATATTCCTTTTGAATCTGGATTTCAATATACTTATCATAATTTACAGCCACAAAAAGTAAATGTGGAAAACTTCACAACAATAAACAACAATTTCCAAGATATTATAAATACCAATGAAGCAGCAGTTTTTACTTCTATAAAGCCTAAAATAGCAGAGAACCTGACTGCAGATTTAGGAATTCGCATTAATTATTATGCATCAGGAGCAGATTCTTATTTGCATTTTCAGCCTCGTGCGATGTTGAATTATGTTCCAAATGAAAAATATTCGTTTTATGCATCTTATAATAAGCAATATCAATATTTAAGTTTAATTACCACATCGAGTGTTGGAATTCCTACCGATTTTTGGATTGCAAGTTCTGATGGGATTGAACCGCAATCTTCTTATGAATTTTCTATTGGTTCCAATCAAAATATAACAAGAAACTGGACTTCTTCTTTAGGAGGTTTTTATCGTTCGATGAAAAATTTATTAGAGTATCCTTATGGAATTACCCAGTTTAATGAAATCACAACATTCAAAAATGATTTGTATGTGGGTAAAGGAAAAGCGTACGGACTTGAAATGATGCTCAAAAAAAGCAATGGAAAGTTTAGCGGATGGCTGAGTTATACTTTAAGCTGGTCAGATAGAAATTTTGATGAACTTAATAATGGCAAACCGTATTTTGCTAAATATGACAGACGCCATAATCTTTCTCTTGTCGGAATGTACGATTTGAATTCGAAATGGAATTTTGGCATTACTCAGTTATTTAGCTCTGGAAATAGGTTTACAATGCCAACTTCATGGTATTTTATTAATAATAATCCGGTTAAAGAATATTCGGGGTATAATAATGCACAAATGCCAAATTATATCAGAACAGATATTGCGGCTAATTATTATTTTATAAAAACAGCAAAAAAAGAAAGTGCTTTGAATTTTTCAATTTATAACACTTTTAATATTTCCAATCCAATTTATGTTGTTTTAGATGTTGAAGTAAACGAAAACAAAGATAAAGTAGTAGTAACCCAGAAAGAAAAGGTGCTGTATCGAATACTGCCTTCTGTTAGCTGGAGATTTAAATTTTAAGCATATGAAAAAGTATTTATTCTTTCTTTTAGGTTTAATTTTATTAGGCTGTTCTAATGATGATTTTAAAACAGAAAAAAGCCTAGAATCTAAAATAGTGGTGGAAGGTTGGATGGAAGAAGGCGATTTTGCCAATGTGTTATTGTCAAGCAGTATTCCTGTTACAGATGTTATTGACTCAACAAATGTTTTAAATCATGTTATCAGATCTGCAAAAATTACTATTTCTGACGGTGTAACATCTGAAGTTTTGAGGGTTAAAAATGATAAAAATAGAGTGCCACCGTTTGTTTATTTCGGTTCAATATTAAAAGGAGAAGCGGGTAAAGAGTATTCGTTAAAAATTGAATATTTAAATCGTGTGATAAGTGCGGTAACAACTATACCTAAAAGCGTTGGTTTAAAGAGTGCAGAATATATAAAAAGAAATCCGTCTGATACCACGGGATATGTTTTTGTAAAATTTGAAGATCCTTCTGATCAGAAAAATTATTATCAGATTGCAACTAAAATAGAAGGGGAAGAGCCTATTTTTGTCCCTTCATTTTATGGAAACTTAGATGATAAAAATTTTGAAACTTCATCTGTTTCTTTACAGATAAATCGAGGTGTAATATTGTTTCCTAAAACTAAATTTACACCATATTTTGCCGATGGAGATCTGATTCATGTGAAATTAAGAACTCAGAGGAAAGAATCTCTAGATTTTTGGAATAGTTGGCAAAATGAAATTGTAAACAGTCAGAATCCAATTTATCCAGCCAATATAAGTTTAAAATCAAATGTTAAGGGAGGAATAGGAATTTGGTCAGGATACGGACAAAGTACTATAACTGTCAGGACTCCACCTAAAAAAGAAAAGCCGATTTGAGTGATCAAATCGGCTTTATAGTTGTATTTAAAGTTTATTATTGTTTGTTAAAAGCAGCAATAAAATCATCAAATTTAGTTTGTAATTTTTCAAATCCAGTAGAGAAGTAAGCACTCATTTCAACTTCAGTATTGTCATTGAATTTTAAATAATATGCTTCGTAAAGATATGGTCGTGTAAAAGACTCTCCAGTGCTATTCCAATTATCCCAATACTTAAACTCTGCATCCCAAATTGGCAAGTTAAAAGTGTATTCACCATCTTTCTCTGAATGTTGAACAATATCAGCAATTTTAGTTCCGTCTTTTTTAGAAACTAAAATCAGTTTCATGTTTTTGTTAGCATTCGCTGCATTTCCTTCAGAGATTTTTTTCTCATAAGCATTCAAAGCAGTATAATAAGCTTTGTAATCACTTTTAGGGTCATCATATTTTGGCTCTTTTGGACGTGCAATATTGTCTAAAGCAGCTTTATCAGCAGCTTCAGTAACTAAATCCATATCTGCAATAATTACAAAATTATCCATCAACGTAAATAAACCATTAGCTTTTCCTCTGTATTGAATTAACTCATCATTATCAATTAATTTGTCAATTTCAGCAGAGCTTCCAGTGCTAAATGAAATTAAATTTTTCCCATTGTAAGTAAGTGTAGCTTTTGAAGTATTAGCAGCAGCTTTTGTACCGCTCATTTCCCAAACATAACCATCGTTTAAGCTCATTTTGTATGAGAATTCAGTTGGCACTTCTTTTCCGTTAGCATATTTAGCTGTTTGAGTAAATACAGCAGCTTCTTTACTGTCGATCGTTAAAGTTGCATCCGAAGTATTAGGAAGGAAGAACCAATCGTTTACTTCTGCATATCCGTTTTCTGTCCAGCTATAAGTATCATTGTATTTTACTTTTATGTCAGAAGAAGTGCTTTTGGAAGAAAAAACGGCATTGTTTGTAGTTAGAGATTCTTTAGCAGGGAAAACAAATTTTAATTCTGTTGTTGAAGCAGTTTTAATCCATTTTTTTCCAGCATTATCCCAAGTGTAAACACCGTAAACACCTGATACATTTAAAATATCTTCAACTTCATTGTCATTTTTTCCGTTAAAAATATCAACAGTGCTAATATCTAGTAAACGGTTTAAGTTTTCTACTGCTTCAATAGCACTAGAGCTTTTTGATTTGTCTAATTGAACAAGCATTTCATTAGCTTCAACTTCTAATTTAGCTTTTTGCTCAGTTGGAGTAAGTTTTGAGTAAGGTTGTTTTACTAAATTAGCAATTTGCTCTTCTAGAGTTAGATCTTTAGTTGGATCGGTTGTTGGGCTGTCTTCACTAGAGCAAGAAACCATAAGTTGAGAAGCAACCAATGATAACAAAATGAATTTTTTAATCATGATTTGGTGTTTAAATTAGATTGTTAAATCAAGACTTTGATGCTTGATTTTGGTGCGAAAGTAGTGTTTTTAAAATGTATAACCTTACGGAAAACCGTAAATTTCAAAATTATTTTCATATTAAATATCTTACAATTGGTTGTAGCTGTGTTTTTGAATATTTTTTTGCTAATAACTTTTCTACCTTTGTAAAAAGATATTAATACTAATACAAATGTTATACTCAAAAATAGAAGGCGAAGGAAAACCATTTGTTATCATGCACGGATTTCTAGGAATGTCTGATAACTGGAAAACTCTTGCTGGACAATATGTAGAAGCTGGATTTCAGGTTCATATTTTAGATTTAAGAAACCACGGGCGCAGTTTTCATTCAAGCGAATGGAGTTACGAAGCAATGGTTCAAGATGTATACGAATACTGTCAGGCAAATAATCTAACACGAATTGATATTCTTGGACATTCTATGGGAGGAAAAGTGGCAATGCTTTTCGCAACAACACACCCAGAGATTGTAGATAAATTGATTGTGGCAGATATTGGCCCGAGGTTCTACAAACAGCACCATCAGGAGATTTTGGCAGGATTAAATGCAGTTGATTTTTCGGTAAAGCCAAGCCGAAATGATGTTGAGGAAATAGTGTCTCAATATGTTCCGGATTTTGGAACACGTCAGTTTTTGCTGAAAAATTTATATTGGAAGGAACCTGGGCAATTGGCATTTAGATTTAATCTTGAAGCGTTTAATAATAATCTGGATGCCATTGGAAAACCTTTGGCAGACGATTTAGTTTTTAATAACCCGACATTATTTATTCGTGGAGGAAACTCTGGATACATTCAAGATGAAGATTTGGACGGAATCCGTAAGCATTTTCCAAATTTAAAACTAGAAACCATCCCAAATGCTGGACATTGGCTTCATGCTGAAAATCCGAAAATGTTTTTTGAATTGACAACGGAGTTTTTGAAAGAGTAGTTATTTTTTGATGAAAAATTAGTACTTTTAAATAAATTTTAAACCTGAATAACTATGAAATTATTACTTAGACTTCTTGTTACAGCTGCCTTAGTTTTATTATTGTCTAACATTTTAACTGGAGTCCATGTTGCTAGTTTTGGTACGGCCGTAATTGTTGCAGTAGTTTTAGGATTGCTAAATATATTCATTAAACCAATTTTGGTATTGCTAACTCTGCCGGTAACGTTTGTTACACTTGGTTTATTTTTATTAGTTATAAATGCTTTGATTATTTTGCTTTGTACAAAAATTGTTGGCGGTTTTGTAGTCGATACATTCTGGACAGCATTAATATTCAGCATTATTTTGTCTATCCTTCAATCTCTTACTTATAAAATATTGGGAGACGATAAATAAAACAATTGAGCAGATTAAAACTGCTTCAAATACAATAGATTAAAAACTTGGTTGGGTTGCAAAAATTTTATAATTTTGCAACCCAATTTTATTATGTAAATTAAAGAAGAAGATGGATATTAAAAGAGTAGCAATAGACGCTGTAAACGAGACAATCGTTATGAACGTTGTTCATATGGATTATAAAGGTCAAGTAGCAAAAAGAATTAACGAAAAAATGCCTTTAGCACAAGTTAAAGGATTTAGAAAAGGGGCTGTACCTAAAGATCTTGTTGAAAAACAATACGGAAAAGCTATTAAGCAAGAAGAGATCAAAAAAGTAGTTGATTTGGCTTTAGAGCGTTATATTCAATCTGAAAGATTAAATCTTTTAGGAACTCCTCTTGCTAAAGTAGACGAAAACTTTAACTGGGATGCTGAAGAGTTAACTTTCGAATACGAAATTGGTTTAGTGCCAAACTTCGAAATTGATCTTGAAGCTAAAAATAATATCGTAAAATATATCGTTACTGCAGACGATAAATTAATCGACGGACAAGTGGAGCGTATCCAAAAACAATTTGGAAAAGCAGTTCCTCAAGAAGTTTCTGATGCTAAATCTGATTTAACTGGAACTTTCTCAAACGAAGCAAACGGAATCGATAATACGACTACAATTTCTGTTGATGCATTTAGCAAAAAAGCTCAAAAACAATTCACAGGTAAAAAAGTTGGAGATGTTGTTACAGTAAGTACAAAAGGTTTATTTGAAGATGATCACCAATTAATGGATTACTTAAAAGTAGGTCACGAAGGTGTTCACGGTTTAGATGTTGAAGTAAACTTTACTATTGAGGCAATCAACGGTTCTGAGCCAGCTGAATTAAACCAAGAATTATTTGATAAACTTTTTGGTGAAGGAAATGTGGCTTCTTTAGAAGATTTAAAAGCTAAAATTAAAGAAGATGCTGAAGCGCAATTCGCTCAACAAGCTGACCAAAAATTATTATTAGACGTTCAGGATTTCTTGATCGAAAATACAAAATTTGATTTACCAGCTGAATTCCTTAAAAAATGGTTGCAAACTGTAGGAGAGAAAAATCTTTCTGCAGAAGAAGCTGAAGTTGAATACGCAAGATCTGAAAAAGGTTTACGTTTCCAATTAATCGAAGGAAAAGCATTAGCTCAAAGCAATATCCAAATTACATTTGATGACTTGAAAGAGTTTACATCAGGCGCAATCAGACAGCAAATGGCTCAATTTGGTCAAACAAACCCAACTGAAGAAGAAGTTCAAGGAATCGTGGCTAGAGTTTTATCTAACCAAGACGAAGTAAAAAGACTTTCTGAGCAAGTTGTAGCAGCTAAAATGTTAGATATTTTCAAAGAAAAAGCTAACCCAACTACTAAAGAGGTTACTTACGAAGAATTTATTGCTGCTTCTTACGGAGAATAAATTTAAGTCTGAAAGTCAAAAGTTGTAAAGTCAAATTTTAAGATTTTATTACAGAAACTGAAAGATAAAAAAAGTTATATTTGAGCGTCAAAAGATATTTTTGACGCTCTTTTTTTGTTTTAAAAAGATCGTTGTTTTGAAATAATTATTTCTTAAATTTCAATAACGAAACTTCTATTATAAAAAGAAGACAAATTGGCATCTCTTATAAAAAGGTATGAACTTTGTTTAATTCGTTTAAGTCACATGCTGATTTTAGACTTTTCAACTTTAAACTAAAAATATGAACTACGGTAAAGAATTCAAAAAATTTGCTACAAAGCACCAAGGAGTAAACGCAATGTATTACGATAAAATCGTAGCAGCGATGACACCAACAAACATGACTCCATATATTATCGAAGAGCGTCAGCTGAATATTTCTCAATTAGACGTTTTCTCAAGATTAATGATGGACAGAATTATCTTTTTAGGAACTGGTATTGACGATCAGATTGCTAATATTGTTCAGGCTCAGTTGTTATTTTTAGAAAGTGCTGATGCTTCAAAAGATATTCAAATTTATTTAAACTCGCCAGGAGGAAGTGTTTATGCAGGTTTAGGAATTTACGATACTATGCAGTACATCAAACCAGATGTAGCAACAATCTGTACAGGAATGGCAGCTTCTATGGGAGCAGTTTTATTATGTGCAGGAGCTGCAGGAAAACGTTCTGCATTACCTCACTCAAGAGTAATGATTCACCAACCATCTGGAGGAGCGCAAGGTGTTGCAACAGATATGGAAATCAACTTACGTGAGATGTTGAAATTAAAAGATGAACTATACAACATCATCTCTCAACATTCAGGACAAACTTTTGATAAAGTGCATAAAGACAGTGAGCGTGATTACTGGATGAAAGCAGATGAAGCAAAAGAGTACGGAATGATTGACGAAGTATTAAGAAGAAGCTAAGAATTAGTTTCAGGTCTCATGTTTCAAGTTGCTTCGGCAAATCTGAAACCTGAAACTTTAAACTTTAAACAAAAATATTAAGCTGTAAAGAGCTAAGTTTTTAAGTTTTAGGTCAAAAAGCTTAGAAACTTAGTATCTTTGCAGCTTAGTAACTTAAATATAGAATGGCAAAAGTAGTATTAGAATGTTCGTTTTGTGGAAGAAAGAAGCCAGAAACTAATTTATTAATTGCAGGTATCAATGCACATATTTGTGATAAGTGTATTGAACAGGCTCACGGAATTGTTTTAGAAGAATTAAAATCTAGCGGAAGCGCGAAACTAGTTGGGGACTTAATTTTAAAGAAACCAAAAGAAATTAGAGCTTTTCTAGATCAATATGTTATTGGTCAAGACCAGACGAAAAAAGTGATGTCAGTTGCGGTTTACAATCACTACAAACGTTTAATGCAACAGCAATTAGACGATGAAGTAGAGATCGAAAAAAGTAACATCATCATGGTCGGTCAGACAGGAACTGGAAAAACATTAGTAGCAAAAACTATTGCTAAAATGTTAGATGTTCCGTTAGCAATTGTTGATGCAACTGTATTGACAGAAGCGGGTTATGTTGGAGAAGACGTTGAAAGTATTTTGACACGTTTACTTCAAGCTGCAGATTATGATGTGGCTAAAGCAGAAAGAGGAATCGTATTTATTGATGAGATTGATAAAATTGCTCGTAAGAGCGATAATCCATCAATTACTCGTGATGTTTCTGGAGAAGGTGTTCAGCAGGCTTTATTGAAATTATTAGAAGGAACAGTTGTAAACGTACCACCAAAAGGAGGACGTAAACATCCAGACCAGAAATTTGTTGAGGTAAATACTCAAAACATCTTATTTATTGCTGGTGGTGCTTTTGATGGGGTAGAACGTATTATTTCAAAACGTTTAAACCGTCAGGCAGTTGGGTACTCAACTTCTAAAAATGCTGACAATATAGATAAAGACAATTTGTTGCAATACATTATCCCAAAAGACATTAAAGACTTTGGTTTGATTCCTGAGATTATTGGACGTTTACCAGTTTTAACGCACATGGATCCTTTGGATAAAGCAACGCTTCGTGCAATTTTGACACAGCCTAAAAATGCGTTGATCAAACAATATCAGAAGTTATTCTTAATGGATGATGTTGAGTTTACAATTACCGATGAAGCTTTAGATTTTATTGTAGATAAAGCTTTAGAGTATAAACTAGGTGCGCGTGGATTACGTTCTTTATGTGAAGCTATCTTGACAGATGCCATGTAC
Source organism: Flavobacterium sp. ACN2 (assembly GCF_002303885.1). Taxonomy (GTDB): domain Bacteria; phylum Bacteroidota; class Bacteroidia; order Flavobacteriales; family Flavobacteriaceae; genus Flavobacterium. Next base: position 26,871 of record NZ_MRCM01000002.1, on the reverse strand, counting down.
GAACTGCCAACTTCTGATGATATTAGTCTGACAATCGACAAAGAATATGCAGAACATACGTTAAGTAAAAACTTATTGAAACGTATGGAGATTGCTTCGTAAACTTTAAAAATAACTTTTTCAAAGATTTAAACTTTGAAAAAGTTCATCTTATAGAACCTGCTCATTTATTTGAGCAGGTTTTTTTATATACTTTTTTAATTCTATTTTCGTTTGTGCTTTTGTGTAAATATTTGATATGAAAAGAATGCCTTTTATAATTTGTCTGGTATTTGTTTTTTCTTGTAATAAAGAAAGCAAAAGAATAACTGTTTCTGAAAATAAGCATAAAAGTGAAGCGGTTTCATTAGAAAATTCTCATATTGTAGTTAATTACAATAATTATTATAAAGAAGCAGCGTACTATTGTAAAGTCAATAATTTAAATCAGGATAAATTTATTTTGATAGACCTCGGATTGCATTCTGGTTATAAAAGATTTTTTGTTTACGATTTTAAAAAGAAGGAAGTCTCAAAATCGTATATGGTAAGTCATGGTTGTGGAGATAATCGATGGGGAGGAACTTCCTCTAAAAATAACGCAAGTATGAGTAACGAATTTGATTCGCATTGTTCTTCGGTTGGAAAATATGTTGTTTTAGATCGTGGTGTAAGTCAGTGGGGAATAAAAGTAAATTATGTTTTGCAAGGAAAAGAAAAAAGCAATTTTAATGCACGAAAACGTGCTATTGTTTTGCATTCTTGGGAAGCGGTGTCAGATGATGAAGTTTATCCAAAAGGAACACCAGAAGGCTGGGGCTGTCCTGCAGTTTCAAACGAAAGCATGAGAGAGATCGATGAACTTTTGAAAGCCAATAAAAAAGTACTCCTTTGGGTTGTTAAGTCTTAAAGCAATTCTGAAAAACAAAAGTTCTATTTTAGCCCTGATCGAAACGGCATCCTTTTGTTGTGGGGTTCACAACAAAAGATACAGTGTAGAGCAGGACGAAACGTTCTTATGAAAAAGAATTGATCTGCTCCTTAAAATTATTGCACTCTAAATTTTTCTCGATATTCAATAGGTTTCATACCGACCATTTTATAAAATACTTTTCTAAAAGCTTTTGGATCATTATATCCAGTTTTCTCGATGATTTCCGAAATTGAAAGCTGAGTTTGTTCTAAGTATTTCTTTGAGCTTTCGACCCTGATATTCTGTAAATATTCAATCGGAGGAATTCCTGTTACTTGTTTGAAACGTCGAGTCATGTTTCGGGCACTGGTCGGGATATCTTTTGTGATTTCTTCCAGTTTTTCGATAGAATGATACTGATTTTCAATTTTTTGTTGCAATAGTGCAACTAAGGAATCATTGTGCAAATGATTGGGTCTAAAGGTGCTGAAATAACTTTGTTTGTATCGATTCAAATCAATTGAAAATATTTTAGCGATTTTAACTGCCATTTCGTTACCGCAGAATTTCTGAACCAAAAGAATCAATAAATGAAAGGTTGAGGTAGATCCGCCGCTGGTGTATAAACTTCCGTCTGCAGTCAAAGTTTCCTCAGGTTTTAATTTTACCATCGGAAAAGCTTTAGTAAAGGCACTGCAAGCGTCAACATGTGTTGTGGCTAATTTTTCGTTCAATAAACCAGAAGCAGCAAATAAAAAAGCTCCAGTGCAAAAACTGGCTAATTCGGCTCCGGCTTTATGCTGTTTTTGTAACCACGGAATAAAGCTTTTATTCTTTTTAATCATCTCGCTCATATTGTCGGTAGTAAAAGCGGGAATTAAAATTAAGTCTAAAATACTTTCTGAAGTTTCAATAGCATTGCTTTTATATCCAAATAAATTTCCCTGATCGGTTTGCTCTTGCGACTGAAAAATCATAATTTCAAATGGTTTTTCGGTTCCAGGAGTAAGTTTATTGGCAGTTTCAAATACTTCCAAAATCGCTGCAATGCTCAGTAATTTATAATCGTGAGGTATGATTAAACCTAGTTTCGTGCTCATTATATTTTGGTTTTTTGGAATTTCAGTATCATACAAAAATAAGCAAATTGTCTCAAATGCCCCTAAAAATGACTTTTATTGGCATTTTTAAGTAATCTTAAAAAATTAAATTTGTTTTAATTAATTCGTAATTTTATAAAGATGAAAACAAAAATCTTCTTAAATCTTGCTGTAAAAGATTTAAATCGCGCAATATCTTTTTTTAACGAACTTGGCTTTTCGACCAATCCGAAATTTACTAATGATAAGGGAGCTTGCATCGTTATAAGCGAAAGCATTTTTGTAATGCTTTTGGTAAAAGAGTTTTATCAAACCTTTACAAAGAAACAAATTTGTGATTCTACAACAACCAGCGAAGCTCTTATGGCGCTTTCTGTAGAAACACGAGAACAGGTAGATGAAATGATGGAAAAGGCCATTAAGGCCGGAGGAACAGATTACCAGCAATCTCAAGATTATGGCTGGATGTACCAAAGAACTTTTCTAGATGTAGACGGACATCACTGGGAAGTTTTCTTTATGGATGAAAGTCAGATTCCAGCTAACATGTAATAATCAATTAATAAATCACAAAAACGATAAAAATGATAACAATAAAAAACACTGTCAACGCATCTCTTGATAAAGTTTGGAATTTTTGGAATACTCCAGAACATATTACAAAATGGAGCTTTGCTTCTCCTGACTGGCACACACCTTATGCTGAAGCTGATTTGAGAGAAGGTGGGAAATTCAAATCGACTATGGCGGCAAAAGACGGAAGCATGAGTTTTGACTTTGAGGGCGAATTTACTTTAGTAAAACCAAACGAAGCATTATCTTATGTTATGGGAGACGGAAGAAAAGTTGAAATCACTTTTACAGAAACGGCAGATGGTGTTGAGATAATTGAAAGTTTTGACCCAGAAACACAAAATCCAGAAGAAATGCAACGCGCTGGATGGCAGGCCATTTTGGATAATTTTAAAAGTTACGTTGAGGCTAATTAAGGTGCAAAGAAGCAGAGTGACAAAGGTTTAAAGGTTAAAAATAGAATGCTAAATAATACTAATATGGTTTAAAAAAGAAATAAATATCTAACCCAACAAAAAAAAACAAAAAATGACAAAACAAATATGGTTGAATCTTCCTGTAAAGGATGTGGCAAAAGCGAAAGATTTTTTTTGGAAAATAGGTTTTTCGTTTAATGAACAGCATGACACGCCAAGTTCGACGTGCATGATTGTAGGTGAAGGACATTTTGTAGTAATGCTTTTTGAAGAAATGCTTTTTTCAAGCTTTTCGCAAAATAGTGTTACAGATACGAAATTAAGCTCAGAAGTGTTGATTTCGATTGATGCAGAAAGCAGGGAAGAAGTCGATGAACTAGCAGAGAAAGTCAAAGAAGCCGGCGGAAACGTTTTTGCTCCTCCTGCCGAAAGTCAGGGCTGGATGTATGGCTGTGGTTTTGCCGATTTGGATGGTCATCGTTGGAATGTTTTATTTATGGATTTTAGTAAATTACCAGGTTAAGATGGAAAAATTAGTATTTAATATCGAAATAAAGGCTTCAAAAGAAAAGATTTGGAAAGTCTTATGGGATGACGAAACATACAGAAAGTGGACGAGTGTTTTTGCCGAAGGAAGTTATGCTGAATCGACTTGGAATGAAGGGGACAAAATTTATTTTTTAGGTCCTGGAGGAGCAGATGGAATGAATAGTCTGATTGAGACCAAAATTCCGAATGAATATATGGCTTTTAAGCATCTTGGCGAAATCAAGGATCATAAAGAAGTGCCACCAAATGCGGAAACAGAAAAATGGAGCGGTGCAATGGAAACCTATCGTTTGGATCAAAAGGGCGATGTGGTTAATCTTCATGTTGAGGTTGATGTAATTGAAAAACATATTGATTACTTCAAAGATGCGTTTCCAAAAGCGGTGGAATTAATTAAAGAATTGTCTGAGAAGTAAAAGTTAGAAGAAAGAGAATAGAATAAAGAATAAAGAGGAGAGAGGGAAGGTAGATAATTAACAATTTACAATTAAAAAGAAATATCATGGCAACAGCAGTCAACCCCTATTTAATGTTTAACGGAACATGTGAAGAAGCATTTCTGTTTTATAAATCAGTTTTTGGTGGAGATTTTCCATATATCGGAAAATTTAAAGATGCTCCCGCAGAAGAAGGCGAAGTGCTTTCTGAAGAAGCTTTGAATAGAATTATGCACGTATCTCTTCCAATTGGAAGTAGTATTTTAATGGGAAGCGACACACATCCAAGATACGGAGATGTCGGTTTCGGCGATAACTTTTCTGTTTCTATTAATGCAGAAAGCAGAGAAGATGCCGATAAAATCTTTAACGGACTTTCGGCTGGAGGAAAAGTAGAAATGCCGATGAACGACACTTTTTGGGGATCTTATTTCGGAATGTTTAAAGATAAATTCGGCATCAACTGGATGGTGAGTTTTGATAAAAATGAAGGAATGAAATAATATAAAAGTTACGTTATTTTAATAATAAAAGATAATTGTTAAATTACTCGAAAAAGCACATTTATATGTGCTTTTTCTTTTCAAAAAAACAAGGATTATTCTTTTTTATCAACGAGAGATTGCCGATTTTTGTCGCTTCATAATCAAGAAAGAAAAATGGCAGCAGAAGATAAAGAAATAATTTTATTAAAAGTTTCAGGACACGATAAAATTGGAGTTACAGCAGGTTTAACGGCTGTTTTGGCAGCATACGATGCTAATATATTAGATATTGGCCAGGCCGATATTCATGATACGCTTTCTTTAGGAATTTTGTTCGAAATTGCTGCAGGTTCTTCTTCAGCTCCCGTTTTAAAAGATCTTTTGTTTAAAGCATACGAATTGGAAATTAAAGTAAAATTTATTCCAATTTCTATCGAAGATTACGAAACGTGGGTAAAATCACAATCAAAACAACGTTATATCATCAATATTTTGGGAGAGAAACTGGCGGCTTCACAATTGTCTGCAGTAACTCAAATATTGTCAGATCAAAATTTAAATATCGATTCTATTATCCGATTAACTGGAAGAACTTCAATTGTAGAAAAAGAAGAATATCCGCGTTCTTGTATTCAATTGTCTGTAACGGGCGAAATTGTAAATAAGATCATCATGACGGCGAGTTTTATGGAGATCTCTAGAACGTTGAATGTTGATATTTCTTTCCAAGAAGATAACATTTATAGAAGAAACCGTCGTTTGGTTTGCTTCGATATGGATTCGACTTTAATTCAAACCGAAGTAATCGATGAGCTTGCAGAATTGAATGGCGTTGGAGATCAAGTTCGAGCGATTACAGAATCGGCTATGAATGGCGAAATTGATTTCAACGAAAGTTTCAAAAAACGTATGGCTCTTCTTGAGGGTTTAAGCGAAGAAGTTCTACAAAATGTTGCTGTTAATTTGCCAATTACACAAGGGGCTCATCGTTTAATGAAAGCCTTAAAATACTACGGCTACAAAACTGCAATTCTATCTGGAGGATTTACTTATTTTGGAGAATACCTTCAAAAAGAACTAGGAATAGATTACGTTCATGCCAATCAATTAGAAATAAAAGACGGTAAACTGACCGGTAAATATATAGGCGATATCGTAGACGGCCAGAAAAAAGCAGAATATCTAAAAGCAATTGCTGAGAAAGAAGGAATCCACATCAACCAAACCATCGCAGTTGGAGACGGAGCAAATGATTTGCCAATGCTAAACTTAGCAGGTCTAGGAATCGCTTTCCATGCCAAACCAAAAGTAAAAGAAAGCGCTTCAACCTCAATCTCAAGTTTAGGTCTTGATGGTGTTTTATATCTTTTAGGATATCACGATAGATATATTGATATGATGTAATTTACAATCTGTCACCCTGAGCGAAGTCGAAGGGCTTTCATGTAGAAAAGGGCTTAGACTTCGCTCAGCCTGACAAATTAGCTCATTTTTTGTCATCCCGAAGGAACGAGGGATCTCCACAAGTAGCTCGACAATCAAAATAAAAAACAAACCTCAGTCTCTTCAAATAAAAGACTGAGGTTTTTTATATGGGCATGTTTCGCCGCGGCGAATCGGGGGCTATCCGTTGCAATCTTTTATGCCGAACCCCGGCATAAAAGGATTTCCACTTCTATCCCTCATTCGGGGTTTAGTGGAATTATCGGTTTTAACTCACGAAATTATCTACCTAGAAAGAGTTTAACTTTATTTTTTCTTTTAGTTCATTGTAAATTTTTTCCGTGTATGGAGTTTTAATATTTAATTCGATTCCATAATTAATTATTGGGCTAGCAAATAATTCTAACTCATTATTTGCTTTATTTGAATTGATATCAAGCTGTAATGAAGTTGGTGTTTTCGGCGGAAAAGTTGCAGCTTTTTCAAAAGTCTTCTCTAAGATTTTCGTATGTAGTTTAATACCTTTTTTATCGGCTATTAATTTAATTTCTTTCATGATTTCTTCAGCTTCACTTCTTTGTAAAGGAACTGCACAGACATCTCCTATTGACGAATTGTGTTTAGAAGTTACTAAGCCAAAACTGGCAATAAAAACAAACTTCGTCCAGATTTCAGTAAAAGAATTGTCCTTCAATTCGAAATCGATTCTGCTTTCAGACAATAAATCCGCTATCCAGTCAATGTTTTTATTAAAATTTTCAGGATCACGTCCAATGAATATCTTTCCTGGTTTTCCTTTATGTTCAACAATTCCCTTTTCTTTTATATGTGAAGCAACATAAATGCAGCTTGGTAAAATCGTGTTTTTAGGAATTAATTTTCTTATTCTTTCATAAATGTCAGCGCCATTCATCATAGGCAATATAATAGTTTTCGGGCTTATAATTTGAATTATCTGCTTACAGATATTTTCAAGGTCATATTCCTTTGTGCAAACTAATATTAAATCGGGAGAAGATATTTCTTTTATATTATCACAAATAAATTCAGGTTTTGTAACCGAATTAGGGTGTTCATCAGAAAGTAAAATTAATCCATTATTTTTAACGGTATCAAACGTTTGTTCTCTGGCAACAAATGTAATTTGATGCTGTTTTTTACTTTCATTCGTTTGATTTATTTTAAAACCAAAATAGCCTCCAACTCCTCCAAGTCCTACTACAACAATATGTTTTCTTTCCATTTTTTTATTTTTTACAAATATCATTTCTTCTCCATTTAATAATACTTGTCAAATGATAAGAATTTAAAGATGGGATGTGTCTCTTCTAATACGGCTTAATGAAGTATCAGTAATTCCTAAATACGAAGCTATAATTTTAAGCGGGACATGCTTAAATATATCGGGTCTTTGCTTTAAAAGTTTTAAATATCTAGTTTCGGCTTTTTGACTTATCATTTCGATAAGTCTATCGTTAAGATTGTGATAATTAATTACAAACAATAGTCGGCTAAATTCTCTAAATTGAGAAATAGAATGAAAATTGTCTTGAACAGTTTCTAAATCCGTTTCCCAAAAAATACAATCTGTAATGGTTTGAAATGTTTCTTTGGTTGGTTCTTTTTTAAAAAAAGAAAGAAAATCGTTTACAAAGCAAGGTGCTGTGAAGATATTTGTAATGATTTCATCATTATCTTCATTTAAAATAAAAGACGCCATGTAGCCTTTTTCTAAGAAATAAGTTTTGGTGCTTACAGTTTCTTTGTCCAGAAGAATTGAGTTTTTTTCTAATTTAAAAGGAGTAAAATTTTTAGTAATTCTTTCTACTGTTTCTTTTTCTATTGGAAACAGAGAATGGAAAAAGTTATTTAAAACTAATTTATTTTCTTGATGAGTCATTGTTTAATTTCTTTTGGATTTTTAAGGTGCAATTAAGGTTTGCAAAATTTCATCCAAAACTTTTTGAATTTACTTTCTCGATTCCAACTCTCGTTTAATCTCTTTTAAATTCTTAATATTCAAAAAAAGAATAGGCAACAAAGCAATCGGAATAATATTCATGGCGCTAAAACCTTTCATAAAAACAATGAATATATTAAGAACGAATAGCATAAAAAGCACAACACAGAATATAGTATTCACAGTTTTTAATGTCTTCTGATTTTTAATCAGCTCTTCAGTAGTCATATCGCTGAATTTTGTATCCTTCATTTTATAGTAAATAAGTTGTTTTAACACATTTCTTTTAACTGCTCCAAATAATCTCTCTGATTCGATAATCTCGGAATCTTATGTTGGCCGCCCAATTTATCTCTTTCTTTCAGCCAATCATAAAATAGATTTTCACGAGCCACATTAATCACCAAAGGATTAAGAGTCATATTGTTGTAACGTTTTGCTTCGTAATCTGAGTTTAAAGTCTGCAACGTTTCGTCTAAAACTTTTTGGAAAAGACTAACATCAGCAGGATGTTTCTTAAATTCAATCATCCATTCGTGAGCGCCTTTTTCTTTATCTTGCATAAAAATAGGAGCTACTGTATAATCGATCACTTCAGTTTGGGTTACCTGACAAGCTTTTGCAATAGCCTGATCAGTATTTTCTACCATTAATTCTTCACCAAAAACATTAATATGATGTTTGGTTCTTCCCGTAACTCTAATTCTGTACGGATTTAAAGAAGTAAAACGAACTGTATCTCCAATCAAATAACGCCATAAACCAGAATTGGTAGTAATAACAATGGCGTAATTTTTATTCAATTCTACATCGGCCAGACGAACTACTTTTTGGTTTGGAGTTCCAAAAGTATCCATCGGAATAAATTCGTAGAAAATTCCATAATCCAACATCAATAATAAATCGCTTGAGTTATTTAAATCTTGAATAGCAAAGAACCCTTCAGAAGCGTTGTAGATTTCATAATATTTAAAATCTTTACTTGGTAAAATTTTCTTGTATTGTTCTTTGTACGGAGAAAAACTTACTCCGCCATGAAAATAGACTTCAAGATTCGGCCAAATTTCCAATAAACTCTGTTTGCCAGTATTTTCTAAAACTTTATTCATTAAAACCAGCATCCAAGAAGGAACTCCAGCAAAACTGGTTACGTTTTCATTTTTAGTTTCGTTGATAATTGCAGCCATTTTAGTTTCCCATTCGCTCATTAACGAAGTTTTACTGCTAGGCGTACTGCTAAATTCAGCCCAAATAGGCATGTTTTCAATCAAAATTGCCGATAAATCGCCAAAGAAAGTATTGTTGTTTTCATAAATCTGAGAACTTCCTCCCAAACGAAGGCTTTTACCCAAAAACAATTCAGAATCTTCATTATTATTCAAATAAAGACACAAAAGGTCTTTACTTCCTTTATAATGGCAATCTTCCAAAGCTTCGTTACTTACTGGAATAAATTTACTTTTTGCATTTGTAGTTCCGCTAGATTTGGCAAACCATTTAATTGGCGTTTCCCAAAACACATTTTGCTCGCCTAAACGCGTACGTTCGATTAGCGGTTGTAATTCTTCATAAGTTGCAATTGGAACTCTTTCTGAAAAGGTTTGATAAGAGTTAATACTCGAGAAATCATATTGTTTTCCAATAACCGTATTTTCAGATGCCGTCAATAAGTTGTGCAATAATTCTTCCTGAACTTCATTTGGGTATTTTAAAAAAAGCTCTATTTGATGAATCCTTTGTTTAAGAACCCAAGATGCAAACGAATTGATAATAGATAAAGGCATGAATCTGTTTTTTAGTTAGCTAATTTTAGGTTTTAAATCTTACAATCTATATAAAACAAAAAACTTAAAATTTGAATATCGATAGACAAATAGTAACTTTGTCTTCATATCAAAAATAATATTTTTTTGTAATAAACAATTCGATTTAAGGTAAAGATTCTACCTAATAAGTCGAATTTTAACACAAAAATTTTAAATCTTTTGATAAATCTAAATCAGCAATTATAAATAAAAAATACGGATGCAATATCAAGGCGTACTCACAAAAATGCAAACCGAACTTGGAAGTCCAATTCAATATTATTTGGTTTTCGAAGATAGTTTCTTAAATGTTAATCAATTATTAGATAAAGAAATTGAAATCAATTTTGTGGGCTGTCAATGTTTAAATTGCGGTAAAAAGAAAAAAATATACCGACAAGGTTTCTGTTACGAGTGTTTTTATTCAAGTCCTGCAGTAGGAGATTGGATTATGAGACCAGAATTGAGTACAGCGCACTTAGGAATTGCAGATAGAGATTTAGAATATGAATCAAAAGCGCAATTGCAGCCACACGTGGTGTATTTGGCTTCGGCTTGTGAAATAAAAGTTGGAGTGACTCGCAAATCGCAAGTCCCAACTCGTTGGATCGATCAAGGTGCTTCTCAAGCGATTGCCATTGTTGAGGTTCCAAATCGATATTTGGCAGGAATAACAGAGGTAGCATTAAAAGACCATTATACAGACAAAACCAATTGGAGAAAAATGTTGCAAAACGCTGTTGAAAGTTTTGATTTAATCGCAGAGAAAGCAAAAATTGAAAGCTTAATTCCAACAGAAGTTAGAGATTATTTTTATGCTGAAAAAAATGATGTTTACGAACTTCAGTATCCCGTTTTGAGTTATCCGGCTAAAGTGAACAGTTTAAATCTTGATAAAACACCTTCTTTTAGCGGAAAATTAACGGGTATTAAAGGTCAATATTTACTATTTGAGGACGGTACCGTTTTTAATATTCGCGGTTCGGAAGGGTATGTGGTTTCAATAAATGTCTAGGTTTTCTAAGGAGTTGTCGATGTTTATTGCGTAATCGTCTATTAATTTGTTAATTCTGTGATAATTTATTGTAATTTTAGCTCAATTCCAAAACACAAAAAAGTGTAAATGATGATACATTTGGTTACAATTTTGTAACAAATGCTTATTGGAAGAATTTATTTTTAGATAATAAAAGAAGGTAGATTTGAGACTGCCACTATTTCTAAAATTTAATTAAGATTTTATAATTAATAAATTATTCCATAAATGAGTGTTTTAAGCAAAATAAACGTACACAGACGTAGCATAATGCGGAATCTGACTAAGAATGTTGGAAAGACAAATATGCAGGACGATTTTATTTTGGTCGATAAGAGCGAGATCAAAAAAGTTCTGATCTGTAGACCAAATGGAAGATTAGGAAACCTTTTGTTAATTACGCCACTTGTTCAGGAAGTGTCTGAAATGTTTCCAAATTGTAAAATTGATTTATTTGTAAAAGGAACTTTGGCTCCAATTATTTTTGAAAAATACGATACTGTTGACAAAATAATTCATCTGCCTAAAAAACCATTTAAAAGTTTGCTGGCCTATTCAAAAGTCTGGATTTCATTAAAGAGGACACCATATGACTTAGCGATTAACGTAGATCAAAACTCTTCTTCTGGACGATTAGCAGTTCAATTTTCAAATGCTAAATACAAGTTTTTTGGAGACTCGAATGAGGAAGAAACAGAACATAAAAGTGATTTTGAACATATTGCAAAATACCCTGTTTATAATTTCCGCAATTATCTTTCAAAACTGAGACTACCAACAAATAGCAATAAAATAATTGCTCCTTTAGAACTTAAATTATCAGCTTCTGAAATTGCAGAAGGAAGAAAGATATTAAGCGAACTAACGAATAACGATAAAAAGACGATTTGTATTTTTACCTATGCAACAGGAACAAAATGTCTGTCGGAGGAATGGTGGGAAAAATTTTATTCTCAACTTACTTCAGAGTATAAAGATTATAACATTATTGAGATTTTACCTGTAGAAAATGTGTCGCAAATTGGATTTAAGGCACCCACATTTTACAGTAAAGATATTCGAGAAATAGGATCTGTTATTGCAAATGCAGATTTGTTTATTGGTGCCGACAGCGGAATTATGCATTTATCAAGCTCGGTACATACCCCAACTATTGGATTGTTTTCTGTATCTAATTTGAAAAAATATGAACCGTATGACAATTGTAGTATCGGAATAGATGTTAATCTCTACACCAAAAAACAATACATAAAAACAATAAATTCAATTTTGAATAACGGTAGATTAAATTTTTATTCAAGAGCAATATAATAACAAAAAAATCCTGTTCATTCGAACAGGATTTTTTTTTAAAAGATGCTAAGTTTCTAAGATACTGAGGTTCTAAGTTTTTTAAGCTTTAGAGAAACTTAGTGTCTTAGTATCTTAGTATCTTAGTATCTTAGAACCTTAGCAACTTTTTTATGGATTCTTCTTCTTAAACAATCCATTCAATAAATCACTCGCTTTTTTAGTTACTTCCTGAGTTTTTTGCTCTTTTTCAGTTTTAGCTGCTTGAGTTGTATCTTTCGCTTTAGTATTTTTATTGATTAAATCTGTAAGCGCTGAAGTTCCTTTTTGAGTCAGTTTTTCTTTTTGCTGATTAACCAATTGTGTAGTCAAATTGCTTACAGCAGCTTTCATATCTGTACTAATTTTTGGATTTGAAAAGTTACCTGTCAAAGCCGCATTAATTGGAATGTTTTCCAATTTTGCAGCATCAGCAGGAGATAATTTTGCGATTAGATTATTCGCTTCAGTTCCTAAATATTTAGCAGGAACATCAAATTTAATCGTGTAATTCATGGTTTGGTCAAAACCGTGAGTTCCGCCAACTGTAGCTTTAATATCTTGATATTTAATATCGAATGGTTTTACGTTTACCTTTCCGTTATCAAACGTTAATGCCATTTTCAAATCATTTAGATTTAATTTGTTCAAATCTAAAAACTTAACATTTGAAGTAAGGGAATTTAAAACAGTTGAATTTTGGGCATTTACCGTAGTTGATAATAATTGGCCTAATAAATCTCCTGAAATTGATTTAAGATCTGGAGTCAATTCTTTTGCATCCAAATTACCATTCAATTTGATAGTCGAATTTAATTTTCCGTTGATGATTCCCGCAATTGGAGCGATTTTTTTCATCATGTCCAACTGTGTAAAAGTCTGTGCAATATCAACTTGATTGAATCCTAAGTTCATATCAAACGTAGGTACTTTTTCTTTTGTAGAAACGGCTCCGTTAAGACCAATTGATCCGCCGAAGATATTTGTTTTAAAGTTTTGAAGAGTTGCTTTCTCGTCTTTAATAATTAATGTTCCAGCAACATCCTGAAGTTTTAAATTATCGTATAAAACGGTTGTCGCTTTAGCATTTAAAGTACAGTTTAAGAAAGCCGGAATCTTCATCGCTTCAGCTGGTTTCGCTTCTGTTTTTGCAGTTGCAGGTTCGCCAGAAGTCATAAAATCATCAACAGCCAATTGTTTTGAGCTCATGTTGAAATTTCCTCTTAGTTCTTGTTTTTTAAACATAAAACCATAGAAATTTTCTAAAACCCCGTTAATGCTAATATCACTTTTTCCAGTTGTAGCATCAAATTGTTTTAAGTTGATTTTACTCGGATTAAATTCGACCAATGCTGTACTGATGTTCATTGCTTTATTGTTTTCATCAGTATATTTAAATCCTGACAAACTCATTGTACCCGCATTTTTTATGTTTTGATATTGACTTTTTTCTACAGAAGCCATATCAAAATTTGTTGTAACGTCAGCTTTTAAAATACCTGCCAAAGGCTTATCCATTTTAATTGGGTAGGCTTTCGAAAGATTAGCTAGGTTGATTGTTCCTTTTAAAGCTGCATCTACAATTGGATTTACCGTTATGTTTTTGATATTCGCTTTAGCGCTAAAAACATCCTGGTCAATTCTGAAAGATAACTTATCTAAATTAACGTAAGTATCATTTAAGATTCCAGTTTCGTTAATGATTTTCGTATCAATTACAATATTCTGAACCGATTTTGGAAGGTTTGGATATTGAAAAGAAGAGTTGTTTGATGCAATTTTGATATTAAATTTAGGAACTGTTGTATCTGTCAATTCACCTTTTGCAAAACCATTTACAGTAAAATCTCCAGTCGTTTTTACACCTTCTAAACTAGAGGCGTACGCCGAAGGAATTAAACCTAAGAAGTTTGTAAACGATGAAGTAGGCGTTTTGAATTTCAAATCGTAAATCTGAGCTTTTTCAGTCATTTGGATAAATCCGTCAAACTCTAAAGGCAATTGATTGATTAAAGCTTTATTTTCTTTGAAAGTATATTTGCTCTTCTCTAAATCAATTCCAAGAACGGCATCTAAAGTCAGTTTCACATTTTTCATGTAATTCATTTTATCCATGTCCAATGAAACTTTTGCAGTAGATTTTGTTGTCAAATCTAATTTTGAATTGGTAAAATCTCCAGTTCCTTCGTGGTTTAAACTGTCAATTACCATTTTAATTTTAGAACCTTGATCGATGTATCTAAAAGTAAAATTCTCAATCTTATAGTTTTGAATTTTAAGCGCAAGTGGTTTGCTTGCTTCATCTTTTTTATCTTCTTTTTTGTCTTTTAAGGCAATATCGAAGTTTCCGACACCATCTTTATTGAAAATAATTTTTATTAATCCGTTTGTAGAACTGATTCCCTGAATGCTTAAAGGTTCATCTTTTCCTTTGAAAAGTTCTTTAACGCTCATTTTTAAATTTAATTCTCCTAAAGAAACCAATGTGTCTCCTTCAAAAGGAGCTTTGTTGATGATAACTAATTTCTCGATTCCAACCGTTGCATTTGGAAAATTTTTAAATAAACTTAAATCGGCATCTGTAAAACTTACTTTGGCGTCAACACTTTCGTTAATTGCTTCGACGATTTTAGATTTGATTTGGTCTTTAAACAAAAACGGAATGGCAAATAAGGCAGCAACAAATACCACAATAACTATGGCACTTATTTTTAAAACTTTTTTTAGCATATATTAATAGATTTGAGGGTTAACATTTTAAAATCGACTCCTGCAAAAATAGTTTTTTTTACTACAGTTTGCAGATAAAGTTTTCTTAAAAAAGTAAGAATTTTATTAAAATTGTTAAATAAAAAAAATCCGTTAAGAACTATTTTCAAAACGGATTTTTAAGTGAATTTATTTTATTATTTCTGAATAAATGAAACTATCTTTTCGACCAAGACTTCCGAAATAGGAAGTGTTTCATTGTTGTAGGTAGCCAAATTAGCTTCCTGATTGCCATCAACAATTTTCATGATATGATTCATTTTATCAATAATCTGCAAATCTGCATTTTTGTTGGCTTGTTTTAAATTCTCTGCATCTTTTACTGCAATTTGAATATCATTATTTCCTTGTACTAGTAAAACAGGAATAGTCAGTTTTTGTATTTCGGTCTGCGGATTGTATTTAAACCACGAAATCAAATAGGGTTGAATGCTTGGTCTGAAAAGAGAATTCAACATTGGATCAATTTTTTTAACCTGAAATCCGTTTTTTAAACTATCGATAATCGGAAAAGTCATATCGTTTAACTGTTTCATTGATTTGGCACCAATCTGTGTTTTCAGAATTTGATCTGCCGGTTCGCCCGCGCCCGCAATAGATACAAATTTGTCTGCTTTTGCACTGGCAACCATGCCAATTAAAGAGCCTTCACTATGACCAATTATGATTATTTTAGAAAAACGCTTGTCTTGTTTCAGGTAATTAATCCAGCTTTTGGCATCTTGAATATAATTTTCTAAAACCAGACTGCCTTCAGATCCGCCTGCGGCTTTACTTTCTCCTATAGCTCTTTTGTCATATCGTAAAGATGCAATTCCGTTTTTAGCCAAAGCTTCTGCCAGCATTTTCAACGAATTGTTTTTCATCATCGGATTATTCCCGTTTCTGTCTGTTGGGCCAGAGCCAGCAATGATTAAAGCAACCGGAAATTTTTTAGTCAAATCTGGAGTTGTCAGCGTACCGAAAATCTGGTCGTTGTTAATTTTTAATATAGCCGGAGTTTCCTTAAACGTGATTTCTTTTTTGTCTTGAGCATTTATGAAACTCCAAAACAAAACCGTTAAAAAAAGAATTACTTTATTCATCTTTTAATTCAATTAATAAATATTGATTCCGTAGGGCAATATCGCTTGCACTCCTTTTTGTTTTTGAAATTTCTTAACCTGTTCGATAAGAAGATAGTTTTCTTCGCCGATTTCTTCTTTTATGAAAGCTTCTTTCGATCTTGCAAAAGGAAGATTTGCTAACAAATCGTTTAACGTTTTTTCGTATTCAGGATAATTCTGAGTACTGTATTTTTTTACTTTAGCAATTTTAGCTGCTTCAGCAATCGCATCATTCAATCCGCCAATTTTATCCACTAAACCAATTTTTAAAGCTTCAGTTCCTGACCAAACGCGACCTTGCGCAATAGAATCCACTTGTGCAAAAGTCATTTTTCGGCCTTCGGCAACATGAGTTACAAAAGTGTTATATACTTTTTCGACTCCTTCTAACGTGAAAGCTTTGAATTTTTCATCTACAGGAACAAACGGACTGTAGTTTGCTGAGTTTTCATGCGTTTTAACTTGTTCAGAATTGATTCCTAATTTGTTTGCCAATGGACTAAAGTTTGGCAGCATTCCGAAAACTCCAATAGATCCTGTAATGGTATTGTTTTCAGCAAAAATTGTATTGGCGTTGCAGGCAATATAATAACCGCCAGAAGCCGCATAATTACCCATAGAAACCACAACAGGTTTAACTTTTTTAGTAATTTCAATTTCCCTCCAGATTAAATCAGAAGTTAGCGCACTTCCTCCTGGACTGTCAATTCTAAGGACGATTGCTTTAACATCATCATTTTTTCTAGCTTCTTGCAAAGAGCGGCGCATAGAACCTTCGCCAATTGTGTTTACATCGCCTTCACCGCTTCCTATTTCGCCTTGAGCATAAATAATAGCAATCTGATCGCTTGAAGTATCGGCCAAAGCAGTTGTTACATGATTTTGAGTGTAATCTGAGATTGAAATTTTGTTGTAATCTTCATCTTTATCTACTTTTAGAACTTTTCTAATGGCATCGTGATAAACATCTTCGTAAGCAATAATATCTACTAAATGATGCTGTTTTGCCATTTCTGGAGTTCTAGCCAAAAGACCATTTGCAATTTCGTTTAATTTTGGTAACGGAATATTTCTGCTTTTTGAAATATCCGCCGAAACGATACCCCAAATGGAGTTTAAAAGTGCAGTAATCTGCTCTCTGTTGGCATCGCTCATTTTATTGTCTAAGAAAGGTTCAACGGCACTTTTGTATTTTCCGTGACGAATTACCTCCATATGAATTCCAGATTTATCTTGAAAATCCTTAAAAAACATAACTTCAGAAGAAAGTCCTTTAAAATCTAAATCTCCAGCTGGATTTAGATAAATGGTATTGGCAACAGAGTTTAAGTAATATTCTTTTTGAGAATACGTATTGGCATAAGCCCAGACAAATTTTCCAGATTTTTTGAAGCTTTCTAAAGCATTTCTTAAATCTTTATATTGTGCAAGGCCAAGAGACGATTCATCATTTAAGATCGAAATTCCTTTGATATTATCGTCTTTTTTTGCCGCTTCAATAGCGTTAATTACATCGGTTAAACCAATGCCTTTTTGTTCAGAAAAACGAGTTACCCATGGATCTTTATATTTTCCTGCGTAATCATTTTTAATTTCTTTTAAATTTAATTCAATAACCGAATTAGATTTAACAGAGACACTGTCGTCACCGCCAAAAACAACTCCGATAAAGATTACTCCAAAAAAGAAGAGCATAATAAAAACAAAAATACCAATAACTGTGGCAATTACATTTCCTAAAAACTTCATATGTATATTTTTTTAATAAGTAGCAAAAAAGGGCAAAATGTTACAAACTAGACATCTAAATTTAGGATTGTATTTGAGACGTCGTTTCACAAATATATTGGTTAATTCTAAAATAGTTTTAGTTAATTTGCATTAATTATGAAATTACAGCATCAAGTCGTTTTATCGATAGGCAGCAACCAAGGCAGCAGACTAGAAAACATTCAAAATTGTATTGATTTAATACATCAAAATGTGGGGACTGTTATCGAGGTTTCAAAACTTTACGAAACTCCTGCGTGGGGGTTTGAAAGTGATGCTTTTTATAATTGCGCACTTCTTTTGCACACCAATTCCTCTGCGCAAAAAGTATTAAATCAAATTTTAAAAGTCGAAAAAGAACTAGGGAGAATCCGTTTGAATCAAGAAGGGTATCAGTCTAGAATTATTGATGTTGATTTGATTGCTTTTGATAACGAAATAATCGATACCGAAAAACTTCAAGTCCCGCATCCGCTAATGCAGAACAGGAATTTTGTTTTACTTCCGATGCAGGATTTAAGGTTAAGTTGGAAACATCCGATTTTGCAAAAAACAATTCCCGAATTGATTGCCGTAACTCCAGATGATAGTGTTTGTACAGTTGTACAGAATCTGGAAAGTCCGATTGCACAAATTCCCCTAAATCAATTTAATTATGTTGCTTTTGAAGGGAATATTGGGGCAGGAAAAACTACTTTGGTGCATAAAATAGCCGAAGATTTTAACGGAAAAACTGTTTTAGAACGATTTGCAGATAATCCGTTTTTGCCCAAATTTTATAAAGATCAAAATAGATATGCGTTTCCTTTAGAAATGTCTTTTTTAGCAGATCGTTATCAGCAATTGGCCGATGATTTGGCGCAATTTGATTTGTTTAAAGATTTTATAGTTGCCGATTATCATATTTTTAAATCTTTGATTTTTGCGAAAATAACGCTTGCCGAAGATGAATATCGTTTGTATAGAAATCTGTTTGATATCATTTATAAAGAAATGCCAAAACCAGATTTGTATGTTTATCTATATCAGAATACAGAGCGACTTCTTCAAAACATAAAAAAACGCGGACGTATTTATGAGCAGAATATTGAAGCTACATATTTAGACAGAATCAATAATGGGTATTTGGAGTACATAAAATCTCAAACCGATTTGAATGTTTTAATCATTGATGTTTCAGACCGGGATTTTGTAAAAAAACACGAAGATTATCTTTATATATTGAATGAAATTAAGAAGAAGCTTAATTAATTGAGATAATGAGATAATGTGTCAATTGGATAATTTTGTAGAGATGTTTTTTTAATTATCTAATTATCAAATTGACATATTCTCTCATTAAAAACTATCTCTTCAAAGTAAAATGTCCTCTTAAAATCGGCATTGAATCATCTACTTTTAAAGCGTACCAATAATCTGAAGCAGGAAGCGGAACTTGATTTAAAGTACCGTCCCAAGTCATTTTGAAGCGACTTAATTGTGCTATTAATTTTCCGTAGCGGTCAAAAATCGTAACGACTGCCTGAGGATAATTTTCCATTCCCGTTACTTCCCAAACATCGTTGTAAGTATCGTTGTTTGGTGTAAAAAATGGAGGAAAAACAAGTACTACAAATTGTTTGGTATTTTGCCCGCAGCCACTTTTTTCTCGTGCATATGCAGTTTGTAATCCGCCAGGAACATCGTAGAAAATAGTAGAATCTTGAAAATTGACACCATCTACAGAATATTCATAATAATCTTCTGATTTTACAGGATAGATTATAGCTCTAGTTCCTTCAACGTCAACTCGCGCAATTTGCGGAATTTTATGCTCTTCGACTATAATTGTTTTTGTGCTCGTGCAATTTTCAGGAGACGGACTTGTAACGGCTACCGTGTATGTTCCGCCAGCACTAACAGTAGTAGTTTGAGTTGTAGCTCCATTTGACCATAAATAACCCATTCCAGAAATTCCCGTATCTAATGTTATGGTTTTAAATTCGCACAATGGCAAAGTCTCATCAGTAACAGCTGGAGGTGTGTAAATCTCTATATTTATAGGAGTTCTAGTTGGGTTTATGCATCCACTATTTGATGCTTCGGCATAATAAGTGGTATTGGATGAAATTGTTGGAGTGGTAAAACTTGTTCCCACATAAAGACTTGTTCCTCCAGTTGCTGAAGTATACCAATTTATAGAACCAATATTTGAAGTTGCTTTAATAGTTAAAACCCCTGGGCCACAATTGGTATAGGTGTCTTGTTCTGCAATAGGAGTTGCGGGAGTTGTATTTACAGTTGCAGTTATCGATTTTCGGTTTAATTCGCAGCCTGCATCAACATAATAAGTGGTAGTTGTATGTATTGGTGGAGTAGTGTAGGTAGATCCAGTTCCTAATAAATTTCCTCCTGTAGCGGCATCGTACCAGTTAATCGTACCGGCATTTGCTGTTGCAGTTAAAGTAAAGCTTCCTGAGTCGCAAACTGGACTCAGATTACTGGCTGGTGTTGCCACAGGAATAGTGATTTTGGTACTGGTTGCAATCTGCAAAGGAGTTTCGCCAGGCATTCCGCCATATTCTACTACATATCCTTTTGGCTGATAATCTCCAGAGGTATCTCCTGCATTTGATAAGTCGTTCCAAGAGCCTCGTATTCCTATACCGGGCTGTGTAATGTGTGCATAATCTTCATCGCCTTGTTGGTTGGGTTCATTCGTGTTCCAAAAAGCATAATTTGGCGTTGAACCATTTGCGTTTCCATTCCAAAAAATAGTTCCTGCTTCAGGACCAGTAACCCATTTCCAGACCCCTTCTGTTTCAGCATCGCTTCCTCCAATCCATCCGGTTCCAGAAGCTTGTTCGCCAATTAGTTTTGCTTCATCAGCAGATAATATGGTTGCTAAATAACCTTGAAGACCGTAATAAGTACGAGCTGCCGCTGCCTCTTTCGCAGCTGTCCAAGTTATCCCGATGCTTGGAACATATTCATAATAATGTTGTGTAGAGGGTAAATAATTTGCTTTACCCATTGTAATAGAAAATGTCTTGATTCCGGAAGCTGTTGCAGAAGAATTTGTAAAGGCAACATCTTTAATAGCAGCAACAAAATCGGAATATAAAACATCCGTTCCGGCAGTAGTACTTGATAATGTTAGTTTTCCTGCCACAGCATCCCAACTTGTGGTAATGTTAGAATGCGCTGTAGGATTTAAAAGTACAAGTTTATCAAAACCGCTAGAATATCCAGAAGAAATTTGAATGTAAATGGCTTCGGTTCCAGTTTCAGAAGGATCGTTTGTTATGGTTACGTCTGCTACAATTTTTATAGTTTCTTGAGGACAATATAATTGATCGCCAGTAGCTTTAATTACTGGCGGAGCCACAGCCGAAAATTTACTGCAATCGTTAGAATAAATAGCCGAATTGTCTTTGTAAGCAGCCCAATTGGCATTAGAATAATTTGCGTTGTCTACTTGAATGCAGTTAAGGTTTGGGTTGGAGACAAAACTTAAGTTATTAAGGAGAGTATTGTTCCCGTTTTTTAAATTTAAAGAAGTTAATGAATTACTATTGCAGACTAAGCTGGTTAACTCAGGATTTTTAGAAACATCTAAAGAAGTTAATAATGTGTTAGAACAATATAACTGTGTTAGTTTGGGGTTTTTAGAAGTATCAATATTGGGAATCTTTGTCGAACTAAAAGATAATGTTGCTAAATCGCTATTATTTGCAACATCTAGATTGGATATTGGATTACTACCAATGTATAAATGGATTAATCTTAAATGCTTTGTTACATCGATGCTAGTTAGTTGATTATTGCCAGCATCTATAATATATAATTGAAGATTTTTAGAAATGTCCAACGCACTTATTTTATTGCTATTTAAAGTTAAAGTTTTTAAAATCGGATTATTATTGACATCTAAACTTGTTAGCTGATTGCCATCGCAGGATATGCCTTGAATAATAGTATTTTGACTAACATCTAGAGTGGTTAATTTATTGAAACTGCAATTTAAATTATCAAGATTTATGTTTTTACTGATATTAAGATTTGTTAATTCGTTGTAATTGCAGGATAAACCGATTAATGCTGTATTGTTTGATAAATCTATATCTGTTAATTTGTTTCTGTCGAAAGATAAATGTTTTAATGCTGTATTTTGGGTTACATCTAGATCTGTAAGATTGTTGCCACCACAATTCAAAATTGCTAAAAGGTTATTGTTAGATATGTTTATACTACTTAATTTGTTTCCATTTAAATGTAGTTCAGTTAGATTGGTGTTTTTTGATAAATCAAGACTGGTTAGATTGTTGAAATTGCAGCTTAGAAGCTTTAGCTTTGTGTTTTTGGTGATATTTAAATAGCTGATTTTGTTATTCCTATCAGGATCATTATTAATTGCACCTAAGTCTAAATATTCCAGATTTGTGAAGTTTTCTATTCCGGTTAAATCTGAAATGTTTTTTCCTTGTAGGACTAATGTCTTTAGATTAATAATATTTGCAGTCAGAACTTGACCATCAATAGTGCCACTATCAATATTTAAATCGATTAAAGCTTGTTCGAAGTTAGAATCGGGAATTGAAGTATATTGTTGTGCAGATCCAATAAAACTGGACAGCAGTAAGATGAATAAAAAAGATGCTTTTAAGAAATAATTATTTTTCATTTTATAAAAGTATCAATTTTATAATAATAAAAAAATATATTTACATTTCTAACATTTTAATGCTTAAAAATATCATAAAATCACATTTTTTTTAGTAAAAACCGGATTGATTTTATTCTGGCCAGTTCATTTTTTGAAATAAATCCCAAACCACAATTCCGGCACTTACAGAAATATTAAGAGAGTGTTTGGTTCCAAGTTGAGGAATTTCAATACATCCGTCGCAGATTGCTACGGCTTCTTGCGAAACGCCATAAACTTCATTTCCAAAAACTAAAGCATATTTCTGGTCTTTTTCGATTTTAAAATCTTGAAGAAAAACAGAACTTTCAACCTGCTCAATTGCCATTGTAAGAACATTTTCTTTCTTTAAGTTTTCGATAACTTCCAAAACATTTTCATGATGTTCCCAAGCAACAGTTTCGGTTGCGCCAAGGGCAGTTTTATGGATTTCCTTATTTGGAGGAGTTGCAGTGATTCCGCATAAGATTATTTTTTCAATCAAAAACGCATCAGCAGTTCTAAAAACAGAGCCAATATTGTGTAGACTTCTAATATCGTCTAAAACTAATATTAAAGGTGTTTTCTCCGATTTTTTAAAATCTTCAATAGATTTACGGTCTAGTTCGCTGTTTTCGAGTTTTCTCATTGTTTTTGAATTGTAGTCATAAAAAAAGCTTCCAAAGATAAGGAAGCTTTTTGATTATTTTAAATGTTTTTCAGATTAGCTTTTTACTGGATCTGGTAAAACAGTACCTTTAATAGTAAGGATTTTTGTAGGTTGTCCTTCTGCGTTAGAAGTTACAGTTACAGTTTTTGTAAAAGCACCAACTCTATCAGTAGCATATTTTACACCAATAACACCTTTAGCTCCTGGAGCGATTGGTTCTTTTGGAGTAGTTGGAACAGTACATCCGCAAGATCCTGTAGTGTTAGTAATGATTAATGGCTTAGTTCCGTTGTTAACAAAAACGAATTCACGTTTTCCATCAGCATTGTGAGCGATAGTTCCGTAATCGATAGTTTCAGTTTCGAAAGCCATTCCAGCTCCTTCAACTTTAGCAACTTTAGCCGCTTTAGCTTTTTTAGTTGTTTGTGCATTAGTAGCTGTAATACCAGCAACAGCTAACATTGCGAATAAGATTATTTTTTTCATCTTTAAGGGTCTTTTTTAATGATAAACAAAGCTATATAAAATTCTTGTACTACGACCTAAAAAAATCTTAAAATATTTTAATTTTTGAAGCTTTTCATATGCGGCTAAAAAAGCATAAATTCGCTGTCTTAATTTTTCATTTAAAAACATTACAATTTGGCAGCTAAAGAGAAAGTGGTGAAGGAAACACCTTTAATGAAACAGTACAACGAAATCAAGGCTAAATATCCTGATGCATGTCTGCTTTTCAGAGTAGGAGATTTTTATGAAACCTTTGGAGAAGACGCCATTAGAGCTTCTAAGATTTTAGGAATAACATTAACAAAAAGAGGTGCGGGATCTGATACAGAAACGGCGCTTGCTGGTTTTCCGCATCATTCTGTTAATACTTATTTGCCAAAATTGGTTAAAGCTGGACTTCGTGTTGCGATCTGCGATCAGCTTGAAGACCCAAAAATGACCAAAACAATTGTAAAAAGAGGGGTAACAGAATTGGTAACTCCTGGGGTTTCTTTGAATGATGAGGTTTTGCAGTCGAAATCTAACAACTTTTTAGCATCTGTTTATTTTGCTAATAAAAATATCGGAATTTCATTTTTAGATGTTTCCACAGGAGAGTTTTTAACGGCTCAAGGAAATGCAGAATATATTGATAAATTGTTGCAGAACTTTAATCCAAGCGAGGTTTTGGTTCCAAAGAATAATAAGAATGATTTCAAAACGGCTTTTGGAGAAGATTTTCATAGTTTCTACCTAGAAGATTGGATTTATAAAGAAGATTATGCTTTAGAAACATTAACAAAGCATTTTCAGACGAATTCGTTAAAAGGATTTGGGGTTGAAGAATTAAAAGAAGGAATTATTGCGTCTGGAGCAATTTTATATTATTTGTCAGAGACCCAGCATAATCGTGTGCAGCATATTACGGCAATTCAGCGTATTGCAGAAGATGCTTACGTGTGGATGGATCGTTTTACGATTCGAAACTTAGAATTGTATCATAGCTATAATCCAAATGCAGTTACGCTTTTGGATGTTATCGATAAAACGCTTTCTCCAATGGGAGGACGTTTGCTGAAACGTTGGTTGGCATTGCCTTTAAAAGATGCTAATAAGGTAAAAGGCCGTCATGAAGTGGTAGCGTATTTAAAATCAAATCCAGAAATTCTGCATAATATCCAATATCAGATTAAACAGATTTCAGATTTAGAGCGTTTGATTTCAAAAATTGCTGCAGGAAAAGTTTCGCCAAGAGAAATTGTGTATTTAAAGGAATCTTTAGATGCCATTATTCCGATTAAAACGCTTGCACTGGAAAGTCCACAGGAAGCGGTGAAGGTTATCGGAGATAGTTTACATGCTTGTGATTTGCTTCGCGAAAAAATTAAAACGACCTTAAATCAAGATGCGCCAGTCGCAATCTCAAAAGGAAATGCGATCGCAGCAGGAATAAATGAAGAATTGGATGAACTGCGTGCGATTTCGACTTCAGGAAAAGAATTTTTAGAAGGAATTGAAAAAAGAGAATCGGAAAGAACCGGAATTTCTTCATTGAAAATTTCTTTTAACAATGTTTTCGGATACTACATTGAAGTTAGAAATACGCATAAAGATAAAGTTCCAGAAAAATGGATTCGTAAACAGACTTTGGTTAATGCAGAGCGTTATATTACGGAAGAATTAAAAGAATACGAAACCAAAATTTTAGGAGCAGAAGAAAAGATCTATAAAATAGAAAGTGAGCTTTTTGAGCAATTAGTAGCTTGGATTTCGACTTACATCAAACCAGTTCAAATGAACGCGTATTTGGTTGCGCAGCTGGATTGTTTATGTTCGTTTACGCAAATGGCTGTCGAAAATCAATACGTGCAGCCTGAAATCGATGATACATTCGAATTGGATATCAAAAACGGAAGACATCCCGTAATTGAAAAGCAATTGCCAGTTGGAACGCCATATATTGCCAATGATGTTTTCTTGGATAGGGAGACACAACAGATTATTATGATTACCGGGCCAAACATGTCTGGTAAGTCGGCGATTTTAAGACAAACGGCTCTAATTGTGCTTTTGGCTCAAATGGGAAGTTTTGTTCCTGCTGATAGTGTTAGAATGGGAATTGTCGATAAGATCTTTACCAGAGTTGGAGCTTCTGATAATATTTCTATGGGAGAATCTACTTTTATGGTCGAAATGAACGAAACGGCTTCGATCTTGAATAACTTATCAGATAGAAGTTTGGTATTGCTAGACGAGATTGGAAGAGGAACTAGTACTTATGACGGAATCTCGATTGCATGGGCAATTGCTGAATTCTTGCACGAGCATCCAGGAAGAGCAAAAACGCTTTTTGCAACGCATTATCATGAGTTGAATGAAATGACAGAATCGATGTCGAGAATCCAGAATTTTAATGTGGCGGTGAAAGAATTAAAAGATACCGTTCTTTTTGTTAGAAAACTGGTGAAAGGAGGAAGCGCACATAGTTTCGGAATTCATGTTGCTAAAATGGCTGGAATGCCTCAGCTGGTTATTTCGAAAGCACAAAAGCTTTTAAAGAAATTAGAAAAGAACCATTCAAGTGATGCTTTAAACGGAATAAAATCTGCTAATGATGAAATGCAGATGAGTTTCTTTAATCTAGATGATCCTTTGTTGGAAGAGATAAAAGAAGAAATTTTGAGTCTCGACATTAATGCCATTACACCAGTAGAAGCATTGATGAAGCTGAATGAGATTAAAAGAATGCTGGTTAAAAAATAAAATCTAAAAATTTTCAATTTTAAAGTTTAGGTTATCAGAATGTTATAAAATAAGTGGATTTTTTTTTGAAAAAACGCTTGTGTAATTGAATAAATGTCCTAAATTTGCACTCGCAATACGAAACAAATCAAGTGTTGCAGTTCTTAAATAGAATTTGAAAATGCGAAAATAGCTCAGTTGGTAGAGCGCGACCTTGCCAAGGTCGAGGTCGCGGGTTCGAGCCCCGTTTTTCGCTCAAAAAACCATACAATGCTCGGATGGTGAAATTGGTAGACACGCTGGACTTAAAATCCAGTGAACAGCAATGTTCGTGCGGGTTCAAGTCCCGCTCTGAGTACTAAAGCCTCTTCTTTTGAAGAGGCTTTTTTTATTTGCAGACTTGCAGGTAATAAATTTACGCAGTAAATTTATTAGAATCTCAGAATCTCAGAATCTCAGAATCTCAGAATCTCAGAATCTCAGAATCTCAGAATCTCAGAATCTCAGAATCTCAGAATCTCAGAATCTCAGAATCTCAGAATCTCAGAATCTCAGAATCTCAGAATCTCAGAATCTCAGAATCTCAGAATCTCAGAATCTCAGAATCTCAGAATCTCAGCATCTCAGAATCTCAGAATCT
>NZ_MRCM01000001.1 GCF_002303885.1 Flavobacterium sp. ACN2 | reverse complement strand
GGTGATAATTATCAACATCATTACAACTAGTAAGGTAATTATTGATATTGGTGCAAAAAAAATATAATTAAAAGGTTTAATTATAAATAATCTAATAGTGGGATAATTGATATAAAGTAAAATTAAGACTTCTAAGATTATAAAATAAGATCCGACTACTGCATAACTTATGTAACTCTTCTGTTTAAAATTAATATCTTCAATGCTATATTTTGATAATGAACTTTTATGGAATGGCATAATAAATATATATAATAGAGCAGATACAGATAGTAAGCCAAGCGTTATATTAAGTAGCATTTTAGTATCAGATGAAATTGATTTCAAAAATGAAAACATTTGATTACTAGCTATATTTGATAAATCATAAACTTTAATTATTGTATAAGGATATAATAAAAATGTCAAAAGAGCAGCAGAAACTACTAATAAATATCTATTTGTAGTTTGTATTTTTACTTCTTTTTGTGCTTGATTTTGAATTTCATTTAAAAATTCTTCTGTAGGAGAGTTTAATGAGTCATACTTTTCTTTGCAAAGATTAAATAGCTCAACAATATTTTCATGTTTTTTCATCTTAATTTATTTTGGTCGATTTTTTTTTATAATTTAATTCTACAAAACACGATAAACAGGATACTGCATATGCGCCTTTTCATAATAATCAGAATGCTTGTAAATCCAGTCTAATTGCGCTTCGGAACTTTTAGCAAACTCGCGGTCGTTTTGTTTTTTGGTTTCTAATTCTGCTTTTAGAGCTGGGTTTTCTTTTAAAAGCTGTGCAGCAGTATCTTCAAAAATATATTCAGAATAATGTTCTTTTTGCTGTAAAATAGGATCGAAGAAATTCCAGTTAAAGAACGAATCAACACCTTCTGGTTCAAAAGCTTCTACGAGATATTTAACACCTTTTTGGTTTGTTGGCACTAGGTAATCTCCTTTGGCGAAAGCCATTTTAATGATTTTAGAAGTTACCGTTGTATTTCTGTGCAAATAGTGTCCTTCATAAGCAGATGGAACCGTTTTAAAATCGACAATTCTGTAGCTTTCGACTTCTATAATCGTGTCGTTTTTAATTGGTTTAAACGAGATATTATTGTTTTTCAAAAGATCAATAATATTCCAATATCCTCTCGGAACAATATAAGCCGTTGGAATCGCCACTTCTTTAACCGATTTAAATTCTTTAATGTACGGAACATCTTTTTTATACGGTTTGCTTCGGTCATAATACAAACGATTTCCTGTTGTAGCGTCGCTTTTTTTGTAACCGGCTTCATAACCTAAAAATGAAAAAGTCGTGGCTTTTGTACTGTCCAATTCCCATTTTAAAGTGTATGATTTTTTTGGCTGGTATTGCTCTAAGTTTTTTATTCTTAAATCTTTTATTTTCTGATAATTCGCATCGGTAAAATCCAAAGTCGATTTCATGTATTCGTAGGTCATTTTTACACGCTCGGCATATTTTTTCAGCATGTGCGTTTCGACCACAAAACCAATCGTATTAAATAGCGAAGTATACCCCGTTGTATATCGCGGACTATCCACAAATTGCCCAAAACCTTTATCAGGAGTATCTTTAAACGAATCGACATAAGGCGTAGTTTCGATTTTCTTTTTCTGAAGATCTTTTACCAAAGCCGGCATCATTTCGTTATTCATAAAATCACCCAAAACCGTTCCCAATTTGTTGTGCTGCGTCATAATGTACGTCAATTTGTATTGATAATCAGAACCATTGCTCACGTGATTATCAATAAAAACATCGGCGTTTATTTTCTGAAAAATCTCCACAAAACTCTTTGTATTTCGAGTATCCGATTTCATTAAATCACGATTCAAATCGTAATTTCTTGCATTTCCTCTAAAACCATAAATCTCAGGTCCGTCCTGATTGGCGCGCGTTGTCGAATTTCTATTTAAAGCACCGCCAATATTATAAACTGGGATGGTAACCAAAACAGTGTTTTTAGGCGCTTTCATTTTTCCTGTTGCCAAATCTCTGTAAAACTGCATAGTTGCATCGATTCCGTCTGGTTCTCCAGCGTGGATTCCGTTATTCACAAATAGAACAGCTTTGTTTTTTTGGATTTTATCAAAATCAAATTCCTTGTCAGGATTGAAGGTAATCATGTGCAAAGGTTCACCAGAATCCGTTAGTCCCATTTCTTTCATTTGAATAGTCGGAAAATCAGCAGCGAGCATCTTCCAATAAGCGATAGTTTCTTGATACGAAGCAGATTGGTTTCCGTTTCCTTTCTCAAAAAAAGTATCGTATTTTTTATTGTTTTGAGCAGTAATGGCTACAGTAAAAAGTGAAAAGAGAATGGTAAAAAGTTTCATGGTTTTGGTTTTAATAGGAATCAAATATATAGTTTTTTGTTTCAGATTTCAAGTTTCAAGTTGACAAGCTTTGCGTTTATTGGTTTCACGCAGATTTTACAGATTTGAGCAGATTAAAAAAAGATTTTTAAAAATAATAAAAATAAAAATCTGCCTAAATCTGCAAAATCTGCGTGAAATAGTTTTTTACGATTTCTGCATAAACTTGACTCAAGACTGAAAACTGCGACTGAAAACTGAATACTAAAAACTGTACACTGCCAACTATTTTTCTCTACTTTTGCAAAATGAATAAAAAACACCATTCCAACGATATACTTTCGAATTTAGGGATTAAAAGCCTAAACGAAATGCAGGAAATGGCACATGATGCTATTTTAAACGAAAACAATACTTTATTACTTTCTCCAACAGGATCTGGAAAAACATTGGCTTTCCTACTTCCGATATTGGAATTGTTGCAGCCAGAAGTGTTGTCTGTTCAATGTTTGATTTTGGTTCCGTCACGCGAATTGGGACTTCAAATTGAACAGGTTTGGAAAAAAATGGGAACGCAGTACAAAGTTAATATTTGTTACGGCGGGCATTCAATCGAAACTGAAATCAAGAATTTAAGCAATCCTCCAGCAGTTTTAATTGGAACGCCTGGAAGAATAGCGGATCATATTGAAAGAGAAACTTTTAGAACCGATAAAATTCAAACTTTAATTTTGGATGAATTTGATAAATCGCTTCAATTAGGGTTTCACGAACAGATGTCTTTTATCATTGGAAGATTATCGAAAGTAAACAAAAGAGTTTTGGTTTCGGCGACTTCTGATATTGAAATTCCGAAATATACGCGAGTTGTAAATCCGGTTGTTTTGGACTTTATTCCAGAGGAAGAAGAGAAAACCAATCTTTCGATGAAAATGGTGATTTCGCCAGGAAAAGATAAACTGCAAAGTTTATTCAATTTGATTTGTTCTTTAAAATCAGAATCGGCAATTATTTTCTGTAATCACCGTGATGCTGCAGAACGCATTAGCGATACTTTAAACGGAAAAGGAATCTATTCGGTGTATTATCATGGCGGAATGGATCAGGAAGAACGTGAGCGTGCCTTGATTCAGTTTCGAAACGGAAGTGTTACGTATTTGGTTACAACCGATTTGGCTGCGAGAGGTTTGGATATTCCAGAAATGAAACATGTTATTCATTATCATCTGCCTTTAAAAGAAGACGAGTTTACACACCGTAACGGACGTACAGCGCGTATGCAGGCAACAGGAACGGCGTATGTAATTATTCACGAAAGTGAAAAACAATTAGACTACATTGATTACGAAATGGAGGTTTTGGATGTTGAAGGTAAAGTTTCTTTACCAAATCCGCCTCAGTTTCAAACTATTTATATCAGTGGCGGTAAAAAGACCAAACTGAACAAATTTGATATTGTTGGATTCTTTTCGCAAAAGGGAAAACTAGAAAAAGACGATTTAGGTTTGATTGAAGTAAAAGATTTTGTTTCGTTTGCAGCGGTAAAATACAATAAAGTAAAAGATCTTCTGAAGAATATTAAGGATGAAAAAATGAAAGGGAAGAAGTTTAAAATAGAAGTCGCTCGTAATGTCATCAAGAAAGAAGAAGAGGAGAAGAGAGGGAAGTATTGATTTCTGATTTTGGATTTTGGATTTTGAATTTTGGAATTTACAATATTTATTTTATTGTATTTCAATAGTTTAGGATTGCTTGGCTAAGTTTTACAATTTTATGTTAAAAAAATAACGAATTGATAGGTGTTTTTTCAATATTTCTGTGTTTTTTTGTGTTCGTAAAATTGTAACCCCAAATACTATATGAAAAAGATTATTACTCTTGCCGCATTGTTTTTTACTTTTATTTCGTTTGCACAGGTTAAGGTTCTAGAAACGGTTCCTGTAGAAAAATTAGGAAAAGTAAATAACAACTACATTCAGAAAATTGGTGACGAATACACTGTGTATTACACTATTGTTCAAAGTGATGACGATTCGACTTTGAGAAAATTTTCATTTAAGAACATCGATAATGCTTATAACGCTTTATACAACATTATCATGGGCGGATTTACAGCTTCTCCGTTGTACGATATCAAATTAGAGTTACCTAACAACTACATTTGGTTACACTACACAGGAAATGTGGTTCCAGACAAAGCTACAGTTCAGTTTATGGTTTCTGGTAAAGAAAGAGACGCAGCAACAAACAACGTTTCTGAGCCATTCGTAAAAGATCAGATCAATAAATTATTTCAAAAATAATTTTCGATTAAAAACAATATATTTAAAAAGCCCGTTCAGTTTTATGGACGGGCTTTTTTTGTTTAAAGTTTCAGATTTTAAGTTGATATACCTTGTCTTTGAATTTACCGCAAAGCTCGCTAAGTTTTTTTTCTAATTTTAGGCTTTATAAAAGCGCAAAGTTAGCAAAGCTTTGTGGATAAAACTTTGCGAACTTTGCGTAAATCATTGTGTGCTTTGCGGTTAAATAGTTAGTATTCTAAAAAAAACTTAGAATCTTAGCACCTCAGAACCTTAGCAACTTTATCTAAATCTTCTTCACATACTGTGTAATAATCACAATCTGTTGACCATCTACTTTTCCTTCAATATATTCGGCGTTTTCGTGGTCTAAACGGATGTTTCTAACAGCAGTTCCTTGTTTGGCAACCATGCTAGAACCTTTTACCTTAAGATCTTTAATTAAAACTACAGAATCTCCATGTTGTAGTACCACGCCGTTGCTGTCGCGGTGAACTAGTTTATTTTCGTCGTCTTCGCCTTCTCCTGTTGCTTTTGCCCATTCTAATATATCTTCATCTAGGTACATCATATCTAGCAATTCTTGTGGCCATCCTGCAGCGCGCATACGGCTTAACATTCTCCAAGCTACAACTTGTACAGGAATATTTTCGTTCCACATACTGTCGTTAAGACATCTCCAGTGATTTAAATCAACGTTGTCTGGATTTTCAATTTGGTCAATACAAGTGTTACAGGCTAATACAGCTTCATCAATTCCGCCTTTTTTGGTTGGCAGGACTTGATAAACTTTTAAATTCTCTTCATTACCGCAAAGTTCACATTTAGATCCGCTTCGTTTGCTTAATTCTCTTTCGATGCTCATTATTTATTGTTTGTTTTAAAAATGCGAAATTACTTATAATTTGCTTCGCTGGCAAGTTTATAAAGTGAAGAATAAATAAAATAGTTTTTTTATTGATAATCTTCTTTTTGTATATCAAAATGATAGTTTAAATCATAATAATCATTTAGTGTTTTTGCGATATGAGCTTTACCAATATTTGTAAGCCTTTCATAATAATCAATTGCATTTTGTGTTTGGAAATATTTTCTTTCATCTTCACTGAGTAATGCTTTCCTATTTTCAAAAAGATCAATAGTATAACTATTGAAATGAATGCCATTGAGCATTCTTGAATCAATATTTTTTTGACTAATTATTTTTGAAAACTTTTCCGTCACCACTTCATTTTTTAAAGATTCAATAATATCTTTTTTCAGCATATTATTTTCTTTTTGATAATTATAAGTAGTTTGAATTATTCTTTCTACTTGATTTTTATCGAAAGGAAAAGCAGTAGGGTCGAAACTATTTACTATTGCATTCATAGTAGCTTCTAAAAAATCGCGAGGATGACTATCAGTAATATGAAAACTAATGAAATTAATGTCAAATTTTAAATAAACTCTATTCCCTGTAAGGGCAGAAACATGAGCTAAAAAAAAACTTAATGCCTCTTCAATATATGGTTTATGCCCAAAATTGTTTGGAATTTGTTCCTCAGTAATATTCCAAATTACTTCATTTGTGTTGGTTGGTGAATTTGATATAGATAATTCAACATGGGCATATTTACCTCTTCCTGAAAATTTTGCTACGACACCAGTTCCTTCTACTGTACTGTAGTCCCATTGCAGTAATTTATCTTTTATCCTAAAAAGAGATATAGCATAAAAATTATAGTGCAAAGTATTTGACTTCATAATTGTTTAAATAAAAAGAATAATCGGTTTCCTAGGAAAATAGAAATTGTAAAATTTAATTCAATTATTTTTTCACTCTAACCGCATCTGGAACCAGCATCTCATATTCGCCACCATGGCGCAATACATCACGCACAATGCTCGAACTGATAAATGAGGTACTTGCAGCTGTCAATAAGAAAACAGTTTCTATTTTAGACAGTTTTCTGTTGGTATGTGCAATGGCTTTTTCGAATTCGAAATCGGCTGGATTACGTAGGCCTCTTAAGATGAAATTGGCTTTTTCTTTTTTAGCCAAATCAATTGTTAGTCCTTCATAAGTAATTACGGAAACTTTTGGTTCGTCTTTGAAAGTTTCTTCAATAAAGCGTTTTCTTTCTTCTAGTGAAAACATGTATTTTTTTTCGGCATTAACACCAATGGCAATCACAATTTCGTCAAATAGAGGAATTCCTCTTTTGATAATGTCTTCATGTCCTAACGTAATTGGGTCAAATGACCCTGGAAATATGGCTTTTCGCATTTCTTTAAGTTTCTAAGGTTGTGGGATGCTATCCTGATAGCTATCGGGACTAAGTTTTATTTGGATGGTGCTGAATCTTAGTTTTTCTTTGTTTTGGAATTTGGAATTTTTCTTTTTTGGAATTTATTTTAAGTTATTCTAAGGGTATTTATCGCTTCGACCCATTCTTCTTTTTTACAGACATCACATTTTGCTGTTCCTTTTTTAACTTCTTGTGTATGTCCGCAGAACGAACAAGCATAGATTCCGTCGGTTGGAATGAATTTGTTCTTAGCATTAAACATAGAAGGTAAAATAGGAAGTCCGTATTTTACTTTCTCATCTGGATAAAAGAAGACGCTTATCTCGCCACTGGTTTCTATAAAGGCGTGCTGTACTTGTCCTAAATGCTCAATTGATCTGATACGCAATTCAGCAAAAAACTCGTCTTGCGCCAGACTTTCTTTTTTGAAAGTAGAGATTGAAAATTTTCCATCATTAATTAAACATTCGGTTTTACCTTCTATAAACTCTTCGAATTTTTTACTTTTTCCAGTAAGCCATGTCACAGAACGGTACAAAATAATAATGACCAAAAAGACAATTGCTGCCGGAACGATTCCGACATCTTCATAAAACATAGGATCGCCAGCAGCAGAACCTAATGCAATAACAATTACGGTTTCGAAAATTGATAATTGTTTAACACCTCGTTTACCAGCCAGTTTAAGCGTTAACAGTAAAATGGTGAACATTACTGTCGAACGAAATATTACTTCCAAAAGAAAAACTTCTGGCAATTCGTTAAAAAACAGTCTATTCCATTCGAAGATTTCTTTCATTTTTTTTAAGGTGCTAAGGTTCTAAGTTGCTGAGATTCTAAGTTTTTATTTTGTTGCTGGAATTTTGTATTCAAGTTCTTTCGCTTCTAATGGGTATTTAGCTCGTTTGATTTTTATTATTTCATTATTATCATAAAGTTCAATGATTGCTTTTTTTGAATAAGATACTTTTCGATCTGAATAGTTTTCATTTTTATCTAAATCATCTAATTCGTAAGGCATATAAGCATCAAAATCATTATGTGTTGTAAAAATGCTGTCGGTTGTTATTCTATCTATTTTAAAAGATGAATAATAACCGTTTGAAAACTTTAAATTATAAACATCACCTACCTGAGGTTTTTTTATTAAAATTGCTGTTTTGTTATTGTTGTTAATATAAGTATTTATACTATAAATAATGGCTAAAAGCATTATAATGCTTCCAGAAAACATCCAAACTGAACTTTCTAATTTTTGATTTCGTAATTTTTCTTGTGCGTTGGAAGATAAATCATTGTAATCAAATAAAATTTCACAGTTACCACATTGTACATTTACATATTTCCCGACGGGAAAAAGAGGAATCATAGTAATATGAGTATACGTTTTGTATATACTAAAATGCAGTGTGTTTTTAATCTCGCATTTGGGACATTTTTCATTTGAAATTATCCCATTTTTCACATTTGAATCTCGAGTTCCGACTAGAAAGAGCATATTTTATTAAGGTTCAGAGAGGCAAAAAATTAAATTGTTTTATAAAAAACAAAGGTGCTAAAATCTTAGAATCTTAGCACCTTAGTATCTTAGCATCTTATTTCAAAGCTAACTCAATCGCATTTGTGAATAAATCTTCCAGAGAAATTCCGGCTGCTTTTGCTTGTTGTGGAATTAAACTTTCTGTTGTTAAACCTGGAATGGTATTCATTTCAAGCATATGAGGCTCGTCGTTTACGATAATGAATTCGCTTCTAGAGAAACCTTTCATTTTTAAAACTTCATAGGCACGTTTTGCTGTTTCGCTAACTTTTCTAGTCATTTCGTCAGAGATTCTCGCTGGCGTGATTTCCTGCGATTTTCCTTCGTATTTTGCTTCGTAATCAAAGAAATCATTGTCTGATACAATTTCTGTAATTGGCAATACTTTAATTTCTCCTTGATAATTAATTACGCCAACAGAAACTTCAGTTCCGTCAAGGAAACTTTCAATAATGATTTCGTTGTCTTCTTTATATGCAACTTCAATCGCGATTGGCAATTCAGCTTCGGTTTTTACTTTTGAGATCCCGAAACTTGAACCTGCTTTGTTTGGTTTTACGAAACAAGGAAGCCCAACTTTTTTAACGATTTCTGCTGTGTTGATTTCGTCCCCTTTGTTTAAGTAATAAGAAATAGCTGTTTTGATTCCGTATGGTTTTAAAACAGACAATAAATCTCTTTTATTGAATGTTAGTGCCGATTGGTAATAATCGCAAGAAGATTGTGGCAGACCAATTAATTCGAAATAGGCTTGCATTAATCCGTCTTCGCCTGGAGTTCCGTGAATGGCGTTGAAAACACAGTCAAAAGTAATTTTCTCGCCGTTTACGGTAACTGAAAAATCATTTCTATCGATTGGGAATTCGGCATCATTTGGATCAACATAAACCCATTTTTCCTTAAAAATGTGAATACGAAATCCGTTGTATTTTGTTTTGTCAAGATATTGATACACGACATTCCCGCTGATTAAAGATATTTTGTATTCGCTGGAATAGCCGCCCATGATGATGGCAATGTTTTTCATTGTATATTTTTATTTTTTAATTGTTTCAAGTTTAATGTTTCAAGTTTTTGCCACAATCTAAGCTATAGCTAAAAGACGGAGCGGGTGAACTAATTTTCTTAAACGTTTTTTTATTCGTTTTGATTGTCAGACTGAGCGAAGTCGAAGTCCCGCGTGCTGAATCACTTTGTATGACTTCGACTTCGCTCAGTCTGACAATAAGAAAACGTTCTTATGAAACCGAGTGTCCTAGCCCCGATAGAGCCGGTATCCTTTTTGGCTGCTTTTTCTGCAGACAAAAAGATATAGGCGAAAGCGGGAAACAGCTTCTGAAAATTATCCTTAGTCTTTACTCAGGATGACAATCTCGGGACTTTCTTGTTTTAAACAAAATTATCATTTTTTTTGAAACGAAATACTTTATCTTTGTCGCTATTAAAAATAAATTTATGAGTTTACGTCAGTATTTAACAAGCCGAGTTTTTTTCTTGCAATTGCTTGCGGCCGCAGCTATTATTGCGGTTATTGGTTATTTATTCATGCATTGGTTAACTTTTACAACAGATCACGGTCACGAAATTGCGGTGCCGAATTTGTCTAAACTAACTGAAGAGCAAGTTGAAAATAAATTGGATGAACTGGATTTAGATTATGTTCTTTTGGACAGTGTTGATTACAGAAGTGAATACCCAAAATATAGCGTTGTAGAGCAAGATCCACTGCCTGGAACGATGGTAAAAGTGGGTAGAAAAATTTATATTAAGATTAATGCATCTGGTTTTTCTTCTGTGAAAATTCCAGATTTAATCGAAAAAACATATCGTGAAGCTGTGCCAACGTTGAAAGCGTTAGGTCTTGAGCCAGGAACGATTACGTATATTCCGAATCTTGGAAAAGATATGGTTTTGGAAATGCGTTTAAAAGGAAGAAACTTAAAAGTAGGAGATCGCGTTTTGAAAGCGTCTAAAATCGATTTGGTTTTAGGAGACGGAAAAGCAAGTTATGTAGATGAAAGTCAGGCAACAGATAGTACTGCAGCGCCTGTAGAAACCCCAAGTGATGAACAATAATATTGAAGAAAATTTAGATCTGGAAGACGAATTATTTGAGCACTACAGATTTGAAGTCCCAAAAGGTCAAGCGTTTTTGCGTATTGACAAATATTTAATGTATTTGATTCCGAATGCCACACGAAATAAAATTCAGAATGCGGCAACTAATGGAAACATTTTTGTGAATGAGATTCCAGTAAAATCAAATTACAAAGTAAAACCTTTTGATGTGATTACGGTTATGTTGTCGCATCCTCCGTTTGAAAATCATATTCTTCCTGAAGATATTCCGCTGAATATTGTCTATGAAGACGATGCTCTTTTATTGATTAATAAAGAGCCTGGAATGGTTGTGCACCCTGGTCACGGAAATTACACTGGAACTTTGGTAAATGCTTTGGCGCATCATTTTGATAATTTGCCAATGAACAGCAGCGAGCGTCCAGGTTTGGTTCATAGAATTGATAAAGATACTTCTGGTCTTTTGGTTGTTGCTAAAACAGAAGCTGCAATGACGCATTTAGCAAAACAATTTGAAGCTAAAACTACCGAACGTGAGTATATTGCTCTTGTTTGGGGAAATGTTGCGGCCGAGAGCGGTACAATTGAAGGAAATCTAGCGAGACATTTAAAAGACCGTATGCAAATGGCGGTTTTTGATGATCCAGAGATTGGAAAACCAGCTATTACGCATTATAAAGTTTTGGAGCGTTTTGGTTATGTAACTTTAATTTCTTGTAAATTAGAAACAGGTAGAACGCACCAGATTCGTGCGCATATGAAACATATTGGTCATCCGTTGTTTAATGATGAGCGTTACGGTGGGCATTTGATTTTGAAAGGAACAACTTTTACAAAATATAAACAGTTTATTGAGAATTGTTTTAAAGCTTTACCACGTCAGGCGCTTCATGCAAAAACGCTTGGATTTGTTCACCCAAATACGGGAGAATTAATGCGTTTTGATACAGAATTGCCTCAGGATTTTCAGGATTGTATTGAGAAATGGCGTGTTTATGTGAAGTCGCATAACACGGAAGATGAGAATTAGTTCTTTAGAAAATAGAGAATAGATTAAAGAATATAGAAAAAGCTCCGTTAAAGGAGCTTTTTTGTTTTAACGTAATTTTATTATCGTTCCAATATTCTGCGGAGACCCACTGCAGTGCGCCTCTACGGATATGCTTTGTGTTAGAATATTAATGGCATATTTGTTTCCATTAATTTAATTATTGTAGAGATTTAATTGCTAAATCGGTTATTTTAACTTCTCCGTTGGTTATGAAACCTAGTTTTCCTTTTTGATTTAGATTGCTTTTTTCGAGCGAACATTCTAAAGTTGTTTTATCGTCTACAGAAAAGAATAGTTGATTTTTTAAAACTTTAATTTTTACAGCATACCACTTGTTGTTTTCTAATTTCATTGGTTTTTTGAATAAGGTTTTTCCGCCTCGTTTGCCATATGAATCGTCTTTTTTATCATAGATCCCGTCACCAATTACAATGTTTTGATCAATTTGGTATAAGTAGGTTCTAATGTATTTTCCTTTATCCAAATTGAGCATGATTTCGAATAAAGATGAATTTGTCATGTTGACTTTAAAATCAATTTCATAATTCTTTGGAAGCTGTTTTTTTGAAACCAAGACTCCCCAAGGCGAAAGAGAACCGTTTCCTGTCAGGGTATCATTTTTTAAAATCCATTCTTTAGAATCGATTGTCCAATTTGATTTTAGTTTTTTTGAATCCTGTAAAATGTATTCTTTTTTAGAAGTCGATATCGTGCTTGAACACGAACTTAAAATCAGTAAAAAAATAAATGTAATGCTTATTTGCTTTATCATAATTTGGTGTCGTTCCGGTATTGCGTAGGGGTGTATTGCTGTATGTCTAACGTATTGTGAATATTCGTTGCGGAGACGTACTGCAGTGCGTCTCTACAGATATGCTTTGCGTTCTGTCGATAATTATCTAATTGACCTATTATCTAATTAACTCATTTTAATTTAATTCTGATTGCTATTTTATTTTTCCGGTTGATCCCGTTTCTGATGGAAAAAGTTCGAAAACAGAAGTAGGAGCAAGGCCTTGTTCAATTCGGTGCGAAACGTAGAGTATAGAAACATTGATTTCTTGTTTTATGGTGTTGATAAGCTGAATTACCAAATCTACATTTTCGTCGTCTAAACCTTCTACAGGTTCGTCTAGAATCAATAATGGCGGATGTTTTAAAACGGCGCGAACAATTAACGCCACACGCTGCTGCCCGATAGAAAGATCTATAAAACGCTTTTTGCGCAAATGCGTCATTTCAATCACTTCGAGCCATTGCGTTACGATATTTTTCTGATGTGTTGTAGGTTCT
Organism: Flavobacterium sp. ACN2; assembly: GCF_002303885.1. Taxonomy (GTDB): domain Bacteria; phylum Bacteroidota; class Bacteroidia; order Flavobacteriales; family Flavobacteriaceae; genus Flavobacterium. The sequence continues at coordinate 441,399 of NZ_MRCM01000001.1, read as the reverse complement.
GTATACAATCCGATTTGGTCAAAGAATCCCGATAAGATCATCTGTTCTACCGTATGGCCCTTCTGAAACAGATCCATCATAGAAGTAGTGTAAATCCCGATTTGTTTTTTAATATCCCAAACACTTTCGCCAGTTCCTTTTTTTCTTCCAAACAAAAACAAATTCTGCCCAAACCCTTTCGGGTTATCTCCTGTAATCAAAGATAAAATTGTGCTTTTTCCAGAACCATTTGGACCAATTAACTGCCAGAATTCGCCTTGTTTGATTGTCCAGGAAATGTTGTCGAGAATCTTTCTTTCGTCATAACTTACCGAAACATTTTCAAGCCTTATTAGCTCATCTTCTGGAAAAGTATGAGTTTCTGTTGCTTTAGGAATTGCAGTTGTATTTAATGTTTTGAAATGATTTTCGGCTTTTTTAAATGGATGCAATTCGAATGTGTTATCTTTAATTTGAGCTTTATTGGGCACAAATTCAAGTACATCAACAGTACGATTTAAAAGCTGAATAATTGCAATATCATGGGTTAGATCTTTTAACGAATCGGCTAAAATTACTCTTGAAGCCTGATCCAAATGATCAAAAGGATTATCGAAAATAATGTAATCTGGTTTTTGATTGATGCAGTATTTTAAAAACTCTTTTTTACGTTCGCCAGACGAAAAAGTGCGAAGTTGTCTGTGCGAATCTGGAGAAGCTTCTACGCTGTCATATTGAAATTCTTTTTCGATGAATTTTTCGATGGCAATATCAGAAAACAGTATTCCTTTTTGATGGTTAAAAACGGCTAATTCGCCCGTTGCTTCGCCATTTAATATATTGTCTATTAATTTCTTTTTATCTACCTGATTTGATAAAAGTATATCCCAGTGTTGCATTATATTTTTGTAAGTATTATTTATTTTCTTTCAACGCCATTTCGCGATCGTTTCTTGACCACTCGCTCCAAGAACCTGCATATAATTTCGGAATTGGAAGTCCAGCGTAATCCATCGCCAATAACGTATGACAGGCTGTAACGCCAGAGCCGCAATGGACAATTGTATTTTCTGGTTTTATATCTTTAAGAACAGCTTTGTATTTTTCTGCCAATTCTTCGGCAGATTTAAACAATCCGTTTTCGTCTAAATTCCCAGTTAAAGGAACGTTGATAGCTCCAGGAATATGTCCAGCAATTAAATCCAGAGGTTCTATTAAACCATCATAACGGTTTTTGTCACGAACATCGATTACGATATTTTGATCGTTTTTACGAGCTTTTTCGACCTCGTCAATATCGGCTAAAAGTAATTTCCATTCTTGAGAAGGATAGGCTATTTTTTCAAAAGTCTCATTTCCAGAATTGGTTGGAAAATCAGCTTGAATCGCAGCTTGATAACCGCCATTTAAAGCCTGAATCTTTTCATGTCCAATGGCACACATCATCCACCAGAAACGTGCAGCGAAATTAGAGCCATTTTTATCATCGTAAACGACAACATGATCGGAAGGTGAAATTCCTAATGCAGAAAGTGTTTTTGCAAATTGTTCAGGAGAAGGCAAGGGGTGTCTTCCGCCATTTGCAGGATTTTCTGGAATTGCTGCCAAATCACGATTTAAATCGACAAAACGAGCACCTTTTAAATGCTCTTTTTGATAATTTTCAAAAGTATTTGCGCCAGGCCGAGCATCAATTAAGATAATTGAATCTTGAATCTTTAATAATTCTTCAATGTTTATAATAGGTGAAAATGTAGTAGACATGTTGAAATTGTTTTCATGGTTTATTTTCAGTTGATTAGTCAGCAAATGCCTGACTGTAAAAAATTAGAAAAGTATTAGTTGTTTTATTATACTTCAGACAATCCCAATTATTGTAAACAGGGCTTGTCGAAATACAAAGTGTGTTTTCGAAGTTTTTTTTGGAAGCTTTCTTTGAAAAACATCCATCTTGCAATGCAAAATTTTCGTCTTTTGATATATCAGTAATCTTAACTGGTGGTGACTCTAAATAATATTCGGGATTTATTCTAATCGCGTCTTCATTTGTAATTAAATGCTCGACAGCAAATTGATAATCTAGCGTTCCAAAAGAATAACTGCCGCAATCGGCATTTTCTAAGCCATTTTCAACTTTTATATCCTTATAAAGCTCTGCATATGTATTTGTTGTGGCATTAAACAATAAAATTTTGGTTCTATTATTTTTTGCATCATAAACTATAAAAATATAATCTTCACTGTTATTTTGAAATATACTGCCTTTTGCAAAAGAAAGCAGTTCGTAATCTGCGTTTGTTTTGAAAAATTGATGCTGTTTTTCATCTAGTTTTGCTGTCAACTTAGCACTAATATTTGAGAAAAGCTTTTCGTTAGAAAGTTGTTTTAAGCTTTCTCGAGTGTCTAAAATTCTGTCTGTAAATTGAGGATCATCATAAACCGAGATTTCATAATGAGCTGTCTTTGCAGTATTCTCAGTTTTATTTGCTTTACTGCTTTCTTGTACAATTTCTTTTTTAGGATTATTTTTCTCTTGCTGTTTGGAATTACAGGAAAATAAAGCTAGTGTAATAAGAACGAAAGCAATTTGGTTTTTCATAAAAGAATAATGTTTTTGGGTATTATAAATGGTTTAATTTTGGTTGTTTGTACAATTTATTTTTTCTTTGAATTTCCAAGCCAAAGCAAGGCATTTAAAATTAATTGACTTTGTGTTTTGTTTTCAAAAGTATATGATAATGTTTTGTTTGTTCCGCCTTCATAATCAATATCATTATGTCCCATATTTACGTACAGCATTTTGTATTTTTTGTTTGTCCAAACCACAGGATAGTAACCGCTATGCCAGATTTCGTGGGCTTTTGGACCAGTTCCGAGTGGAAAACTAGATTCGTCAATAGCTACTAAAATTTCGATATCTGGATTTTTGGTTAAATCATTCGACCATCTGTACCATTCATTTGGAGCAGAAGAGAAGGTTTTAGGCAAATTTTTGGTTACAGGGTGCTCATTTTCTACTCTTAAAACTGCCGAAGTTGGTTTCCAAGTATTGCTTCCATATTCGCCAGCACCTAAAAAGGTGTTGTGATACCAGTTCCAATCTTGATTGTAGCTAGAATCATTTAAAGCGAATGCAGAGAAATGAAATCCAATAAAACCGCCGCCATTTTCCATATACTTTTGAAAAGCTTCTCGCTGTTCTTTTTTCTCAGGTCTTGTATCTAAAAATAAAACAACCTGATATTTCGCTAAAAACTTAGCATTCAAATTATCCCAATTGCTTGTAGAATCGTATTTAAAATGATTTTCTGCAGCTAATTTTGGAAAGTATTTATTGGCTTCGTGCACAAAACTAATATGCGCCTGATCGTTTTTTGCCGTATAAAAAGCAATGACTTTAAATTTTGAATGTTCTTTTTTGTTTTGAGAAAAGCCAAAGAAAGAAACTATTAAAGCTAAAAGTAAAATGCTTTTTTTGAAGATGGTTTGGTGGTTTTGGTTGAAAATAGTCATGAATATTGAAGCAATTAAACAGGAATTTTTTCGATTAAAATTTCATGTTCCGATTTATCAAAATAAGTGCAAGTCATTTCAATAATATCAACACGCCATTTTGCAATTCCAGCTTGTGCGCAATGATTGCAGAAAGTCATATAATCGGTTTCGCCATGCTGATGTTTTACCAAATTTTCTATAAAAAGTTCTTTGTTTGGAGAATCAGCAACTTTAATTTCTGGATATTTTTCTTCGGCTGCTGCGGTATAATTATTTAATCCGTAGTAAACAGTGCTTCCGTCGTGAACGTAAGTATCATATCCTTTTACGCCTAAAATGATTAAATCCTGGATATAATTTGGAAAATCTGCACCACTTTTTACTTTTCCATGCGCTTCTTTTATTTGTTCGATTGTAAACATATTTTTAATTTTAGATTGTTGATTTTAGATTTTAGATTTTGCCACGACCCGAGCGATAGCGAACAGGCGAAGCAATTACACGTATTGGCACTAATTTTATTTTAATTAAAAGAAAAATTAATTCATAGCTGATAAATTATTTCAAAAATACGATTAATGATTTTATAAACGAATCAAAAGATTCGATATGTGGCAAATGCCCTGTATTTGGAATTTCTACGAGTTTTGCATTTGGAATTTCTTTCTGTGTTTTTTTACCCAACTCAGCATAATTTCCCATTGTTTTTCGCACTTCTTCAGAAACCAGTGGTTTTCCTAAAGCAGTTTTATCTCTCGTTCCTATAATTAATAGCGTTGGACATTTAATATTTTTAAATTCGTACAAAACAGGTTGCGTAAAAATCATATCGTATAACAGAGCAGAATTCCAAGCAACTCGATCATAGTCTGGTGCCGTTGTCCATCCTGCACCCAGTTCTGCCCATTTTTGATAATCTGCATTCCACTTTCCATCGTAATAATTTGCCATTTGGTATTGTTTGATGCCTTCGTAATTCTGTTTTAATTCCGATTCGTACCACCAATCAACAGGCTTGTACGGAACAACTAATTTCCAGTCTTCCAAACCAATCGGATTTTCTAAAACTAATTTTTCTGTTGTTTCAGGATACATCAATGCAAAACGAGTTGCCAGCATTCCGCCCATAGAATGTCCTAAAATGGTCGTTTTTTGAATTCCCAAATGATCTAAAAGCTTCTTGGTGTTTTCGGCTAACTGCTGAAAAGTGTATTGAAAATGGTCTGGTTTTGTCGATTTCCCAAATCCAATCTGGTCGGGAACAATTACACGATAACCTTCTTTTGTCAAGGCTTTAATAGTAGTTTCCCAATAAGCGCCATTGAAATTTTTTCCGTGAAGTAACACAATATTTTTTTGATTGTAGTTTTCTGGAATGATATCCATGTAGCTCATTTTCATGTATTGACGCTGACTGCTCAATTCGATAAATTGAACAGGGAATGGATATTCATAATTACTTAAATTAATATCCAGTGCTTTTATATTTCCTTGCTGGCCAAAACTTAAGAAAGGAATTAGTATAAAGAGTAGTTTGAGTATTTTCATTTTAATGGCATTTGTTATTAAGACTTATAAAATTAAACCGAACCATTTTTAAAACAAAGTATAATATCTTAAAGTTATCAGAAAAAAAGCTTTCAAAATATTTTCAATGTTTTTAGTGTTAATAATCGATGATTTATTGAGTTTTTATCGATTAAATGAAGCTGATTATGAAAATAATGTATTTTGACGAGTAATGTAGCACTTCAAAGAACTTCTTTTATTAACAGGAAAAATGTATGTAATTTAGTATCAGAATGTTGTAAGCCTTAAAAAAATAGTATTATGAAAAAGACACTACTTTTGCTCCTGCTCACTGTCCCCACATTTGCCCAAGAACTCAATACTTTTGATTTCGCCGTTATAAACTCAACCTTAATTTCTCCCAATATAGATCTCGATAAAGGCCGGAGTGTCGTCGCGGCAAATCAAGATCAATATTCAGCTTATTTTCAGTATGCTCTTACCATGTGTGAAGACGATATCATTTTTGGTGCTGGAATTGACAAATCCGAAATCGATCGCACTTATGTGGGTTACATAGGGAAAATTTGCGAAAATTTTAGAGCTACAATTGGTATCGGTTATGTAGATTCTAGAAGCGGTTATGAGGGAACTTTTACAGGTTTCAGTATCTCCTGGCATTTTTCTGAAAACACCTATATTGGCGGAAATCTTGAAAATTTGCATTCGTCAATTATTGATTATGAAACTGATGAAAGTTTTGATTATTACAAAAAACTGGTTCCCAAAGTTTTTGGGAGTTATGAAATTATCCCGCATGTAATTGCTTTTGGGCAGTTGAGTTCGAAGGTAAATGATATTGCTTTAAAATATCAGGTTCGCCGATTTTCTACTGGTGGATTTTATTCTGGACATTCAGTTGGCGGAATTTTCGGAACTGTTAATGTCGGACGATTTGCCTTTTCGTGCAGTACAACTTTTGAAAAAGTAAACTTTGGATTAAAGTTTGAATAACGAAATTAAAAATACAATTTGGTTAAGAGAAAAATCCCAAAAACAATATTTAAAATTGTTTTTGGGATTTTTTATAAGATTACAATTTGCTGGTTTATAGTCCAACAAAATCATCACTTTTCGGGAAAATACTCAAAGCCTGAATCGCGATTTCTGGCGTTGGAGAAGCTAGTTTTCTCAGTTTTGTATCCATCCACGCACCATCAACCGTGATTGTTGCGCAAAGTGTATCGTCTTCTCTTCTAAATTCATGAATGATTGACCAGCGAGAAGCATCGGCTTTCATTTTTGAAGTTTTAGTATGAATGAATATTTTATCAGAAAGTTTTAATTCTTTTCTAAAAACGCATTCTTCTCTAAACAAAACAGGACCAAAACCTTGCGTTTGCATTACTTTTAATGTTAAACCCAATTCTTCTAAAATTTCGATACGATGTTGCGCACCAAAATCATAATAAGCGCTGTGACGAACGTGAAAATTAGGATCAAGATCTGACCAACGGAAAGATATTTCTTTTGTAAATGAAGCCATTTTTAATATTGTATTTTATTGAAAAACCGAAATTACAAATAAAAAACAAACGAATAGCACAAAATTACTATGCATGCATAATTTTTTTTCGTTTTCACATTATAAATAGGCGGTCCAATAATCTATTTTGAAAGCAGTTTTTTGATTTCGCTTGCTATCTTATCTAGGTTTCCTTCCGCATTTCCTACTGCCACATATTGTATAATTCCGTTTTGATCAATTAAAAAGTTTTTCGGAATTGCATTTGTAGCATATTGATTCCATATTATATTATTTGGATCAATGCCGAAATTAAAATTAAGACCATCATTTTTTAACTTCACTACTTTTTTAGCCACTGCAGTTTCTTTTTCTCCGCTTGAGATTGCTAAAAAGACAAAATTATCATTTTTAAAAGGTTCGAGAATTTTTGATGGAATATCGTAGAACTCTTGTAGGCAAGGTGCGCACCAGGTTGCCCAGAAATTAACCAGTACCACTTTTCCTTTTAAGTCAGAAAGTTTTACCTCTTTGCCGTCGACAAGTTTTAAGGTAAAGTCTTTGGCTTTGTCGTTTACATTTAATAGAAATTGTTTTTGTTCGACTTGAGGTTTTGGATCTAAGGCACTGTCTTTAGTCTTTTTATCGTTTTCGATTTTTTCTTGTTCGGTAAAAACTTCTACGACCACTATAAATTCTCTGTCGCCAATTTTATCGCCAAATTTTTTTGCTAGTTCATTTCGCTTTTCTTCACTAACGCCTTTATTCATTGATTTGACATAACCCTCATTGCCATATTTCATAACTTGATCCATTGTGGCAATTTCGTTGTTGATAATAATAACAGTTTCAGGTTTTTTTGCGACTTGGTTTTGCGCATAAAAGGATTGAGCAATTAGAAAAATTGCTAGAAGGATAATTTTTTTCATGTGATTGATTTTTGATTGTTTAATGATTGATGATAAGGTAAAAATACGGAATTAAGTTTTCATAATTACATTTTAGATAATTCAACTTCCAGTTTGTCAAAGTTTTCTTCGTTTTTATCGACAACATAAGGCTTTAATTTCTGGCATTCTGCTTCAGTTTCAAAAAGCATTTTAAAAATTACTTTGGTTTGATTTTCGGCAATAGTTTCAAAAGTGGTTAAGATTTGAAAAAGTGGTTTCGAATGGCGTTTCCAAGCAATAAGATTGGGTTTGTCTATTTTGATGAATTCGCATTCATTGGCATAATTTCCAACTTCTGGACCATGCATAATGAAGCTCCATTTTCCGCCTTCGCAAAAGTTAAACTCATGAAAAGTATTGGTGAAACCTTTTGGTCCCCACCAATTTTGTAAATGTTCTGGATCGCTCCACGCTTTAAAAACAAGTTCTTGCGGGAAATTCAGGATACGTGTGGTTACAATTTCTGAATCTGATGTTGTAGTAAGAATATCTGAAGTCATTTTCTTGATAGTTTTTAAATGAAACAAAAATGCACAGTTATAAAATTACGTTATTTTTTAGATGCTTTCAAGATTATCCCATTCGTATTCAATTTTATTGATTTTCATATAATAAGGAATAAGGAGTAGAATTTCTAATCTAAAAGAAAAATGGTCTTTTCCTGCACTAAAAGGAAGTATAAACAAAGAAGCAACACATATTGCAATACCCACAAGTGCATCTATTTTGGCAATCATAATGGCATTAGGTTTTTCGAACCAGAGGGAAAATGCTGCAAATGCTTTTAAAAGCATAATAGAAATTATAAAAATTCCAGTTCCAGAATAAGCGGTGTCGGTTGAAAACCCGTAAAGTGATAAATTTACATTCGGAACAAAAAGATTTATAATTAGAGAACCTATTGCACAAACTCCCATGAGCATAAAAATCCAACAGAAAACTTTTATCCACCAAGGAAGAAGTTTACGTCTTATTACTTCCGGTTTTTCAAATTCGTCGAAGTGGCCTTTTAGTTCATGTTCCATAGTTTTTGGTTTAAATTGGGTTAGTTAGTGTAGTTATAAATTTATTGGTTTAGCTGTTTTTTTTCTTCAATTTCATTTATTTTTTTGACAATCCACGGCAGTGTTAATCCTTGCCCGATTAATGTCAATAATACAACTGCAACAGAGATAAATATAATAGCATTTCTGAGCGGAAAAGGAGTTCCGTCTTCTAGAAATTTGGGAAGTCCAATGGCAATGGCCAGTGATACTATGCCTCGCATTCCAGACCAGCTTATAATTAAGCTGTTTCCAAAATCGAGAAGAGCATTTTCGCTTACTTTTCTTTTTCCGTTTTTATTCTTCTGAAAGGCTTTTTGCAGGTTTTTCTTTTGAAAAAACACTCTTGTCATTCTAGTTAATAATGCAACGATTGTAATTATTATGGCATAGCCAATATAGGGTAAAATCATTCCGTCGTCGATGTCTTTTAATATATATCGAAAATTGAGTCCGATTAAGATGAAAATCAATCCATTGAGTAAGAAGATAATAACATCCCAAAGACTTTTAGAACTGTTTTTTAAGCGCTCAGGAAAAACTTTATTGCTTAAACGCGCCATTGCCAAACCTAGAATAACAACTGCAATTACTCCAGAAACATTTAGGTGCTCTGCGACAAGATAGGTTACAAATGGCATTAAAAGCATAAAACTTACAACGACATTAATGTTATTTCTAACCGTCCTTAGTATGATTCCTAATATTTTGCCCATTATCGCACCAACCAAAAAACCTCCTCCCAATAAGAAAACAAATTGAAAAGCGGCTTTCCAGATTATAAAAGTAGCACCCATAACAGCAGCAACTGCAAAACGATAAGCAACAAGAGCAGAGGCATCATTTATAAGACTTTCGCCTTCTAATATTGTAAGTGTTTTTTCGGGTAAACCAAGACCTTTTGTAATGTTTATTGCTGCAACAGCGTCTGTCGCAGAGAGAATGGCGCCTAGTACAAAAGCCAAAGGCCATGTCATGCCTGGAATCATGTAGTGAGAAACAACTGCAATCCAAAAAGTAGTAAGAAATACAAGCGGAATTGCTAATGTGCTAATAGTACTAAGATTCGTTTTAAAATGTTTTGGGGAAATATTGAAAGAAGCATCATATAACAATGGCGGAAGAAATATCAGGAAAATAATTTCTGGATTAATTTCTATTTCCTGCATAGTTGGGATAAATCCGATGGCCACTCCCACAATTACAAGCAGAATCGGGTAGGGAAGTTTGGCTTTGTCTGCAAAAGCTGATAGTCCTATTACGATTGCAAGTATAAAGATGATAATGCTGTAATTTTCCATTTTTTTAATTTTGAGAAATGCTAATGTAATTAATTTCGACTTAGTGAAAGTATCCTAAATTTTATAAAAATAAGTTCTTATGAAAACGGATGCCCTAGCCCCGATAGAAGCGGCATCCTTTTGCGCCGGGGTTCGGCATAAAAGATAGAGCGGATAGCGGGAAACAGCTTCATAATTGCTTCATAATGACATGAAAAAAATATGTCGTGCCACGAATGTCAGGTTTTAAAAATGTCATGTTGTCAGATGATTTTTAGGGCACTGACGCTAAAACTGACAATTTTATTTAGTTTTTTATATTGGCACAAAGATTGACTTATGCCACCTGAGTTATAAAATTAAATCAAAAATTAAATATATAAAAAATGGGTAAAATAATCGGAATTGACTTAGGTACGACGAACTCTTGTGTTTCTGTAATGGAAGGTAACGAAGCAGTTGTTATCCCTAACGCAGAAGGAAAAAGAACTACACCATCTATCATCGCTTTTGTTGAAGGTGGAGAAATTAAAGTAGGTGATCCTGCAAAAAGACAAGCAGTAACGAATCCTACAAAAACGATTGCTTCTATTAAACGTTTTATGGGACACACTTTTGCTGAAACTCAAGAAGAGGCAAAAAGAGTTCCTTACAGTGTTGTAAAAGGTGACAACAATACTCCACGTGTGGATATTGACGGTCGTTTATACACTGCTCAAGAATTGTCTGCTATGACACTTCAAAAAATGAAAAAAACTGCTGAAGACTATTTAGGTCAAACAGTAACTGAGGCAGTTATCACTGTTCCTGCATACTTTAACGATGCTCAGCGTCAAGCTACAAAAGAAGCTGGAGAAATCGCTGGTCTTAAAGTTATGCGTATCATCAATGAGCCAACTGCTGCTGCACTTGCTTACGGATTAGATAAAAAAGGAAATGATCAAAAAATTGCTGTTTACGATTTAGGTGGAGGTACTTTTGATATCTCTGTTCTTGAATTAGGAGACGGAGTTTTCGAAGTATTGTCTACAAATGGTGATACTCACTTAGGTGGAGATGATTTTGACCAGGTTATTATTGACTGGTTAGCTGACGAATTCAAATCTGAAGAAGGTATTGATTTACGTTTAGATCCAATGTCATTGCAACGTTTGAAAGAAGCTGCTGAGAAAGCTAAGATTGAATTATCATCTTCTGCTGAAACAGAAATCAACTTACCTTACGTAACTGCTACTGCTTCTGGACCAAAACACTTAGTAAAAAAATTATCTAGAGCTAAATTTGAGCAATTATCTGATACTTTAGTAAAACGTTCTATGGAGCCAGTTGCTAAAGCATTAAAAGATGCAGGTTTATCTACATCTGATATCGACGAAGTAATCCTTGTAGGAGGTTCTACTCGTATGCCAAGAATCGCTGACGAAGTTGAAAAATTCTTCGGTAAAAAAGCATCTAAAGGTGTTAACCCTGATGAGGTTGTTGCTATTGGAGCTGCTATTCAAGGTGGAGTTTTATCTGGAGATGTAAAAGATGTATTGTTACTTGACGTAACACCTCTTTCTTTAGGTATCGAAACTATGGGTGGTGTATTGACTAAATTAATCGAGTCTAACACAACTATCCCAACTAAAAAATCTCAAGTATTCTCTACTGCTGCTGATTCTCAACCATCTGTTGAAATCCACGTATTACAAGGAGAAAGAGCTATGGCAGCTGATAACAAAACTATCGGTCGTTTCCACTTAGATGGTATTCCACCAGCACCAAGAGGAGTTCCTCAAATCGAAGTAACTTTCGATATCGATGCTAATGGTATCATCAAAGTTTCTGCAACTGATAAAGGAACTGGAAAATCTCACGATATCCGTATCGAAGCTTCTTCTGGATTAACAGCTGAAGAAATCGAAAAAATGAAAAAAGATGCTGAAGCTAACGCTGATGCTGACAGAATTGCAAAAGAAAGAGCTGAGAAATTGAACGAAGCTGACAGTACTATTTTCCAAACTGAATCTCAATTGAAAGAGTTAGGAGATAAATTGACAGACGATCAAAAAACAGCTATCGAATACGCTTTAACTGAATTGAGAATGGCTCACCAATCTCAAGATCTTGACGCAATCCAAAAAGGATTAGACAATGTAAATGCAGCTTGGAAAACAGCTACAGAAGCAATGTACGCTCAAGGTGGTGAAGGACAGCAAGCTGCTCCACAACAAGAGCAGTCTTCTGGAGATAACGTTGAAGACGTTGAATTCGAAGAGGTCAAGTAGGTTAATTAACATCGATTAACATCGGTTAATAATAAGTGCTAAACCGCTGGAAACTTAATGTTTACAGCGGTTTTTCTTTTTTCTTTTTTATTGTTTCTGCTCTTTTTTAATCTTTTTTCATCATATATTTGTACCACATTTGCACCGGCACTTAAGTGGAGACAAAGTGTCTCTTATGTATACTTATTGTACCTTAATAGAGGGAAATAGGCGATGAAAAGAGAAAAATAAAGAATGTCTTTCTGTGGGGGAGAATTGTTGCCCCAAAAGAGTGGCTTCTGTATACGGAAAAATTCCTTCAGTTAATCTGGGAACCTACCTTCTAGGGATTGACCGGAAAATCATTGCTGAGATGTTTTCATTTTCCACAGCCTGCCGGAATCTGAAATACATTGAAGAAAAAATTATACAGACTTGAAAAAGAAGACTGCTATTCCATTAGCGAAATAGCTGAGAGATTTCAAATATCTGAAGATTCTGTCGACAGCCATCTCCGGAAATATTCAATACCAACCAGACAGAGCGGAAAGTATGTATATGCTCCAAAAATGGAAATTGATAACTTTTATAACAGAAATGATTTTATATGAAACAATTACTGAAAACCAAGGTAACTGTGCGTATTCGAAAAGCAGAAAACAAAAATGAATGGTATGTTTATATAGAAAGCTATCCTGTTGAGGTTTCCGGAAAGAAAACTCCCCAAAGAATCCGTGAATATATAAACAGATCGGTAACAACAGTGGAGTGGGACAAAAAAAGAACCGCCCGAACGGATGCAGAGGGAACAAAATCCTACAAACCGAAGCGCAACGATAACGGAATAATAATGTGCAGAAGCGATAGCGACCGTGAAATAATGCTGTATGCCGACGGAATCCGTAAAGTTCAGCAGAAAGAATATGATAATAGAGATCTCTACAGTGATGCTGAGAATATATTAGTTGAACAGAAAGAAAAAGGGCTGGAGGATTTTATTAAATACATTGCAGATTTGGCGGCAAAAAGACACGCTCGAAGTTCAAAATCTGTACAGATCAATTGGAAGCGGACCAAAGAATTTTTAAAAAGCTATTCAGGAAACAGCCTTATATTTTCTCAGATTGACTACAGAATGGCACAGGATTTTAAACTGTTTTTATTAGCCGCTCCGCTAGAAGGAAATAGAAAAGGAACCATTTCCAGTAACACTGCGGGAGCTTATTTTTCCATATTTAAAGCGGCTTTGAAACAGGCTTTTATCGACGGATATTTAACTGTTGACTTATCTTCAAAAATAAAAGGCATTCCCGAGCAGGAATCAAGACGTGAATATCTGACCATTGAAGAATTGAATGTACTGGCATCAACAGCATGTGAAAAAGATGTCCTTAAAAGGGCAGCACTTTTCTCAGCACTTACAGGACTGAGACATTCCGACATTCAGAAGCTCCGCTGGAAAGAGATAATTTTGGAAGAGGGTATTGCCAGACTTCACTTCACGCAGAAAAAGACAAAGGGTGTCGAATATATGCCTATTTCTGAGCAGGCTCTTCAGCTCTGCGGAGAACCGAGGCTTCCCCGGCAGCTTGTTTTTGAGGATTTGACAGACATATCGTGGATTTCACGCCCTCTAAAAAAATGGGTTGAATCGGCAGGCATAAAAAAAAATATTACCTTCCATTGCTTCCGCCATACATTTGCAACATTGCAGCTGTCGAGCGGGACAGACATTTATACGGTCAGTAAAATGCTGGGGCATACTAACCTAAAAACTACTGAAATCTATGCAAAAGTGGTCGATGAGAAGAAAAACAAAGCTTCGCAGGCAATACAATTGGAATCTTTAAAAAACAGACCCCAATGAAAGTAAAGTTCTTCGAATATATTGCAGTTTATCTCTCTGTTTATTTAGTCTGCATTTTTGTCGGCATAATCGGAAGACTGGTGCTCTTGGAAAAAGGTGCGGATGAATATACGGCCGGTGTTTTTTTTTGGATCAGCACTGGATTTGGAGTTTTAATGTTTGCAATTCTAAGCCTGTTTCTAAACGAATTGGCTGCAGGAATACTGAATCGTTTTTTGAAGGCTGAAAAAAAGCAATCGCCTGAAAGCCTCATTACAAGTGAGGACCTTGTAAAAATAGAAGAAGGGCTTCAGAATGGTTTAATTAAGCCCGAAATGCCTGAAAGTAAAAATTCAGCCCTTGATATTGAGAAGATAAGGGAGGAGCGTCAAAATGCAGCCAGAAATCAAAAACAGGAAAGGATTGATACAGCCATCCGTTATGCAAAGCGGGAGTTTGCGCTGTACGTTTCGGATGAAGATCTGGAACAATTGGGAAGGAATATAATCATATATGCTGAAGGCATAAATTTCGAAAATATTAAGCCGGTAAAAGTAAAAGATCTGTCCAATCTGGATCTTTATCATTTTGGCTGGAATATCTGGAATTGTTTTAAAGCCAGCAGGCAGGACAGAGCCGCACAATTTTTAAAACTGACTTTTGCCGACGCTTTAAAAGATGTTGAGCAGAAAAGCATTAAAACGCATCTGAAAGATGATGAACAGAAAGGTCTTTTAAAGATTGTTGAAGATCTTACATATTTTTAAATGCCGATACTTGTAAATCACTGTGTTTTTCAGATGTTTCTCTTGTGAAGAAGGACACAGCAGAAACACTTTTTTCATTTGCAACATAACTATTAAAAACGACAGTTATGGACACAAACGAAATCTCTTTTGAGAACCTGCCCAAAGCAGTAGCGCACTTAGTGAAAGAAATTGCCGAGATCAAAGTTCTGATTCAGAATGTGCAGGTATATGAATCTAAAGAAAAAAGTATTCCTATCGGTATTGAAGAAGCAAGCTGGATCATAGGAAAAGCAAAGCCTACAATTTACGCTCTTGTACGGCAGAGAAAAATTCCCTGCTATAAATACGGTAAAAAGCTGTATTTTTTTGAAGAAGAGCTTTTAGAATGGATTTCTAAAGGGAAAAGGAAAACCGTAGAGGAAATCGAAACAGAAGCGATGAAATTGAATCATAACCGGAAGAAATAGCCGGCAGGAATACCTTTGTCGCTCGATTACATCCTCAAAAAGAAAAATACAGCTTCTTTTTAGTATTTTGTGCTTTAACACGATTTGAACCGTTCCAAGAGCAGGATTGAACCTTAAGCCCGAAACCGCTTTCAATGCAGCTTCTGTTTAACGTTAACTAACTGATTAACGGTGGTATGTTTTTGTTAGAAATTTATTAAAAATACTGGATTCTAAACTAAATTAACCCAGCTTTTAAAATCCCCATTAACATTGATCCAAATTTCATGAAGCAGGAAATGAGCTGCATTTCATGCCAAAATTTGTAATGATTGATTTCTGCTGGCTGCAGACTTAACTTTTAGCCACAAAAAAGTATTAGCTCTACCTTTAATTTTCAAAATACTTGCCCGAAAAATGTACAGGCAAGTATTGTTATGAAAATAATTCCAGCATAAATTTTAGCCATTATTATTTTTTATTTTTTTACTGCGAATAATTAATAAAATGGGAATCATTTATCGCTAAAAATAATATTGCTATCGAATTCCGTTTTTTCAAACAAACTATACACTTTATGACGCAAAGAAACAGGGGTGACTTCAATAAAATAAGTCAGCAGTTCTTTTGATGTTGGATAATTAGGAGTTTTTGATTTCAATTTTCCGTTAGAATTGTTCCAATCACGAATAAACCTTTTTAAAGCAAGATTAACCTTTTCTTCCCCAATATAATTCTGAAGAGCGTACATTGCTAAAATTCCTTTTGCATTGAATATATAATCTTGTTTTTCAACTAATTCTAATGGTGCTTCTTGATTAGTATATCTCTTTTTTGCCTGCAGATAGACTTCTTGTTCTTTTTGCAGAAGCTGCTCTATTTTTTTTTTGGAGTATTTCTTTTTCATCACCACTAAGGCAGCATATTGGGCCAGGGTCTCCAAAATCATATTTTTTCCTTGAACATTAGCCGCCTGCAGCTGCATTCCCCACCATTGGTGTGCTAATTCATGCGCTGTTCTGTAGAGAATAATATCCACATCTGATTGGTCATCAATATTGAGCATAAACTCATTGGATTCCGAAAATGTCACTGCACCGGAGAACGACTCTGCTTGCTGGGTGTAAGCAGGAGTTTCTATGATTCGAATATTGCTGTGCTGATAAGGGGCGTAATTTGCTGAAAAATAATCAAAAGATAATTTGAAAGCCTGGATCATTCTCTCCACGTTATACTGATGTCCTTTTTGATAATAGATTTCCAAATCTACGGGGACTGCCAAACTATTATTTTTAGGGTGCCATCTGCTTTTGGAAACTTCATAATCTGCCGATATTATCGCATACTGATTTACTATGGGGTTATCTGTTTTATAATGGAAATAGGAACGATTGCCTAATGTCCATCTCTTTTGTAAAGTGCCTGAGGAAATTGCCTTTTGCCTTTTTTCTGTCCCGATAGTAACTTCAAAATTGATTAAATCAGCGCTGCCTCCGGTACTTGAATAAGTTAATTCCGTTTTATCGTTTCTTTTGGCCATTCCTTTTGCAGCCGGAAGTTCAAATTCTGCCCTGATTCTAGTTTCATCAAGCTCGTATTCTTTGCTGTAGCCCAAAGTTGGAAATGCTTTATTTGTCAAGAATGTACCGTTATGAAGTACACTGCTGTTAGAATCATTTTCTTTGAAACCTTTTGTTGTATAGGTCTGTTTAAATTTCATTTTAACAGCCTCACCTGCTTGTAATGGTTTTTTTAAGGTGTAGATATAGAAGCCGTATTGGTTATATTGTTTATCTAAAAAAACTTCCCGTCCAAAATTTACTTCTTCTAAATTTATTTCCGAGCCCAACGGTTTTTGCAGATAGATTTTATAAATAGGTTCTTTTAAGGTATTGGTAAGCATGTAATAGCCTTGAGCAGTATAATCTCCGGTTTTTGGATACAGCTCAACTTGCAGCTTAACATCGGTAATTTTAGGCTGCGGCAGATATTCAAACCTTTTGAGTGTTTTTTCATAATCTGCCCTAAATTCTAATTTATCATCGGTACTTTCATATTTGTTCAGGATATTGGTATTATAGAAAATATAACTTCCCAGCAAAGCAAATACCAGTAATACTGACAATACAAATTTGAGCATGGGTTTTTTAAAGCGCTGCATACCCAGCTCGATGCGTTTTTTTAAACTGGTTTCAGTGCCCCTGACAGAGAGAATCGAAGCGAGGATTAGCAAGAGAATGCCAAATACAATCCAATATGCCTTAATCCACAAATAGGATACTAGAAAGTGACCGTAACCATTCATGTCTGAATAGGAACCCAGACCGCTCCCGCCAAATTTGTAAAGATCGTGCTCGAAACCAAAAAAATCCGAAACAGTATTTAGGATAACAAAAACCATTACTAAAATAAAGCCTGTGAATTTATTATTTGTCAGCGCCTGAAAGAAAAAAGATATAAAAGTGTACAAAACCAGAAAGGGAAAAAACTCAATAAAAAAGCCATAGAAATAAACATCCAGTTCATAGTGATACCAGCCGTTTGCCGTTTGAAAGGTAATCCCAAATATAATTAGTGAGAGTATCAATACGATATAAATCAATAAAAGGCCCAGGAATTTACTCAGCAGGCTTATAATACCCGATATGGATGTTGCGTCATAGATTAAATCCAGCTTAATTTCTCTTTCTTTCCAAATGAGCTCGCCAGAATAGAAGATTAGTATTATTACAAAAAAATATAGCGATAATTCTTTTAATTCTTTTATAACAAGATAGGTTGTAGGATAACTGGCAGCATCATATGCAGTATTCAGATTAATAGAGTTTATTAAAATGATAATTAATGCACAGATGATAATAGCCCAGAATGATACCTGCTTACAAATGGATATAAAATAAAACCATGTAAGTTGTAATAGCTGAACAAATTGTGATTTAAAATTATACTGTATTAATACTATGGGGATTTTGAGATTCTCGTTAGCGGCAGTAGTTAAGTCATGGATAGTCTTTATTTTTTTCTCTTTAGGTTTTTTGTTTTTTGCTGTACTAAAATTAAACTTGAAGTACCCTACTATTAAAATAAGCATTCCTAGAAAAACCCAGAATAATTTATTGTATAGAAGCACACCAGTAAAAGGAACAAGCGTTGAATTGCGTTCTGCCGCTGTAAACAAGGCATTCATATCAGTGAGCGTTGTCAGGGAAAAAGGATCTAAAAGGGCTTGCAGGAAATCGTTCTTTATAGATTTTGTCAATAGAAAGGGAACAAAAAGAAGTACTCCCTGTGTATAGACTACCATTAAGTTTCTGCTTAAAGCGCCACTAACAAAAAACAATGACGATCCAAAAAACAGCATGGGCAGCACTATAATTATAAAGGGCTGAATGTAAGCTAAAAAGTTAAAAGGCATTAAATTTTCCGGATAACGCCAAGGCATAAATTCCCCAAGGGTAAATCCTAATAAAAGCCCTGTAAATACAAACAATAATACTGCAAAAGAGCCTAGAAACCGGCCTAATAAATAATCCCGCTTTTGGATTGGATTAACAAATAATAGGGATTCTATATTGTATTGATAGTCCCGCAATACTGAAACACCCATAATCAAAGAAGTCACCATCATTAAAATTGCGGTAACAGCAGCCATTGCTTTAGCTATTACTATAGGCGCATTTGTTTTTACGGAACCCATATCAATCCCTTGAAAGACAAAGTCCACACCCGCAAGGGAAAAGAAGAATATAAAAATAAAAAAGATATAGGTGTCAGGGCGTTTTATTCGGTATTGGATTTCGAATTTAAATATGTCGTACCACATGGTTAATCGTTAATTTTAATAGATTAGAATAGAAAATTTTACTTGATTAAGTATTCAGGAGAATTAAAGGTTCTTTTTAGAACTGGCAAGAATCTGCGAAAAGTACACATCTTCTAAACCAGCATTTACTGAGATAAAACCATTTTCGGGATTGTTTTCACTTATGACATGAATTATAGGTTTTC
Organism: Flavobacterium sp. ACN2; assembly: GCF_002303885.1. Lineage (GTDB taxonomy): Bacteria > Bacteroidota > Bacteroidia > Flavobacteriales > Flavobacteriaceae > Flavobacterium. The sequence continues at coordinate 422,320 of NZ_MRCM01000001.1, read as the reverse complement.
CAAGAAATAATTTTTCTGCAATTACTTTATATTCTTTCTTATACTCTTCCAATTCATTTTTATGAATTGTTTTTTGATATATTTTTCCTTCAGTCTGGTTTATTAGTTCCAAAGGATTCCCTTTAAGAAGTACTTCTCCCTTATTGATGATGGCCATGCTCGTGCACAATTCCTTTACATCATCCACGATATGCGTTGATAGTATTACCACTGTGTTTTCACTAAGCTCGCTTAAGATGTTATAAAACCGGTTTCTTTCAACAGGATCGAGTCCGGCAGTGGGCTCATCAACAATAAGTAATTTTGGGTTATTGAGTAATGCCTGCGCGATGCCAAAACGCTGTTTCATTCCGCCTGAAAATCCGCTTAGGTTTTGGTTTTTTACCTCATATAGATTAGTCTTATGTAAAAGGGCATTCACTATTTCGCGGCGTTCTTTTTGCTTAGTAATTCCTTTTAACACCGCTAAGTGGTGCAGGAGGACTTCAGCGGAAATTTTAGGGTACAAACCAAATTGCTGGGGCAGGTATCCCAATACTTTTCTTAGTTCATGTTTCTGTTTAAGGGCATCTATATCTCCGAGTTTCACGCTGCCGGAGTCTGCCTCTTGTAAGGTGGCGATTGTTCTCATTAAAGTTGATTTTCCTGCACCATTGGGACCCAAAAGACCAAACATGCCTACCGGAATATCCAGCGTTATGTTTTGCAGCGCGTTTACACCATTAGAATAGGTTTTGGAGAGATTGGAAATGTTAAGACTGTTCATTTGTTTGAATTTAAATTTTAAACAAACATATTTTCTTAGCTGATATCAATAAAGTAAATGTGATGAACCAGTCTGTTTTGTGACACAAATATACTTGGTGCTCATAAAGTGTTTTCATCACTTATTTCTGGCTGTTGGAAGTGTTGTATGTATTGTTTGTCAACTTATTTTATCAATAATTTTTATTAATTTACATTTGTGATTATGATTTTAGCAACTAACAATAACAAGAGGAATATAATCGGGGCAATTGCTTTAGTTTTAGCAGCAGTCCCAATAGTGGTAATATTTTTTATAGTAATTACCTCAAATAAGGATTCTGTAGTACTTTTTGAAAACTATAGTCCAAAAGTCAGCATTCCGATTATCAGTTTTTATTTCCTGCTCTATCTGGCATTATTTTGCTTTGGTATTTATTGGCTGGTAAAACAAATTTTGTTTATTATTAAACTAAAAAACGAAAACGGGAAAATGGAGCTGCTGCATCTGCAGAATCAGGTAAATCCCCATTTCTTTTTTAATATGCTCAATAATTTGTACGGCTGGGTGGCAAAGGACCAGAAAAAAGCACAGGAATTAATTTTGAAACTTTCTGATATGATGCGTTATAGTATTTATGAAGGCCAGAAAGATTTTGTTACGATAGGAGAGGAAATTGCCTATTTAAAAAACTACATCGACCTGCATACTTTACGTTATCACAAAAAGATAAACGTAAATTTTGAAACTACTGTGGAGGATGATCAGCTTAAAATAATTCCTTTACTTTATATAATGCTTTTGGAGAATGCATTTAAACATGGTGTCGAAAATTTAAGAGAAAATGCATTTGTTACTATTAAACTTAGTTCAAATAATAATACTATATCTTTTAAAGTAGAGAATAACTATGATATGGATTTAGCAGGTCAGTCATCTGGTATCGGTATTAAGAATTTGAAAAGAAGATTAGAATTGGCTTATCCAAAAAAGCATGAATTTTTAGTTTCAAAAAATAATACTACATACAAAGCACTTTTAATTTTAAAATTATAATGATCAGGTATTTAATTATAGATGATGAACATATAGCGCATACTATTATTGAGGAGTATTGTAATATGCTTCCCAATATGCAGTTAAAAAAGAATTGTTATGATGCCTTAGAGGCTCTGGATTATTTAAGAGATCATACGGTAGATTTAATTTTCTTAGATCTAAATATGCCCAAATTAAAAGGATTTGAATTTTTAAAAACACTGGCATCTCCTCCCAAAATTATTGTTACGACAGCTTACCAGCAGTACGCAATTGAAGGTTATGAACTTAATATTATTGACTACCTCTTAAAACCATTTGGTTTTGAACGTTTTTTAAAAGCGATAAACAAAATTTCCAGTTTGACTTCTAAAGTAAGCATTAATCCTGTAGAGGATGAACATTCAGAAAGCATTTTTTTACGTGCAGATAAAAAACACATACAGATTTTTATTGGTATGATCTTATATGTAGAAGCATCAGGAAACTACGTTAAAGTAATTACCAAAAATGACAATGCAATACTTGTTAGAGAAAAACTCTCTGATTTGATGGAATTACTGCCTAAAAATGATTTTATGCAGGTACATAAATCCTTTGCTGTTGCCATTAAACATATTAAAAGTGTGGAAGGAAACAGGATCAAGATCAGTGATTTTACAGTTCCTATTGGGAAACTCTATAAGATGAATGTAAATGGTTTATTAAATTCAAAATTATAAAAGCATCATAATGTTTTCTTTATAAGTTTGTCCAATAGGTACTTTGTATTTATCAATTAATATCCTGTTACCTTCAATCTGTTTAATTTTATCTTTTGCAGCAATAAAAGATTTATGGGTTCTTATAAAATTAAATTTTGGAAGAAGCTGTTCAAAATCTGAAATTTTCTGATGACTTATAATCATGTCATTTTTTAGATATACTTTACAGTAATGTCCATAAGCTTCTATAAACAGTAAATCGTCAAAATGAATTTGATGGTACTTTTTATCACCCCTTAAAAAGAAGCTATTTGTTTTTGGCTCTGCTTCGTTTGTTGGCCCTGCTGTTATACTTTTTTTATTTTGAGCATTATCAATTGTTTTGTTAACTGCTTTTATGAAACGCTCAAAACCAAATGGTTTCAGCAGATAATCAGAGACATTAAGTTCATAACCCTCTAAGGCAAATTCTTTATAGGCTGAGGTTACTATTATTTTAGGTGGATTGGGTAATGTTTTTAAAAAATCGAAGCCAGATAATTTAGGCATATTGATGTCTAAAAATAACAAGTCGACTGAATTTTCATTTAAGAATTCTATAGCTTCAAAGGCATTATAGCAATTTCCTTTCTTTTCCAAATGCATCAAGTTTTCGCAATAGTTTTCAATAATACGATGTGCAATAGGTTCATCATCTATAATTAAATAGTATATCATGTCATTTCTATTTTTAGTTGTAATTTATAAATAGAATCTGTAATGTCAATTTTCATTTGGTGTTTATTAGGATATAATAGCTTCAAACGCTGTTTTAAATTGTTTAATCCAATACCGGGAGTTTGAGATTCCCGCGCTTCAAAGTTATTCTCAATGTCAAAACAGATTAGGTCATTATCAGTTTTTATATTAATGTGAATATAAGCATCTTCCGTTAAACGCTCTACTCCATGCTTAAAAGCATTTTCTAAGGGAATAATAAATAATAATGGCGCAATTTTATATTCAGCCTGCCCCTCATGATTAAAAGAAATATCGACCCTTTTTTGATATCGTATTTTATGTAAATCAATGTAATTCTTTAAATATTCTATTTCATCCTTTAGTGGTATGGTATCTTGTTTTCCCATATAAATGGTATAGCGCATTATGTCAGATAATTTTAAAACGACGTTTGGAGCATCATCAGATTTCTCTATTATTAGACCATATAGATTATTTAAAGTATTGAAAAAAAAGTGCGGATTGATCTGGCTTTTCAATAAAGATAACTCTGCTTTAGCTTTTTTTGATTCTATTGTTTTGAGCCATTTCCATTGCTGATAAAACCATATAAAAAGTAAAATAAAAAAGGGAAGCGTCAGGATAATTTTAATCTCTTTTTCCTGCTGAAAATAATTATTTACATCTTTAGTATAAACCCTTATATAATAGAAATAGCCTAAGGCCAGAACATAAAAACCGATTAGAATCAAGCCATGCTTCTTAAAATAGGAGGGGGCTATAATGGAGAAAAAAGATAATCCAACACCAACTAATCCTACAAATGTTATTGGATTATCAATTATTTTCGAATTCATATCGTTTACAATGATTGCCAAAAAAATGACAATTAAGACAAGTAACTTTAAACTAGTGGCTTTATGCTGTTTTAAAAATGAAAAATAATGGATAGGCAGTGAGATTATCAGCCAGCTAAAAATGAAACTCAATGTGTTGGACAATAGTGCGGTATTATCTATGTAAATAAAATGAAAATGTAACAAAACAGCCGCTATTATCCTTTGGATCACCAATCCATAGATAAAAGCTTTGTATTTTTTAAGAAATTCAGTCATGAGTCAAAATTAACAAAAATTGACTTTTTTACCCTACAATGTGCATCAATTCACTTAAATGAAACATAAACACTACTATTTTCGACTTCAACTAGATTTGATTATACAAATTAATTGTATGTGCTAACTATTTACAGGTTCATGAAAGAAGTTTTAAATCATTTTAGTTTACAGATAGGTTTGCTGTAAATTATAAATATTTAAAAATAAAACATTATGAAAAACTATTTTAAAATGATCCTTCTGACACTATTTTTAATTGTACAAAACACAATGGCACAAGACAGTAAACGGCTATTGGATACAAAAGAGAAAAAGGCCATTGTATCGGCAATAAAAACTCATATTGGAAAATCTTATATCGATTTAGATTTGTCAAAAAGAATGACAATTGAACTGGATAAAAATTTAAAATCTAATAAATATAAAGAAATTACAAGTCCTGTTGAGTTCTCTAAAATACTAACCGAAGATTTACAACGTATTAGCAAAGATTTACATTTAAAAGTTCGATTTGAACCGGAGCATATTACCAGGGAAAAGAATATTATTTCTCAGGAAGCGCAATTAGAAATGGAGAAAAGAATGGCTTTGCAAATGGCCGAAATTAATTACGGATTTAAAGAGGTAAAAATATTGGACGGAAATATTGGCTATTTAAATTTAAACCAATTTGCAGATATAAAATATGCAGAAGAAACTGTTGCAGCTACAATGAATTTCTTAAGCAATACTAATGCAATCATTATCGATCTGCGTGCTAATGGAGGTGGTGTTCCAAGTATGATGCAGTTATTATCGAGTTACTTCTTTTATGAAAAACCTGTTTTATTAAGTGATTTTTATGAACGAGAAACCAATGAAAAAACACAACTATATTCGTTTGAAAATGTAAAGGGAAAACGAAGCACAGACAAGCCGCTTTATATTCTAACCAGTAAGCATACTTTTTCAGCTGCAGAAGCATTTACTTACACATTAAAACATTTGGACAGGGCAGCAGTAGTAGGAGAAATCACTAAAGGTGGCGCTAATAGAACAAAACGAATTAATTTGAATGACGGATTTACAATATCGCTACCTTATATACAATCTATTAATCCGGTTACAAAAACGAATTGGGAAGGAAAAGGTGTTCAGCCAGACATAAAAACGGATGAAAAAGATGCATTTGTATATGCGTATATAGATGCTGTAAAAAAAACAATGAAAAAAAATACGAGTAATGTATTGAACAAAATTGGCTATGCATTTATGCAGGACAAACAAATGGATAGCGCACTGATTGTATTTCAGGAGAATGTAAAATTATTTCCAAATGATTCCAATTCCTGGGATAGTTTAGGTGAAGCGTATTTTTTGAATGAGGATAAAGAGAATGCCTTGAAATCATATAAAAAGTCTTTCGAATTAGACTCAGGTTCAGAATCTGCAAAAGCAATGATTCAGAAATTGGAAAGTATGAATTGACAAGATATCTATAAACAAAAGTAAGATGAATGTATTAATCCAAAAAACATATAAAAAATGGCGCCAATTGTCTTCAATCGGCGCCATTTGGCTGTGGTGGCAGGAACGGACAAATTTCTATAAATTTTATGGAAGATTTGAAGAAATTGACTTACCATATATAGTGTCTGTCTTTCCTTGCTTTATGAATTTGGTTTTGATGTCCTGTTGGGGATTGGTATAAAAATCTATTTGATTTTTTAAGACAGCTTAAATAGAATCCGCCTTAGCTTTGTGCGGCACTTTTGCAGGAAGCTCCAATAGTCGATTTGCCACGGTTTTGCAGCAAAACTTTGCCTTGTGAAATATCTTTATAAACCGCCTTAGCTTTTTGCGGTAAAATTGAAGGTAATTCCAATATTGTACAGTTTTGCCATTTGACCAGCTGAATTGATATTATTAAATTGCAGATCTGCTCTGTCTTAATGGAAGAGAAACTCTAAATTCTGCACCTTTATCTTTTTTTCCGGAGCGGTGATTGTTCCATTATGCCTTTTTGCTATTTTTCTGCAGAGCGAGAGACCCAGGCCGTTTCCTTCATACTCATCTTTGGAATGCAGCCTTTCAAAGTCATTAAAAATCCTTTCAGCGTAGACTGGATCCAGTCCGATTCCATTATCCTTAATGATGATCCTTAAAAAGTCCGAACCATTATCCTTTATAATCGACGATTTTATGGTAACACGCGGGGGCTGATCCGGTTTTGAAAACTTTAGGGCATTTTGAATAAGGTTGTAAAAGAGCTGGTGTATTAGAATTGGTGCCCCTTGGATATCAGGAAGTTCTCGGGTAATTAGTATGGCTCCTTTTTCTTTCATGATAAGCTCGAGATCGGTCTTAATATTTTCAAAAATCTCATTGAGATTTATTTTTTCAACAGTCTGTATGGATTTGTTAATAGTGGAGTAGGCTAAAATCCCTTCAATAATATTCTGCATTCTCTGTGCACTCTGATCCAGTTTGTCAAAATATTTTTTAGATTTTTCTTTTATAAAATCCTGCGCCTCATTTTTTAAGAGATTATTGAAAAACTTAATTTTCCTTACAGGCTCTTTAAGATCATGGCTGACAATATGTGCAAAATGCAGAAGATCATCATTGGAGCGGCGAAGCTCTTCTGTGTTTTGTGCAACCTGTTTTTTTAATTCTTCCTGAAACTTCTTCTGCTCATTAATATCCAGAATAGTTCCTATAATGGTCTGGGGCGATCCATTTAAATCACGAACAATCTTTCCGGTTATTTTTACCCACTTCTCAGATTGGCCGCTGCTGATTATTCTTGCTTCATAAGATATCAGCCCTGTAATTTCGGCTTCTCTATGTGCATTCTCCCGGACAGCCAGATCTTCGGGGTGGATTTTTGAAATTAAAACATCAATATCTTTCAGTTCATCAACTGCTAGAATCTGCTTAAAGTTTCCGCATGAAGCAACTTCTCTGGTTGTTAGATTTATCTCGTATGTTCCTATGCCGGAAGCATCAATTGCCATTTTAAGCCTTTCATCTGCCTTAAGGGTCTTCTCTCTGGATTCATGAAGTTCTGTAACATCTGCAGCGGTATTAAGTACGCCGTAGATATTTTTATCTGGATCGTAAAGCGGAATAAAACTATAGTTCAAGTAATAGGATAAAATTACACCATTTCTGCTGACTTCTACTTTTTCATCCCGGTCCTGAATTGGTATTCCCGTTTTTAAAACGCTAAGAGCCTGATTAGATAAATATTCTTTTTTAGAATCTGGAAGCACTTCGCTAAATGTTCTGCCCAGCACCTGCTTTCCTCTTCCCCACGTTTCGGTCATAGCTTGGTTAGCAAATACAATCATAAGATTATCACCAGTATAGACGGCCGTAGGCAGAAGGGTATTGTCCGCTATGTCTTGCAGAAGAATCGTATTTGGATGCATAGATTATGTTTTTTGGTGCTGTAAAGTTATCCTAAAGCGGTACTGACTGCATTATGCCGGCTTACTAAGATGTTTCATAATTCCCATGTTTAATGTGGAAATTGTGTAAGCTTTTTATGCAGAAACAAACTAATTTTTAAACTCAGTCCAGCAACAATTAATAAAGGGGATCTGAGAGGGGAAGATATAAGTAATCATTAAATGAAAGGTAATTTTCTAAATGGGTATCATTATTTGTCAATGAATCAATTCAATACAATTTAGGATAATAAAAACTTAATCCTGACTCTATTCCTCGTGTTCGAATCCTGTTAAGTTATCTAATTATAGATTGAAAATTCATTTTATTTTTCTTTATGATACGTATTTTTTTGGCTGTTTCTTTGTTTAGAGTAATTATAAAATAAGGATATAAAAGCAAAAATGATTGAAAAGGGAGAAATAGGAATTGCCATTGCAAAACAATTGATTTTGAAACTATACTTAAAGATTATGATGTTGTTGTAAACAGCCAGGATCAAAAAATACTTGAAAAATCGTTGAATGTTTTAAGACCAAATGGAAAATAATTTCTATTTCAGGACCGCCGACACCTGAATTTGCCAAAGAAATGGGACTGCCTTGGTATTTAAAAATCATTATGTCTCTGCTTAGTTATGGCGTAAAAACTAAGGCTGAAAAAAAGCAGGTGCACTACAGTTTCCTATTTATGAGGGCTGAAGGATCTGGTAGAGGAAAATTATAAAAAAGAACTTAAAATCTGCCATTATGCAGAACTTATGCAGATCTCTTCCAGGACATTATCGGGTCTTACCAGCCAATTATTAGATAAAAGTCCCTCTGAGATTATCTGCGAAAGGATTATTGCAGAAGCAGAAAGATTGCTACTCGGCACCAGTTATAATATCAGTGAAATTGGAAATTGCCTGGGTTTTGACGATGACTCTTATTTTGTAAAATATTTTAAAAAATATACCGGTATCTCACCTTTAGATTTCAGGAGATCCAGCTTAAAAGAAATATCTTAATATTAAGCAATACTGATAATCCTTGAGCGTATTATCAATCATTTAGTTCAGAACAGAAAATAATTATTTGCTTTTTTATTATCCATAATCAAACTGGTCAGGACCTGCAATAGGAAAAGATCCCTTAAATCATTCTTTGATTTGCATCTATATTGATGAAGCTTATCACATATGCCAAATAATTTATTTAATGTTTTCCGTTTCATGGTTTTATATTAGCGGAATGCTTAAAAAAATAATTTAATAAGGCCAAAAGGCTCTTGAATTGTTTTATGATAAAAAAAAAAGCACCTGTCAGGGACAGATGCTTTATCAAAGCTATAGTATATTAAGCTATCACTACATTTACTGCGTTCGGCCCTTTTTGGCCTTCTTTTATGTCGTATCGAACCGAGTCGTTTTCACGGATATTTTCCGATAGGCCTGAAACATGGACAAAAATTTCATTTCCTCCGTTATTTGGCGTTATAAATCCGAAACCTTTATCTTCATTGAAGAATTTTACTGTACCTTCCTGCATCTTAAATATTTAATTTGTTCAAATGTAGTGTATTGAAATGCGGTAAAGGGTAAAAAGAAATTAAATTGTGTTTTTATTAACTTTTAGGAAGAAGTTTAAAGGCATAACTGCTGGTCTGCATGCTTTTTTATATTCTTTTTTTATAATTAACAAAGGTTATGAATATTGGCATTATTTTATCTGTTTGCATCGCCGGCTTCTTTAAAGTTTATCAGGCAGGTGAATTGTTTTAGCTTGGTAAGCTGCTTTTTAAGCCCCTGTCATTTTTTATTTTAATTATCCCCTTAAGGCTTACGGTGCTCTGGTCATTATCTGGATTTAAAACGATATATCCCTGCTGTTCCAAAAATATTAAGGCATCTACTGTTTCTGCATGCTTCAGCTTTTCAAGAGACGGATTGCCGATATTCATGCCTGAGGTTTTAAAAACCGGGTTAAGCAGTTCTGAGAGCTCTTCAAAAGTAAGGCATGAATTAATATTTGCTGCAAGTAATTGAAGTATTTTATCAGGAAGCACAAAAGTTTTTTCCACAAAATATTTTTTTTAAAAATAAGAAAATTGAATCAAAAATAAAAAAAATGGGAAGCTATTTTTTTATATAAGGTTTTAAATCACAAAGCATTCTTCCCTCACTCCTGTAAAAGGTGTGAGCTGAAAATAATCAGTTTAGAATTTTTAAGGAAAAAAAAAGCAGGCAGTAAGTAATTAAGATGCCTAAGAGTGCTCTGCATGACAGACAATCCTTGCTGAATTTGAATCCATTTTTCCTGGCAGGCGATCATGTAAAACAGGCTGACGGCATAAAGCAAAATTTTAAGTTCGGCTGGAAGTACTATTTTATAGTGGCCAGGCAGAGTTTTGATATTTTTTAGGAAATTTTTACGGTCTTTGCAGCGTTAATTTGTATATGAATCTATGTAAAATCTAGAGATATGGAGATAAGCTGCGAAGAATTATTATGGGAGATTATTTTTTTGCTTCACGAAAAGATAAAGGATTTTTACATGCATTCTCCAATGGAGTGCTATAAAACCATGAATATCCAGTTTGCAGGCTTTACGCAGCGGGTGCCGTAGTATTATATTGCTTCATGCCTTAATATCAGTACCGTGTACCTGAGCTGCCTGGAGTATGCCATGAAAAAAAACATCCAAACAGTTAACATTTGTTATTGCATGAAAACCTCAGGTTTATTTATTTGCAGTAGTGCCTGATTCAGCATGTTCGTTAGCATGCAAATTTAAACGTAATTAAATCCAGATTTATGTACAGCAGAATAAATGAAAATATAAAAACAATCAGAGAACTTAAAAATTGCACCGAGGAGTATATGGCCTTAAGGCTTAATATCACACAGGCGGGCTACAGCAGGATTGAAAAAGGCTCAAACCGGTTGAGTTTTGAAAAGCTGGAAGAAATTGCCGCAGTCTTTGAAATGGATGTTAGAAACATCATAAAGTTTGACATCAGTCATTATGTGGAACCCGGCTTTAAAAGCATTGCCGGCACAGGACAGGGCAGTGTTTTAAACAGGCTCTACAGTGACAAGATTGCCCTTCTGGAGAAACTGCTGGAAAAAACCGACAAGGAACTCAATCTTTATAAAAATAAATTCGGGTGCCTTTAAGAGAGTTTTCCTCTGGCTTAGAGCAGGCTGCGGCGGCAATGCCTTTGTGGTGCAGGGGCTTGAAATCAGTTAAGAAAAAGTTTTAATTACGGTAAGATTCCTGTTTTTGTTCAGGTTCCGGAAAATTGTGTATATTTAATTATTAGTAATCTTTTGTATCATCAGATTTTAAAGTTTTAAGTCAATATAGATTATAGATATAGCGTTTTAATTTTAAGATTCCTTAAACTTATACTATAAAATAGAGAATATTACGCCATAAAGCTATGAAAAATATCGATTTTGCCGATGACGATCCTGATGACAGGGAAATTTTTGCCGAGCTTTTTTATGAGATGTTCCCTTTGGCGGGCCTGAGGCTTTTTGAAAACGGCAAAGCGCTTATGGAAGCCCTGTCTGTAAAGCCGGATCCGCTTCCAGACCTTATCCTTCTTGATCTGCAGATGCCCTTAAAAGATGGTTTTGAATGTCTTAAAGAAATACGCAGCTGCTCAGAAGATATAAAAGACATTCGGGTTATTATTTTTTCCACCTCGGGAAATCCCCGAACTATGGAGCGTGCCTTTGGTATGGGGGCGGATTTTTATGCCGTCAAGCCCGTATCATACAGGGATTTAAAATTCCTGATACGCAGAGTCATGGAAATTGACTGGAAGGATCCCCATGCGGGTCATGGTTTCCTTTTAAGCTGAAATTTTTTATTTTATTCAAAGGATGATTTGAAGTGGCCCGGCCGGCCTGCTGCTTAGCAGCCGTGGCTGTATTTCTCTGCGCAGTCAAAGCTTTTGCGGGGGGCTAGGCAGTGAGTGCCAAGGCAGAGCAGCCGGATCTGCCGCTGCAGGTATTTTTAATCTCAGGGCACAAGTGATATTATTATCAGTTTTACTTTCAGCATTCACTCCAATTTTCTTTCAGCGTTCATTGCCGCAGTCTGCTGTTATATCAAAGTACTGAAAAGAAACAAGGGATATTGAGCTTTAATGGATTGCGGACATATTTGAAAGACAGAGCTTTTTTACAGTCTGGTGTACAATGCCCTGAAATTATCCAAAGCAGAGGTACCGCTCCGTGTGGCTATCGCCTGCGGTATCATAGAAGACGAGCAGGGGGATTGGATGCAGATCAGTATTGAGGATAATGGCATCGGGCTTGATAATGCTAACAGTGAGCGGATCTTCACGTCCTTTGACTGTTATCATTCCAAAGACCAGTATGAAGGCAGCGGTGTGTAGCTTTCGCTCTGCAGGAAAATTGCTGAGCAGCATGGCGGCACCACAAAAGCCAAAGGACCAGGGCTCGGTCTTTACGTTGCTGCTGCTCTTAAAGCAGCGGAGCAGCAAATTTTAGGCCGTACAGGTTATTTTTTAACATTCAGGCATGCCTGGGTTAGCTTTTTAATAATTATATTTGATTTATAATCACAGCGGTTTATCACCGTAAGTTTTTTTTACAATGCACAGACAAGTACAATTCAGGGTGAGAAAGGATCTGGAGCCTCAGCAGCAGCTCAGGGTAATTAAATTAAAAGGAAGCCTTATTTCAAAAGGCTATACCGAGATTATCCATATCATGGACCAGGACGAGCAGTATCATATCAATACTTTTGAGACCCAGCCCGATAAAAGAAATGAAGTGCAGCAGTATATTGAGGCCTTTATAAGTGAGCAGAACCTCTCGCAGACCATATCAATAGATTACCCAGCTTAACTCAATTAACTCAGGATTTTTACCCAGGCCCGTCTGCTGTACCCAGGCGGGCTTTTTTGTTTTTGGTATCAAAGATCCGAAAAACCGTTTTCTTCACATCAGAAGGCCGGAGCATCCCATACGCCGGGGCAGCTTTTTTTATACCCTAAAAGGTGAGCTTTGGTTTTCATTGCGGTCCGATGCAGGAATCTGTCTTTTTAATTCGGTTTATTATGAAAACGGCCCTCTGCGGGGACGCATTACTGGTTTTAATTTCATTGCTGTATTTTGCAGATGCAGCCTGCCGGTAAGATCAATGGGTGTAAAATTCAGTGTTTTAAGAAAATTCCGGGTGCAGTTTCCCGAAGCCTTGTGATCGGCAATAAAAAATATTTCTTCCCTATTTGTATGGGCCGTGCATTTGCTGTCAGCTTTTAAATCTATCGGATTGAAGAGCTTTACAATATGGGCCTCGGGGAGCAGCGATGCCGTAATTTTGTAGGTCATTGCATGGGTTATGCCCGATAAAAGCGAGTGGGGATCAAAAATCAGGCTGCTGGTATGCAGGATTATTTTTCCTGACATCTCCGGCAGCTTCTTCAAGACACACTCCAGATCATCCTTTGCAAGGAATAAAAGTATAATATCTGCTGCCGCTGCCTTCTCAAGGGAGCCAAGGGTGGCATTGGATCCCATTTTTGCAGTAACTTCCCCTACAAGGCTGTTGCCCCTGGGATTGTGCAGGGTAATTTTATATCCTGCCCTGGCAGACCTTATGGCCAGTTCAAGGGTAAGGCTGCCGATTCCTATGATTCCAATTCTCATAATTATTTAGGTTTAATGATACAGGGCTCATTATATAGAACATACACAGACTCTCAGCCTTGAAGCTCGCGCCGGTTTTTTTTTAAGATTTTTTTAATCAGACTAAAATTAGTACAAATGCCTTGCAGACCTGCCCGTATTTTTACCTGTTTTTGGATTTTTTTTCAAAGACCGGGTCTGATCTCCGGTAAAGGCAGCAGAATTGTCAGCGAGGCCATAGTGCTTTATAAAATCTGGCCGGCGGTTTTTTTTGAATTATTTGTGCCTGCTCTTTGCGGGCTAAATTTCCTGCTGTTTTTAATATTATTGGTTTACAGGAATCTTCTAAGCATTTTTGCGCTACATTTGATGAGTTTAAATCCGCTTTGAGATGATAAATTCTGAGAATGCCCGCACGTCCCCTGAAGGGGCAGATGAAAAAGAGCCGGTAAAGATTATACTGGCCGAGGATGATACCGAAGACCAGGAATTATTCCTTGATGCCTTGGAGGAGGCTGAGGTGCCCTCTGAGGTAACGACCGTTGAAAATGGTCAGGAGCTCCTAGATACGCTCAGGGATGAATCCAAGCCCAATCCCGATATGATTTTTATCGATATCAATATGCCCGTTAAAGGAGGGAAAGAGGCGCTGGAGGAAATAAAGAAAGACGATGGGCTTCGGGACATCCCGGCCGTTATGCTTTCCACTTGGGATCATGCTTCGGATATTGAAGATGCCTTTGAGAAGGGGGCCGACCTATATTTGCAGAAACCCAGTTCTTTTGCCGGATTTGTGCTGCTGCTGAAAAAAGTGTTCTTTCTGCACTGGGCCAAAGCCTTGATGGGTCCGGTTAGAAATTTATTTTTTGTCTCGGAAAAGCATTTGTCAAACCGGGAATGACCGGGGCTTTTTCACTGTGCATTTTAATGGGATCAAAGTCATGCAGCATGATCTGTGTTGTCCGGATCAAAGTCCTCAAAAAAGGGAAGCAGGCAGGTCTTCGTGTAATGGGAATCATATTATCACAATAAAGTACAGGTATCAAATTAATTTTTTCATGGAACTGTCCCGCTGTCTGTTATAATCTTTTGTAGCGGACCACGGCGCAGAAGGATTTCACTGCCAATCGGAGCTAAAATCTGGCGGGCATTTTTTTTTGCTGATCAAAAAAAATCTGTTTTGTAAGAGAGCATCATTTTGGTAAGTTCTGGTTTCAAAAGGACACAATGCAGGGATAGTTTGGTCTTCATTGGTTTACCAGGTATTCTGTAAAACGATTTCTCCTACTGATTCGTTTTTATCTGCCACTGTTTTTATAATGCTGTACCGGGTATAATTTTCAACTGTAATTTCAATAAGATAAGGCTGCGCGCTAAGGTTTTTTATTAAAAATTCCCCATTATGATCCCAGACCTTAAAATCCTGGATTTTTTTTCTCTGATCTGTAAAAGCATTAAGCTCGAAAACCTTAATGGAAAATGATTCAATAGGATTGAATCCGCTATCTACAATCCTTCCCCAGATACTGAAGCTTTCCTTCTGTGATTGAGCAGTGAAAAGGGGCATAAAAATAAGGGTAATTAAAAGTATTCTTTTGATCATAATATTTGATATTAGCTCATATTTACAGGCCTTTCTTGACATAATGAGGTACCAGGCAGTCCATAAGTGAATTTTATCACAGAAGTAGGCTCTCCCGGCATCCAGGGGGCATTGTTTTTAATTTTTATAATTGATCCTGATGGTTTTAAAGTCTCCTCCGCTGCTGTCTGCTGTAAAGAGCCCTATTTTTCCCTGTGATGCACTGCTGAGTTTCTGCACTGTAAGGGAAGGCTGGGCCGCATTGTTTATAAAGGCTTTGACAGTTGCGCCCTCAATTACTAATTTCATTGTAAACCAGCCGTTTGGGTCTGGCGGATTGATGATTTCTTTCTCAAAAACCGCATTGCTCTGCTTTCTTAATCTATCCCAGGTAAAATCGGGATGGGAAATATACTGCACGGCATGAATTCTGCGTATGGAATCTTTAGCAGAGAAATTAAAAGGACGGCAGTAGACAGCATCATAAGTGCTGTCATCGGCACGGTGAAAGGCAATCCCTATAAAACTCCGCTGGAAAACGTCTTTTCCCCGCATTTGGATTTCAATTGTACCGTTTTTAAAGTCCTTAAAAGGCAGCCATACAAGGCCTTCCTTTTTGCTTTGGGCTATTTTTAGATAGGCTCCGCTGTCACTGGAAACAATTTTTACCTCTCTGTTTACCGGTTTCAGCTTACCTTTTTTGTATAAATCAGCAAGTTCAATGGTTTGCCGCTGCTGTCCAAATAGTAAGCAGGGGAGCAGTATCAAGGTAAACATTAAGGCAGATCTGGTGCTGTTTTTCATGGATAGGCTGTTTTTGGAAAAATATTTTCATCCGCAAAAATACAATACAGCCCAAAGAGAATAATTACCGGTTAGATAACAGAACTACCATTTTGATAAGCATTCCTGAATTCTTTTGGGGAAGTCCCGGTCTGCGCCTTGAAGAAACGCGTCAGATGATTGGCCTGGGAGAATTCAAGCCGGTATGAAATTTCATTTACATTAAGCCTGGTATAACACAGCAGGGACTTTATTTCAAAGAGTATAAATTCATTTACCATTTCAGAAACGGTAACTCCGAACTGCTTTTTGATGCATTTATTGAGCGTAACCCTGCTGATGCCCAGCTGCCGGGCGTAATAGTCGATGTTTCTTGTCCTGCGGACTTGCTTCTGCAGGATCTCCTTGAACATAAATGCAGTGCTGTTATTTTCTGTTTCGCAGCAGAGAAGGTAATGCGATGCATAGGCCCTGTTGAGTTTGATCAGTACAGCATACAGCAGTGCCCTTATAAGGTGGTCGCTGTCTGACCTGAATGTTTTTATCTCAGCGAGCAGCTCGCCGATTATATTCTCCAACTGTGAAAAGAAGTCATCACTAACCTTGATAGAGAGCGGTTTGGTTTTGTTGTAGAAATACTGCAGCCTGAAAGTGAAGAGCTTGTCAGAGAAGAAATCAGACAGGAAGCTGTCCTGGAAAAAAAGGAAAGAACACTCAATTTTAGTCTTGTCCAAAAACCATTTTCTTTTTTGAAATGGAGAAATAAAAATCACGGTATGGTCTGAAATTTCAATTCGCTGCTGGTCAAGTTCTAAAATCCCGTTTCCTTTAGAGAAAAATATGATTTCGTAGAAATCGGTATCATGAAGCTCGCTTTCAAAAAAATAGTATGGAATGTCCCTGTAAGTGCCTGTATCGATAAGCAGCTCAGCTTTATATTTGTTTTTTAAGAATTTAAATCTCTTCATTATCAGTATGTTTTCCGCATGATCATTTAGGCTGCAAGGCTGTAAAAATAGTTATTTAGACCCGGATTATGCCATAGCCCGGACCGCTTTTTAATTATTCAAACAGCTTACAGGTGCATAATACTGCATTAAAAGGATTAAAACCAATACGGCGCCTAGATTGGGACGGTCAAAAAAAGAACGGTGCTGAATATCCGCTTTATGCTTTCAGCGGCATCTTCTGGAGGCGGCCGCTTGATAATATAACCGGTAAAAGTAAAAATATAAGATGCAGGTATAAGGATGCCTTTTAAAACAGTGCTGCACATTCAGGGCTGTTCGCTTTGGTTTTCACTTGAAATTTGCTGCGCATTTGCTCTCATAAGCATATAAAAATCTTTTAGGTGCCACCAGGCCGGACACATATCAAGGCTTCCTTTGTAATTCTTAATAGTGGCGTAGCAGCTCTTTAGAAATGCCTGTGAATCTGTAATTTTGGCCCAGGGCTTCCAGTCCACTTCTTTGGGCGGGGGGGCGGCTTCAAAATAGCGTTTTATTTCCTCGGTTGTCATGGGGCAAATTTACGCAAAATGGGCAGTCCTGTCAAGGGATTTGAGCCTGTACTGGGGAGGTGTTTTTCTTTTGACAGACTGTTTTTTCATACGTATCTGAGAGTCAAACAGGTATTTTCATAGATTTGATTCCAGTTCTTTAAAAGCATTTCTAATAAATCCTTCCTTATCAGCATTCATCTGTGCCAGCAATTCTTTTCTTTTTTCAGGAATGTCGGTATACTTTTCCGCCCAAAGATTAATTTCAACAATTATTGGAATTAAATCCATTCCTTTCTGCGTCAATTGATATAATACTTTGGCTTTACTGTCAGGATGTTCCAGTTTCTGGATAATTCCGTTTTCTTCCAATGAAAGCAGCCGGGCAGCCAAAATGTTAGTTGCTATTTTCTCATCAGACTTTGCCAATTCGCCATAGGTGCATTTTTTTTTAAGCATCAAATCCCTAACAATCAGCAGTGACCACTTGTCTCCAAAGGCTTCAAGTGAAAAACTTACCGGGCAGTCTGATCTCTTTTTTTGAGTTTTCATAAAATAAATTTAAAATCACTTGCTTTTCGCAAGTAAATGTATTTATACTGCTGCAGTTTAAAACTTTTAAAGGAATTATTATTGTATTATCTATCATACCGCTGGGGATTTTAGGAGGTGTGCTATTATTGCTTCTCAATGGAAGCCCGATGTCTTTGGTTGCTATAATCGGTTTTATTGGTCTTTCGGGAATTCAGGTAAAGAATTCTTTGCTGCTGGTGGATTTCACCAATCAGCTGAGACAGGAAGGACACTCGATCGAAGAAGCTATTGCAATTGCAGGAGAAACACGTTTTCTGCCTGTAGTACTGACTTCAATTACTGCAATCTGCGGTTTGATTCCGATTGCGTTAAATTCAAATCCTTTGATCGCGCCATTGGCAATTGTGCTAATTGGGGGGTTAATCAGCTCTACAATTTTATCACGAATTGTAACGGCGGTCATGTATAAATTGATTCCTCCCAGTATTGAAAAGATGTAATGAGTCGGAAGTGCTTAACAAACAGGGTAATATATGTAAATAATGGCGCCAATTGCCTTCAATTGGCGCCATTTGGCTTTTATGAGAGGAATGGGACAAATTTCTATACATTTTATGGAAGATTTGAAGAGATTGGTTCCCTATTTTTAGTGTCTGTCTTCATGCGCTTTATAGATTTGGTTTAGATGCACTGTTGGGGATTGAGGGAAAATTAATTACAATTTGGCTGGATTAATCTTTTTGCATTTTGTAAAGTTTTAAAATAAAGCGGTGGCTTTTTCATATTATTATCCAGTAGGTGCTGATTGGCAGCGTTTAGCTCACTATTAAGCGAAAACGGTGGCAAAAGAGCAATTTAGGAATTTACAACAGTTCAATAGGGTCCATTGCATTTGATATGGAATGCCTGCATATTAATTACAGTAGAATATAGGAAATTTTATCGCGCTGATTTGCGCATTGGATAAGAATTTCAATATTTTTACCTAATATATTATGGTGTTAGGCAATAATAAAGTATCCCGATAGCAAATTATCCATAAGCATAAAAAGAAAAAACAATTCATACTTATAATTACAATATGTTAAAAGAATTCTCCTACAAACAATTCGGCAATTTAAATTTTACAAAACAATCCTTTGAAGAAGGCGGATTTGATTCTGTGGAGGAACATATCAAAATTTTATTCTTGCCTAAAAACGCTATTATTCAGGTTGATTTTCAAGAGATAGAGATGAAGACTGATTCCTTATTGTTTATAAATCCAAAGGTGGTGATAAAGCCCTGCGAAATCAAAGCGGGACAATTATTGCATTTCAATCGGGATTTCTACTGCATAGAAATTCACGATAAGGAAGTAGCCTGCGACGGAATTTTGTACAATAATGTTTTTGAAATTCCATTCATTGCATTGGACGAAAATCAATCGGAGGATATTCAGAAAATAATCCGGGAAATTCAATTTGAGATGAAAAATGAGGATGCAAATACTGAGGAAATGCTTCGTATACTGTTAAAACTCATCATACTGAAATCGACCCGAATTTGGAAACACCAGCACCGATTAGCTGAGGATAGCCAGCAGGCCGATGTGCAGTTTTTACGAAAGTTCAGCAAACTGGTTGAACAGCATTTCAGGATGCTCCATACGGTTGCGGACTATGCCGATTTACTGTCTGTAACTCCCAAAAATCTCAGTAAGAAAATTGGAATGGTCAGCAAGAATACTCCCAATGATATCATTAAGGAAAGGATTGTTCTTGAAAGCAAAAGGCTCCTTGCACATACACAGATGACGGTAAAGGAAATTGCCTATAGCCTGAATTATGAAGACGATGCTTATTTCATTCGTTTTTTTACAAAAAACACGGGACTCTCCCCAATTTCATTTAGAAAACAGTTTTAACTATACAAAGCACGGCCATTTAAGCCGTGCTTTTTTTATGCAAACAATTAAAAAGGCTTAACCGACGCTTTGTTCAAAATAAAGGAAAAAGATGCAGTCCAAAGAGAAATGCGTCCATTGAGGCGCCTGGGTATTTAAGCGATTTCATCACCGGATTGAGACAGCAACAATTTTAAAGAAGGGAAAAAAGTGCAGTTCAAAGAGAAAACCATCCATTGATGGGCGCCCGGATTAATCCCAACTTTGCCTTATCAAAAAAACAATAACATTTAAATATAAAAAACATGAACAAGTTTACATTAAAAGACGGAACAGAAATTTACTTCAAAAATTTAGGAGCAGGACAGCCAATTTTCTTTCACCACGGATGGCCGCTGTCATCTGACGACTGGGATGCCCAAATGATGTTTTTCCTTAATCAGGGTTACAGGGTAATCGCCCACGACAGAAGAGGCCATGGAAGATCTACTCAAACATATAAAGGCAACGACATGGATACTTACGCACAGGATGTGGCTGAACTGGCTGAGTTTTTGGATCTTAAAAATGCAATCCATATCGGGCATTCAACTGGCGGAGGAGAAGCTTTGCGTTACGCGGCAAAATATGGAAAAGGACGTGTGTCAAAAGTCGTTTTGATCAGTGCCATTACCCCTTATATGATTGCGGACGAGAGAAACCCAAATGGTGTGCCATTGGCTGTATTTGATGATATCCGCTACAATACTTTACACAACAGACAGCAATTTTACCAAGACCTGACTATTCCTTTTTATGGCTACAACCGTGAAGGAGCGAATGTAAAAAAAGGAATTCAGGACAACTGGTGGAGACAGGGAATGATGGGCGGCATCAAAGCGCAATATGATTGTATTGAAGTTTTCTCTGAAACTGATTTTACTGAAGACCTTAAAAGCATTGATGTTCCAGTATTGGTTCAGCATGGTGACGACGACCAGATTGTGCCTTATGAAACAACTGCTGTAAAAGCAGCTGAGCTTTTGAAAAACGGAAAACTGATCATTTATCCTGGCTTCTCACACGGTATGCCGACTACTGAAGCTGAGACTATCAACAAAGACATTTTGGAATTTATCCAGTCATAAATCAAGAAAGGGAAAAAAGTGCAGTTCAAAGAGAAAACCATCCATTGTCCTTTCCTGCACTTTGCTCCAACTTTGCAACATCAAATCACAATAACCAAATTATTTAAAAAATAACAATCTAAAATTTAGAAAAACATGAAAAATTTAATTTTATCAATCGGTTTATTTACAGCAGTATTATTTAGCAGCGTTTCGTCTGCACAGACAAAAAGAGTTCCAGCATCTTATGGAAGAGAAGAATATGTAGAAGTTGAAAAAAACGTAAAGCTTCACGTTACCGACCTTGGCGAAGGACAGCCAATCGTTTTGATCCACGGATGGCCATTGAGCGATGCAATGTATGAGTATCAATATGCTTACTTTACTCAACAAGGATACAGAGTTATCGGAATTACTTTGAGAGGTTTCGGATTATCTGACAAGCCGGCAGGAAAATACAATTACGATGTTTTTGCAGACGATATCAAAGTGGTTCTTGACAAATTGAACATTCAAAACGCAACAATCGGAGGATTTTCAATGGGAGGTGCGACTGTAGTTCACTATGTGGCCAAATACAAAGCGGCACACGTTTCTAAACTGGCTTTATTCGGAGCGGCAGCGCCAACATGGACAAAAAGAGCCGATTTTAATTATGGTTTTTGGAGTAAAGAAGATGTGGACGGATTAATCCAATTGAACAATACCAACAGACCTCAATTATTGGAAAACTTTGGAAAAATATTCCCTGCTAACGAAACAAGCGTTTCTCCCGGATATGGCGCATGGTTAGGTACTATTCAGGCACAAGCTTCGCCTTATGCAATGGCTGAAGGATTGAAAACGCTTAGAGACAGCGACTTGAGAGAGGATTTGAAAAACATCACAATCCCAACACTAATCCTTCACGGAAAATTGGATAAAATATGTTCTTATGAATTAGCTGAACAAATGCACTCCCTATTAAAAAATTCTACATTGGTACCTTTGGAAAAAAGCGGCCATGCCTTGTTCATCGAAGAATTGGATAAATTCAATTCAGAGTTATTGAAATTTGTAAAAAAATAAAAAATCATAGAGGTTAGTTTTAAAAAATTAGCCTCTTTTTTATCCTTTAAAATAGAATAGAGATGAAAAAAATAGCATTATTTCTAGCCATATTAGTTTTCGCTTCCTGCAGTAATACCAAATCCATAATTGCTGCAAACCATTCCAATCTGCCAAAACCAATTGGCCCATACAGCCATTCCACCAGTTTTGCAGATTTAGTGTTTGTCTCGGGGCAAATAGGCGTTGATCCAAAAACAAACACTTTGAAAAATGGAATTGAAGAACAAACCATTCAGGTTTTCGAAAACTTAAAAGCCGTTCTAGAAAATAACAGCTCCGATTTGGATCATATTGCTAAAACCACGATTTTTATTACCGACATCAAGCAGTTGGAAACCGTGAACAACATTTACGGAAGCTACTTCCACAATCACTTTCCCGCCCGAAGCACAATTGAAATAGTTTCACTGCCAAAAAACGCGAGCATTGAAATAGAATGTATTGCGTTGAAAAAATAGCATTAGCCATTTTTTTTAAAGTTTTATGAATATGAAAGTTTCCATTAAAAGCATATTGAATGCAATTCTATTTTAGCATTGGATTTATCAGGGGAGGTATGGCCGGTCTGAAAGTTCTCTTGCACTTTTTCTTGGCTTTTTAAGATAAAACGGTGTTTTAATTGAGCAAGAAACGGGTTTTTAATAAGAAAAACAGAATATAAATTTGTTTAGATTTAAAATATAAAAAATATGAGAAAATTTAAAATTGTTCCGTTGTCTAAAGAGTTTGTAAGCAAAATCAGGAAAACAAATATTGATGATTTTGGCAATCAGGTTTATGAGCAGCTAGCAACGGGAAAAGGGCCGTGCCGGATTTCGCTCAAACCATTTACTGTCGGTCAGGATATTCGTTTGGTTTTTGCTTACAGTCCTTTCTCACAAAACAATGCTTTTAATCAATCCGGACCAATATTTATTCATAAAGACCAAGTGGAGCAATATTCGGATATTTACAATTTCCCCGCAGCATTAAAAGCAGATAAAGAAAACTTCCCTTTATCCCTGATCGGCTACAGTAAAGAACAAAAAATGATTTTTACTACATTAGTTGGCGATAATGATATCGATTTGCTCATTGCTGAAATCTTTGAAACAAAAAGCGATGTTGAATATCTTCATGCAAGAAATTCGGAAGCCTGCTGTTTTATTTGTAAAATCGAAAGGGTATAGTTATCTGCTTCCAAAAGTAAATTGCTTATCGTTAGTTTTATATGGCAATTTTTCAGCAGATGTTCCCGCTGTATGATCCAATCTTTTGCAGCGAACACCCGCACAAAAGGATTTCACTGCTATCGGGGCTAGGGCTGCCGCAGAGCCCCTTTTTTGTCTTGGAGGACAGCACATTCAGACACAACTGCTGTAGTTCTATAAATACTCAATTTTCGTTTTTAAAATACCTTTTGCTGCATCTTACAAAGCTATTATTACCTCCAGGCACAAAAATAAATAGGTTTTGCGGCTTCAGAAGCAGTGAATCTATGCGATTTATTTTATTGAAAGGAAAATTACGATAATTTATTAAAGTAAGATTCAAAACTGACTGCTTTGAATCTTACTGCAGATACGATTCAAAAAAAAACGGGATTCAGAATTGATTAATAAAACATGAAGCAAGGCAATGATAACAGCGCCAGGTAAGAGGCTGATAACAACTGTATGAAATAATTCAAAATTATGATATTCACTTATGTTTGGTATAATAGCTATGCCATCATTTTCATACTTTAATTTAAGCGATAAAAATACTGCTGTAGATGCGAAATGAAATCCGTTGACAAAAAGGTGGAGAATGTATTCCCATCGCGGCAGCCCTCCCATAAATGCCCTGCTGTCTTTTTCAATGTAAGCATCAACTGCGAGAACTAAAAGATCAAAAAACACAAGCACCGTACCAATTATAAAGCTTATGCTGTACTCTTGCCTGAGGAAGAATAAATATAAAATCGCAGGAAAGAAAACTGCTCTTATCGTATGTGTAAGATGCTCTGCTCTGCTCTGGGGATGATTGTGAAGCTTGTATTTAAAAATATGAAGATACAAGCCGTCATATACTGCAAGTATTGAGAAAAGAATAAGTAAAACGGTGGTAATAATAATTGCTGTTTCCATTTATTTGAATTTATCAGAAGCAAAAATAGTGCGGCAGCCGGTCTGTTTGAAAGGACAAATGTCCTCGAATTTACTTAGTGATTTCTTTTCTAATCCTGCTGAGCGTTCTTCGTGTTATGCCAAGATAACTTGCCATATCCTTTATCGAAACTTTATTTATAATGGAAGGCTGATCTTTGAGCAGCCGCAGGTATTTTTGTTTTGCAGTTTCATTACACAGAACACTTGCATACTGCTCCATTACCATATACTGCCGCTCGGCAATTGTGCGTCCGATATTCTGCCAGATAGGACTCTGCTGATATAGATTCTGAAGGTCAGTGTAACTGATTGTTATAAGCTCAGTGTCTTCAACTGCCTGAATGGAAAGTTCTGAAGGCTGCTGCGAGATAAAGCTTTTATAGGAAGCGGTGAGATTATTTTCTTCACAGAAGCAGGAAGTCACTTCTTCATATTTTTCATTTATATAGTAGGTTCTGAGCAGTCCTTTTTTAATAAAAGCCGCCTCATTAGAGGTTTTGCCGATCTCTGCAAAATAACTGTTTCTGGGTAATGTCCTTGCTTTAAAATACTGCCTGTAATTTTCAAATTCCTGATCGGTGAGAGGCACGATGCTCTTTAAAAATAATTTAAAACTTTCCATAGCAGGTTTTATATCAATACATTAATATGCTTTTCTGAGCATATGTGCGTAAACGTCCGGAAGAGGACTTTCCTCAATTGCGCGCGCTGTTTTTTCAATATCATACGGCACTCTAATGAATTCTACTTTAATGCCGTCTTTTTTGGAAAGATTACTGCTTTTTTCAATGGTTATCACAGCATAACAGCAGTCTGGATTTCTATCTTTTGGTTTTCCAACCGACCCTGCATTAATGGCATGAAAATAACTGCCTTTCTTATTGGGGTTTTCCAATATGCGATGATACGGCAGGTGAGAATGCCCGCAGATTAGAATGTCTGTATTGGAATCAAGAAAGATATCAGTGAAATCTTTCTCATTTTTATCCTCAAGCAGATATTCCCTGCTGCTGTAAGGGCTTCCATGAACCATCAAAATCTTTATAAGTTTGTTAGCCGTCTGATATTCAAGTTTAATATGGGCAGGAAGAGCAGAAAGATATTTTATCTGCTCTTTGCCCACAATCTGGTATGCGTAGCTTTCAATGTCATTTGAACCGTCATTGTGTATCTCGACAGCCTTGACATCGTGATTTCCTGCAAGGGTGGGAATATGCTTTTTACGGATCTCATTGATCACGGCATTGGGGCATAAATTGTAGCCGACCAAATCTCCCAAACAGTAAAGCGCATCTATATTGTGCTCTTCAATACTTTTTAAGGTCTGCTCCAATGCGGGGAAGTTCGCATGTATATCCGATATTATTGCAATTCTCATATTTCTTTTAAGCAGTTTCTGCAGGCAGCTGTTTTGCGAAATACTTCTTTCTGAACCAGAATGCAAGGTTTACCAGTGCTATAAGAGCAGGCACTTCTACCAGAGGGCCTATGACACCCGCGAAGGCCTGGCCGCTGTTTATTCCAAACACGCCGATTGCCACGGCAATGGCAAGCTCAAAATTATTGCCGGTGGCCGTAAATGCTATAGAAGTTGCCTTTGAATAGTCAGCCCCAAAATATTTTCCTGTAAAAAAGCTGATGATAAACATTAAAGTAAAATAAATCACAAGCGGTATTGCAATACGAACAACGTCCATAGGGATCTGAACAATAAGTTCCCCTTTCAGGCTGAACATTACAATAATTGTAAATAGCAGTGAAATAAGAGTAATCGGCGAGATAAACGGCACGTACTTATTCTCAAACCATTCAGAACCTTTTAAAGCTGTCAAAGCATAGCGGCTTATGACTCCCAGAGCAAATGGAATACCTAAATAGATACCGACGCTTTCGGCAATCTGTGCAATGCTGATGTTCACTTCAAAACCGTCATATCCAAAATAGGGAGGAAGAATGGTTATAAAAAGGTACGCGTATACACTGTAAAGCAGCACCTGAAAAATGCTGTTAAGGGCAATAAGTCCTGCTGCATATTCACGGTTTCCGTCTGCCAGATCGTTCCATACCACAACCATTGCGATACAGCGCGCCAGACCGATAAGGATTACCCCGATCATGTATTCAGGATATCCGTTTAAA
Source organism: Flavobacterium sp. ACN2 (assembly GCF_002303885.1). Taxonomy (GTDB): domain Bacteria; phylum Bacteroidota; class Bacteroidia; order Flavobacteriales; family Flavobacteriaceae; genus Flavobacterium. Next base: position 396,150 of record NZ_MRCM01000001.1, on the reverse strand, counting down.
AACAGCAGCGCCAATAAAAACATTAAGACGGGACCTACAATCCAGTTCAGCAGTAAAGAGGCGCCCAAGACTTTTGTGTTTTTGAAAACCTGTCCCATCTGCTCGTATTTTACTTTTGCCAGAGGCGGATACATCATCAGGATAAGTCCTACTGCCAATGGAATGTTTGTGGTGCCGCTGGAAAAAGAATTGATGAAATCTCCGCTTGAAGGAATAAAGTATCCCACTGCCACGCCTACAGCCATAGCAAGGAAAATCCAAAGGGTTAAGAAGCGGTCAAGGAAGCCTAGTTTTTTGCGTCCGACCACTGGTGCACAGTTATTTGCTGACATTTTATTTTTTTATTTGCGAGAATACGTAAAACATTTCAGTTCCTATCTGCAGGCTTCGCTCCAGATAAGTTTCTTTCTGCTGAGGCGTTCCGTCAGAAATTTTTGGATCTTCAAAGGTAATCGGGATTCTTTTCTCAGCACCTGCTATAAACGGGCATCCGCCGTCAGCCTGCGAGCAGGTCATTATTGCGGCAAATCCGCTTTCAGGATTGAAGTCATCATCATAGGTTTTGGAAAAACCGATGACAGGAAGTTCGTCAGCTGAATATTTTATGGAATAAACGGGGTTTGATCCCTCTGAAAGCGTTTTGATGTTGAATCCTGAATCCTTCAAAGTCTCTGCTGCCATTGGGAAAAGGGCAGTAGCCTCGGTTCCTCCTGAATAGCATGAAACGTTTGTGATGCCGTAATAGGCCGCCGCAGTCTGCGCCCAAACCTGTGATAAGTGGCTCCTTCTGGAATTATGTGTGCAGATTAGGTTTAGTCTGGTTTCCAGCTTACTGTCCACTTTAGTCTGAATGAAGTCAATTAATGGCTGCAGGACTGCTTTGCGATCTTCGGAAATCTGCTTAAAATCAAATGATTTAATGGTATTCTCAATTTGTGGATATAACATAGTTTTTTGGCTGTAAAGGTTTATTGATTATCTGTTTAATGATTAGCAGCATCCTCCGCCCGGAGTGCATGAAGAAGCATTATCAGCATTTAGCTGAGATAATTTTACTTTAGGCTTATCAGATGGAATACCGCACTGCTCCTGAGCAAGACAGGCTGTCTGTTTATTAAGCAGAGTGAAGTTTTTGCCGTTAAAATCCAAATCGTATTTACCGATAGTAGTGTTCTGGTACTCCACTTCAATTTCATTGTCTTCAATTCCCAATACTTTTTCTGAAAGTTCAATGATGTGGATCAGCTTCTGAGGTTTAAGCCTGTGTTCGTAGTCGTTGGCATCCCAAAGCTGGAAATTTACAACAGTTTCTTTTCTTACTGTTCCTCCGCAGTCGATGAAGTTTTTGGTCACCAGGCCTACTTCGGTTACGTGAAAATATTCCGGTACAAATGTGCCGTCCGGCAGTTCAAAATTTACGGCTTCCACTGTTTTAAGCACCTCTTTAATTTCTGAAAGTTTCATAATTTTTTATATTTAGTTAAACTATATTTTTTATTAATTAATAACGGAGCTTCTTCTTTCAAGAAGCGCAGTATCTCTCCAGATACCATTTTGTTTTCCGATTTTCTCCCTTGTTCCAAGTATCCTGAAACCTGCTTTTTCATGAATGCGGAGACTTGCCGTGTTCTCAGGAAAGATCCCTGCCTGAAGCGTCCAGATTCCTTCTGCTTCGCTCTGTCGGACAAGTTCATTTAAAAGGGTAAGCCCGATTCCTTTTCCTGAATGTGCGGGATTTACATATACGCTTACTTCTGCAACTCCTGCATAAACGCAGCGTGAAGAAACAGGCGTAAGGGCAGCCCAGCCAATTACATTACCATCTTTCTGCATCACAACTCGGCATGACTTAAGATGCGACTGATCCCAGTCTTCCCATGAAGGGGCACTGGTCTGGAAAGTGGCATTGCCGGTGTCTATCCCTTTTTGGTAAATTATTTTTACCTGATCCCAGTGTTTGTCCGAAAGTTTTCTGATTTCCATATTTTTATAGATTAGCAGCATTCGCTTCTCTTCTTTACCAAATGATCTGATATATGCTCAAAGAAGCCTTTTATCTTTTCAAGTCCAGGTTCATTGATGCAGTAGCAGATTGAGTTTCCTTCAATGCTTCCTTTAATCAGACCCGCATTCTTTAATTCTTTCAGATGCTGTGAAACTGTCGGCTGAGAGAGGGGAAGTTCGTTTACAATATCTCCGCAGATGCAGGCATCCACTTTTAATAGATATTCGATAATAGCGATACGCGCAGGATGGCCTAACGCTTTGGCTAAAACAGCAAGCTCATTCTGGCTTTCTGTAAAGTGATCTGTTTTTGTTGCTCCCATCGTTTTATGTTTATATTGCAATATTACGATATAAAATTTAAAGAAAAAAGATTTTATGTTTTTCTTTTGCAGTGTAAGATGCATTAGGTAATCATTGCATAAAAATAGCAGATGCAAAAATAGCAGTGAAAAAAATTATTGCTCTTTTAATAGCCTAATGAAAAATTAAATTTCAATTCTCCTAAAACAGCCATTGCAGAATCTCTTTTTTATGTAGTATTGCAAAAGCTTAGATATTCACCATGTAAGCATTATTTGGTTTATGATAAATAGCCGCTAAAAGGGATAGTAAGAACGGAAAAGTTTGGGACAAGCCCATTACCGGCTCTGTAAATCATTAAATGGACAAAATGAAAATATAAAAAAAGAGTATAAATACTGATAATTTAAAAGCAGCAATCTTAATTAGGCTGATGGTTGGATCTGTATTTCTTTCAGAAGGAATTCAGAAATTTTTATTTGCTGAGACAAATGGATCAGGACGATTTAAAAAAAAGGGTCTGCCTTTGCCTGATTTTTTTAGGTAATTTTGTCGGCACATTTTAAATAGTTTTCGAAGCGTTGATTCTCTTTGGGCTTTTGACAAGACCGGCAAGTATTCCACCTATCACTATTATGCTTGCTGCAGCTGTGACAGCCAAATCGGAAGTTTTGGCCCAAAAAGGGTTTTGGGAAATGATGCATGGAAGCAGAACGGACTGTAATGCTTTTGGGAAGCATTTTTTATCGATTAAAGGCGCAGGGTATGGGTCGGTGGACAATATTTTAAGGAAAAATGGAGACTAAAGCAGATTTAAAAGAGATCGCAAAAGTTTTTCTAAAACTTGGCATTATTGGTTTTGGCGGCCCTGCTGCACATATTGCCATGATGCAGGATGAAGTGGTTAGAAAAAGGAAATGGCTGACCGAACAGCATTTTTTGGACTTAATTGGTGCAGTAAACCTGATTCCAGGACCCAATAGCACGGAAATGGCAGTCCATATCGGCCATGAAAAAGGAGGCTGGAAAGGTTTGATGATCGCAGGGCTTTGTTTTATTTTGCCAGCCGTTTTTATTACGGGAATTTTTGCTTACTTCTATAAGCAGCACGGACAAATCCCGGAAGCACAGCCTTTTATTTATGGAATAAAACCGGCCGTTATTGCTGTTATTGTTGGTGCGGTTTTTCCATTGGCAAAAAAAGCGCTGAAATCAGCAGAACTGGTACTCATCGGACTGCTTGTTTTGGCGGGTTCACTCTCCGGCTTCAATGAAATATATTTGATGTTTGGTGCTGGATTTTTTGCTTTGCTGCTGACTTATATGCGAGACAGAAAGCAAAGCAATATCAAAGGTTTTGTTCCTTTGTCTCTAGTGCAGATCACGCACCCGGCAATTCTGGCACCCGGCAATGCAAATCTGTTTTTTATTTTTCTAAAAATTGGGGCTGTACTTTACGGAAGCGGTTATGTTTTGTTTGCTTTTCTTGACACAGAATTAGTTTCAACAGGGCTTTTAACACGCCAGCAATTGATTGACGCAATTGCAGCAGGGCAATTCACACCGGGACCCGTTTTTTCTTCAGTAACTTTTATAGGTTATCAAATCAACGGTTTCACAGGAGCAGCGGTTTCGACAATTGCCATATTTTTACCTTCTTTTATATTTGTGGCATTGTTAAATCCAATGGTAAAGAGAATGCGAAACTCACAACTATTTGCAGTATTTTTGGACGCGGTAAATGTGGCATCAGTAGCAATAATTGCTGCAGTTTGTTTTGATATGGGAAAAGAAGCGATTACCGACTGGCGGACAATTTTAATCGCAGTTTTAAGTCTGGCAATTGCATTTGGATACAAGAAATTAAATAGTGCTTTTGTAGTTTTAGGCGGTTCGTTAATGGGCTGTCTGCTGACCCTTATATGACCAGAAACATATATGCTGATAAGCCGGGAGGACAGCAGATTTAACAAATATGTAAAAAAAACAAAATATAATAATAAAGCACAGCAGTAAAAAGCAATTACAAAAAAAAGGATGGATAAATTATTTAATAAAAAGTATTTTCTGATTGGTTTGTTTTCACTTTTATATCTTCCATCGGACGCCCAGACTCCTTATTATGATTTAAAATCAGATAAGTGGGGAGTGAAAAACAATGGCCGCATTGCAGTAAAGCCCCAATACGATTTTATTGGTGTTTTCAGGGATGGAAAAGCGCAGATCACGCTAAATAAAAAGCAAGGATACATTGATGAGACTGGCAGAGAAATTATTCATCCGAAATATTGGGCAATATATGAATTTAATCAAGGTCGGGCTATTTTTATTAATCATATAAATGGAACGCAGATTTATCAGTGGGGAGTGGTTAAAGATAATGGAGAAGAAATTGTGCCGGCTAAATATCATCGTATTGGCAATTATGAAAATGGATTTGCAGTTGTAAGCTTAATTTCAAAACTTGGTGTAATAAACACTTCAGGTGTTGAAATTGTAAAGGCAAAATATGATAAAATTATATGGAGCAATAATAAAGCAATAAACAGTTTTATAGTGGAGCTTAACGGAAAACAAGGAATTGTATCGGAAACTGGGGAAGAAACAGTTCCGCTGAAGTATGACAATATTGCCCCTTATAAGGATGGGGCAGCTCAAGTGACTGCACAAAAAAAAATAGGTCTTATTGATCACTTTGGTAAAGAAATCGCAGCGGCAAAATATGAATGCATTGGTAGTTTCCAGGAAAACCTTGCAGTAGTAAAATTAAATAGCAAATCCGGCTGTATTGATAAAAGGGGAAAAGAAATCATTCCCTTGCAATATGATGCGGTTTCCGGATTTTTTGATGGTTATGCCATAGTGATTATCAATAATAAAAGAGGTGTAATTAACCTGAAAAATGAAATAATAATTCCCATAAAATATGATTCGATGTCATATTTTATTAAGGGAATCTCATACGTAGAATCAGCAGGCAAAGAATTTTTCATTAATATCAAAGAAGAGCATGTTGCCGGGGAGCCATATCTGAAGAATTTTAGATTTTAATTAGATTAGCCATGTCTAAATTTCAAAACTAAGTATTAGAATAAAGAGTAAAGATAGATTTTAAAGCAGCGGACATTAATGGTAATTTGTCGTTTATAAGGCTTTAGAGCTTTTAAAAGAAAGGAGCCAGAGATTTGTAAGCAATCTTAAAATAAACCGTAATCTTCTGCAGCAGGCCAATGAAACTTCATAGAGCATCCTTTTGCTGTAATTCTAAGCCGTATTGACAGCCAGACTTCTGCCGAATTAATTTTCGGCCGGGGAATTGGTGATATTTTCAGTGTGCGCAATCGCGGGAAACATTATCAATGAGGACATTTTAGGCAGCATGAGTTTGACTGTAAAGCGGCAGGTTCAAAAATAATTGCAGTATAAGGTCATAAAAAATGCGGCGCTGTAAAAGTTGCCTGCACCCATGTTGAAATGGGGTAACCTTACATCGCTGCTGACCAAAATAAGACCGGAAGCTGATCATGAAACCCATACATAAGAAAACCGCAGTTCGTGCAATGCTGCTTTTGTAGAGAATGTGTCTGTTATTAATGTTAAACGTACTGTTTCATCGATAATGCAGCGCAGTCCAATATTGAAAGAAATGATTGAAAACGGAGAAATTCGAATTGCTGGAGGATCACACGACATTACTACAGGCGAGGTGACATTTTTTCCTGAAACTATTAAATTAGGATCGTAAAAAGCAAGGACAGCAGATTATCTGAATATTGAAAATAAGCAGTGAGAAAAAAGGGCATTCATCGTAGATTAAAATGACATTATTTCATTGTTCACTATGAAAAAATGTCAGAATTATCCCCTGGCATATTATTTGTTTTTTTTCCTTGTGCGCACCGTTGTGCAAGTTCAAAAATTTATTGTATAACAATTTTAAAAATTACTGTTATGAATCTTATTAAAAGAAACGGAAGCCATGTGCCGGCTTTCCAACGCTTGTTTTTTGATGATGTTTTTGGCCGCGATCTTTTCAATTGGGAAAACAACAATTTTTCAACCACAAGCACCACACTGCCTTCAGTGAATATTAAGGAAACTGATGAGAATTATGAAGTGGAGGTTGCCGCTCCCGGTATGAGCAGGGATGACTTCAAGGTTACCCTTGATAATGGACAGCTGCTTATTTCTTCGTCTAAACAGGAACATGTAAATAAAGAGGAAGAAAATTACACCCGCAGAGAGTTCAGCTACCAGTCTTTCCAGAGAAGTTTTGTACTGCCTAAAAATGTAGTGGACGAAGATAGAATTCGTGCCCGTTACGAAAATGGAATTTTACTGCTGTCGATTCCAAAACTGGAACAGGCCAGACAAAAGTCACCAAGGATGATAGAGATTTCTTAAAAACTTTTATCAATTTTTTTATTGAAAGCTGCCCTATAAAGGCAGCTTTCTTGATAATAATTTAAAAATATGCTCTCACAATTATTCTCAGGGATCGCTGTGCTTTCTCTTATTGTCTTATTGCTGATTTTACTGCTTCGGCGGTTAAAGCAGCCTTACTTTATCGCCTACATAGCGGCCGGCGTGCTTTTAGGTCCTCAGGTATTTAATATTATCCACAAACCTGATGTGATATCAGAACTTGGTGAGATAGGGATCATTATTATGATGTTTTCCATTGGAAGCGAGATTGACCTTCAATATCTCACGCGTAATTTTTACAAGCCGCTGTTGATTTCAGTTGTTCAGGTCGTGCTTAGTTTTATCTGCATGTATTTTGTAGGATCATATGCGGGATGGGAAATTACAACAATTGTGTTGACTGCTTTTACAATCAGCATCAGCAGTTCGGCTATTGTATTTCAGTATCTGGCCAGAACAGGCCAAATTAAAAGTCAGCTCGGCATGATTACCTGCGGTGTATTATTAATGCAGGATATATTGGTTATACCTATGATGCTGGCTTTGAATTTTATGTCAGGCGCCGCCGTATCAGCAGTTCAATTGATAAAAGTATGTGCAGGAGGCGTACTGATGATTCTTTTTTTGAAAGGGGCTCTGACTAAAAAACTTTTTAAAATTCCGATGCGCAAAGAGATTGCTGCTGACCATGAACTGCAGGTTTTTATCGGCTTCAGCATCTGTTTCACAATGGCCTGGATCAGCGGATGGTTTGGCTTGTCTACCGCCTTTGGTGCTTTTGCTTCAGGAATATTAATCGGGCATGATAAGGCAACCCGCTGGCTGGGTAGTTCCCTTATTCCTTTCAGGGTATTTTTTATGGCTTTCTTTTTCTTAGCTGTAGGACTGCAGTTGGATATTAATTTTTTTATTCAAAATACAGGTACAGTTATATTGATTTCATTTTCAGTACTCATTATAAACAGCCTGATCAATACCATCCTTTTTAAACTGACTAAGAACTCCTGGCGAGACAGTTTATATGCAGGGGCACTCTTATCGCAGATAGGGGAATTCAGTTTTATTTTAATGACCATGGCAGCTTCTTTAAAATTAGTGGAAAATTATACGTATCAAATAACACTGGCTGTAATTACTTCAACTATGATGCTTACTGCAATCTGGCTTATGATTATCCAGCGGCTGATTTTCAGGCTGAAATAGAAATGAAAGATTGTTTTTTTTTTGACCGGCACGGCTATATTTTTTTTTTCTGAGAATTGGTTTATAAAAGTCCCGAAGAAAAAATAGGACAGTGATGAATTGATTGTGAGCGGCCTGTCTAAGTTAATATGAATTGCTGTCAGCATCATAAAATATACTATGATTGACAGTGCTTATTTCCTAGGAGCTCTTCCCGCTGTGCGCTGCAATCTTTGCGGTGAACCCCGCAACAAAAGATTTTACTGCACACGAGCGAAGCGAAATGGCGAAGCAATCGGTGCTGGGGGATGCTCAGACGTGCTTTTTTGTCTTGGAAAACTGCACTTCAAACCCGCTTTTTGCACTTCTAATCAACAGCCAATCCCCTGTTTATAGTGATGCAGTAAACATAGCAGCGGCGGGGCTTTAAATTAATAAAAAAACAGAAGGTTATAATAAAAAAGGCGCCAATTGTCTTGAATTGGCGCCTTTTGGCTGTGGAGAGAGCAACAGGACAAATTTCTGTAAAATTTTTGGACGATTTGAAGAGATTGTCATACTGCATTTAGTGCCTTTCATTCATTGGCTTTATCAATTTGGTTTGGATGTCCTGTTGGGGATTGATCGAAAAATCTATTTAATTTTTTTTGACAGCTTAAACAGAATTCACCTTAGCTTTATGTGACACTTTTGGAGGCAGCTCCAGCACCGGGTGCCACGATTTTCGCGCAGAACTAAGAATGTTGAGATAATAACCAGCCTAAGACTTCTGTAAAATAAGAAGCAAATCCAATTTTAAATTTTAAAAATGCCTCTGAATAGCTAATGCTAGTTCATTTTTAAGGAGGGCTATTATTAATAAAGCTTAACTATTTTTATTTATTTTTTGCAATTCAGTCGGGGAGTAGCCAAACTGTTTTTTGAACGCAAAGGAAAAATGCGATAAATTTTCAAAACCTGTTTCATAATAAATCTCGACAGGTTTTTTATTTTTTTCATTAAGCTGATAATGGGCTAATTCCAATCTTTTTTTGGTTAGCCAGCGTTGTGGCGTACTATTGAAAGCCTTATGAAAATCCCGTTTAAAAGTGGTAAGACTCCGGCCTGTTAAATAGCCAAACTTTTCCAAAGGCATATTAAACATAAAGTTCTTCTCCATAAAAGCAGTTAAATCAATTTTATCAGGTTCTTCAAAGCTGGCCAGTACAGCATCAATATCGGCATCAATGTTTCTAAGAATTGAAATTGCTTCAGTAATTTTTAATGAAGCGATATTCTCGGGAAAGTTTTCCTGCATGTCAAAATAGGGAATCAGCGAAGCCAGACAGCTTTCCAGCAGAGGATGTTTATGGAAACTGAAAATTTTTGGTATGGCAGTTTTTATTTTTGCATTTTGGCGATCGTAAAATTCCCGGAGCCTTTTAGCCGTTAGATGCATCGCAGCTGCTTTGTGGGGCAGTCCATCTTTTGGAATATTAATGATTGCCGCCAATTGGTTTCTTGGAATTAAAAAAGTACTGCCCGGGCCAAATACAAAACTTTCATCTGCCTGGATAATTTTGGTTTCACCTGAAATTAACCACACAAGCAGATGGTCATTAAACGCAGCTTCTGTTTTAAACAGCTTACCGGAATAATTAGAAAGTTTAATGTCTGGGTTTATGTAATTTACCTGATAATCCATAATTGCCTGTGTGGTATAAAGATACAAATATTAACTAAGATCGAAATGTATTCCGGTCATTTCCTGGCTTAATTTCCATAAACGTTTTGCATTTTTTTCATCTAATGAATAAGGTGCAACACCTCCAATAATTTTTTCATTTGAATTTAAAGATGCTATATCTGCGTTTTCACAATACACCCCGCCAATATTGTTAAGCGATTTGCTTGTCGCAGCCCAAAGGGTTGTGGCTGCACCTTGCGGGATCGTTTTTAATGACGCGGCAACTTCCGGCAGTATATTTCCTTCAGCATCACTGTAACCGAGTTTTTGGAACAAATCAGCTGGCGCTTCTCGAGCTAATTCTGTTTGCCCAACAGCACCCGGACATAAGCAATAACTTCTCACATTATACTTTTTTGCACGCGTGTCTAATTCCATAGAAAAGAGATTCACCGCTGTTTTTGACTGTCCATAGGCCTGTAAGGTCTCATACTCCCGATTTAGAAAATTAGGATCTTGAAAATTAAAATCTGAAAATTGATGCCCTCCTGAAGAAACATTGACCACTCTGGCGCCATCAGCTTTTTTTAGTGCAGGCCATAATCTTGCCGTAAGCTGAAACAGTGCCAGATAATTAGTGGCTAATTGTGATTCATAGCCTCGGGAATCCCTGCGCAGCGGCACCCACATAATCCCTGCATTGTTAATGAGCAGATCAAGCGGTCTTCCTGAATGCAGATACTTTTCAGCAAAAGCATCAAGAGAACCGGGATTCATTAAATCCATGTTTTCTATTATTACATTTGGAGTTCCCTCGAGATTTCTTTTCGCTTTCTCTGCATCTCTGGCCGGTACAATGACCGTTGCCCCTGCCGCCGCAAGTGTTTTGGCCGTTTCCAGGCCAATGCCTGTATTCCCGCCCGTTACAATGGCAGTTTTCCCTGTAAGGTCAATTCCTTTTATAATTTCCTTTGAGGTAGATTTTGCGCCAAATCCCGAACCTGTGGTTTTCTGTAATTTTCCGTGATAATTATTCTGTTCCATTTTTTTAATTTAAATTATTTTAACAGGACAAAATTAGAGGATGAAACAAGCAGCCGCTTTGTTTAAACGTCTTAATATGGTTTGTTTAAACGTCCAGGTCAAAAATTTGCGGGTCAACTTCAGGTATAGCTCACCGGAGCGGCCAACAATTACTATTATGGAGCAGCCTATTATGAATAGGATGTGAAAAAATCCACCATTGCAGCCCCAACTGCTGGAATTATAGAGGAAAACCTTTCGGATGGGCCGATGAGGCGGAAAAAGAAAGCTAATGTTTAAAAGATGGGCTGCGTGCCGGATCTGCTGGAACAGCACAGAAATGGATAAAACAATACAGGCAGTAAGGATAAAAGCGGTCTGGACACAGCGCAGAATTAAAATTTTAAGCCGAAAGAGACATGATCTGCAGAGGGCGCCCAGATTGTCCATAGCTGGTAAAGAGGAAATCAGTACCTGAATTATTTTTTAACAGCATCTGAAAATGAGACAGAGCTTATAAAATCATAGATGCAGCGGAAGATTGCGGACAGACTCTATCGCCTGAGGGCATACGCTTAGGAATTATACAGCTGGATTAGTTTTAGATTTGATCCAGGACTAGGTGGTAAGCAGAAAAGGAGCCCTGTTAAAAAACAGGGCTCCTTTAAAAAAAAATAAAAATGAAAACTACTAATTCCAGCCGCCGCCTAAGGCTTTATAAACATTAACAAAAGCATTCATCTGCTGTTTTTTGGTTTCGATAAGTTCAAACTTAGATTCTAAAGCATCTTTCTGGGTCAGTAAAACTTCCATATAATCTGCCCTGGCAGAACTAAATAAGTTATTGGATATCTGAACAGATTCGTTTAAAGCATCAACTTGTTTTGACTTCAAATCATAGCTTTTTGCTGTATTTTGAATTTTAGAAAGCTGATTCGCAACTTCAACATAAGCGTTTACCAAAGTTCTTTCATAATTGTAAACTGCCTGAATTTGTTTGGCGCTTGCAGTAAGATAACTTGCCTTAATAGCATTTCTGTTGATCAGAGGAGCAACCAAATCTCCGGCTATGGAATACAATAGAGATTCTGGAGAAGTCAGCAGATACTTGGCATTGAAAGCTTCATAACCAATTCCTGCTGAAATGCCCAGCGATGGATAAAATTTAGCTTTAGCGGCCTTAATGTCGAGTTTTGCAGCGATTAGTTCCATTTCTGCTTTTTTAATGTCGGGACGATTCTCCAGAAGCTGAGAAGGCACTCCGGCATGAATATCTGCAGGAGTTATAGAACTGAATGTATTGCTGTTTCTGGCAATTTTTTGAGGAAAACGCCCCAACAGGAAATTGATTTTATTTTCTGTTTCGGTTATCTGCTGCTGTATGTCAAACTGAATGCTTTGCGTGCTTAAAATCTGAGCTTCAAACCGGCGTACAGCCAGTTCGTTTACCCTTGCCGCTTCTTTTTGTATTTTTACGACTTTTAATGCATTGGTCTGAATGTCAATATTTTGTATGATGATTTTCAATTGATTATCCAACGCTAAAAGTTCGTAATACGAATCGGCTATTTCTGCAATCAAATTGGTAACTACAAAATTCTTTCCTTCAATAGAACCTAAATAACGGTTTAAAGCTGCTTTTTTAGCATTATGCAGTTTGTTCCAAATATCGATTTCCCAGCTTGAAGTCAGCGCAAAACGATAATTAGGAAGCGGATCTGGTGTTTCTTTCCCAGGCATAATTTCTGTTGTAGCTTCACCAGAACCTGTGCTTGTGTATCTTCCTGACTTCGTTACATCTGCACCGGCGCTAAAACCTACAAAAGGCAGGTATTCTCCTTTTCGTGCTTTTACTTCGCTTCTGGCAATTTCAATTTCCTGAAGTGTGATGTTTAATTCCTGATTGTTTTTTAAAGCGATATCAATCAGATTTTCTAAATTTTCGTCTGTAAAATAACTTCTCCATTTTACTTTTCCGGTATTTAGAGTGTCTAAGCCAGTGTCAGCATAGTTTTCTGGCAGTGTTTTGTTTTCTGTTTTTTCTGCAATAGTTGTCGTTTTACAACCCGCTATGGTGAGTAATACGCAGGCAAGACCTGCGTATTTTATATTTCTGTTATTCTTCATTTTCCTCCGTTTGATTGTTTGTTGAAAAATCATGTACATGATGCATAAAATCATCAGATAATGAACTTTCTTCTTCTCCTTTAATTAGTTTTCGGCCTTGAGCCAATGAACCAAAAATGTAGTATAGCCCGGGAACAATAATTACTCCGAAAATAGTTCCGAAAAGCATTCCACCAAGCGCGGATCCTCCAATAGTTCTGTTACCGATTGCACCCGCTCCAGAAGCGAAAATCAACGGAATCAATCCTGCAATAAAGGCAAATGATGTCATTAAGATTGGTCTGAAACGAACCTTAGCGCCTTCAATAGCGGCTTCGAGAATGGTAGCGCCCTGCTGGTGTTTGAGGACGGCAAATTCGACTATCAATACGGCATTTTTACCGAGCAATCCGACCAACATAATTAATCCGATTTGCGCATAAATATCGTTTTGTAAGCCCATCATTTGAAGAATGACAAACGAACCTAAAATTCCAACAGGAATCGATAAAATCACTGAAAACGGAATAATAAAACTCTCATATTGCGCAGCTAACACAAAATAAACGAAAGCCAATACGACTAAAAAGATGTAAAGTGATTCGTTACCTCGTCCAGCTTCATCATAGGAAAGGCCCTCCCATGCAATATCATATCCTTTAGGAAGTGTTTTAAGCGCTGTTTCCTGTACTGCTTTAATGGCATCAGCAGTGGTGTATCCTTTTGCAGGCTGACCCTGAATAGCAGCAGAATTATACATGTTGTAACGCGTGATCTCATTAGGTCCTTGTGTTTTTTTAAGCGTCATAAAAGCAGAATAAGGCACCATTTCTCCATGATCATTTTTTACATAGAGATTCAATATATCTGACGGAAGTCTTCTGAATTTTGGATCAGACTGCACGTATAATTTAAAGAAACGTCCAAATTTGATGAATCCTTGTTCGTAGGTACTTCCGATTAGAATGTTGAGGTTTTCCATCGCTTTACCAATAGAGACCCCTTTTTGCATTGCCAGATCATTATTTATCTCCAATTCATACTGCGGATAATTGGCAGCGAAGAATGTAAACAAACCAGAAAGCTCTTTACGTTTGCCGAGTTCGGACATAAACTGCTTGTTGATTTTATCAAACTCCTGGTAATTGGTACCGGTTGTTTTATCCAGCAAACGCATCGAAAAACCTCCTGATGATCCAAAACCAGGAATTGCAGGCGGTTCAAAAAACTCTACAACAGCACCCAGATCTTTAGATTTCTTTTCTAACTCTTCCATGATTTCTGTAACAGAATGTTTTCTGTCCGACCATGATTTCAGGTTAATCAGACAGGTTCCAGCATTTGACCCACGGCCTTCCGTCATGATTTCGTAACCCGCCAAAGAAGAAACCGATTCAACACCTTCAACCTTTTCACAGATTTTCTGCAGTTTCTGCGCTACCTGATTGGTTCTTTCTAAAGTTGCACCCGGTGGTGTTTGAATGATTCCGTAAATAGTTCCCTGATCCTCACTCGGAATAAATCCAGAAGGTAAAACTTGATTTTCTATAAAAATGAAAGCACAGAACGCAATTAAAATTCCGAAAGTTAGAACTCTTCGGCTCACAATTGTTTTTAGAACGACAACATAACGGCCTGTAAGTCTTTCAAACCATCTGTTAAAAGCATCAAGAGACTTGGTGAGGATATTTCCTTTTTTCTCTTTTCCGTGATTGTTTTTCAAAAGAATCGCACAAAGAACAGGAGTAAGGGTTAAAGCCACGATTGCTGAAATAATAATCGAGCTTGACATGGTAACCGAAAATTGTCTATAAAAAGTTCCAACCGGACCCGACATAAACGAAACGGGGATAAAAACCGAAACCATAACGGCTGTAATGGCGATAATCGCACCTCCAATTTCACCCAAAACTAATTTTACAGCATGGTAAGGCGTAATATGCGGAAATTCTTCAAACTTGGCATGGACGGCCTCGACAACGACAATCGCGTTATCAACTACAATTCCTATCGCTAATACCAATGAAAATAGGGTTACCAAGTTGATTGACATTCCAAACATCTGGATCACAAAGAAAGCTCCAACCAAAGAAACTGGAACGGCAATAATTGGAATTAAAGTGGAGCGCCAATCTCCTAAAAATATAAATACAACTAAGGCAACCAAAATAAAGGCATCTCTCAAAGTATGAACCACCTGATCGATAGAAGCATCTAAGAATTGCGAAACGTCATAACTGATTTTATAATCCATTCCTGGAGGAAAACTTGCTTTCATTTCTTCCAGTTTCGCTTTAACGTCATTGATTACGTCGCTTGCATTACTTCCGTAGTTTTGTTTTAATACAATTGCGGCAGAAGGATGACCATCTAGATTGGAGTAAATATCAAAGAATTCACTTCCTAATTCTACTTTTGCAATGTCTTTTAAGCGAATGCTTTCACCTTCAGAATTCGCACGGACAATTACATTTTCGTATTGTTTTGGCTCGTCGTATCTTCCTTTATAAGTCAATACATATTCTAAAGATTGTGCTGCAATACCAGAACTTTGTCCTAATCGTCCCGGACGGCCAATAATACTTTGTTCTTGTAAAGCTTCCATCACTTCTTCAACAGAAATTTTGTAAGCTCGCATTCGGTCAGGATTCAACCAAACACGCATGGCATATTTACGGCTTCCTAAAATTTGAGTTCTCGCAACACCTTTAACACGGCTGATTTCCGGAATCATTTTTACATCAGCGTAGTTGTAAAGGAATTTTTCATCCATGCTTTTGCTTTTCGAATAAAGATTCACATACATCAGCATGCTGGGCTGAATAGGGGTAATAACAACTCCTTCACGCTGAACCAGTTCAGGTAATAATGGCATTACCTGATCGACCCTTGTTTTGACTCTGATTACAGCTTCATTAGGATCGGTTCCCGGTTCAAAAATGATTCTAAGTGTTGCTTCTCCAGCACTTGTGGCATCTGTCGCCATATAACGCACACCTTGTGTACCGTTAAGCGAATTCTCTAAGGTGATTAAAGTAGATTTTACCAATACATCGGCACTTGCTCCCGGATAAGCAATAAAGATATTTACAGTTGTGGGCGCAATTTGAGGGAATTGCGAAATAGGTAGCTGTTTGATCGACAGCGTGCCTATAAATACAATTATAATCGAAATTATAATTGCAAAAACGGGTCTATGTATAAATTTATTAAACATTTCTTTTTCTTTTAGATTCGGTTATTCCGCATACAGTTCTAAGTTGGACATAACCGATTCGGGTTTTAAAACTTCGTAGTCTATTTTTTGATTTTCTTTTACAAGACGAAGTCCCTCTAAAAGTATTTTATCATGAATCGACAAACCTTCTTTTATTACAAATAGGTGAGGCATTTCGGCAGCAATAACAACCTCTCTCGATTTTACTGCATTGTTTTTATCAATTACATATACATATTTTTTGTCTAAAACCTCAAAAGTTGCTTTCTGAGGTATCAGCATAGCATTTTTCAGTTCTATCGGCATCTGGATGCTTCCGGTTTCCCCGTGTCGTAACAATCTTTTTGGATTTGGAAAAACAGCTCTAAAAGGAATATTTCCTGTTTCATTATCAAAATCGGCTTCAATGGTTTCTACAACTCCGGGATATTGGAATTTTTTATTGTTGGCCATCAATAAATAAACTTTCATTTTACCATTTTTTCCTGCTTTTTCCTGATAATCTAAATATTCAGATTCCGGAACATTATAATATACCCACATTGAACTGTTGTCTGCCAATTCTGTAAGCAGTTCGCCTTCATCAACTAAACTTCCCTGACGGACATGAAATTTATCGATGATTCCGTCAAAAGGCGCTCTGATTTCTGTAAACTGAAGATGAACTTTGCTTAAGGCCATTTCAGCATTTGCTTTTTCCAGTTTGGCTTTTGCCATTGCCAGTTCATTTGGAGAAACCACTTTTTCGTCAGCTAATTTTTTAGCATTTTGGTATTCTATTGAGCTGAAACTTACTTCTGCTTTAGATTTTTTTAATTCGGCTTCATAAAGCGCAGGCATAATTTTAAACAACAGCTGGCCTTTTTTAACCATTTGTCCTTCATCTACATAAATTTTTTCAAGGTAACCGCGCTCTTGCGCTCTTATTTCGATATGTTGAATAGAGTGTATCTGCGATACATAATCTTTTGTAATGGTAGTATCTTTTTCAATTGGATTCGTAACCAGAAATTTGGTTTTTTGCTCTTTTTCTCCTTCTTTTTTAGAGTTGCAGCCTGCAAAAACTAATGCACATAAAGACATGAGCATGAAAATTCTTTTCATAATAATTTCAGAATTAAAACGTAATGATTTTGATTTTTTTAACAGCCTTAAATAAGGCTGAAGTATTCCGCATCCGTTTGCCGGCTTAGAGAAATCATCTGCCGGCAAAGGATAAAACGGTAAATTGGAAATAGTTTGTGACTACTTAGGATAAAAAATCAAATTCTGAAAACTTGAAATCGAAGGTATACTTTATTAGAAAGTAAGGCGAAAATTTTAAAGTTATTAGCCTTTTTGTTAAAGGCAGGACACACTGCAAATTTATTGCGGCACAGGAAATGTAAAAAGCAGCTGCTTTTTACAAGCTGTTTTTGAATGGTGGAAAAATTTTCTTCATTTTCTTCATTATCTAAAAGACAGCATTTTCTTTTGAAGGTTTCAACAGAATGTCTTTTAGCCAGATAAGCTCCCGTATCGGACTTTATTTCCCGAAGTGCTGCAGGGTGCGGTTTTTTCTCTGAGAATTGGCTGCTGCTTGTATATACACTGCCATATCCCATTAACAGGACAACAAGTGACAGGGTAAAACTAGCAAACCATTTTTTCATAGGAAATACAAATTTAGATAAAGAATTTTATAAAAACAATCACTGTGATTTACTAATTTATGCCAAATGGTAATTTGGGATTTTTTAGGCAATTTATTAAAAAAAATCATTTATTTTTAGCCCCCATATTATGAATTGGCAAATAAATAGAGATTATGCCTTGTCTTTTTTTATCAAAAGCCGGCCGTTTTAAAGAAAATGAAAAGCTGGGCACCAATTGCTAATATGAAGTATGGTTCCAATCCAGGTCTTATCAATGCCTTTTGCATATCAGCTCTTAAAAGCAGGCTTTTTTATATAAGGGCTGATGATGAAAAGACCGGATAAAATGAACGGGATACCCAGCCGGTGCCCGTTGACAGCAGAGGGGCTAATTAGTGTGCCTTTGCAAAATAATCTTACTTACGTGATTGGTCCTAACTGGCATTATTCATAATACCGGATGCTGGTTCATTTTTATGCATGGATCTTCTTTGGCATTTTAAGCCCTAATGCCTATTTTTGTTCAATGGCAAAACTTATAAATCTCAAAATTTTCGTACATTTTTTCCAATCTTCCGCAGCAGGAGGGATTCTGCTTTTAATTTGTGTGCTGGTTTCTCTTATAATGGCCAATACTGGGCTCGGAGTACATTTTAATGATTTGCTGGGGTATCCTTTGGGATTTGAAGCAGCGGGCCTGCAGCTGCGGTATCCGGTGCTGCTATGGATCAACGATGGCTTGATGGCTGTTTTTTTTCTGCTGGTAGGCCTTGAAATCAAGAGGGAAGTGATAGAAGGTGAGCTTTCATCTCTTCGCCATGCGGCCCTGCCGGTGCTGGCAGCTGTTGGAGGGGTCATGGTTCCCGCATTGATTTACTTTCTTTTTAACGGACAAAGTCCTGATACTGCCAAAGGATGGGGAATCCCTATGGCAACCGATATTGCTTTTGCTCTTGGAATACTTTCCCTTTTAGGAGATAAGGTTCCATCAGGGCTTAAGATATTTCTTGCCGCTCTGGCCATTGTGGATGATCTGATTGCCATTTTGGTTATCGCGGTTTTTTATTCCTCGGAACTTCATTTTCTGTATCTGGTTTATGCAGGGGGTATATTTGTACTGCTTATGATTTTTAACCGCTTGGGTGTTAAGAATTTGTTTTTTTATCTCCTGCCCGGTGCGGTGATGTGGTATTTTATACACCATTCAGGCGTTCATGCCACGATAGCCGGAGTGCTTACGGCCTTAACGCTTCCCACTAACGAAGAAGAAACGGATTCCCCTTTGGAAAAGCTGGAACATGCTTTGGCTCGTCCGGTAAATTTTATCATCATGCCTGTTTTTGCACTGGCCAATACTAACATTGCTTTTGAATCCGAAATGCTGCAGGGACTAACCGGTAATCTTGGACTTGGAATTATTCTGGGGCTTTTCCTGGGCAAACCCATCGGCATCTTTGTAATGTCTTGGTTCTCGGTAAAAATCAGGGCAGCTGATCTGCCTGCTCAGACGACATGGACTCATGTGCTGGGACTGGGGCTTTTAGGCGGAATCGGCTTTACGATGTCCATCTTTATAGCGCTGTTGTCTTTTCAGGAGCAGGCCTATCAGAATGAGGCGAAATTTGCGATACTTACTGCTTCTATACTGGCTGGGGTATCAGGTTTTGTATTGCTGAGCTGGTATAATAAAAAGAAACAGCAGCAGTAGTTTTTTGTTGATTCTTCTTAAGGGCTAACTGTCTTTTAAACAATGCGGCATCTTTCACTAAAAGACGTTCATTGAGCCATTTGGTCAGTTTTTCACTGTCTTCTGCTGTTAGGTTTTTTGAGGCATCGTAAATTACAGCGGTGATCGTTGAGGTGCTGTCTTTATAATTCACTAAAGTGTTTTTGGCAATGGAAAGCGAATGGACATCAGGAAATAAGGTTCTTATTTCTTTTAAAAGCTGTTTGTTGTCAAATTTGTTTTTTGCCAGCTCTTTTTCCAGCTGGATTATTTTAACATCCTTTACATTCATTTCATTCTCGCTGCTCTTGATCTGATTTAAGATATCGCCTTTTATGTCGTTAAAGCGGTCGGTGCTGTCCTGTCTGATGCGAAGGCTGGTGCCGGCAAGGTACTTATTGCTGTTGAGTCTGCTTTTAAGGCTCTGAATCTCCTTATCGGAAAATCGTTTCGATAAGAAAGCAAGTTCGAGTTTTTTCTGCTTCGCGTTAAAATCCGTCTTTTTATAAACCACCGTATAACCCTTGCTGCTGAACTCACTGTCAACAAAAAGCTCTGCATTTTTTTTAAACTGCTGTTCCCTGTATAGGGAGTAGGCGAGATAACTGCTGGGAACGAGCATGGCAGTAATGAGAAAAGCAATAATATACTTCACCCTTTGCTGGTGTTTTTCATCCACCTGTTTAACAGCAGCATAATTCAGGTATTTAATAATTAGAAAAGTAGCGATACCGATAAAAACGCAGTTGATGCAATACAGGTAGAAAGCTCCTAGAAAAAAGCTCCACTGGGCAGTTGCAATCCCATATCCTGCGGTGCATAAAGGCGGCATCAATGCCGTTGCAATAGCTACTCCGGGAATAGGATTTCCTTTCTCTGACCGCGTAACGGCAATGACCCCGACAACACCTCCAAAAAAAGCGATAAGAATATCGTAAATGTTCGGGGAGGTTCTCGCCAGTAGCTCCGACTGCACATCCTTGAAAGGACTCAGATAAAAATAAAGCGTGGAGACCGCCAGACTCACAACCGTTGCATTGAGCAGGTTTTTGAGTGATTTTTTAAGCAGTGAAAAGTCATAAATGCCCAGGGCAAAACCAGCCCCTACAATAGGCCCCATCAGAGGGGAGATGAGCATCGCACCGATGATAACAGCTGTAGAGTTTACATTGAGCCCCACAGAAGCCACAATTATGGCGCAGGCCAGTATCCAAAGATTGGCTCCTTTAAAGGAAATGTTTTTTTTAACGGTCTGCAGTGTTTTTTCTCTGTCGTCTTCTCCTTCTCTAAGATTCAGAATATCAGTAATTTTTCTCATGATTGTCTGCATTAGGGTTACTGCTGTGATCGCTGTATTTAAAGATAAGATTTATTTTAATAACAGGTATGGATTTCAAACAGATTAATTAGTGCAGCGGCTTATTATCCATTAATTTTATCCTTGTGGTATTCTTTGAGCCATTTTTCCATTTTTTGCAAAAGCTGTATTTCTTCTGGATCACCTGCTGGATCTAAAAGGCCGATGATTGTTCTGTCGTAATTGAATTTCTTATCTTCAAAAATACAGCTGAATTTGGGAACTTCGTTGTGAGATACAAGCCATTTTCCGTGCTCTGTTTTTTTAATTTGAAATTTTTTCATAGGAGTTTAAATTTGGGTTCTGTCGCATCTGGGAATAACTTTTATCTTTAGAATTTTAAACCGATCAAAAGATGAATACTAAAGGTCATTGTTATCCAAAATACATAATTCTTCAGGCAGTATATTTCAAGCTAAGATTTACACTTAGTTACCGTGATATTGAAGAACTAATGAAGATTAGAGGAGTCATTGTGGATCATGCCACGATTCAGCGTTGGGTTTATAAGTTTGCACCTTTGCTTGAGGCAGAGATGAAGAAGAGAAAAGGCAAAGTGGGGGCGAGTTGGAGATTGGATGAGACCTACATCAAAGTAAAAGGTATTTGGTGTTATTTATATAGGGCAGTAGATAAATTAGGCAATACGGTTGACTTTCTTTTGACCAGAAAAAGACAGAGAATGAGCGCTCAGTCTTTTCTAATTAAAGCAATTGGTAATAATTGGCGGCCAACAGTAATAAACATTGATAAAAGCGGTTCTAATATCGCAGCGATCAAAGTATATAACAAACGTTCATTCTCAAAGATTAAAATCCGGCAGTGTAAATATCTCAACAATATTGTAGAACAAGACCATCGATTTATAAAATGGCGAATACAAAACGGGTTAGGTTTTAAAAGTTTTGAATCGGCAAAACGAACATTGAGTGGAATTGAAGTTGTGCATATGCTAAGAAAGAATCAGATGGTCAAACCCGGGAAATCTATGTTTAAATCATTCTGTAAACTGGCGTGCTAAATTTTAAATCACTTAAATTCTTATATTTGATTCTGACAGATGCGACAGAACCAGTTTATACTTTTAAAAAGAATTTACAAGAAATAATTAAATATGGAAGAAGAAATTAATCGAGTTTGGGATTTTACAATTTACCTACAATTAATGGCATCTTTTTGTGCTGAAATTGATTTTGATGAGTTCAATTCATTTAGTCAGAGTTTTTATGAATTCATAAAAGAATCTTCACTCAATGAAATAAATGAAAAATTACCAGCGTATGACGAAAAATTAAATTCATATCATTGTCTGGTAAAGGATAAATATTTAAAAAAGGTTGATTTTCGAATTATAGCAACAGAATGGAATGGTCTATTTAAAACTGATAAAGAGATTTTAAGTAATGGTATATTTATTGGCTGGTTAGAGGAGTTTATTGACCTGAAAAATTATTACAAGTATGATTATTATCCTTATCATTTTAAAATTGGTTTGGCAATTCATAAAGGGAAAGGAGATATTGAAGAACACTTTTTACTAAGAGATGCCTTTAAATGTCTTTCTAAGGCACAAAAGTATTTATTTCTTTTAAAACACTTTGGAGAGGAACAAAAAAATGATTTCAAAGAAAAGGGTGCAATTAAGTTTGATAATGAAACTCTAACCGATTTGAACACAATCAAAAGTGAAATATCGTTTTACAGCAGATTGACAATTATTTCATTTTATTCATTTTTCGAATGCTACATAAATAGTATTGGCTTTGATATTTATTATAGACGAAAAAATGAACTGACTGAAAACGAAAAAGATATTTTAAGAGGTTCAAAGAATGGCAGGTTTTTAAATTTGAAATACAAAATAGAAGCTTTTCAAAAAATTGTAAGATCAGATAAAAAGGCAAAAATTATACTTTCTGATGATTACCAAATAAAGGAACCTTTTAAAACAATTTTTGCTACATATGAAGAGCTAAGAAATTCTGCGGTCCATAATTCTCCGGAGAAAACTAAAATTTGGATCAAACCTGATGAATGGGTTTTAAAGGCTGAAGAGTTCTCAAGGTTAACAATTGATGCATCTAAAATTATTTGGCAGGTTTGTCATGAAACTAAGAAAGGAGCAGACTATTTGGGGAGGTTTGAATATCAAACGCTTTATGATGTAGCTTTACAAGATGAAAAGCATTTAAAAGAATTAGAAAAAAAATGGCTTTCGTAGGTTTTCACACTTTTTCTATTCATAGTCTATAATTTTACCAGCATTTTATAAAAATGGAGACATCATACATCAATTATCTAAAAGAATCAGTATATAGACAAATTCACGAAGAAATACAATTGTCTACAATTGATGAAGTACTAAATAAATACCTTATTAAAAATATTGTTAACCCAAAATCTCGAAAATTTCAAATTTATTATTTCGAAACGATT
This sequence comes from Flavobacterium sp. ACN2, assembly GCF_002303885.1. Lineage (GTDB taxonomy): Bacteria > Bacteroidota > Bacteroidia > Flavobacteriales > Flavobacteriaceae > Flavobacterium. Next base: position 373,071 of record NZ_MRCM01000001.1, on the reverse strand, counting down.
AATAATGAAGAACTGTATTTTAAAAGTAATAATTTTTTTAAACTGTTTAAATCACAATACTCCCTGCAAGGTATTGATAATGAGTTTTTAGATCGATTGGAGACTAAGAAAATTGATATTTTGAATTTAATACGACAAAATGATATTGAAAAATTATATTTCGATAATTTTAGAACCGCTGTTTTAAAAAGAAAAGACAAACTTCAATCTGCAGATTTAACTTCTTTTTTCGCTAAACTGGTTCATACTTTTAATCCTCATGTTTATTGTGCTTTAGACAATCCAATAAAAAATCATTTCAAATTAAATAAAGAAAGTTTTTATTTATCATTTTTAATAATAAGCTCCCAATATAAAAAATGGTGTGACGAAAATCAGTCAATAATCCAGGTTATTAGACGAGATTTAAAAAACCTTGATTCAGAAAATATAATCAATTTCGAAAAGTTAACAGATTTAAAATTATTGGATTTGATATTTTGGAGTAAAGCAAATTAACTTTACAGAATTGTTTCTTTTTAATGTCATCACTAATTTAAGAATTATATAATACACTTGATGCATGGAATTATATTTGAAAAACTGGTACCAAAAACTTCTTGAGGAACTTCCAAATACTAAAGAGCTAAAAATTATTTCACCGTTTGTAAAGGAGCAAGTTTTAAGAAAAATTGAAAGCGATTTTAATTATAAAAACTTTGAATTGATTACCCGATTCAATTTACAAGATTTTGCGATGAAAGTATCTAGTTTAAGTGGTTTGAAATTTTGTATTGAAAAAAAAGCAAGTGTTTTTGGAGTTAAAAATCTTCATAGTAAGGTTTATATTTTCGACAAAAGAGCTGCAATAATAACTTCGGCCAATCTAACAAACGGAGGGCTTGTTAGTAACCACGAGTGCGGAATTTATATAACTGACAAAAATGTTATACAGAATCTGCATGACTATTTTAATGACCTTAAGAAAATTGCCCCCAACGAATTGACAATTGATCAATGTGATGATTGGGAAAAGAAACTTGACGGAATTATAGTTAGTAAAGGTAAAATTGGTGCACTTCCAGACTATGGAGCAAATCTTACAAGTTTCGATAAGACAAAAACGTATTACATCAAAATTTTTGGAAAAGCAGACAACAGAGTTGGATTAGATTTTCCAATTAAAACCGAGATCAAAAGATCTCATTGTCATTATGCATGTACTTTTCCATTAAATAAAAAACCAAGACAAGTTAACGATGGCGATGTAATCTTTATGGCACGTATGACTCAAAACCCTAATGATTATGCAATTTTTGGAAGAGCGATAGCATTAAAGTATATAGATGGAAGAGATAAAGCCTCCCAACAAGAAATAGAGGAAAATAGTTGGAAGGAGAGATGGTCAATTTATTTGAGGGTTAAGGAGCCGGTCTTTATTAATGGGACAATGGGTGACGGTATTCTTCTTTCTGATTTACTTTCAAAATTTGACTATGATAGTTTTCCATCCACAAGAAGGAGATATGATGAGGGAGAAATAAATATTAAACCAACAAAATCACTGATGAGAAAGGCATATGTGAAATTGACACACAATTCTGCTGAATGGTTAGAGCAAAAATTTGATGAAGCTCTTATAAACGTTGGGCAAGTTAATGATCAATTTTTAAAAAGTTTACCAAATACAACTACCGATATAACAAAGTGGAAAAAATAAAATGTGGATAAGCTTTCTAAGGCGCTCTTATGAAATGCTGTGATGGTGTGCTGCTATTTTCTTCAATAATTGATGATTTCAATATTTAATTCTTACTTTATTATTTAGACTCCTCAATAGAAACTTTTCTAAACTCTTTCAATAGTTTTTCAATTTCTAATGTTGATTTATGAGCTCTTGCTCCAGCTGCTTTAACACCTTTTTCAATTAGTCTAATAAAGTTTAAAATGATTGATTTTCAGAGAGAAATATGTTGTTTTGTGAAATAAAATAATCATTTTGTTCCATATTTGTACCATTTTTATGTAATATATTGATAATCAGTTATTGTTATTTTTGAAGAAGTAAAATAATTCTTTAGTACTAAGTAATTAGTACAAAGTATTAAGATAGAAAACCGAGTCAGAAATGACTCGGTTTTTTTATGGGTATAAATTACTGTAGAGATGCACTGCAGTGCGTCTAAGTCTAGGTTTTCCATAAACTGATAATTGTCATTTCGTGTTCGGATTCTTTTTCGTAATATTACTATTGTAAATTTTCATGGATGAGAAAGATCAAATACAAGAAAGGACGTAAGTTGCAACACATTACTTTAGAGTATACTGGCACCCACAAAGAGCACGAAACAGAAATGCAGCTTTTTGTTTATAATGATAATGATGTTGTTGAATATGATAAGTTTACAGTTCTTGCCCTTAATTCTTGTTTTGATTATACTAAAAACAATTGGCTCAATATTCATGGTTTAAACGATATTAATCTGATAAAAACTATTGGAGCGCATTTTAAACTTGACGATTTTCTTTTAGCCGATATTTTAAATACAACCAAAAGAACCAAGTTAGAAGAACAGCAAAATGTTTTATTCTTTAATATAAAATCGCTTTTGCCCTCTGAATATTCCGACAATATTAGTGTGGAACAAATCAGTTTTATTCTGAAAGACGGAATTTTGATTTCTTTTCAAGAAAAAAGAAGCGATTTCTTTACCCATATTCGTGAGCGTTTGCGTACGCATGCAGGAATTGTTAGAACCAAAAAGGTAGATTATCTCTTGTATTTGCTTTTAGACGCTGTAATGGAGAATTTCTACATCACATTGGAAGACGAAGAAGATAAAATTGAAGAATTAATCAATTTGACCAAAAAAGAAGCGAAACCCGTTATTTTAGAGAAAATTGAAAATCACCGTGATAATTTAAATTTCTTAAAACGCTCCATTATACCGCTTCGGGATTCTTTGTTTTATCTAAAAACGATTAAAGATGATGATGAATCAAACGGTTTAATTCAAAAAGAAACATTTAATTTCTTTATTAGGCTTCATCAAAAAAGTCTAGAGCTTTTAGAACAGATAGAATCTGACATGAGCGCATTGGAAAGTGCCTCAAACTTTTATTTCTCGGAACAAAGCCGAAAAATGAACGAAATCATGAAAACGCTGACGATTATTTCAGCAATCTTTATTCCGCTTACTTTTATAGTTGGAGTGTACGGAATGAACTTTGAAAACATGCCAGAACTTAAAACCCAAAACGGCTATTTTGTGGTCATGGGGATTATGTTCTTGCTCGTAGTCGCCCTGATCATTTATTTCAAAAAAAGACGCTGGTTTTAACATTTGTTACAATCCAGAGAAGTAGTATTTATGTAATTTTGTTATTTAGAATAAATATAAATAATTATGAGTAAAGCAATATATATAGCCACTAGCGACCATAACAGTGGTAAATCAATTATTACGCTCGGTTTAATGAGTATCTTAATTGGTAAAACGGCTAAAGTAGGTTATTTTAGACCTATAATCGAAGATTTTGTGGATGGTGAGGTAGATAATCATATCGAAACTGTTTTGTCGTATTTTAACCTTGATATTGCGTTTGACGACGCGTATGCTATTACCAAAAGCAGATTGATTAAGAAAAAGAATAAAGGTAAGATAGGAGAGGTTCTTGACTTAATTATTGAAAAATATAAAAAGCTAGAGGAACGTTTTGATTTTGTTTTAGTTGAAGGAACAAGTTTTACAGGCGAGGGAACTTCTATCGAATTAGACTTGAACGTTTTAATTGCCAAAAACCTCGGAATTCCAACCATAATTGTAGGTTCAGGAGTTGGTAAAACCTTAGAAGAACTTTTAGATAGTTTATATCTGGTTTATGATTCTTTCAAAGTAAAAGAGGTTGAAGTGTTATCAGTTTTTGCCAATAAAGTGCAACCAGAAAATATAGAATTGGTTACTACTAGTTTACAAAAAAGTTTACCTTCAAATGTGTTGATTAATACAATTCCGCTTATTTCGAGTTTGAATAATCCGACCATGCAGGAAATCGTACACGAATTGAATGCTAAAGTGCTATTTGGAGAAAATTATCTGAATAATGAAATTGGGCATTACAGTGTAGGAGCGATGCAATTGCATAATTATCTGGTCCATTTGCATGACAATGCGTTAGTTATTACTCCAGGAGACCGTTCTGATATTATTTTAGGTGCTTTACAAGCAAATGAATCAGCAAATTACCCAACTATTTCAGGAATTATCCTGACAGGAAATATTGTTCCAGAGGAAAGTATTTTAAAGCTTATAGAAGGACTTTCTCCTATTGTCCCAATTATTGCTGTTGATGGCGGAACTTATCATATCACCAATAAAATAGGTTCGATTAAATCGGAGATTTACGCGAATAACACACATAAGATCGAAACATCGATTAATACATTTGAAAAGCACGTTCAAATTGAAGCTCTATCACAAAGAGTAATCACTTTCCAACCTGAAGGAATGACTCCAAAAATGTTTCAATACAACATGGTTAAAAGAGCTAAAAAGCATAGAAAACATATTGTATTGCCAGAAGGAAATGATGACCGAATTATTGCAGCAGCTTCAAGATTATTAGATATGGATGTGGTTGATATTTCTATTATTGGAGACAAAAAACAAATTGAAAGCAAAGTGGCAGAACTCGGACTTACATTTGATTTTTCTAAAGTAAACATCATCAATCCGATCGAATCTGAAATGTATGAAGATTATGCTAATACGTACTATGAGCTAAGAAAGGCGAAAAACGTAAGCATTACAATGGCAAGAGATTTAATGGAAGATGTTTCGTATTTTGGAACAATGATGGTGTACAAAGGACACGCAGACGGAATGGTTTCTGGTGCGGCGCACACTACACAGCACACGATTTTACCAGCACTACAATTCATTAAAACAAAACCGAATTCATCTGTAGTTTCTTCTGTATTCTTTATGTGTTTAGAAGATCGAGTTTCTGTTTTTGGAGATTGCGCTATTAATCCAAATCCAACGGCAGAACAATTGGCAGAAATTGCAATTTCTTCTGCAGAATCAAGTTTAGCTTTCGGAATTGAACCAAAAATTGCGATGCTTTCTTATTCTTCTGGATCATCTGGAAAAGGTGATGAAGTAGACAAAGTGAGAGCGGCTACAACAATCGTAAAAGAAAAAAGGCCAGACTTAAAAATCGAAGGACCAATTCAATACGATGCTGCGGTGGATTTAACTGTAGGAAAAAGCAAAATGCCAGATTCAGAAGTAGCAGGGCAAGCTAGCGTATTAATTTTCCCTGATTTAAATACAGGAAATAATACGTATAAAGCCGTTCAAAGAGAAACTGGAGCATTGGCAATTGGTCCAATGTTACAAGGCTTAAATAAACCCGTAAATGACTTAAGTCGCGGTTGTACTGTAGACGATATTATTAATACGGTAGTTATTACAGCAATCCAAGCGCAGGGAATGTAAATTCAATTAAAAATTAAATAATAAACTAAGAACCTTAGCATCTTAGAACCTTAGTACCTTTAAAAAGAATGAAAATACTAATAATAAACTCAGGAAGTTCTTCAATTAAATATCAATTAATGGTAATGCCAGAAAACGAAGTAATCTGTTCTGGAATGATTGATAGAATTGGTTTAGAAACATCAAATATAACTTTTAAAACAGCAACAGCTTCAATCGAAGAAATGCTTCCGATTCCGAATCATAAAGTAGGTTTACAAAAAGTAGCCAATATGCTTTTGGATGCTGAAAAAGGAGTTATTAAATCGACTTCAGAAATTTCGGCAGTGGGACATCGTGTTGTGCATGGAGGAAGCGATTTTAGTGACACCGTAAAAATCGATGAGAAAGTTAAAGAAAAGATCAAACAGCTTTTTGAATTGGCGCCTTTGCATAATCCAGCAAATTTAGAAGGAATTAATGTAGCAGAAGAGATTTTCAGTTCAGCAGAGCAAATTGCTGTTTTTGATACCGCTTTTCATCAGACTATGCCAGAAGTAGCGTATAAATATGCTATTCCAAATTATCTTTTGACAGAAAATAAAGTCCGTGTTTATGGTTTTCATGGAACGAGCCATAAATATGTGTCTGAAAAAGCCATTAATTATTTAGAAAATAATTCTAAAATAATCACGATTCACTTAGGAAATGGCTGCAGTATGGCCGCTGTTAAAAATGGAAAATGTATTGACACTTCAATGGGGTTTTCTCCTTCAAATGGTTTAATCATGGGGACTCGTGCTGGAGATATTGACCAGTCTGTGGTCTTTTATATGATTAAAAATTTAGGATATACTCCAGATGAAGTAAATGCTGTTTTACTGAAACAAAGCGGTATGCTTGGTCTTACAGGCTACAGTGATTTGCGTGATATTGAAGCTGAAGCCGAAAAAGGAAACAAAGATTGCCAGTTGGCATTACATATGAATGCTTATAGAATCAGAAAGACGATTGGTGCTTACGCAGCAGCTCTAAACGGACTTGACGCTATTGTTTTTACTGCGGGAATTGGAGAAAACTCATCATACATGCGTAATTTGATTTGTACAGATATGAATTATTTTGGAATTGAAATTGACGCAGCAAAAAATCAAATTCGTTCTAAAGAATTAAGAGAAATCAATTCAGAAAATGCTACTACAAAAGTTTTAGTTGTTCCAACAGATGAAGAGTATGAAATTGCCAATCAGGTTTTTCAATTACTGGAAAATTAAAATTTAAAAATGGACAATAAACTATTTGAGCTTGAAAAGCAACTTGAAGATTATTCTGGATATTGTCAATTGGACATCGAAAGTCGTTTGTTGTTTCCTGAAAATTTCAGACAAATTTATAAATATAAAATTTTCGGAGACAATCTACTTTCAATCCCAGCAAATTTAATTATCGATGGTGATGATGATGAATTTGAAAAGCCATTTAGTTTTTTAAACACATCAGAAGAATTAGATGTTTTTGAAAAAGAGTTTAGATCTGAAATTTCAGACCATTTTATTCAAATAGGTCATTTATATAATTGTACAGAACTTGTACTGTTAAATAAGATAAAAAATACAGTGCATGTTTTTCATGTTTTTGATATTGCAGATAAAGACTGGTTGAATTATAAATTAGAAAATGGGATTTGTAATTTGAATGAATTTGTAAATAGTATTAGACCACAGACAGTTTGTTGTTTAATCAATCCGAAAAATTATTCTGAATGGGATATATTTGAAATTAGAAATGAGACAGAATTAAAAACTGAAGCAGAATTGATAGAATTTGAAGATAAAAAAACTGTCAATCAAGAATATATTGCACAAGTGAAAAAATCTTTAGAAAAAGGATTTGATATTAATTACGCTCCTCAATCAGTACTACTTAATTTTAAAAAATGATTTTATCTAAATAGTATAAAAAACTCCTCAAGCTTGAGGAGTTTTTTTTGACCTAAAAATTAAATATTTGTGAGTATCTTTGAAGTTAAAAACGAATACTTTGAAATCGATACTTTTTAAATCAGTTATCTTCTTTTTCATCGCTTTACAACTTCAAGCACAAGAATTACTTCCCTTTGTCGAAAATTACAGCAAATCAGATTATCAGGGTGATAATCAGATTTGGAATGTGGCACAAGGAAATGATAATGCGATGTATTTTGCCAATAATCACTATTTGCTTCGTTACGACGGAGTAAAATGGGAAAAATATACACTTCCGAACAAAACGATCATTCGATCTATCCTGATTGAAGGAGATAAAATCTATTCTGGTTCTTATAAAGAATTTGGCTATTGGTATAGAAAAGAAGGAACAATGCACTATGTTTCTATTACCAAAAATCTTAAATTATTTGATGAGAAGGACAACGAGGAAATTTGGAAAATATTCAAATTTAACGGGTCTCTTTATTTTCAATCTTTTAATGATGTTTTTATTTATAATGGAAAAACAATTAAGAAAATTAAATTTCCATTTCTTATTTCTTATTGTTTTGGTGTCGATAAAGATTTATATGTTGCTTCTGTGAGAGACGGAATCTTTAAAATGAAAGGTAAATACATTTCCAATCCAAAAGGATGGAATGTTTTGAAAAATACTGTCGTTCATGCCATAGAAAAGTATCAAAACCAGACTTACATCTTTACACAGAAAAAAGGAGTATTTATTGTAGAAAAAAATGGACTAAGAAGTTGGGAGCATCCAATAAATGAAGTTTTAAAATCGGCTACAATTAATGTGGCAAAATTTGTAAAAAATGAAAAACTAATTATCGGAACTGGAAATCGTGGAATTTTCATTTTAGATTTAAAAACCAATTCATTCAAAAATATTGAACGCAATAATGTCTTAATGAATAATTCGGTTTTAAGTTTAGGGTTGGATAAAGAAAATGATTTGTGGGTTGGTTTAGATAATGGTATTGCGCACGTTGAGGTTAATTCTCCTATTTCTTTCTTTTATGATAATTCTGGACTTTTAGGATCAGTTTATGCGGTTGCTTCAATTAATAAAGGCTATTTAATTGCTTCCAATCATGGAATTTTTGAATATAGTGCCGGAAAGTTTAATATGATGCCTAATACGCAAGGGCAGGGCTGGAATATTTCTCTTATTGATGGAAAATATATTATAGGTCATAATGATGGTACTTTTTCGTATGAAAATAATACGCTGACGAAAATAAATGGTGTTAGTGGAGGTTGGAATATGTCTAAGAGCAGTATTAATGACACTTATTTTCAGTCAACTTACAGCGGTATTCTGGTTTATGACGATCCCTCAAACATGTCTCATTATAAAATCATAAAAGATCTTGCAAAACCTATAAAATATGTAGCTCAAAATAAAAAAAATGAAATTTGGGCTGCAGATAATTATCGTGGTTTGTATCGTGTTTTATTAGATGATAATTACAACACGCTAAAAGTTGAAAATGTCACACAGCAGAGTAAAATACAAAACGATTTTGGGATAAAGATTTTTGAGTTTAGAAAAGAAATACTTTTTCTAATTAATAATTCTTGGTATACCTACAATTCGATAGCTGGTAAATTGGAAGAAAATGAATTGTTTAATACAAGTTTTAAAAATGTAACAGATATTGTTTCCATAGACGATGATCATTTTATGGTGTTGCAAAACGGAATTTTATATCATATTTATGCCGAAGGAAACAAGTTTGTGTGGAATATTATTCAGGAGAAATATTATAAAGGAAAATTAATCAATGAGAATTTAAGGATTTTCAAGAAAGATAATTATTATCTGTTTAATCTCGATGACGGATTTGTTTCACTTAAACTTGAATATGAAAACAAACAAAATTCTGGAGTAAAAATTGAAGCATTTAGTAATGATATTTTAGTTCCTAACGAAGAGAAAGTTAAATTCAATACGGAATTAAAGATTAACGTCATTTCGGGAATTTATGGTGCGAGCAGACCAAATTTGTTTTATAAACTTGATAAGGAAAAAGAATTTATCTCTATTTCAGACGGATTAATCGTTTTGAACAATTTAAGCAGTGGTGATCATACAGTAGAAATATTCAAACACGATGGATCAACTTATGATAAAGTTTCTTCTTATAAATTTAAAGTTGCAGAGCCGTGGTATTTTTCTTTTTGGATGATTCTGTTATATCTTCTTGTTGTTGGTGCCGTTTTATTTTTCTATTATAAATGGAATAAACTTCGCTATATGCAAAAATTAAAATTGCAGGCTGAAGAATTAAAACATCAGAGAGAAATTCTTGAGATGGAGTTGAAGAAAGAAAACGAACTTAATATTCAAGAATATGAAAAACATATCTTGGAATTAGAATTGCAAGCAAAATCTTCAGAAGTAGCGGGTAAATCTTTATCAATTGCCAAACAAACAGAAATGATTGATAAAATTCAAGGTATTTTGGAAACCGAAAAAGATTTTGGCAAACTTAAAAATGAAATTAGAAAAGCAATTAAGATCAATGAAGTGAATAAGCACGAATGGGAAACTTTTGAAACCAATCTGAATCAAATTCACAATGAGTTTATTATTAACCTTTCTAAAAAATATCCACAATTAACTCCAAAGGATATAAAACTGTGTGTTTATCTAAAAATGAACCTTTCTTCTAAAGAAATTGCTCCTATGATGAATATCTCTTTTAGAGGTGTAGAATTGCATAGATATCGTCTTAGAAAGAAGCTAAACCTTACTCAGGACGAAAACCTGTCAAAGTTTTTATTAACTCTGTAAGATTTGGTTTTGTTTTTTACAGAATTTATATTTTTCTATATCATTTTTTATATAATTGCGATACATCATTACTACATCATAATGTTATGTTAAACGAATTTCTTTAACATTTATAGTGTTGATAATCATTATTGTAAGCTAAAATTTTAACATAATGATGTAGCTATGTTGTAGTGGTATTTGATGTACTACAACGTTGTAATTGCTTAATTTGGCTCTACTAACTTAAACGATTACGTACTGTATGAAAAATTTTATTTTTAGCTTTTTAGCGCTCTTGCTGCTGCCTACCTATATGATGGGGCAAGCTCAAGCAATTAAAGGAAAAGTAGTAGACAGTAATGGAATGGGAATTCCAGGAGCAATTATCGCTTCAGCTGATGCTAGAGCAACTGCAGATGCAGATTTCGACGGAAACTTTACAATTAATGCAAAACCTGGAGACATTTTAAAAGTTTCTATGTTGGGTTTTGATTCGGTTTCTGTACCGGCTACTGCCGCACCAATGTCAATAACCTTAAAAGAAGCGGGTGATACTGCTTTAAAAGAAGTAGTTGTAATTGGATACGGTACAAGAAAGAAAATTGATAATACTTCGGCTGTAAGCTCAATTAAGTCCGAAGAGATTACCAAAATGAAAGTAATAAATGCTTCTCAAGCTATTCAAGGTAAAGCTGCAGGGGTACAAGTTGCTACTTCAGACGCACCAGGAAGTACACCTTCTATTGTTATTAGAGGGGTTGGTACTGCATTAGGAGGAAGAAATCCATTATATGTTGTGGATGGTATGCCTACTGATAACATTAATAATATCAACTCAAATGATATTACTTCTTACGAGGTTTTAAAAGATGCTTCTGCACTTGCTATTTATGGAACAAGAGGTGCAAATGGGGTAATCATGATTACTACTAAAACAGGTAAAGGAAAACTTACTGTAGATATTGATAGCTATGCTGGTTTTAGATCTCCTCTAAAGAAAGTGAAAATGGCAAATGCTGACCAATATATTCAGTATAATAATGCGGCATTTATTAGTCAGTTTCCTGCTGGAAGATTTTCTCAAAATCAACCGTATAATACAAACTGGTTTGATGAAATAACAAGAACAGGAGTTTACACTCAAAATAACGTATCGCTTTCTGGATCAGGAGAAAATATTAAATATTTCTTTAGTGTTGGTAATTACGAAGAAGAGGGTATCTTAAAAGGAACTGAATACGGGCGTACTACTTTTAGAAGTAATAATGAGTACAAAATTTCGGAGAAACTTAAAATTAGCCAAAATTTCAGTGTTAGTTCTATAAAAAATACTCCACAGCCAATGTCTGCATTCACATCTGCTTACAGACAATCGCCTTTAGTTCCGGTACGTTTTCCTAATGGAAAATATGGTGTGCCATTTATACAAAATGGAGTTATTTCTCAAACGGGAGATTCATTCAACTCAGTTGGAAACCCTGTTGTTGCCTTAGATTATAACAACGAGCAACAAAAAACAGTTACACTTCAAGGTGGATTAAGATTAGATTGGGATATCATGAAATCATTGAAGTTTACATCTCAATTTAATGGAGAATATTTTACTTATAAACAATATAATTTTGTTGATAATTTAGGTCTTTGGTTAGCAGCTGATCCAAGCAGAGTAGAAGCTTCTTATGACAAAAAGAGTTTGAATACAAACACTTTGACAAGAAATACTGATGATTATTTCAACTGGAATTTATCGAACTATTTTACTTATAACAAAGTTTTTGCTGAAATTCATGATGTTGAAGTTACTGCAGGTATTGAGGCTAACGTAATTGGAACTAGATCAAAAACTACTGCGGATATTAGAAATGTAAATCCAAATAGTAACTATTGGGGACTTGATGGTATTAATTACGCACAAAATGGAGGTGTAACTACATATAAAGCTGTAAATGATAATCAAGCTAGATTAGCATCATATTTTGCACGTTTTCAATATAAATTATTGGACAGATATTTATTAACAGGTACTGTAAGACGTGACGGATCTTCAAATTACTCTAACGACTACCGTTGGGGGACATTCCCATCAGTTGGTATTGGATGGATTGTAACAAAAGAAAGCTTCTTATCTGATATTAAAAATTTAGATTTATTAAAAGTTAGAGGTTCTTGGGGTAAATTAGGAAACCAAAAAGTGCCATTAAACATTCAGTCATTTACATCTGGAGTAGATTATAATGGAGGTTCTGGAACAACTATTAATTCGCAAATTGATCCAAGTTTATCATGGGAAATTGTAGAAGAAGCTTCTGCAGGTATTGATGTTGAGTTATTTAATAGCAGATTGAAAGGATCGTTTGATGTTTACAGTAAAAATACTAACAATGCTATTTTAAATGTTACGCCTTATTCAACTTCAGGAATTACTGTAGAATCTCCAACACACGTAGGTGAGGTATCTAATAAAGGGTACGAAATCGCTTTACGTTGGGATGATAAAATCACAGATAACTTAAGTTACTGGGTAGGAGGAAATTTCTCTCATAACAAAAATGAATTAGCTAGTTTGAAAAATGTAAGACTTGCAACAATTAATGGTGGTTCATTAGGAAATGGTCAAGTAACAAAAATACTTGATAATACATCAGTAGGACAGCCTTTAGGTAGTTTCTATATGTACGAATATGCAGGGGTTGATCCAGCAAACGGACAAATGTTGTACTATACAGCAGACGGAAATAAGGTAGCTCAAGGTGCTTTAGATCAAACTAAAGACAGAAAATATGTAGGTTCAGTTTTACCAACTTCTACTTACGGGGTTACTTTAGGATTAAATTACAAAAATATTGATTTCTCTGTAGACGGATATGGAACAGGTGGAGCCAAAGTATATAATGGAAAAAAAGCGCAGCGTTTTTATGGAGAAAATGTAGAAACGTCTTTACTTAATGACATGTGGACTCCAACAAACACATCAGGATCTAATCCAGCTCCATTTAATCAGGTTCCAGTAGCATCAACTTATTATTTAGAATCTGGAGATTTTTTCAGAATCAATAATATCACATTAGGATATAAACTTCCATTAAAAGAAGAAGGTTTTATTAACTATTGTAGAATCTACGTAAATGCTATGAATCCTTTCATTAGCCAAAAATTTTCAGGATTCTCACCTGAGGTTTTAGGAGATGGTGAATTAGTTAAAGGTACTCAGGGAGTAGAGTTAGATGCTTATCCAGCATTAAAAACATTTGTAGTTGGTGCAAACTTAAAATTTTAATATCATGAAACGATTATATATATCACTTTTTATACTTTCTGGTTTGTTTGTATCTGGATGTTCAGATGAATTTTTGGAAGTAGATCAGACAAAAAATATTCCAGCAGATCCTGCTTTAGTGGATAGCGATGCAGGGGCTACATCAATGGTTGATGCAGTTTATAATATATTTTTATCTTGGGACATGTCTTCTTTTGCTTGGAACGGGGTAAGCAGTATTATGACTGACGACGCAGATAAAGGTTCAGATCCAGGAGATACTGGTACAGATAAAGACGTTTTAGATGCTTTAACTTTCAATTCTTCTACACCATCTTTTAGTAGTATCTGGAATTATAATTATGCAGGAATCAACAGAGCTAATCAAGCATTAGCAATGTTTCCAAAGCTTAAGCAAGTATCTCCAGCTTTAAAAACAAGATTAGAAGGAGAAGCTAAGTTTTTAAGAGCTTTTATGTATTTTACTTTAGTTAAAGGATATGGAGGAGTTCCAATTGTTGACCGTTTGCCAATTCCTGGAAATGAAGAAGACAGACTTATGCAGTTAACTCGTAAAACTCCAGCTGAAGTTTATGCCTTTATCGAAAAAGATTTAAATGACGCTATCGAAGCTTTGCCATTAAAATCTTCATATAGTGGAAATGACGTTGCACGTGCTTCTAAAGGAGCTGCTTATGCTTTGTTAGCTAAGGTTAATTTATACCAAAAAAACTGGCAAAAAGTAATTGACAATTGCAATCAAGTAACAGGTTATTCTTTAGTTTCTGACTATTCTCTACAATACAAGAAAGAAGGAGAGTTTGGTCCAGAGTCAATTTTTGAAATTAATGGAATTGGAGGAACTTCTTCTCCAGGATATGGAATAGGAAATTATACTGTTTCTCAAGCGCCTAGAGGTGCTGGAGGATGGGGATGGGGTTTCAATACACCATCTCAAGGACTTGCTGACGCATATGAAGCTGGAGATGTAAGAAGAGCTGCAACCATTATTTTTAGAGGTTCTGTTTTGTATGATGGTAGAGAGGTGGCATCTACTGTATCTAACCCAATGTACAATTATAAAGCATATTCATCAGCGTTTTACAATCAGGAATTTACAGATGTAAATCTTAGATATTTAAGATATGCTGAGGTAATATTAATGAAGGCTGAGGCTCTAAATGAATTAGGACAAACTTCAGAAGCGATTCCTTTGATCAATCAAATTAGACATAGAGCGGGATTAGGTGATACTCCAGCAACAGGTCAGTCAGATGTTAGAAAAGCAATTTATAAAGAAAGAAGATTAGAATTTGCTTTTGAGCACGACAGATGGTTTGATCTTGTAAGAACAGGACAGGCAGAAGCAGCTATGAAAGCTGATGTTAGCGCTACTTTCCCTAACGGAAAAACTTTTATAGTGGGTAAACATGAGTTATATCCAATTCCAGCTTTAGTGGTTCAACAATCTGGAGGGGTAACAACACAAAACCCTGGTTATTAATCAAAATCTTAAAAATCACTTCCCTTTAGATTTTCTAAGGGAAGTGATTATTTATTAAAATCTTAAATTTTTATAATGGTTAGAATTTCAGTTTTATTTTTAGCTTTTACTTTTTTTAGTTGTGGATCCAATGCCGATAAGTCGAAAGAAAATGTACAGGAAAATACTTCTGGCGTTACTGCATTAACAGACGAGCAGCTTTTAGATGCTGTTCAAAAACAAACTTTTAAATACTTCTGGGACTATGCAGAACCAAATTCTGGATTAGCGAGAGAACGTTATCATCCTGACGGAGTTTATCCTGAAAATGATTCGAATATCGTTACAACAGGTGGTTCAGGTTTCGGATTAATGGCACTTGTTTCAGGAATGTCTCAAGGTTATATTACTAAAGAGCAAGGGGTAGAAAGACTTAACAAAATTGCAGATTTTTTAGGCAAAGCAGATCGTTTTCATGGAGCATGGTCTCATTGGATTGACGGAAATACAGGAAAAGTAAAACCTTTTGGAACCAAGGATAATGGTGGTGATTTAGTCGAAACTTCATTTTTGGTTGCAGGAATGATTACCGTTCGTGAATATCTTAAAGATGGTTCTGAAAAAGAAAAAGCGGTAGCACAAAAATTTGATGCACTTTGGAAAGGTGTTGACTGGCAATGGTACACAAATAATAAAAATGTTTTGTACTGGCACTGGTCTCCGAGCTATGCTTGGGAGATGAATTTTCCATTAGAAGGATATAACGAATGTCTTATTACTTACGTAATGGCAGCGTCTTCACCAACGCATGCAATCGATGCGAAAGCATATCACGAAGGATGGGCGAGAAGCGGTGGTATAGTTTCTTCAAAAACAAAATACAATATCCCACTTATTTTAAAGCATAATGGTGCAGAAGAATTTGGAGGTCCATTATTCTGGGCGCATTATTCTTATGTAGGTTTAGATCCAAACCAGTTGACAGATAAATATGCTAACTATTGGGATTTAAATGTTAATCAGACTAAAATTAACTACGAATATTGTGTTGAAAATCCGAAAAAAATTGCGGGTTATGGACCAGAATATTGGGGATTAACAGCATCATATTCAAGAAATCCTGACGGTTCTATTGGATATAATGCACATATGCCAAGTAACGATCAAGGTGTGATTTCTCCGACAGCGGCAATTAGCTCAATCGTTTATACGCCAAAAGAATCAATGACATTTATTCGCAATTTATATGAGAATCATAAAGATGAAACTTGGGGAAATGCAGGTTTTTATGATGCTCTTAGTTTAGGAAATAAATGGGTGGCAAAACGTTATTTGGCAATTGATCAAGGTCCAGAAGTTGTAATGATCGAAAATTACAGAACAGGATTATTGTGGAAATTGTTTATGAATGCTCCAGAAGTAAAACAAGGCTTAACAAAACTTGGATTTAAATCTGGAAAATACGGAATTTAAGGTTCTATGAAAAATAAGTTAGCATTTATATTTCTGTTGTTTTCTATAGTTGTTTTTGGGCAGAGTGAAACAACTGGAAAAATCAATACAGTTATAATGTCTAAATATGAACTGGGATATGTTTTACATCGTCCAGCGAATGTTAAGGAGAAAAAACCATTGATTGTTTTTATTTCGGGCGATGGAGAAAAAGGAACCGATTTGGAGAAAGTAAAAATTAATGGTCCTTTAAAATATTTAAAAACACACCAATTAGACGCTTATGTTTTGGCCCCGCAATGCAAAGAAGACGAAAATTGGGATATAGAATCAATTTATCAGCTGATTGTAAAAATTCAGAAAGAGAATAAAATCGATTCAGAAAGAATATATGTTACTGGTTTGAGCTCAGGAGGTTGGGCTTCTTAGAATTTGGCTTTTTCACATCCGGATCTATTTGCAGCAAATGTACCTGTCGCGGGTTTTGTAGATTTAATTCAGTTAGAACATGCTTGTGAAATAGCTAATATTCCAACCAGAATTTTCCACGGATTACAGGATAATGTGGTAAATGTAAATTATGCCATCACGATTTATAATGAATTGAAAAAATGTAATGCCAAAGATGTAAAGCTGACCATTTTTGATGATGCAAATCATGACAGCTGGACAAGAGTTTATGATAACAAAGAGATCTATGACTGGATGTTACAGCAAAGAAAAACGAATACAAACAAATAAATAGAATAGAATGAAAAACAAATTAGTCTTACTTTTTTTAGGATGCGCTGTTTTGGGTTATGCTCAAAAAAAGCCAGCTAAAAATACAGTGAAAATTAAACCAAAGTCTGAATTTGTGGCGGAGTTAATGTCAAAAATGACTTTAGACGAGAAATTGGGTCAGTTAAACTTGCCAACATCTGGTGATATTACCACTGGGCAGGCAAACAGCTCAAATGTGGCAAAAAATATTGCTGAAGGAAAAGTGGGTGGTTTGTTCAACATTAAATCAGTTCAAAAAATTAAAGAAGTGCAGAAAATTGCGGTTGAAAAAAGCCGTTTAAAAATTCCGTTGCTTTTTGGTATGGACGTTATTCACGGTTACGAAACAACATTCCCAATTCCGTTAGGATTATCTTGTACTTGGGATATGGGATTAATTGAGAGAAGTGCACAAATTGCTGCAAAAGAAGCCAGTGCAGACGGAATTAACTGGACATTTTCTCCAATGGTTGATGTTTCTCGCGATCCAAGATGGGGAAGAGTTTCTGAAGGTTCAGGAGAAGATCCATACTTAGGAAGCCAGATTGCCAAAGCAATGGTGAATGGTTACCAACAGCATGATCTTTCAAAAAACAACTCAATTTTAGCTTGTGTTAAGCACTTTGCATTATATGGAGCTCCAGAAGGTGGACGTGATTACAACACTGTCGATATGAGCCACATCAGAATGTTTAATGACTATTTCCCTCCTTACAAAGCTGCAGTAGATGCTGGTGTAGGTTCGGTTATGGCTTCTTTCAACGAAGTTGACGGAATTCCAGCAACAGGAAACAAATGGTTAATGACAGATGTTTTAAGAAAACAATGGGGTTTTAAAGGATTTGTAGTAACAGATTTTACTGGAATTCCTGAAATGATTGAGCACGGAATGGGAGATTTACAAGCAGTTTCTGCTCAATCTCTAAATGCTGGTGTTGAAATGGATATGGTTGGAGAAGGTTTCTTAGGAACTTTGAAAAAATCTTTGGACGAAGGAAAAGTAAAAATCGAAACAATCGATAATGCTGTAAAACTTATTCTAGAAGCAAAATACGACTTAGGATTATTCCAAGATCCGTATAGATATTGTGATGAGAAGAGAGCAAAAACGGAGATTTTTACAACAGATAGCAGAAAAGAAGCACGTGATATTGCTGCACAATCTTTAGTTTTATTAAAAAACCAAAACCAGCTTTTACCACTTAAAAAATCTGGAACAATTGGTTTAATCGGACCATTGGCAGATGCTAAAGAAAATATGCCAGGAACTTGGAGTGTGGCTACAAAAATGGAAAATGCCGTTTCATTATTGAGAGGTATTAAAGAAGTAGCGGGAGCTGGAACTAAAGTTTTATATGCAAAAGGAAGTAACTTAGATTACGATGAAACTTTTGAAACTAATGCGACAATGTTCGGTAAAACCTTACACCGTGATGCTCGTTCAAAAGAAGATTTATTGGCAGAAGCTTTAAAAGTGGCAGAGCAGTCAGATGTAATTGTTGCAGCTTTAGGAGAATCTGCAGAAATGAGCGGAGAATCTAGCAGTCGTACAAACTTAGAAATTCCACAAGCGCAGAAAGATTTATTAAATGCGTTATTAAAAACTGGAAAACCAGTTGTTTTAGTTTTATTTGATGGACGTCCGTTAGTAATTACAGACGAAGAAAAAACAGTTCCAGCAATTTTAAATGCTTGGTTTGCTGGTACAGAAGCTGGTTATGCAATTGCTGATGTGTTATTCGGAGAAGTAAATCCTTCAGGAAAATTAACTTCAACTTTCCCAAGAAGTGTTGGACAGTTACCAATTTATTATGCACACAAAAATACAGGAAGACCACTTTCTAACACAGAAGGGAAATTCGAGAAATTCAGATCAAATTATATTGACGAAAGAAACGAGCCTTTATTCCCATTCGGATTTGGTTTAAGCTACACGACTTTTGATTATTCAAACTTGAAAATTTCTTCTGATAAAATGAATCCATCTGGAAAATTGAAAGTAACTGTTGATGTAACAAATACTGGAAATTTTGACGGAAAAGAAACAGTTCAATTATACATTAGAGATTTAGTTGGTTCAGTAACAAGACCAGTTAGAGAATTAAAAGGTTTCCAAAAAATAGCACTTAAAAAAGGTGAAAAACAGACAGTAAGTTTTGATATTACTGTTGAAGATTTAAAATTTTATAACTCTGATTTACAATTTGTAGCAGAGCCAGGGCAGTTTGATATTTTCGTTGGAGGAAATTCAAATGCCGATAAGAAAGTTAGTTTTGAGTTAACTAAATAGTTGGTTTATTTGATTAGTGAAAAGCCCTTCGTTTGGAGGGCTTTTTTTCTAAAAAGACAAAACCTTTTTGTAATTTTTTAACTACGTTATTATGAATAAAATTAAAATATTTAGTGCCGTATGTCTTATTGCTTTCTCTTATTGCAATGCGCAAAAAAATGCAATAGTAGCACATCGCGGAGCTTGGAAAAAGAATAATCTGCCTGAAAATTCTATTGCATCATTAAGACATGCAATAGATTTAAAATTGCCAGGATCAGAGTTTGACGTTTGGAGAACAGCAGATGATTCACTTGTAATCAATCATGATGCCCATTACAACAAACTGCTTATTGAAGAAACGAATTATGCAGATTTGATAAAGTTTAAACTTTCTAACGGAGAAAAACTTCCAACACTACATGAATATATTTCAGAAGGAATGCGAAATAATAAGCATACACTTTTGGTTTGCGAAATTAAACCTTCGGAAATCAGTAAAGAAAGAGGACAAAAAACGGGTGTAGCAGCAGTCGAAACCATTAAAAAATTAAAAGCCGATAAAAATACCTGCTACATCAGTTTTGATTACGATATTCTAAAAAAAATCAGAGCAATAGATCCGAAAACTTCTCTGCAATATTTAGAAGGGAATAAATCTCCAAAAGAGGTAAAAGCGGATAAAATTAACGGTGTTGATTACCATTATTCTGTTTTTCAAAAACATCCTGAATGGATACAAGAAGCAAAGGATAATAAAATTATTCTAAATGCTTGGACTGTTAATGAGGCTAAAGATATGGATTGGATTATTGCACACAAATTCAATTACATTACTACAAACGAACCCGAACTTTTAAAGGAAAGAAAAGAGATTAAAAAATAAGTTGTAAAGCTTAACTAAAGAATCTAACCATGAAGAATATATATAAACAATTTAAGCCAATTTTATTGCTTTCGATACTTTTCGGAAGTAGTCTTTCGGCACAAAATTCTGGGAAAACAGAATGGTTTGACCCTAGCAGACCGGCAACAACATATTGTAATCCGATAAATATTGGGTACAATTTTACGACTCATAATCACAACGGAATTCCAGAATCACGCCGTTCAAGCGCGGACCCAGTAATTATTACTTATAAAGGCGAATATTATTTATTTGCAACCAATCAGGCTGGTTTCTTTTGGAGTAAAGACATGTCAGACTGGAATTTTGTTTACGGAAGTTTCCAGAGACAGCCAGGAGATGACGACCAATGTGCTCCAGCAGCATGGGTTGTAAATGATACTTTGTTTTATGTTGGGTCAACTTGGAAGAGGGATCATCCGATTTGGAAAACGGCAGATCCGAAATCGGGAAGATGGACACGTCACGTAGACAAAGCAATGCTGCCAACTTGGGATCCAGCGATTTTTCAAGATGATGACAAAAAAGTATATATGTACTACGGCTCAAGCGGAAAACTACCTCTTGTAGGTGTTGAGGTTGATTATAAAACTTGGCTTCCAAAAGGAAATCAAGCAGACTATGCAGAATTGTATAAAGCGACAGAAGTAGAGGATATTCAGAAAGTTTATGGACAAGTTAAAGAAGTAGCTATATTAGATCCTTCGGCTCACGGATGGGAGCGTTTTGGACCAAATAACGATATGGAACCTGCACCCTGGGGGAATTTTATTGAAGGAGCTTGGATGACCAAACATAACGGAAAATATTACATGCAATATGGAGCGCCTGCTACCGAATTTAAAGGCTACGCAAATGGTGTTCATGTTGGAGATAATCCGTTAGGGCCATTTACGTACCAAAAACATAATCCGATGTCATATAAACCAGGTGGATTTGTAATTGGAGCAGGACACGGAAATACTTTCGCAGATAATTATGGAAATTACTGGAATACAGGAACGTGCAAAATCTCTATTAAAGATCGTTTTGAGCGTCGTATAGATATGTTTCCTGCCGGATTTGATAAAGATGATGTAATGTATTCGATCACAGCTTATGGAGATTTTCCAATTGTATTGCCAACAGCCCAACGTGATCAAACAAAAGGAGCTTCTTCTGGATGGATGCTGCTTTCTTATAAAAAGCCCGTAACGGTTTCTTCTTCAGAAGAATGTATGGAAGTAGAAACACACAGAATGGATAATGGCGGTAAAAAAGTATATGAGAAATTCTGTTATGGACCAGAAAATCTTACCGATGAAAACATTCAAACCTATTGGTCTGCAAAAACTAGCAATCCAGGAGAATGGCTTCAAATGGATTTAGGAAGACAAATGGAAATTAATGCTTTACAAATTAACTACGCAGATCATAAAGCAACGCAGTTTAATAAAGCAATGGATATCTATTATCAATATAAAATCTATATGTCTGATGATGCTCAAAATTGGACTTTGGTTGTGGATAAATCTAAAAATGATAAAGATGCACCTCATGATTATGTAGAGCTTTCAAAATCTATTAAAGCGCGTTACATTAAAATGGAGAATATTCATAATGCATCTGGTTTGTTTGCAATTTCAGATTTTAGAGTTTTTGGAAACGGATTGGCAGCAAAACCAAAAGCTGTTGCTTCTTTTAAAGTAGACAGAAACAAGGCAGATTTTAGAAATGCTATGATTTCGTGGAAAAAACAAGCTGATGCAATTGGTTACAATATTTATTACGGAATCGAACCAGATAAATTGTATAACAGCATTATGGTTTTCGGTGATAATACCTATGATTTTAGAGGTTTAGATAAAGGAACAAAATATTATTTTACTATTGAGCCTTTTAATGAAAACGGAATCGGAACGAAAAATAAGATTATTGAAGTAAAGTAGCTGTCTACAGCTTATTTTATGGTTTTGTATTGAAACCGCCTCATTTTTGAGGCGGTTTTTTTATGTTTTGACAATTGATAACTGTTAAAAAAATAAATGTAAAATATTTATTGTAAAAAAAATTGTACGTTTATTATAAAATAAGATTTTACTTATAATTTTAAATGTTTTTCTATGAGCAAAGTAAAAATATATGGCAATCCCAATCCTGTGATAGGGATAAAAGAATATTACTCTATACATGATTTTTTTGGCAGTTCTGCTCCATCAAAATTCATTGAGCCATTGGAAAATATACCTGACGAAAATATCAAATGGAGTGTCTGGATATTATTGGGAGATACATGGACAAAAATGGCCAAAAACAATAAAACGGGTGCGACCGTAGACTATACATTTACCCAAACCAGCCTTAAACGCAAAGGAATCAGGATGCTTGTTGATGCCAACGGCGAAAAAGCAGTTTTGGATATAAAAACCAAAAATAATTCAGAAAGCAAAATACTGCATATCGAAATTCTTGATAATCTAGGAAAAAAGCCCACGAAATTATTTAGCTATGGCGAAACCATTACAGCTCGCGTGCATTGCCTTAATATGGAAAAATTTCGCATAAATGTTACTTTATGGGAGAATGATGGAGGCAAAAAAGACCTTTCCGACATTGTCATGGACACAAAAGAAGCCAATGTATTGCAAGGGAAAGCCGATGTAGAATTTACTTTTGATCCTAGTAAAGTATGGCTTGCCAATATAAAATCGGCACCTGGTGAGTCAAACGAAGGCGCATTTCATGAATATTATGTAACGGCTGAGTTTTACAAAAAAGTTTCAAAACCTACCCAAGATGTTAATGTCATCAATCCGGATTATAAAGTAGATATATTTTCAAAAACTTCTACTTTTAAACCATCTGAAACAGAAACCCAAAAAACATCTCCCAAAGAACAAAAGGGCGCTTCTAAAAAAGAAACTAGAGGAATAGCAAAAAAAGATGAAAAAGCTCATGATTATCATGAGCAGAAAGTTGATATACAGCCTACTATTGTTTTCAATCCAAACCAAGAGTTTATTAATAGTTTGATGATGGTTGATGTTGGGGATTCTATGTGGCATCAGAAAAAAGGTATTTGTATCTGTAAAGAAAATAATTTCTACTGGAGCAACAAATTAACTTGTGACGAGCGCAAAAAAGTACTCGAAGTATGTGCAAAACTTTGGGGAGAAGATAAAAAGAAAAACAAGGCAAGCGAACTGATGGCAGTTATGCATTTGGAGACTGGCGAAAAAAATATGTTCAAGCCCTATGCTGATAACGGGGCTGGATATTCTGGCTTGATACAGTTCAGCGATGCCTCGGCAAGAAATTTAGGGACCACAAGGTCTGCCTTAAAAGCAATGACTTTTATAGAACAAATGGACTACGTCTATAAATATTTTGCGTCCAAAACAGAAATAGCCACAATGGTCGACTTGTATCTGCATGTTTTGAAGCCAAATGCAGTAGGAAACGGCAATAACCCAGATTATGTGATTTTTGACGAAAGCATCTCAGTGCCAGACGGCGACGGAAGCCAAACAAGCCTCGAACAGCGAAAAATAAATATCAATAAAGAACCGTGGGTTACCAAGTACGGTTATTCTTCCAACCCTTCCTTCATGAAAGGTGAGGAACATAGTAGACGAAGAAAATGGGTCTACACCAGACAGCGTTTTGAAGACCGCTGGGGATTCATAAACGGCAAAACCACAGTTGCCGATGTGGAGCAGGAATTAAAGGAGTCTCATTACAACCCCGGAGCAAAGGAAATTTTTAGCGGTGCATGTAAGAATGCAGTAGCAGATGATAGTAATTCAAATAGTGATAATGATTTACCTCCATGGATTAATGTTGCAATAACTGAAGAAAAAAAAATAATTAGAGAATCAACTCATTGTCAATATATAATTGATGTCTATGAAGCAAGTACAGATAATTATAAGCTAAGTAGATGCACAGGCTCAAGATCTGAGGCGGCTTGGTGTGCGGCATTTGTTAATTATTGTTTGGAAACATCTGGTTATCAATCCCAACAAGACCCAGGTGCAATTTGGTATAGTAAAATAAATAGGGTAAAAAGAGAGAGGAATGGTCCATATGAAATAGATGAATTTTGGGCAAAAAAACATAGTACTATGTATATTGGAGGAATCGTAGTTTGGGCAAATAATGGACATGCAACTTTTATAGTAGGAATTGATAAAAGCAATCCTAATAACTATTTATATTTAGGAGGAAATCAAGATGATGGTGTTCGATTTTGGTCTATGCCAAAAACAAAAGTTCATCCATTTTGTTTAATACCAATCGATTATGAAGAAGAGTTGATGCCTTTAGAAATGATTGAACCATCTGATTTGAGTCCTAATGCAGTAAAGTACGCAGAAGGAGGTAGGACTGCCTAACTTAAATATAACTATAAATAATGAAAAAAATATTAATAATATTATTGATGTTTTGTTATAATCAATTCTATTCGCAAAATGTATATGATTACAAAGTCAAAACTGTATCAAATGTAAAAGATCGAACAAAAATTTTAGATGTACTTAGAAGCAAGTTAAAAAAAGACTATGATCAAGAGTTTGTTTTTGTAGTTAGCCAACTTAATGTTTCTGAGAGATTTGCTTGGTTCAATGGTTATGTTCACAGAAAAGATGGTGAGGGTTTGCTTTTGGAACCAGGTGAAGATAGTCATATAACAGCTTTATTGCAAAAGAAAGGCAATCAATGGAATGTTCTAAAAATGGAAGTATTTATTAAAGAAGTTGAATGGGAAGATTTTTTGAATAAAACTAAAGCTCCAAAAAAAATATTTTTATATTAATAATTAGAAGCAATATTGGTTTATAGTGCTTTGTTTTAGGTATATTTTTAATACCAAAAGAATTTTATATGAAAGTTAAATATCTATTGATTTTGATGTTTGTCCTAAACCAATGTCAAGAAAAGAAAACCTATTTAGAAAAGAATCAAATTATTGAAAAAGCAATGTATAAAAATATTTTAAGAAAACAACTGGAAGCCGGTAATTATCTAAAAGAAGAAGGGTTAGATCCAACTTCAAAGTACAAATATTCCCTTAATGATTATGATGTTGTAAGCGATGATGTGATAGAAAATTTAAAAAACCAATCACATAATCCGAAAAAATTTGAGGAAAAAGTTTTCTTAGTGTTTGGCATGAAAACAAAAAAGGATTTAGTTTCAATACTATTAGATTCCCCTTGTCCTCCAGATAATTTTTTATTTTATGCATCGGATGATGGCAGTGGAATTATGAGTAGTTACAAACCTCTTCAAGTTGACTTTAAAAGAAAAGCACTATTAGAGGCATTTTATATTCCAGAAATTATTGAGTACCAAAAGAAATATCCAGATCTGTATCAAGAAGAAAATAAAATGCCAAGAAAAGTAGTAATAGATGAGACCTGTTATACAATTCATAAATGGAAAGATATTACAGATTTAGCTCAACAACGCCAAAAAAACATACAAACATTAATAAACCGGAACAAATATCTCTTCAATGACAGCAAGGCGAGTTTGGTTTGGCTAAAATTTCATGATGAAGCATTTTTAGAATCTCTAGTCAAAGTTTTTGGTTATGTGTTGGATAGAGATTTATTAAAATGGGTTTTGGACAGAAGTTTACGTGATGACAAATCTAATGAGAAGGAATTTTATAAAATACTAGTAACAAAAACCTGCGATAATAAATACGTTTTTCATAAGGAGGTTTTTGAAATCATGGCTCAAGCTGATGCCAAGAGCAAAAGAAATTACCTTGATTTTTTAAGGGGGAGAATAGATTTACCAAAAATTGACGGCCTTAGTTTCAGCGAAGACGCAAGAATCAAAGCTTTGTACTGCTATTACGCGACAAAAATCGACAAAAATTCTATGTTTTCATTCTTTCCAAAACTAGATGATGAGAAATATGAGGAAGAATTCAAAAGAAACAATTACTATAATCTTCCAGATTTCAAAGAGCTCTATAATGATACTCGACACGGCGGTATTGGTTTGCCTATGTAAAATTTGCAAGAGAGAAAAAAAGTTCTTGAAGTCTGTGCAAAACTTTGGGGAGAAGACAAAAAGAAAGACAAGGCAAGCGAGCTGATGTCAGTTATGCATTTGGAGACTGGCGAAAAAAATATGTTCAAGCCCTATGCTGATAACGGGGCTGGATATTCTGGCTTGATACAGTTCAGCGATGCCTCGGCAAGAAATTTAGGCACTACAAGGTCTGCCTTAAAAGCAATGACTTTTATAGAACAAATGGACTACGTCTATAAATATTTTGCGTCCAAAACAGAAATAGCCACAATGGTCGACTTGTATCTGCATGTTTTGAAGCCAAATGCAGTAGGAAACGGCAATAGCCCAGATTATGTGATTTTTGACGAAAGCATCTCAGTGCCAGACGGCGACGGAAGCCACACAAGCCTCGAACAGCGAAAAATAAATATCAATAAAGAGCCGTGGGTAACCAAGTACGGTTATTCTTCCAACCCTTCTTTCATGAAAGGCGAGGAACATAGTAGACGACGAAAATGGGTCTACACCAAACAGCGTTTTGAAGAGCGCTGGGGATTTATCAACGGAAAAACTACAATTGCAGATGTGGAGCAGGAATTAAAGGAGTCCCATTACAATATAGGTGCTGGATTTCTTTTTAGTGGTGTATGTGAAAATGCAGTAGCAGATGATGCTTCAAAAGAAAATGCTGGAGAAAGAGCGCCGTGGATGAAATATGCGTGGGAAGAAGAATCTAAAAAGTTAAAAGAAACTGGGGCAAATAAAGAAATTCAGAAATTTTTTGACGGGACACCATATGAAAATTCAATGAAAAAGAGGTGCTACAAATGAAAGTGATATTTCATGGTGCGCAGCTTTTGTAAACTGGGTTATGAGGAATTATGGTTATAAAGGAATAACTACAGATAAAGGATATGATGCATTAAGAGCACTTAAATGGGCAAAATGGGAAGAAGGTCTTAATTTGAAAAAACCTGTATATGGAGCGATTGGGGTCAAAGGAAGAAGTGGGGGTGGACACGTCGGTTTCGTTGCGGGGAAAAAAGGTAATAAAATAGTGATATTGGGCGGAAATCAAAACAATGCTTTGAATTGTTCGAAGTATCTAGAATCAGATTTTTTTGCTTATATAGTTCCCAAAGATTATGAAGTATTTGATGAAGATTATAATCTCGAAGAATATGATGGAAATCCAAATGAAAAAGGGTCAGAAGCTTAAACATCAAAATTATGAAAAGAAAAATTTTAATACTCTGCATATTGACCTTATGCAGTTGTAATGGACAAAGTCAAAATCAAAAACAAAATGATATTGATAACGCAAAAAAAAATACTCAAATGGAAAAATTTTTAAAAAACCAATTAGAATACGGGAAACCAAATGAAAACAACCCTTATGTTTTTACCAATTCTGATTTTGAATTAATTTTACCCATAACAAAAGCTGAATTAAAATCCAGAGGCTTTAAGTTTCCAAGCAATGATAAATTTATTGCTAAAATCAAAATGGTTTTTGGCAGAATTATAGACTTGAAATCGGAGTCAAAATATATATACATTAATTTTTGGGATAAATGCGATAAAACTTTTATTTACTATCCGAACAACATTTCTGATTATTTCGGCATATATGTAATTAAACATGATAATTATATTACAGAGAGCTATGCATTGCCTCAAATTATAGACTACCAAAAAAAGTTTCCAGATATTATCAATTATGAAAATAGCTTGCCTAAAACAATGAAAAGTTTAGATGGAGGAGAACCATTTGAAGGCAATGGTGAAGTAATTAGAAATTTCTGGAAAGATGAAAAAAACTTAGTTAAACAACGTTATGAGAATCTTGAGACTTTACTGAACCGCAACAAATATCTTTTTAATGATAACAAAGCAAGTTTGGTTTGGTTAAAATTCCATGATGATTTTTTTCTTGACTGTCTTGTTAAGGTATTTGGTTATGTTCAAGATAAAGATTTATTAAAATGGGTTTTAGACAGAAGCTTAAATGATGATAAATCTAAAGAGGAAGAATTTTATAAAATACTAGTCACAAAAACCTGTGATAACAAATACATTTTCCATAAAGAGGTTTTTGATATAATGTCCCAGACTGATACCAAAAGCAAAGAAAATTACCTTAATTTTTTAATAGGAAGTATAGATCTGCCAAAAATTGAGGGGCTTAATTTTAGTGAAGACACAAGAATTAAAGCTTTGTATTGTTATTATGCTACAAAAATTGACAAAAATTATATGTTTTCCTTTTTTCCAAAATTGAATGATGAGAAATTTGAAGAAGAATTCAAAAGAAACAACTACTACAATATTCCTGATTTTAAAAAATTATTCGAGGATACTAAAAATGGGGGTATTGGTTTGCCTATGTAAAAGCTATGCTTACTACTTTTCAATTATTAGAGTCTTTTAACGAAAACGGAATCGGAACAAAAAATAAGATTATTGAAGTTAAATAGTCTTTATTTAAAAAATCTGTAAAAGCTCTAATTGCAAATTGAAAAATTTGTAATTGGAGCTTTTTTTTGAGAAAAGGTTAAGAAAAAGAACTTAGAACTGTCAATAATTTTGTTCCTTTGTGAACGTGCCAAAAGCACTATAAACTCCAAAATTACTATCAAAACTATGAAAAAAACAATTCTTTTAACTGCATTAGTTTTAAGCGGATTGACATCTTTTGCTCAGACAAATGATGAAAAAAACATCAAATTATTTTATAAAAAAGCTTTAACCGAATCAAAATGTTACACTTGGTTAGAATATTTGTCTAACGATATCGGGGCTCGTTTGTCTGGATCTAAAGGTGCAGAACTGGCAGTTGACTATACTAAAAGACAATTAGAAAGCTTAGGACTTGATAAAGTTTATTTACAAGAAGTTATGGTACCTCATTGGGTACGTGGCGAAAAAGAAACGGCTTACATTCTTGATGGAAAAGTGAAAACTACTGTGCCGATTTGTGCACTTGGGGGTTCTGTAGCTACTGCAAAAACAGGTCTTACAGCAGAAATAATCGAAGTTCAAGGAATTAAAGAACTAAATGAACTTGGAGCAGATAAAGTAAAAGGAAAAATTGTTTTTTATAACAGACCAATGAATCCTGAAAATATTGAAACTTTTACGTCTTATGGAGCTTGCGTAGACCAAAGATATGCTGGAGCAAAAGAAGCTGCAAAATTAGGTGCGGTTGGAACAATTGTTCGTTCTATGAATTTACGTTTAGACGATTTCCCTCATACAGGTACTCAAAGCTACGGTGATTTGCCAAAAGAACAATATATTCCAACAGCTGCTATTAGTACAAATGGAGCAGAATTGTTGAGTAAAACTTTAAAAAGAAATCCAGCGTTGAAATTTTATTTTAAACAATCTTGCGAAACTTTACCAGATGCATTGTCTTATAATGTAATTGGTGAATTGACAGGAAGTGTAACTCCAGAAAACATTATGGTTGTTGGAGGACATTTAGATTCTTGGGATTTAGCAGATGGTTCTCATGATGATGGAGCAGGAGTAGTGCAGAGCATGGAAGTAATTCGTATTTTGAAAAACTTAAATTATAAGCCAAAAAATACGATTCGTGTGGTATTGTTTATGAACGAAGAAAATGGCGGAAAAGGTGGAGCTAAATATGAAGAGGTTTCAAAACAAAATAAAGAAAACCACATTTTTGCTTTAGAAAGTGATTCAGGCGGATTTTCTCCAAGAGGATTTTCAATTGAAGCAGATGATGCTAATTTGAAAAAAATTCAAGGTTACAAAGACCTTTTTGAGCCTTATTTGGTACACAGTTTCACAATTGGCCATGCAGGTTCAGATATTAGTCATTTGACTTCTCAAGCTATTGTAAAAGCAGGTTTAAAACCAGATTCTCAGCGTTATTTTGATTATCACCACGCAGCAAACGATAAATTTGATGCAATCAATAAAAGAGAGCTTGAACTTGGTGCAGCGACAATGACCACATTAATGTATTTATTAGACCAAAACGGAATTGAAACTAAAAAAGCAAATTAAGTTTCAGAATAAGATACAAAAAGCCATAAGTTTTTACTTGTGGCTTTTTTTTATGTCAAGATTTCATCACAACTAAATAATAAAAATAGAGGATTGGAATATTTGAAAATAAGATTAGAAGCTTCACTCCAAGATCTTTTCGCTGTTCTGAGAGATGAATAAACAAATCTGTCAAATGCACAAACATAATTGCATTTACAATTATTGCTCCTAAAGCAAAAGGCCATGCAATAACTAATACCATAGCATTTCCGTTTGAAATGATGTAAAGAATAAATAGAATTGTACTGATTACAAATGTGCCAATAGCTAATTCTATAGACTGTTTTTCTTCAGAAGGATTATAAATTGTTTTCATGATTTTTAAATTTTAAAAGTTTGCTGAATAGTTTGAATTGGCAAAAAAAGCATTTTTGAAAAATCGAGGTAATGAAAGGCATTTGCCTTTTTCCCTCTTTTAAATTGCTGAATGAAATAGCTCATACGTTTCGGATAAAAAATAGTGCCTGTTAGTATGACCATAAACAAATACAAGCTTTTCTTTCCATTTCCGAGTAAATAATACTGCATTCCGATTTCTTCATAAACTGAAATTCCCGTATTGGTCAGAACATGAATGATGTCGTGATCTTCCAGTTTTTCCTGTATATCAAAATGATTTTTATAAAGAAAACTACCCAAGCTAAATCCTAGGCTTTCTTCAGGATAATCCATTAATTTAGTTTTATCAATATTCCAAGGCTGATTCTTCTTGAAATATTTTTGATACGGTTTTTTAGAACATTCATACAGTTTTTCAATCAAATAATCTCTCATAGGTTAGTTTTTGTAAAGTTCTTTGAATTTCAAAGCAAATAGATAAATAAAAAAGCTAGTAACAATAAAGCAATCTAGCTTTTTAAAATATTAATAAGTGTCTATTACAGTTTTTAAAATAGTAGAGTCGGCAAGGTCAGAAGGAGCAACGACTTTTTCCTCTAATGGTATGTTGTTGCCATAACGTTCTTTTAGTATTTTCTGAACCCTCGGATCTTTCAAATTAAAATCTTTCAATTCTCTAAGTGGAGACAATTCGATTCCTGCAGCATTTTTATAAATTTTCCAGATCAATTCAGAGCAATATATCCTGTTATCAGTCCATTCAAAATAAGCATCATATTCTTTACCGTCAAACTGCTGGCTGTAGTCTTTCATTTTTTGTAAAACTTCTGGTTTTAAAACAGTATCGTCTTTTAGTCGTTTAACAACATATTTATTATCTTTTCCATGTTGGATCCAATCTTCCAACGGAGTAAGCTTTACAGGCTGAACGGCTTCAAAAACAAACCATTTTCTGTTAATATCATAAATGATTCCACAATGAGAAAACTTCGAATTTGTGGCAATGCGAACTGCTTCACACTGTTTAGATTCTGATGTCTGAAAAATAAGATCTCCGTCTTTAAACTTGCTAACAGCTGTTTTTTCTGTTTTGGATGTTCCAGTAAAGGGATTATTCGGAAAAACTTTTATAGCCACGAATAAGGCACAGCCAAAGCTTAAGAAAAAAGTAATAATCGGAAATAGGTATTTTTTGTTTTTCATAAAGTAAAATTTAAAGTACTTTGAAGTACAAAGTAAATAATAAAAAAAATAGCTGCCAAATAAAATGACAGCTATTTTCTAAATATATTTTACGAAATATTAGAGTCTAAAAATACCTCCAACAGCAATAATTCTTTGAAAATAAGTAAAGTGCTGAGAAGCTTTATCTTCATTGCTAGTAGTTGTTCTAATGTCTTGCATATTGATGTAACCACCTTTTAGTTCTCCTTGAATATAGAAATGCTTGAAGAAAGTAACGTTTAAACCAGCTTTTGCAGAAACACCATAACCAGAAACGTGAAAATCATCGTGACGTTCTTTACCTAAAAGAGTAGTATTTGTTTTAGGATATAAAACTCCAGCGCCAATACCTTCAGTTAAGTTAATCTGAACTTTATCAATATTTGGTAATCCAAACCATTTAGAAACATCATCAAATCTTGCAACTTCCGTATTAATGTAGTTTAAACCATCTGTATGTTCGTACATTAAAAAAGCTGGACCATTTACATTTATTTCACCATTGCCATAACCGCCTTCTTTAGCCCCTCCTTGAGACATATCCACAGGAGTATTGTTGTAATTACCATTGTAAATTGACGCAGGATCATCTGCAGGTAAATTGATGTTTCCGGTAACATTTGCGATTTGATTCTGTGACATTACATATTTCATGTGGTCAACACCAATAGTCACACTATAATGATCACTAAAAAAGTAACCCAATCTCAAATTGGTTTGAGGAATAGTCATGTTAACAGGATTGATGTAATCAACATGCCATCCTTTTGGTTTGTCATGAGCAGCCATATTCTCCACTGTAAAGTTGTAATCTTTACCTCTAAAGTTTACATCAGATTTTGAGTAGCTTTCTCTGTTACCACCCCACATAACAAAGAATTTTCCTTTATTATGGGCAGCATATTTTTGTACTGGTATTTCTTCCTGAGCAAATGTGTTTAAAGAAACGCAAGCAAGAAGAAAAACTAAAATTTTTGTTTTCAAAGAACTTAAGTATTATAAAATTATTAAAAGGCATTTACAGTTTTTCTAATAGCTACTAATTTGTTCATCAAACCTTCAAAATAGTCTAAATGAAGCATATTAGCACCATCGCTTTTTGCATTCGCAGGATCAAAATGTGTTTCGATAAAAATACCGTCAACACCAACTGCGATACCAGCTTTTGCTACTGTTTCAATCATGTCAGGTCTTCCTCCTGTAACACCAGCAGTCTGATTTGGCTGTTGTAAAGAGTGTGTTACGTCTAGAACTGTAGAAGCATATTGCTGCATAGTAGGAATACCTCTAAAATCAACAATCATGTCTTGGTAACCAAACATAGTACCACGATCTGTAACCATAACGTTCTCATTATTACAGTCTAATACTTTTTGAACAGCATGTTTCATGCTCTCAGGACTCATAAATTGTCCTTTTTTCAAGTTTACCACTTTTCCAGTATTCGCAGCGGCCACAACAAGATCGGTCTGGCGCACTAAAAATGCAGGAATCTGTAAAACGTCAACGTATTGAGCTGCCATGTCAGCATCTTCGTTTGTATGGATATCTGTTACAGTTGGAACATGAAAAGTTTCTGAAACTTTTCTTAAGATTTTTAAAGCTTTTTCGTCACCAATGCCAGAAAAACTGTCAATTCTAGAACGGTTTGCTTTTTTGAAAGATCCTTTAAATACATAAGGAATTTGAAGATTGTCGGTAATACCAACTAATTTTTCAGCAATTCGCAACGCCATTTCTTCTCCTTCGATAGCACAAGGCCCCGCTAATAAAAAGAAATTTCCGCTGTCAGTATGCTTAATTTGTGGAATATGTTGTAAGTTCATAAAATTATTTTTTTGCACTGCAAAGGTAGTTATGATTTATGAATAGCAGATGAAGATTTAAGATTATTTTAAGAACTCGAATAGCTGACTAGGAGCTGAGTAGAATTAACGAATTGCTAAAATTTCTTTAAAACGATTAAATGCTTTTTCCGTGGCAATATTAAAGCATGAAAAGAAACTAATAAATGACATTTATCATGTTCTAAAGCTTTATAGTTTAATGCAAGAAATAGTAAGATTTATATCTTATTTCTTTTTGCTCGCCATCTCTTAATTAGAAATTGAATTACAAGAATCAATATCAGAATAAAAAGTAAAAAGAAACATGCTACAGCCATTCCTACAAGTGGCATACCACATCTCATAGGATTGGGATATTGTTCGTATTGTTTAGAAAAATTATAATCAGCAATATTAAAAGCTACAAAAGAAAGTATAATTTGCAGCAAAACATTGATCCAAGAAATTTGGCTGAATTTAAATGATGCAGGTTTATAGATAGCAAATGTTCCCCATATTAATTGTGATAATACAGGTAAAATAATAAGCAATAGTGGTAATACATTAAGCATAATCTTAATCTGAACTTATTCTATTTCAACCTCAATCCCATCGGAACCATTAAAATTCCTTTTTCATAAATATTCAAATAAAGCTTAACCGGTTTTTTTTGTCCTTCCCATTTTAATTCATAAACATTAAGAAATCCAGCGCCCATGTTGCTTCTTTTTGTTGGAAACGGACAGCAGGTTTCTAATCTAGTATACGTAATTTTTTCGCCATTTGGACCAGCTAAAGCATTTAAGAAACGAGTTTCGTTTAAAGTCTCACTATTTGTATTTTGAAAAAATATGTTAACAGGATAATCAGGATCATAACCGTATTTTTTGTCTTTAGCAAATTGCGTTATAGCAAACGTGTTGTCCTTCTTCAAAATCAAATCAGGCGCATTATCATCAACATTTTTTAAAGTCGATTTTGTGCTTACGCAAGAAGAAGCAAAGATTACTAAAACAATTAAAAGTGCTATTTTTTTCATGATTGAGGTTGTTGGAAAAGTTAAACTGTTTGCTGTTCTTTTTTTGGATTTAGTTTTAAAATACCAACTACAATCAGATATTGTGCCAGAAGATAAGTTAGCATAATAAAAAAGGAGCTTTTAGGAATTGGAGCATAAAATTTATTTACAGCCAAAATACTGTCAGAAATAATAAAGAAAACAGCCCCTAAAAACACAAGCTGATTTCCCGGTTTTTCCCACACTAAAAATCCGTTGAAAGCAAATAAAAGCATAATTGAAATTATCGAAGCGTAAATAGAAACAGGAATTTCAAGATCTCCTAAATGGGGCATTAATACAGAAACCATCCCGATTAAATAGACTGCAATTAATATACTGCCAAATATAAAAATAGGTTTGTTTTGCTTTTTTCTAATTCTTTTCTGCTTATTGAAAAGAATGCAGTAGATGATATGTGCAGATAGGAAACATACGAGTCCTAGAATAAAATAAATTTCACCAAGATCTGAAAAAAGTAAAATAACATCTCCAAGCCAAGAGAGCACAAGCGCAGCTAATAAAATATTCTGCGTTGGAAAACTTCTATAAAAGTAAGCGCCAAACCCAATAATTGGTATTAGAATGGGTTTGAGAAAAAGATCAAAACGTTCGTGCCCAGTGAGCAGGATAATGAGGTAAACCACACTAAATGCAGCGTAAATTTTAAAAAAAGATGAGTTTCTCATAATAGGGGTTATGAATTGGTATATTGGTTTTGGTTGGTTTTAAAATCAAAATTAACAAAATAAAGTGTTGTTAAAAAAGATAAAATCAGGTAGGTAAAAATAATGTAATTACTAATTGGAATTGTACGATTTAGCCCAAACCAGTCTCCGTAATAGCCAATAATACCAATTACTATTGCTAGTCGGATGCCTTCCCATAAGGGAGCAAATCGACTTTTGTCCATTAGCTCTGTGTAACTATATATGGTTACGAAAATAAAAAAACCGTAGATAAAAATATTTGGCAGACCAATTTTGGCAATATTTTCAAATAGATAGCTTACAAATAGTAAGGTTATTAAAACTTGTACAACCGACCAGTAAATTAATTTTTGAGAGTTTTGAGTGCCGTATTTCTCAAAATTAAAAACATTTTCAATTTTGTTTACAGGATATTTTTCTTCAAAATTTTCGGGGCGCCAGCCTGTTGGTTTAAACCAAATGGTGAGTTTGTCTTTCAATTTTGGAGCGCGCCAGGCATCTTTTATAAGTAAGCTCAAATGCTGAAAATTTATTTTAATAGGATTCCAGGTATT
Organism: Flavobacterium sp. ACN2; assembly: GCF_002303885.1. Lineage (GTDB taxonomy): Bacteria > Bacteroidota > Bacteroidia > Flavobacteriales > Flavobacteriaceae > Flavobacterium. Next base: position 336,920 of record NZ_MRCM01000001.1, on the reverse strand, counting down.
GGCAGGTCTTGTGATTCCGAAAACCGGAGGAACTTCATCTAATTCTTCTTGGAAAGTGCCAAAAAGTTTATCCCAAAAAATAAAAATCTGAGAGTGGTTTTTGTCTAGGTATTCTGAATTAATAGCATGATGCACCCGATGATGCGAAGGAGTTACTAAAATATGCTCCAAAAAGCCCATTTTTTTGATGTGTTTGGTATGATACCAAAATTGCAAAAATAAGTGAATAGGAAGCGTTATCGCAATTACTGAAGCAGGAACACCCAGTAAAGCAGCAGGAATCAATAAAAAAGTAAAGAGATTAACCAAACTAGCAATGGGCTGACGTAATGCGCAGGCAAGATTAAATTCTTCACTGCTGTGATGAATAGCATGTTTGTTCCAAAGAAAATTAATCTGATGCGCTAGTCGATGACTCCAATATCCGTAGAAATCAATCACAAAAAAGGCTATGAAATAGGAGAGAACATTGGCTTCTAAGTGCTGTAATGCAATTTTAGAAACTAGCCATTCATAAGAAAGAAAAGTAATACTGAGTCCTAAAACATCTTTTACCGAATTGGTAATGCCAGAACTAATGCTCGATACGCTGTCTATAAGTGGCGCCGTATCGTTTTTTACATAAATGCCGTATATTTTTTCAATGATAATTAAAGTCAAAAAAATGGGCATTGCAATAATCAATATCTTTCCATATTCTTCCATAAAAAAAGCATTCTATTTCGTTCAAATATAGAATAAAATCGAATGCTTTTTAAATTATTGTTAAATTAAACGGTTTTTAATGTGATATTTTGATTTAAAATAAGACAAATAAAAACGCATTTTATTTTATTCGAATATAGAACAAAACAGAATGCGTTTTTAAATTATGGATCAATTAGACAATTTCGGCGCTAAGTCCAGCTTCCAAAAGTTGTGTGCATTGAGGTTTAAGCTTTTCAATCGGACCCGTTTTTACAGTGCATTTTCCGTTGTAATGAACAATCAAAGAGCATTGTTCAGCTTGTTCAGCCGTATGGTCGCAAACACGCATAAGAGTATCGATTACGTGATCAAAAGTGTTTACATCATCATTATAAACAATGATCTCGTTATTAAAAGCAATGGCTTCTTTTTCGCGAACTCTTTCTCTTACTTTTTCTTTAGTACTCATATCTTATAGGTTTTGTACTGAGTTGATTATCAGTATCTAATTTACGTATTTTAAAGATACCCAGTTGTTTCTTTGAAGCTTTTTAACATAAGTTAATCCCTTTTCAACGCATGAAGCGTCAATAAATGGAATGTCTTCTTCATAAAAACCGCTAAAAAGAATAATTCCTTTTGGGTTCAAAGCATCAACATAAGCCTGCATATCGTTCAACAAAATATTTCTGTTGATATTGGCAATGATTAAATCGTATCTTTTACCCGCTAATAAAGCCGCATCGCCCTCATAAACGCTGATATGTTTACAATTATTGCGTTCGGCATTTTCAATAGAATTTAAATAACACCAATTGTCAATATCAATGGCATCGATAGGTTCAGCGCCTTTCATTTCTGCTAAAATAGCTAAAATGGCAGTTCCGCAACCCATATCAAGTGTTTTTAAGCCTTTTACATCCATTTCCAATAAATGCTGAATCATCATATGAGTAGTTTCATGATGGCCAGTACCGAAACTCATTTTAGGTTCGATCAAAATATCAAACTCAGCGTCAGTTTTTGGGTGAAAAGGAGCTCTTACGTGGCATTTTCCATCAACATCGATTGGTTCGAAGTTTTTTTCCCATTCTTCGTTCCAGTTTACCTGATCGATTTCTTCAATGGTATATTCAATTTTAAACTCTTCAGATTGTAAAATGTAAATATCATCCAGAATATTCTCATCCCATAAATCCTTCTTCACAAAAGCCGAAATTCCGTTTTCTGTTTCTGTAAAACTTTCAAACGCTTTTTCGCCCAATTCAGCAACTAAAATTTCTGATCCTAATTCTTTCGGCTCAATCGTAAAATGATATCCTAAATAGATGTTTGACATAAATAAAAATTTTTGCAAAGGTAATTCTTAAATTATAAACTTCAATTCAAAAATTCCAAATTCCAGTACAAAAAAACCATTCGCACCGCGAATGGTTTTTTTGTAAAATCTAAAATCTAAAATCTAAAATCTAAAATCTAAAATCTAAAATCTAAAATCTAAAATCTAAAATCTAAAATCTAAAATCTAAAATCTAAAATCTAAAATCTAAAATCTAAAATCTAAAATCTAAAATTAGATAGCAGTTACAATAGCTAAGAAATCGTCAGCTTTTAAAGCAGCACCTCCAATTAAGCCACCATCTACGTCTGGTTTAGAGAAGATTTCTTTAGCGTTTTCTGGTTTTACAGAACCACCGTATAAAATAGAAACTTCATCAGCGATTTCAGCTCCAAAAGCTTTACGGATAGTTTCTCTGATAAATTCATGCATTTCTTGTGCTTGTTCTGGTGAAGCAGTTTCTCCAGTTCCAATAGCCCAAACTGGTTCGTAAGCTAAAACAATTTTAGACCAAGATTCTTTAGCAATATGGAAAACACCATCACGTAATTGATTTTCAACAATATTAAAGTGATTACCAGATTGACGATCTTTTAATTCTTCTCCAAAACAGAAAATAACTGTCATGTCATGTTTTAAAGCTGTATCAACTTTGTTTGCAATTAAAGCATCTGTTTCGTGGAAAATAGCTCTACGCTCAGAGTGACCTAAGATTACGGTGTTAACGCCAATGCTTGTTAACATATCTGCAGAAATTTCTCCTGTAAAAGCACCACCTTCAGCTTGGTGAACGTTTTGAGCAGAAACACCAATAGTTGTATTTTTTAATTTTGCAGCAGCAGCTTGTAAGTTTACAAAAGTTGGAGCTACAATTACTTGTGCATTTGTTTTAGCTGGAATTTTAGCCACTAATTCGTTTAATAATTCTTCAGTTTGCGCAGCATTTTTATGCATTTTCCAGTTTCCTGCAACAATCGATTTTCTCATTTTGGTAGTTTTATATTATTTTTTTGTTTTTTTGTTTTGAAAGAAGTCAAAATTTAAATTGAATTTTGACATTGATATTGTTATTAAAATATTATTTCAATGATTGTAAAGTAGAATCGATTTTCTCAAAATCAGTTTCAATCGCTCTGTATAAAACGATTTTTCCAGTTTTATCAACTACAATGTATCTTGGAATCCAGTCTAAGTCAATAGCTTTTCCAAAAAGCCCTTTCATGCCATCATTCATCATGTAATGATCGCCTTTATTTAACTCATGTTTTTCGATTCCAGCTTTCCATTTATCAGCCGTTTTATCAGCAGAAATGAATAAGTAAGACACATCAGGATTATTAGCTTGTAGCTCTTTTAATTTTGGCATTGCTTTCACACAATCACCACACCAAGAAGCCCAAACTTCTATCACTAAAGTTTTGCCTTTGTATTTTTTTAAGATGTTTTTGAATGTAACCTGACTTCCATCAGTGGCTAGTAATTTCTCAGACAGAGCTTCTTTAGAAAAAGCTGTTTTTTGAGCTTGTGAGCAAGAAAAAGAAATAAACGCAATTACGACTAGAACTAATTGTTTCATATTTGATTAAAATTATTTTTTATTAGGGTACTGAATTCACAAAGTTAAACAAACAAATTGAATGCCAATTGTAGATTAACAAAATTTGAAGAGTCGTTTATTTTGTAACAAATCGACGTTTTTTGGTTGAAAAAAGAGTATTGAAATCGTAATAGTTGAGGTAGGAAATGGTGTTTTTTCCTAATGGATGTGTTTTGCAAATAAAAAAATGATAAAAAATTTATTTTTGGAAAAAGATTTTAATCAAAAAAACGTCAGATTGCAATAAAAAAAGCCTTCAATAAAATCAAAATTATTGAAGGCTTCCTTTATGTTTTTCAATGCTTAATTTAATTCATAGTTGCCATTTGCCCATTTTTTGCTCGGAGCAATCCAATTGTCTGCAGCTTTGAACAAAAAGCCGTGTTTTAGACCTGTGTTAAGTTCAATTTCTTTAAAATGATCTATTTTACATTTCGAAGTTTCTTTTCTTTTAATGGCAGAAACTCCATAAATATCTGATTTTTCGTAAATGGTTAAAATATTGCCGCAGAAATTAATATCTGGAATTTCTTGAATATCAATATCTCTAAAGCATCCAATGAAAACAAAATTCACATCTGGATTAGAGAGATAAGTCGAAACATATTGGGCAATATAACCACCTTGTGAAGTTCCAATTACGGTAATATGATTTGGCGGAACCCCTTTTTTAATTAATGCTTTTACCTGTTTTACAATCTTTTCTGCGTACTCAGCAGAATTTGTGTTTTTCTTTCTTTTTTCACTAAAAACGATGAAATTATCTTTTCTGAATGATTCTAAAATTTCGTTGTATTCTGCTTTTCCATATTCGGCATGAGTTGCGTTTAAAGGATTTTCTTGAACAAATTTGTTATGAAAAAAGAAAATGTAACGCTGATCTCTATTAAAAGTTTTTTCTTGGCTGAAACCTGAAAAACTTAAAAAAAGAAAAAAGAAAGCAATGGAAAATACTTTTGGCATTAGTTTCATGGGTAGTTTTTTATGAAATAAAAGTAAATAGAAAAACAGAATAATTCTTATCTTTTTTTTCCTAAAAAAATGTAATTGAATGCATTTATAAAAAACGGAAATGTAACAATCACAATCCAGATTATAAATTGTTTCGGAACAAATTGATAATAGTAATTTAAAAAGAAAATAGTACTTATAAAAACGATACAAATTAAAGAATGTAAAGGCGAAACCTGATTATCTGAATACCTATTTATATGATCGCCTTTGAGTTTTCTTACGCTATTAAAATACTTTGAATTGAAAAATTTGCCCGGACGTGGTATAAAACGAAACAACATGATAAAATTCTGAATGATATAAATACTCGAAATGCCTAATAGAAAATATTGGAGACCGAGATAAAGTATTTTTAATATATTGGCAGTAATTTCGATTGGAGCTGGCTCATCAATAATATGAAGATTATCTACTGCAAAAAGAAACATAATGATAGAGCTCCAAATGCTCAAAATAAGCTTGTGCGTGTTTGATAAATGTGTATTTGTAAACGCATGAAAAATAGAAAACAACGAAAACAACAAGCCAATTACCAGAAATGTCTGCATGACAATATTTGTGCTTGTGATGAAATCATAATCGATTGCCCAATAAATAACAGCGATGGATTGTAACAAAGTAATACCTTCTGTCAGTTTCGGAATGATCCTGTATTTATAAAATAAAAGCGAAAAGATAAAATATAATACCAAGAAGATAGAAGGCCATATTCGAATGCTAAGGGTGAAAACGTCTCCTAATCCATATCTACTGTGAGAATCTGCATTATTTACGAAGTTTAAAAATGCGAAGGCAATAAAGAAAGATACTAAACCAATAATTACTACCAGAACCCATCTGCTGGTAATTCTTTTACTTTCAAAAATTACTCCAGCCATCAGGGCCATTACATTAATTGGAATTAAATGACTGCCAGAAGTTGCTTTAATATAAGTATCATAAACAATGTAAACAAGCAACGCCGAAATAAACATAAAAAGCAAAGGATTTGAAAAAAATCTTTTGGTTAATTGCTGTGGTATTCTTGAAATCATAGTAGGGTTATCTTAAAGTTTAATTTGGGGTTTAAAATTTAGAAAACAAAACGCCAATTCAACTAAAACAAGAAGAATTGGCGTTGGTAAAAATATATATCTATAATATAATTACAATTTTAAATCATCAACATCGTTGTAATGCACTTTTTGAGCGATAGTTCCGTCATGTACCACAACAATGCTTGGATTTGCTCTTTCGACAGTTTTTAAAGCTGTTCCGTCGCAGAAATAGAAATCAATGTCTAAAGTATATTCTTTTTTGGCTTTAGCAATTTCATCAGCTCCAGAAGCCGTCATTCCGATTACTTTGTAGCCTTTTGCTTTTGCATCTGCAGTAACTTTTGCTAATTTTTTCATTCCCTCTGGATTTGATAAATTCAAATCGTAAGTTACATAGATTAACAATTTTGACTCTTTTAATAATTCTTCTTTATAATCAGAATCATCTTTTGTCATAGTAAAATCGTGAATAGGAGGAACGTAACCTTCAGAAATTACTTTGTCTTTACGATCCACAAAAACAGCACCTTCAGGAATATTCATTAAATCTTTCTCTGTAAATTCTTTGTCAACGCCATTTACTTTGTAGATAAAAATCATTTCTACAACCGATTTTGGAGCACCTTCTGGAATTTCCATTCCTTTCTCGATGTTTGTACCTACTTTATACGGACGGAAATCTTTGATTGGATTATGGTTAATAACCCAAACGGCCATAAAAACACATAAAACAATACTGATTAAAGTGATAATGTTAGTTACCAATTTAGAGAATAAAGGTTTTACTAATTTTTTGTTGATGAATAAAATCAAGATAAAGAATAGTAAAACAATATCTTTTGTGAATGATTGCCAAGGCGTTAAATGTAAAGCATCTCCAAAACATCCACAATCTTTTACTACATCAAAATAGGCAGAATAGAAAGTAAGGAATGTAAAGAAAACAATTAGTAAAAGTAAAGCCCAAATCGTTAGTTTTGATTTATAGCCAACCAACAGCATAACGCCTAATACTACTTCTAAAATCACTAAAAAGATCGCCAACCCTAAAGCCAATGGCTCTAAAAACGGCATATTGAAAACTGGTTCACTGAAATATTCAGCCAGTTTATAAGAGAATCCAACAGGATCGTTTAGTTTGATTAGTCCGGAAATGATAAATAATACACCGACAAATAATCGGGAAAATTGAGTAATGATGTTTTTCATGGCAAATATTTAGGGTTTAAATTCCAAAACTAAAATTCCAAATTCCAATTTTTCAATAAAATTTTGGGATTTGGAATTTTTAAAATTGAAATTTTACTTGTTTATAGGGTTTAAGATTAAAGCAAACACAGAGTAATTAATCATATCCTGATAATTGGCATCGATACCTTCAGATACGATTGTTTTCCCTTTGTTGTCTTCAATTTGCTTAACGCGAAGGAGTTTCTGCAAAATTAGATCGGTTAAAGAACTTACGCGCATATCACGCCAAGCCTCGCCGTAATCATGATTTTTGGCCTCCATTAATTCTTTGGTCAATTTTACTTTAGCATCATATAATTCAGTTGCTTTTTCAACATCAAGATCGGGCTGATCAACAACGCCTAATTCTAATTGAATCAAAGCCATAATAGAATAATTAATGATTCCGATAAATTCTCCTTTTTCATCTTCATCCACTTTACGAACATCATTTTCTTGTAAACTTCTGATTCGTTGCGCTTTTATAAAAATTTGATCTGTTAGCGATGGCAATCTTAAGATTCTCCACGCGCTACCATAATCTTTCATTTTATTGATGAATAAGGTTCTGCAAACCTCGATAACATTATCAAATTCTTGGGAAGTATTCTTCATTTATATGCTGTATATTTGCTAAAATTTCTTCAAAAATAAGGATTAAATTAAAGAGTTTCAAGTTTCAGGTTTTCTTTGTTTCAAGTTTTTTCTAAACAAAGTGTTAACAGCAGTAACTTGAAACTAAAAAATGTTTCAAGTTTTAGGTTTCAAGTTTTAACTTTTCGAACTTACGCAATCTGCATCAACTTGAAACATGAAACATGAAACAAAAATAACAAAACGCATGACGATTAACTGCAAAGGTGAACTTATAAATTTATCGATTCCTAAAGTAATGGGAATCTTGAATATTACGCCGAATTCTTTCTTTGACGGAGGGAAATATAAAAACGAAGACGAAATAATTTCGCAAGTAGATAAAATGCTTTCTGAAGGCGCAACATTTATTGATATTGGAGCGTATTCCAGCAAACCAAGCGCTGAGTTTGTAACCGAACAAGAAGAAATTGACCGAATTGTTCCAGCAATAGAATTGATTTTAAAACACTTTCCAAAGACTTTATTATCTATTGACACTTTTAGGGCTGAGGTTGCAAAAGCAAGTATCGAAAGTGGTGCGGCTATTATAAATGATATTGCTGCAGGCGAATTGGATGAAAAAATGTTTGATGTAATTGCGCATTATAACGTTCCATATATCATGATGCATATGCGTGGAAACCCGCAGACGATGCAGAGTTTGACCCAATATGACGATATCATTAAAGAAATGCTTTTTTATTTTTCTGAAAAAGTGAAAAAAGCGAGAGCTTTAGGAATCAACGATTTGATTTTAGACCCTGGTTTCGGTTTTGCCAAAACAACCGATCAGAATTATGAAGTCATGCAAAAAATGGAACTTTTTAATCTTTTAGAATTGCCCGTTTTAGCTGGAATTTCAAGAAAATCAATGATTTATAAAACGCTGGATATTACGCCTCAAGAAGCCTTAAATGGAACAACTTTTCTGAATACAATTGCTTTGACAAAAGGCGCAAAAATTCTGCGTGTGCATGATGTGAAAGAAGCGGTGGAATGTGTTACTTTGTTTAATAAACTGAATAAATAGAATTCATTTTATTGTAGATAGATTTATGGAAAAGCCAAACATTTTAAATACTCTGAATATTCTCAAAAAAGTTGAAATGGGTGAAAACTCAACAATTTTACTATATTTCGGAAATATCCCTAATTGGAATCAAAATGATTTTTCTTATAATATTGGAGAATCTGTAGATCATTATGAAGTTGTAGAAGTAAATTTCGATCTGGAATACTCAGATAAAGTTGATTTATATTGGAAAATTCACAGATATATAGGGGAAAGATCTTTTATAACTGTTGAAAACAATTTTATAAGCTTATGGCGTGGAGAAATAACAGACTATGAGGAACAGTGGAATTATTTTGATGATTTGGATGACGAAATTCTGATTCTAAATTATAAAAAATATAACGTTGAAAAAACAATGCAAGATTGGAAAACAGATTATATGAAACTAGAAAAAAGATATTATTCATTATTAATAGAAAAAATGCAATGAAATACTTTACTCTAATTATAGTTTTCCTTCTTTTCTCCTGTGGAAAAAAAGAAGACGTTTTATTGCCAAAATCAAATGTTTCGATTGTAAAAGATGTACAAGATCATTCGCCGATTTACATTTTCTTTAAAAAAGAAGGAAAAGATACCATCGCCGATTTGAATAGAAAAAGTGCGATTATCTCAACCAATTGGATATTAAATATTGACAAGCGTTTGCCATTAAAAGTTGTAATTCCGCAGGTAATCAAAATGCAGGAAAAAAAGCGAGCTGACAGTGCTCACAAAAATGAAAATGCCGAAAATTATTATTCCTACGCAGATTCTATTGGGAAAAATCTAGCCTTTTTGCCTTTCACGAAAGTGTTTTATAAAATGGAGAAACCTACAGCAGGAAGTTTTGTGGTTTACTTTAGAAAAGGTAAAAAACAGGTTTTTATGGGAAATCAGGAAATAAAAATATCAGAAATACTAAAGCAGTTTTATAGTATAAAGTTTGATAAAGTACCAGATCTAGTATTTTTATTTGATAAGAACATGAGTTATGAAGAATATATTCAATATAAAATTCTACTTCAAAAAGACGTGACTTATAATCTTGACACACTTCCCGTAGAATTTATTTTCTAACTTGAAACTTTAAACCTGAAACAAAAAAACTATTGATGATGATACGGCTCATTTCGTAAAATGGTAAATCCGCGGTACAATTGCTCTATAAAAAACAAACGAACCATTTGGTGCGAGAACGTCATTAGCGAAAGCGAAACTTTTCCTTGCGCTTTTTTATAAACGGTTTCAGAAAATCCGTAAGGACCACCAATTACGAAAACTAAAGTTTTAACACCAGAATTCATTTTCTTTTGTAGTTCTTCAGAAAAACGAACGCTTGAGAATGTCTTTCCGTTTTCATCCAACAAAATCAATTGATCGGTTGCTGAAAGTTTAGACAGAATTAATTCGCCTTCTTTTTCCTTTTGCTGACTTTCAGATAAGTTTTTTACGTTTTTGATATCGGGAATAATTTCCAGATCAAATTTGATGTAAAAGGACAAACGTTTGGTGTAGTCGTCTATCAAAGTTTGAAGCGATTTATTATCTGTTTTGCCTATGGCTATAAGTTTAATGTTCATTGGTTAAGTTTTTTGCAAAGAATTACACTAATTCGCACGAATTTACTTTTTGCCACAGATTAAAAAGGATTTTTTAAATTGAGAATAATTTAATCTATATTAATCTGTGAAATCTGTGGCAAACAAAATCTATTTTTTATTTTCAAAAACCGTTTCAAAATGTTCTACAATTGGAAAAGGTTCGTAATAATGATGTAAAATCTTTTTCCATTCGAGATACGCTTCAGAAGTTCTAAAACCTACTGTGTGATCTTCTAATGTATTCCAATCGACCAATAAAAGATATTTGTTTTCGACTTCCAGACATTTCTCTAATCGATGCCCTAAATAACCATCAATTGAAGAAATGTATTGACTTGCTTTTGCAAAATCGACTTCAAATTGATTTGCTAAGTCTGGTTTTACGTAAAGAAATGCTGCCTCTAGTATCATATTTAAAGGAATTTTATCTGCTTAATCTGCCAAATCTGCGAGAGTATATTTTTCCCGCAGATTTAGCAGATCTGATAGATTTTATTTTTACTAGTTTTTTGAGAACTTTGCTTCAAAAGTTTTAAAGCGGTTATCTAAATCTTTTATTAATTGTTTTTTTACTGATGCGTCTTGAATAAAACTGTAATTGATGCTATTGTAAACGTATTTTTTAATTGTTTCGTAATTCACATCAGGATATCTTTTTGCCAGTAAAACATATTGTTCGGTCATATTGCTTCTTAAAATTCCCGCATCGTCTGTGCTGATCACAATTGGCACATTAAATTCTTTGTAAAGCGTAAACGGATGTCTGTTTTCTTTTACTTTCAAAATAAATTCGTTACTGACTAAATTGATTTCAATCGGAATATTTTTTTGAGCCATATATTTCAATAAATCATAAGAATTGGCTTCATAAGCGATATCAACTCCGTGGCCAATTCTGTTGGCACCTGCTACATAAATAGCGTCATTAATATGCCAAGTCAATTCTTCGGGCTGAACTAAACCTAAAGTCAATTCACCAGCATGAAGCGTATATTTTACGTCAGGAAATTTGGAATGACAGTATTTAAACATCACCATGTGCAACCAATAATCTTTCATAGAAGTCTGTCCGTGTTCTGGCGAAACGATATTTACACCAGCAGTCAATTTACTTTCGCTTGACGAAATAAAAGCAATAACCAGATTTTTAAACAAATCTACCGGTTCCATAAAACGAAGCACAAAGTTTTGATAACGCATCGTGAATTTATCGTCATCCATTTTTAAATCCTTGTGTAGCTTGGCAATGAAATTATTGTTGAAATCGTCAGCATATTTTTTAGCCTCTTTTTTCTGAAGTGATTTATACAATTCATCCAAAAGTTTCAGAACCGCTTTTTCGTCTTTTTGTTCTGAAGCTTGACGAAGTTTCGTATTGAAATCAGCTAAGTCAGAAACATTCATATCACATGGAATTGTTGATAATTGCGTTTCAATATAAGTAACGTTTTCTGCAATCGCGCGTTTTTTTAGTTCAAGCATTCCTTCTGCAAAATGCCCCGCGATAGTGGGTTCAAATTTCATGAAAGAATCAAAAAACTGATCATCCGAAGGAACAGAACCATTATAATCTTTTACCGACCAAGTTTGCATGATCTGCTGTTCGTAATACTCTAATTTTCCTTTGTTATTAAGAGAAGAGAAGTTTTCCCAGTTTCCTTTTTCGGGTTTGGTTTTAGAAACTGCCATAGTTTCCAAATTTAAATAAAAATCTTCTGCAATAGCTCTTTCTAAAAGAGGTTCTGCATAAACTGATCCTGAAAAATGGTGGTGTAAATCGCCTCCTTTAGGCATTTGTTGAAAGAAAGCTGTTAAGAGAGCTTCATTATTTCTGATTTTTTCTAAATAACTCTCAGCCGATTGAGAAAAGCCGATTTGTGCTATAAAAAAACAGAAAAGCGTAATTATTCTTGTCATACTCTAAGATTAAATTACGCGCAAATATACGAGTTTTCGGAGAATTTTGAAAATTTGTTTTTTGTTGTGGTGAGTTTTACCGCAAAGAGCGCAAAGTTTTATGATATACGAAACCTAATATAAACGCAAAGTTCGCAAAGCTTTATGTAAAAAACTTTGCGAACTTTACGTAATCCTTTGCGTTCTTTGCGGTTAAAAAAAACTTAGAATCTTAGCATCTCAGAACCTTAGAAACTCAAGAAAAAAGTACATCACGAATTTCTTCAACTTTATCGAAAACGCTTTTTGCGAAAGGACAAAGTGGAATAATTTTTAAGTTGTTATTTCTAGCATATTCTACAGCTGCCATAACCAGTTTCTTACCAACGCCTTTTCCGTTAAAATCTGGGCTTACTTCGGTATGGTCAATGATGAATTTTGAATCTCCCGCCCAAGTATAAGTCATTTTTCCAGCTTCTTTTCCGTCTTCTATGGCTTCAAAATAGCCTTTTCTTGTATCGTTTATTTGTTGAATTTCCATATTATTTATACTAAAGAAGTTTCTATTTTAATTGTATTTATAAGTGTTTTATGGACAGGACAGCTGTTGGCAATTTTCAAAATTCGCTGTTTTTGAGCATCGTCTACATTTCCTGTAATTAAGATTTTGGTTGAAAATAAAGAAACGGTATGTTCTTCATTCTTTTCAAAATCTACCCAGATTGTAAGTTCTGAAACATCCCAAGCTTTGCGGTCAATGTACATTCTTAATGTAATTAAAGTGCAGGAAGCGAGCGAAGAAGCTAGGAGTTCAAACGGACTAAAGCCTAAATTTTTTCCGCCCATTTCTTGCGGTTCGTCGGCAATTAGAATATTTCCTGTTTTAGAAGTTATTTCTGTGCGATATTTTCGGGTGTCTATTGTAGCTTTTACTGTATCCATATTTATTTGATTCTTGGTTCTGGTAATGGCACAAATTCAGTTTCTCCTGGAACTTTCGGGAAAGTTTGGTTTGTCCAATCTGTTTTTGCTTTTTCGATGAGGTTTTTGTCAGATGAAACGAAGTTCCAAAAGATAAAATGCTCTTCAGGAAAAGGCTGTCCGCCAAAGATATAAACAGTCGAATTCGCGGCAATTTCGAATTCGCAAAGAGAAGCTTCAGTTGTAATCAGAATTTGTCTTGGATCGTAAGTATGTTCGCCATTTTTAATGCTTCCATCTAAAATATATAAACCGCTTTCGCCAAATAAATGTTCTCCAATATTGATTTTCTTCGCTTCTTTGCTTTTAATTTCAATAAAATAAAGCGGACTATAAACAGGAACTGGAGATTTTTTGCCAAAAGCTTCACCAGCAATTAATTTATACGAAACGCCATCTTCTTCCCAAGCTGGAATATCATCTGCTTCAACGTGCGTAAAATTAGGTTCCATTTGCTCCAATTCTTTTGGAAGCGCGACCCAAATCTGCAATCCGTGAAGCATTTTGTCTGAATGTCTTAGATATTCAGGAGTTCTTTCAGAATGAACTATTCCTTTACCCGCTGTCATCCAGTTTACAGCACCTGGTTTTATTTCTAGTTCCGTCCCTAAACTATCGCGGTGCATAATACTTCCTTCAAACAAAAATGTAAGAGTAGAAAGTCCGATATGCGGATGTGGAGGAACATCCATATTTTCATGATCACTTAAATGCGCAGGTCCCATATGATCGATAAATACAAATGGTCCGACAGCTCTTTTTTCACGGAAAGGCAATAATCGCCCTACCATAAAATTGCCAATATTGGCAGCACGTTCTTCGATAATTAAACTGATATTTGACATGGTATTTTTATTTGATTTGAAAACAAAATTACAGTTGTGATGCGTCTCTGTAACTTAATTTAGATTAAGAAAAGTTGTTTTTGATTTTTTTTGAATTATAAAAGTAAGGAAAATGCTGGATAAGTGAAGCATTTTTTGTCAGACTGAGCGAAGTCGAAGTCACACATGCTGAATCACTTTGCGGGACTTCGAATTCGCTCAGTCTGACAAAACTGATCACAATACTTTTTTTGTTTAATCAATCAATTCAAACTCCAAAACCTCACTCTCAGTTCCATTAATAATAATCGACAACTGATGTGCTCCAGTATGAAAAACTCGCGTCGTAATTAATTTGAAAGATTGATTTCTTTCGATTTTGGTTAATTGATTCGGCTGGTAAATTTTCTCACTGATTTTGAAGACTTTTTTCGCTAAATGCCCTTTTGCTTTTTTATAATGAACCGCATATTCTAAACGGATTGTTTTTGGTTCTTGGTTTTTATTATTTAAATGAAATTGAAACTGCAAATAATCACCAATTTTTACAATTGGCGTTTTAATTTCGAAAGACGAAAGTTCAATATTGGTACTTTCTAAACCATAATGGCCTAAAATTTCAGGATGTCCTTGTTTTAATAAAGTTCGGCAGCCGTGTTTGATGATTCCGTCGGTTTCTTTGCTATGCCCTTTCCATTTATTGGCGATTTCTAATACAATCTGTGGATTATCTTTTGCAATATCATTTAAATTATTGGCAACACTTCTGCGGACATATTCTGAGGGATCATTCTTTAAATTCTCCAAAATTGGAAGAATAGACGAGGGGTCTTTTTTAAGAAACGGAATTGCCATTGCCCAAGGTAATCTTGGGCGAGAACCTTCGCTGGCTAAACGTCTGACGTGATGATTTTCGTGCAATGACCATTGGATCATTTCGTTGATCATTTGTTCTTTATATTTTAAAATAAAAGGACGAACGGCAAATTCGCAGCTTATAAATTGTGTTATGGAAACAAAGGCTTTCACTGAAGTTTCAAAATCATCTAAACCATACATTTCGATATAATCGGCAAAGAAAATGAAAGCCAAATTGCTGTCTGCAAAATTATTTCTCTTTAAATTTTCGATGATTTTATCAATTAAAGAAGTGGCTTCTACGAAATTTTGAGGCATGAATTGATGAAGTACAACTGTAGTATGTTTCATTCGTTCTTTCCATTCTTTTTGAATAAAATCACCTTCATAAATGGTATCGATGAATTTCTTTTTGTTGAATGAAGGATGCACTTCGGCCACAGCTTGACCAAATTTTTCGTAAAAAGAAACCGAGTAAATATCTTTAATTAATCCCATAAATTTTGTTTGATTGAACTTCAAAGATATTTAATTGAACGCTTATTAGTAGATTAAGTTTTGTTAAGAATTGTAACTTTATTTTTCGGAATATCTTAATGGTTAAAAAAGAGATATTTAATGTTTTATGTGATTTTTCATGTTGTCATAACTTTCAAATCCATAAAATATATCCTAATTTAGCATTATTATTAAAAACAGAAAAATGATAAGCAAAGCTCAATTTCAAGCAGAATTAAAACTTTTAATCAGTAATGCCATTAGAGAAGATGTTGGTCCAGGCGATTACAGTTCGCTGGCTTGTATTCCTGATACAGCACACGGTCAGGCTAAATTATTGGTAAAAGATCAAGGGATAATTGCTGGTGTTGAATTGGCTAAAATGATATTTGAGCATGTAGATCCGAAGCTGAAAGTGAAAACTTTTATCGAAGATGGAACGCGTGTAGAGTATGGCGAAATTGTTTTTGAAGTTTCTGGGAGCTCGCAATCTATACTAAAAGCAGAAAGAGTTGTTTTAAATACTATGCAGAGAATGTCTGCAATTGCAACAAAAACAAACCATTTAATGCAGCTTTTGGAAGGGACAAATGCAAAAATATTAGATACACGTAAAACAACTCCAAATTTTAGAGTTGCAGAAAAATGGGCTGTAAAAATTGGCGGAGGAGAAAATCATCGTTACGCTTTGTATGATATGATTATGTTGAAAGACAATCATATCGATTTTGCTGGTGGAATTACTCGCGCTATTTCTAAAACTAAAGAATATTTAAAGGAAAATAATCTGGATTTAAAGATTATTGTTGAAGCCCGCAATCTAGATGAAATTAGAGAAATTTTATTGAGTGATGGTGTTCATAGAATTCTAATTGATAACTTTAATTATGAAGATACCAAAACGGCTGTTGCTTTAATTGGTACAAAATGTCAGACAGAATCTTCAGGAAATATTAGCGAAAAAACAGTTCGCGAATATGCTTTGTGCGGTGTAAATTATATTTCGTCTGGAGCTTTAACACATTCTGTTTATAATATGGATTTGAGTTTGAAAGCGTTTTAAGGAAGTTGTAAGTTTTGAGTTATAAGTTATGAGTTTTGTAAATCTAAAATCAGAACTCTGAAATCTAAAATCAAAAAAATATGTCGCAAGAGATAGAAGATCGGATTGAGAAACTGCCTGTGGTGCGGACTTTAGCCCGACTTTTGAAGAAAATAAAACTGCCTTGGCTGGAAGGATTTTCATTGTACGATTTATTAGAAATGTACACCATCGGGATTATTGATGGCGCTTTTTCGTATCATGCAAGTGCGGTTTCTTTTAGCTTTTTTATGGCTTTATTTCCTTTTGCGCTGTTTATCTTAAACTTAATTCCGTTTATTCCTATAGACAATTTTCAGGAAGATTTTTTGCAGTTTGTGCAACAGAGTGTTCCTCCGAATACGTTTGATGCTATTAGTAAAATCATCAGCGATATCTTAAATAATAGTCACTCAGGATTGTTATCGTCAGGTTTTTTGCTTTCGATATTCTTAATGGCAAATGGTATTAATGGAATTCTAAGCGGTTTTGAATCTTCCAAACATGTTTTTGATAAACGCGGTTTTTTTAGACAATATCTAGTTGCGCTAGCGATCTCTATTGTTATGACTGTTATTCTGTTTGTAACAGTGGCAACAATTGTGGTTTTCGAGGTATTTATTCAAAAAACGATAATTCAGGATGTACTGAGTGATAGAATTCCGTTGATCATTTTAGGAAGATATCTGTTTGTTGTTTTAATGATCTTGATAACATCTTCAATATTATTGCGTTATGGTACAAAACAGTATAATAAAGTGCCTTTTATAAGCATTGGTTCTGTTTTTACAACGGTCTTAATTGTTATATCTTCATTCTTTTTTGGGATTTGGGTTATAAAATTTTCAAAATACAATGAACTTTATGGTTCAATTGGGACATTATTAATTCTAATGTTTTATATTTGGATAAACTGTATGATTCTGCTTTTAGGGTTCGAATTGAATGCTTCTATCAGAAAATTAAAACAAAAAAAAGAAAAATAATATGAAAAATTTGATGCTAACTATCGGAGTGTTCTTCTTTGCGCTGACCATGCAAAGTCAAAGTGTAATTGGAAAATGGAAAACAATTGACGATGAAACAGGAGAAGCTAAATCTATAGTAGAAATCTATGAGAAATCAGGAAAAATATATGGTAAAGTAGTAGATATCCTTCGCGACAGCCGCAAAAAAGATGTTTGTGTAAAGTGTGATGGAGCCGAAAAAAATAAGCCAATTTTAGGTATGGTAATCATAAATGGTCTTAAGAAAGATGGTTCAGAGTATAATGGAGGAACAATTTTGGATCCTACAAGCGGTAAAAAGTATAAATGTTATGTTACTTTAGAATCTGCAGACAAATTAAAACTTCGCGGTTATGTTGGGATTTCTTTGATGGGAAGAACGCAATATTGGACCAGAGTAAAAAACTAATTAAAATATAATGCGAAAAATTGCTTCAATAATTTTATTCTTAGTTATAGTTTCAAATAGCTTTGGACAATCTAAGAACTCGCCATTACAAATAAGTCATCTTACGGGTGACTTTTATGTTTATAAAACTTTTAACGAATACAAAGGGGTAAAGATTTCTGCTAATGCTATGTATGTCGTTACAAAAGAAGGTGTTGTTCTTTTTGATGCTCCATGGGATAAAACGCAGTTTCAGCCTTTATTGGATAGTATTGAAGCAAAACACAATAAAAAGGTAGTAATGGTTTTTGCAACGCATTCGCATGAAGATCGTGCGGGTGGATTGGATTTTTATAGAAAAAAAGGAATTAAAACCTACTCAAGTAAATTGACAGACGAAATCCTTAAAGCGAATAATGAAGGAAGAGCAGAATTTGTAATTTCAGATGATGCGACTTTTACAGTGGGACAATATAATTTTGAAGTATATTATCCAGGTAAAGGTCATGCGCCAGATAATATTGTGGTTTGGTTTGGGAGAGAGAAAATTCTTTATGGAGGTTGTTTTATAAAGAGTGTTGAAGCACAAGATTTAGGATATTTAGGCGATGCTGATGTTAAGGAATGGAAGAAATCCATAAAAAAAGTTCAGTCAAAATTTAAGAATCCGAAGTTTGTTATTCCAGGGCACGATGGAGGAACGGCAAATGAATCCGTAAGGCATACTTTAAAGCTGGTAGATGAGTATTTGTCTCAAAATTCTCTAGGAAAAAAGTAGCTTTTTCAGATGATGGTTTTTATATGCTTTGAGTTGAAAAATAGTTTAATTTTGTATTTAAAATAGTTAAGAGGGATAAAATGACTGTAACGGATAAAAATATATTGGAAACTTATTCAGGTTTGTTTGAAGGGCTTAGCTTTTCTAACAAGATTGAATTAATAGAAAGACTGACAAAGTCAATAAAAGGGAACAAGTCAAAAGAAAATAATTTTTATAAATCTTTTGGTGCATTTGCATCTGAAAAATCCGCTGAAGAAATTGTTTCTGAAATAAAATCTAATAGAAACTTTAAAAACAAAGAAATTAAGTTTTAATGGGATATTTATTAGATACAAGTATTTGTATTTTCTTTTTGAGAGGAAAGTTAAACCTTGACAAAATGGTGAAAGAAGTAGGTTTAGAAAACTGCTATATTTCAGAAATTACTGTTGCTGAACTTCGTTTTGGAGCTGAAAATAGTGATGATCCTAAAAAATCTAATAAATCGGTTGATATTTTTTTAAATGGATTAACTATAATTCCAATTTTCGGGTCAATTAAAAGATATGCTGTTGAGAAAGTCAGACTTCGAAAGCTTGGAAAACCTATTAATGACGAATTTGATCTTTTAATTGGTGTAACTGCAGTAGAAAACCAATTAATTTTGGTTACCGACAATGTTAAGGATTTTAAGCTTTTAGACGGAATTCAAATGGAAAACTGGTTTGAAAGAAGTTAACTGTGGTTTTTTATTCTTTAAACCTTTTCCAATACTTATAAAATATCTGCATGCATTTCATCGAAGTCATTTTACCGCTTTCATTAGCTAAGACATTTACATACCGAATTTCTGAAGCCGAATTTCATTTCATAAAAAAAGGAATGCGTGTTGCGGTACCATTTGGTAAAAGTAAAATATATACAGCGCTTGTTCTTGATGTTCATGAAAATGCTCCAACATTATACGAAGCTAAAGAAATCCATCAAATTTTAGATGAAGTACCCATTGCGACCGAAATCCAGATTAAACATTGGCTTTGGGTTGCAAATTATTATATGTGCGGAATTGGAGATGTGTATCGAGGCGCATTTCCGAGTGGATTATTGTTGGAAAGTGAAACAATCATTTCGCATAAACCTGATGTTGTGGTAAATGACAGCGAACTTTCTGATGATGAATTCTTGATTTATGAAGCACTACATCATCAAAGTTCATTAAAGATTCAGGAGATTACTTCGATTTTAAATAAAAAGAATATACTTCCGATTCTGCAAAAGCTAATCGCGAAAGATATTATTTTTTTGGATGAAGAAATAAAAGAAACATACAAGCCAAAATTGGTTCGATATGTTAAATTGCATTCAAAATACGAATCGGATAACGGCTTGGCTGAATTACTCGAAGTACTGAAAAGCGCTAATAAACAGAAAGAAATTGTTTTAACGTATTTTCAGTTGAATGCTTCGGAGAAAAAGCCTATTACGGTCAAAAAACTTACGGAAGTTTCAAATGTAACAGCATCAGTTGTAAAGGCTTTAGTTGAGAAGGAAATTTTCGAAGAATATTATTTGCAGCACGATCGTGTTACATTTAATGGAGAGGTATCAGATAAAGAATTACAGCTTAGTGAGGCTCAGGAAAATGCTTTTTCTGGAATCAAAAATAGTTTTTTGGAGAAAGAGGTTTGTCTGCTTCATGGTGTGACTTCTAGCGGAAAGACTGAGATTTATATCAAGTTAATTGAAGAGTATTTAGAAACAGGAAAACAGGTTTTGTATCTTTTGCCAGAAATTGCTCTTACCACACAGTTGGTTTCGAGACTGCGTTTTCATTTTGGAGACAAAGTAGCTGTTTTTCATTCCAAATACAGTAATAATGAAAGAGTTGAGGTTTGGAGGCAAACGCTTGAAAATTCTCCAAAAGCACAAATTGTAATTGGAGCAAGATCGGCTTTGTTTTTGCCTTTTAATGATTTAGGATTATTAATTGTTGACGAAGAGCACGAGCAGACTTTTAAGCAGACAGATCCTGCACCAAGATACCATGCCAGAGATGCTGCAATTGTTTTGGCTAATTTTCATAAAGCAAAAGTGTTATTGGGTTCTGCAACGCCTAGCATTGAAACCTATTTTAATACCCAAAATGATAAATACGGATTGGTAACACTTTCTGAACGTTACAAAAATGTCCGTTTGCCTGAAGTCCTTTTAGTTGATTTAAAAGACAAGCATTTCAGAAAAAAAATGACGGGACATTTTAGCGATCTTTTAATCGAAGAAATTGCAGAATCGATGTCATTAGGAGAGCAAGTTATTTTGTTTCAAAATAGAAGAGGATATTCGCCTATAATAGAATGTTTGACTTGCGGACACGTTCCGCATTGCCAGCAATGCGATGTAAGTTTGACTTATCATAAACATAAGAACCAATTGCGATGCCATTATTGCGGTTATTCTATAGCAAAACCTACAAATTGCCATAACTGCTCCAGTATTGATTTAACTACAAAAGGATTTGGAACTGAGCAGATAGAGCAGGAGCTGACTTCACTTTTTCCGAAAGCAAAAACAGCTCGAATGGATCAAGATACTACTCGAGGTAAATTTGGTTTTGAAAAAATAATCGATACGTTTAAAAATCGCGAAATTGATATTTTGGTGGGTACGCAAATGCTGGCCAAAGGACTTGATTTTGATAATGTAGGTTTAGTCGGAATCATGAATGCGGATAATATGCTCCATCATCCAGATTTTAGAGCTTTTGAACGTAGTTTTCAAATGATGACGCAAGTTGCGGGAAGAGCAGGTAGGTCAGAAAAACAAGGAAAAGTTGTCATTCAAACTTACAATCCGAATCATAATACAATTCAACAAGTTACAAACCATAATTATATAGGTATGTATAAAGAACAGTTGTATGATAGGCAAATCTATAGATATCCGCCTTATTTCAGGATTATTAAGCTTACGCTAAAGCATAAAGATTTTGATAAATTGAAGGAAGGGGCTATGTGGCTGTATCAAGTTTTAAGTCAGAACTTAGGAATGCCTGTTTTAGGGCCAGAAGAGCCAGCGATAAGCAGAATACGAAATGAATATATTAGAACTATTTTAATAAAGATTCCGCATAATCTTCATTTAGGAAACACAAAAAAAACTATTCAGAAAATGCTGAATAGTTTTGAAGCGGTGGCTCAATACAGAGCTATAAAAGTTGTAGTAAACGTTGATTTTTATTAAAGTGGCAATTTAAGAAGAAGTTGAAAGAGCTTTTACTAGATCTTCTTTTTTATTGCGACTTAGCGGTATTTTGGTAATGCCTATTTCGGCAAATTTGCTGTTGAAACGTTCCACCTTATCGATATTAATAATATACGATTTGTGAACACGAATAAATTTGTCTTTCGATAAATCATTTTCAAAAGACTTCATCGTAGAAAGAACCAAATTGCTGTCGTCTTCGGTTACTACTCTTACGTAATCTCCAAAAGCTTCAATCCATTTTATTTTTGAAGTGAAGATTTTAAGTTTTTTTAGATTACTTTTGATGAATATATGTTCGCCTTCTTCTTCTTTGATATCCTTTTTAAGCAAATGCATATCAATTGCTCTCTTTACCGAGGCATTAAAACGATCTACTGCAATAGGTTTCTGAAGATAGTCGGTAGCGTCATAGTCGAAAGCTTTGAGGGCATATTCGGCCTTAGATGTAATAAATATAATTTGCGGTTTTGATTTTAATCCGTCAAGAAAATCAAATCCGTTAATAACTGGCATTTCTATATCAAGAAATATTAAGTCAATATTATTTAATGAGATACAACTTTTTGCTTCAATTGCATTAGAAAAATCCCCGATTAAATGCAAGCCTGGGTGATTATTGACCAATTTGGCAATAATTGTCCTTTGTATAGAACTATCATCTACAACAACACAGTTTAGTTTCATAACATTTATATTTAGAATAAATTCAGGATAGCAGTAGTAAATGTATTATTTTTTTGTAAAAAAAACTAAGGTTGAGGCATCTTTTTTGCATTATGACGAATAAAAGAAAAAAAATGTTGGATATGTAAATTAAATGCTTACTTTTGCACCCAATTTTAACAAATAAAATTTTTATTTATGAATCATTATGAAACTGTTTTCATTTTAAATCCCGTTTTATCTGAGGTTCAGGTGAAGGAAACAGTAACGAAATTTGAAGAATTTCTTACTAGTAGAGGAGCTGAAATGGTATCGAAAGAGGATTGGGGTCTTAAAAAAATGGCTTACGAAATCCAAAACAAAAAAAGTGGTTTTTACCATTTATTCGAATTCAAAGTAGCTGGAGAAGTTCTTTTAGCTTTTGAAACTGAATTCAGACGTGATGAAAGAGTTATGCGTTTCTTAACTGTAAGTTTAGACAAACATGCTATTTCATGGGCTGAGAGAAGAAGAGCAAAATTAAAATCTACTAAAGCGTAATTATTATGTCTACAATCGAGCAATCTGCAAAAGGAAAAAAAGACGGAGATATCAGATATTTAACGCCTTTAAACATTGAAACTAACAAAACTAAAAAGTATTGCCGTTTCAAAAAATCAGGAATCAAATACATCGATTATAAAGATGCTGATTTCTTATTGAAATTCGTTAACGAGCAAGGAAAAATTCTTCCACGTCGTTTAACTGGAACTTCATTAAAATACCAAAGAAAAGTTTCTGTAGCTGTAAAAAGAGCTCGTCACTTAGCTTTAATGCCATACGTGGCCGATTTATTAAAATAGTATAAAAAAATCTAGTCGCTGGTTTCTGTTTGATCAGAACCTAACTTCTAAAATATAAGGACAACAACATGGAAATTATTTTAAAACAAGACGTACAAAACCTAGGGTTTAAAGATGATGTAGTATCTGTAAAACCTGGTTACGGTCGTAACTTTTTAATTCCTCAAGGTTTTGCTACTTTAGCAACTCCTTCTGCTAAAAAAGTTTTAGCTGAAAACCTAAAACAAAGAGCACACAAAGAAGCTAAAGTTGTAGCTGATGCTAAAGCAATAGCTGAAACTTTAAAAGCTCTTGAAATTAAACTTACTGCAAAAGCTGGTGGAGAGAAACTTTTTGGTTCTATCACTAACATCGATATTGCTGCAGCTTTAGAGAAATCTGGTAATGCTATCGATAGAAAATTCATCACTAGCGGTGTTGTAAAACGTTTAGGTAAATACAATGCTACAGTTCGTTTACACAGAGATGTAATCGTTGAATTAGCTTACGAAATTGTTGCTGAAAAGTAATAGTTTTTAGATCTATACAAAAATCCCGATGAAAGTCGGGATTTTTTTGTTTAAGACAAGATTAATAGTAATAATTAGACTTATGGCTGTTGGCTTAGAGCTCACAGCGTAAAGCATAAAGCCTAAAAAAGAAATGAAATACGCAAGATTAACAAAAGAGCAGTTTGACGAATTACATGCTGAATTTGCAAGTTTTTTGGCAACACAAACAATAGATAGAAAAGAGTGGGAAGAGCTTAAGGTCAATAAGCCAGAAGTTGCTGAACAGGAACTTGATGTTTTTTCAGATTTGATTTGGGAAGGCGTATTAGGTAGAGCAGAATATTTGGAACATTTTTCTAAAAGCCATATTTTTCTATTTCATTGTTTTGATACTTATATTAAGTCAATTGTTTTGAAAACTTTTTCTCCAGAGGTAGACTTTTTGACTAAAGAGGGGCTTCAATGGTTAAGCGATAATATGTTTACAGACAATATTGAAATGAAAGTTGGAAAGAAAGTGTTTACAGAGGAACGTAATTCTTCGATCTTTGAATTGATTAAACAAGGTGCTTTTTTAAGTGACGGACAGTTGTTTAATCAAATTAATACAATTATAGAATCTTAAAATAATTTTTATAAGGTTTTTAATAAGGCAGACAGTTGTTAGCAATTGTCTGCTTTTTTTTTTGTTTTTTAACTTTTGTTTAATCTTTTTAAAAGTTTTAACCCCGTATTTCTACTTGTTTTTTTAAAACCCTTCATCTTTTTTAGATTTTTAATTTTCGTGAAACAGTTTTGTAGCAATTGGTCTTCAATACGGATAGTTTTGTCGATAAAATTATTTAAAATGTAAGATTATTCTTTGTTTAAATCGATTTAACATATTTTGTTTAATATTTTGTTTAATGTGAAATTTATAAGCTAATTATGTTAAAAGTAGCTATTTTCTTGATGTTTTGATGTGTCTATAATTTTTAAATTAAAGTTTTATGAATAAATTATAAGAATTTTATGTTTGTTTTATGTTTTTGTTTTTCCTAATTTTAGGTAACAAAAGTTAAACAAAATTTTTCTTTTGGTTTTCAAGACATACTGGTTAGAAAATTATATGCCATGTTGTTAAGATTGAAAATTGAGAAATTATACCACAACCTAATAAGTCTGCGTATGGAATTGACAATTACTTTCTTTATCAAATTTACTTTAATCGTACATTTTGTTTTAGTTTTATTTTTTAACCTATTTCGCTTACTTCGTTTCAACGATAAATTTGATCGTTACCCAATACTTAATTTTTTTTCAAAAGTGTTACATTTTAGTTTGCTGTCTTTTAATTACCCCATTTGGCGGGCTAATTATGAGGGAGAATAATTTTATTGGATATAAATAGATTCGAACTAGTTTTTTACAGCTAGTTAATTTTAGAAAAGATTAATCAACTTTCTGAAAAAAATGAATCAACATATATAAAGAACCCCAGTTCTACTTTCAACTAAAATTTTCATTATGAAAATTAGGCCTGCAACAAATCACTCCTCTTGGAAAATTGATTACAATCATTTTTCCTCTAAAAATGCAGAACTTATTTTGTCTCACAGAGATAGAATTTGTTCTACGGTATACTTTGATATGCCGAATTCAACATAATTTTTTTTATTAAAACAGAAATTAGCAGCTTTTTTATAGGCTACTATTGTTTGTTTTAACTGTTTGATTTTTAACTGATTGTTTAATTGCGTAGGTGCTTGCACTTACTGCAAGAGGTGTTTTATTGTCCATTTTCTAATCTTCCAAATTATGAAAAAAAAATTTACTTTTTGTAGTCTCAATCCTCAAATGAGATTATTAGGACTTTTAACGTTATTCTTTATATGCACTAATGCATTCTCTCAGACTATTTGTAGACCTGTGTCTCAGACAAATAGTGCAGGGGGAGGGCTTTTGTGTTTAGGAGTAGATGTTAATAGTCCTGCCAATGCTTTTGATAGCGCTGGCTTATCCACTTATGCAACCTTAACAAATGGTGTTGCAGTACTTGGATGTTTTGCAGAAGAAACATTGACCTTAAATCAAACGGCTCGAGCCGGTGACCAAGTTGCGATATACTTTGGTACAGGCAACGGATTGCTTGATCTAACCTTGTTATCAAATGCAACAGTTCAAGCTAAAAATTCTGGAGCCAATGTAGGTTCAAGTGTGGCTTTAAATAGTCCGCTTTTGAATTTGAATTTGCTAAGCGGCAATACGGTTGCTGTTGCAAAATTCCCTATTACGGGTGACACCAACCAAATTCAAATTCAAGTTGGTGGAGGCCTTTTAAGTCTTTTGGTAAGCTTAAGAGTCTATGATGTTAGGTTAGAATTTGCACAACCAACTGTATCTGGAGGTTTATCCCAGACAGTTTGTGCGGGAGTTCCAACCACTCTTACAGCAACACCTGCAGCGGGTACTTCGCTGGCATGGTATAGTTCTGAATTTTCTACAACAGCTTTGGCAGTAGGAAATACGTATACAACTCCTGCTTTAGCAGCAAATACAACATATTATATAGGAATAACTAGAGCTGCAGGCTGCGAAGGAAATGTTCGTGTACCTGTGGTCTTGAATGTTTCTAATCCATTGATTCCGGGAATTAGTAATGTTGGAACAACAGTTTGTTCTACAGGTGCAACTCAGCAAACAACTTTATCGGTTGTAAATGTGGCTCCGGGAACAACTTACAACTGGTACTCTTCGGCAACTGGTGGTCCTGCTTTAGCTAGTGGAACTACCTATTCGCCAACAGTACCATTAGGAACTACTCAATTCTTTGTGGAGGCTGCCATTGGCAGCTGTGTTAGTTCTCGTACGCCAGTTAGTGTTGTTTCTACAGCCGTTCCAATAACTCCGACAGTTTTAACGCAAAGTGTGACTATTCAATCTGGTCAGAATGCAACGTTAAATGCATCGACTACAGAGGTAGGAGCGCAATTAAACTGGTATGAAACTTCAACTGGAGGAACAGCTGTTGCAACAAATACAGCCACCTTTACAACACCAATTTTAACAGCTACTAAAACGTATTACGTTGAAGCACAAAGCCCAAACGGAAATTGTGTTAGCGCGACGAGAGTACCAGTTACCGTAACGGTTCAGCCAGCAGCTTTAGGCGGATGTCTTGAAGCCAGCAGTCAGGTAACTTCTCAAGTTGGTGTATGTTTATTGTGTAATGCTACAAATCCGAATTTTTCTGTAGACGGAAATCCTGCAACTGCAACAAGACTTACTCTTCCTGCCAATGTATTAGGATCTATGCAGCAAACATTACAATTTACAAATCCAGGAAAAGCTGGTGATATTGTAGATGTTGACTTAGAATTGCCAGGAGGTTTAGCAGATGTTCAGTTGTTAAGCGCGATTAGTTTAGCAACTTATAATGGTGCGACTTATAATAATGATAGAGTTACGATTAATAATCCTCTTATTACTTTACAGTTATTAAGTGGTACTAGATATAGAGCAAGCGTTACGGCTGGTGCAAATTTTGACCGTGTTGAAGTTCGTTTAGGAGGTGTGCTTGGTCTTTTAACTAATTTGGATATTTACCAAGCGGCCTATAGATATAAAGCTCCAGTTGTTTCTGGAAATACTACAATTTGCAGTGGACAAACAGCCACTTTAAATGCTAATCTGGCTTTAGGCGAAACTATTAGATGGTATGATGCTTTAACTGGCGGAAATTTATTAAGCAGTACAGCTTCTTTTACAACTCCAGCCTTGACAGCTAATGCAACTTATTATGTTGAATTAACTCGTAATGGTTGCGTTAATAGTGTAAGAAATCCTTTTACTGTTACAGTCGATAGTCCAGTGGCGCCAACAGCGATTTCTACTGTTCCTGCAAATTTATGTAGCGGAGAAACGACAACAATAACAATTCAATCTCCAGTTGCAGGCACAACGTATAATTGGTATGATGCTGCTACAGGAGGAACTTTGGTATTTACAGGAACTTCTTTTGTAACTCCAAATCTAACTGTTCCAACTACTTATTATATTGAAGCAGTAATTGGAACTTGTTTAAGTGCTCGTACAGCGGTAAATGTAAATGTAAATCCTAGACCAGCGGCACCAGTCCCTGTATCTTCTAGCGTTATTATTCAGTCAGGCCAGAATGTACAGCTGTCTGTTGTAAGTAGCCCTGGAGTTTCTTATTTATGGTATGATGCGCCGACAGCAGGAAATCTTTTGCAAGGTTCTGGTAGTAATACTTATATACCTAATCCGGTTTTAACGGCAAATAAAACATTTTATGTTGAAGCTGTAAATACGGCATCAGATTGTAGAAGTACTTCAAGAGCTGCTATAAATGTGATCGTAACCAATACAGTTAGCACTTGTTTGCAACCAAGTACACAAGCCATAACGGTTGACCCTGGTTTATTATGTGTTCTATGTAATGGTGTGAACGGACCTAACGCTGTTGACGGAAATCCAAATACATTTTCTTCTTTGACAATAACTGCGGGAGTACTTAATTCATACATACAACAACAACTAAATTTTCTAACACCTGGTCAGGCGGGGGATATTATTGATGTTGAATTAGAATTACCAGGCGGTCTTGCTGATATTGCATTGCTGGGATCTGTAAGCATTGGAACTTCTTTAGCAGGAGTTGAAAACCCAGGCAGACTTGCAGTAAACAATAGTTTATTGAACTTACAGGTATTATCAGGAAACAAATTCAAAGTTAGTTACCCAACAACTACTGCATTCGATAGAGTGGATATTAGATTGGGAGCATTGGTTGGTTTATTGACAACTGTAAACATTTATGGAGCTTCTTATAGATTTCCAAATGCCACAATAACTGGAGCAGCGGTACCAATTTGTGCTGGTCAAACAGCTAATTTATCTGCAACTTCAACAGGAGGAGAAACCTTTCAATGGTATGATTCTCCAACTTTAGGAAATGTTGTAAGCGTAGCTCCAACAGCTCCATTAACAACTACAACTACATACTACTTAGAAGCAACACGAGGAGGTTGTGTTAACAGCTTACGCCAAGCGGTTACTGTTAATGTTTTACCAATTCCGACTGCGGCAAATATTTTAATTACAAGTCCAGTTGAAGCTACTTGTTCTGGAGAGGCAGTTTTAACTCCATCTTCTGATATTGCTGGTGTTCAGTTTAAGTATTATAGAGATCAGAATAAAGTAACAGAAATTGTAGATGGAAGTGTAGATGGAAGCATAACATTTGCAAAAGATCCTATTACTGGTGTTCTTTCATTAACTGGTTTAACAACTTTAAATTCTCCTTACAATTTATATATATCTGCAGTTAATGGAGGTACTTGTGAGAATGTGAATGGAGATTTAAAACTAGTAACGGTTAATTTTCCTTCAACAACACCTTTAACGGTTATCACTACTCCATTAGTAGCCTGTGGTAGCGCCAATTTGGCTAATGCGATCACAAATTTTGATTCAGCAGCTACTTATACTTTTTATGATCCTTTAAACAATGTAATGACCGCCGATGCTGCTGCAAATGTAACAGTAAGTGGTATTTATTCTATACAAGCACAGGGCGCGACAAGCACTTGCCCGTCAGCTAGACAATCTGTGACCGTAACAATTAATGCGGTACCAACTTTAGTGGTGACTAATCCGCAAGAATCTGTAAATGTTGGAGCTGATGTTGCGTTAAATGCTACTTCTACAGGAACTGTAACATGGTTTAATCCACAAGGTGTTGCGCTTGCAGGTCCTCCATTTACAACAGGTTCTTTAAATGTTCCGGGAGTTTACACCTACACGGCTGTTGCAACTTTAGGAACTTGTAGTGTTACTGCAACTAAGGTAATCAATGTGATAGATCTTACTAGCTGTCAAAACTTGACAGAACGAGTTTATGCATCAGGAGAAAGTGAAGGCTTTATACTTACTGGGAGTGTTTCAAACAATGCAAATGCAATTGATGGAAATCCTCAGACATTCTCAACAATTACTACAGGTTTAGGACTTTTAGGAATTGGCACAACATGGCAGAATTTAACTTGGTCAGCTCCTATTACTAAAGGTACTCCTGTTACAGTTAAATTAGGATCTGAATATAGTTTGTTGGCTGTCGGAGAGAACTTATCGGTAGTAGGAACTATTGGAGGTAATCTTATTGGAGCAATGCAGCCTGTGTCGGGATCGCTATTAAAACTAATTTCAGGAGACAATACTTATGAGTTTACTTTTGTTCCTTCAGATGCATCAGGTCCGCAAGATTATGATGGTATTCGTATTGTATCTTCTTCAATTTTAAGTCTTGCTCAAAATACAAAAGTATTTGAAGCTCATTATAATAAACCAGTTACTGCTGTAACTTGTACTCCAGGAGATATTCAGGATATTTTTTATGGCGCTACAGATATAAACCTTCCTATAGGTGCGGCAACTGCTTTAATAGGTGTAAGTGATGCTTGGAATGTTGCTGATAATGACGTAACAACTTTTGCTACAATGTATAGTGGAGTTGGAGTTGCGGCAGCAGCAGATTTAACGGTGCAATTTAAAACACCTTCTGTTCTTAGTGATACTTTAAGAATTGTGGTTTCAAAACCAGGCAGTCTTTTAAGCGTGAATCTGCTTACAGGATTCTCAATTCAGCGTTATTTAGGAAATGTGGCAGTTGGTGCTCCAATTCAAAATACAAGTACATTATTGAGTATAAAATTATTGCCAGGAAATTCTTTGGCAATGGTATTAGTGTCTTCTCCAACAGAGATTTATGATAGAGTTAGAATTCGTTTAGGAGGTGTTGCTGGAGTATTAGATTTCTTAAGAGTTCATACTGTAGAAAGAACAGCTAACACCACCGTTATTGGAGCAGATCCGCAGAATAAAATTACGGTCTGTCCGGGCAGCGAAATTGAACTCGAGATTCCTGAAGTCGCCTGTTCGACCTATCGATGGTACGATGCAGAGACAGGAGGGAACTTGGTGGCTAGCGGACCTACTTTTACGCTACCAGATAATTTAACTGCAGGTATTTACAAATATTATATACAACCAGTACGTTATGGTTGTGAAAATTATGCAAGAGGAGAAGTTACTGTTGAAGTAAAAGCTTCTGCCCCAGTAAATGCTTTAACAGATATTACGTTAAACGGAGGAACAGCAACATCAATTTGTTCTGCTTCTGGAACTGTAATTTTAGCAACAGGTTTAAGCGGAACTCCTGTTTTAACAAATCCTGTATACCATTGGTATAGTTTTAATGGAACAACAAGTCAGTTAATTCCTGGTGAACTAACTGCACAGTTGATAGTAAACGGATTGGCTCCGGGAACTTATACTTATTTCGTTGGAGTGAGTTCAGATGAATTGTGTGAAACTGCAGCAGCAGATAGAAAACAAATCACATTCACAATTTTGCCTCCTTCAATAGGAAGTGATATTTTGGTTGATGATGTAACGGTTTGCCCAGGCTTATCAGCATCATTAACTCCGACTGCACCAGCATTAACTAGCTCAGTATTTACTTGGTATTTAGACGCTGCTAAAACGCAACCAATTACAAATGGCGCTGTAATAGCAGGGGTTACTTATGCAATAGATGGGGCTGGTGTTTTAACTGCTACAGGTTTAACAAAAGCAGTAAGTCCGATAACCTATTATGTAGCGGTTTCAAGCACTAATACGTGTGAAAATTTAGCAGGAACATTACAAGATGCAGTAATTATAGTTAGCGATCCAAATACGCCAACAACTACAAACGATACTCAGAATTTCTGTTTATCTTCTGCGTCTACAGTTGCAAATATTCAAGTAAACGAGAGCAATGTTATTTGGTATGATGCAGCGATAGGTGGAAATGTAATTGCCTCAACAACTCCTTTAGTAAGCAGAATTTACTACGGAGCAGCTACAGATGCACTTACAGGCTGTGAAAGTTCAGTGAGATTGGAAGTAACAGTAAATGTAAACGATCCAGGAACACCTACATTAGTAACAGCAGGAGTACAAAATTTCTGTCAGGTAGATCAGCCTACATTTGCCAGCATTCAGACTAATGAAACTAATATTATCTGGTATACGGCTTTAACAGGTGGAACATTGATTCCATCTACTACAGCTTTAACCACAGGACAGTATTTTGCAGCGATCTCAGATCCAGCAACAGGTTGCGAAAGCGCTTCAAGATTAACAGTCGATGTAATTGTAAGCGATCCAGGAACTCCAACGTTGGTGACAGCAGGAACACAAACTTTCTGTAAAGAAGATCTTCCTACATTTGCCAGCATTCAGACGAATGAAACTAACATTGTGTGGTATACAGCTATAACAGGCGGAACATTAATTCCATCTACTACGGCTCTAACTACAGGACAGTATTTTGCAGCAATCTCAGACCCAACAACAGGTTGTGAAAGCGCTACAAGATTAACAGTTGATGTAATTGTAAATGACCCAGGAACTCCAACATTAGTAACAGCAGGTACGCAAAACTTCTGTTTGGCAAATGCTCCTACGTTTGCAAGCATCCAGACGAATGAAACTAACATTGTTTGGTATACGGCTTTAACAGGCGGAACATTGATTCCAGCTACTACGGCTCTGACAACTGGCCAGTATTTTGCATCAATCTCAGATCCATTAACAGGCTGTGAAAGCGCTTCAAGATTAACAGTTGATGTAATTGTAAACGATCCAGGAACACCGATTTTAGTAACAGCAGGAACACAAAACTTCTGTTTGGCTAATGCGCCGACTTTTGCAAGTGTTCAGTTTAATCAAACAAATATCGTTTGGTATACAGCTTTAACAGGCGGAACATTGATTCCATCTACTACAGCTCTGACAACTGGCCAATATTTTGCGGCGATTAGCGATCCGACAACAGGATGTGAAAGTGCTGCAAGATTAACAGTTGATGTAATTGTAAGCGATCCAGGAACTCCAACGTTGGTAACAGTAGGAACACAAACTTTCTGTAAAGAAGATCTTCCAACATTTGCAAGTATCCAGACGAATGAAACTAACATTGTGTGGTATACAGCTATAACAGGCGGAACATTGATTCCATCTACTACGGCTCTGACAACAGGCCAATATTTTGCAGCAATCTCTGACCCAGCGACAGGCTGCGAAAGTGCTGCGAGATTAACGGTAGATGTGATTGTAAATGATCCAGGAACGCCAACTTTGGTGACTGCAGGAACTCAAAACTTCTGTTTGGCAAATGCTCCTACGTTTGCAAGTATTCAGACAAATGAAACTAATATTGTTTGGTATACAGCTATAACAGGCGGAACATTGATTCCATCAACAACAGCTTTGACAACAGGACAATATTTTGCGTCAATTTCAGATCCAACAACAGGTTGCGAGAGTGCTACAAGATTAACAGTTGATGTAATTGTAAACGATCCAGGAACGCCAACTTTAGTAACAGCAGGAACGCAAAACTTCTGTTTGGCTAATGCTCCGACATTTGCAAGCGTTCAGTTTAATCAAGCAAATATTGTTTGGTATACAGCTTTAACAGGTGGGACAGTAATTGCTCCAACAACAGCTTTAACAACAGGCCAATATTTTGCTGCAATTTCAGACCCAGCAACAGGCTGTGAAAGTGCTGCGAGATTAACAGTTGATGTGATTGTAAGTGATCCGGGAACTCCGACTTTAGTAACAGCAGGAACACAAACCTTCTGTTTGGCTAATGCTCCAACATTTGCAAGCATCCAAACTAATGAAACTAATATTGTCTGGTACACAGCTTTAATAGGTGGGACAGCAATTGCTCCTACAACAGCTTTAACAACAGGCCAATATTTTGCTGCAATTTCAGACCCAGCAACAGGCTGCGAAAGTGCTGCGAGATTAACAGTTGATGTGATTGTAAATGATCCGGGAACACCAACATTAGTAACAGCAGGCACGCAAAACTTCTGTTTGGTTAATGCTCCGACATTTGCAAGCATCCAAACTAATGAAACTAATATTGTTTGGTACACAGCTTTAACAGGTGGGACAGTAATTGCTCCAACTACAGCTTTAACAACAGGACAGTATTTTGCAGCGATCTTAGATCCAGCAACAGGCTGCGAAAGCGCTTCAAGATTAACAGTTGATGTAATTGTAAACGATCCGGGAACACCGACTTTAGTAACAGCAGGAACACAAAACTTCTGTTTGGTTAATGCGCCGACTTTTGCAAGTGTTGAGTTTAATCAAACAAATATTGTTTGGTATACAGCTTTAGCAGGTGGAACAGTAATTGCGCCAACAACAGCTTTAACGACAGGCCAGTATTTTGCAGCAATTTTAGATCCTGTAACAGGATGCGAAAGCGCTTCAAGATTAACAGTTGATGTAAATGTGACTGACCCCGCAACACCAACAACAACTGCTGCTGCACAAACTTTCTGTACAGGAACAAATCCTACAGTTGCTAATATTCAAGTGAATGAAAGTAATGTAGTTTGGTACACAACTCAAACAGGAGGAACTGCTTTAGCAGCGACAACTACGCTAACTACAACAACTTATTTCGGAGCAATTAAAGATCCAGTAACAGGTTGCGAAAGCAGTGTTAGATTGCAAGTGGCTGTAACAGTTGGTAATACATTAAATCCAACGACAAATAGTACAGCACAGACTTTCTGTTCTGCAAATGCTCCGACTATTGCCAATATTCAGGTAAACGAAAGCAATGTAACATGGTTTACAGCAGCAACAGGAGGAACAGCAATTCCAGCAGGAACGGCGCTTACTTCAGGAATTTATTTCGGAAATATAGTTGATCCATCAGGATGTGAAAGCTCAACTCGTCTTCAGGTGACTGTTACCGTAGTTAATCCAAGTCCAACACCGACTACAGCTAACACAACACAAAACTTCTGTACTTTAAATTCGCCAACAGTGGCAAATATTCAAGTAAACGAAGCAAATGTTGTTTGGTATAGCACAGCTACAGGTGGAACAGCAATTGCGCCAACAACAGCTCTTGTAACAGGTACATATTATGGTGCAGTTTCAAGTGCTATTGGATGCGAAAATCCAGCTAGATTAGCTGTTACGGTAAATGTAAATTCGCCAAGCGTAATTACAACGCCAAGAACTACACAAACATTCTGTTTATCAGCTTTGCCAACATTGGCTAGTATTTTTGTAAACGAAACAAATGTAGTTTGGTACGCATCTGCAACTGGCGGAACAGCATTAGCAAATACAACTCCGCTTACAGCAACCACTTATTATGCAGGAGCATTGACTAATACATTTAACGGTTGTGATAACGGACCAAGATTAGGAGTTACAATTGCATTCGAAAATGATGCTGCAGTTCAGCTTGCTACTACAGATGATACTCCTTGTGTATTCAAAGGTGTAACGTATTCAATTGCAAATGGTAAATCTAATTATGTATGGACTATTAATGGAGGTACAATTGTTTCAGGCGGTGGTACAAACGATGGTTCTGTAACAGTTTCTTGGTCAGATATTGGTCCAGGAAAAGTAACTGTGGCTTATGTTAATAATTGCGACGAAAGAACAATTAAAACGTTAGATGTTACTGTTGCAAGCTGTTCAGATTTAACTATTACGCATACTGTAGATAATCCAACTCCGAACTTTGGAGATAAAGTAACGTTTACGATTACAGTAAACAATGTAGGTGAAGGAGATTTCATCAATACTATTGTGAGTGATTTGCTTCCTAGCGGTTTACAATTGGTAAGCTCTTCGGCAACTGCAGGAACATACGATCCAGCAACACAGCTTTGGACCATCCCAACATTAACGGCAGGTCAAAGTGTAGTATTGACAGTTGTTGCAGAAGTATTATCAAGCGGAAACTACACTAGTGTTGCTACCGTTGAAATTTCGACTCCTTTAGATGTTGATGCATCAAACAATTCAGCTTCGGTTACAATAGAACCAATTTGTCTAACTGTCTACAATGAGTTTACTCCAAACAATGATGGTAAAAACGATTTGTTCAGAATTGACTGTATTGAGTCTTATCCAAACAACGAACTGAAAGTATTTAACAGATACGGAGCATTAGTGTATAGTAAAACACGTTATGAAAATGATTGGAACGGTACAGCAAATGTATCCGGTGTAGTTAATAGAGGAGATATGCTGCCAACAGGTACTTATTTTTATGTGATAACCATTGGAGATGGAACGGTTAAAAAAGGCTGGTTGTCTATTATGAGATAATCCACTTCTATTAATCATCTAATTAATTAAACTAAATAAGTATCGTTATGAAACTATATATAAAATCATTAGAAACATATTTCATTTTAATATGTTCTTTTATTACGGTTTGCGCTTCGGCACAACAAGATCCCGAATATACCCAGTATATGTACAATACTATGGCGGTAAATCCAGCGTATGCTGGATCTACCGGAACCATAGAAGCAGCACTTTTGTATCGTTCTCAATGGGTCGGAATGCCTGGAGCTCCAGAAACACAATCTTTCTCTATTCATGCTCCTCTTAGAAATGAAAAATTAGGAGTAGGTCTAAGTATTGTAAATGATAAAATCGGACCTTCCAACGAACTGTATCTTGATGGAAACTTCTCTTATTCATTACCTCTCGGATATGAAAAAAGATTAGCTTTTGGTATAAAAGCCGGTACGAGAATGTTAAACATCGATTGGTCTAAAGGAAGATATTACGATGATGATGATGTTTTGTTAAATCAGAACATTAACAATCAGATGAAACTAGCTGTAGGAGCGGGTATTTACTACTATACAGAAAAATGGTATGTAGGATTCTCTATTCCAAGTTTTATTCAGAATGATTACTATGACGATGTAAAAGAATCTATAGATTATGATCGTTTGCACTACTATTTAATGGGGGGATATGTTTTTGATTTGAATCCAAATTTGAAATTTAAACCAGCATTTTTAGTAAAAGCCGTAAGTGGAGCACCGCTTACCGCAGATATATCAGCAAATTTCATGATTCAAGAAAAGTTTGTTATAGGAGGAGCGTATCGAACAGATGATTCGATAAGCATACTGGCAGGTTTTCAAATATCACCAAGTTTCTATCTTGGATATGCTTTTGATTATACTGTAAGCCAATTGAATAAATACAATGATGGTTCACACGAGATCATCTTGCGTTATCAATTTGTGAAAAACCAAAGCAAAATTAAATCTCCTCGATTCTTCTAAAAACAAAACTTATGAGAAAACTATATATCCTATGTTTAATTTTGAGCGTTACGTTTAGTTTCGCTCAAAAAACTAACTTAAAGAAAGCTGATGCTTTGTTTAAAAACTTCTCTTATTTGGATGCTTCCAAAGCTTACGAAGAATGTTTGCAAAACATAAAAGATCCATCAGCACAGACTTTGAAGAACGCGGCAGATTCCTACTATTTTATTTCTGATTCTAGAAATGCTCTTAAGTGGTATAGAAAATTGTATGAAATTCAAGGAAATAATCTGACTGATATTTACTACCTGCGTTATATCCAATCTATGAAAGCAGTTATGGATTATGATGAGGCAGATAAAATCACAAAAGAATATCTAGATAAAAAAGGTGATAAAGTAGAGATTAATAAATATGTTGCCCAAAAGAAATATATGGACAGCGTTGCAAAAGCAAAACCGCTTTACACCATTAAAAATTTGGATATCAATACCAGCAAATCAGATTTTGGAGCCACATTTTTTAAAGATAATGTAGTATTTACGTCAGCTCGTGATACAACAAAGTTTAGTGAAAAATTGTATACCTGGAACAATCAGCCTTTTCTTAATTTGTACATTGCAGAAAGAAATCCGGCAGACGGAAGTTTATTCAACGAGACGGTTTTTCTTCCAAACGTAATGACCAAATATCATGAAGCTACGGCAAGTTTTGATAGTAAAGGAAGTACTATTTATTATTCGACCAATATTGTAAAGAAAAATAAATTGGTTGTTGATGAGGCCAGAGTAAACAATTTCCAGATTGTCAAAGGATCAATTGTCAATAATAAATTAGAAAATCCTCAAAAAGTATTTTTTGATAGCGACGATTATTCTGTTGGACATCCATCATTAAGCGAAGACGGACAATTGCTTTTCTTTGCTTCAGACATGCCTGGAGGTCAAGGCGAAACAGATTTGTACATGGTGAAAATTGCGGCCGACGGAACCATGAGTTCTCCTCAAAATCTAGGATCTAATATTAATACGATTGGTAACGAAGTATTTCCATTTTACCAAAACGGAGTTTTATACTTTTCGTCTGATGGACATTATGGCTGGGGTGATTTAGATGTTTATGAAAGTAAACTTTTACCCGATGGAACATTTTCTATCCCAAGAAATCTTGGAGCTCCTATCAATAGTAACAAAGATGATTTTTCTTTTATAATTGATAGAACAGATGCTTATGGCTATTTTTCTTCCAACAGAGCAGGAGGAAAGGGCGATGATGATATTTACTCTTTTGTAAAAGGAAAACCAGTTTGCAACCAAAGTATTTCTGGAATGGCTATCGATCATAAAACAAAAAAGCCTTTAACAGATGTTACGATAATGGCGTATAACTCTTTTAGTGAAGTTCTGGGCGAAACCAAAACAAACTTTGACGGAAAATATGCTATTGAAGTTCCTTGCAACAAAGTGGTAAAAATGATTGCCGCAAAACAAAATTACAGTAGTGATGATAAAACAGTAGAAACAACTGGTGAAAATGGTGGCGAAATAAAAGATGTAAATTTTGAATTGAGCAATTATGATGACTTAGTTGTTAAAAAACAAGGAGTTGAAAAAGTGGATGTAAATCCAATTTACTTCGATTATGACAAGTACGACATTACACCAAAAGCTGTAGAAGAATTGTCTAAAGTGGTCTTCATTATGCAGAAATTTCCAAACATCAGAATCAAAATTGAATCGCATACCGATTCACGCGGAAAGGATTCGTACAACTTGAAACTTTCAGATAATAGAGCAAAATCAACTCGAGATTATATCCTTTCTCAAGGCATAGATGCTTCTAGAA
The DNA here is from genome assembly GCF_002303885.1 of Flavobacterium sp. ACN2. Classification (GTDB taxonomy): domain Bacteria; phylum Bacteroidota; class Bacteroidia; order Flavobacteriales; family Flavobacteriaceae; genus Flavobacterium. The sequence continues at coordinate 298,152 of NZ_MRCM01000001.1, read as the reverse complement.
TTGAAAGTGCAATTGGTTACGGAGAAACCCGATTAATCAACAGATGTAAAAATGGTGTAAAATGTTCTGAAGAGGAGCATGTGCTAAATAGACGTTCAGATTTTATCATTATTCAAAAATAGTTCTATATTTGTACTGTAAAGTATTGATTTTCAGTTAAAAATATAAAACGTCGAAACCATTTGGAAGTTGGTTTTTTTAATTCTTTTTTAAGAATAATGGACAAGGAGGAAATCAGACTGCATGGATTTGCAGTCTGATTTTTGATTTTTTAAAACTTTTATTTTTTCTGCATTTGAACAAAAATAAATTCTAATTTTGATATTCAGTTTAACATTATTATAATCTGCAATATTTTACTATTTATGAGCATTCAAGAGACCATTCAAGCATTACGAAATGAACTTAATCAACACAACTATAATTACTATGTGTTAGACAATGCTACAATTTCAGATTATGATTTTGATATTAAGCTAAAAGAGCTTCAGGATTTAGAAAATAAACACCCAGAGTTTTTTGACGAAAATTCGCCAACTCAGCGAGTAGGAGGAACTGTTACCAAAAATTTCAAAACCATACCGCATCAATACAGAATGTATTCTTTGGATAATTCTTATTCTAAAGAAGATCTTTTAGATTGGGAAAACCGCATTCAGAAAGTTTTAGGAAACGTAAACTTGCAATATACCTGCGAATTAAAATATGATGGAGCCTCAATAAGTATTACGTACGAAAACGGAAAATTAGTTCAGGCCTTAACGCGTGGAGATGGTTTTCAAGGAGATGAGGTAACGAGCAACATAAAAACCATAAAATCAGTTCCGTTGCATTTGAAAGGAAATTATCCTGATAAATTTGACATTCGTGGAGAAATTATTCTTCCGTTTGCTGGTTTTGAAAAAATGAATCAAGAATTAATAGAAATTGGCGAAACTCCATATTCAAACCCAAGAAATACCGCTTCGGGAAGTTTAAAATTACAAGACAGTGCTGAGGTAGCCAAACGCCCGCTAGAATGCTTGCTATATTTTGTAACAGGAAACAATCTGCCTTTTAAAACACAATATGAAGGACTAGAATTAGCCAGAAGCTGGGGCTTTAAAGTTCCAAAAGAAGCAAAACTAGTTAATAGTATGCAAGAAGTTTTTGACTTCATTGATTATTGGGATGTTCACCGTCATAATTTGCCTTATGAAACAGATGGAGTTGTTGTAAAAGTCAACAGCATTCAGCATCAGGAAGAATTGGGGTATACAGCAAAATCGCCACGTTGGGCAATTGCTTACAAATTTAAATCAGAACAAGTTTCAACTAAATTAAAATCAATTTCGTATCAAGTTGGAAGAACTGGAGCTATTACACCAGTTGCTAATTTAGAACCTGTTCAGCTAGCTGGAACTATTGTAAAAAGAGCTTCTCTTCATAACGCCGATCAAATTGAAAAATTAGATATTAGAATAAATGATACTGTTTTTGTTGAAAAAGGAGGAGAAATTATCCCGAAAATCATTGCAGTAGATTTAGAGAAACGACCGGAAGATTCAGAAAAAACGCATTATATTACGCATTGCCCTGAATGTGAGACAGAATTGGTGAGAAATGAAGGAGAAGCAAATCATTATTGTCCTAATTTTTACGGATGTCCTCCGCAGATTATTGGAAGAATTCAGCATTACATTTCTAGAAAAGCAATGGATATTGAAGGACTTGGAGGAGAAACAGTGGCGCTGCTTTTCAAAAATAACCTAGTGCACAATTATGCCGATTTGTATGAATTGAAAGTTGAAGACATTCTGCATTTGGAAAGAATGGCTCAAAAATCTGCTGAAAACTTGGTAAATGGAGTTCAGAGATCAAAAGAAATTCCGTTCGAAAGCGTATTGTTTGCACTTGGAATTCGTTTTGTTGGAGAAACAGTGGCTAAAAAACTAGCCAAACATTACAAAAACATAGATGCTTTAGCACAGGCTTCTTTAATGGATTTAATTTTGGTTGATGAAATTGGAGAAAGAATTGCTAAAAGTGTTATCGAATTCTTCGAAAATGAAGAAAATAGAAAAATTATTGAACGATTAAAAAGTTATGGAATTCAATTTGAAATTGAAGAAAAAATAAACCCAAATGCTACTGATAAATTTGTTGGAAAAACTTTTGTAGTTTCTGGCGTCTTTAGTCAATTTTCTAGAGATGAATTAAAGAAGGCTATCGAAGATAACGGAGGAAAAGTAGGAAGCTCAATTTCTGCAAAAACAGATTTTGTAGTCGCGGGAGATAATATGGGACCAGCAAAACTAGAGAAAGCAACAAAGTTGAACATCACTATATTATCAGAAGAAGACTTTATAAACAAATTGAATGAAGCCTAATAAACCATCATTAATTTTGTTCTTTTTCGGCTTGTTTTGTACCATCATTTTTGATTGGACAGAACAAGATGTTTTTGCGACATATGCAAAAGCCATTGTTCTCCCTGCTATTTTTATTTATTATTTAATTAGCAGTGAGTTTCAAATGGGGAAAACAGAAGGATTGATTTTTTTATTCTGTTTTGTTGGACAAGTTTATGATTTAATGGATGTTGAGAGCTCTGAATTAGGAGGAGTACTCAGTTTTCTAGTTGTTTATAGTTTAATCGTCACTATATTTATTCGACAGCACGAAAGAATCAGATTAACCAAACGCGATATTCTGCCTATTTCTATTGTAGTTGTTTTTATCGTCTATTTGTTAATCTCTGTTTTGAGCCTGCAGCTCGACAGTATGAGAAAATTTATTGTAATATACACCGTGTACGGAATCGTTCTGAGTATATTGAGCTATTTCTGTTTTGTAAGTTACATCACAAAAGGAACACATATAGCGCTACTGATGTCGCTCATGGCTATAAGTTACATTTTCTCAGATATTTTTTATATTTTTAATGAATATTTCTCGTATTCTATTGTTTTAGTTTTAATACGAGATACAACTCAAATTCTAGCTTATTTCTTTATGGTAGAATACTTTTTAGAAAAAGCTAGAATTCAAAAAAAGACTATACAATAATAGTTGCACTTTGGTTTGTATGCGCTTTGTTTTTATCAAAATAGAAATCGATACGGCCTAAATTAATTCCGTAACACCCAACTTGATTAACAAGAACCTCTTTTCCGGCCTTATTCTTTACAATTGTAGGTTTGTCTAAGAAAGTATGCGTATGTCCTCCAATAATTAAATCAATGTCTTGCGTTTGTTCTGCAAATGTCAAATCACTAATTTTTGTTGCATCATCTTTGTATTTATAACCCAAATGCGAAAGACAAATTACCAAATCACATTTTTGTTCTTGCTTTAAAAGTTTTGTCATATCCTGAGCAACTTCAACTGGATTATTGTAAACCGTTTCAAGGTATAGTTTTTTGTCTACTAAACCTTGCAATTCAATTCCGACACCAAAAACACCAACCTTAATTCCATTTTTATTAAAGATTTTGTACGGTTTCACATGTCCGTCCATAACCGTGTTTTTAAAATCGTAGTTAGAGTTGATAAAGTCAAAAGTTGCGTGCGGAAGCTGAGCATATAATCCGTCAAGACCATTATCAAAATCGTGATTTCCAATTGTAGAAGCATCATATTTCATCATACTCATCAATTTGAATTCTAATTCACCTCCATAATAATTGAAATATGGTGTTCCCTGAAAAATATCACCAGCATCCAATAAAAGTACATTCGGATTTTCTTTACGAATAGTTTCAATCAACGTTGCACGACGAGAAACACCACCTTTGTTAGGGTTACGCGGATCATCAGCAGGAAAAGGGTCAATGTGGCTATGCACATCATTAGTATGTAGAATCGTTAAATGCTTAATCTCGTTACTTTCAAAACTGCTCAAAGACAATCCTAAACTTAATAGGGCAGTACTCGCTGCTGTTTTTTCGATAAACTCTCTTCTTTTCATTTTATATATTTTTTGCAGAAATGCTTTGCTTGTTTTTTATAATTTTTATTCCTCTGTGATTCTGATATTTTTTGGAGCAACTACTGTGTCAACTTCTTTAAAATAATCAATCAATACATCTCTAAGCTTGTAGTTTAAGTCAAACTTTTGAATGTTTTTTGCAAAGAAAGTCATGCTGTCTCCACCATTTGCCAAGTAATCGTTTGTTGCAACATAGTACGTTTTGTTTAAATCAAGCGGTTTGCCTTGCACCATGATGTTTTTTGCCTTATTGTCTTTAGTAATAGTAAAAGTCATTCCGGACAATGGTTGAGGTTTTTTCTCCTTAATAATATAAGCAGCAATTTCTGAGATTTGCTCACCTTTTAAAGCGAGAACAACCAAACTGTTTTCGAAAGGCATAATTTCAAAAGCCGATCTTGTTGTAACATTTCCTTTTGGAAGAATAGCACGAATACCGCCATGATTTAAAAGACATAAATCGATATCTTTCTTTTCGCGAGCGTTAAAAACAATGTTTCCTCTTAGCACACAAACATCTGCCATCAAGCTTCCAATGCCAGTTTGCCATTTTCCAGTACTTTTGTCAAGAGTTTCTGGGCAATAAGCCAATACATTATCCAAATCTTTATTGATGTGATCGCGATAAGGCTTAATAAAGTTTTCAATTTCAGGAGTTTCTGCAGCTTTTTCAGTAACTGGGAGTTGTTTTCCTTCAATTTTAGTTAAATTGTAGTTATTCTTACTACAGGAAGAGATTAAAAAAAGTGTTAAGAATATAACAAAAAGTTTTAAAAATCCGTTATACTTTTTTAGTTTTACCATTTTAAATGCAACTTAAATAATTAATTTTGTAATCTAGTAAAAGTACTATGTTTTTGAATTATATAAAGGAATTTTTTGTAAAAAAATCATTAAATAATAATTTAAATAAAGAAAAAAGCGAAGTATTTACTAAAAACGTCCAATCAATTGGTTTATTGATAGATGAGAGCGATTTTGAATATTCGGAAGCACTAATAAAGGAGTTAACCCACCACGGAATTGCTTTAGAAAATATAAAAGTTCTTGCATACAAAGGAAAATTTAAGGAAAAAGAAACCTATTCTCGTCCAACTTTTGGTAATAAACACATCAATTGGAACGGAGAAATTACAGAAGGTTTCTTGAATGATTTTGTGAATTCAGAATTTGATCTTTTGTTGAGTTATTATAATGTCGAGAATAGTATTTTGATGTTAATCACAAGCAAGTCAAAAGCTAAATTTAAAGTCGGATTTTCTGCTGTAGACCAGAGGCTAAATCGTTGGATGATTAGTACAGAATTAGGAAGCTATAAACTATTCGTTTCCGAATTGTTTAGGTATTTAAAAAATATAAAATAAATTAATAATAATATGCAATCATTGATAGGAACTGGTGTTGCGCTTGTGACGCCATTTAAAAAAGATTTTTCAGTTGACATTGAGGCTTTACAGCGAGTTGTAAACTTCTCTATAGATGGCGGAGTGGAGTATCTTGTTGTGATGGGAACAACAGCAGAAAATGCAACCCTTACAGCAGAGGAGAAAGAGTTGGTTATAAAGACTGTAATCGATGTGAATAAGGGAAGATTGCCTCTAGTTTTAGGAGTTGGAGGAAATAATACTATGCAGATTGTTGAGGAGTTAAAAACAAGAGATTTTTCTGCTTTTGAAGCGATATTATCGGTTTCTCCATATTATAATAAACCAACTCAGGAAGGAATTTATCAGCATTTTAAAGCAATTGCTGAAGCTTCTCCAATTCCGGTAATCCTATATAATGTTCCGGGAAGAACGGCAAGTAACATGCTTCCTTCGACAGTTGTGCGTTTGGCTAACGATTTTAAAAATGTTGTAGCTATTAAAGAAGCGGCTGGAGATATGGCTCAAGCAATGCAGATTATTAAAAATGCTCCAAAAGATTTCTTAGTGATTTCTGGAGACGATATGTTGGCTTTGCCGATCGTTTTGGCGGGAGGAGCAGGTGTTATTTCTGTAATTGGACAAGGTTTTCCTAAAGAATTTTCAGAAATGATCCGTTTAGGACTAAATAAAAAAGCGGCTGACGCTTACAAAACACATTACTTTTTGTCAGACAGTATTGATATGATTTTTGAGCAGGGAAATCCAGCTGGAATCAAACAAATCTTCCAAGCCCTTGGAATTGCTGAGAATACTGTTCGTCTACCATTAGTTTCTGTTGATGAATCTCTAGCAACAAGACTAAATGACTTTGTGAAAAACAGCATTAAATAATTGTTAAAGTGTTAGTATTTTAAGATACTAAAAAATTATTTTGCAGTAGCTAAATTAATAACTAAATTTGCCACCGAAACTTCGGTGCGATTTCACTTTGGCATAATTAATTGTCTGAGAGATTGTAATAACAGTAAGAAAATGAAAAAAATAGTATCGCTATTAATTGTTGTAACTCTTTTTTATTCTTGTGGAGAATATCAAAAAGCGTTGAAAAATGATGATGTTGCAGCAAAATTTGAAGTGGCAACAAAAATGTATGATGCTGGTAAATACACAAAGGCGATCCGTCTTTTTGAGCAACTAGCCACTTCATACAGAGGAAAACCACAAGCAGAAAAACTGTTTTACATGTTTTCGCAATCGTATTATAAAACAAAACAATATTATTTAGCTGGTTATCAGTTTGAAGCTTTTGTTTCGGGATATCCAAGAAGTGAAAAAGTGCAGGAAGCTGCGTTTTTAGGAGCTTATAGTTATTCTAAGTTGTCGCCAGTTTATAGTTTAGATCAAGCAGATACTGTAAAGGCATTAGAGAAATTACAGACTTTTATTGAAAATTATCCAAATTCTGAATATATTCCTCAGGCAAATGAGACGGTACAGAAGCTAAATGGTAAATTGGAGAAAAAAGCTTACGAGAATGCTAAAGGATATAATACAATATCAGATTACAAATCGGCTTTAATAGCTTTTGATAACTTTATTGCTGATTTTCCTGGAACACCATTTAAAGAAGATGCGCTTTTCTATAAATACGATTCTGCATATAAATTGGCAATTAACAGTGTTCCTTCAAAAATGGAAGATCGTTTACATGTTGCACAAACATGTTATGCTAACTTATTGAAGTTTAAAAGCGATACGAAATATAAAAAAGAGGCAGAAGAAATGAATGCCAGAGTTGAAACAGATTTACAAAAATTTACTAAATAAAATAAAGTCATGGATTTAAAAAAGACGAATGCTCCTGTAAACACAATAACTTACAATAAAACAGTTATTGAAGAGCCAACAGGAAATGTGTATGAGGCAATTACCATTATGGCTAAAAGAGCAAATCAAATTAATTCAGAGATTAAAAAAGAATTGACTGAAAAATTAGAAGAGTTTGCTACTTACAATGATAGTCTAGAAGAAGTTTTTGAAAATAAAGAACAAATTGAAGTTTCTAAATTTTATGAAAAATTACCAAAACCACACGCTTTAGCTGTTCAAGAATGGCTAGACGGTAAAACTTACCACAGAAGTTCAAACAAATAATAGTACAATGTCAGTTTTAAACGGGAAAAAGATTTTACTGGGTGTTTCTGGTGGAATCGCAGCGTATAAAACAGCCACTTTAGTACGACTTTTTATAAAAGCAGGTGCACATGTCCAAGTGATCATGACACCTGCTTCTAAGGATTTTGTAACCCCACTTACATTATCTACATTATCAAAAAATCCAGTACATTCAAGTTTCTTTAATCAGGATGATGAAGAGGCAGTTTGGAACAATCACGTAGAATTGGCTCTTTGGGCAGATTTTATGTTGATTGCGCCTGCTACTGCAAATACTTTGTCTAAAATGGCTACAGGAAATTGTGATAACCTTTTAATTGCAACCTACTTATCGGCAAAATGTCCAGTTTATTTTGCACCAGCAATGGACTTGGATATGTACAAACATCCTTCAACTTTATCAAGTTTTACAGCTTTAAAACAGTACGGAAATATTATGATTCCTGCTGAAAGCGGAGAATTGGCAAGTGGTTTGTCAGGTGAGGGCCGAATGGCTGAACCTGAGAATATTGTAACTTTTCTAGAAGCTGATTTAGAAAGTAAATTGCCTTTAAAAGGAAAAAAAATACTAGTTACAGCAGGACCGACATACGAAGCGATAGACCCTGTACGTTTTATAGGGAATCATTCGTCAGGAAAAATGGGATTTGATATTGCTAATGAAGCGGCAAACTTAGGAGCAGAAGTGTTCTTGATTGCGGGACCAACTCATTTAAAAGCAAAAAATAGTCTGATAAAAGTGGTAGATGTTGTTTCGGCTCAAGAAATGTACGATGCTTGTCATTTGTATTTTAATGAAGTTGATGCGGCAATCGCTGCTGCTGCTGTTGCAGATTACAGACCTAAATTTGTTGCAGATCAAAAGATTAAAAAGAATACTGTAGAATTTTCGATAGATTTAGAGAAAACAAAAGATATCTTGTCTTCTTTGGGTGCTATCAAAAAAAATCAGTTTTTAATCGGGTTTGCATTAGAGACTGAAAATGAAATTGAAAATGCTAAGCTGAAAATTCAGAAAAAAAACTTAGATTTGATTGTTTTAAATTCCTTACAAGATAAAGGTGCCGGTTTTAAAAAAGAGACCAATAAAGTTACTTTTATTGATAAAAATTTTGAAATCGAACCTATGGAATTAAAATCAAAAGAATCTGTTGCGGCTGATATTTTGAATAAAGTTATTCTGCATTTTTCAAAATCATAAATTTAGAATATACGCCGAAAACATAAATTGGAAACAACTTATGTTATAAAATTAAATATCTAGACGATTATGAAGAAGATAGTTACGCTATTAGTATTTTTAAGCTTTGGTTTTGTACAAGCTCAGCAGTTAAATTGTACAGTGACTATTAATACAGAACGATTAACAAACCCAAATAATCAGGTTTTTAAAACGCTTCAGACTTCTTTGACTGAGTTTGTCAATAAAACAGACTGGACAGGCTCTGTTTTAAAACAAAATGAAAGAATAAACTGTTCAATGTATATTACTTTATCATCTAACAGTTCAGATCAATTCACTGGAACAATTCAAGTTCAGTCTTCGAGATTGATTTTTAATTCAACCTATTCTTCTCCAGTTTTAAATTACAACGATAAAGATTTTAATTTTAGATATACAGAGTATGAACCATTGTTGTTTAACCCAAGTACTTACGAGTCAAACTTGGTTTCTGTAATATCTTTCTACTGTTATGTGATTTTAGGAATGGATGCTGATACCTTTCAGATGGGAGCAGGAAATCCATATCTTCAAACCGCGCAAAATATTGCCAATGTTGCACAACAAGGAGGTTTTAAAGGATGGAACCAATCTGACGGACTTCAAAATCGATACTATTTAATTAATGATATGATTGCTCCAACCTATAGCGATTTGCGTCAGACTACTTATGCATATCATACAGGATTGGATGCAATGACATTGGATACAAAAGCTGCTAAGGAAAAAATCAAAAATGCATTAATGCTTATTGGTAAATTAAACTCTGTTAAACCAAATGCTTTTATAACCCGAGTTTTCTTTGATGCAAAATCAGATGAAATTGTTTCTATTTTTTCTGGAGGCCCAAGTATCACAATTACAGATTTAACCGATGTCTTAAATAGAGTTTCGCCGTTAAATTCTACAAAATGGTCACAGATTAAATACTAATCTCGTTTTTCATTTTTATCTTCGCTACTTTTTAACCTTATATTTTACAAATCGACCTATGATTACATCACTGTCAATTAAAAATTATGCTCTTATCGAAAAACTAGCTATAGATTTTTCTAAAGGTTTTTCTATAATTACAGGTGAGACAGGTGCGGGAAAGTCAATTATTTTAGGGGCTATTGGTCTTGTTTTGGGTAAAAGAGCAGATCTGACTTCATTAAAAAATAAAGAAGAAAAATGTGTTATTGAGGCACAATTTGAAATTGGAAAATATAATTTAAAGGAGTTTTTTGAAGCTAATGATTTGGATTATGAAGATGAAACGATCATTAGGAGGGAAATTTTACCTTCTGGAAAATCTCGTGCATTTATAAATGATAGTCCGGTAAATCTTCAAGAATTGCAAGATTTGAGTTTGTATTTGATTGATATTCATTCACAGCAGCAAACTCAAGAATTGTCAGATGAAAATGTTCAGTTTAAAATTATTGATGCCATTGCAAACAATAATGACATAATTGCTGAGTATCAGAAGTTGCTTAAATCTTATAAGTCAGATAAATCGAAGTTAAATGCTTTGCTTAAAAAACAAAGTGATGCTGGGAAAGAGCAGGAATATCATACATTTTTATTGAATGAACTGGTTGCGGCTCAATTGAAATCTGGAGAGCAGGAAGAGTTAGAAGCAGACTACGAAAAACTGAATAACGTCGAAATAATTAAAGAATCTCTAGATAAATCTTTGACAATTGCCAATGAAGAGCAATTTGGTGTTTTTCATAGTTTAAATGAAATGAAAAATGCCTTGCAAAAAGTGGCTCCTTTCTCTGTAGAATACCAAAATTTGTTTGAAAGAATAACAAGTTTGACTATAGAGTTTGATGATGTTTCTAAAGAATTGGAAAATTGCTCAGAAAAATTATTAAACGATCCTGCACAATTAGAATTGATCAACCAAAAATTGCAGTCGATTTATAATTTACAGAAAAAACATCAGGTAAATACTGTAGACGAATTGTTGCAAATTCAGTCCGATTTAGGAAATTCTTTGCTTGAACTTGATAATATGGATGAAGAAATAGCTTCACTGACTAAAATTATCGAGGAAAAAGCAACAGAGCTTGATATTTACGCATCAAAAATACATCAAAATAGATTAGATGCAATTCCAACACTATCAGCGCAATTGGTTTCAATTCTTGAGACTTTAGGAATGCCTAATGCACGTTTTAATATGGAATTACAGCCTTCTGAAACGTATTTTCAAAACGGAAAAGACGAATTGCAATTCTTGTTCTCAGCAAATAAAGGAACCGATTTTGGCTTGCTTAAAAAAGTAGCATCAGGTGGAGAGATGTCTCGTATTATGTTGGCTGTGAAAGCGATTTTAGCGAAATATTCAAAACTTCCAACTTTAATTTTTGATGAAATCGATACAGGAGTTTCTGGAGAAATTGCGATCAGAATGGGAGAAATCATGAAAGAAATGAGTGCCACAATGCAGATATTTGCCATTACGCATTTACCTCAAATTGCGGCAAAAGGAGATTCTCATTTTAAAGTTTCTAAGTCTACAGTTGGCGACGACACACAATCGGAATTGAAACTTTTATCGCAAGAAGACCGAATTATAGAAATAGCTCAAATGTTATCAGGAGCAAACATCTCTGACTCAGCATTAAATCACGCAAAAGAATTATTGAATTAAAATAAGGAATGGAAAGTTTGAGTTTTTACGAAAATCAATTTATTAAGGCAGACGCTTTAATTTCTGAAGGAAATTCAGCAGATGCAAAAGAGCTGCTGGAAGAAATTTTATCTCAGTATCCTGATTTTGGTAAAGCTCATAATCATTTGGGATGGATTTATTATAATAAATTAAGTGACTTCGAAAGAGGGATCTATCATTATAAATTGGCCATGAAGTTTGACTCTAAATATCCAGCTCCATATTTAAATTATACCTATCTGCTCATTGATATAGGGAGATATGCAGAAGCAAAAGAGCATATTAATTTTACATTGGCTAATTTAGAAAATGCAGATAACTCTACGTATAACAGTGAATTAGGGAGAATGGCGGAGTATGAAAGCCAATATACTAAAGCATTTAATTTTTATAAAGAAGCAAAGAGGAATGCATTAAACCCAAATTTTATTGACAATATGAAGGCTAATATGAAAAGGGTTAAGGATAAAATGTCTATTTTTGAAAAATTAAAACTGAAATTGAAATAATACAAAAAAAAATAATTGCAAGATGATTATAGAACCTAGAATGAGAGGATTTATTTGTTTGACTGCCCACCCAACGGGAGCTGAACAAAATGTAAAAAATCAAATCGAATACGTAAAATCTAAAGGAGAAATCGCTGGTGCTAAAAAAGTTTTAGTAATCGGTGCTTCTACAGGTTTCGGATTGGCTTCAAGAATTACTAGTGCTTTTGGTTCTGGTGCATCAACAATTGGAGTGTTTTTTGAAAAACCACCAGTTGAAGGAAAAACAGCTTCTCCAGGATGGTATAATTCTGCAGCATTCGAAAAAGAAGCTCATAAAGCAGGTTTATATGCAAAAAGTATCAATGGTGATGCGTTCTCAAACGAAATCAAAAGAGAAACTTTAGATTTGATTAAAGCAGATTTAGGACAAGTAGATCTTATAATTTATAGTTTAGCGTCTCCAGTACGTACAAATCCAAATACAGGGGTTACGCATCGTTCAGTTTTAAAACCAATAGGACAAACTTTTACAAACAAAACTGTTGATTTTCACACAGGAAAAGTTTCAGATGTTTCTATCAATCCTGCAAATGAGGAAGATATCGAAAATACAGTAGCTGTTATGGGAGGTGAAGACTGGGCAATGTGGATTGATGCCTTGAAAGCTGAAAATTTATTAGCTGAAGGAGCTACAACAGTTGCTTATTCTTACATCGGGCCAGCTTTAACTGAAGCGGTTTACAGAAAAGGAACAATCGGTCGTGCAAAAGATCACTTAGAGGCTACGGCATTTACTATCGAAGATTCTTTAAAATCTATCGGAGGAAGAGCGTATGTTTCTGTAAATAAAGCTTTAGTTACTCAAGCAAGTTCTGCAATTCCAGTAATTCCATTGTATATTTCTCTTTTGTATAAAATCATGAAAGAAGAAGGGATTCATGAAGGTTGTATTGAGCAAATCCAGCGTTTATTCCAAGACAGATTGTATAATGGTTCTGAAGTTCCTGTTGATGAAAAAGGAAGAATCAGAATTGATGACTGGGAAATGCGTGAAGATGTTCAGGAAAAAGTGGCTAAACTTTGGTTGGAAGCTACAACTGAAACATTGCCAGAAATTGGTGATTTAGCTGGTTACAGAAGTGATTTCTTAAATTTATTCGGATTCGAGGTTCCTGGTGTTGATTACAATGCAGACACTAACGAAGTCGTTGAGATTGAAAGTATCAAATAATATATTTTTACTTAGTAAAACGAAAAACCATCAGCCAAAAGTTGATGGTTTTTTTGTGAATATACCATATCTTTGTTAAAATTTTACAACAATAAAAATATACCCTTTAATAACGCACATTCTGCTATGATTTTTTCTTTAATTATACCCGTGTATAATCGTCCTGATGAAGTTGATGAGCTTTTGGAAAGTCTCTCAAAATCTGATTATAATGAAGCTTTTGAAATTGTTCTTGTCGAAGATGGATCTTCTATTCCATGTCGGGATGTAGTGATGAATTATCAAGGAAAATTAAATATATCATACTATTTTAAAGAAAACTCTGGTCCTGGAGATTCTAGAAATTTTGGGATGCAGAGAGCTAGAGGTGATTATTTTATCATTTTTGATTCAGATTGCATTATTCCATCACAATATTTAACTGAAGTTCGTAAAGAATTAGATGCAAATTATGTAGACTGTTTTGGAGGGCCAGATAAAGCATTAGATAGTTTTTCTGATATTCAAAAAGCCATCAATTTTGCTATGACTTCTTTCTTGACTACAGGCGGAATTAGAGGTGGTTCGGAGAAGATAAACAAGTTTCAGCCACGCAGTTTTAATATGGGGATTTCTAAGAAAGCTTTTGAGGCATCAAAAGGATTTGGAAACATTCATCCGGGTGAAGACCCAGATTTATCAATTCGTTTGTGGAATTTAGGCTTCGAGACAAGGCTTTTTAAAGAAGCTTATGTATATCATAAAAGAAGAATCGATTGGGAAAAATTCTCGATCCAAGTAAACAAATTTGGGATTGCGCGACCGATTTTAAATAGTTGGTATCCAGAGCATAATAAGTTAACTTTTTTCTTTCCAACTTTCTTTATACTCGGATTATTATTAGCTTTTTTATTGTTAATTTTCAATATCGATATTTTATTACAATTATATTTCGTATATTTCGTTATAATTTTTCTTACAGCCAGTATTCAAAATAAAAGTATCAAAATTGGATATCTATCTGTAATTGCAGTGTGGAAACAGTTTTTTGGTTACGGAACAGGATTTTTAAAATCCTACATTAAAGTAATTTTATTAAAGAAAAAACCACAAGAGGCTTTTCCGCGTATGTTTTTTAAATTATAAGAATGACAAAAGTTATTGGTCTTACAGGAGGAATTGGCAGCGGAAAAACGACTATTGCAAACTATTTTCAAGAATTGGGCGTTCCTGTTTATATTGCCGATGACGGTGCTAAAAGAGTAATGCAGTCAAAAAATATTCTGGCAGAAGTAAAATCTGCGTTTGGTGGCAATATTTTTGATAATGATATTTTAAATCGTGCTAAACTAGCTCAAATTGTTTTTAATGATAAAGAACAATTGGCAAAATTAAATGCGATTGTGCATCCAGCGGTAAAATTAGATTTTGATGATTGGGTAAAAGAGCACAAGAATAATGATTATGTAATGTATGAAGCTGCTATTTTATTTGAAAGCGGCCGATATAAAGATTGTGACGTAATTATAACCGTAACAGCACCCGAAGAGGTAAGAATTGATAGGGTTATAAAACGAGATAAAACCACCCGCGAAGAAGTTTTAAGTAGAATGAAAATGCAGTGGAATGATGAAAAACGAATTTCTAAGAGCAATTTCGTGATTAATAACAATAATCTTAAAAATGCTAAAGAAGAAGTTGTTAAAATTCTTAAAATTTTAAATATAAAACAAAAACAGTCTTAAATGTTAATATTTGGTTAATGTATTATTTAGTATATTGTTAAAATATTAATTTTGTTTCGATGAATAAATTATTTTTTAGAATACTTGTTTTATTGATGAGTTTGTCCTTGATAGGGATAATTCTGGTGCAAGTGTTTTGGTTCAATTCTTCGTTCAAAAATAATGAAGAGCAATTTAAATACCACGTTACTCAAGTAATTGGAAATGTTGCAGATAAGCTGGAACAACAAGAAGAGTACAGTTTCTACGACAAATACAACCGTATTAAAGACAGTACGGGTAAAATTCCAAAAAAAGAAGATTTACTAGAAGTACTTTATGTACAAAGAAACACAAAAACGAATAAAACAATCGTTTATTCAAGCACATTGACATCGGAAGATTACGATATTAATGGCTCAGTTTTTAACAAAAAATTCAGTAGCGAACGTTTTAAAAATTTTAGTTCAAAAAGAGTAACAGAAGTTTATAATAACAACAGCGGAATTGATAATAATGGTTTAGGACAAAGTATTATTCCTGATCTTAAAATTGAAAAATCAGGAAGTTTAGATATTTTAAATAAAGTTCAGCAGCAGATTCAATACAAAGATATCGCGTCTTTGACTCCAATTGAAGGAAGAATATCAAAGGAGAAGCTTTATAAATTATTAAAAAAAGAGCTTGAAGAATATGGTGTAAAAACCAAATTTGAATTCGGAATATATAGTAGTGGTGTTCCAACAAAGATTAAATCCGATGGATTTCATTTTGATAAAGAATCTACATACGATATTCCAATTTATACAGATAATGAAGGGAATAGCAAATATGAGTTATCAGTTACTTTTCCCCACAAAAAGAAATTCTTATTATCTGAATTATTAAGTATTACTATTTTATCAATAGTTTTTACATTAATTATAATAGTTGCATACACAAGTGCGTTAAATCAATTATTGCGTCAGAAACATATTTCTGAAATCAAGACAGATTTTATTAATAACATGACGCATGAGTTTAAAACTCCAATTGCAACTATAAATCTAGCATTAGATGCTATTAGAAGTCCGAAAGTTATTGAAGATAAAGAAAAAGTGTATCGTTATCTTCAAATGATTCGAGATGAAAACAAAAGAATGCACGCTCAAGTTGAGAATGTTCTTCGTATTTCAAAATTAGAAAAAAGAGAACTTGACATAACGAAAGAGCCAACTGTAGTTACAGATATAATTGACGATGCTATTGAGCATGTGAATCTTATTTTAGAAGACAGAAACGGTTCTGTAGTAAAGCATTATAACGCAGCAAGAACAACTTGTTTGATAAACGAAGTTCACTTTACAAACGTGCTGGTTAATATTTTGGAAAACGCCATTAAATATTCTCCAGATGCACCAGAGATCGAAATCTTTACTGAAAATATTAAAGATATGATTTTGATAAAAGTGAGAGATCATGGGTTGGGAATGAGTAAGATAGCTCAAAAACGAGTGTTTGAGAAATTTTACAGAGAACACACAGGAGATCTTCATAATGTAAAAGGACACGGTTTAGGACTTGCTTACGTGAAAAGAATAGTAGAGGATCACAATGGTCAAGTATATGTAGAAAGCGAAAAAGGAAAAGGTAGCACCTTTATAATAAAAATACCATTAATAAATTAAAATATGGAAAATACTAACAAAAGAATACTTTTAGTAGAAGATGACCTAAATTTTGGGGCGGTTCTTAAAGATTATCTAATGTTAAATGACTTTGAAGTTACTTTAGCTAAAAACGGTATGGAAGGTTTCGAGAAGTTCAAGAAAGATGTTTACGATTTATGTATTCTTGACGTAATGATGCCTTATAAAGATGGTTATACTTTGGCCAAAGAAATTAGAGAGAAGAACAGTGAAGTGCCAATTATCTTTTTAACAGCAAAATCTATGAAAGAAGATGTGTTAAAAGGGTATAAAGCTGGTGCAGACGACTATTTAAATAAACCTTTTGATTCAGAAGTACTTTTGATGAAGATTAAAGCAATCATTCAGAGAAAATCAGCTGATACAAAAGCAGAACAAGTACAGTTTGAGTTTAATATTGGAAAATTCCACCTAAATTCAAAACTAAGATTCTTGACTTTCCAAGATGAAGAGCCAATTAAATTGTCTCCAAAAGAAAATGAATTGTTAAAAATGCTTATTCTTCATGAAAATGATTTAATGCCAAGAGAATTAGCTTTAACAAAAATCTGGAGAGATGATAACTATTTTACATCGAGAAGTATGGACGTTTACATCGCTAAATTGAGAAAATATCTAAAAGCAGATGAAGATGTTGAAATCTTAAACATTCACGGTGAAGGTTTCAGATTGGTAATAAAAAGCAAAGTTTCTGAATAATCATTCAGCAAAAAAAAATAGATAAGCTCTGAGAAATCAGGGCTTTTTTTATGCATTAAATTAAAATATTTTGATTTATTTTTTGTGATATAGATTTGCTTTTAATTGTTTGATTCTAAAAACAATAGTGTTGGTTTTAAAAGCTCAAAATATATTGGTGAAATTTATTTTGAAGGATTTTCTTTAAATAAATTTGGAAAATCAAAAAAGTATTATGAATATTTGCACAAGAAAAAAATAATAACCCTTTAAAAACGAAGAAAAAATGTTTGTACTTACATTGACATCTCAGAGCTTTACACCAAACGTATTTGGTGAAGCAATTCTTCGTGGCTTATTTCAATCCTAGAAATATATTTTTAGATATATAAAAAAGCCCGAAGACAATAAGTTTCGGGCTTTTTTTTATTCTAGACTCTTCAAAATTTTCCCGAAAATCGATTTTTAGAATTTATCCGTCAGGATAAATAGTTTGGCCTTTTGGGGCTATTAATTTAATGCACGATAATTTTTTTATGGAAAATTATACGGTAGACGAGTATTCATTATGTACTCGTTTTAAAAGTAAAAGAAAAAAGAAAAGATTAGTAAAAGAAGATTTTGAAAAACAATTAATCCAGTTAAGAAAACTTGAAATCGACCTTTGGAAAAAGCGTAAAGACTTACCATTGGTTCCTTTGGAAATTCCGTATCAAAAAGGCTGGCAACGTAATTTTAAATTAAGAGATGATATTGCTAGATCTAGTGAAGCTCCGTTTTACAGAGAATTATTGGAAAAAATAAACACATGGCAGTTTTCTTCTGAAAAATCTTTTAAACGAAAGAAAAAGAGAAAAAGAAAACATCTGTATGTTGAAAAACTCCAAACGGTAAAAGAATTTTCGGAATGGGAATGGAGAAGTTCAAAATTAGAATTGACCGAAAAAGAAAAAGCACATTTTTATAAAAGGGAACGTTGGTGCAGCAATTTTAAACGATACAGAATTCATTATGTATTTAACGAACCTTGGCGATATGTTCTTCGCGTAAGCCCTTATATGATAACACATACTAAGATGGTCGATTCGGATTTGGAAAGTGAAATTCAGCTTCTTGACAATTATATTGTTAATCATAATCTGAGAGATAAAATAAATAGATTAATACACGGCAGTTCTCATAAATGGAGTTACTATGAAAAGGAGAATCCAAAAGAGATAAGCCCAATTAAAAATAAAAGTCTGCATGCTTTATATCAGCAATATGCAGATGAAATGATAGAAAATCATGGGAAATAAATTATCTGGAAAAGACCTGATTAAATTAGGTTTTCCAAAAAACAATTCAATAAATATCGCCTTAGGGCAGATAAACAGATATAGAAAAAGAGAAAAAAAGGAATCTATTCTAACAGAAGCAAAAGATGTATTGTTAAATCCTGAAAAATATGAAGGAAATGGAACTTGGGGTAAAGTAGCCGAAGGTTTAATCAAACCTGTTCAGGTAAGAATGCATCAACTTAAAAATACAAGAGCGCCTTTTAAAATTTTTGGTGAGAATGAAATAGACGAACAGGCTAAATTTCAATTGTACGATTCGCTGAAACTCCCAGTATCAGTTGCTGGAGCTTTAATGCCAGATGCGCATTCAGGCTACGGATTGCCAATTGGAGGCGTTTTAGCAACGGACAATGCTGTGATTCCGTACGGAGTTGGTGTTGATATTGGATGCAGAATGAGTCTTTCCATTTTTGATTTGCCAGCTTCTCATTTCAAAGGAAAAGAACATCAATTAGAAGCTATTTTGAAAGACAATACAAAGTTTGGAATGTACGAGACGCATGCTTCAAGAGTAGATCATGAAGTATTTTATAAAAGTGAATTCAAGGATATTCCGTTGTTAAAGAATCTTTTACCAAAAGCTTACAAACAATTGGGGACTTCAGGCGGAGGAAATCATTTTGTAGAATTCGGAATTGCAAAAATCGATAATCCAGAAAACGAATGGAAATTGGAAAAAGGAGAATATTTTGCTGTTTTATCACATAGTGGTTCCCGCGGATTGGGTGCTAATATTGCGAAACATTACACTTATTTGGCCACAAAACAATGTCCGTTGCCAAAAAATGTACAACATTTAGCTTGGCTAGACTTGAATACACATGATGGTCAGGAATATTGGCTGGCTATGAATTTGGCTGGAGAATATGCAAAGGCTTGTCATGATGATATTCATAGAAGAATTGCCAAAGCGATTGGAAAAAGAGTAGTGGTAACAAT
This sequence comes from Flavobacterium sp. ACN2, assembly GCF_002303885.1. GTDB lineage: Bacteria > Bacteroidota > Bacteroidia > Flavobacteriales > Flavobacteriaceae > Flavobacterium. The sequence continues at coordinate 278,683 of NZ_MRCM01000001.1, read as the reverse complement.
AGAAAATCACCACAATTTTGCTTGGAAAGAAATGGTAAATGGTCAGGAATGTATTGTACATAGAAAAGGAGCTACACCTGCGGGTGAAGGACAATTGGGAATTATTCCAGGTTCTATGACAGCGCCAGGTTTTATTGTAAAAGGAAAAGGAAATGCTGAAAGTTTAAACTCTGCTTCGCATGGTGCTGGACGTTTGTTTTCGAGAGCCAAATGCAAAAGTACTTTTACGCAAAGTGAAATCAAAAAGGTTTTGAAAGCCAACGATGTAACCTTAATTGGCGGTAATATTGACGAAGCGCCAATGGCATACAAAGACATTGAAAAAGTAATGGCTAACCAAACAGAATTAGTGGAAGTTTTGGGAACATTTACGCCTAAAATTGTTAGAATGGACCGCTAAAAATTAAGATTATGGAAAGATTTCAAGATGAAAATAAATGGTTAGGACATTTTGCAAATGAGATTTTTGTAAGATGTCCAAAATGTGAATCTAAATCTAGTGTCAAGAGAAGTAAAATAGATTGTGAATGTGGTAAATGTTATAATTATTCGAATGTTTTTGAATGTAAAAATTGCTTTTACAAGCTTGAAAAACCTATTTGTCAATACGTAGCTTATGGAAATCCATATTGCAACAATTGTTATGAACAATATGAATTTGAATCACAACCATTAAAAGAAAAACCAGAGAAGTATAGAGCAAAATGTCCGCATTGTAGCTTTCACGAAGAATGGAAACCAAAAATTAAAGTGTTTTTACAGGATTCAAAAGTAGAAGATGGTTTAGCAATGGAACAACACTATAACTTACCGCTTTGGTTTCAAAAAGAGATTGGCGGAAATGTTTTCTGGGCTTATAATCAAGATCATATTGATTATCTGGAAAGATATATTCAGGCTGATTTAAGAGAACGCAATTCAAAAGCAAATTACAATTCAAGCCTAGTCTCTCGCTTACCGCAATTTGTAAAAGCAGCAAAAAATAGAGAAAAGCTGCTAAAAGTTTTAAAGAAATGGAAAAAATAATTCAGATAACAGCGGGTCGCGGACCTGCAGAATGCACTTGGGTAGTTGCCCAAGTGCTTAAAAAAGTACTTGAAGAAGCACAAGAACAGCAATTGGAAACTGTTTTGCTGCAAAGAGAAGCAGGAACTGAAAACGGAACTGTAGAAACAGCTTCAATCGCTATAAAAGGAAAGAACGCTGATCAGTTTGTGAATTCTTGGATAGGAACAGTTCAATGGATTGGACAAAGTCAGTTTAGGAAAATGCACAAACGCAAAAACTGGTTTATTGGAATCTTTGAAATTGAACAACAGAAAAATAACTTATTTTCTGAAAATGATATTCAATATCAGGCCATGAGAAGTTCTGGTGCGGGTGGTCAGCACGTAAATAAAGTAAGTTCGGCAATCAGAGCAACGCATATTCCAACCGGAATTGCAGTAGTTTCTATGGACAGCCGTTCGCAGCACCAAAACAAAAAATTGGCAACAGAAAGGTTGCTTAAAAAACTAGAAGACGAGAAACTGATTCAGCTTAAAAATCATGTGGGACAACAATGGGAAAATCAGCTCAATGTACAACGAGGAAATCCAGTGAGAGTTTTTGCCGGAAGTGATTTTAAAAAGAATAAAGTGGAGAAAAGTTACAAAGGGACTCGTCAGAAATTAAAAAACGATTTACGAAATGAGCATAATTAAAAACTTGGTCGCAGAAAAGAATGGTGATATGCAAATTGTAAGCGACCAAAAAAACAATAAATAGACACATAAAATGAAAACAATTGATAAATACCTTTTTCAAGCGTTGGATAATTATCCTTATTCGCTTGAAGAAACTATAGAATCTTTGGATTATGCTTTTTCTTATGATTCAAAAAATACAATGGTTTTGTGTTTATACGGAAGAATTCAGGCAGAACAATTAATGAATTATGAAGAGGCGAAATCTTATTTTCAGCAAGCTTTATCTATTAATATTCATGCTCTTGAAGTATATCCGTATTATTTGCAAACCTTGATTGTGAATGAAGATTATGAAGAAGCTCAAAAGCTAATTGATTTTGCTTTAACTGTAAAAGGAATAAACAAGTCTGAAATTTACATCAAAAAAACAATTCTGTTAGAAGTACAGCACAAATTTAAAGAAGCTTTAAAAGAAATTAAGCAAGCAAAATTATATTCTATTCAGCATGATTATGACTCTGGAATTAGTGAAGTTGAGAAAAGAATTAAAGGTAAAGTTGGTTTGTTGAAAAAGAAGAAAGAGAAGAAAGAGGATAAATCTAAGAAAGGCTCTAAAAAGAAATCAAAGTAATTTTTAAACAAAAAAACGATGCGATTTAGCATCGTTTTTTTTTGTGTTCTATGAAGAATATTTAGATAAAGTTTGTCATTTCGACGAAGGAGAAATCTCCGCGAGTAACTCCGCAACGAATGTACAATCTTTGTAGAGCTTCTTGTGGAGATTTGCTTCGCCTATTCGCTATCGCTCGGGTCTCCTTCGTCGAAATGACAATATTGCGGGAAAATAGGAAAGAAAACTTGTTTATAAACTTCTTTTACTTCCAGTGCAGCTCCAAAGCAAAACAAGTTTTATCGTCTTTCGTAATACTGAATGTTGCTGTTGTATGATCGTCGTCTTCGCTTTCGTGAATTATCACATTATCTTGTAATGAAAGCTCTTTCATGAAATTCATTTCGAAGCTTTTTACTTCTTGTTTTATAATTCTTCTTGGATCGACATGGTCCAGACACCACTCTAAGTATTTTACGTTATTTACGTGGTTTACAATATCTAAATCTGATAAATAAACTGTTTTTTCGAAAACAGCTTCTTTTTCGTGGTTGATATTTATTTTAGAAAAACCTTCTGTTGTTGCTCTTTTTTCTGGGAACAATTCGAAATGTTCATAAGGCAAAGCTAAAGCTTCTGGACGACGTGCTTTGGTATTAAAAACCGCCCAATAGGTTTCGCTTCCAACAATCTTTTTCCCATTTACATACATCTCAAGTGCACGAACCGAACGTGAATTTTCAAGACTATTAATCCAAGTTTTTACTGTTACAACATCTTGCCATTTTGGTAACGCAGTTACTTCTACACGCATTCTGCTTAAAACCCAAGCCTGATCAAATTCCTGCATATCTGTAAAGCTGATTCCGCCAACTTCTGAATGTGCAGCAGCCGTAAGCTGTAAAAGATTGCATAAATCGGTGTATTTTAAGTAGCCATTTGGCGTACATTGTGTAAAATTAATTTCCCAGTCTTTACTTAAAACTGATGTGAAATTTGGTGATATAGGCATTTTTAATTTTAGATTTTTAGATTGTTGATTTTAGATTTTTCCTGTGGAAAATAGAATAAAGATGAAAGAGAAAAGACTTCTATTTTAGAAGATTTTCTATGTAATTTATAATCTCATTTCTATCAGTCGAATAATCAAACCATTTGGTGTTTTCATTTCGTTTAAACCACGTTAATTGTCTTTTAGAAAATCGACGTGTGTTCTTTTTTATTTCTTCAATTGCGAATGGCAAAGTGAAATCTCCGTCAAAATAACTAAATAATTCTCTATAACCGACCGTTTGTAAAGCATTTAACTCTTTGTTAGGATAAAGTGATTTGGCTTCTTCCAATAATCCCATATCCATCATAATATCGACACGTTGGTTTATTCTGCTATAGATGATTTCTCTGTCGGCATCTAAGCCAATTAAAATAGGAGTGAAGTTTCTGTTGTTTTTCTTCAAATTTAGAAATGAAGAATAGGGTTTTTGCGATCCAATGCAAACTTCTACAAAACGCATCATTCGTTGCGGATTTTGTAAGGTCTGCGGATTTTGGATTGTTATTTTTTGATAATAATCTGGATCTAAATTTTGTAATTGTTCTTGAAGATATTCGATTCCGAATTTTTCATAGTTTGAATTTACTTCGGTACGAATTTCTGGAGCAATTTCTGGAAATTCGTCAAAACCTTTTAATATAGCATCGACGTATAAACCTGATCCGCCAATTAAAATTGCAAAATCATTATTTTGATATAATTCTTCTAGTTTTGAAAGTGCTTCTTTTTCGTAATCGCCAACGGTATAAATTTCGAGAATAGATTTGTTTTGAATAAAATGGTGTTTTGCAGCACTTAATTCTTCCTGACTGGGAACAGCGGTTCCAATTGTCATTTCTTTAAAAAATTGACGGCTGTCGCAAGAAACAATTTCGCATTTAAAATGCTGTGCCAAAGCAATGCTCAGGGCTGTTTTCCCGATAGCTGTTGGTCCGACAATGGTAATTAGATATTTCATATTTTTTAGCCCAGATGGAAATGGAAACCCCGGACTTATATTTGTTGCATTTTTTTGGTGTAAAAGAGCGACCAACGGAAGCTCCTTTTATGCCTTAAAAAATTACAAATATAAGGAGGAGTTGCAATGTACAGCTGGATTAGCTTCTCTAAATTAATTATTTGGCAATTCTGTTCCGCATTCGTAACAATATTTTGCATTGTCAAAATGAACTTGCGACTGACATTTTCGGCATGTTTTTTTTCCGCTTACTGAATTGCTTCTTAGGCTGCTTTTTGCAAATTCGGCTGTAACAATTCCTGTTGGAACAGCAATTATTCCGTAACCTAAAATCATTACAAATGCTGCAATAAATTGTCCTAATGGAGTTTGAGGAGAAATGTCGCCATAACCAACGGTTGTTAAAGTAACAATTGTCCAATAAATTCCCATGGGGATACTTGTAAATCCTGATTCTCTGCCTTCAACCAAATACATGACTGTACCGATTATAACAGTGCTGATTAAGACAAAATAAATGAAAACTAGAATTTTTTCTTTGCTAGCTTCTATAGCTTCTTTTAATTGTAAAGATTGATGATTAATTTGCGGAATATGCAAAATCTTGAACAATCGAAGAAAACGGAGTGCTCTTACAATGGATAGAATACTCGCACCGGGAAAAAAGATCGATAAATACATGGGTAATACGGCAAGCAAATCGATGATTCCGTAAAAGCTGAAAACGTATTTAACTGGTTTTTGAATAGAAATAATTCTCAGTATATATTCGATGGTGAAAAAAACTGTAATTATCCATTCGCATATCAATAATTGTTCATGATATTTAGAACTGACTCCTTCAACGGTGTCAAGCATTATTAGGAGAACACTCAGCAGGATTAAACCCAGCAATACTAAATCGAACATTCGTCCTAAAATGGTATTGGTACCATATAGAATAATTTTGACTTTTTCCCTGAAGATTTCGTATTGTGATTTTTTATTTTTCATATCACTAAAGATAATGAAAGTTTTGTTTTGTTAAAAATGAAGTATCTTTAATGATTTGCTTTTTCGGATGTAATTCTGAATGATATTTTTCACATCACGATTGTGCGGCATTGGAATCAGAATGTTTTTGAGGATATCAATATTGGTGATTTGATGATTCAAATCGTAATAAGCATAACCTTGATAGGTTCCGTTTTCTATTAAAATCGCACTTCTTTCGTTTACATTTCGGCCTCTGTCTATTAAGATCATGCTTTTATTTTCGAAACTGTTTTCTGAGATAAACTGCTGTACTCTTAAATTGTAAACTTCAGGTGTAACTTCGCCAACGCAAGCTCCATCGCATTCTTTGATTTTATATTGAAAACACTCTTTTTTGGTTTGATATAAACCGGTTAGTTTTTGGCACAAATGATATTTTGCTGTAAACCTAAAAAGTGCATTTTTACCTTCTTGCAAAGAAGCAAAAGAGGTTATTTCTTTTTTACGTCCGTCTGCTTTTTCAAGTTTTAAATTGATGTATCCGTTTTCATCTTTTTCGGCATACAAGGCGAAAGGAAAAACAGTTTTCTTTTGCGAACGATTGTATCTCGGACGATTTATTTTTACTTCCTGACTTTCTTTTAAAAGGGCGATTAATTCGCTTCCAGTTTCATCGTAAGTTATAGTAAAGACTTCAGCCTGAATTCTTTTGCTTTTGGTTGTAACTCCAGTAAAATGCTGATTGACTCTTTTTTTGATATTTTGACTTTTGCCAATATAAATCAAAGTTCCCCCTTCGTTATAAATATAATAAACGCCTGTTTTGGCTGGCATTTGATTTAAGATATCTAAGAGTTTTGGAGAAATTCCTTTTTCGACTTCGAGTTTTATAAAATCTTTTACAATTGTTTTCTCAGTGTCTTTTTCCAAAAGCATTTTAAACAGCTTTGTCGTTGCCATAGCATCTCCACTTGCACGATGCCTGTCTGCCATAGGAATTCCGAGTGCACGCACTAGTTTTCCTAAACTGTATGAAGGTTGTTCTGGAATTAGTTTTTTGGCTAATTCTACTGTACAAAGTGTTCTGGCTTCGAAATCGTAGCCTAAACGGCGAAATTCTGTTCTAAGGATTCTATAATCAAAAGAAGCATTGTGAGCCACAATTACAGAGTCTGAAGTAATTTCGATAATGCGTTTGGCGATTTCGTAAAACTTTGGAGCAGAACGCAACATCGCATTATTGATTCCTGTCAGTTTTACCACAAAAGGCTGAATCGGAATTTCAGGATTGACAAGACTGATGAATTGGTCTACTACTTCATGCCCATCAAATTTATAGATGGCGATTTCAGTAATTCCCTCTTCATTAAATTGTCCTCCTGTAGTTTCTATGTCTAGTATTGCGTACAAATTCAGTAATCAGTGTTCAGTTTTTAGTATTCAGTTTGCTGTGTAGGCGTATCGCTGCACACTTACAGTCTTGGTTTTGAAATTATCTGCCTCCAAAAATGCTGCTTCCAATTCTAACCATTGTGCTTCCACATTCTATTGCCAATTGATAATCTCCAGACATTCCCATTGAAATTGTTTTTAAATCAACAATCTGCAGTTTTTGGATAGAATCAAAAATGGATTTTAAATGGGTAAATTCTTTTTTAATCTGGTTTTGATTGTCTGTGAAAGTTGCCATTCCCATTAAACCTAAGATACGAATATTTTTTAACTCTTTAAACTCTGGAGAAGTTAAAAGTTCATTTAATTCGTTTTCATCCAAACCAAATTTAGATTCTTCTTCTGCAATATAAATTTGAAGAAGGCAATCTATAATTCTTTTATTTTTTAAAGCTTGTTTATTGATTTCCTGTAATAATTTTAAACTGTCAACACCATGAATCAAAGTCACGTACGGAGCCATAAATTTGACTTTATTGGACTGAACATGACCAATCATATGCCATTGAATGTCTTTTGGCATTTGTTCCCATTTTTCGGTCATTTCCTGAATTTTGTTTTCTCCAAAAATGCGTTGGCCTGCTTCGTACGCTTGCATTAAGTCTGAAACAGGTTTTGTTTTAGAAACGGCAACAAGAGTTACCTGTTCAGGTAAAGTTGCTTTGATTGTATGTAAGTTTGATGCTATTGACATTTTATTTATTTTTTTGAAAGCTGAATGTGTAAGCTTTCATTTCTTTCTGATGGAATGTAAAAATCGATCTTTTCATTTTCCATTTTTAATTTAGTATCGAATCCAGGCCCTTTTGCATCATCCTCTAAAGGAGTATAAAAAGAACCCATATCACTTTGAAAAAGAGTGCCAAATACTTTGTCATAGCACTTATCAGAACCACAAAAATAGCCTACTACTTTATCATCAAGATTTACAACGATTATTTCAAAGTCTGATTTTATATTTAAATCCCTTAAATATAAAATTACAAAATTGTGTTTTCGCTTTTTATCAAAACTCTCGGTACTTTTAAAGACACAATTGTCATACCTTTTGTTGTTGATATTCAGTTGATATCCATTTTCTTGCTTTAAAGTTCTAGTTATTCCAAATAAATAATCAATAGTCACTGGTTTGTAATAATAAAGAGTAATTAAACTAAAAATTATTAGAATGACTAGAAAGATTATTTTTTTCATTGAACAAATCAGATTTTACAAAAATTGCTTGGAGATTTTCTCTGCTTTTTTACTTTCGCTGTAATCGTAAAAACCTTCTCCAGATTTTACTCCAAGTTTACCAGCTCTCACCATGTTTACTAATAATGGACAAGGAGCATATTTTGGATTTTTGAATCCGTCGTACATTACATTTAAGATTGCTAGACAAACGTCAAGACCAATAAAATCAGCTAATTGAAGAGGTCCCATTGGGTGTCCCATTCCTAATTTCATTACGGTATCAATTTCGTAAACTCCTGCGACTTTGTTGTATAACGTTTCTATTGCTTCATTTAGCATTGGCATTAAGATTCTGTTTGCTACAAAACCTGGATAATCATTTACTTCAACAGGAACTTTACCTAATTTTTCAGATAAAGTCATGATGATTTTAGTTACTTCATCGCTTGTATTGTATCCGCGGATGATTTCGACTAATTTCATAATCGGCACCGGATTCATAAAGTGCATTCCGATAACACGTTCAGGATGTGCTACAACAGCTCCAATCTGTGTAATTGAAATAGAAGAAGTATTGGTTGCTAAAATGGTGTTGTGCGAGCAATATTCGTTTAATTGTTTGAAGATGTTTAGTTTTAATTCAACGTTTTCAGTTGCTGCTTCAACTACTAAATCTACACCAACAACACCGTCCTTTATATCTGTGTAAGTAATAATATTGGTGATAGTTTTAGCAACATCTTCTTGAGTAATTGTTCCTTTAGAAAGCATACGATCTAGGTTAGCAGCAATGGTTGCCATTCCTTTATCTAATGATTTTTCAGAAACGTCGATTAATTTTACAGTAAATCCGCTTTGCGCAAAAGTATGTGCAATTCCGTTACCCATTGTTCCTGCTCCAATTACAGCTATTGTTTTCATATTACCTTTAGTATATTATATTTTACTATTTAGCCACGAATTCGCAACTTGATCGCGAATTTCGTGGCTAATTTATTTTTAAAATTATTTTAATTATTTATCGAAACAATCAATAATTTGATAAGCCACGCGCAAAGCATCTGTAGCTTGCTCCAATGTTACAACTGGTGTAGTATCTGTATTGATTGCATTTGCAAAAGATTCTAATTCGTCCAGAATTGCATTGTTTTGCTCCACATCTGGATTGGTGAAATAGATTTGTTTTTTTACACCTTCAGCGTTTTGAAGAATCATGTCAAAATCTCCAGGAACTTCTGGCGCATCTTTCATACGTACTACTTCGCATTTCTTTTCTAAGAAGTCAACAGAAATGTAAGCATCTTTTTGGAAGAAACGTGACTTACGCATGTTTTTTAATGAGATTCTGCTTGCTGTTAAGTTGGCTACACAACCATTTTCGAATTCAATTCTGGCATTGGCAATATCTGGAGTATCGCTAATTACAGATACTCCACTGGCGTGAATATCTTTTACTTTTGAATTTACTACACTTAAAATGGCATCAATATCATGAATCATTAAATCTAAAACCACAGGAACGTCTGTACCGCGCGGATTAAATTCGGCCAAACGATGCGTTTCAATAAACATCGGGTTTTCGATCATGTTTTTTGTAGCGATAAAAGCGGGATTAAAACGCTCTACGTGACCAACTTGCCCTTTTACATTGTACTCTTTTGCCAAAGCAATAATTTCTTCGGCTTCTTCAACTGTATTAGCGATTGGTTTTTCAATAAAGATATGTTTTCCTGATTTGATGGCAACTTTTGCACATTTATAGTGTGAAAGTGTTGGAGTTACAATGTCAATCACGTCGACAGCGTGAATAAGTTTTGCAATTGTGCTGAAGTTTTTATAGCCAAACTCTTTAGAGATTCTTTCGGCATTTTCTTGATTTTCGTCGTAAAATCCAACTAATTCGTATTTGTCAGATTGTTGTAATAAGCGTAAATGTATTTTACCAAGATGACCAGCACCTAAAACTCCTACTTTTAACATGAGAATGTATTTTAAACAAAAATATAATTTATTTGTTTAACCTGAAAATGAATTTATCGAATTGTGAAATGTGAAATGTAAATATGAGTTATGACTTTCGGTATTTAACGGTCGACATTTTACGTTTTACGGTTTATATTTCGCAATTCACATTTCAACTTTTAGCTTTATTAATTTAATATTTAAAAATCAATATTTGAAATCCTGTTTTGTTTCTTATTTTTGCGAAAATAAAACCTACCCATTTTGAAAGATACTGCCAAACATCAAGGACTTCGCAATCAATTAGTAACCACCTTAGAACAAAAAGGAATTACTGATAGAGCGGTTTTGGATGCCATTAAAAAAATCCCAAGACACCTTTTTTTAAATTCAAGTTTTGAAGATTTCGCTTATCAAGACAAGGCATTTCCTATTGGTGCAGGGCAAACCATTTCTCAACCTTATACGGTGGCTTTTCAGTCGCAATTGCTTGAAGTTAAGAAAGATCATAAAGTTTTGGAAATAGGAACGGGTTCTGGTTATCAGACTGCCGTTTTATTTATGTTAGGCGCTAAAGTATTTACCGTTGAAAGACAAAGTGAATTGTTTAAAGCAACTTCTAACTTATTTCCAAAATTAAACATTCGTCCAAAGCATGTTTCTTTTGGAGATGGATATAAAGGATTGCCAAATTTTGCTCCGTTTGATAGTATTATAGTTACAGCAGGTGCGCCTTTTATTCCGCAGCCTTTAATGGCTCAGTTGAAAATAGGGGGAAGGCTTGTTATTCCTTTAGGAGAAGATGTTCAGATTATGACTTTATTAATTAGAAAGAATGAAACTCAATTTGAAAAACATGAGTTTGGAGAGTTTAGATTTGTTCCTTTATTAGAAGATAAAAATTAATACGAAGCCCAGTTTTAGCTGGGCTTTTTTATTTTTCGATTAATTGTATCGCTCTTTTTAGATTTTCTTTTTCGATACTAATTATATAATTAATAAAAATTGATTTATCATTCTGAATCTGACTTTCCTCCAAAACAGAAAAATACTCATCTATACTCTTTTGATTTTCATCAATTGTGACATATGTATAATTATGTTGGATTAAAATCCAGTTTAATGCTAGATTTGCCATTTGAAGATTTCCATTTTCAAAAGGCTTAATTTCAGCTATTTTTAGATGAGCTTCAGATGCGAGAATTAAGGTATGAAGATTGTTTTTTTGCGATTCGTACCAATTAAAAAATAAATTCATTTCGCGTATAATAAGTTTATCATTGATATATTTTCCAGAACTTTCAGATTCAAATCCTTTAAAAATAAAAGTATGAAGCAAAAGAAAATCTTTTTCATTAAATGATGTTTTCTTTTGAGTTAGATCTTTAATGTAAAATGTTGCTTCTTGAAAATTAATGGCTTCAAGATGATTTTGCATACTTTTTCCAGAAATGGTCAATCCTTCATTTAAGACTAGTTTAGTTTCTTCCAAGGTTAGTGGATTCTTGTTTAAATGAATACTTTTAAAAATAAATTCTATTTCTAAAGTTTTTGAAATTTGACGGTACTCAAAATGATTAAAAGAATGGATTTTACTTTTTAAGATTTCAATTTCATCCAAGATATTTTGAATAGAAGATAGTAATGCTGAGTTGATTTCTTTTCTATTGTTTTGAATTTCTTGTTCGGCTAAAATTAAGGCTTTCAATGCAAATTCTTCATTGCCAATTTCATAAAGAATTTTCTCTTTAAGCCAAGCAACCATTAAAGTCTCATAATCAATCTCTAAAAGTTGAGATAATTTGGTTACTTGCTCTTTTGTTGGTTTTCGAGTTCCAGATTCAAATTTACTAATCAAAGCTTGATCAATATCAGCAAGCTGAGCTAACTCACGAGTTTTTAAACCTTTCTGTTCTCTAGCGTTTTTTAAAAGTGATTTCATTCTATGAAAGATTTAGTCTTGACAAAATTAGTCAATTTTTTAGGCAAAAGAAAAGCAGCATTTTTGAAATACTGCTCTTGATGTTTTATTTGGGAGGAAGCGATCCGTCCTTTCTCATTTCTTTTACAACAGCTTGCATTATCGCATCAACGGTTTGTCCTAAATCGGTAACATATTGCGATTCTGTAGTTCCTGTCCAGATTAATTTGTTTTGTTTTAGTGAAAACACATTGGTTTCTACCATATAAGATGTGGTTTCTTGGTAATATCCAGGATCGTAAAAGTTTGGAGAATACATTCCGTACCAGTTTCCAAAACCATAACCGTACATTCCTGTATACATTCCGTCAAAACCGCCATAGTACATTCCTGTATAAGTGCCAGGAACATAATTAACTTCTTTTTCTTTGCTGACTAATCGCATACTGATTACTCCGTCAAAATTTTCGTCTTGTAAAACCTTTAGTTTTTGTTCTTGTGATAATTGTGAAGTTGCATTTAAGTATTGATACGAAGTTTTAAATACTGGATTGCTTGCAGCAATTCTGTTTTCTGTAATTCGTCTCGAAGCTTCATCTTTGACTAAAGCGACAACCAAAACTTTTTTAAATTGTTCCTGAGCAATCGTTACATCAGGATCTCTCCAGCTGTTTACAATAGAAGTATTACTGCCACAACTTGAAAACGCTGCAATAGCGAAAAACAAAACTAAGTACTTTTTCATATTTTACAGTTAAATTGGTTATAAGTAAAAATAAATATAAAATGTTAATTATAAGTGTTTTGTGTGAAAATAAAAAAGCTTACTAGTTGTAAGCTTTTTTAATACGGTCTAAATCTCGTTTAGTGTCTTGCTCTTTTAGAGATTCACGTTTGTCATAGTTCTTCTTTCCTTTGCAAAGACCGATCTGTAATTTGGCTAAACCTTTTTCATTTGTAAATAATTTCAAAGGGATAATAGTAAGTCCTTTTGCCTGAACACTTTTATGTAGCGTTTTTAACTCTTTTTTGTTTAAAAGTAATTTTCGCTCACTTCTAGATTTATGATTGAATTGATTTCCAAAAGAATATTCTTCAATATAAGTATTAATGGCAAAAAGTTCCATACCACTAAATTCACAAAAACTTTCGGTAATGTTTGCTTTCCCTAAACGTATAGATTTAATTTCTGTTCCTGCCAAAACAATTCCAGCAGTGTACGTATCGATTATTTCGTAATCGAATCGGGCTCTTTTGTTAAGTATATTGACTGATTTTATCATAGCTGCAAATGTAAGACAAAATTGAAAAAAATGTGGCAGTTAAATATAATTAAAGTTTTTTTTTAATCTATGATTTTAATCAGTCTTGAGCAAAAAGCTTACACATAAGTTTGTCTTGTAATTTAAAAAAAAAAACGAAATAAAATGAAAAAGATTGTAACATTAGTGAGTATGGTATTAATCGGTTTAACTGCTAAAGCCCAAGATTCAACTCAAGGACTAAAAGGTGCATGGTTTGCAACCTCCCAATTCGGTTATCAACAAACTAAAACGGCAGATGAAAAAAATACTACATTATCTGTGCTGCCAATTGTTGGAACATTTGTAACGCCATCTGTTGCTGTAGGTGCAGGAATTGGTTTTATCAACATTAAAGCAGATTCTGATGCTGGAACTGCAGCAAAAACAAATCTATTTGTAGCGCAGCCTTTAGTTAGAAAATATTGGAATGTTGCTGGTTCACTTTATTTCTTCGGACAATTGGCAGTGCCTATTATTACTGGTAAAGAAAAAGAAAGTGAGTTAAAAGTAAATCAAGTTGGGTTGTCTCTATCAGGCGGATTTGATTATTTCGTGACTAAGAATTTCTCTGTGGAGTTTTCTTATGATCTGGCAAACTTTACATCAACAACACTTGATCCTAAAACTGGAGACAAAACTACAGTTACCAATTTTGGTTTAGCACATGTTGCCAATGTAGATCCCTTTTACAACACAGCTTTAGCAGGAAGTAACCCAAATTTGACTTCTCCTGTTTCTGTCGGATTTAAATTCGTATTCTAATTTATTCTTTATTTGATTATCGTAAAATTCTATTTTAGTAATTTTGCAAAAAGAAAAGACCGTACTTTTCCTAGTACGGTCTTTTTGATTTATTATCTAAAAAGTACAAAATGCAAAATCAATTTAAAGACCCTCTTCACGGAATCACGCTTCAAAAAATTGTCGAAACTTTAGTCAATTATTATGGATTTGATACTTTAGGAGAATTAATTCCAGTAAAATGTTTTACTTCAAATCCGAGTGTAAAATCGAGTCTTACATTCTTGAGAAAAACAGATTGGGCTCGTAAAAAAGTAGAAGAGCTTTATGTAAAAACGCTTCCTAAGTTAACCTGATTTTATAATTTGTATGAAATCATAACTCCTCCACGGTACGGAAGCCATTCACCACTTTTATTATAATTCGGGGCTTTTTCATACCTTCCTGGAGTTCCATCATTATAATATCCTTTATAAAAACCTTGGTGCCATCCACCGCCTACAAAAAAGTCAAGTAAAAACTTATCACTTAGTTTTAGGTTGTAACCAACTGTAGCACCAAGTCTGTAGCCAAAACCGTCTTCATAGTGATTACTGTCCCAATAGTTCCATTTTTGCAATTCGTATTTATCAGCTCCAATATGTCCTCCTACATAAAAACCGTTATATTTTTCTTTAAAATGGTAACGTACTTCTGGAGTAACAGTAATAAATTTCATTGGATTTTGTCCGTTAAACGATTCCCAGAAAGAAGCCATTACATCGGCACTAAATGTGGTTTTCTCTCCAATGCTAGTTTCTATACCAATATTTGGGATCGCTAATAAAGCAGTTGCTCCGTTAAATTTTACAAATGTCTGACTTTGTAATTGTATACAAAATAAAAGAACAAGTAGGGCGGGTATTTTTTTCATAAAAATGTTTTGGATTCAAAACAGCTTTTTTTTGCTGATTTCGAGCGCAAATATAACGTATAATGCTAGAGAACAATTGGCTATAAGATTATTTTAACAAGAATGAAAATCTACTTTTCTAATAATGAATAGATTACCTTATCAAGAAATTTTCCTTCCCAAAATTCTGATTCTTTTAAATGAGCTTCTTTAACAAATCCACATTTTTGTAATACTTTTTCTGAAGCATAATTTTCTGGATCAATTACAGCTTCTATAGAATGAAGTTTTAAATCTTCAAAACCAAATTTAATTAGTCGGTTTACAGCTTCTGGAATAATTCCTTTTCCATGATAATCGGGTGAAAGCATATAGCCTATTTCTGCTCGGTAATTTTCAGGTTGCAATCTGTAAAAACCAATAATTCCAAGCAACTTAGGGTTGCCTTTTAGTCTGATACTCCAATTTATTCCAGTGTTATCGTCAATTTTATCATTGATTATTTTGATGTGCTCCAAAGCATCTTCATGATTTTTTGCCAAAGGTCTTGGAATAAATTTCATGATTTCAGGATTAGAACGTAGCTCAAATACTTCCTGTACGTCTTTGTTGTTAAGGCGGTCTAGAATTATGCGTTCTGTTTCTATTACAGGAAATGGAGTAAAGTTAAAATCTAACATTTTCTTTATTATAATGTTGTTATACTAAATTTTGCACTGAAATCTTTGTTGGCTTCCAATGTCAAAATTCCCTCTTTTTGGTATAAATCACCTGTGTTTTCATCAGTGTCAGAATATCCAAGCCATGGTTCAATACAAATAAAAGGTGCGTCTTCTTTTGTCCAGATTCCTAAACTTGGAAAATCTTTATAATCAACTTTTATATAAGGTTTTGAATTGTTTAAAATAGTTAAAGATTTTGATTCTAATGTTTTAAAGATTAGAGCATCGTTACTAAATAGCTCATAATTTAAAGGAACTAAATTGTCTTTTGTTTCTAAAATTTTAGTTTTAGACGAAATCAAATCGTTTTCAAGAAGGTAATATTTTAAACTTTCCTCTTTTTCAAATTGAAGAGCATAATCTTCAAAATGATTAGGAAGAGCAATTGCTGGGTGCGCTCCAATAGAAAAAGGCATTTTTTCTTTTCCTTTATTAATGACTTTGTATTCAAGCTCCAATGCGTTTTCATTAAGCGTATAAATAAGCTGTAATTCAAATTCAAAAGGATACTTCTGCAATGTTTCTTCAGAAGATTGAAGAGAGAAAACGGCTTTGTTTTCCGTTTTTTCAATCAATTCAAAGTCCATGTCACGAGCAAAACCATGGCGTGGCAGATGGTATTCTTTTTCGCTGATTGTGTAAGTGTTATTTTTTAAAGTTCCTACAATTGGAAAAAGTACGGGAGAATGTTTGCCCCAAAAATCTGGATTGCCTTCCCAGATATATTCGTTTTCTTGATTGTCTTTTAATGAAAATAATTCAGCTCCAGCATGTTTAATGGAAGCTTTTAATATTGAATTTGAAATAGTTGTAGTCACAATGTTAAATATAAAATGAATATTTTTTATAGAGATGTAAATATATTTTATAAAATTTAGTTTTTTAAGAAAAAGGCTTAAATTATTTTATTGATAAAATTTTGCTAAAATTGAATTTATGTTTTAAAGTTTCTCTGTAAATAGCTTTTTTTTTCATTAATTTGCTACATAAACAGCTAAAAAATATGAAAAAGCAATCTGCAAAAGCCATTTTAACCGCGGCTTTATTTTTTGGGATTTCTTCAGTATGGGCGCAGCAAACCCCGTCAGCGACAGCAGCAAATCCGGTAAACAATTACAATTATCATGATGCCTTTGGACCTCATTTTTACACCAAAAATGCTACATCAACTCGTACTGCAAGTGGTGAGCCAGGAGTTGAGTATTGGCAGAATAGAGCCGATTATCAGATTACGGCAAAATTAAACGGAACTACAAATGAGATTGTAGGGACAGATGAAATTACTTATACTAATAATAGCCCTAATAAATTATCATTTCTTTGGCTGAATTTAGATCAGAACTTATTTAAAGAAGATTCTAGAGGAAACGCTATCGTGCCTTTGACAGGAAGCCGTAACGGAGCCCAAGGACAAGTTTTTGATGGTGGAAATAAAATTAAATCTGTAAAAGTAATTACTGGTGGAAAAACTAAAACAGAAACAGTTGCTAAATATATAGTTACAGACACAAGAATGCAGATTTTCCTTCCACAAGAATTAGCTGCAAAAGGAGGCTCTGTAAAAGTTAAAATCGAATTTTCTTTCATCGCGCCTTTCGAGGGGTCTGATAGAATGGGAGTTTTGGAAACTAAAAACGGAAAAATCTTCACAATTGCACAATGGTACCCACGTATGTGTGTGTATGATGATGTTAGAGGATGGAATACAGCTCCTTATTTAGGTGCGTCTGAGTTTTACTTAGAATATGGAGATTTTGATGTGAAACTTACAGTTCCAGGAAATCACTACGTTGTAGCTTCAGGAGAATTGCTAAACGGTCAGGAAGTATTTTCTGCTGAGCAATTAAAAAGATATAAAGACGCTTCAAACAGTGATAAAACAGTTATGATCCGTACTGCTGATGAAGTTAACGCAACAGCAAATAGCAATTCAGGAACTGAAAAAACATGGCATTATAAAATCAAAAATGCACGTGATTTTTCTTGGGCATCTTCTCCGGCTTTTATCTTAGACGGCGCTAAAATTAACCTTCCAAGCGGTAAAAAATCATTAGCATTGTCTGCTTATCCAGTTGAAAGTGATGGGCAAGGTGCTTATGGACGTTCTACAGAATATGTGAAAGCTTCAATCGAACATTATTCTAAACAATGGTTCGAATATCCTTATCCAGCAGCTACAAACGTTGCAGGTAATGAAGGAGGAATGGAATATCCTGGAATTGTTTTCTGCGGATGGAAATCTAAAGGAGCAGATTTATGGGGAGTTACAGATCACGAATTTGGACATATTTGGTTTCCAATGATTGTTGGTTCTAATGAAAGATTGTTTGCTTGGATGGATGAAGGATTTAACACTTTTATTAACTCGTTAAGCACTGCTGCATTTAATAATGGAGAGTACAAAGAACAGCCAACAGATTTGCACGAACAAGCAGAACCGT
This sequence comes from Flavobacterium sp. ACN2, assembly GCF_002303885.1. Classification (GTDB taxonomy): domain Bacteria; phylum Bacteroidota; class Bacteroidia; order Flavobacteriales; family Flavobacteriaceae; genus Flavobacterium. The sequence goes on along the minus strand of NZ_MRCM01000001.1, from coordinate 260,787 downwards.
TTACTAGACCCGACTTAGAAACGATTATGAGTTCTCCTGATAACATGAAGGAAGCTAATATTGGTATGTTATGCTACTTTAAACCAAGCGCAGGTTTAGTGATTTTAAGAGAACAGATTTTAGGAAAAGAGCGTTTTGATACTGCTTTTAGAACCTATATTCAGCGTTGGGCATATAAACATCCACAACCAGATGATTTCTTTAGATCTATGGAAAATGTGGCTGGTGAAGACTTAAGCTGGTTCTGGAGAAGCTGGTACGTAAATAATTGGCGTTTTGATCAAGGTGTTAATTCTGTAAAATATGTGAAAAACGATCCTGCTAAAGGTGCCATAATTACAGTTGAAAATTTTGATAAAATGCCAATGCCAATTGTTTTAGATGTGAAAACAAAAGGCGGAAAAGTGACTAGAGTTAATCTTCCGGTAGAAGTATGGCAGCGTAATAAAAGCTGGTCTTTCAAACACAATTCTACAGAAGAAATTGAAAGTATTACGTTAGATCCTGATCATGTTTTTCCAGATAATAACGACTCAAATAATGTTTGGACAGCAGCAAAAGGTAAATTGGAAAAAGATATTATTTTAGATGGATATTTAGGTAAATATGCTACAGCAAAATCTCCTTTAACTATTGAACTGACAGAAAAAAATAGTGCTTTAGTTGCCGAACTTCCAAATTATCCTAAGTTTACATTAGAACCTGTAGCAGGCGAAAAAGACACATTTGAATCGAAAAGAGCGGGATTAAAATTTAAATTTAATGAAGCTAAAAATGCGTTTGACATGACAATTTTAGATAATGGACAAATAATGCAGTTTACTAAGAAGTAAAAATTATAGAGATATAACCTATTTAAAACCCGATAATTAGAAATAATTATCGGGTTTTTATTTTTGCATATATTAACAAAAACTAAAAAAAATGTTAGAATTTTAATTTTTTGTTTTGTAAATAAAAAAATAATGTACTTTTGCACCGATGAATAAAATAAGTTTACATATAACTTCTTTGTCACGGACAAACTCACCGATTACTTCTCCCGAAGTACGGACACTATCTCTATAGTGTTCACTGAGTTTTATAGCCGTATATTTATTCATATCCATTTTTCATTTTGAAATCACATAATTTGTCCATTGGACAAACGCATCCTAAAAGTATTTATTATTTTGTAAATTTTCTTAATCAATGTTTTGGTTTTGAAGAAGTTACTTCTTTTATGCTTAATTTTATTGGATTCAATTCTGGATTTCAAGCGAATCAATATGCTTTAATTTTTAACTCTAACTTCAATAATTGAAATGAAGATCTCTATTGTTGTAACTCAAGAAGAACACTTTAAGTATGCGCAGGAAATCTGCGATACGATAGAATCGTCTGCCTTATTAAGAGGTACGGGGATTGCTAAAAGGACTCCTGAGTACATTCAGAAAAAAATGGCAAATGGTGATGCGATGATTGCTTTGGCAGACGGAAAATTTGCAGGTTTTTGCTATATAGAAAGCTGGCAGCACGGAAAATTTGTCGCTCATTCAGGATTAATTGTACATCCAGATTATAGAAGTCATGGTTTGGCAAAAAAAATAAAATCCAAAGTTTTTGATTATTCTTTGAAAAGATTTCCAGATGCTAAGATATTTGGAATTACTACAGGTTTAGCTGTTATGAAAATTAACTCTGAATTAGGCTATAAACCAGTTCCTTTCTCAGAATTGACAACCGATCCAAGTTTCTGGGCGGGCTGTAAAACCTGTACTAACTTCCCAATTTTACAGAGCAAAGAAAACAAAATGTGTCTTTGCACTGGAATGTTGTACGATCCAAAAGAAAAACAAAAAACACCGCCAAGACATCCTTTTAATGAGGCTGTTTTAAGCAGACTTAAAAAAATCAAACAAGCTTTATTTTTAAACAAAATATTGTCATTTGTTTTTTTATTTAAAATTTAATTAAAAAGAAATCTCAAACTGCTATATACGAAAGTATTAGCCTAAATTATAAAAAATGAAAAAAGTAGTATTAGCTTATAGCGGAGGATTAGATACCTCGTATTGTTTGAAATATTTAAAGAACGAAAAAGGTTATGAGGTTCATACCGTTCTTGTTGATACAGGAGGATTTAGCGCAGAAGAATTATCAGCAATAGAAAAAAGAGCTTACGAATTAGGAAGTGCACAACATGCCAACTTAACAATTTTAGATAAATATTACGATAAAGCTATAAAATACTTGATTTTTGGAAACGTATTAAAAAACAATACTTATCCGTTATCAGTTAGTGCTGAGCGTGTTTTTCAGGCAATTGAAGCTATAAAATATGCGAAAAAAGTAGGAGCAACTGCAATCGCTCACGGAAGTACTGGTGCAGGAAACGACCAAATTCGTTTTGATTTGATTTTCCAGACTATTGCTCCAGAAATCGAAATCATTACGCCGATTAGAGATTTAAAATTGTCAAGACAAGAAGAAGTGGATTATCTAGCTCAAAACGGAGTTCACTATTCTTGGGAAAAAGCACAATATTCTATCAATAAAGGACTTTGGGGAACAAGTGTTGGAGGAAAAGAAACTTTAACTTCAGGACAACCGTTGCCAAGTGAAGCGTATCCTTCTCAATTGCAAAAAGAAGGAGAAGAGAAAGTAACGCTTCATTTTGAGCAAGGAGAATTAGTTGGTTTAAACGGAAAAACGGACAAACCATCAAATAATATTGTAGCTCTAGAAAAACTGGCAAGTGCTTACGCAATTGGTAGAGATATTCACGTTGGAGATACGATTATTGGAATTAAAGGAAGAGTTGGTTTTGAAGCTGCAGCTCCGTTAATTATCATCAAAGCGCACCATTTATTAGAGAAACATACTCTTGGAAAATGGCAGCAATACTGGAAAGAACAATTAGGAAACTGGTACGGAATGTTATTCCACGAAGGTCAGTTCTTAGATCCAGTGATGAGAAACATTGAAACGTTCTTGCAAGACACGCAAAAAACAGTAAACGGAACGGTAACAGTTTCTTTAAAACCATATCATTTCTCACTTGATGGAATTGAATCTGAAAATGATTTAATGAACACAGGTTTCGGTCAATATGGCGAAATGAACAATGCTTGGACATCTGACGATGCAAAAGGATTTATTAAGATTTTAGGAAATGCACAAAATATTTTCTCATCTGTAAACAAATTAGATCATGATTAATGTCGGAATTATTGGTGGTTCGGGCTACACGGCCGGAGAACTCATCAGAATTTTAATGTATCACCCCAAAGTAAACATCGATTTTGTTTACAGCACAACAAACGCTGGAAAGCCGCTTTCTGTGGCGCACCAAGATTTGATGGGCGATATCGAAATGAATTTCACGAATGAAATCAATCCAAATGTGAACGTTGTTTTCTTGTGTTTAGGTCACGGAAAATCGATTTCATTTTTGAAAGAAAATCAGTTTGCAAGCCATACCAAAATCATCGATTTAGGAAATGATTTCAGATTAAATAAAGACGCTCATTTTGAAGGAAAAGATTTTGTTTACGGATTGCCTGAAATCAATAAAGCCGAAATCAAAAAAGCAAATTATATCGCAAATCCAGGTTGTTTCGCAACTGCTATTCAATTGGCTTTATTGCCTTTAGCAGAACATAATCTATTGAATAATGATGTTCATATTAATGCCACAACCGGAAGTACTGGAGCAGGAGTAAGTCTTTCAGAAACTTCTCATTTCAGTTGGAGAAACAATAATATGTCACATTATAAAGCTTTTGAACACCAGCATTTAGGTGAGATTTCAGAAAGTTTGGTTCAGTTGCAAGATGATTTTGACAGCGAATTGCTTTTTATTCCGAACAGAGGAGATTTCCCAAGAGGAATTTTTGCAACTTTATATACATTATGTGATGATAGTTTGGAGCAATTAGTAGCGAAATACGAAGAGTTTTATAAAAATGAGCCTTTTGTAACCGTTACCACAACAAACATCAACATGAAACAGGTGGTGCAGACGAATAAATGTATTATTAGTTTATTGAAAAAAGGAAACCGGGTTCTCATAACATCAATTATCGATAACTTAACCAAAGGTGCTTCAGGACAAGCAATTCAAAACATGAATTTAATGTTCGGATTAGAAGAAACCACAGGTTTACATTTGAAACCAAGCGGATTTTAATAATAGTTTCAAGTTTCATGTTTCAAGTTGCACGTTCTGTAGACAACTTGAAACATGAAACCTGAAACAAAATAAACAAAACAAAAAATGAACTTATTCAACGTTTACCCATTATACGACATAACTCCAGTAAAAGCAATTGATTGTACCATTATTGATGATAAAGGAGTAGAATATTTAGATTTATACAGCGGACATGGTGTGATTTCTATCGGACACACGCAGCCGGATTATGTAGCAAAATTGAAGAATCAATTAGATCATTTAGGATTTTATTCGAATGCAATTCAGAATCCTTTGCAGGTTGAATTGGCACAGAAATTAGGAAAACTTTCTGGTCTTGAAGATTACGAATTGTTTTTATGCAGTTCTGGTGCTGAGGCAAATGAAAATGCTTTAAAACTAGCTTCTTTCCACAACGGAAAATCGAGAGTTGTGGCTTTTGATAATTCTTTCCACGGAAGAACTTCTGCAGCAGTTGCGGTTACTGATAATAAGAAAATTGTTGCGCCAATTAATGCGCAGCAAGTTGTTACTTTTTTACCTTTAAATCAAATCGAATTAGTTGAAGCTGAACTGGCTAAAGGAGATGTTACAGCAGTAATTATCGAAGGAATTCAAGGAGTTGGAGGTTTAGACCAAGGAACAACTGAGTTTTTTCAGGCTTTAGAAAAAGCTTGTAAAAAACACGATGTTGTTTTAATTTTAGATGAAGTACAATCAGGATACGGAAGAAGCGGGAAATTCTTCGCTTTCCAACATCACGGAATCAATGCTGATATTATCTCTGTTGCAAAAGGAATGGGGAATGGATTTCCTGTTGGGGCGATCTTAATTTCTCCAAAATTTGAAGCAAGTTTCGGATTATTAGGAACGACTTTCGGCGGAAGCCATTTGTCTTGTGCAGCGGGAATTGCGGTTTTAGATGTAATCGAAAAACTAGATTTACAGAAAAATGTAAACGAAGTTTATGAATATTTCTTAGAGAAAATCAAAGAAGTTGAAGGCATCAAACAAGTAAAAGGAAAAGGATTAATGCTTGGAGTTGAGTTTGATTTTGATGTAGCTGCTTTAAGAAAGAAATTAATCATCGAAAAACACATTTTTACAGGAAGTGCCAACAATAAAAATCTATTAAGAATTTTACCGCCATTAACTGTGAAAAAAGCTGATATTGATACGTTTGTAAAAGCTTTAAAAGAAAGTTTAGAAGAACTTAAAAAATAAGTTTGCCTATAACTGTTAACTCGTTTAATCGTTTAACTGGTTAATCGATTAAACGAATTAACGATTAACCAATTAAACCAAAAAAATGAAACCATTATCAATTGAAACACGCAATGCAGTTTTGCGCTCTATGGCAAAGCTGGTCGAGCAGGAGCGGAATGAGATAATCTTGACCAATCAGGAAGATCTTGCAGATTATGACGGTTCAGATTTAGCGATGGAAGAACGCCTAAAAGTAGATGATAAAAAAGTTGACGAAATGATTTTATCATTAAACCAATTAGCTTCTCAAGAAGATCCCGTTGGTGTTGAGCGTTTTCATTTTACTCATGATAATGGAATAAAAGTCATTAATAAAACCGCTGCTTTCGGAACGATTTTAATCATTTACGAATCTCGTCCAGATGTTACAATAGAAGCGGGCGGAATTGCGTTTAAATCAGGAAATAAAATTTTATTAAAAGGAGGAAAAGAGTCTTTAAAATCAAATTTGAAAATCGTAAGTCTTTGGCACAAAGCTTTAGAAGAAAACGGAGTTTCAAAAGATTGGGTTGAATATCTGAATTACAACAGAACAGAAACTCAGGCGTTTTTAGAAAAACCAACTCAAAAAGTCGATTTAATTGTTCCGAGAGGTGGAGAAAAATTAATTGAGTTTGTAAAAGCACACGCAACTTGTCCTGTTATTGTAAGCGGACGCGGAAATAATTTTGTTTACGTTAATGAAAAAGCAGATACAGATTTGGCTTTAAAAGTAATTTTAAATGCTAAAACAGCTAAAATTTCAGCTTGTAATGCTTTAGATAAAGTTTTAATAGATTCGAAACTTCCTAATTTTGAAGGCTTCACAGCAATGCTGATTGAGGCTTTAATAGAAGCAAAAGTGGAAGTTATTGTAGATAAATCATTAGAGAATTTCGAAAATACGAAAACACTTCAAAACGAAGATATTTGGTACGAAGAGTTTTTAGATTATAAAATTGTAATTGGAACCATCGATTCTCAGGATCATGCAATCGATATGATTAATAAATACTGTGGAGGACATTCTGCAGCAATTATAACAAGAGACGACGAAACGGCACAGCAGTTTATGGAAGCAATAGATGCTGCAGCAGTTTACCAAAATGCTTCAACCCGTTTTACAGACGGAGGACAATTTGGACTTGGTGGCGAATTAGCAATAAGTACCGATAAACTTCACCAAAGAGGTCCAATTGGTCTTCAACATCTCGTAACAAACAAATGGTACGTGTATGGAGAAGGACAAATTAGGTAATTGAGATAATATGAAAATTGAGGCAATTAGATAATTAGATAATTCTAAAAAAAAACTTAGAATCTCAGCATCTTAGAACCTTAGTATCTTTAAATAAAATGACAAAAAAACGGATTTTATTAAAAATAGGAAGTAATACTTTAACCAAAGAAACCAATCATATTTCGCGGGGAAAGATTGAAGACCTCGGAATACAGATTGCAGCTTTAAACGACGAGTATGAATTTATCATAGTGAGTTCTGGAGCAATTGCGGCGGCAAAGCAGTTTGTAAAGCTGGATAATCAAGATAAAGATGTTTTTGTAAAACAAGCTTTAGCTTCCATAGGACAGCCTCATTTAATGCGGATTTACAATGAAAATTTCAAAGATCTAGGATTAAATACCTCGCAGTGTTTACTTTCTTATTCTGATTTCGAAAAAGAACAGACCAAAAAGAATATTGTAAATACGATTAATGTATTGGTTAAAAACAATTACATTCCGATTATCAATGAAAATGATACCGTTGCCACAGATGAGATTCGGTTTGGGGATAATGATAAATTAGCAGCTTTAACGGCAGTTCTTTTAAATGTTGATATTCTGATTATTGCCACTAATACAAATGGAATTTATACCAAAGAATCTATTCATGATGAAAATCCAGAAACGATTAAATTGGTAAATGATTTAAAAACGCTCGAGAAAGAAATCAGCGAATCAAAATCATCACACGGAACAGGAGGAATGCAGTCCAAAATAGAAGCGGCTGCAATTTCAAAAGCAGCGAATATCGAAACCTGGATTGTCAATGGATTAAATGATAATTTTATTTTAAAGGCATTAAAAGACGAAATTCCGTTTACTAAAATAATCTAATGAATTAATTAGAAAATTAGTTAATTAGATAAAGCACAATTATCCAATTTTCTAATTATCACATTATCTAAATTAAAAAAACAAATGAACTATATCTCAATAAAAGACATCAACTCATTATCAAAATGGGTAAAACAAGCGATTAAAATCAAAAAGAATCCGCTTAAAAATCAAAGTTTAGGAAAAAATAAAACTCTTGGAATGTTATTCTTCAATCCAAGTTTAAGAACGCGTTTAAGCACACAAAAAGCGGCTTTAAATTTAGGAATGAACGTTATGGTAATGAATTTTACTAACGAAGGATGGACTTTAGAATTTGAAGACGGAGCCGTTATGAATTCTGGTGCTTCAGAACATATTAAAGAAGCTGCAGAAGTAGTTTCTCAATATTGTGATATTATCGCAATTCGTGCTTTTGCAGGTTTAGCAGATAAAGAAAAAGATTATCAGGAAACTGTAATTTCAGGATTTTTGAAGTATGCTACTGTGCCAATTGTAAACATGGAAAGTGCTGTGCGTCACCCGTTACAGTCTTTGGCAGATGCGATTACAATGGAAGAGTTCAAAACCAAACACAAACCAAAAGTAGTGCTTTCATGGGCGCCACACCCAAAAGCGTTGCCTCAGGCAGTTGCCAATTCATTCGTAGAAATGATGCAGATGCAAAAAGATATGGATTTTGTAATCACACATCCAGAAGGTTACGAATTAAGCCCAGAAATTACAAAAGACTGCACAATCGAATACAACCAAGATAAGGCTTTTGAAAATGCAGATTTCGTTTACGTAAAAAACTGGAGTAATTTCAACGATTACGGAAAAGTAACCAACAGCGATCCAAATTGGACCGTTACAGCGGAAAAAATGGCTCTAACCAACAACGGAAAATTTATGCACTGTCTTCCAGTTCGTCGTAATGTAATTGTAAGTGACGAAGTTCTTGACGGAGAAAATTCAATCGTAATCGAACAAGCGAATAACAGAACGTATTCAGCACAATTAGTTTTACAGAAGATTCTTAAAAAAATGTAATTTTTTTTAAAGTTGCTAAGATTCTGAGCTACTAAGATGCTAAGAAACTTTGCACAAAAAAACTTAGTATCTTAGAATCTCAGAACCTTAGAATCTTATGCAATTATCAGTAATAAAAATAGGTGGAAACATCATCGACAATCCTGCAGAATTAGAGCAATTTTTAACCGATTTTTCTAAAATTGAAGGCTATAAAGTTTTAGTTCACGGCGGTGGAAAATCGGCTACGAAAATGGCTCAAAGTATTGGTTTGGTTCCGCAAATGATTGACGGACGCCGAATTACAGATGCCCCGATGCTTGATGTTGTCGTAATGATTTACGCCGGACAAATCAATAAACATATTGTAGCGCAATTGCAGGCAAAAGACAATAACGCGATTGGTTTTTCTGGAGCTGACGGAAATTTAATTCAGTCAACAAAAAGAAATCACCCAACAATCGATTATGGATTTGTAGGCGATGTAAAACAAGTCAACACTAAATTACTGGCAACTTTATTAGAAGCAGGAGTTGTTCCCGTTTTCTGTGCAATTACACACGACAAAAATGGACAATTGCTAAATACCAATGCTGATACGATTGCGAGCGAATTATCAATTGCATTATCTGAAGTTTTTGATGTTACACTAACATATTGCTTTGAAAAACAAGGTGTTTTGCAAGATTCAGAAGACGATTCGTCTGTAATTACAGAAATCAACGAAGCATTATACAATACGCTAAAAGAAGAAAAAGTAATCCATTCTGGAATGATTCCGAAATTGGACAATTGCTTCAATAGTTTATCAAGAGGTGTGCAGAAAATCAAAATTGGACATCATAAAATGCTTCAAAATTCAGATATTCCGCATACAACGATTACATTATAAAAAATGTTGCCACAAATTGACTCTATTTTTTCTGTTAAAAGAGAAAATAATTTTAGACGTACATCAAAAAGTTTATTTTGATTTTAATTCTCTCACAAAAAGATAATTTGTGAAAATTCGTGCAATTAGTGGCAAAAAAACAGGACTGCGCAGTGCTTTTAAATAATAATTTAAGAAATTTGCGCCAATTAATTTTCTGGCTAAGATTTAGTAAAGTCATTGCTTAAAAAAACTTAGAATCTCAGTCCCGATAGCTATCGGGATAGCCTCAGAACCTAACAAAAATGAAAAATATAGATACGCTTACCCAAGAAGCAATTAGTTTATTAAAAAGCCTAATCGAAACCCCTTCATTTTCAAGTGAAGAAGATCAGACGGCTCTTTTAATCGAAAATTGGTTCAATCAGAATGAAATTCCTTTCAAGAGAGAAAACAATAATGTGTGGGCTTTCAACAAGTATTTCGACGAAAACAAACCAACACTTTTATTAAACTCACATCACGATACGGTACGTCCTAATCAGGCATATACAAACGATCCGTTTAAAGCAATAGAAAAAGACGGAAAACTATTTGGTTTGGGAAGTAATGACGCAGGTGGATGCTTGGTTTCGTTATTAGCAACTTTTGTTCATTTTTACGAAAATCAAAATCTGTCACATAATATCGTAATTGTGGCTTCAGCCGAAGAAGAAAGCAGCGGAAAAAATGGATTAAACAGCGTTTTAAAAAGCTTGCCAGAATTAGATTGCGCCATTGTTGGAGAACCAACATTAATGCAATTAGCGGTTGCAGAAAAAGGTTTACTAGTTTTGGATGTAAAAGTAAAAGGAACCGCAAGCCACGCTGCACATCAAAATGACGATAACGCATTATACAAATCAATTCCAGTAATGGAATGGTTTAAAAACTATAAATTCGATAAAATCTCAGACGTTCTAGGTCCAGTAAAAATGACTGTAACACAAATCAACGCAGGGAAACAACATAATGTTGTACCATCAGAATGTGATTTGGTTGTAGACATTCGTGTAACAGACCGTTATACAAACGCTGAAATTTTGGAAGTTGTTAAAGCAAATGTAAATGCCGAAGTAACGCCAAGATCAATGCATTTAAACGCATCGTCTATTCCAATCGAACACGGTTTGGTTCAGGCTGGAATTGCGTTAGGAAGAACAACCTATGGTTCGCCAACACTTTCAGATCAATCTGTTTTAAGCTGTCAGTCTTTAAAACTAGGACCAGGAGAAACGTTGCGTTCGCATTCAGCAGACGAATTTATTTTTGTAAACGAAATAGAAGAAGGAGTCGACTTGTATATTAAAATACTAACCGATTTCTTTAAATTATAAAATACAATTAAATATGCAAAAGCCTATTTTACTTTATCAAACAGCAGACAGCAATATAAATGTTGAAGTAACATATATTGATGAGAGCTTTTGGTTGAATCAAAAAGCTATTGCACAACTTTTTGGCGTTGAGTCAAATACTGTTACATATCATTTAAAAGAAATTTTTAAAAGCGAGGAATTAGAGCAAATTTCAACTACTCGAAAAATTCGAGTACTTCAAAAAGAAGGAAATCGTGAAGTAAATCGTGAAATTGATTTTTATAATCTTGATGCCATTATTGCTATTGGTTATAGAGTAAATTCAAAACAAGCAACTCAATTTAGGATTTGGGCAACAAAGACTTTAAATGAATTCATTAGAAAAGGTTTTGTCTTAAACGATGAAATGCTAAAAAATGGTTCATCATTTGGAAAAGATTATTTTGAGGAATTATTAGATAAGATTAGAGAGATAAGATCATCAGAAAGAAGATTTTATCAGAAAATAACCGATATCTATGCTCTTTCAGCAGATTATGATAATACTGCAATAGCGACAAAAAACTTTTTCACTTCTGTTCAAAATAAATTGCATTGGGCAATTTCTGGTAAGACTGCTGCTGAAATTATTTATACAGAAGCTGATGCAGAAAAGATTCATATGGGTTTGTCTACTTGGAAAGATGCTCCACATGGAAAAATTCAAAGAACAGATGTTATAATAGCAAAGAATTATTTAAGTGAAAATCATATTCAGGAATTAAATAGGATTGTTTCTGCATATTTAGATTTAGCCGAAAATAATGCTAAAAGGCAATTATTGATGAAAATGGAAGATTGGAGTAATTTTTTAAATAATTTCCTTCAACTTTCTAATTACCCAATTTTACTGGATAACGGAAAAATATCACAATTAGAAGCAAAAATAAAAGCAGAATCTGAGTTTGAAAAATTCAGGATAATTCAAGATAAAAATTACATTTCGGATTTTGATAAAGAAATTTTAAAAGTAAAAAAAAGTCAGTTAATTAAATAAAAAACTGACGGTAAAAAAACATGACCTATGAAACTTTGGGAAAAAGGAATACCAACAGATAAACAAATCGAACAATTTACCGTTGGAAACGATCGTGAACTGGATTTAGTTTTAGCAAAATACGATGCTTTAGGTTCAATTGCTCACGCCAAAATGTTGGGACAGATTGGTTTATTAACTCAGGAAGAAACAACTTCTTTGGTTGATGCCTTAAACGAAATCATTGCAGATATTGTAGTTGGAAATTTCGAAATCGAAGACAGTTTTGAAGATGTACATTCTAAAATCGAATATCTTCTAACCGTAAAACTAGGCGATGCAGGAAAGAAGATCCATACCGCACGTTCTCGTAACGATCAGGTTTTGGTAGATGTTCATTTGTATTTAAAAGACGAATTAAAAGCAATAAAAGAGCAAGTAAAAACATTGTTTGACTTATTAATGGAATCGGCTGAAAAACATCAAAACGTTTTATTGCCAGGTTATACGCATTTGCAAATCGCTATGCCATCGTCATTCGGAATGTGGTTTTCTGCTTACGCAGAGAGTTTAATTGACGATATTACAATGTTGAACGCCGCTTCTAAAATTGTAGATCAGAATCCGTTAGGTTCTGCTGCAGGTTACGGAAGTTCATTCCCAATTAATAGAACATTTACAACACAGGAATTAGGTTTTGAAACCTTAAAATACAATGCTGTAGCAGCACAAATGAGCCGTGGAAAAGCAGAAAAAACGGTTGCTTTTGCGATGACAAGTGTTGCAGGAACTTTATCAAAATTTGCCATGGATGTTTGTTTGTATATGAGCCAGAACTTTGATTTTATTGGTCTTCCGGCACATCTTACAACTGGGTCAAGCATTATGCCTCACAAAAAGAATCCAGATGTTTTCGAATTAATCAGAGGGAAATGCAATAAGATTCAGGCACTTCCGTACGAAATCACTTTAATTACCAATAATCTTCCAAGCGGTTATCACAGAGATTTACAACTGTTAAAAGAAGGTTTGTTTCCAGCAATTCAAAACCTAAAAGCTTGTTTGGATATTGCAATATTTTCTATAAAAGATATTACGGTGAAAGATCATATTTTAGAAGATAAAAAATACGATTACTTGTTTACTGTAGATACTTTAAACGAAATGGTGGTAGAAGGAATGCCTTTTAGAGACGCTTACAAAGCTGTTGCAGAACAATTGGAAGCAGGAACATACAAATCTCCAAAAGAAACCAAACACACGCACGAAGGAAGTATTAATAACTTATGTCTTGATGCGATAAAAGATAAAATGAAAGATGCTTTTTAAGTGAGATGTGAAAAGTAAGATATAAAATGTAAAAAGGTCATTGATTTTTCAATGACCTTTTTTTATGAAGTAAAATTTAGTTTTTTACCAGTTTAAAAGTTTTGCTTCGGTTGTCAATCTGAACTTTGCATACATAAATTCCTTTAGCAAGATTTCCAACATTCAATTCTAGTTTTTCATCAGGAGAAACATTTTTGGAATGAGAATATACTTTTGATCCATTTGAAGAAAATAAATCCACTTCTGCCAAACCATTGTCCGAACTTGAAAAATCAATATTCAAAAAACGATTGATAACAGAAGGATAATATTTTAAATCCAGATTGTTTACATTATCATTTAAGCCCAAATTGTTACAGCTCGTAGATACAGCGCCTTGAGAAGTAACCTGAAGTGTTGCTCCAGCACCGCAAGAAGCATTTGAAATAAATCCTGCAACATTGGCAATGGGTAAAACGCTATATGTATAAGAAGGCTTTGTAACTGCTGTTCCCGAATTTGCTGGCGCATTCAAACAATCAGTAAAAGCAACTCCAATTGTTCCACCATCTGTGCTTACATAGTTTTTAAAAGCTGTTCCGATTTTGGCAAAATCAGTTCCTTCTACATAACACGTTGTGTTGTTGCTTCCGCCGCCTAAACCAATTGCAAGTGATCCGGAAACGGTTGTATTGTAGTAACAATTTAAAATATGAAGTTCGGCATTTCTTGCTCTAGGCATTCTTTCTTTAGAGCCTTCAGCCCAATAACAGTTTTTAAAAGTGATGCTATAATGTCCGTCAGAAGGAGCATCAGTTTTGGAAGAACCAACTAAATCAGAAAAACGGTGATCATCTGCTCCGCCAGAGCCTCCAGCTTTCGGTGCTTTCAAATAAATAAATTTACACCAAGAAACCGTTATATTATCAGCAGCGCCTTTATTGTCAAAATTTCCATCCATTCCGTCTTGAAATTCGCAATGATCTATCCAGATATTTGTTGCTTCAGAAGTAAGATTATCACGTCCGTCTACATCATACGCACCAGGTCCTTCAAAAATTAGATTTCTAATAATAATATTATTTGATCCCGGTTTTAAACTTAAAATTCCAGAACCCGCAGCGGTTTGATCTAAGTTTACTAATCTAGCGCCAGGAAGACCGATAATGGTTTTGTCATTCACAAGCAGACTAGTGTAGGTACAATTTATGGTTCCTGAAACTAAAATAACCTGCGGAGTAGTCAGCTTTAATTTTGCTGTTAAATCGGTTAAAGTAGTCACGGTTACAGGAGCTGCATTTCCGCCTCCAGTTGCTGAAGCTCCAAATCCTTCTGGTGCGCTCATAAAATAGTTTTGTGCAAACAGAAAGGAGCAAGGCAGAAGTAACGCCAATGCAATAAGTTTTGTTTTCATTTAAGTGTGGTTTTTTGTGGTTTAATAGTCAATGTAATCGATTGCACAAATGTAAAAGAATTAAAATAATTTCAAATTAATTTTTCAAATATTTATGTTTTAAAGTTTTGATTTATAGATTTATAAGTGTTGTTTTTACACTATTTAATTGTAATACGATCTGGAGATATTTTTTAGAAAACAGTAAAGGTTTTAAAGTAAAAGGAGAAAATTCATGCTAAATACATATATTTGATGTACCAGTTTAAAACGTACCAATGGAAAAATTTAAAGATCAATCTACGCTTCATCTTTTCGAGAAGGGTTTAATTACACAAAACCAGTTGGAAGAAGTGAAAACCTATCGAAGCCTACATATCTTTTCATTAAATGCAGAATTAAAGCTATTCCTTTATTTATCAGTATTATTATTTACTTCCGGAATTGGAATTCTGATTTATGAAAATATTGATACTATAGGACACATCGCTATTCTATCGTTGCTTTTAATTGTGATTGCAGTCTGCTTTTTTTATTGTTTCAAGCATTCTAAAGGTTTTCAGAAAGCAGAAACAACTTTTGAGCATCCTGTTTTAGAATATCTGGTTTTGGCGGGCAATATCTTGACTTGTATTTTTATTGGATATCTTCAGTTTCAATATAAACCTTTTGGAGAGCATTACGGATTAGCGACTTTAGTGCCAACTGTTGTAAGTTTCTTTTGTGCTTACTATTTTGACAATAGAAGTGTTTTAACGATTGCAATTACGGGTCTGGCCGCTTATGTGGGACTTTCGGTTACGCCACAAGACATATTTAACGACAGTAATAATTTGTATGCAAGCCAAAGTTTAAGCTATTCGGCAGTAATGTTGGGAGTTTTACTTATTTTATGGACAATCTACAGTAGTCGAATTTCGCTTAAAACCCATTTTGGTTTAGTTTTTCTCACTTTTGCATTGCACATTGTAAGTATCGCTGCAATTAGTAACTTAACAGGTTATGATACCTTAATATGGGTAATATTTGCTTTAGTTTTAGCTGGTTCAACCTATTATTTTTATAAAGTGAGCTACCAATATAAAGCAATGTCGCTATATGTATTTATGATTGTTTATGCTTATATCGGTGGAAATATTGTTTTGTTTAGAATTTTTGAAAATGTTGATTTCTCTGATATTTGGGAATTATTAGTTTTCTTACTGCCAGCTTATTTTGTTGGTTCGATTATAATGTTCATTAAATTGATTAAAAAATTTCATAAAGAGATCGCAGAATGATAGTATACAGCAAACAATTATTAGATAATGAAATTTTGGTCGATGAAGCAGATTCTTTGTACAAAGGAGGTTTTATTAGTAAAGAACAGAAGAAATTTATAGAAAAAGAACTGCCCGTTTTAAAAAGTCAGAGTAATATTTTGGTTAGAATAGGCTTCTTTTTGCTTGGTTGCTTGTTGTATGGTTCAATTTGTGGAGCAATTTCTTTATTTGGATTAAGCGCAGAAAATGTGTTTTTTCAAATCTGCTGCTATATTTTTACTATAGTTGGATTTGCAGGAGTAGAATTGCTTGCAAATCAAAATTATCATAATCATGGCTTAGATGATGCTTTTATATTAAATGCGCTTTTATGTTTGGGCGCAGCAGTAGCAATAACAACTGAAGGTCATGAAATAGTAATTGCTTTTTTTGTAGCAATTGGATCGCTTTTTATGTTTTTGAGGTATCTGCACGTATTGTCAATGCTTGTATTTTGCATTTCGGCAACCGCCTTTTTGTTTTTCGGAATGTTTAAATTTGGAGACATTGGAAAAGCTATTTTGCCATTTGTAGCAATGATTTTTGCAGGATTGTTTTATTTTTTGACCAAAAAGAGGATGAATCATCTAAGTAAAAGTTACTATTACAACGGATTATTATTGGCAAATAGTTTTTGCTTGGTTTTATTTTATCTTTCTTGTAATTATTTGGTTGTAAGAGAACTTTCTGCAGAACTTTTAGGAACAGAAGTAAAACCTGGAACAGATATTCCGTTTGCATTTTTCTTTTATGGGTTTACTTTTATTGTGCCGATTGTTTACTTGGTGCAAGCTTTAAAAACAAAAGACAGAATAATGCTTTGGTTGAGCTTTTTGGCAATTGCATTTTCAATCTATACCGTTCGATTTTACCATTCGGTTTTACCAATCGAAGTAGCGCTTACGCTTGGCGGTGTAGTTTTATTTGCAATAGCATATTTTTCAATTAGAAAATTAAAGGAAAAAGAAAGCGGTCTGGCCTTTAAACCAGATAGAATAAACCATTCAGACAGTTTATTAAATGCAGAAGCTTTAGTTGTAGCCTCAACTTTTGGAATGAAACCAGAAGTTAAGACAGCTTCTCCAATGGAATTTGGAGGAGGAGGTTTCAGCGGTGGAGGGTCAGACGGAAGTTTTTAAGTTTAATTATGAATTATGAGTTGAGCGCTAATTTGGATTAAAATTTAGAGTTGACATAAAAAATTAAAAGCCTGAAATTATACAAATAATTTCAGGCTTTTAATTTTGTTGTAGTCTAAGTTGACTCATAACTCAGATCTTACTCTTCAATGCTTCTGCATCAATATCGCTGTGCGAAACATCGTAAACTGCTTTTCCGTTTTTGATCAATATCAATTGAGGAGATTCATGATAAACTCCAAATTTGCTTGCAATTTCATTTGAAATATCTCTGTATGTTATTAAGTCTAAAAAATAAGCGTCAACAACACCTTCAAGATCATATTCTCTTTCAAATTGTTTTAGAGCCATTCGGCTGATGCTGCATCTTGTGCTATGCTTAAAAATGACAACTGGTTTTTCATTTGAGATTGCTTCTATTTCTATTAATTGAAGCATATCTGTTAATTCAGTCCAGTTTACTTTACTTTTTGCTGCTTCTGAGTTCTCTGAACTTCCGAAGATTGAATTAAAAAAACTCATATTTGGCTTGTTTTATGACTTTTTGACGTGTTAAAAGCGTTAAAAACTGATTTCAACTGTCTTTTTGTCTGTTTTTTTTACTGTGGAATATAATTTGTCTATTCGAATACAAAGTTAAATTATTTGAGCGAACTATTTACCTCAATAAATCGTAACTTTAATCCTATATATTTTAAACAGTTAAATCAATCAAAATCAAAAGATATGAATATAAATAAATTTACAATCAAATCGCAGGAAGCCATTCAGTTGTCGCAGCAATTAGCGCAACGAAATGGTCAGCAACAAATTGAAAATGAACACATTTTTAAAGCTATTTTTGAAGTTGATGAAAACGTGGCGCCATTTATTCTTAAAAAATTAAATGTAAATGTGCCGTTGTTTTTACAAATTTTAGATAGCACAATTCAAAGTTTTCCAAAAGTTTCTGGAGGAGATGTTATGCTTTCTAGAGACGCAAACAAAGCTTTGAATGAAGCAGAAATCATTGCACAAAAAATGAACGACGAATACGTTTCGATCGAGCATTTAATTTTAGCCATTTTTGACTCAAAAAGTAAAGTTTCTCAGATTTTAAAAGATCAGGGAGTTACAGGAAAAGGTCTGAAAGCGGCTATTGAGGAACTAAGAAAAGGCGAAAGAGTAACTTCGGCTTCAGCAGAAGAAACCTATAATTCGCTAAATAAATTTGCTAAAAACTTAAATGAATTAGCTCGTACAGGAAAATTAGATCCAGTTATTGGGCGTGATGAAGAAATTCGTCGTGTATTGCAGATTCTAACTCGTAGAACCAAAAACAACCCAATGCTTATTGGTGAACCTGGAGTTGGTAAAACCGCTATTGCAGAAGGTTTAGCGCATAGAATTGTGGACGGAGACGTTCCAGAAAACTTAAAAGATAAAATCGTTTTCTCTCTTGATATGGGAGCTTTGATTGCCGGAGCGAAGTATAAAGGAGAATTTGAAGAACGTTTAAAATCGGTTGTGAAAGAAGTTACAGCTGCAGACGGAGATATTGTTTTGTTTATTGATGAAATTCATACGCTTGTAGGAGCAGGTGGAGGTGAGGGCGCAATGGATGCGGCGAATATCTTGAAACCAGCTTTGGCTCGTGGAGAATTGAGAGCAATTGGTGCTACGACTTTGGATGAATATCAAAAATATTTCGAAAAGGATAAAGCACTTGAAAGACGTTTCCAAAAAGTTCTTATTGATGAACCAGATACAGAAAGTGCGGTTTCGATTCTTCGTGGAATTAAAGAAAAATATGAAACGCATCATAAAGTTCAAATTAAAGATGAGGCAATTATTGCAGCGGTTGAACTTTCACAACGTTACATTACCAATCGTTTCTTACCAGATAAAGCGATTGACTTAATGGACGAAGCGGCTTCTAAATTGCGTATGGAGATCAATTCAAAACCTGAAGAATTAGATGTTTTGGATCGTAAAATCATGCAGTTAGAAATTGAGATTGAAGCTATTAAACGTGAAAAAGAAGAAAGCAAGCTGAAAATTTTGGGTATGGAATTGGCCAACCTGAAAGAAGAACGAAACGAAATCTATGCGAAATGGAAACAGGAAAAAGATATCGTTGACGGAATTCAGGCTGTAAAACATGAAATAGAAGACTTTAAATACGAAGCAGAACGTGCAGAACGTGATGGTGATTACGGAAAAGTAGCGGAGATACGTTACGGAAAAATAAAAGAAGCGCAGGAACGTCAGGAAACTTTGCAAAAACAATTGCAGGAATTCCAATCTGGAAATTCTTTAATTAAAGAAGAAGTTACTAGAGAAGACATTGCAGAAGTTGTAGCAAAATGGACTGGAATTCCAGTAACCAAAATGCTTCAGACAGAAAGAGAAAAACTATTGCATTTAGAAGATGAACTGCACAAACGTGTAGTAGGTCAGGAAGAAGCGATAGAAGCCGTGAGTGATGCTGTTCGTCGAAGCCGTGCCGGTTTGCAGGATATGAAGAAACCTGTTGGATCATTCTTATTCTTAGGAACAACCGGAGTTGGTAAAACCGAATTGGCAAAAGCTCTGGCCGAATATCTTTTTGATGACGAAAATGCAATGACGCGTATCGATATGAGTGAGTATCAAGAACGTCACAGCGTGAGCCGTCTAGTTGGTGCACCTCCAGGATATGTAGGTTATGATGAAGGTGGTCAGTTAACAGAAGCTGTTCGTAGAAAACCATATTCTGTTGTGCTGTTAGATGAGATCGAAAAAGCACATCCAGATACGTTTAATATCTTATTACAGGTTTTAGACGAAGGTCGATTGACGGATAACAAAGGACGTTTGGCCAATTTTAGAAATACAATTATTATTATGACTTCTAACATGGGAAGTAATATTATTCAGGAGAAATTTGAAAATCTAAAAGGTGGAGTAGAAGCAGCAACAGAAGCTGCGAAAAACGAAGTTTTAGGATTATTGAAGCAAACTGTTCGTCCGGAGTTTATCAACCGTATTGACGAAATTGTAATGTTTACGCCCCTTACGGTAGAGAACATCTCAAGAATTGTAGGCCTGCAGTTAAAAAGCGTTACAAAAATGCTGGCATTGCAAGGTATTACAATGGATGCAACACCAGAAGCAATTGCTTATTTGGCAGACAAAGGTTATGATCCTCATTTTGGAGCAAGACCTGTAAAACGTGTTGTGCAGAGAGAAGTTTTAAATCAACTGTCAAAAGAAATTCTGGCAGGAAATATAACAACAGATAGCATCATTTTGTTAGATGCTTTCGATGGCCAATTGGTTTTTAGAAACCAGACCGCTAATTAATTTTTTTAATGTTAATCTTAAAAAAGCATCAGTTTTTTAGCTGATGCTTTTTTTTTTGCCCAAAATTTTGAAACTTTTAACCTATTTCATATAACAAGATATTCTCAAAAAAGGATGAATTTTAAATAAATAAAAATCAGCAAATTATTAATTAAAATTAGAAATTATGAACAATATATTTAGAGGATTATTGGCAGGTTACGGAGCTAAAAAGCTTGGAGGAGGATGTTTTGGAACAATTATCGTTTTCATTATTTTGTGGGTTCTTTTAGGACAATGTAACTAAAAACCATAATACAGAAAATTACGAATAAAAACACAAATTTTGGTGTAAGATTATTGGGCAGATTAAGTCAAAATGTCTAGATTCGCATCACTAAAATAAAAATAAATTTAAAAATGGCTTCAGGTTTTTTTGTTCTATTAGATGATATCGCAGCAATTATGGATGATGTTGCAGTAATGAGTAAAGTTGCTGCAAAGAAAACAGCTGGAATTCTAGGAGATGATTTGGCGGTAAATGCCGAAAAAGCTTCTGGTTTTGCATCATCAAGAGAATTGCCGGTTTTATGGGCAATTAGTAAAGGTTCGTTACTGAATAAAATTATTATTCTACCAATTGCATTTTTGCTAAGTGCTTTTTTACCGATTGCAATCATAATAATTTTAGTGCTTGGAGGATTATTTTTAGCTTATGAAGGAGCCGAAAAAATTTATGAATTTGTTTTTCCTCATAAACATGAAGAGTCAGAAGGAATTACAAACGAAGATTTAACAGAAGAACAAATTTTAGAAATTGAAAAAGGAAAAATAAAATCGGCAATTGTAACCGATTTTATATTATCTGTAGAAATCGTAATTATAGCGTTGGGAACAGTTATAGATGAACCGCTAACACAACAAATTGTTGTAACATCTATAATTGCATTAGTAGCAACAATAGGGGTTTACGGAATTGTAGCCCTCATTGTTAGAATGGATGAAGCAGGTTATAAGCTAATAAAATTTAGCAAAAGCGAAAAAAGTCCATCAAGATTTATTGGAAATTTATTGGTAAAAGCTCTTCCGCTAGTTATAAAAGCACTAACAGTAATTGGAACAATTGCCTTGCTTTTGGTTGCTGGAGGAATATTTGTGCATTATATTCCATTTTTTCATCACTTGTCAGAAGAAATTAAAATCCCTTCAATTATCAAAGAATTTACTGTTGGACTAACTTTAGGACTTGTGGTTTTACTTTTTGTGAATCTTTTCAAAAAGATTTTCAAAAAGATTTTCAAAAAGATTTTCAAAAAGAAAACAGCTTAAATACAACTTCAATCAATATAATTTAAAAGCATCAGTTTATACTGATGTTTTTTTTTGTTTTAGAAGCATATCAATTCATTTTCAAAAGCACATTAGTCCCGCTCTGCGTTATATCTTTTCCCTGCTAAAGAAGCAGGAAAAAGGATGTCACTACGATCGGGGCTATCTAGGAAATCTTCGTTTTTATAAGAAATAACGGTATTTTTTAAATATTTTTATAGCAAATAACTTGTTGATTTATAATTGATTAATATTTAGGTAATACTATTTAACATTTTATTTAAAGCAACCATTGCAACTGAGAGACGTCTTCATAGTAATTAACAATTAATTATTATTTTATATGAAAAGGTTTAGATTAAAATCAGTTTTAGTAGTATTATTTTTATCAATTGGATTTGTTTCATGCAGTAGCGATGATGATAACAATACACCAGCTCCAACAACAAAAGCAGCTTTGGTAACCGAAATTAAAGGGCCAGCAACAGGAAAAGTAAACGACGAATTAAGCTATGATGTAACGTATGTGGTAGATAACGCTTGTGCTGAATTTGATAAGATCTCGGAAGTAACTATTGGATCTGAAAAAGGTCTTCAAGTAATTGCAAAATACCCATCAGAAGTTTGCACGCAACAAGTGCCGGATCCTAAGAAAACAGTTTACAAATTTTCATCTAAAGTAAAAGGAACTTTCGAAATCAAATTCAAAAAATCAGAAACAGAATTCCTTACTCAAAAAGTAGTGATCGAATAACAACAAGTTTAGTTGAATTTTTTTAGGTTGAAAAGCCATTTTACAGAAGTTTATTTTAAATGGATGTGAAATGGTTTTCTTTTTTCTAACTTAAAAGATGAACGAAAATTTCTATCTTTGAAAGATCAAAAAAACTATGATTATGGGAGCATTAGAGTTGAGAGAAAGTGTGTTAGAATATATTAACACTGCAGATGAACGTCTTTTAAAAGTAGTAAAAGCGGTTATTGAGAGTTATCAAGAAGAAGAAATAGTTGCATTTTCAGTGGAAGGAAAACCAATTACCAGAAGTGATTATAAAGCGCAACTGGCTGATGCTAAATTAGAAATTGAAAGAGGAGAATATACTTCCCAAGAGGATTTAGAAGACGAAGCTAAGAATTGGTAATGGATAAACTTTTGAAAGTAGTATGGACTTATACAGCTAAAAATCAGTTAAAGACAATTTACAATTACTATAAAGAGAAATCTGTTCAAGGTGCCAATAATATTAAAAATGAAATTCTGAATGCGACAAAAAATATACGTTTTAGTGAACAATATCAAAAAGACGAAATAGAGCCAGAATATAGGAGGATTATAGTTAGGGATTACAAGATTTTATATTTGGTGGAAGAAGAAGTAATTTATATCTCAAAAATATTTTCAACCAAAAGAGATTTTACACAGCAACCATAAAAGGAGCTTTTAAGCTCTTTTTTTATATCGTATATTTAAGTAAAGTAAACGCACTTTGCCATTCCTTTAAAAAGTATTATTTTTGCACTCTAAATTTTATGTCATGGCGAAAAGAAAGTATAAAATATCGGTTATTCAGTTAAATCTGAATGATGTTGCCGAAAACAATCTTAAAAAATGTATCAGCTGGGTAAGAGATGCTGCAAGTCAAGGTGCTGAGGTAATCTTACTTCCTGAATTATATAGCAGTCATTATTTCTGCCAAAGCGAAGATGTAGATAATTTTGCATTAGCAGAGCCACTTTACAGCACTTCATTTATTGCATTCAGCGAATTGGCAAAAGAATTAGGAGTAGTAATTATTGTTCCTTTCTTTGAGAAAAGAATGGCAGGAATCTATCATAACAGTGCTTACATCATTGATACTGATGGAACAGAAGCTGGTTTGTATCGTAAAATGCATATTCCAGACGATCCTCATTTTTACGAAAAATTCTATTTCACGCCAGGTGATTTAGGTTTCCAAGCAATCGAAACTAAAAAAGGTACTGTTGGAACTTTAATTTGCTGGGATCAATGGTATCCAGAAGCAGCTCGTATTACAGCTCTTAAAGGTGCTGAGGTTTTATTTTACCCAACAGCAATTGGGTGGCATCCTAAAGAAAAAGAACAATACGGAGAGAACCAATATGGTGCTTGGATGAACGTTATGAAAGGACATGCAGTAGCAAATGGTGTTTTCGTGGCAGCAGCTAACCGAATTGGTTTAGAAAAATATCTTGAAGGAACAGAAGGAATTCAGTTCTGGGGAGCTTCTTTCATTGCAGGACCACAAGGGGAAATTTTAGCTCAAGCTTCTCATGATAAAGAAGAAATTTTAATTGCTGAAGTTGATTTGGATTTGCAAGAAAACGTTCGTCAAAACTGGCCATTCTTTAGAGACAGAAGAATCGATGCTTTTGGAGATATTACAAAAAGAGCAATTGATAAATAATTAGATTAAAATTATATGAAAAAAGAGCTGTCTCAAAAAGACAGCTCTTTTTTGTAAGCTTCGGAGAAGCGAAATATTTATAGAACTTTAATAGTGCAAATGGAAAAAGCTCCAGCGGAGCGAAATCTTATGTTCTAAATATGTCGCTCCGCTGGAGCTTTATATTGTAAATATTTCTTATTTTCTATAAATATTTCGCTTCTCCGAAGCTCTATGTGTATTTTTATAATAAAAAGGAGCTATTTCGTATTGAAACAGCTCCTCTTCTCGTTTTTAGCTTTATATGTATTACTTCACTTGGAAAGTAACTCTTCTCACGATCTGACGTGCCTCTTTAGAATTTTTGTTAACAGAAGTATCTTCTCCGTTAGCAATTACATTCAATCTTGATGCGTCAATTCCTGCATTTACGGCTACTTTTTTAACAGCCTCAGCTCTTTTTCTAGATAATTCAGTGTTGTAGTTTGAATTTCCAATTTCGTCAGCATAACCAATAATATCAGCCGATTTTCCTGGATTGTTTTTCAAGTATTTCACTAAGAAATCTACGCCTGATAAAGATGCGTTTGTAGGTTTAGACGAATTGAAATCGAAGTAAACGTTTACATAACCACCGTTAATTAATTCTTCAACAGTATTGTTTGTAGCCGTTCCAGCGCCTTTCTTTTCGTAAGTTTTGTCTAAATAGCTTTCTAACTCATCTGGCACACCATTTTGATTCGTATCAATAGATTGTCCTTTTGTGTTAACAGCAACTCCTGCAATGCTATTTGGTTCTAAATCGTATAAATCAGCAACTCCATCTTTGTCTGAATCGATAAGACCAGTTTCGATTAAGTCCACTCTTTTTTCCAATTCACCAATTCTATCTTCTTCACCAACCCAGTCAGCATGTTTCTGATTTTTTCCTAAGTAGAAAGTCAAACCAACAGAAGCATTCAATAAAACGCCGTCAAAAGAACCAGTTGTTGTATTGCCCATTCCGTCAAAGTTCCAATTCTGTCTTCCGTTTACAATTCCAGTAAGATCTCCTGTTAAAGCTACACGATCACTTAATCTAATTTGTCCAGTTAAACCGGCAATTCCGTGAGCCATGTAATCCTGTCCTCCAAATCCTGTTTCGGTACTAATTTGAGAAACCCCAAAACCACCATGCGCCAAAAGACCGATTGTATTTGTCCAAGTTTCAAAATTTAAAGCACGTCCAACATTAACAACCCCTTGTAAACTTGCTCTAACATAACGGCTTTCAAAATCTGGAGTGTCTTTTTTCTCTTTAAATTGGTCGTAACCAACGTCTAATTTTACCCCAAATTTTGGATTAAACATATATCTTACACCAAGATCTCCGTGAAAAAAGTTTGCAGATTCTGTAGTATAACCTGGAGTCATAGTTCTGGTTGGTTTGTTAACACCACCATTTAGTTCGATCGACCATTTGTTGTATTCTTGATCTACATTAGGTTTGGTAGAAGTGGTAGCCATATTTTGAGCGCCTGCAGCAAATGATAGTAATAATAAGGATGCTGATACTAATTTCTTTTTCATGATATCAAAAATTAAATTGTTTTTATTTTAAACTCATGAACAAAATTAGAAGTCGAATCTTAGAATGCGTTGTATATACCCTTACATAATTCCCATCTTTTGGCATTTAATTATGTAAATACGTTAAAATAAGTACAATAGAAAGTATAAAAAAAGGACAAAATTCACATTTTGTCCTTTTGCTCTCCTGAAAAAGTATTAATTATTTCAAATCTGGCTGATAAATTTTAACAGATCCATCTCCTTCGCTGCTTACTATTAATAAACTTCTTTTTGTAGGACTTTTTGAAGCCGGAATGAATAATAAGCCTTCTGGTGCATCACCTGTTTTTACAGTTTGTAAATACTGTGGAGAAGTTGGATTTGAAGCATCATAAACCATAAACGCATCAGATCTTTCTAAACCAACAAATAAAATGTTTTGAGTTCCCATTTTTGCTACAACTACAGCTTCTGGCTCAGAACCTTTGTCATCACTTCTTTTATCGTCGTATGTGCCAATTTCATTCGTTTTTTTGTCAACATCATTTTTACTGTCAAAAACGATTTTTCCAGTGTTTCCATTCCAAATAGAGAATGATCTTCCTCCAAAACTTACCATTTGATCTAGATCTCCATCTCCGTCAGTGTCTCCCATATCTGTAACAAGGTTTAATCTTCCTAAATTAGTATCTAATTTTAAAGTAGCAGCATCTGGAAAAGCGGTTGCGTCAAGTGTCATGCTTTTCATACGTTTCACATCAGAGTAAGCTGCGTATTCTCTTGCATCACCTTCGTTGGCAGTAACAAAATAAGGAATATTATTTAAGGTATAATGGCTGATGGCATCTGGCATATAAAGACCTTTTACTTTCCACGGATTAAAGGCGATTTTATTATCGCTATCACTTACATCAATTGCATTTTCAGCAGTATTGTAATCTTTTAAACCTAAAGGATAAATGGCTGTAATAGTTTTTGAAGTTAAATCTACTTTTGCAACGCCATTATTTTCTTGTAGCGTCACCCAAGCAGTTTTAGAATCGTCAGAAATAGTAATGTATTCTGGTTCGATATCTTGAGCAAAACTAGTTTTAGCAAATTTTGAAATTCTGAAGCCATCTTTTACCAATGCCGCAGCTTGACCTGCAAACGAGCTGAAATCTAAAGTTGTGACATTGTAAGTGTTAGTTTCAATAATAGAAATTGTTCCATTTGGATCTTGAGAATAATCGGTATTTGGCTCGCCTTCGTTAGCTGTCATGATATATTTTCCATCTGGAGAAAAAGTAATCATATCTGGCAATGCACCAACTGTAACTTGTTTGATTAAACTGTAATCAGAAGTATTAAAGACTACTACTTTCCCGTTTCCTTGTTTGTTTGCAGTAGATTCTAAAGCAACAGCCAATTTTCCGTCAAAAACAGAAACACTGTTTGCAGCACCTTCGTAAGCAACTAAATCAATTTTTCCGACTTTAAGAGGTTTTGTTGGGTCGGCGATATCAATAACGTCAATTTGGTTTACACCGCTGTTGTTTACCGTAAAAAGTCTTTTTGTTTTCTCGCAGTAAGCAGAGATTTCTGCAGCAGCTTCTCCGCCAATTGTAATAGAGCCAATTTCTTTAAAAGTTCCAGGGTTTTCGTTTACAACAACTTCTGGTTCGTTGTTCGAATTTTCATCATTGTTACAGCTTGCTAATATAAAAAGAACAGCTAATAATGAGATTGATAAATTTTTCATGTGTTAGTTTTTAGTTTTTGCAAAAGTAATTCGGGCCTCGCTGTTAAATATTAAGGATGTATTATTTAATCTTTAACTTAATTTTTGCAGGATATTTTTTGTGAAATAACACACGATTTTGGTTCAAATGTTTTAAAATCCTAACGAATGCTTATCTTTGCACTTTCTAAATTAGAACGTATTTATGTCAACAGATAATAGAAGATTTCCAGCAGAATGGGAAAAGCAACAAGGGATTGTATTGTGTTTTCCGCACAATGGTAACGATTGGCCAGGAAAATACGAAGCTGTTCAATGGGCTTTTGTAGAATTTATAAAAAAAGTAGCCACTTTTGAAACTGTTTTTTTGGTGGTTGCCGACGAAAAATTAAAAGAAAAAGTTGCCGATATGCTTGAAAGAGCGCGCGTAAACCTTAAAAACGTTTCTTATATTATTCATAAAACCAACAGAAGCTGGATGCGCGACTCAGGACCAATTATCGTAAAAAACGGTTCGAAAAGAGAAGCACTTAACTTTAACTTTAACGGCTGGGCAAAATATAAAAACTATCAATTAGATAAATTTGTTCCAGGTAAAGTGGCAGATTTTATTGATGTTCCTTTAACACAAGTGATGTACAAAGGAAAACCAGTAATTGTTGAGGGAGGAGCAATTGATGTAAACGGAAAAGGAACTTTACTAACTTCTGAAGAGTGTTTAATGCACCCAACAATTCAGGTAAGAAATCCTGGTTTTACTAAAGAAGATTACGAAGCTGTTTTTAAAGAATATCTTGGAGTTACCAATGTAATTTGGTTAGGAGATGGAATTGAAGGCGATGATACACATGGTCATATTGACGATTTATGCCGATTTGTAAATGAAGATACCATTGTTACGATTGTAGAAACAGATAAAAACGATTCAAACTATAAACCTTTGCAGGATAATTTGAAACGTTTGCAAAACGCAAAATTAGAAAACGGAAAAGCGCCAGTAATTGTTGCGTTACCAATGCCAAAACGTGTAGATTTTGAAGATTTACGTTTACCAGCAAGTTATGCAAACTTCTTGATCTTGAATAATTGTGTTTTAGTTCCGACATTCAATGATAGTAATGATCGAGTGGCTTTAAATATATTGGCTGAATGTTTCCCTGATCGTGAAGTAATCGGTATAAGTTGTATTGATTTTATTTGGGGATTTGGAACATTGCATTGTTTAAGTCAGCAGATTCCTGCATAAAAATAGTAGCAATAGATTAAAAAAAATCACTTTTGATCTTTTTAATCTGTGATAAAATTATCAGATATACAGAGACTTTCTTATATTATTTGAGCTGTCACCAAAAGTGGCAGCTTTTTTTTGTTGTATATTTAACAGACAGATTTGCCGTGTGTCCCCGTATCCTTCTTATATTCGTATGTTCAATAATGCAGAAATGCAGATTTAATTTTATATGAAGAAAATATTTTTTATCCTTTCCGTGCTTTCTTCCGGAATTCTTTTTTCGCAGTCTGAGTCGCAGGAAAAACCAGAACTTACATTTGCTACCTACAATGTAAGTATGGAATCTGATAATTATTCTCCGAAAGGCGCAATGGGAAAATCGGAGCAGATATTGATTTATCAGCTTAATTCAGGGCATAATACTCAAATCAGAAATATCGCCCAAATTATTCAGACCGTTAGGCCAGACGTTATTCTGCTAAACGAATTTGATTATATTAAAAACCCTGAACTTGGTGTAAAGGCGTTTATTAAAAATTATTTGAATGTGAGCCAAGGCGGAGCAGCACCTATTGATTATCCTTACTACTATTATTCAACAGTGAATACGGGTCAGCCAAGTCCTTACGATTTGAACAATGATGGGAAGTTGGATAGTTTTGGAAATGATGCATGGGCATTTGGTATGTATCCTGGTCAATATGGGATGATGCTTTTGTCTAAATATCCTATTGATGTTAAGTCGGTTCGTACTTTTCAACATTTTAAATGGAAAGATATGCCGGGAGCATTGCTTACCAAAAAAGTAGATGGATCGGATTGGTACAGTAAGAAAGCATGGAAGGAATTTCCATTATCTTCAAAATCTCACTGGGATGTCCCTGTACAGATAGGCAATGAAACGGTTCATGTTTTAGTCAGTCATCCAACTCCTCCTACTTTTGACGGTGCTGAAGATCGCAATGGGAAAAGAAATCATGATGAAATTCGATTCTGGAGAGACTATATTTCAGACAATTCGGCTTCGTACATTTATGATGATAAAGGCGTTAAAGGCGGTTTGTCTCCTAATTCTCGATTTGTTATAATGGGTGATCAAAACGCTTCACCAGTTGAAGGGGATGCTATAAGGGAAGGTATAAAGTCTTTAATAGACAGTCCGAAAATTAATAATGACTTTACGCCCGCTAGTAAAGGTGGTGCTGAATTTAGTCCTGAAAATCCTTTTGGAGTTAATCATACAGCCTTTTGGAGAATGCGTGCAGATTATGTATTGCCATCCAGACTTGGATTTAAGGTTCTCAACAGCGGTGTATTCTGGCCTGCCAAAGGCGAACCAATGTCGGAATTGGTTGAAAAACGCGAATCAAGTTCAGATCATCGTTTGGTTTGGGTAAAGATAGTTTTGGAATAAATAAAACTTTGCCTTTTAATTTACGAGATTAAATAAAGCATAAAAAAACCTTGGGATAACCAAGGTTTTTTGTTTTATATCTCTTCAGTTTTATCTGCTCTTCATTGTTTAATGAAAGGAGGTAGCAATTGGCTAGAAACTTCTCCAAAACCAATTCTTACTTCCGTATTTTCACAGAACCCACGAATAATTACAGTATCATTATCTTCAATAAATTTACGTTCGCTTCCGTCTTTTAACTTCAATGGATTTTTTCCTCCCCAAGTTAATTCTAGCATAGAACCAAAACTATCAGGAGTTGGACCAGAAATTGTTCCAGAACCCATCATGTCGCCAGAGTTTACACGGCATCCATTAGAAGTGTGATGTGCTAATTGCTGACTCATTGACCAGTATAAATATTTGAAGTTAGATCTTGAAATAATAGTTTCTTCTTCTTGATTTTCAGGTTTTAAAGAAACTTCCAAATGAATGTCAAAAGCTTTTTTTCCTTTGGTCTGCAAATACGGAAGTGGTGTTGGATCTTGTTTAGGGCCCTTTGTTCTAAAAGGTTCCAAGGCATCCATAGTCACAATCCAAGGTGAGATAGAAGTCGCAAAGTTCTTAGCTAAGAATGGCCCAAGTGGCACATATTCCCATTTCTGAATGTCGCGAGCACTCCAGTCATTTAGTAAAACCATTCCGAAAATATAATCTTCAGCTTCATAAGTTGAAATATTTTCGCCCATTACATTTACATCTGTTGTAATAAAAGCAGTCTCTAATTCAAAATCTACTAAACGTGAAGCACCGAAAACAGGCGTGTCGTGTCCAGCTGGCAAAGTTTGTCCCATCGGTCTGTGAACTGGAATTCCAGATGGTACAATGGTAGAACTTCTTCCATGATATCCAACTGGAATATGAAGCCAGTTTGGCAACAAAGCATTGTCTGGATCTCGGAACATTTTACCCACGTTTGTAGCGTGCTCTCTACTAGAATAAAAGTCGGTGTAATCACCAATTAAAACAGGAAGTTGCATCTCTACATCTTCAATTTTAAATATAACAATATCTCTATGTTTTGTTGAATCTCTTAATTGTGGATTAGTTTCGTCGAATATATCTGCAATACGATTTCGAACTAAACGCCATGTTTTTTTTCCGTCAGAAATAAAATCATTTAGCGTATCCTGCATAAACATATCATCGGTTAATTCTATTCCTTCAAAATAGTTTAATTGCTGTAAAGCACCTAAATCTATGGCGTAATCGCCAATTCGCGTTCCTACGGTAACGACATTTTCTTTAGTAAGAAATACACCGAAAGGAATATTCTGAATGGGGAAGTCGCTATTTTCTGGCACTTCTAACCATGATTTTCTACTGGTATCGTTGGCAGTTATTGGCATGTTTAATGTTAATTATTTGTTGAAAAATTACTTGTCAAATATATCATAATCTAGCAGTTTGACAAACGTTTTTTTGTATTTTTGCGTGAAATTAACGAAAAACAAAAAAATGCAACGCGACGAACAAATTTTTGATCTTATCCAAGAGGAGAAAGAAAGACAAATTCACGGACTAGAGCTTATTGCTTCTGAGAATTTTGTAAGTGATGAAGTAATGGCAGCAGCAGGGTCTGTTTTAACTAATAAATATGCAGAGGGTTATCCTGGTAAAAGATACTACGGCGGTTGTGAAGTAGTTGACGTTATTGAGCAAATTGCTATTGACAGAGCTAAAGAATTATTTGGTGCTGAATATGCAAACGTACAGCCTCACTCAGGTTCTCAAGCAAACACAGCTGTTTATCACGCTTGTTTAAATCCTGGTGATACTATTTTAGGTTTTGACTTATCTCACGGAGGTCACTTAACTCATGGTTCTCCAGTAAACTTCTCAGGACGTTTATACCGTCCAGTTTTCTACGGTGTAGATGCTGAAACTGGTCGTTTAGATTATGATAAAATTCAAGAAATTGCAACCAAAGAACAGCCAAAATTAATCATCGCTGGAGCTTCGGCTTATTCTCGTGATATGGATTTTGCTCGTTTCAGACAAATTGCTGACAGCGTAGGAGCGATCTTATTTGCTGATATTTCTCACCCAGCTGGTCTTATCGCAAAAGGATTATTAAACGATCCAATTCCACATTGTCATATTGTTTCTACAACAACTCACAAAACATTAAGGGGACCACGTGGAGGTCTTATCTTAATGGGGAAAGATTTCCCAAATCCACAAGGGTTAACAACTCCAAAAGGAGAAATCAGAATGATGTCTTCATTATTGGATCTAGCTGTTTTCCCAGGAAATCAAGGTGGACCTTTAATGCACATTATCGCTGCTAAAGCGGTTGCTTTTGGTGAAGCTCTTAAAGATGAGTTCTTTACTTATGCAATGCAATTGCAAAAAAATGCAAATGCAATGGCTGATGCTTTCGTAAAAAGAGGTTATAACATTATCTCTGGTGGAACTGACAACCATATGATGCTTATTGACTTAAGAAATAAAAATATTTCTGGTAAAGAAGCTGAAAACGCATTAGTGAAAGCTGAAATTACAGTAAACAAAAATATGGTTCCTTTTGACGATAAATCTCCATTTATCACGTCTGGAATTCGTGTTGGAACAGCTGCAATCACAACTCGTGGTTTAGTTGAAAAAGATATGGAAACTATCGTAGCTTTAATCGATAAAGTTCTTACTGATTATACAAATGAGGATGTTATCGAAGAAGTTGCTGAAGAAGTAAACGAATTAATGAGCGAAAGACCAATTTTTGCGTATTAATTAGTTTAAAGTTTAAGGTTTCAAGTTTAAAGTTTTGTAATGCGTGAATAAGCGCATTATGAAACTTTAAACTTTTTTTCGTTTAGAAAAGAAACTTGAAACCTGAAACAAAATAAACCTGAAACAAATTAAAAGAAATGGGCGTATTAAGATTACAATTGCCAACCGACCCAAGATGGGTAAATATTGTTGAGAAAAACATTGAAGAAATCTTGACAGATCACGCTTGGTGCGAACAGAAAGCAGCAACAAACGCGATTACGATTATTACGAATAATTCGGAGCATCAAGATTTAGTAAAAGATTTATTGGCTTTAGCCAAAGAAGAAATAGATCATTTTGAACAGGTTCATAATATCATCATCAAAAGAGGACTAAAACTAGGACGTGAGCGTAAGGATGATTATGTAAACGAACTATATCAATACATGAAAAGAAGCGGTGACGGAAGTCGTGTTTCTGGACTTGTAGAAAGATTATTATTCTCAGCAATGATCGAAGCTAGAAGCTGTGAACGCTTTAAAGTGCTTTCTGAGAATATTAAAGATGAAGAATTAGCTGTTTTCTACAGAGAATTAATGGAAAGCGAAGCAGGACATTATACCACTTTTATCACATACGCTCGTAAATACGGCAAAGGAATAGACGTTGAAAAACGCTGGAGAGAATGGTTAGAATTTGAAGAATCTATCATTACCAATTACGGAAAAGGAGAAACGATTCACGGGTAGTTTTTTAAGTTTTCAGTCGCAGTTTTCAGTTTTCACGTTTGTCAGGCTGAGCGAAGTCGAAGCCCACGCAAAGTAAATCAATTGTTCAAAAGTTCAAGTTTTTGTTAATCTAAAATCTAAAGTCTACAATATAAAATTCCTTACATTTGAGAGTAACCAAAATCTCGAACTATGAGAATAGAAATGGACCTGAAATTAGGATTCAAGGATGTAATGTTTAGACCTAAGAGATCAACGCTCAAAAGCAGATCTGAAGTTTCACTAGAACAAAATTTCAAATTTTTGCACAGTACAGCAAGCTGGACAGGA
The DNA here is from genome assembly GCF_002303885.1 of Flavobacterium sp. ACN2. Classification (GTDB taxonomy): domain Bacteria; phylum Bacteroidota; class Bacteroidia; order Flavobacteriales; family Flavobacteriaceae; genus Flavobacterium. The sequence continues at coordinate 227,089 of NZ_MRCM01000001.1, read as the reverse complement.
ATTCCAATAATGGCTGCCAATATGGATACGGTTGGAACTTTTGAAATAGCGAAAGTTTTAGCAAAAGAAAAACTCTTTACAGCCATTCATAAACATTACACTTTAGAAGAATGGAATGCATTTCTAAAGAACGTAACTCTTGATTTTTACGATTATATTGCTGTAAGCACAGGAACAGGAAAAGAAGATTTTGATAAAATAGGTGCAATAATTTCTGCAAATCCGTTGCTGAAATTTATCTGCATTGATGTTGCCAACGGTTATTCGGAACATTTTGTTCAATTTTTAAAGAAAACTAGAAAACAATATCCAGACAAAATAATTATCGCTGGAAATGTAGTTACTGGCGAAATGACCGAAGAGCTTCTATTAGCTGGTGCTGATATCGTAAAAGTTGGAATTGGTCCTGGTTCTGTTTGTACAACTCGCGTTAAAACAGGCGTTGGTTATCCGCAATTATCTGCAATTATTGAATGTGCCGATGCAGCGCACGGTTTAGGTGGCCATATTATCAGCGATGGCGGCTGTTCAACTCCGGGTGATGTTGCCAAAGCTTTTGGTGCTGGAGCAGATTTTGTAATGTTGGGAGGAATGCTAGCAGGACACACAGAAAGCGGTGGTGAATTAATAGAATTAAAAGGAGAAAAATTCAAACAATTTTACGGAATGAGTTCTAAAACTGCCATGGATAAACATTCTGGAGGCGTTGCAGAATACAGAGCAAGCGAAGGAAAAACAGTTCAGGTGCCGTTTAAAGGAGATGTGATTCACACTGTTTTAGATATATTAGGCGGAATAAGAAGTACTTGCACTTATGTAGGAGCTTCAAGATTAAAAGAATTGACTAAACGAACGACTTTCATCCGCGTAAGCGAGCAAGAAAATCAAGTTTTTACAAAATAAATATGATTAAAATTACCGAAGCATTTGTTGAAGATATTGCTAAAATTCAAGAAATAGCGCACATAACTTGGCCGATTACGTATGGCGAAATTTTAACAGAAGAGCAATTGGATTATATGTTGGATTTGATTTATTCTGATGAAGCATTATCAAAACAAATCCAGAATAAAGAACAGCTTTTTTATTTGATTTCAGATTCTAATGCTGTAATCGGATTTATTGGAATTGAGCATAATTATAAAAGCGAAGCGATTACCAAAATTCATAAAATTTACCTTTTACCAGAAACGCAAGGAAAAGGTTATGGTAAAATTGTTTTTGAAGAAATTGCAAAAATGGCTTTAGAGAATAATTCAAAAGAGCTTTTATTAAACGTAAATCGCTTTAATGCGGCATTAAATTTCTATAAAAAGTTAGGTTTTGATATCAAAGAAACGGTTGATATAGAAATTGGGAATGGATATTTAATGGAAGATTATGTGATGGGGAAAGCTCTGTAAATAATTCATAATCAATGAAATTTAAAATCACAACTTTTGTGATTTTTTTTATTTTGAAATAAAATAGATAACTCTATCTATTTTTATTTTATCTTTGATAAAAAAAATGAAACAGAAAAGCAGTGTAAAAGAACGAATACTTGATACAGCGTCTCGTCTGTTTTATCATCAGGGATTTAATAGTACAGGAATTAACCAGATTATTGCTGAGGCAGATATTGCTATTGGTTCGCTCTATAAGCATTATCAATCTAAAAGTGATTTATTATACCATTATTTGGAGCAGCAGGAAACACAATATTTTGCCAATCTAGATGACTATTTGAAAGATGAGAAACAGCCGTTAAAAAAGCTTTTAAAATTGATAGATTACCGTATTAAACTTCAGGAAGAATCAAATTTTTCCGGATGCCATTTCATAAAAATAAATGCTGAAATAGGTAGAGAAGATAAAAAAATAGAACAGTTTGTTCTGGCACATAAAGAGCGCCAGCGTGAGTATATTAATGGATTAGTTGACGAAATTAGTACAGTAAAAACGCTTTTAATAGAAAAAAATGCACTGCAAAACAGTATTTTTTTAATGATAGAAGGAGCTGTAGTTTCGGCAAGTATAAACGGTAATACTAATGATCTAAAAGAAGTAAAAAAAGCCATAAATCAGTTTTTCTGATTTTTTTTTAACTAAAAATAGATAGACTATTCTATATATTATGAAAAATAGAAAATACATTTCGCTCCTTATATTGCTACTTGCACATTTGCTTACCATTTTAGATATATTTATTGTAAACGTTGCTATTCCGTCAATACAACGTGGGCTTGGTTCAAGTAATGGAAAAATTCAGTTAGTTGTAGCCATGTATATGGTTGGATTTGCTTCTTTCCTTATAATTGGTGGTAAGACTGGAGATTATTTCGGCAGAAAGAAAATTTTTGTTTTAGGAATGCTCTTATTTATGATTAGCTCTGCAGGCTGTGGTTTTGCATATTCAACTGACCAGCTTATTATTTTGAGGTTTTTTCAGGGAATAAGCGCAGGATTGATGTCTCCTCAGGTTTTGTCTTATATACAAGTTCTTTTTAAAGATCATAAAGAGCGCACTTATGCGATGGGCTGGTATGGAATTGCGATTGGAATTGGCACTATGCTGGGGCAGTTTCTGGGTGGTTTTCTGGTAGAACTCAAACCGTTTTTAATTGATCAATCCTGGAGGTATATATTTCTTATTAATATTCCTATTTGTGCTTCAGGGATTTTGCTGGCCATTCGTTATCTTAATCCGTCCCGAGATTATTCTTCTTTACAAATGGATTATTTGAGTGCTTTTATATTATGTATTGGACTCGCATTATTGGTTTTTTCCATGGCTGTTGGTTTAGAACAAAACGGTCTCGTTAAAATTACGTTGCCAGTATCAATCGTATTTATTTGTGTTTTTATATTCAGGCAGATAAAAAGGAAATCAAGTAAAAGAGAACCTTTATTAAACCTTGAGCTGTTTAAGAACCGGAATTTCAATATGGCGGTTTCAGCGTCTGCTCTTTTTATGTTAATGCTTGATGCCTACTTTTTTGTACTTGCTGTTTTTTTACAAGAAGGGATTCAGCTTTCTCCCATGCAGGCAGGATATTTTATTGTATTTCAGGGAAGCGGATTTATTATGGCGTCATTTTTATCAGCTAGACTAGTACTGCGTTTTGGTAAATCGGTATTGATTTTTGGTGTGTTGCTTCTCATTTCAACAATCATTTTGCAGCTTTTTCTTTTTTATTATCCAATAGTTGATTTTAGAGGATATTTAATAATGTTTCTACATGGTATTGGCGTATCGCTGGTTTTACCCTCATTCGCTAATATTGCCTTGAAAAATCTGCCTCAGAATATGATTGGAAATGCATCAGGTGTTTATTCTACGGTACAACAATTGTTTGGTGCATTGGGAATTACATTGACAGGAAGTGTATTCTACTATTTAGTAAAAGGAAATACAGATTTCAAGCATTTTTATAACGCTTTTTTCTATGGCGCATTTATTCATTTGTTTTGTTTAATAAGTGTACTTCTGATTTTATTTTTGCTGCCAAAATCGGCTCTTCCAAAAAAAAGAAAAGAATAGTGAAAAATAAATAGGGTTATGATTAACTCACAATCACATCATGCTTAAATAATAATCCTTTCACTTCATTCAAAGAAAAAACAGCTTTTTTCAATTTCGTTTTAGAAGGATCGATAGTATAATTATAACTTGTTTTAAAATCGGCTTTGTTGGCAATGGCTTTGTTGAATTCGGAACGGTATAAATCGCAATTATCGAAAATTACGCTGGTTAAATCTGCGGCCATAAAATCTACCGCTATTAAACTGCAATTGGAAAACGGAGTTCCTTTTAATTTTAAAGTATAAAACTTAGAAAAGTCAAGGATGCAATCATTAAAGCGAACTTCAAAAATGAGTTTGTCACACATGGCAAAATTCACTTCTTTAATTTCGCAACGATTAAAAGTTACGGTTCTAAAAGCGACATAATTAATTTTTGCTTCACTAAAAATACAGTCATTAAAAACACAATCGATAAAAGTAACAGCCAAAAAAGTGCAAGCAGAGAAGTTACAATTGTTAAAAACACAGCATTCGAAGTCTTTAAAATTAAGATCATCTTTGGCGTAAACAATCGTATTGTATTCTTTATCAAGAAAATATTCGCTTTCTTTTTTCAACCTTTTTCGATAATTATTTGAAGGTGAAAAGGTAATAATTTACCATAGAAAAATGCGAACAAATTATAAATGATTTTGATTCTATTCCCATTTTTAATCCATAAAATGCTGTAGCTTTACACTTATTTTTTAAGTTAAAACATATCAATTTTTATTATATGGAACCAACAAGAAAGGAACATGATTTTTTAGGGGAATTAGAAATTCCGAATCATTTATACTACGGAATCCAGACTTTTAGAGCTGTAGAGAATTTTAATATTACAGGCATTCCAATTTCAAAAGAACCTTTATTTATCAAAGCTTTAGGTTATGTAAAAAAAGCGGCAGCTTTAGCCAACAAAGATTGTGGGGCTATTGATGCAAAAATAGCAGAAGCAATTTGTTACGGAAGCGATCAGGTTATTGCTGGTAAATTTGATCAGGAATTTGTGAGTGATTTAATTCAGGGTGGCGCGGGAACTTCTGTAAACATGAATGCAAACGAAGTTATTGCCAATATCGGACTAGAATATTTAGGTCATAAAAAAGGAGAATACAATTTCCTTCATCCCAATAATCATGTAAATTGTTCTCAGTCTACTAACGACGCATATCCATCGGCATTTAGAATTGCATTGTATTTAAAAATGGAAAACTTTATTAAAACTTTAGCTGGTCTAGAAGTTGCTTTCGCTAAAAAAGGCGTGGAGTTTAAAGAAGTTTTAAAAATGGGAAGAACGCAATTGCAAGATGCTGTTCCGATGACTTTAGGACAAGAGTTTAAAGCTTACGCGACAACAATTGGCGAAGATATTCAGCGTTTGAAAAATGCTCAGGAATTATTGTTGGAAATTAATATGGGCGCAACGGCGATTGGAACAAAAGTAAATGCTCCAGAAGGTTATCCAGAAATCTGTGTAAAATATTTGGCAGATGAGGTTGGAATTCCTTTAACACTTTCGCCAGATTTGATTGAAGCAACGGTAGACACAGGAGCTTACGTTCAGATTATGGGAACATTAAAACGTTCTGCGGTTAAGATTTCTAAAATCTGTAATGATTTACGTTTATTAAGTTCAGGTCCAAGAACGGGTTTAAACGAGATTAATCTTCCTGCCCGTCAGCCTGGTTCATCTATTATGCCAGGAAAAGTAAATCCGGTAATTCCAGAAGTGGTAAATCAGACTTGTTTTTATGTGATTGGGCAAGATTTAACGGTTACAATGGCAGCAGAAGCAGGACAATTGCAATTGAATGTAATGGAGCCTGTTATTGCTTTTGCGATGTTTACTTCGTTAGATTATCTTTCAAATGCGATTCAGACTTTAATTGATAAATGTATCAACGGAATCACTGCAAATGTGGATCATTGCTATAATATGGTTATGAATAGTATCGGAATTGTAACCCAATTGAATCCGATTATTGGTTACGAAGAAAGTGCAAGTATTGCTGGAGAAGCTTTAAAAACGGGTAAAAGCGTGCATCAAATTGCTGTTTTAGAACGAAAACTAATTACACAGGAAAAATGGGATGAGATTTATTCTTTAGAAAATCTAATTCATCCAAAATTTATCACTAAATAAAAATAACAATAGTATAAATTAAAGCCGTCAATTTTTTTTGACGGCTTTTTTTGTTAAAATATTTTTTAAATTATTTTGTTTCATTGCTTAAGATGTTGGAAATAAGACTTATATTTACAATGAGCTTGATTTTATTTCTAAAACAAAACTTTGTAAATGGTACTTTTTTTTCAAAATAATGCCGTTAAGTACAAGTCTAAAATCTTAGGATTATTACTTCTTATTTCTTTTAATTTATCTGCTCAAGAGGAAATTAAAAATTCTGAAATTGAAACTCCAACAATCTGTCCTCCTAAAACATTATTTGATCTTTTTAAGAAAAAAGACGATGCTTTGGTTGTTAAACCCACAAAGAACAATTTCTTTTTATTAATTCCCGCAATTGGTTCACAGCCTGCAACGGGTTTCTTTTTTGGTGCTGTGGCTCAGTATACCTTTAAAGGAAAAGAAGAAAAAGATAAATACTCAATTGCCAACATAGGGATTACTTATACGGTAAAAAATCAGTGGCTGGTTAACATTAAAAACAATATTCTGCTGAAAAATAATAAAATCTTTTTGAGTGGAGATTATCGATTATATTTGTTTTCGCAACCTAATTATGGTTTAGGAACCGATATTATTCCGCCCAGACGTGACCGTCCACCAGGGTTTAGTGTAGATTCTCTTGCTCAGGCAATGGATTATAATTATTTGAAGTTCCATCAAACGGTTTCTTTTGAGGTTAAAGAGAACTACTATGTCGGAGGGGGTATTAATATTGACTGGTACTCAAGGATACAAGATGAGGAATTGGATGTTGCAAACGGAAAATATACCTATCATTACAATTACAGCCAAAAATACGGATTTGATAATTCTGAATATTTTTTAAATGGAGTTAGCCTGAATCTGGTTCATGATTCTCGTGATAATCAAGTAAATGCGTCAAAAGGTTGGTTTGCCAATATAAATTATAGATTTAATCCTGTTCTGTTTAATAATCAGGATTATAGCAATGTTCTATTTGCAGAATACCGCCATTTTATTCCTGTTTCTCATAAAAATCCGCATTATATTTTAGCTATTTGGACCTACGGGCAATTTGTGACTAGAGGAAAAGTTCCGTATTTAAATCTTCCTGCAATTGGCTGGGATCAGCGCAGCAGGAGCGGAGAAGGGTATACACAGGGATTATTTAGAGGAAATGGGTTGGTTTATTTGTCTACAGAATTTAGGTTTCCCATTACATGCAATCAATTGTTAAGCGGTACGGTTTTTACCAATTTTGTAACCGCCAGTAATTCTGATAATGATTTAAAATTATTTAAATCAATACAACCAGCGGCTGGTGTTGGTTTGAGAATCTTAATTGATAAAGCTTCCAAAACAAATTTGATTTTGGATTATGCGTGGGGGAACAATTCTAAAGGATTCTATTTGAATGCTGGAGAGACTTTTTAATCTCAAAAATTAGGAATCAGAAACTTTACGTGCAAAATAATATCAAAAAGCAGGCTATCGTGTCTGCTTTTTTGATTCTTCATAATTAAATCATAATTTGTATTGATGTGCCAAATTATGTTAAATTGTATTCTTATTTTTGTTGTATATACAAACTTCTTAAGATGAAATTACTTATAGTTGAAGACGAACCAAATCTATTATCAATATTAAGAAAAGGATTTGCAGAAAATAATAATGAAGTAAGCGTTGCTATGGACGGTAAAACGGCTATGGAGATGATTCATAATTATACCTTCGATGTAGTGATTTTGGATGTTATGCTTCCAGATGTTAATGGAATTGAAATTTGCAGAAGACTTCGCGCTGCAAAAAACTTTGTGCCAATTTTACTTTTAACAGCTTTAGGAACTTCAGAAAACATTGTAACAGGATTAAATGCTGGTGCCGATGATTATTTGGTTAAGCCTTTTAAATTTGGCGAATTAGATGCCAGAATAAATGCGCTGTACAGAAGATCGCAACAGGAAACAGAAAAAATAGATACCATCACAATTGCTGATTTAGAAATAAACGGACGCGCCAAAACCGTTAAAAGAGATGGAGAAAACATTATTTTAACCGCCAAAGAATTCAAACTTTTATATTATTTGGCTAAAAATACAGGCAGAATCGTATCGCGCGATCAGATTTTGGATAATGTTTGGGATATTAATTTTGATATGAATACCAACGTTGTTGATGTCTATATTACATACTTAAGAAGAAAGATAGATAAGCCTTATTCGTCTAAACTTATTCATACTATGAAAGGTTTGGGGTATGTTATAAAACCATAATATGGATATTAGAAAAAAAATTACTTTTAATTACGTTGCCCTTTCTACCTTCAGTACTTCGCTATTGTGTATCATCGTGTTTTTCTTATTTAGAGAAAACAATCGATATCATTTTTTGAAGCGTCTGGATGATAGAGCAAAAATTGTTTCTTCTATTCATTTTCAAAAAGACCCAGAAAAGATCAAATATTACAAGAACCTTAAAAAGAATGGTCTTGAAGAATTGATCGAGGAAGAAGAATATGTATTGAAAATAAACAGCCACAATAGTTTTGATTACAATACCAATCTAAATCTTCCAAATTCTTTTTATACCAATATTTTAAGAACAGGAAAAGATTCTTTTGAAAGAGATAACAAATATTATTTGGGACAGATTTTTCAAGAAAACAATCAAAAATATATTGTAATTGTTGGCGCGAGAGATCGAAAGGGAAAAGATACGACTATTTACATTGTTAAAATTATGCTTTTTGGTGGAATCGGTTTTGTGATTCTGGCTTTTCTTTTAGGACGATTTTTAGCAAAACGCGTTGTCGATCCAGTGGCAAGAATTACAAAAGAAGTAAAAAGAATTAGTGCTTCTAATCTTCATAATCGTTTGCCAGAGGTTAAAAATTCTGATGAAATTTCAGATTTGACCAATACTTTTAATAATATGCTGGATCGTTTGGAAACTTCTTTCGAGATTCAAGCTAACTTTATTAATAATGCATCTCACGAATTAAAAACGCCAATTACAACTATTATTGCCGAAGCAGAAATTATGCTGCTGAAGGAAAGAGAGCAACAAGAATATATAGAATCGCTACAAAATATCTACAGTCAGGCTTCAAGATTAGGAAACTTAACAGAAAGCTTACTGAAATTGACTCAAACGGGTTATGACGGACAAAAACAAGTGTCTGATATTGCCCGAATGGACGAATTGTTATTGGATGTAAAATCAGATTTAGATAAAATTTATCCAGACAATCGCGTAAGCATTAGACTTAATTTTGCTCCAGAAGATTCTAATCTATTATTGCTGCCATGCAATAAACCGCTTTTAGAATTGGCAATCAATAATATTATTACCAACGGAGTAAAGTATTCTGATAACAATGAAGTGTTTGTGAGTCTTTCTGCCAATAAAGAAATGATTAAAATATCGATTAATGATATCGGAATCGGAATTCCGCCTGAGGATATTCCGCATTTGTACGAGCCTTTCTTTAGAGGTAAAATCGCTGCCAAGTATATAGGATATGGTTTGGGACTTCCATTAGCATCTAAAATCATTAGAATGCATGATGGCGAACTTCAAGTGCAATCGGAGCAAAATAAAGGAACAATCGTTACCATTATCTTTAAAAAAAGCAACATTAAAAAATCTAATGTTTAATTTTAGAAAATTCTAATTTTAGATTAATTAAGGTCTAATTTGCGGACAGTTATTTTGTAAGTATAAACTAAAAGATGTACTTATGAAAAACTTTCTTATACCTACGACATTAAAAGATGATACAATCTCTGCTGTTAAATCTGCGGTGAATCAGTCCAAAAATACGGAATCAGAAATTATTTTAGTATTAGTTTCAGAAGCGCCCGATACGTTTTCTTCTTCTGGTTTTTTGAGAGAAATGAAATCTGGACTTACCAGAAGTCAGGAAGAAGTTCTAGAAACCTGCCGATATATTGTTGAACACACTTCAAACATAAAATTAAAAGTTCACAACCAATACGGACTTTCAGCACCGATTTTTAAAAGGCTAATTGAAGCTTTTTCAGTCAAATTGGTCATTCTTACCCATTCTTATAAACAAGAAACCAAAAGAATCCATCAGTATTTGGTGCAATTGGCAGGAAATCAAAAATGCCCAATTCTACATTTAAGCACAGAGATTAATAAAGAAGTTTTCCATAAAGCACTTTACGTAGAAAATTCTAGTATGAACATTCATGTAAAAGATGTTCAAGATTTCTTAAGCGCCAATTTCTCTTTTGAGATTGTGAGTCAAACTGCCAGTTTTGAAGACGACTATGAAAAAGTTGCTCCATTCTTATCTGAAGCCATTTCAAAACATAATATTGATATGTTGGTAGAAACCAGAAAAGGCGAAAAAATCAAATTTAAAAAATCGAAAAAAGAAAATGTCAATGAAAAACTAGGGCTTCCTGTTCTTTCATTGTACGAAGAGATGGTTTGAGAATCTTAGGTTCTAAGATTCTAAGATTCTAAGATTCTAAGGTACTAAGTCTCTAAGTTTTTTTAATTTTTCAGCCCTTAGAACCTTAGAACCTCAGTCCCTTAGCCTCTTAAAAAATATTAATTTAAAACCGAAAATATGTTATTAAAGAAAAGAATACCAATGAAGTACGTTCTCGGGAAAATTAAAGTAGAAATTGTATTGGTATTAGCATATACCATACTATTTGAGATTTTTCATCATTATTTCATCAATCTTCCTGTAGATATCCCGATTGCCATTCCGACCATGATCGGAACCATAATTTCCTTACTGTTAGCTTTTAAATCAAATCAGGCTTATGACAGATGGTGGGAAGCACGAATTGTTTGGGGAGCCGTTGTAAACGACTCCAGAACTTTGATTCGTCAGGTTTTAACGTTTTACGAAGATCCAGATTTCTCTGTTGAAGCAAGCGAATTCAAAGAAAATTTTGCTAAAAGACAAATTGCTTGGTGTTACAGTTTAGGTCAGTCGCTTAGAAATAGAGATGCAATAAAACCGATTGAAGGCTTAATTAGCGAAGAAGAAATCAGATATATCAAAAATCATCAAAACGTTCCAAATGCAATTTTGATGCTGCATGCAAGAGATTTACGAACTGCTAAAAACGAAAAGAAAATCAACATGTATCAGCAGGTTGAAATCGATAATACTCTGTCTAGATTATGTGATGAAATGGGGAAATGTGAGCGAATTAAAAATACAATTTTCCCAACAACATACAGTATGTACATTAGATTGACTTTGTGTTTGTTCATTTTCCTATTGCCTTTCGGATTAACGAGCGTTTTAAGCTGGTTTGCAATTCCGTTGATTACTGCTATTGGAGCTGCTTTCTTTTTGATCGAAAGAATGGCGATTCATTTGCAAGATCCGTTTGAAAACAGACCAACAGATACTCCAGTTACCGCAATTGCAAATACAATTGAAAAAAATATTAAACAAATGCTAAACGAATATCAAAGCGAATTTGATATCCTGAAAGAATTTGATTTAAAAGACGAGCCTAAGAAAGTCGAAAAAGACGCTTATTTTGTCTTATAACTAATTAATTTTGGTCTGCTTTTAATTGTTGGCTGGACAGTGTGTAGTTGCGCTGTCCAGTTTTTTTGTAAAAAAAATATTCTTACAGTCTTGTCATTTCGACGGAGGAGAAATCTTCGCAAGAAACTCCGCGAAGTAAATAGATACAGAAATAACCCAAAGTTTTGTCATTTCGACGTAAGGAGAAATCACACTAGAAATTCCATAAAGAAAATCACCAATCTTTGTAGAGCTTCTCGCGAAGATTTCTCCTTACGTCGAAATGACAAAAAATTGGCGATTACAACTGTTTCGCCAATCTCCCCAATGTCTGAATAGCAGTTCTCAACTCATTAGACCAAGGCAATCCAAAACTCAATCGCATGCAATTTGAAAATTGATTCTGAAAGGAAAAAATCCTCCCTGGCGCAATACTAATATTGTGTTTCAGAGCTAAATGATAAAAAGCCGCGGTATCGATTTTTTTATCCAATTCTACCCAAAGAAAGAAACCGCCTTGAGGCTGGCTCACTTTTGTTCCTGCTGGAAAAGATTCCAAAACGGTATTGATGTAATTGGTACAATTTCGATTTAAAATCTGTCGAATTTTTCTCAGATGATTCTCATAACGGCCATTTTTCAAGAAATCTCCAACCACTTCATGTGTAATAGTGGTGTTAGAAATAGTATGATATAATTTCGTTCTTAAAACTTCTTTTTTAAATTTTCCTGGCGAAACCCAACCCACTCGATAACCTGGCGCTAAAGTTTTAGAAACAGAACTGCAACACAAAACAATGCCGCTTTCATCATAAGTTTTGCAATTAGTTGGTCGACTTGTACCAAAATATAGATCGCCATGAATATCGTCTTCAATTAGCGGAACATTGTAGAAATCCATCAAACGAACAATTTCTTTTTTATGTTCATTTGGCAGCATGCTTCCCGACGGATTACTAAAATTACTCATCAAAACGCAAGCTTTTACCTTATTGGTAGAAAGTGTTTTTTTGACCGCTTCCAATTCGATTCCCGTAGTCATATTGGTAGGAAGTTCCATTACGTATAAGCCTAGAGATCGAGCCAATTGCAGGATTCCAAAATAAACTGGACTTTCTGTAATAATCGTATCTCCCGGTTTAGTCAGTGTTAATAAGCAATCTGAAATAGCAGAAATACATCCAGGAGTAGTTATAATATCTTCTTCAGTTAGAGAGCCGCCCCATGTAAACGACCATCGCGCAATTTCTTTTCTTAAATTGCTATTTCCTTGAATTTCCTCATAACTCGTTCCGCTGTTTGGTAATTGTCGCATTGCCTGCACCATTCCTTTATTCAGTTTAGCAATCGGAAGTAATTCATTCGACGGAAAACCAAGCGAAAGCATTGTAACATCTTTAGTTCGCATATCACCGTAAACCAAATCGATTAAATCTTCGCGTTCAATGTTTTCTAGGCTTAATTGCGGTTTGCTTGCCGAAGGTTCAGTAATTACTCGAGCAGAAATATTACTCACATAATAGCCAGATTGTGGCCGAGATTCGATAAGAGAACGGCTTTCAATTTCATAATAGGCTTTACTTACGGTACTCATGCTGTAACCCGTTTCGGCGCAGACTTCCCGTATAGAAGGCAGTTTATCACCAACGTTTAAAACGCCCGATTTAATCTGTTTCTCGATTCGGTCAGCAAATTGAAGATATAAGTAATTCGAATTTTTCATAAAATAAAAACTGTTATGCTGCAATTTACAAAAACTGTATCTGTATTGCTGTTTTATTTTTAAGAAATTTGCCAAATCAAAACAGAACAATTTCAAAAAGCAAGTTTGTGAAGACAACAAAATATTATATCGCGGCGATTTCAGCCTTTATTATATGGGGACTTTTTAGTTTGGTCTTAAAGCCAATACATGAATATCCGTCATTAGATATTTTGTTTTTTCGTGTTTTTAGTTGTGCTGGTTTAATGCTTTTAATTGCTTTTTTATTTAAAAGAAAACAAATAAGAGAAACCGTTGAGATTTTTAAAGCTTTACCAAAATCAGAAAAAAGAAAATCGATTCTTCTGAATATTGGCGGAAGCGCATTTTTAATGGCCAATTGGTTTACATTTATATATGTAGTAAATCATGTAAGCGTAAAAGCGGCTTCTCTAGCTTATTTGGTTTGTCCAATTTTAACGACTTTATTGGCTTATTTTATACTGAAAGAAAAACTCCTTAAAACACAATGGCTTTCTGTAGGATTAAGCATTTCAGGATGTATACTGCTTTCTTACAGCGATATAATGGATATGTTTTTTAGTATTATTATTGGCTTAACGTATGCTGCTTATTTAGTAAGTCAGCGTGCCAACAGAGGGTTTGATAAGTTTATTGTTTTAACTTTTCATATAACTTTATCAGTATTATGTTTATTGCCATTTTATCCGAGTTACGGAGGACCAGTTCCAACAGAGTTTAAATTCTATTTCTGTATCGAGACAATTGCAATTTTGTTTACAATTATTCCGCTTTTCCTGAATTTATATGCACTTTCTGGAATCAATTCTTCAACAGTTGGAATGTTATTAAACATCAATCCAATGATTGCATTTGGTTTGGCGGCCTTCTTTTTCAGAGAAAACATTACACCTTTACAAATTACAGCATATGGTATCATTTTTACCGCAGTGTTAGTTTTTAATTCACATCATATTTTTGCAATTAAGCAAAAAATGACCTCAATATCCAAAGGTTCATAAGGGTTAGTTTTCATATTTTTTATTGGTTTAAAATCGAAAATTATAAGAACCTTAACAGGATGTTTAAACAGGAATGAGTATTTTTCATTCCTGTTTTTTTTTATGCGATAAGCCGAAAAAAATATTTAGCCACAGATTTTACAAATTAAAAGGATTACAGTCTTTGTGCAAAAAATTGTTGCCACAAATTCCACAAATTTTCGCGAATTAAATTATTTTTAGAATAGAGAATAAAATTGGTGAAAATTAATGGAATTCGTGGCGAAGAAAGAATCATTTTAATCTGTAAAATCTGTGGCTAAAAAAAAAACTATTTCTAAACCGAATACTATTGATATGAAAAATACCAAACTTCAAGCCTTTACTCCGTTGTTTTATTTAGTGTGGTCAGATGATTTATTGACTCAGAAAGAATTTACAACTTTAAAAGAGTTTATAAATTCCTTAAATGTTTTATCTGAAGAAGAAAAAGAATATCTGCTTTCTAAACTAGATATTTCGAATCCGCCTTCGCGAAATGAACTCACACAATGGAAATTGGATATTGAAACAAGTATTCAGGACAAATCTTCGATCAAGTCGATTTTTGATATTGCAAAAGCGCTTTCAGGAAACGATTTGGATTTAACGCCAATCGAATCAGATTTCAAAAAACTAGAAAATGATTTAGGAATTTTAGGAGAAGAAGCACTTCAAAACTTCAAAACCAAAGCAGGTTCTTTTACTGCCAATTCTCATACCGACGCAAGTTTTGATATTCAGAAAATCACTCAAATTTTAGATGGAAAAGAAGCGGCTATAATCAAAAGAGTAAAATCGGTGATTTCTAGACCTGAATTTGCTTATGAAACTTCTACCGATATTAACGTTTTTAGACAAACGGTTTACAAATGGTGCAAAATTCTAGCCGATGAAAACCTTGGAAGTATGGCGTACCCAAAGGAATACGGAGGAGGAGGGAATGTAGAAGATTATTTTGCGATTATGGAAACGTTGAGTTATCATGATTTGAGCTTGGTAATTAAATTTGGTGTTCAGTTTGGACTTTGGGGAATGAGCGTCCAATCGTTAGGAACAGAAAAACATTATGCTAAATATTTAAAAGATATTGGTTCGCTGAAACTTCCAGGTTGTTTTGCCATGACCGAAACACATCACGGATCGAACGTAAAAGGTTTGGAAACTACAGCGACTTACAATCATAACGATCAGACTTTTACCATTCATACACCAAATAAAAACGCTCAAAAAGAATATATTGGAAACGCAGCTGTTCATGGGCAAATGGCAACTGTTTTTGCGAAATTAATTATTGACGATCATGATTATGGTGTAAATGCTTTTGTGGTGCCGTTGCGAGATCCAAACGGAAATGTGGTAAATGGAGTAACAATTGGCGATTGTGGTCATAAAATGGGATTAAACGGCGTTGATAACGGAACCATCAGTTTTGATAACGTTGTGATTCCGAAAGAAAATATGCTGGACCGTTTTGCTTCTGTAAATGATAAAGGAGAATTCGAAAGTCCGATTCCGAGTGATAACAGACGATTTTTTACCATGTTAGGAACTTTGGTTGGAGGAAGAATTGGGATTCCGCGGTCGGCTTTAGCAGCAGCAAAATCTGGATTAACAATTGCCATTCGCTACAGCGATCAAAGAAGACAATTTGGACCAGAAGGAGGTTCTGAGGTTCCAATTTTAAACTATAGAATGCACCAACGCAGGTTATTGCCACATTTGGCTAAAACATATGCCGTTCATTTTGCATTGCAATATTTAACCAACAGATTTTTAAACAGAACCGAAGCCGAAATGCAGGAAATTGAAGCTCTTGCAGCCGGAATGAAATCGTATTCTACTTGGAGTACGAGAGATATTCTGCAGGAATGCAGAGAAGCGTGCGGAGGAAAAGGTTATTTGTCTGAAAACAGAATTGACGCGCTTAAAAACGATACTGAAATTTACACGACTTTTGAAGGAGATAATACTGTTTTGATGCAATTAGTAGCTAAAAACCGTTTAGCCGAATTTAGAAAATCATTTGGAGAAATGGGGTCGTTAGGAATTATTAATTATGTGTATGAAAACGCAAAAACGGCTATTTCAGAGAAAAACCCAATAGCTACACGAAGAACAGACGAGGAGCATTTGTTAGATAGTGAATTTCATCTTCAGGCATTTGTTCACAGAGAGAAAACAATTTTGGCTTCTGCAGCGCGACGTATCAAGAAATTAATCGATGGCGGATTAGAACCTTACGATGCATTTAATGTCGTTCAGCACCAAATGATTGATGTAGCTGAAGCCTATTTAGAAAGAATAGTTTTAGAGCAGTTTCAACTTGCCATAAAAGCAGTTGAAGATGAATCGTCAAAAGCCATTTTGACGAAATTGAATCAATTGTATGCTCTTTCGCAAATCGAAAAAAATAAAGCTTGGTATCTGGAAGACGGTTATATGGAAGCAGTTAAAACCAAAGCAGTTCGTAAAATTGTAAATCAGCTTTGTTGGGATATTCGTCCCGATGCTGTGGCTCTTGTAAATGCTTTTGATATTCCAGAAAGCTGTTTAGCGGCGCCGATTGCGCTTTAGATTTTTATATAATTTTAGAGGAGCTTTGTCAAAGTTTTAAGCTTTGATAAAGCTCTTCTTTTATAAATTTATTTATAGGATTGATATTCTGTTTGCTGAATTATTTATAACATAAAAGGATATAATTCCATTTTTGGTTAATTATAACCACTACTAAAATAATTCATTTTTTATATTTTCGCTTTGCTATATTTGTAATTCCTTTATATTAAAATCGCTTTGAAAAAATATTACTTATTTCTATTTCTTATCCTAAACTTTCCTCTTTTTGCATCGGAAAGTACAGATATTATTTTAAAAGAATTAAACAAAGCGATTAAAAACAAACAGCATTACGTAAAGATTAAAGAAGAACGAATTGCGAACTTCAAGAAAATAAAATCTGATAATCTGACGAAAGAGCAGGAGTACAATTATAATAAAACATTGTATTTTGAGTATCAGAAATTAAATTCAGATTCGGCTATTCAATATGTAAAAAAGAACCTCAAGATTGCCGAAGAACTTCAGAATAAAGACCTTTTTAATTTAGCGCAATTGCAATTAGTAACGCTTTATTCTTCTTCTGGAAAATACCGTGAATCTGAAGCAATTTTAAAAAGTATCAACAAGAAGAATCTAGCGCCTTCTTTGATTCCAATTTATTATTTTTCCTATCGCGAGTTTTTCGAGCATTATGCCGCAAACAGTTATAGCCCGGAATACAGAAATCAGATTGGCAAATATCGAGATTCGTTAGTGGGTGTTTTAAATCCGAATACTTTAGAATATCAGATTAACAGAATCCAGCACGACATTTTCAATAAAAAATTTGATGAACCTAAAAAACAATTATTAGCTTTATTAGGAAAAACAAAAGAAGAAAGTCCGCAATATGCAATGATTACTTATTTATTAGGTAAAATTGCAGAAGCTACACATGATTTAGAATCGAGAAAAAAATATTACGCACTTTCTGCCACTTCAGACATTAAAAATGCCAATAAAGACAATGCTTCATTGCAAGAATTGGCATTAGTTTTTTACGAAATTGGCGATGTCGATATGGCTTATAAACTTACACAATCTGCCATTGAAGATGCATTGTACTGCAATGTACAGTTTAGAACTTTATTGATGTCAGAAGTGTATTCTATCATCAATACCGTTTATCAGGAGCGCGAAGCGCAGAGAAAAAGCGAATTGCAGATTTATTTACTCTGCATCAGTTTGCTTTCTCTGTTTTTGATCGTTGCGGTTATTTATGTGTATGTACAGATGAAAAAGGTTTCCAGAATTAAATCGGAACTTTTTGAAACCAGTCAGAAATTGGCAGAATTAAACAAAGATATTACCGAAACAAACAGTCAGCTTCAGGAAAGTAACCTGCAATTGTCTGAATCTAATTTGGTTAAAGAAGAATATATTGCGCATTTCTTCAATCTTTGTTCGACTTATATCAATAAGTTGGAGAATTATCGCATTATTTTAAACAAGAAGGCAACCGCAAAACAATTCGATGAAATTTATAAAATTCTAAAGTCAACTACTTTGGTTGATAATGAGTTAGAAGAATTATACAAGAATTTTGATATTATCTTTCTGAATTTATATCCAACATTCGTTAAAGATTTTAATGCTTTATTGATTCCAGAAGAACAGATTGTTTTAAAACAAAATGAATTGCTAAACACAGAACTTCGAATTTTTGCTTTAATCAGACTTGGAATTACCGACAGTGTTAAAATTGCAGCATTTTTACGTTATTCTTTAAGCACAATTTACAACTACCGCACACGAGCTCGAAATAAGGCTGCAGTTTCGCGAAATGATTTCGAAGAAATGGTCATGAAAATTGGTTCGATGGCTTTGAAAGCATAAATATTTATTTTAAAACCACTACTTTTTTTACTATAGTTTTTGTTTTAAATATTTGTAAATCAGTTTTTTAATTTTTTAAACCACTACTTTTTTCTATCTAAAAATGTAACTTGTACGATAACGTTTTAGTTTTACAATATGATAGAGAAAGTTTTTATAATAGACTTTATAATATTATCTAACTAATGCTTAATTATTACTGTTATGTTAAAAAACGTTAAAACAATTGTTGTTTTACTTTTACTAAGTTCTTTGGGAGCTAATGCCCAAAACAAAGTTCCAGTTTATCTAGACGATAAAAAACCGATTGAAGAGCGTGTAGAAGATGCGCTTAAACGAATGACAACCGATGAGAAAATTGCCATGATTCATGCGCAGTCTAAATTTAGTTCTCCTGGTGTAAAACGTCTTGGAATTCCAGAAAACTGGATGACCGATGGACCACACGGAATTCGTGCAGAGGTAAAATGGGACGAATGGGATCAGGCGGGATGGACAAACGACTCTTGTATTGCTTTTCCAGCGCTAACAGCACTTTCATCAACATGGAACAAAGAATTGGCTTCTTTATATGGTAAATCTATTGGAGAAGAAGCACGTTACCGTAACAAAAACGTATTATTAGGGCCAGGTGTAAACATTTACAGAAGTCCATTAAACGGACGTAACTTCGAGTACATGGGAGAAGATCCGTTTTTAGCTTCAAAAATGGTTGTTCCTTATATTAAGGGAGTTCAGTCCAATGGAGTTGCTGCCTGCGTGAAGCATTTCGCATTAAATAATCAAGAAACCAATCGTAACTCGGTTGACGTAATTGTGGACGATCGTGCATTGTACGAAATTTATCTTCCGGCTTTTAAAGCTGCAGTTCAAGAAGGTGATGTTTGGTCGATTATGGGCGCTTACAATAAATACAAAGGTCAGCAATGCTGCCATAACGAATATTTGTTAAACGATATTCTTCGCGGAGAATGGGGCTTCAAAGGTGTTGTAGTTTCAGACTGGGGTGGTGTTAACGATACTAAACAAGCTATTCACAATGGTTTGGATATGGAATTTGGTTCTTGGACAAATGGTTTGTCTTGGGGAACAAGTAATGCTTATGACAATTATTACTTAGCAAAACCATATTCTGAAATGATCAGGAAAGGAGAAATTGGAACAAAAGAATTAGACGAAAAAGTACGCCGTATTCTACGTTTGTCTTTCTTGACTACAATGGATAGAAATCGTCCTTTCGGATCTTTTGGAACAGAAGAACATGCTATTGCTGGACGCAAAATTGCAGAAGAGGGAATTGTTTTATTGCAAAACAACAATAACATTCTTCCAATCAATCTTTCTAAAACCAAAAAGATTGCTGTAATTGGAGAAAATGCTATCAAAATGATGACTGTAGGTGGAGGAAGTTCTTCGCTTAAAGCAAGATACGAAATCACTCCGCTAGAAGGTTTAAAGAAAAGAATCGGAAATCAAGCTGAAATTGTATATGCAAGAGGTTATGTTGGAGATCCTACAAGTAACTATAACGGAGTTGTTGCTAAAGTAAGTTTAGAAGACAAACGTTCTCCAGCAGAATTGACTGCAGAAGCTTTAAAAGTGGCTAAGGATGCAGATATTGTTCTTTTCATTGGTGGATTAAATAAAAGTCCAAATCAAGATGACGAAGGACATGATCGTAATGAATTGAATTTATCTTATGGTCAGGATAAATTAATTAGCGATTTAGCGAAAGTTAACAAGAATATTGTTTTCGTAAATATTTCTGGAAATGCAATTGCAATGCCTTGGATTAAAGAAGTTCCAGGAATTGTTCAGGGATGGTTTTTAGGAACTGAGGCAGGAAATGCTTTAGCAAATGTTTTGGTTGGAGATGTGAATCCGTCAGGAAAATTATCTTTTACTTTCCCAGTAAAATTAGCAGATAATGGAGCTCACGCTTTAGGCGAATTCCCAGGAGGCGATTCAGTAAAATACAATGAAGGAATTTTTGTAGGTTACCGTTGGGCAGATAAAAACAAAATCAAACCATTGTTCTCTTTTGGACACGGTTTAAGCTACACGACTTTTGCTTACGGAAAAGTAACAGCAGATAAAAAACAAATGAACGCTGGAGATAAAATTACATTCTCAGTTAATGTTAAAAACACAGGAAGCAGAGAAGGTTCTGAAGTAGTGCAATTGTACATCACAGATGTGAAATCTTCATTGCCACGTCCAGTAAAAGAATTAAAAGGTTTTGAGAAAGTAGCTCTTAAAGCTGGAGAAGAAAAAACAGTAACGTTTACAATTGATAAAACGGCTTTAAGTTTCTTTGACGATAAAAAACATGACTGGGTTGCAGAACCTGGTGATTTCGAAGCGATTATTGGCGCTTCATCTACAGATATAAAATCTAAAGTGAATTTCTCACTTAAATAAGTTTTTTTATTTCTAAAAATTGGTTGGTTTGTAAAGCTGCAAGTGTAAAAATTTGCAGCTTTGCTTTTGTCTTAAAAAAGTTAAAAGTTAAATGTAAAACGTTAGAAGTTTTGCTTTTTATTAATAAAGAATCAAATTATAATGAAACGAATACTACTATTTACGATTGGATTTGTTCTATTTCAAAACCTTTCGGCTCAAAGTCTGAATAAAATGCAATGGTTTAATGAACCTGAAAAATGGGAAATTAAAAACAATACTTTGATTATGAATGTGACAGCAAACAGCGATTATTGGAGAATCTCGCACTACGGATTCACAGTTGATGATGCACCTTTTTATTATGCTAATTATGGGGGCGAATTTGAAGCAAAAGTAAAATTGACTGGAAACTACATTGCGCGTTTTGACCAAATGGGATTAATGATTCGCATTGACGAAAAAAATTATATTAAAACAGGAGTAGAGTTTGTTGACGGAAAATTTAATGTAAGTACCGTTGTAACACATGATAAAAGTGATTGGAGCGTAACAACTTTAGAAAAAGTGCCTCCTTTTATTTGGATTAAAGCCGTGCGACGATTAGATGCTGTCGAAATATTCTATTCTTTTGATGATAAAAATTATATCTTGACTAGAAATGCGCCTTTGCAAGACAACACGCCAGTTATGGTTGGTTTAATGGCCGCTTCTCCAGACGGAAAAGGTTTTGAAGCCAAATTTGAGAACTTTACGGTAAAACATTTACCAGATCAGAGAAGAGCGGAATGGCTGAAAAACCACCAGTAGATTAAATTTCAATTTAAAAATTCCAAATTCCAAACTTAATTTTTGAATTTTAAGATTGCAGAAAATCTAAATTCTGCTATCTACAATTAAAACCTAACCTAACTTAAACCAAAAAACAAATGAGTTCAATTTCATCTGATATTAAACCAAAAAAACATTACGAAATTCTTGATGGACTTCGTGGAGTGGCGGCTATTTTAGTAGTTGCTTTTCATATTTTTGAAGCTTTCGCAGGCGGAAATCGTTTTGTGCAAATTATAAATCACGGATATCTTGCTGTTGATTTCTTTTTCCTTTTATCTGGATTTGTTGTCGCATATGCGTATGATGATCGTTGGGGGAAAATGGGACAATGGGAGTTTTACAAACGCCGATTAATCCGTTTACAGCCCATGGTAATTCTTGGAATGATCATTGGAGCCATATTCTATTATTTTCAAGCTTCAGATATATTGTTTCCAATGATTGGAGGTATGGAAGTTTGGAAAGTTATTTTGACAATGGTAATAGGGTTTACATTATTGCCAATTCCGCCTTCATTAGAAATTAGAGGTTGGGGAGAAATGCATCCTTTAAATGGTCCGGCATGGTCGCTTTTTTTCGAATATATTGCAAACATCTTGTACGCCTTAATCTTTCGTAAATTTTCGAATAAAGTAATGTCAGTTTTTGTATTGATATTTGCCGGACTGTTAATTAATTATACTGTTTTTGGACCCAAAGGAGATGTAATCGGCGGCTGGTCATTGAATTGGGAACAAATGAATGTTGGTTTCACAAGATTACTTTATCCATTTTTTGCTGGAGTTTTATTATGCCGTTTAGGAAAATTAATTCATATTAAAAATGCTTTTTGGGTTTGCAGTATTTTAATCACAATTGTTTTAGCATTGCCAAGATTGGGAGACGAAAATAGTCTTTGGATCAACGGTTTATACGAATCTTTCTGCATCATTGTAATGTTTCCAATTATTGTAGCAATCGGAGCAGGAGGAGAGATCAAAAATGAATTCTCACTTAAGATTTGTAAACTTCTTGGAGATATTTCATACCCAATTTATATTACGCATTATCCATTAATTTATTGGTTTACAGCTTGGGTTGTAGATAATAAAGTTTCGATGGAAAATGGCTATTTGGAAGGAATCGGCGTATTAATCGTAAGTATCATTCTAGCTTTTGTATGTTTAAAATTATACGATGAGCCAGTTAGAAATTGGCTTGTAAATAAGTTTCAAAAGAAAAAGCCAATCGAGGCATAATGAGTTTTTTTAGAGTTTGTAATTTTTGTTAGTTGCAAATGTAGAAAGGGATAAAACGATTTGTTTTATCCCTTTTTTATTGATGATTGAAATGAAAGAATCAATTATTGTAACTCATAAAAACTCCTTTTTCCGATTTTAATCTTTGTTTCTTTTCGTAACTGAATTAATTTAAATGGATCGATAATTTTTTCATTATTAATCTGAACCGCACCACTTTCAATCAATCTTCTGTTTGCTGATTTTGTAATATCATTTTTTATAAAGGCACAAAGGTCAATTAATGCAATTTCATTGGTTTTGCTTTCTAAAGAAGAAATGGAAACAGGAACAAATGATTTGGTTTCCGCATTTTTACTTTGAAATTGATTAATAAAAAATTGTTCTGCTTGTTCCGCTTCAGTTTGATTATGGTATTGGCAAATGATATTTTTGGCAATCAGTTTTTTAATATTCATCGGATTTTCATCCTCTAATCTTTTCTTGATTTTTTCTTTTTCTTCAAATGAAAAATCGGTTGTCAATTCTAAAAATTCAAGAATAAGAGCGTCAGGAATCGACATGGTTTTGCCAAACATTTCATTCGGTTCATCAATCAATCCGATTGTATTATGAAGCGATTTACTCATTTTTTCTTTTCCATCCAATCCTTTCAGTAAAGGCATACACATCACAATTTGTCCTGAAAGTTTAAAACTCTCCTGCAATTGCCTTCCCATTGTACAGTTGAACAATTGATCTGTTCCGCCCATTTCGATATCAGCATTAATTTTAACCGAATCAAAACCTTGTAAAATTGGGTAAACCAGTTCGTGCATGGCAATTGGGGTGTTTTCTGTAAATCGTTTATTAAAATCATTTCTATGCATCAATTGAGCGACCGTCACATTGGACATGATCTGAATCACTTCAGAAAAAGAAAGTTCATCGAGCCATTCAGAATTGAAAACAATTTTAGCTTTTTCAATATCAATAATTTTAGATAATTGCGAAATGTAGGTTTCCGCATTATGCTGAACTTCCTCAATGCTAAGAGGTTTTCGGCTTTTATTTTTTCCTGTCGGATCACCAATTCTTGCGGTAAAACTTCCCACAACGATTACGATTTGATGCCCTAAATCTTGAAATTGTTTCAACTTTTTCAAGACAACTGCATGTCCCAAATGCAAATCTGGAGCAGTTGGGTCAAAACCCAGTTTGATAATTAGTTTTCTGTTTTCTTTTTCAGCCTGATTGATTTTTTCTTCTAAGCCATTTTCGGGAAGAAAGATGGCCGCATTTTCTTTTAATTTTTGAATTGTTTCCATTTTTTTGAAAATAAAAAAGCCCGGACGCAATGCCCGGGCTTTAAGGTTTATATAATTTATCTATTTAATTTATAGTCGTGAATACGTTGAATTATATGCATAGCCTATCCGAGCAGATATTATTGCATGATAATAAGTGCTGAAAAAAGGAAGGCGTAATATGCTGTTCAAGAATTTCATAATCGACTGCAAAGATAAATTTTATGTATTGAATTGGCATCATATTTTAATCATTTTAAACAAAATATCATTAAATGCTTGAAATGGATAACCCTCAGCAGAGAAAGAAAAGATAAATATTCTATTTATCCCTTAATATTTTAGAAAATAAAAAAGGTTCAAAGGAAAAACTTTGTCCCTTTGAACCTTTGTAACTTTGTATCTTAAAAAAATTATTCTAAAACCAATTGGCTTAGAGCTTCTTTAGTAAAGCCTTTTAATTCTTCAGTTTTTCCTGCTTTGATTTTAGCAACCCAATTCGGATCTGATAAAAGAGGTCTTCCAACGGCAACCAAATCAAAATCGCCTCTGTCGAAACGTCTGTTTAATTCTTCTAAAGAAGTCGGTTGCGAACTTTCTCCTGCAAATGCACCAAAGAAATCACCAGAAAGTCCAACAGAACCTACTGTAATAGTTGGCGCTCCAGTTACTTTTTTAGCCCATCCAGCAAAGTTTAAATCAGAACCTTCAAATTCAGGTTCCCAGAAACGACGTTGCGAAGCGTGAATGATATCAACACCAGCATCAACAAGAGGAGTAAGCCAAGCTTCTAATTCCTGCGGGTTTTTAGCTAATTTATAATTATAATCAGAAGGTTTAAATTGAGAAAAACGCATAATCACAGCAAAGTCGTTTCCAACTTGCTTTCTCACTTCTTTTACCACTTCAATAGCAAAACGGTTACGCTCAGGAAGTGTTTTTCCTCCATAAATATCTTCACGCAAGTTGGTTTCAGCTCTAAAGAATTGGTCAATTAAATAACCGTGTGCACCGTGAATTTCAACAGTGTCAAAGCCTAATCTTTTCGCATCAGCAGCAGCTTTTCCAAAAGCAAGAATAGTATCTTCAATATCTTTTTCAGTCATGGCAACACCATTTCTAAAGTCAGGACGGTTTAATCCAGACGGACCTTCAAAAGGAACTGGCGGAACCCATCCAGAATGGTGGTTGTCCATAATTCCCATGTGCCAAATTTGCGGACCCATTTTTCCACCCGCAGAGTGAACTTCGTTAATCACTTTTTTCCATCCGTTTAAAGCTAAATCGCCATAAAAGTGAGGAACATTCGCATCATTAGAAGAAGATTTTCTGTCAATAACAGTTCCTTCAGATAAAATTAAACCAACTTCGCCTTCAGCTCTTTTTTGGTAGTAAGCTGCGACTTCATCAGTTGGAACTCCGTTAGGAGAAAAAGAGCGCGTCATTGGCGCCATTACGATTCGGTTTTTCAGGTTTAACGATTTTAGGTTAAGTTCTGAAAATAGGTTGTTTGTACTCATAGTAATTTTACAAATTAGATTGAATTAATTTACTGAGTGCTTCAAAGGCACCTTCGTTACGTTTATAATAAGTCCATTGTCCAACACGTTTGGCTTCAATAAAACCAGCGCGCTGTAAAATAGACAGGTATTCGGATACTGTGGATTGTGTCAAACCAGCTTTGGCCTGAATCTGCCCAACGCAGACACCATGCTCAAATCCGGCATGCTCAAGCTGTCCCGGAAAGTTAATTTCGGGCTCTTTTAACCATTCCAGCATTTGTAGTCTGGATTTGTTCGATAATGCTTTAAAAATTTCTATCGTTTCCATGGTGCAAATATATCGACTTTTCCCGATATATGGATTTAAAGAAAAATATTTAGGATAATTTTATGATTGGGAGCAGAATGGTAGGGAAGAACTATGCAAGGTTTGATAAAAAAATTATATTTGCTTTTCAGATAATGACGCAAACAATTTTACGTCATTTCTGTCATTCTGAGGAACGAAGAATCACACCAGAAACTCTACAAAGATTGGAGATTTTACATGTGGAATATCTAGTGTGATTCTTCGTTCCTCAGAATGACAAGTCAAATCGATAAAATGCCCCAAAACAAATAAAACTTAATCTATTATGAAAAAAACTTTACTTATCGTAGCGTTCTTGTGTTGTGTAATTACCAGTTCTAAAGCTCAAGTTGTAGGTGTAGATATTGGAGATATTGCTCCAGAAATTGATCTTCCAGATACAAAAGGAGAGAAAGTTGCACTTTCTTCTTTAAGAGGAACTTTAGTTTTAATAGACTTTTGGGCTTCTTGGTGCGGACCTTGCATTAAAGAACAACCTCTATTAATAAAATTGCACAATGCGTATCCAGACAAACTATCAATTTACGGAGTTTCTATGGATACCAAAAAGCCATTATGGATAGGAGCAATCGCAAAAGCAAAATTGCCTTGGACAAATGTGAGTGATTTAAAATACTGGCAATCTCCGGTTATTGGAGATTATATGTTGCAATCTATTCCATTGAATTTTTTAATTGATAAAAACGGAATTATTTTAGCAAAAAATATTCACGGACAGGCTTTAGAAGATAAAATTAGAGAGCTTTTAGAGGTTCAATAGATTTTCCTTAACCGCAAAGAGCGCTAAGGTTTACGCTAAGCACGCTAAGAATTTAAAACCTTTGCGAACCTTGCGTAAACCTTAGCGCTCTTTGCGGTTAAAAACAAAAAAGCCCAATCGATAATATTGGGCTTTTAATTTCTAAGACTCTTTAATCACTTTTTTTACACCTCCAAAACTCGTTTTCAGCATTTCTCTTATCTGAAACTGCGTTTTGTTTCCCGATGCGCTTTTCCAATCTTTGAGATCAAAAATGTGAATTTGATCTGCGTAAGGATTTGTTAAGAATGAAATTCGTGAAATGGTATATTTATAGTATTTCAGTTCGTGAGAAACATGTCGATTGGGAACCACAATTAATATGTTTTCCCAGTTCAAAAAGTCCTTCGGAACGTCTTTTCTTTCTAATAATCCTAAAGATTCAAAAAAAGCCACAATCTTTTGATCATTAAGTTTGTTAATCTTATGATCAAGGTTTTTGAAAGTCGTTTGGAGTCTATTTTCATTCATAATAGTACTCATAGTAGAATTGCTTTTTAAGATTTCAATATAAAATTACATTAAAAGAAAATCATTTTTGAATCTGAAGCCATTAGATTCATTCTAAATTTTGAAAGCCTATTCTAGAAACATTTGTTATGAACGAGTTATCATATTTTGATAAAATACTATTAATGTTTCTTCTCTAAAAACTTTATTTTTATCACTATTTGATTTTACTAACAAACCAAACTTATGAAAACCACTTTTGTTCAAAAAACAATTCTCTGTTTTTTTCTTGTCTGTTCATTCCATTTATTGGCTCAAAATAAATCGGGGAGAGCGCTTGTTTTAATCGATAAAGATTGGAGCTTTTCATTTGGTCATCAATACGATACCAAAAAAGATTTCGGTCACGCCGAAGGTTATTTTTCGTATTTAACCAAAACGGGCTTTGGTGATGGACCAGCGGCTTCTGGATTTGATGATCGCGCTTGGAGAAAATTGGATTTGCCACATGACTGGGCAGTTGAACAGCCTTTTAGTGAAACCGCAAGTTTCAGTCACGGATTCAAATCAGCAGGCAAAAATTTCCCAGAGAAAAGTATTGGCTGGTATAGAAAAAAGATAAATATTCCGAATGAAGATTTAGGGAAAATTATTTCTCTAAAATTTGATGGCGTTTTTAGAAATTCAAAAGTCTTTTTCAACGGATTTTATTTAGGAACCGAAGAAAGTGGTTATAATGGTTTTGAATATGATGTATCGGCTTATGTTAATTATGGAGGCGAAAATACAATTGTAGTGCGGGTAGATGCTTCTATGGAAGAAGGCTGGTTTTATGAAGGTGCTGGAATTTATAGACATGTTTATTTGCAAAAAACGAATCCGATTCACATAATTCAAAATGGAACTTATGTTACTTCTGAATTGATGGGAAATGATGCATTAGTTACGGCAGATGTAAAAATTAAAAACAACGGAAAGTTTAAAGGTTCGATAGAAGTTGTTCAAACCATTTTAAATAATAAAAACAAGCAGGTTGCAATTTCTTCTGAAAATGTATTGGCGCCAGAATTTTATCAAACTATAAATTATAGTTCAAAATTACGAGTGGAAAATCCGCTTTTGTGGGATATTGATTCCCCTAATTTATATCAGCTAATTACTGAAATAAAAAAGGATGGAGAAGTAATTGACAGCTATAAAACCTCTTTTGGGATTAGAACAATTGAGTTTAATCCAGAAAATGGTTTTTTCCTTAACGGAAAACCTGTAAAACTGAAAGGAACAAACAACCATCAGGATCACGCGGGAATTGGAACAGCACTTCCAGATGAAATTCAGTATTATAGAATTGCAAAACTGAAAGAAATGGGTTCAAATGCGTACCGCTGTTCGCATCATCCGCCAACGCCTGAATTGCTTGATGCTTGCGATAAATTAGGAATGCTGGTTATTGACGAAACCCGTCTCATGGGAATCAATGAGTATCATTTGAATGATTTACAGCGAATGATGGAGCGTGACCGAAATCATCCGAGTATTTTCTGCTGGTCAGTTGGAAATGAAGAATGGCAGATTGAGGGCGGAATTACAGGTGAAAGAATTACCAATATCATGCAGGATTTTAGTAAAAGCATCGATCGGACGAGACCTGTAACGGTAGGAATCAGCAGCGGATTTAAAAGCGGAATCTCTTCTGTTGTAGAAATTATGGGATATAATTATCTCGGAAACGGAGATATTGATGCGCATAGAAATCAGTTTAAAAATCAGCCGGGAATGGGAACCGAGGAAGGTTCGACTTTTGCAACCCGAGGCATTTATTTTACAGATGATGCCAAACATTATCAAAGTGCTTACGATAAAAAACCTCGACCAACTTTTTATAGTATAGAAGAAGGCTGGAAGTTTTATGCTGAACGACCTTATTTGGCAGGAATGTTTATCTGGACAGGTTTTGATTACCGCGGAGAGCCAACGCCGTATGGTTGGCCGTCTGTAACGTCTTATTTCGGAATGATGGACGTTTGCGGTTTCCCGAAAGACAATGTTTTCTATTTAAAATCTTGGTGGGGAAAAGAACCCGTTTTGCATGTATTGCCACATTGGAATTGGAGTGGAATGGAAGGCAAAGAAATTGATGTTTGGGCATATTCGAATTGTGATGAAGTGGAGCTTTTCCTTAACAAAAAGAGCTTGGGGAAAAAGAAAATGGAGCAAAATAGTCATTTAGAATGGAAAGTAAAGTATACTGCAGGAACTTTGGAAGCGGTTGGTTATAAAAACGGCAAAAAAGTACTTTCTGATGTTCACAAAACTACCGGAAAAGCAGAAAACATCAAACTTTCTTTAGATAAAGAAAATATATTGAAAGGAAATGTTTCTGTTTTAACGGTTGAAACCACAGATAAAAATGGCTTGCACATTCCGACAGCAAACGATGAAATTATGTTCTCTATTAAAGGCGGTAAAATTTTAGGAGTAGGAAACGGAGATCCAACTTCGTTAGAAAGCGATCAAATTATTGATGATATCACCTTGGTTGCTATAAGTAATTTTATGGAACAAAAAGCAACAACTGCCTCTCTGCCTCAGGAATTGTCTAATTATTCAGATAAAGAGTGGACAGAAGCTTTTAAAGATCGCGATTACAAAAAACAAGCGTCGTCTTACATTTATAAAGGAGAATTTGATTTGAAAAACAACTCCGCTTCGAATGTTGTGAGTTTCTTTTACAAAAAATTAGGAGTTGAAACAGTGGTTTTCGTCAACGGAAATAAAGTTGGACCAAGTAAAGATGATTCTCAAAAATATGTTTTGAATTCGGCTATTTTAAAAGAAGGGAAAAACACGATTCACATTGCAGCAACGCCTTTGCAAAAAGTAAAAGACTGGGATGTTATGAATACCGATCCCGGAATTATTCAAGTAATAACGCCAGCAGAACCTTGGAAAAGAAAGCTGTTTAATGGTTATGCGCAAATCATCATCCAGAAAGATGAAAATGTGAAGGAAGCTGTACTTTCTGCTTCCGCGCAAGGATTAAAGAATAGTGTGATTGTGGTGAAGTAGTTTTTTTAACCGCAAGGCACGCTAAGATTTACGCAAGGTTCGCAAAGTTTTTTCTCAATTTATGTCTTCCTGAGCGAAGTCGAAGGATACGTAAGTGACTCGACATGCAATATAAAATGCGCATATCCTTCGACTTCGCTCAGGAGGACAAATCTGAATTTCTAAATTTAACTGTAAATTCATTTGCGAACCTTTGCGTAATTCTTAGCGAACTTTGCGGTTTAAAACTTGAAACTTTAAACCTGAAACAAAAAATATTGTTTGATTTTCATAACTTTGCAAAATGAATAATCAATCAGAAACTCAGAATTGCGATTTCACTTCAGATTTGAAGATGAAAGGTTTTAAAGTTTATCCTATAAATGGAGATTTCAGTAAAGTTCCCGTTTACAGCCGAAGAGACTTTTATAAAATCTGTATTAATACTAGTAAAAGTATCATACAATACGCTGACCGCGGAATAGAAACTGACGGGACGATTCTGTTTTTTGGTAATCCGATTATTCCATATTCTTGGGAAACTATTTCTGAGAAATTCGAAGGTTATGCCTGCGTTTTTACCGAAGAATTTTTTAAAACCAAAGACCGTTCTGAAACCCTTCAGGAATCGCCTTTATTTAAAATAGGAGGAACTCCAATTTTTACGTTAACTCTTGAACAAAAGGTGTTTATCGATTCCTTGTTCCAAAAAATGATCGAAGAATACGAAACCGATTATGCCTTCAAAGACGATTTAATGCGCAGTTATGTCAATTTGATTATTCATGAATCAATGAAAATGCAGCCTTCGGAGAACTTCTTTAAACATAAAAATGCTTCTTCGAGAATTACTTCTTTGTTTTTAGAATTATTAGAAAGACAATTTCCCATAGAAACCAAAGATCAACCTTTAGCTTTAAAAACACCTCAAGATTACGCACAGAGCCTTTCTGTTCACGTCAATCATTTAAATCGTTCGGTAAAAGAAGTTACAGGAAAACCAACCACGGCACACATAACAGAAAGAGTTGTCAATGAAGCAAAAGCTTTATTGCAGCACACAGACTGGAGTATTTCTGATATTGGTTATTCGCTTGGATTTGAATATCCGAGTTATTTCAATAATTATTTTAAAAGACTTACAGGAACGGTTCCGAAATCGCTTCGAATGTAAATTGTTTCAATTTCTTAATTTTTTGTTTGAATATTGTTATTTCGGCATTGTAGTATTGTACTACATTTGCCCTGAAATAAACAACGAATCTTTGTATCAGTTTTTTTAATGACTAAATAACACTTCACAAAAGCATGCTCCGCTTTGCATTTAGTTTTAAATTTTGATAATAGAAAAATATAAAATTTTTAAAGTATTAATTAAAATCAAAATCTCCTTCTATCAAGAGATTCGATGTACTGATTATTTCATTCAAATAAGCTTATAAGAATTTAAAAATTAATTATTAACCTAAAAACAACGAAATTATGTCGACACATTTCACTGCCGTAACCGAAGAAGGTAAAATTCCAAATACTTATATGACAGGCGAAGTGTCATATAAAAAGCAGACAAGCGAAATTCATCCTGAAAATACTGTTATCAAAGATATTTCTTTTGAACCCGGAGCGAGAAGCAATTGGCACAGTAACGCTAGTCTGCAGTTGATCATTGTAACAGATGGAGTTGGCTATTACCAAGAAAGAGGCGGACAAATTAATCTTATCGAAAAAGGGAAAGTAATCACGGTTTTACCTGGAATTGAGCATTGGTACGGAGCAACACCAACGACAAAATATTCTCATATTACCATTGTAACAGAAATAGACAAAGGTCATGGAACTTGGCTGGAAAGTGTTACTGATGAAGAATATTATTCTTTTGAAAGATGCTAAGTTGCTAAGATTCTAAGATACTAAGACACTAAGTTTCTAAGATTCTGAGATTCTAAGTTTTGCGCAGATTTTACTGATTTATAACACATTATATTTTTTGATTAGGTAAAAATAATCGAAATTTATATAACTATTTGTAAATCAATATGATTTGGTAGAATTTCTATGCCTTTTTTCAACAGTTTTAAAACCTGAAACTTGAAACTTGAAACAAAAAACAACAATAAATTATGGAAACAAAAGACATTAAAGCCTTTGGTACCGAAGCTGCCGAAGCACCGTTAAAGACCCTAGATATTAAAAGAAGAGCAGTACAGGCACACGACGTAGAAATCGAAATTTTATATTGCGGAATCTGTCACTCCGATTTACACTCAGCTAGAAATGAATGGCATGGTACAATTTATCCGATTGTTCCTGGACATGAAATTGTAGGTCGTGTAACAAAAGTTGGAGATCATGTAAAAGGTTTCAAAATTGGAGATTTAGCGGGAGTGGGCTGTATGGTTGATTCTTGCCGAGAATGTGAGCACTGCAAAAATGATTTAGAGCAATTTTGTGATGAAGGAAATATCCAAACATTTAATTCGCCTGACAAACACTTAGGAGGACAAACTTATGGAGGTTACTCTCAAAGTATTGTAGTTGATGAAAACTTTGTACTGCATATTTCAGATAAATTAGAACTTTCTGCTGTTGCACCATTATTGTGTGCAGGAATTACAACTTATTCACCATTAAAACATTGGAAAGTTGGTCCTGGTCAAAAAGTTGGAATTGTAGGTATTGGCGGTCTTGGCCATATGGGAATAAAAATAGCGAAGGCTATGGGAGCTCACGTTGTGGTTTTTACTACATCTTTATCTAAAACAGAAGACGCAAAACGCCTTGGAGCAGATGAGGTTGTATTGTCTACAGATGAAGCGCAGATGGCAGCACACGCTAGAAGTTTAAACTTCATTTTAGACTGCGTTTCTGCTGAACACAGTATTGATTCGTATTTAAATTTATTGAAAGTAGACGGAACATTAACTTTAGTTGGAGCGCCAATGGATCCGCTTCCTGTAACTTCTTTCAGCTTGATTTTAGGAAGAAGAAGTTTCTCAGGATCTTTGATAGGAGGAATCGCTGAAACTCAGGAAATGTTAGACTTCTGTGCCGAACATAATATCACATCAGACGTTGAAGTAATCGGTGTTAACGATGTAAATGACGCTTACGAAAGATTACTAAAAGGAGATGTTAAATACCGTTTTGTAATTGATATGGAGTCGCTTAAATAAGATGCTAAGTTGCTAAGATTCTAAGATTCTAAGTTTTCTCTTTAGTGCTTAGATCTTGGCTAATTTAGAAAGTGATAAAATAGGATGTTGATTTAGCTCAAAGTAAAGAAAATTATATAAGATACTAAGATGCTAAGTTTTCTCTTTAGTGCTTAGAATCTTGGCTAATTTAGAAATTATGTAAAAAAACAAGGAGCAGAGATTAAGTAGGATTAAAGAGAAAAAAACTTAGAATCTTAGCGTCTCAGCATCTTAGAAACTTTAAAAAATAACCGAGATTTAAAGACAAAGTAAAGAAAACTTACAACCTTAGCATCTCAGCATCTTAGAAACTTTAAAAAAAAACATGCAAACAAGAAAACTAGGAAATAGTGGCTTAGAAGTCTCCGCGTTGGGACTGGGCTGCATGGGAATGAGTTTTGGCTACGGGCCAGCTCATGATAAAAAAGAAATGATAAGTTTGTTGCGTTCTGCTTACGAAAAAGGAATTACTTTTTTTGATACGGCAGAATGTTACGGACCATTTTTGAACGAAGAGTTATTGGGAGAGGCATTATCGCCTTTTCGTGATAAAGTTGTAATTGCCACAAAATTCGGTTTTTTGGAAGGCGATTCTAAAAAAGGATTAGACAGCCGTCCAGAATGGATTAGAAAAAGCATTGAAGGATCCTTAAAAAGATTAAACACCGAGGTAATCGATTTGTATTACCAACATCGTGTTGATCCAAATGTTCCTATGGAAGACGTTGCAGGAACTATAAAGGATTTAATTCAGGAAGGAAAAGTAAAACATTTTGGACTTTCAGAAGCGGGCGTAGAAAGTATTCGACGTGCACATGCAGTTCAGCCTGTAACAGCGCTTCAGAGCGAGTATTCTCTTTGGTGGAGAACTCCAGAAGAAGAAATTTTTCCGCTATTAGAAGAATTAGGAATTGGTTTCGTGCCTTTTAGTCCGCTAGGAAGAGGTTTTCTAACGGCTAAAATTGATGAAAACACGCAATTTGACAGTACAGATTTTAGAAATACACTTCCGCGTTTCACGCCAGAAGCCCGAAAAGTAAATCAAGCTTTAGTAGATTTATTATCTAAAATAGCTTCTGATAAAGGAGCAACAAACGCACAGGTAGCGCTTGCATGGATTTTGGCTCAAAAACCTTGGATTGCACCAATTCCAGGAACAACCAAACTACATCGTTTGGAAGAAAACCTTGGCGCAACAGATTTAGTACTTTCTGCACAAGATCTAGCAGAAATCGAAAATGCAGCTTCAAAAATTACAATTGAAGGATCAAGATACCCAGAACATCTGCAGAAGATAGCTGGGAAGTAAGTTTCTGAGATTCTAAGACGCTAAGATACTAAGCAACTAAGAGAAAACTCAAAACCTTAGCAACTTAGAATCTTAGCATCTAAAAAAAAGCATCTAAAAAAAACAAACCCCTCAAGCAATTCAACTCTTGAGGGGTTTTTTTAGCAAAGATTTGAGGTTCTTAGATAATTTAACTTAGAATCTGAGGACCTTAGAATCTTAGCGTCTTAATACATTTTTACTTTTTGTCTAGATTTTGTTTCAGCATTTTAGCATGTTCTAAGTGCGCTGTTAAACCTGCAATATTGTTAGAAGCCCAAGTTCTTACTTCCTGATCATTAGCATCTTTTGCAGCTTTATCTAGTTTTTTAATCGCTTTTTCGTGACCATCAATCATCATGTCTGCGAATTTTTTATCGAAATCAACTCCCGTTTTTTCGTTTAGTTTATTGTATTCCTCTTGACCTTCTTCAGTTAGAGAAGTTGGTAGAGTAAAGTTTTTTGCTTTTGCTAAAGCACTAACTTCCGAAGCCGATTTAGTGTGCTCATCAACAAGCATTTTACCAAATTTTTTCACTTCAGGGTTTGTACTTTTTGTTTGTGCCAGTTTACCGATTTCGATTTCAGCTAAATTAATTTCAGCTTGATCTACTAAAAATTCAGAATCATCTTCTTTGCTGTCAATAGAATCAAATTTTGCTTCATTTGCATCTTCTGCAACTTCTTTTGGATCCTCTTGTTTAGTTTCGTTTTTACAAGATTGAAGGAATAATATAATAAGTCCTGCTCCTAAAATGGCTTTTCCGGCTAATAATAACTTTTTCATGATTTTAATAGTTTAAATGTTATGATGTAAAATTATTAAGAACATACAGGAATGTCTTACAGGATTTTGAGAGATTGTTATAGGATTTGGATGCTCTTTTATAATTAGAAAATGTATGTTTGTATATTAGGAAGTAAAAAGATTATTCATGAAACAAAAAATTACAATTCTATTTCTTTTAGCTACAGCTCTTGTATCAGGCCAAATCAATTATAAAGGTTTCATTGATAAATATCCAATTGAATTTGTAACCGATATTTATTCTGACGGGCAAGGATCGGCAATTTATGCTTATTCCAATTATGACACTCCAATTGTTTTAAACGCTAAGTTGAAAGGAACTACTTTGGTATTCACTGAAAAAGATAAAAATGATAAAGAAACGGCCCAATTAAGTTTCGAAAATTATAATGCAGAAAGCGATCAATTAAACGGAATTTGGAAAGATTTGATTTCGGGAAAAGAACTTAAAATTTGTTTGACAAAAGAATTTGACCTTAATTATAATAATGGTGAAGAAGGGACACAAAGGGAAATTCTACAGCCCGTTTCTTTAAAAGGGAATTATTTTAAATTAATTATTTCAAAAGAAAAAAGAATTTCGGGAGTAAAAATCATCGAAAAAAAGACCGATAAATTGATTCAGAAAATTGATGTAGGAGGAGATTTTTGGGGATTGTTTAGCTTAAATTTGAAATTATATTTATTAATGGAAAATCAGATTGGATAACTATTAATGACCTATCGAAATATGATTTTTCTGAGGACAATATTGAGATTTTCGGTTTGCCATATTCTGTTCCAGATTTTAAAAATCCTCGAGATTTAATTAGATGGAAAAATATTGAAGGTGTAAATGAAATTAATATTTTTAACAATGGATCAGATAAAATATCTTATGCATACATAAAAGTTAAGACGGAATAATTACAGTTCCATTCTATTATCAAAATATACTTTTACAATTCCCATCTTCGACTTAAAAAAGATTGCCCACAAAGGCAATCTTTTTTTTATTTCTGAATCTAACATTTCACTTTTTACAAAAAAACAAAATTTTACATTTCGCCTTTCACAATTCCCATCCCACAAAAATGAAATTTCCAGCCAAAATTCTATAACAGAATCACCTTACTTTTTAAAGAACTTTGACTTATCAGATTTTTAGAAATAATATTAAAAATTTAAGTCATGCCAAATCCAAGAATTAAGAATGAAGAGCAATATGAAGCATTGGTAAAAAAAGGATACAGCAAAGAAAAATCGGCTCGTATTGCCAATACTCCAGATGCGGGGAAGAAAGGTGGAAAAGCAAAACCTTATGACGAATGGACAAAAGAGGAACTTCTGAAACAAGCAAGTAAAGTTGGCATAAAAGGAAGATCTTATATGAATAAAAAAGCCTTGATTGAGTCTTTAAGAAATAACTAAAATTTAAAACAAAACATTAATGCGATAAAAATAGCAATATCATGAACGCCACAGCCAAAAAAGAAATCTTAATGAATCAGCTGATAAAAGCGCCACATTTAGTAATTGAAAAACTAGATTTGGAGTACATCAATGATTATCAATTGACAATTGTACGCTGTCGCGAAGGAGGAAATTTCGTTTATAAAAAGAACGGAAAGAATGTAAAAAGCAAACATGAAATTAAACGCATTAATAGTCTGGTACTTCCGCCAGCTTGGGAGAATGTTCGTATCACCGATATTACAAATGGACATTTACAAGCCGTAGGAACTGATCTTAAAAATAGAAAACAATATCGTTATCATCCAAAATGGAATTTGATTCGAAATCAGACCAAGTTTTATAAAATTGCTGAATTTGGGTCTAAACTCCCAGCGATTAGAAAGCAAGTTGATCTTGATCTGGAACAGAAGGAATGGTCTAAAGAAAAAGTAACCGCTTTGGTCATTCGATTAATGGAAGAAACGCATATTCGAATCGGAAATGAGAAATATGCCAAAGACAACAAATCGTACGGACTTTCGACTCTTAGAAAACGTCATATTAATATCAATAAGAATTCGCTTCGATTTGAATTTGTTGGCAAAAAAGGAAAACAGCATACCATTACGACCCGAAACAAACAATTGATCAAACTGGTGAGCCGTTGTGAAGAAATTCCAGGCTGGGAAGTTTTTAAATATTACGATAAAAACGGAGAGAAAAAAGTACTGGACAGTCATATGGTCAATGAATATCTGCATAATATATCGGGCGAATATTTCAGCGCGAAAGATTTTAGAACCTGGGCAGCCTCTATTATTTTCTTTGAAAGCCTGATGGAAATAGGAGTGACTTCAGACGAAAAAGAAATCAAGCAGAATATTATAACTGCTTTTGATCTGACAGCCGAAGCGCTCGGAAACACCAGAAAAGTATGCAAAGATTATTACGTTCATCCGCTTTTGATTTCGACTTATGAAGATGGTTCTATTCAGGAGTATTTTGATAAGGTCAAAAAAAGCAGAAGCACTAAAAAATATTTTACAAAAACAGAAAGCGCATTCTCGGAATTGATTCAAAATTATGAGATCAATCTAGAAGCATCATGTCAATAAAAAGAGTTGGAGCATCTCTCCCAAAAGCTTCAAAAGTTTGGAATACAAACAAAATCATTATTAACTAAAAAACTATTATTATGTTACGTTGGACAGTCACTTTTATTATTCTAGCCATAGTGGCGGGAATATTTGGTTTCGGTGGAATTGCCGCTGGAGCTGCTAGTATAGCAAAAATTTTATTCTTTATATTTTTAGTTCTTTTTGTTATTTCTTTAATAAGCGGAAGATCAACAAGAGTATAGAAGAAGTATCAGTAAATACAAACAAATCAAAAACGGCACATTTCATTTAGTAAATGTGTCGTTTGTGGTTTCAATAAAAAAAGCCAAGTCATGGGAACAAAAAGCGGTGCTTACCAGGATGTTTATATCAAAAGAGAAGATGAAATGGTAAGCCTAAAGAATGATGTGACAGATTTTTGTGAAAAGTATATAAAACCTGTTCATCCTAAAGATTGGGATTGGTCGGTACGTGATTTTGAAAATCCTGAAAATGATCCGACAACTGCAGAAGCACGAGCTATTGCAAATGTGGTTTTTAAAGATTTAAATGATAAGAATCACACCGATGTTGATCTTTCTACAATGAATAATGTTCATGCAATAAAAGCTTATCTGGATCCGAAAAGCAAACATGAAGCTTTTAATATGGAAGAATTCGCTTTTGCATTAAAAGTAGAGTTGGAACACGGTAGGGTAAAAGATGTAAATGTGACCAATAACCATCCGTTTTTGACCGCTATGATTGCGCTTGCACACATGACCGAAAGTCTGACTTATTATAAAAGGCTAAAAGTAATGGAAGCAGAGGGTGAGATTTATGAAATTATCAGAAAAATAGAGTCATCGCCAGTCGGTAAAGAAAAATGGTATATAGAATTAGGGAAAGCTGAGCAAGAGCTTAATGAAGCCAGAGCCGGATTAGCCGAGCGTTTAGCCCGAATGGACGATATTCCAGTATTGAAAATTATTGGAGATTAAGTAGTTAAGTTTTAGACTCAAAAAAACCGTCTCGTTGTTTAACGAGACGGTTTTTATTTTTTCGTAGAATGAACTATTACAATCTTCGCGGATCATTTTCTGGATACCTTTCATCATCCTTATCTTCCTGAACATCGTCTTCGATATAATCAGTATCATCTTCTTCATCAATATCCTCTTCGATGTACTCGTCTTCATCATCATCGTCATCGTCTTCATCATCAATGTCTTCCAAAACATCTTCGGTTTCGTTAAAGTCGTATTCGTCTTCTTTTAAATCGGAAGGATTATCAAATTCGTCATTTTCTTCGGCATAATTATCATCTTCCAGTTCAACTTCATAAACATCGTCGTTGTTGTCTTCGAGATCTCTGTCAGTATGAAAATCGTCGTTTAGATCGTCCAAATCATCATCACTTACAAAATCGTCTTGATCTGGATTTGGTCTGTTCGGATTGTAGCCGTTTCTTACCGTATAACCTCGTTCTGCAATTTCGCGATTATCATTATCGGGTTTTTTAATATCATCTTTAAGATCTTCTGCAAGGTTTCGATCATTTGAGAAATGATTTTTGAAATCTTTATTTGTGCTGTTGTTTTTATCTATAGTATTCATGATCGCTGTTTTTTAATGATTATATATACAAAGCTAGCATGAAGTTGGCGGAATATATTATAAAATTATTTAGTGTAATTCTATAATTAACAGATGTTTAGAATGGAATTTTAACTTGTAATCATATAACCAGTCTGATAGTACAGGCAGTAATTTTACCATCATATTAATCATAAAAACTATTACCATGAAAACTACAGATAGTAAAAATGCAGCTGCTGCAAAAGAAACTACACCGAGAGGCGTTACGAAGCCGAAATCTAATGCCGCTTCAGGATTAACCGAATTATTTGAAGACGGGCTTAAAGACATCTATTGGGCAGAAAAAGCCCTGATAAAAGCTTTGCCTGTAATGGTTAAAAATGCTTCTTCTGTTGAATTGAAAGATGCAATTGATAATCATTTAACCGAAACAGAAGAACAAATTGTCCGTTTGGAAGAGGTATTTAAAATTATTGGCAAAAAAGCAACGGCAAAAAAATGCGATGCGATGGAAGGTTTAATTGAAGAAGCCAAAGGAATGCTGGAAGAAACGGAGCTTGGAGTAGTGCGTGATGCAGGAATTATTGCGGCAAGTCAGAAAATCGAGCATTACGAAATTGCCACTTACGGTACTTTAAGACAATTTGCAGAAACGCTTGGTTTGCCAGAAGCAGCAACTTTATTGGAACAAACACTCGATGAAGAAAAAGGAGCCGATAAAACCCTTACAGAAGTCGCTGTAAATGCAGTGAATCTTGAAGCTGCCGAAATTGAATAGCGGTTTGAAAAATGAAATAAAAGTGCAGTACTAAAACTGCACTTTTTTTAGTTGAATAAAAAATACAGTATATGCCCGAAGGTCCGTCTATAGTAATCTTAAAAGAAGAAGTGCAGCAATTTACCGGACAGAAAATAATTTCTGTATCTGGAAATACCCATATTGATATTTCTCGACTGAAGGATAAAACGATTCTTGCCTTTAAAACCTGGGGGAAGCATTTTTTAATTTGTTTTGATTCTTTTACAGTAAAAATTCACATGCTGATGTTTGGAACCTATCGAGTTAACGAACGCAAAACTTCAAAACCCAGACTGAGTTTGGTTTTTGATAAGGGCGAAATTAATTTCTACACCTGCTCAGTTAAAATCATAGAGGGCGATATCAATTCTAATTATGATTGGAGCGTTGATGTAATGAATGAAGATTGGAATCCGAAAAAAGCACAGATGAGTATTGAAAAAATGCCTGAGAAAATGATCTGTGATGTACTATTAGATCAGGATATTTTTTCTGGAGTGGGCAATATCATAAAAAATGAGGTTTTGTATCGCTGCTATGTTCATCCAGAGTCGATTGTGGAGAAGATTCCGCCTCATCTTATAAGCCAGCTAATTGCTGAATCTTCTATTTACAGTTTTGAATTTTTATACTGGAAAAAGAAATTTGAACTGAAACAACATTGGGAAGCTTATACCAAAAGTATTTGCTTACGATGTAATCTGCCATTTGAAAAAAAACAGACGGGAGAACGAAAACGCAGAAGCTTTTTCTGCACCAATTGTCAACAACTATACAAATGAAAAATCAAGTAATAATAGGATGTTCAAGTTTTTATAACAGTTTTTGGAAAAATATTTTTTATCCTCAAAATCTGCCTTCAAAGCAATGGTTTGATTTTTATTGCCATCATTTTGATACGTATGAGTTTAACGGAAGTTTTTATAAATTTCCGACCGTTCGTATTTTTCAAAATTGGTATAATAAAACGCCTGAATCTTTCAAGTTTTCGGTTAAAGTGCCAAAAGAAATTACGCATATAAAAAAATTGCAAGAATGTGAAACTCTTCTCAATGACTTTTATGAAGTTTGTAAAGAAGGAATGAAGGAAAAGCTGGCAACAGTTTTATTTCAATTTCCGCCGAGTTACGTTTTTAGCCGAGAAAAATTAGAAACCATAATCAATAGTTTGGATTATAATTTTAAAAATGTAGTCGAATTTCGTCACGAAAGCTGGTGGAATGATGAGGTTTGGACTGTTTTCAAAGAAAATAATATTACCTTTTGCAGTGTAAGTTATCCTAATCTTCCTAAAACTATTTTTAAAGATTTTCCACTGCTTTACATTCGTTTTCACGGAATCCCGAAATTATTTCATTCTAGTTATTCTACAGAAGAATTACAGCAAATAAACCATCAGATTCATTCCAAAAAAGGATTTGTATATTTTAATAATACAGCAAGCGAAGCGGGTATTTTGAATGCTCTGGAATTGAAGAGAATGAATGCTTAAGTCTGTCTGTATTTTTTTTAACGCAAAGTTCCCAAAGTTTTTTTTTATTTTGAAGGCTTAATGCA
The DNA here is from genome assembly GCF_002303885.1 of Flavobacterium sp. ACN2. Lineage (GTDB taxonomy): Bacteria > Bacteroidota > Bacteroidia > Flavobacteriales > Flavobacteriaceae > Flavobacterium. The sequence continues at coordinate 184,919 of NZ_MRCM01000001.1, read as the reverse complement.
TGCGTTAAAAAGTTCGCAAAGCTTTGAGTTTAATTTGCTTGCTGAATAATTTTTGTTTCAGGCTCCCGATAGCAGTTTTTTTTTAACGCAAAGTGCGCAAAGTTTTTTATTATTATTTTGAAGGCTTAATGCATGCGTGAAAAAGTTCGCAAAGCTTTGAGTTTAATTTGCTTTCGGAATAATTTGTTTCACAAAATTATAACTTTTTAACTTGTTATTTCTCTCTCGCAGATTTAGCAGATTAGGCTGATTCTATGTTCAAAATCTACTGAATCTGCTAAATCTGCGGGAAAAATAATTTATGACTCGAGGATGAAGGACGAATAGGCGAAGTAATTCGTATCTATTTTAAATCTTTTTAATCCTCTTAATCTATGGCAAAAAAATAACCGCAAAGAGCGTAAAGTATACACAAGGCAAGCAAAAGAAAAAATCTTAGCGAACTTAGCGTATACTTTGCGCTCTTTGCGGTTAAAAAACTTTAAAAAAGCTATAATTTCAAGCTTCCTTCAATTCCGTCATCCATCGTTTTTCCTGTTACAAAAGCCGCTGTCATTTTAGCAATGGCAACCATTTTTCCGTTTTTGTTGTTCCAATAGTAACCATCTTCAGGGACTACTTTTATAACACTTAGATTCGGATCGTCTACACCGCCAGGCATCCAGATTTTTACTATAGGATTCCATAATTTTTCGATAGTTTCTCGATCGTATGAAATGCTTGCGGTTCCGTGAAGCGTTAGAAATTTATCATGCGGTTCAGAAAAGAATATTTCAACCATCGGATTCAAAGTAATTTCTGCATTCTGACTGCTGTTTCGGTCAGATAAAAACCAAAGCTGCCCCAAATCATCAATTTTCTGAACAGACATCGGTCGTGACTGTAATCTATATTCATTGTATGTACAAAACATACAAGTTTTAATGTGCTCAGCTAGATCTTTTATTTTATCTACTGCAAATTCGTCTGTAAGGTCTTTATGATCGCCCATAATAGTATACTTTTAAGTTATATTTTATAGTTAATTGCTTGACAAATACTATTTTGTTTGTCGTTGATAATAGCTACAAGTAAAGTTGGCTCTTTTTACCCTTTTTTAGATTATATAATTAAGCTTATAAATTATGAGATTTCAATTTGCTGTTTTTGTAAGAAATTAGTTCAAAATCTGTTTGTTACATAAAATTACATTATATTTGAGAGATTAAAATTCTAAGCCAAAAGACGCATGAGAGAGTTTACTATATTCTATACCGACGACGACGAAGATGATTTGTGTATTTTTGCTGATGCCGTAGAATCTATACCTCAGAACATTACACTTCAAACGTATTCTGGTGGGCAGAATTTTTTAAACGCAATTTCCCATCCGCCTGTTACGCCTTATGTCGTTTTTTTAGATTTAAACATGCCTGGAAAAAATGGGTTTGATGTTCTAGAAGAACTTCGAACTTCAGATTATAAAAAAGATATTCCTGTTGTAATTTATTCTACTTCAAGCGAACCTGGAATTATTGAAAAATGCCGTAAACTTGGCGCCAATTGCTTTATTACAAAGCCAGTTTTAATGAAAGACATTATAAAATCTATAGAGCACGCGATGCAAATTGATTGGGAAAAATTTATTCCTAATCAATCCAATTTTGTGTTTAAATATTAATTTCAGACAAATCGGGAATGTAAATATTAAAAGTAGAGCCTTTGCCTTTTTCGCTAGAAACTGTGATGAAACCTCTATGGTTTTCAACGATTTTTTTCACGATTGCAAGACCAATTCCAGTTCCTTTGTATTCACTGTCGGTATTTAAGCGCTGAAAAACTTCAAAGATTTTTTCTTTATAAATAGGTTCAAAACCAATTCCGTTATCTTCAACTTGAAGATGGAGGTAATTTTTGTCTTTAAATTCAGCATTAGGAAGCGATTTTCCATCAATTTGCGTAGCAGAAATTTTCACTTTTGGAGGAACACTAGGAATAGAAAATTTCAAGGCATTTTCTACCAAATTATGTAATAACTGTCTAAATTGAAACTGAATAAGATTGGCTTCTCCTAAATCGTGATATTCTACAATAGCATTTTTTTCTTCAATTCGATCAGAAAAATCACTTATTACTTCTTCTGCAATTTCGTCTATTTTAACCGTTGTAAAAATACGATCGGCAGAATTGGTGCGGGAATAGGTTAATAAATCCTGAATTAGATTTTGCATTTTCTTTGCCGAAAACTCAATTCTAGCTAAATAAGATCTGGCATTTGCCGAAATATTCTGCTCGTCCAAAGTAGCCAATCGACTTGCGAAAGTCTGAATTTTTCGCAGCGGTTCCTGCAAATCATGGCTTGAGATATAAGCAAATGACTGCAATTCTATATTCATATTAATCAAATCCCTGTTTTTGAGTTCCAATTGTGTGGTACGCTCTATAATTTGATCTTCTAGTTTATTGGTAAAGTTCTTTTGTTCTTCTATATCAGTGCTTGTTCCAACCCACATTTGAATCTTTCCAAATTCATCCAATTGCGCTATTGCACGGCTGAGCTGCCATCTGTACTCGCCATCATATCGCTTAAAACGGTGAATAAACAGAAAATCATTTCCTGTTTTTACAGATTCCATCCATAGTTTTACATTTTCCTCGCGGTCGTCGGGATGCACAATTTGGAGCCAGCCGTTTTTCTCGATTTCTTCTTTAGACAATCCAGAATAGCTATAAACCGTTTCATTAAAATAGTTCAAATTTCCCAGGGTATCGCTCGTCCAAATAAATTGAGGTATAGAATCGGCGAGAAGTCTAAATTTTTGTTCGCTCTTCATTAAAACATGCTGAATTTCTTTTTCGATTGTAAAATCCATCACAGTTCCCAACATTTTAGAAGGCTCGTTGTTTTCATCAAAAAAGATTTTACCCTGAACTTTAATCCATGCAATCGAATGATCTACTTTTAAAATTCGAGCTTCATATTTGTAAATTCCTGTTTTTAATGCTTCCGCGAAAGCGTCTAGAACAATATCCTCGTCTTCTGGAAGTACACGACTTCGAATGTCCTGATGCACAATCTTTGTGTTTTTCTCAAATCCGAAAATGTCTAGAATAGTATCACTGTAGATTAGTTTCTTTGTTTTAAGATTTAAATCCCACATGGCAATTTGGGCAATTTCAGTAGACAAACGCGTTCTTGCTTCGGCAGTTTCCAGTTTTTTTCTGGCTTTAACTTTAGAAGTTACATCATAAACCGTACACATTATGCCAGATGCCTTTCCGTTTTTTTCGTATAGCGTAGTATATTCGTAATCCAGATAGAATTTTTTTAGACTTCCTTTAATGTCAACATAAGCGACTGCCTCATTCTCCCGAATCGTTTTTCCATTAAGAACATCATGTAATAATTCAGGATATTTTTGGTTTTTCAATTCAGGAAAAACATCTAGTAACGGAATTCCAATACATTCTTTTTCTTCCTTTTGCCAAATGTTATGCATCATGGCTTTATTGGCCATTTCGATAACGAAATCTTTTCCTCTAAAAATTGCCATTGCAATAGGAGAATCTATTACAATATTGCGAAAAGCTTTTTCATTTTCTGCCAGAAGATATCTGCCTTTTACTTCTTCGGTTACTTCATACGCAACCACAATAACTCCCGTAATCTCGTTTTCTTCAGTTAAAGGATAAAAGACGAGATTGAAATAAGCTAGTTCTTCTTGGTTGTAACGATTTAAGGTTACAGCAAATTCATCTGCATAGTAAGGTTCGCCAGTTTCGAAAACCTTTTTTATAATAGGATAGGCAGTTTCTCTAGTTTCGGGAACAGATTCAAAAATAGATTTGTTTAATATGGCACTTTCTTCTCTATCAATGATATGCAGATAAGTGGTATTGGCCATCTCGACAATAAGATCGGCTCCTTTTAAAACACAAATTCCAAGAGGCAATTGTTTAACTGTATTTCTAAAACGTCTTTCGCTTTCTTCGAGTTTTTTAAGAGTATTTATCTGTTTGGTAGTTTCATTACAAATTACCAAAACGCCACTTGTTTTTCCGTTTTCATCATTTACAGGACTGTAGCTAAATGTCCAGTAAACATCTTCCAATTTTCCATTTCTATAAATTGGCAATAATTGGTCTTCGTGCCATGTTGCTTCCCCGTTTTGAAGCACTTGATCGATTAAAGGCTTAATAAAATCCCAGATTTCAGGCCAGTAATCGGCTCCTTTTTGGCCTAGAATAGAAGGATGCTTACCGTTATTTCCTAGACTTGGACGATAGGCATCATTATAAAAGCAAATATGATCTTGTCCCCAAAATAAAAACATGGGGAATTTAGAGTTTAGAAGAATTCCTAAAGTAGTTCGAAGACTTTGAGGCCATGATTCCACAGGTCCAATGGCAGTTTTACTCCAATCTTTGTCGCGAGTAAGCATACCCATTTCTCCTCCGTTTGCTAGAAAATCATATTTGTTGCTATTCATTAAAATCTTATTTTTCGTCTTGTTAACAAGCTACTTTTCATTCGTATTAAATTTAGTAAATTCTTGTTTTTGAATTATGTTTTGTTAAAATTAGTGAAAATAAATATTCGCAGAAAAGTGATTTTTAAATGAGGCAAGATTAAAATCGTTAGAGTTAATTTTATCGCTTTCCTATGCGGAAATTTGAATAACAGTTAAAAATAAAAAACAATGAAAAGGGAAGATTCAAAACACGAAACCGATAATATAAAGAGATATCAAGAGGAAGGATACATGGTAAATTATTTATTCGAAAACGACCATTTGATAAATTCAGAAAGCAAAGTAGCCTATAAACCAGAAGATATTTTTATTGTGGCGCATCATCGTTATGAAGGTATGAGTGATCCCGATGATATGTCAATCTTATACATAATAGAAACTAAAGACGGAGGCAAGGGAACTCATTTATTAGGATATGGTCCAACGGCAGATTTGGAAGAAGCCGAATTTTTTAAAGACATTCCGAAAGCCAATTATTCCAAAAATGCAGACATAAACGAATTAACATAAAAGAATAAAAATAGATTGGTATTTTTATTTTGCTGATGAGCAGTTGTTTCAAATTTATTTGAGGCAGCTGCTTTTTTTTTTAAGGTTCTGAGGGGCTAAGGGACTAAGGGACTAAGGTTTTTCTTTGTCTAAAGATTTATAAACCTATGAGCCTTAGCTCCTCAAATTTTTTCTTCATCAAAAAGGCTTAAGGCAAAGATTATAAACCTTTTTAGAGTCTCAGAACCTTAGAATCTTAGCACCTTAGAACCTCAAAATAATAATTATGAAATATCTGCACAAAATTGTATAAAGAATTGACTGACAATATAAACGAAATTTGGATTATAGAAAGTTAGCAACCAAGGTTGGTTTTTATACGTAAATAAACAACTAACCGCTTTTACTAAAACCAAACCATATAATGAAAAAACTTTACATAAATACAGGAAGCTTTGATGCTGTTTTTAATAATCTTAAAGAGAGTTTTGGAGGGAAATTAAAAGTTTCTGCCAATGAATACAATTTGACGATTAAATCAAAATGGGCAAAGGGAAGCATTTCTGGCGTTCGTTTTGAAAAAGAGATGTCATATCTGAGTTTTGATTTAACTTTTACTCAAGAACTTAGTTTAAGCATCGAATCGAATCCGTTTGCGCCTGTGTTTTTTGCGTATTGCGAGAAAGGAAACGTTTTGCATAGTTTTGGTGCCGATGGGGCAACTCATTGCCTTAAAAAACAGCAATCAGGTATTATGAGCAATTCTTCTACTATTAACAGTGTATTGCATTTTCAAAGTCACCAGCATATTCAATTCTCTTTAATTGGAATGCCAACCACAATCGAAAATAAAGAAAGCGATTTTGTTTCTCAAGTAAAAAAAATATTTACGAGCAATTCTGGAAATTACATTTATATAGGAGATGAAAACCACAAAATAGGAGAGAAATTTCAAGAGCTTAAAAGAATTCCAACTCAAGGATTAGTTCGTTATATACTAATGAAAGGTATTCTTCGCGAAGTTTTAGAACTTGAGATTGCGCAACATAGTTATAATTATTTTACTCCGTTTGAACCTATTTTGAACTTTGCAGTAAAACAATTAAGCGAGATTAAAAAATTATCTCATATGAAATTAGCCGCTATTACAGCGCCCGTACAGTTTTTAAAGCGAAACTTACAACCTCGAAAATACCAATTGGAATTAAAATCATACAACCAAAAATTAGCTAGCTAGTAAGCATCCCATATTCTTCACTTTTCAAAAAAACAGCTTTGATCGAGCTGTTTTTTTTATTTTATTATTTATTCTTTTTCATAGTAAATAATGAAATAAACCATGATGAGATTTAAAATGAAAGAAATGCTATTGGTCAGTATAATTGGAAAGTCTTTTTTGAGAATTCCGTAAACAATCCATACCGCGATTCCAAAGGTCAAAATACTGAACATCCGTAGCGAAATTTCTTTTACTTTCTTGGTCTTCCAAACCTTTATAATTTGCGGAATCGTAGACAGTGTAATACACCCTCCAGCAAAAAGTCCGATGATATCTATAAAATTCATTTTTTAAGATTTGTTAAGTTGGTTTAAAATAATCTCGCAAAGGCGCAGAGTCGCAAAGTTTTGTTTCTATAGCTTAGCTTAGTAAAAGGCTTTGCGACTCTGCGCCTTTGCGAGATAAAATCACAAAATCTTTAGGGCTCTTGATGGTTAAAAAACTCAGAACCTTAGCATCTCAGAATCTCAGCATCTTAGAAACTAACCAACCAATTCCCCTCCATTAATATGAATAAATTGCCCTGTAATATAACTGCTGTCTTCGCAAGCCAGAAATACATAAGCTGGTGCCACTTCAGAAGGTTGTCCAGCTCTTTCCATCGGATTGTCTTTTCCAAAATCAGATAATTTATCAAAAGTGGCTACAATTAAGGGCGTCCAGATTGGTCCAGGTGCAACGCCATTTACGCGTATTTTCTTTTTTGCCAGCATAGTCGAAAGCGAACGGGTAAAACTCACAATTGCGCCTTTTGTACTCGCATAATCTGCTAAGTGTTCGCTTCCGCGAAAAGCCGTAACAGAAGTAGTATTTATGATGCTATCACCTTCCTTTAAGAAAGCAAGCGCTGCTTTTGTGATATAAAAGAAAGGATAAATATTAGTTTCAAAAGTTTTATGGAGCTGCGCCGAAGTTATTTTTTCTATTTCTGTTTGCGGAAACTGAGTTGCAGCATTATTTACCAAAACATCAAGACTTTTAAAAGTAGTATGGCATTTTTTAATGGCACTTTTACAAAACTTTTCATCTTTCAAATCACCATTAATCAGCAGGCATTGCTGGCCTTCTTTTTCGATCATTGCTTTGGTTTCAAGTGCATCTTTATCTTCTTTTAAATATACAATTGCAATATTAGCGCCTTCTCTTGCAAAATGTACCGCAACACTTCGGCCAATTCCGCTGTCGCCACCAGTAATAAAAGCCGTTTTTCCGAATAATTTACCGCTTCCAACATAGTTTTCTCGTATAATTTCAGGCTCCGGATTCATCATGTGTTCATTGCCGGGAAGATTTTGTTTTTGCTCGGGAAATGTTTGTTTCTTTTTCATGATTTACTCTTTTTTAAGCTTGTAGTGTCATTTAAAATTACCAGATAACTGCAATTTTACTTGTCTTAAAAGATATTTTGTTTGCCTCAATAAAATCAAAAAGGGAAAACTTGTATGAAAATACATCTAATGGGCTGTGAAGTTAAAAAAATAAGAAATTTCTAATAAGTTAAGAATCATGCAATATGTTTCATGTGATAGTGAAAGATGGGAATTTTGTAACTATTTTCGATTTAGATAAAAAACCTGCTCGTTATTTTTTTTATACATTTGAGAATTTCCACATAATTTTTAAGAGTTACTTCGGCGATTCTTTAAAAAAATAAGAAAATTTTTAAATTTCACTTTAAATTCAAGAGTTTTGATTTACAACCGATTTAGCTTCAACATGGCATGGTATTAATTGTAGACGATATAAGGGCCAATATTATTGCCTTAAAGAAAACATTAGAGCTGCATAATATCGATGTCGATAGTGCCGAATCTGGAGAAGAAGCTTTAAAGAAAATCCTAAAAACAGATTATTGTCTGATTATTATGGATGTTCAAATGCCGGGACTCGATGGTTTTGAGGTAGTAAAAATTCTTTCTGGAAATATACGTACAAAAGATATTCCTGTTATTTTTCTTTCGGCACTTAATACCGAGAAAAAATACATCTTTAAGGGGTATGAAACAGGTGCTGTGGAGTACATTACCAAACCTGTAGATAGCGATTTACTGATTTTAAAAGTAAAAACCTTCATTAAAATCTACGAACAGCAAAATGAACTTAAAGTCATGAAAGACCTTCTTTCTAAAGAAATAAAAATTAGAAAAGAAGCGCAGGACAATCTTGAAATAAAAATCGCGGAAAGAACAAAAGAACTGGTTCAGAAAAATGAAGAACTGGAACTTCGAAATCACGAATTGCAACAGTTTTCTTGGGTGGTATCGCATGATTTAAATGAGCCAATTAGAAAGATTCAAATCTTTATCAAAATAATAAAAGACCTTTACTTAAAGGCAGACGACAAAGCAATCGATTATGTTGACCGAACAATAAAATCGGCAGAAAGAATGCAAACTTTAATTACCGATCTTTTGGCTTATTCAAGGCTTTCTGCTCAGGTAAAACCTGAAAAAACAGATTTGAATGTTGTTCTGCAGGAAGTGTTGGGAGATTTTGATTATTTAATTGAGCGCAAAAATGCCACAATAAAAACCAACGAACTTCCAACAATAGATAGTATTCCGAGCCAGATGCGCCAGGTTTTTCAAAATCTAATAGGAAATGCTTTGAAATTCTCGGGTAATGAAGAAAAAGCGGTAATTGAAATTACTTCGGAAACTATTTTAGAAAAATCAATCGAAAGTCCGACTTCGCCAGAAGGCAAATTTTGCAGGATTACAGTAAAAGATAACGGAATTGGTTTTGATGAGATTTATCTTGATCGTATTTTTATTATCTTTCAAAGTTTAAACGATCGTCAATCTTACGAAGGAACAGGAATTGGACTGGCAATTGCTAAGAAAATAATCGAAAAACATAACGGATTAATTACAGCTAAAAGTAAAGTGGGAGAAGGTGCAAGCTTTATCATTGTTCTTCCTTTAAAATACGAATAAAAATAATTTAGAATATATGAATGGTAATTTTAAAAGAAATTTATTAATCAGTTCACTAGTTTCACTGCTTGTACTTACGATTAGTTCTGTTGCCTCTTTTATTAGTATTAAAAGTCTACTAAACAGTAACTTTTGGGTAAACCATACTCAGGATGTAATATATAACCTAAACGAAGGTTCCTCAATTATTACAGAAGCCCAAACCAGTATGAGAGGTTATCTACTTACAGGCGATGAGCAGTTTGTGGACCGTTTTAATGATGCTGAAGCGAAATCAAATACTTATTTTGATAAGTTGGACGAACTTACATCTGACAATCCTTCACAGAAAAAATTGCTAGAAGAATTACGCTCTAAACGTTCCGGTTTCTTTAAATATCTAAACAATCAGATTGTCAAAAAACGTTTAAGCAAAGAAACGTTGATTTTTGATTTGAATGAAGGCAGAAATATGATGAACGAGATTAAGGCGATCGTCAGGAAAGTTGAAAATACAGAACAAAAACTTTTAGAAGAACGCAACTCCAATTCAGAACGTTACGGGAATTATAGCTTAGCTTTAATTGTTGTTGCTTTCTTTATAGCCTTTCTTATTTCTATTGTTTTCCTAATCAGAATTCTGAAGGATTACAACGAGAGAACTTTATTGCAGCTGGAATTAGAGAGAAAAGATAAAGAAACAGCTGAAAGACTTGATGTAATAAGCGGTATTGCAACACAAATTTCTAAAGGAAATTATGATGTTCAGATAGACGATAGAAAATCAGATACTTTAGGAGCTTTGGGCGCATCCATTCATAATATGAAAGATTCATTAAAAGATTCTTTCGAATTATTATCTCAAAAAGAATGGCTTCAATCGGGAGTTGCAACTTTGAACGATAAAATGCTGGGAGAAAAAACAATCCAGAAATTATCTAAAGATGTAATCGAATTTTTATGCCAATATACCAATAGCAGTGCCGGAGTTTTGTATGTGATTGATGGAGAAGAATTGACAGTTACAGGAGGTTACAGTTACATACCGAGTAAAAACAGAGAAAGAATCAAGAAAGGCGAGGGGTTAATTGGCCAGTCTATTGTTTCTGGGAAAATGCTGGAACTTAAAACGCTTTCTCCAGATGATATTCAGATCAATTATGCATTGGGAGAAATAAAACCTACGCATATCGTGGCATTGCCATTAATGGATTTCAAGATTGAAGGCGCAGTGGAACTGGCTAGCATTTACGGATTTTCTGTTTTGCAGCTTGAATTCTTGAATATTGTGGCAAATAATATTGGAATTGCGATTAAAGCGACCCAAAACCGTAAAAGGGTAATGGAACTTCTGGAAGAAACCAAATCTCAGTCAGAAGAATTACAGATTCAACATAGCGAATTGGAAGCTATAAATGCAGAATTGGAAGCACAGACCGAAAAACTGCAAGCATCGGAAGAAGAACTTCGCGTACAGCAGGAAGAATTGGAACAAACTAATGAAGAATTGTCTGAAAGAAGCGTTTTATTAGAAGAAAAAAACACTGAAATCCAAAAGAAATCAGAAGCTTTAGAATTGACTACGCGTTACAAATCGGAGTTTTTGGCCAATATGTCTCATGAGTTGAGAACACCGCTGAATTCGATTTTATTGCTGAGTCGTTTATTGTCTGAGAATAACAATAAAACAATGAACAATGAAGAAATTGAATTTGCAAAAGTAATTCAGAGTTCAGGAAATAGTTTATTAGGTTTAATTGATGAAATCCTTGATTTATCTAAAATTGAAGCTGGAAAAATGGATCTGGAATTCTTGGATGTTTCGACCAAAGAAATTACAGATAACCTATATAACTTGTTTTATCTGGTTGCAAAAGAGAAGGGAATTAATTTTGAAATTATTGCCAAAGATGCGCCAATTGTCATTAAAACAGACAAAATGCGTTTGGAGCAGATTCTGAAAAACCTGATTTCGAATGCCATTAAATTTACCGAGAAAGGAACCGTTTCTCTTGAAATAAAAGTAGATACAGACGATGAGAAAATAATCTGTTTTATTGTAAAAGATACCGGAATCGGAATTCCGTTAGATAAACAGCCCTTAATTTTTGAAGCCTTCCAGCAAGCCGACGGTTCAACAAAACGCAAGTATGGCGGAACTGGTTTAGGATTGTCAATTAGCCGTGAGTTGGCCAAATTACTAAGAGGAGAAATTGTATTGCATAGTAAAGTAAACGAAGGAAGTACGTTTACGTTGTGTCTTCCCGTTTTAGGATTTGCGATCAATAAAGTTTCGGTAAATAAAATTCCACATGCAGAAGAAATCGAAGTAACAACTGAAAGTGATGAGGAAAGACCGAAATACATCAGTGAAGTTATTCCGCAAGAAATTGAAGATGACAGAGATTCAATTGTAGAAGATGATAAAGTGATTTTGATTGTAGAAGACGACATCAATTTTGCCAAATCATTATTGGCTTTCACTCAGAAAAAAGGCTATAAAGGAGTAGTGGCAGTAAGAGGTGATTATGCCTTGAATTTTGCTTTAATTTATAGACCAATCGGAATTTTATTGGATATCGAACTTCCAATAAAAAGTGGATGGCAGGTTCTGGAAGAATTAAAAAATCATTCTCATACCAAACATATTTCGGTACACATTATGTCTTCGCATAAACTGAAACAAGAAAGTTTATTAAAAGGAGCGGTAGACTTCTTAGACAAACCTGTGGCTTTTGAGCGAATTCCAGATGTTTTTAAACGTATCGAACATATTATAAACAAAGAATCGCAAAAGGTTTTAATTATTGAAGACAATCCGAAACATGCAAAAGCACTGGCGTTTTTCTTAGAAACGTATAATATTAACTCGGAGATTAAAAGCGAAGTATCAGAAGGTTTATCGTCTTTAGGAAAAGAAGAAGTAGACTGTGTAATTCTCGATATGGGAATTCCAGACAAGCAAGCTTACGAAATTCTAGACGGGGTTAAGAAAAGTCCAGGGTTAGAAAACCTGCCGGTAATTGTATTTACAGGAAAAAGTCTTTCGATAAAAGAAGAACTGAAAATTAAGAAATATGCCGATTCTATTATCGTGAAAACGGCACATTCGTACCAGAGAATGCTCGATGAGGTTTCGCTTTTCCTTCACTTAGTAGAAAATAAGAAAGAAGGAACTGCAGGAAAAGAAAGCAGTAAAAAACTGAATTCGTTAAACAATATTTTATTTGAGAAAAAAGTATTAATTGTAGATGATGATGTGCGAAACATCTATTCGCTTTCCAAAGCTTTAGAAGCATTTAAAATGACTGTTATTACCGCTTTTGATGGAAAAGAAGCGATTAAGATTTTGAATGAAAATCCAGATACAGATGTGGTGCTTTTAGATATGATGATGCCTAATATGGACGGTTACGAAACGGCAGAAAAAATAAGGAGCAATCCTAAATTTCTAAACTTAGCCGTAATCGCCGTAACGGCGAAAGCCATGACTGGCGACAGAGAAAAATGTATTAAGGCGGGAGCTTCAGATTATATTACAAAACCGGTCGATGTCGATCAGTTATTGTCGCTACTTCGAGTTTGGTTATACGATAAAATCTAATCTTAAAAATACTGTACATGGAAAAGAAAAAAGTATTGATTGTAGATGACGATTCTAGAAATATTTTTGCATTAGTAAATACCTTAAAAGCAAAATCTTTTGACTGTCTGTCTTGTTTAAGTGCCGAAGAAGCCCTAAAAATATTAGCAAATGACAATTCAATTGACGCCGTTTTGATGGATATGATGATGCCCGAAATGGACGGTTATGAGGCCATTCCGCTCATTAAAGCCATTCCGTCACAAGAGAATACTTTTGTAGTTGCCGTCACAGCGCAAGCTATGGCAGGAGATAAAGAAAAATGTTTACAAGCCGGAGCAGATGCATACATCTCAAAACCTGTAGATGTAGATAAATTACTTCACATCTTGGGAGAAATTTAAATGAATTATGATTGAAGATATTGAATTAGAGACCCTCATTAATGAAGTTTACGAATATTATGGTTTTGATTTTGGAAGTTATTCAAGAGCCTCACTTAAAAGACGTGTAAGCAGGGTATTTACTTTGGATGGATTTAAGCATTTTCATGAATTTCTATCTAAAGTCCGTACCGATCCAGAATATTGCAAAAAAATGATTGATGAAATAACGGTTAACGTTACAGAAATGTTTCGTGATCCGTCTTTTTATCTAACACTTCGAAAAGAAATTCTTCCTTTACTGGGAACCAAACCTTTTATCAGAATCTGGCATGCTGGCTGTTCTACAGGAGAAGAAGTGTATTCGATGGCGATTATGCTCAAAGAAGAAGGTTTACTGCACAAATCAATATTGTACGCTACCGATATAAACGCTACGGTTTTGGAGACAGCAAAAAGCGGTATTTTCCCCCTGAGAATGATAAAAGATTATGCCGATAATTATCGTGAAGCGGGCGGACAGGAAGATTTTTCAGATTATTACATTGCCAATTATGGGTTTGCAAAATTTAATGAGAATCTTTCAGAGAAGATGGTTTTCTCTCAGCACAATCTGGTTTCTGACACTTCGTTTAATGAATTTGATTTGATTTTGTGCCGTAATGTTTTAATTTATTTTGATAATAATCTGCAGAAAAGAGTAGTCAATCTATTTGATGACAGCTTAGCTGTTTTAGGTTTTTTGGCACTCGGCACAAAAGAAACTATAAAGTATTCTATATCTCAAACCAAATACAAACAATTTGATAAAGAGAAAATATGGAGAAAAATAAAAGAGTAACAAATTGTAAAGTAGTTATAATTGGCGGTTCGGCAGGAAGTTTACAGGCATTATTGCAGATTTTGCCTTTTATAGAAAAACCTGTTTCTTTTGCGATTGTCATTGTTGTTCACAGAAAAAACTCAGACGAACAAACCTTAGAAGATTTAATAGCTTTAAAATCAAAAATAAAAGTAAAAGAGGTAGAAGATAAAGTAAAACTTGAAGCAGGATTTATTTATATCGCGCCTTCCAATTATCATTTATTATTTGAAAAAGAAGAAACGTTGTCTTTAGACACTTCAGAAAAAATAAACTACAGCAGACCAAGTATAGATGTTTCTTTTGAGTCTGCTGCAGAAATATATGGTCAAAATTTAGTTGGAATTCTACTTTCGGGTTCCAATTCGGATGGTACGGTTGGATCAAGAGCAATTCAGGCGGCGGGCGGTGTAAGCGTTGTGCAGAATCCGCTTTCTGCAGATATGCCTTTTATGCCCAATAATGCGATTTTGCATACTGCTCCTGATTTTGTTTTAACCACCGAAGAGATTTTGGAGTTTATAAAAGGAATTAATATTGCTGATTTTTGATTAACGATTTTTGATTTCAGATGGAAGAAATCAAAAATCGTTAATCCTCAATCTAAAATCTTCAATCTCTTAATTTTTCTCGTCTTCAGGAAGCACGACTTTATTCAATTCAGCTTCTTTTTCGGCTCTTTTCTGTGCCGCTTTTCCTTTTCCGATCGGAATACCTGCTGTAACGTACAAAGATCTGTTATATTGATTATTTGGACCATCTCCTTTCATTACCGTAACAAGTCCGTAATAATATTGAACGGTGATGTTTAAACCGTTTCCAACATTCATATGATAGCCGGCACCAAAAGCAAGTCCCGCATCTATAACATGAATTTGATCTCTAATGTTTTTCTTATAAACCACATCATCTTTATTGATTTCGTTTTTAAACTCATCAAATGCTTTGGCCAACAAACCGAATTGAGGACCTGTTTTGAGATAGATATTATTTTTGAACTGGTATTTAATTAGAATCGGAACATTAAAATAACGTATTTCACGATTTACATGTCCGCCCGCAAAAGTATTGTCTAGATTTTCATCATTTAAAGAATACACCGGAATATCTTTTGCTCCCATTGGAGATTTAACAATAACTCCAGTATTGATCATCCAAGCAGGATTTTTTCTAGATCTTAGATCAAAATAAAAACCAAGATTAAAACCTGGATTTAAAGCTGAAGATCCCATGTTTGAAATGGTAGAAAAATTAGCACCGCCTTCCAGACCAAATTCCAAAAACTCTGAGTTGAGTTTATCTCCAAAGATTAAGGAAATCAAAACTTGTGACTGTGCCGTGGAAATACAGAAGAAAGCAAAAACGATTAATAAAATCTTTTTCATATAATGGATGAATTACAGTCCAAAACGGTATTGCAAACTTCCCAATACTTGTGTACGAGAACCTAAGAAACCGCACTCTGCACGAAACATTACATGTTTACTGAATTGATACTGAGATCCAATAATAAAGTTCCACATATCTTTTGGTCTTTTTTGA
This sequence comes from Flavobacterium sp. ACN2, assembly GCF_002303885.1. Lineage (GTDB taxonomy): Bacteria > Bacteroidota > Bacteroidia > Flavobacteriales > Flavobacteriaceae > Flavobacterium. The sequence goes on along the minus strand of NZ_MRCM01000001.1, from coordinate 169,355 downwards.
AGGGAATATTGAACAGATGAATCTGAGGCTGTGCTCAGTGCTCCGTCAAGAGTTGCAAGGAATGTTCCTGCTCTTTCCAAAGCTCTGTCAGCAGTGTTATGTTTGGCTACATTAACTGGATTTTTTTGTTCAGCTGGAGTTAAACCATCCCACCATTCATCTACTTTTGTCTGATTGTCAGATACTTTTTGAAGTCCGCTGTCTACTTTAGCTTGAGCACTGCTCAGATCAATAAAATCAGATAAAGGCAAATCACCATTTGTATCTCCAGAAATATGAACTCTAAAACCTCCAACCCAAACCGCTATATTGGTGTCTGGTTTATTGAATTTAAATGTTTTTCCTAATCTCGGACCAAAAACATAGGAAAAAGCAGGTTTATCTAGGGAACTAATATCAGTCCAGGCCATGTTCATATCCAGAGCCAGCCAGCCACCGCCAATACCTATTGTTGGGGTCATACCTATACCAAAAGTAGTAGCATCAAAATTTGCTTTGGTGCTAAAATTGGCAACTTCAGACCAATTGTTATCTGCGTCTGGCACCCAAATACCAGCATTAATTTTAGTTGCCGTTTTGGCTTTTCCAAAAATTCCATAAATATTTAAAAAGGGAAGCAGCCAGATATCAGGTCTAATAGTTAGCGCACCAGCTTCAACCGTTGATTTATCAAATCGTACAATTTCGTCTAAGTTATATTGAGGGCCATGATTAAAACCAATGTTTAAATCATTAATGACAATTTCAGATTCCTGCCAAAAATAATTAACAGAAACACCTGCAGAGTAGGGAAGTTTGTATCCTTTTTGAGCTACTTTCTCACCCCAGATCGGTAAAGCGTACGGATATTTTTCGACTTTAAGACTGTCTTTTAATTCTTCATTTTTTTTCCCTACAATTTTGTCGGTATAAACCTGCCCGAAAATTTGCATGCTAAATAGTAATAAAAAGGCTGATATTAGTGTATTACATTTCATTGATTAGAGTGTTTTAATGTTAATTAATTAAACTGCGAAAAATAAATATGTACTAATGAGGTATGAAAAACTTTTTATTCTGTATGCTAAATAGGTTTTGTTGTAAATTAAAGGCTTAATAATGTGTTAATTAATGTTAAAGTTAACGAAATTTTCTTACCTACGACAAAAATTAATAAGAAAATGATAAAAGCCTTAAAAATAATTTTTGTGCTATTTTTCAGTATTTTTCTTTTAGGAATTATTAGCATGACTTACCAATTGAAAAAATAATTGTATTTTTACGACTGTGAAATGGATAACAATCATATTATCAATTTACCTGCTGGCATTGTCTAATATGCCATGTGCCGATATGGAAGTAAACAGTGCTATGCATAAAACAGCTCAGTTTGCTTCAGAAGACAATCATTCGCACGACAAAGACAATGATTTATGTTCTCCATTTTGTGCCTGCAATTGCTGCGGCGCACAGGTTTTAAGTTACCATTCTGCCGTAAGTTTTGAATTTCCTAAGACTTACAATCAAATCTCAATTGCATTACCAAGTTACAGTTCTGTTTTTATTTCCAATTTCTACGGAAGTATTTGGCAGCCCCCTCAAATAGCATAATGATTAGGCCTGTTCGATAAAGATCGAAAACGGGCGAGAGAGTTGTGGACTTTCCACACGTTTACAGACAATTTAATTGTCTAATTTCTCACGTCATTATATATTCAAATGTTAGATAAAATCATTCAGTTTAGTATACGAAACAAATTCGTCATACTATTATTTACCCTTGCACTCATTGCTTGGGGAAGCTATTCGCTTAAAAATTTACCGCTCGATGCTCTTCCTGATGTAACCAATAATCAGGTTCAGATTATTACCACTGCACCAACATTGGCGAGTCAAGAAGTTGAGCAATTAATTACGTATCCTTTAGAAAGAGCTGTAAAAACAGTTCCCAATATTATAGAACTCCGCAGTATTTCCCGTTTCGGATTATCGGTTGTTACCGTTGTTTTTGAAGACGATGTAGATATTTATTGGGCTCGCGAACAAATATTTCAGCGCTTAAAACAAGCCGAAGAAAACATTCCAGATTATGTAAATTCTCCCGAATTGGCGCCAATTTCAACAGGATTAGGAGAAATTTACCAATACGATGTTTATGCTAAAAAAGGGTATGAAAACAAATACAGTGCTGTCGAACTGAGAACCATTCAGGATTGGATTATTATTCCTCAATTACAGGGTATTAAAGGTGTTGCCGATGTAAGTACTTGGGGCGGAAAACTAAAACAGTTTGAAATTGCTGTAAATCCAAACATGCTGAATAGCTTGGGTGTAACGATAACCGAAATTTTTGATGCTTTAGAAAAAAACAATCAAAATACTGGAGGTGCTTATATCGAAAAAGATCAATATACGTATTTTATTCGCGGCGTCGGAATGGCAAAAGGCGTAAAAGACCTTGAAAATGTGGTAGTAAAAAACCGAAACGGATCGCCTGTTCTGGTTCGAAATGTAGCGCAAGTACGTGAAGGCATTGCTTTGCGTTATGGTGCATCAACCAAAGATGGAAAAGGAGAAATCGTGTCTGGTATGGTGCTAATGCTGAAAGGCGAAAACTCCAGCGCTGTTGTAAACCGTGTTCACGAAAAAATGGCTCAGATTAATAAAAGCCTTCCTGAAGGAGTTGTTGCTGAAGCTTTTATTGACAGAGGAAAACTAGTTGATAATTCTATAAAAACCGTTGCTAAGAATTTATTAGAAGGAGCTTTAATCGTAATTTTTGTACTGATTTTGTTCTTAGGAAATCTTCGTGCCGGATTGATTGTCGCTTCTGTGATTCCGCTGGCGATGCTGTTTGCTGTTATTTTAATGAATGCCTTTGGCGTAAGCGGAAACTTAATGAGTCTCGGAGCCATAGATTTCGGAATCATAGTCGACGGCGCCGTAATTATTGTCGAAGCCACAATGCATCACCTGCAGAAACTCAAAAATAAAAAAGAACTAACGCAGGAAGAAATGGACGAAGAAGTCTATAATTCGGCTTCAAAAATCAGGAACAGTGCTGCTTTTGGAGAAATCATTATTCTGATAGTATATCTGCCAATTCTGGCTTTGATTGGAACCGAAGGAAAAATGTTTAAACCAATGGCCATGACAGTTGGTTTTGCCATTATTGGAGCTTTTATTCTTTCGCTGACATATATCCCAATGATAAGTGCTTTGTTTCTTTCGAAAAAAACAGAACATAAAGAAAATTTTAGCGACCGCATGATTGCTTGGCTAGAAAGCCGTTATACGCCATTATTGAAAAAAGCTTTAGAGTTTAAAAAAGTAGTTCTTTCTATTGCCGTTGGATTATTTGCTTTTGCTTTTATTGTTTTCCAGAATATGGGGGGCGAATTTATTCCAACAATCGAGGAAGGCGATTTGGCAATAAATGCTACCATTATGACGGGAAGTTCGCTGACGCAAATGGTGGAAACTACTACGAAATACGAACAGATTCTGAAAGCTAAATTCCCTGAAATCAAGACTATTGTGACTAAAATCGGAAGTGGTGAAATTCCGACCGATCCGATGCCAATTGAAAGCGGGGATTTGATTATTGTTTTAAAAGACAAAAAAGAATGGAAAGGCAAATACCGTAATTGGGAAGAACTTGCCAATGCCATGAAAGAAGAAATGGAAATTATTCCTGGAGCCAATATCGAGATTTCGCAGCCCATCCAAATGCGTTTTAACGAATTAATGACGGGAAGCCGTTCTGATATCGCCATCAAGATTTTTGGTGACGATTTGGAAATCCTAGATGCCAAAGCGACAGAATTGATTTCGAAAATAAAAGGAATCGACGGAATCGGAGATTTAAAAGCCGATAAAGTTACAGGATTGCCACAGATTACCATCAAATACGATTATGATAAAATTGCGCTTTACGGACTAAATATTTCAGATATCAACCAGATTATCCGTTCGTCTTTTGCGGGAGAAGTAGCTGGAAAGATTTATGACGAAAGCAAAAGGTTTGATGTTGTGGTGAGAATGGACGAAAGCAATCGTGCAGACATTACCGATGTGAGTAATTTGTTTATTCCGCTTCCGAGCGGACAGCAAGTGCCACTTTCTCAGGTTGCTTCTGTAGAGTACGAACAAGGTCCTGTACAGGTTATCCGCGAAGACGGAAAAAGAAGAATTACCGTTGGTTTAAATGTTCGTGGACGAGATATCAAAAGTGTTGTCGAAGAAATTCAGGCAAAACTGGATAAAAGCTTTAAGCTTCCCGCAGGTTATTATGTGACGTATGGAGGGCAATTCGAAAATTTAATTGAAGCTTCAAAAAGACTTTCTGTAGCCTTGCCAATTGCTTTGGGACTTATTTTGGTCTTGCTGTATTTTACTTTTAAAAGTGCCAAACAAGCGCTGCTGATTTTTAGTGCGATTCCGTTATCGGCTATTGGAGGTGTTTTTGCGCTGTCGCTGAGAGGAATGCCGTTTAGTATTTCTGCCGGAATTGGTTTTATCGCCTTATTCGGAATTGCAGTTTTAAACGGAATTGTACTGATTTCGTATTTCAACCAATTAAAAACAGAAGGTATTTCAGATCCGTTTCAACGAATCCTAATCGGAACCAAAACACGTTTGCGTCCTGTTTTAATGACTGCAGCTGTAGCTTCATTAGGATTTTTGCCAATGGCTTTATCCACAAGCGGCGGGGCAGAAGTCCAGAAGCCTCTAGCAACCGTAGTAATTGGCGGATTAATCTCGGCAACTTTATTAACGTTGATCGTCTTACCGATTTTGTATTTATTGTTGGAGAAGTTTAATCGTAATGAGATAATTAGAAAATCTGATAATTAGATAATTTATTACTGCGTGTAGAAAATAATTTCTCTCGCAGATTCAGCAGATCTGGCAGATTAATTTTAAAAAATCCCCTAAATCTGCAAAATCTGCGAGAGATAAAAAAATAAGAAAATGAAAAACTTAACATATAAAATAGGATTGAAAAAGCTTTGCTCTCGATGGCTATCGGGGTTGCGGTTAATTGCGTTTCTATTGCTTACCTTACCTTCACAAGGACAGCAAACCATAAGTCTGGAAAAAGCAATAGAACTAGCCAAATCAAACAACATCGACTTAAAAATCGCTGACAAAGAAATCGAAAAACAAACCGTTCTTAAAAAAGCGGCTTTTCAGCCCGATCCCTTGCAAGTACAGTATCAGGGTGGGCAGTTTAATAGTGCCGATTTTGACCATAACGTTTCGGTACAGCAGTTTTTTCCGTTAGGAAATATAACTAAAGCCAACCGACAATTGCAGGAAGAATTGGCAAAACTGGCCGAAAAACGAAAAGCGCTGTCTTCGTATGAAATTGAAAAAGCGGTGACATTGGCGTATTATCAATATTTGTATGGTGTTTCCATCCAGAAACTAAATTCAGAATTGAATGCTATTTACACCAAGTTCTTAAAGAACGCCGAACTGCGTTTTAAAACAGGAGAAAGCGGAAATATCGAAGTAATTAGTGCAAAAGCGAAAGTAAAAGAAATTGAGACACAAAAAGCACAGTTAGAATACGACTTGGCAATTTATCAGAAACAATTGCAATTTTTCATTCAGACAGACGAAAATATTGTTCCCGATTCAAAGACGGCTTTGCAATACACTTTTATAGAAAATCAGGAAAACACAAAAGCAGAAACGCTGATGACCGATTTTTATCAGCAGCAGATTTCGGTTTACCAAAAAGAAGCGGGAACGTTTAAAGCACTGCGAACACCAAAAGTTGGATTAGGCTATTTTGCACAAACCATTAATACCGAATCGCTGTTTCAGGGTTTTACAGCAGGATTACAGATTCCGTTATTTGGCGGTGTGAATACGACCAAAGCCAAAGCGGCCGAAATCAGTATTTCGCAGTCGCAAATGGCTTTAGATAAAAACAAAATGATTTTGAATCTGCAGAAAGAAGAGTTGCAGAATAACTTCAAAAAACAGCAGAAAAACTTAGCTTATTTCCAAAATGAAGGGCTGCATTATGCCGATCAGATTATTGAAACGGCGCAAAAAAGTTATGCCAACGGCGATATGAGTTACTGGTCGTATATCAGCTTTTTAAATCAGGCCATTGATATTAAAAAACAATTTGCAGAGGCAACTCACAGCTATAATCAGAGCGCTATCGAACTTCAATTTCCAACTATCAAAAACAATTAAAAATGAAAAATATAGATAATAGTTTAACCGCAAAGAGCGCTAAGGGATTTTCGCAAAGAGCGCAAAGTGTAATTTCCTTGCGTGCCTTGCTCCCGATAGCTATCGGGATTGCGTGCCTTGCGGTTACTTTAGCAAGTTGTAACGAAAAGAAAGTGGAAGAAGCTCAGGAAGAAGAAAAAGAAACTACAGAAGTGGCTTTGACGGAATCACAATACAAAACGGTTGGCATTGAAACTGGAATTGTAGAAGATCGAAATCTTAACAAAGTCATCAAAGCAAATGGTTACACAACAGTTCCTCCGCAAAATTCTGCTGAGGTTTCGACTTTAATTGGCGGAACAGTAAAAGATATTTTTGTTTTAGAAGGAACTTATGTAAACAAAGGAAAAGTGCTGGCAACGATTCAGAATTTGGAAGTTATAGAAATGCAGGAAGATTATCAGTCAGCTGTTGCTAATGTAGAATTTCTGCAGTTAGAGTATAATCGTCAGAAAACATTGAGTGAGGAAAATGTGAATCCGAGAAAGACTTTTCAGGAAGTAAAAGCCAAATTAGCAGCCGAAAGAGCTCGTGCTCAAGCAGCAAAAAACAAGTTGGATGCTTTACATGTCAATACAAAAGGAGCGACATCGGTCGTGCCGATTGTTTCGCCAATAAATGGTTTTGTTGGAAAAATCAATATTGCCAAAGGTGCTTTTGCGAATACAGGAGTTTCGCTTTTTGAAGTGGTAGACAACAGTCAGATGCATTTGGATCTGAATGTATATGAAAAAGATTTGGGTTCGATTTCTGTTGGTCAGGTAATTGATTTTGTGTTAACGAATCAGTCGAATAAATCGATTAAAGGAAAGATTTTCGGAATCAATAAGTCTTTTTCTAACGAAAGTAAAACGGTTGCCGTACATGCCAGAATTGATCCCGCTGATGCCAAAGGTTTGATTCCGGGAATGTACGTTTCTGCGAATATTAATATTACCAATGCAACTGTTCCAGCGCTTCCAAAAGATGCAGTAGTTAGAAATGCTGATAAGTATTTTGTTTTTGTTCAGGAAGAAGGTCATGCAGAAGAAAAACACGAACACAAAGCAGGCGAAAAAGAAGAAGCACACGAAGAAGAAATTCATTTTAAAGCTGTAGAAGTTATTCCAGGCACAACCGATTTAGGTTTTACAGAAGTAAAATTCGTTGATAAGATTGATTCTCAATCAAAGATTGTTACAAAAGGCGCATTTTATCTGCTTTCTGCAATGAAGGGAGGCGGGGAGCATTCGCATTAGTTTTTTTTAAAAGATGCTAAGTAGCTAAGATACTAAGGGACTAAGTTTTTTTGTTGGATTGGAATTTGCTCGCAAAGGCGCCAAGTCGCAAAGTTTTTTACAAGGAGAATAAACGTATTATTTGTCATTTCGACGAAGGAGAAATCTCCACAAGTAGCTCCGTTCCTAGAATTCAATCTTTGTGGAGTTTCTAGCGGAGATTTCTCCTTCGTCGAAATGACATAAAGTGAGAAAAAAAAACTTTGTGCCTTAGCGTCTTCGTGGCAACAAACTTTACCACAAAATGCTTAATTTTAGGACATTATTTAAACAATAACTTCAGGCATTAAAAACGTGAAACTTTAAACGTGAAACTTTAAACCTGAAACTTGAAACTCAAAAAATGATACATCAAGATAAAGAAGTAAAAAATAAAAAAAATAAAGTCAAACCTTCTTGCTGCTGTTCACATGACGAGCCTGTGCAGACTGATAATGATGGGCACAATCACGAAGGACATGATCATGAACACAATGCAAACGGAAGTCTTTTTCAGTTGTTTCTGCCATCAATTATATCTTTTATTTTACTGCTAATCGGAATTGGTTTTGATAACTATTTTCCGCAAGAATGGTTTACAGGATATGTTAGAATTGTCTGGTATGCAATTGCGTATCTTCCAGTCGGACTTCCGGTTTTGAAAGAAGCTTACGAAAGCATTGTAAAAGGAGATGTTTTCTCAGAGTTTTTTCTGATGTGTATCGCGACAATCGGAGCTTTTGCCATTGGAGAATATCCAGAAGGTGTTGCTGTTATGCTATTTTACACTATTGGAGAAACCTTTCAAGGAATGGCGGTTAGTAGAGCAAAATCGAGTATTAAAAGTCTGCTCGATCAACGTCCAGATGAGGTGCATATTTTAGAAAACAATGTTGCAGTAAAAGTCAAAGCCAAAGACGTTCAGATTGGAGCGATTATTCAGCTTAAAGCGGGCGAAAAATTAGGTTTGGATGGCGTGTTGTTATCCGATTCCGCTTCGTTTAATACAGCCGCTTTGACGGGAGAAAGTAAACCAGACACTAAAAAGAAAGGCGATACCGTTTTGGCTGGAATGTTAAACGGAAGCACTATTGTCGAAGTAAAAGTAACAACAGCTTACAATGACAGTAAATTGTCTAAAATTCTAGAGTTGGTACAAAATGCCACAACCAAAAAAGCCCCTGCAGAATTGTTCATCAGGAAGTTTGCCAAAATATATACACCAATTGTAGTATATCTGGCAATTGCAATTTGTCTTTTGCCAATGCTTTTTGTTGACCATTATGTTTTTAGCGATTGGCTATACAGAGCTTTGGTTTTCTTAGTTATTTCGTGCCCTTGCGCTTTGGTTATCAGTATTCCGTTGGGTTATTTTGGCGGAATCGGTGCGGCAAGTAAAAACGGAATCCTGTTTAAAGGCAGTAATTTCCTTGATAGTATTTCCACAATTCAGCATGTCATAGTTGACAAAACGGGAACGATGACCGAAGGTGTTTTTAAAGTGCAAGAAGTTATTATAAAATCCGAATTGGATAAAGACGAAATTTTAAAACTGGTCAATGCTTTAGAAAACAGAAGTACACATCCTGTAGCAACAGCCATTCATAATCATGTGGGACCAGTTGATTCTTCGGTAGAATTAAAAGAAATCGAAGAAATTTCAGGCCACGGATTAAAAGCAACTTACAACGGAAAAGAATTGCTTGTAGGGAATTTTAAGCTTTTGGATAAATATTCCATTTCGTATGATATTGATCCGTCTTCAATAGTTTATACCACAATTGCAATTGCTTATGAAAGTAAATTTGCGGGTTATCTGACTATTGCAGATGAAATTAAAGAAGATGCGAAAGAAACGGTTTCTAAACTAAAATCTTTAGGCGTAAAGCTGACTATGTTGAGCGGAGATAAATCGAATGTTGTTCAATTCGTAGCAGATAAGCTTGGAATTACGAAAGCTTTTGGTGATTTGCTTCCAGAAGATAAAGTGAATAAGGTTAACGAAATTAAGGCCAAAAACGAAACGATTGCTTTTGTGGGCGATGGAGTAAACGATGCCCCTGTAATTGCTTTAAGTACGGTCGGGATTGCAATGGGAGGTTTAGGAAGCGATGCTGCCATAGAAACCGCCGATGTCGTAATTCAGGATGATAAACCTAGTAAAATCGCAATGGCAATCAATATCGGGAAACAGACTAAAAAGATTGTCTGGCAGAATATTACGCTTGCTTTTGTGGTTAAGGCTTTTGTATTAATTCTTGGCGCGGGAGGACTTGCCACCATGTGGGAAGCTGTTTTTGCCGATGTTGGCGTGGCGTTATTAGCGATATTGAATGCAGTAAGAATTCAGAGAATGAAGTTCTAAAATAATAAAAGCCCAATTCATACGAATTGGGCTTTTTGCTTATTTCTTTAAATGTTTTTGCTCTTGAATTTCCCCATTGCCAAAAGACCAGTTTTCATGACCATTATTTTCCAGTAAAATAATAATTATGTTGTTGATTAGTATTTCAGTTGAAACCGAAATTTTCGAAGCAATTTGGTGATATAGTTTTTTCTTTTGTTCTAAAGTTCTTCCTTGTCCCGCGGTTATTTGTACATAAACTATTTCTTCACAATGTGAAATTCCTAAATAACTTTTAGGATATTTTATCTGATGTGTTTCTAGTTCTTCAATTACATGAAAATAATCATCTACAGGAATATTAAATTCTTCAATTAAAGATTGATGAATAGCTTCAGAAATAGTATTTTTTGTTTCAAGCGAAAGTTTTTTTGGAAGACTTATTCTAACAAATGGCATTTTGATTCATTTTAAAGTTGCATAAAAATACAGAATTTAGAATTGCTAGATTATTAAAACTTCAATTCAATTATGTTTTCATTATTCTCTAAAGTTATTTTTACCGGATTACTTTCAGAAGGAATTTGAGTTGGATACCAATTTCTAGTAGGTTGAACTAGAATTAATAAACCGTCATGATCGCCAATTGCAGCAAATTTATCGGTATTTGTATTTTGAGAAAAGAAATGCAATCCGTGTTCTTCAATTAATTGATTTCCTAATTGCAACGGATTTTCTGTAACAATTCCGATTTCGCTTATGTTTAAAATAGAGGCAGAGTTGAATTCACCAACTTGTTCATTATTAAGATCATGTCTAGCAATGAATTCGAGTAAATTTCCGTTGTGATCGAAGAAATAAATAGAATGCGCATTCCAATTTTCGAAATTAGTAACGACGTTTTTATCTTCCAAAACAATTAAATCCACTTTGTCGTTGCACCATTGAATGGCTTCTTCAAGCTGATTTTCAGGAATATTAAAAGCAAAGTGATAGATGGAATTAAAATCTGAATCTTCTACAAATTTTAAAATAGAAGTTCCAGCCTGAAATGTAATCGATTTTTGGTCATTTTCAAGAATAAAAAGCCCAAAAAGGTTCTGGTAAAATGCTTTCGTTTTTTGAATATCGTTTGTTTTGATTTGTATTTGATCTATTCTCATGACAATAATTTTTTATAAAAGAAAAATCTTCTTTTGATTGATAAACAAATTTAAAAAATGCCAATGTTATTGAGCATGTGGCGTTATTTTATGCATCAATGGAATTATAGTAATTTACTATTTTAATTTTAAATAATAATAAAAAAAAGTCCGTAATAAATCAATAATTACGGACTTTATTATTTCTAAACTGAGATTAAGCCATGTCTATTAACCCTCTTTGTACAAAATAGTGATTGTCATTTTTTACCAGATAAAATTGTGCTGCAAATCCAGAGGGCTCATCCATATAAGTTACGCTTACATCAAAATATCTTGATTTGTCGTTTTCTTCAGCCCAAATAAAATCATCTAGAATTCCGAGGTTATTTAGCCATTCTAGGTTATTAAACCATTCTCTTCCTTCAAAAGATTCGTCTTCTGCAATTTCGTGAATCAAGTAATGATCGCGCCAAATTACGTGTATAGATTCTTCCCAATCATCATAAACGTGATCTACAATATTTTTGGCATTATCTAATTCGCCTTTCTTTAAATAAGCGAAAAATTCTTCTACTAAATTCTGAACTTCTTGTTCAGTTGGTTTTTCTTTCCAGATTTTGAGAGAGCTCATAATGTTGTTTGGATTAAGTTTTTAAATGGGACTATTCTAAAATTTTTCTCGTTAAATGTATGGAAATTTATATTGCAATTTTTTGAAAATAATGAATTAAAAAGAAGTTTTTTATATTTATGAATCAAAATAAAAGCCCATTTCTCTTATGAAATGGGCTTAAAAGATTTGCAAATACTTGGGGCAAAATACAAATCAATTAAAATATTTATTTATCTTATTTTGATATACTTATAACTTATTTATGATATTCTAATTGTGTGATTAAAATATATTTGCAATCAAGTTTAATTGATTTAAAACTATGCAGATTTATTTTATAAAAAGTGGCTATGGAACTTATGGAGGTACATTTGATGAGCCATTTGAAAATTTTGGAAGAATAATTTCAGACAGATTTCAACAGGAGGAAATAGGATTTCCTTACAAAGAGATAGAGATTCAATTAGCTTGTTTTTCAAATAAGCCAAAAGGAAAAGATAAAGAAATTTATAATGATTGGTTTAATAAATTACCAAATTATTATAGGGGTAAAAGTATGGTTAGAGTAACTTTACCTGTATTTGAAACTGAAAGAACTTTAGATGATGTGTTTAAGTTAATTTATAGTGGTTTTGAAATTATTTTTGCCAAGAAAAAAAAAGATGATCTTTATAATGCTGAACTGGTAAAACAAGTGTTATCTCTTTTAGAAGCAGAATTACAAAATACAGATTTATGGCAATTAAACAGAGAATGTGAATCAATTTTACGTAATGAAACATTAATTCGAAGAGTTGATGAAAGAAAGGAAAGAGAAAATCGTGTAATACAGAATGAAAAATTAATACGAGATTTAAGATTTTACTATCATTTCGAAGGCATAGATAAACTTTATTTTGCGCCTTATAGCTATAAATTCTGCGAAAAGATACGAGCTAAACTTCGAGAGAAAAAATTTAAGTTGCCAGATTATACACACTTATACATTGAAGTTTCTGACTCTTTTGAAAATGCTTTATATAATGCGGTTAGAGCAGAGAATTGGTTTGTTTATGGTATTGCCGTACTAGAAGATTATGTCGGTTATGCATCCAAAAATGAAACAGAAAAGAAAAGAATCGTTTTTAATTTGATACGAGAAGGCTTGAATGATATAGCAAGAATTGATAAGCTAGATTCACAAATTTTAAATGATGTTTTGGATGAAGTTGAAAGCGATATAAAATAAAAGCCCATTTCTCTTATGAAATGGGCTTAAAAGATTTGCAAATACTTGGGGCAAAATACAAATCAATTAACTAACTTATTTTGGCATTTCGGGAATCATAATTCTTCTGGTTGGCGTACTTAAAGTTTCAATAAAAGCCAATAAATCGCCCATTTCTTCTTTGCTTAAATTCAATTTCCTAAGCATTGGATCTGATTTTGGAATGAGAGAATCTCGGGCTGTTCCTAGATATTTTTTTTGAACAGGAGACGGATTTCCGAGATTGTACAATTCTACAACATCCAATAAAGTTGGAAAATGTCCGTGATGCATCCAAGGTTTTGTATTTGCGACTTCACGAAGTGTTGGCGTTCTAAATTTGCCGATATCTTTTACATCTTTCGTCACATTATAGCGTCCGAAATCTTCATTTTTTGTGCCAAATAAAGTTTGGCCATCATTATGAAACTCATTATCACTGAAATAAGGGGTATTATGGCAATTGATGCATTGTGCTTTGGTTCTAAACAAATGCATTCCTTTTACCTGCTGATCGTTATAAATGTCTGATTTTCCGCTTACAAACTGGTCAAATTTACTTTTCGGACTATTGATAGATCTTTCAAAAGTGGCAATCGCATATTGAATTCTCTCTAAAGTCACTTTTTTATCTCCAAAAGCATCTGTAAATAACGCATTGTAACCTTTTATTTTGGCTATTTTATCAACGGCAATCGTCAGTTTTTCATTCATTTCTAAAGGATCAGAAACAGGAAATTGCGCTTGATCTTCTAAGCTAGAAGCTCGTCCGTCCCAAAATAGAGAGGTTGCGTATGCCGAGTTTAAAATCGTCATCGAATTGCGTTTTCCAGTTTGGCGATCATGGCCAAAAGAGCGCGTTAGATTGTCTGTCCAGCCCAATTCTGGATTGTGGCAAGAAGCACACGCAATTTGTCCGCTTCGCGATAATCTCGGATCAAAAAACAAAATCTTTCCCAAACTTTCTTTTTCCTTCGAATACGGATTGTAAGCAGGATACGGAACGGATGGCAAAACGCCAATATCCTGAAATTTAGATTTATCTACATTTTCATGTAATTCTGCAGCGGGCCATTTTGAAGAATCTCCGCTAGAATACAATTTTCGTAATTCCTGAATATCTGTATAATCAGGACCTTCGGCTGTTTTATAAGCCGATAGTCCAAGCAGGAATAGGAGAGGGAAGATTAGTTTTTTCAATTTTTGTTTTTTTTTTGTTTTTTGTTTCAAGTTTCAAGTTTCAGGTTTCAAGTTTCAAGTTTCAGGTTCTGTTGCAACTTGAAACTTGAAACTTGAAACCATTTTTATATTAAAGAGAAACTTCTTTAGGACAAGGAATACTCAAAGCCGCAGGTTTCGGATACGTCCTGTTATTGTACATTCTGTATTGTGTCGAAACTGTTCCTCCAAACAGTTTGTCATTTGTCAGTTTTAATTCAAATGAAATTTCATATAAACCATTGCTGATTTCTTTGTACGTTCCTTCTCCTGAAATGGCAATACTATGTGTATTTGTTGCGCTAGATCCAATTGTAATATCTTGCGGAATTACGAGAACAGTTCCTTCCGTTTTGCTGTTTCCGTTGGCTGGGAAAAATTCCAAAGCCGAAGTAATATTAAATCCTGGCGAAATAGCAGCAGAGTTACTTTCGTTAGAAAACCATCTTTTTAAACCAAAAGAATTCACCGTATTGGTTCCGCTTGAGACGTTAAATCCAATTTTGAAAGCATCGTGATAAATATCATCATTAGGATTTGTAGTTCCTTTATCGCTGTATAAAATTGCATTTGGATCGTCTTTTGTCACGATAACTGGAAAAGTTAAAGCGTTGAAAGTCATCCATGAACAGTTTCCATTGTTGTTAAACCAATGTTCGCCGTATGTTAGATAAAACGCATTGGTCGGATCTGTAAATTTCGAAGCGGGATAGGCTTGAACATCTCTTGGCGTTTTTATTGGTTTTACAATGGTCAAGTTGATGTTTCCTGTTGCAGTATAATTCGGAATATTTACAAGCGTTAATTTGGACTCGTATCGAACATCGTCATTTTGAAGATCTTCTAAAAGAGTTAAATGATAGGTTACAGAAGTTCTATTATCGCCATAATCATCATGAGTTAAGGAATATTCGAATCCGTTTTGGAATTTAAAAATAGACGCATTTTCAATTTCCTCAGGGAAAAAACCATTCGGATAATTGACTATAAAATCGATTTTTTCGCCTACTTCTCCTTTTATATTGTATTGCGTTACCGGAAAGGTGTAATTGGTTGCAATAGTTCCTAAATCAATTTTGAAAGTAGTGTTTGGATATTCTGTATTCAGGTTTCCAATATGAATATCAGGATCAGAAACCGTTTCTAATTTTAATGTAATATTCTGGCTTTGAGTCCATCTTTTATCAAACGAGACATAAATAGTATCTGTTAATTTGCTGCCTTGAAAAGAAAGCTGATTGACAGGATTTACACTAAAACTGTCGCTTGCACCGTTTGTTTCGGCACTAAAATTGGCCGTAACAGTTCCTTTCAATTCGCGTGTTGTTAGAGCCACAGGAACTTTTAAGGTTTTTACAGATTTGTTTTCATAAGTAGACTGCGGAACTAAATTCCCGTTTACGGTTGGGTATTCTAGAGGTGTGTTGTCACTTTTTACTAAAAAATTAAATCGTAAAAAAGGATCAATGTCTGAGCCTAATTTGTAATCATCTTTGGAACATGAAATATATAATAGTGCTGTAAATAATATACTGAATATCTTAATACGAGTCATTTTGCTGCAAGTTTGGGTTAAGATTAGTGTTGAATGTTGGTATTGGCAGTACGTATTTTAAAGACGGATAAGTAAGACTGCAAACTGTAGCAATACAGCCATCATTTCTGGAAACATCTTTGTGCATTCTGGCAATATCAAAAAATAGGAAACCTTCAAAGCATAATTCTTTTCTTCGTTCTAAAAAGATGTTTTCTTTAAGATTGTTTGTACTGGTCAATAGAGATGCATTGGCGCGGGCACGAATGATGTTAATGTCTGCCATTGCTAAATCGGCTCTATTGGTTTCTAGCGCTGCTTCGGCACGAATCAAATACATTTCGCTAAGCCTAGAAGCTACATAACCTGCATTGTTCTGGAATTTTTTGGTAAAATTGTAATTAAGATTGGTCTGAACGCCACTTACTATTGTAAAAAGCGATTTTGTTAAGAACAATTGTTTTCTTAAATCTGTGCTTTCGTAAAGATCAACTAAATCATTTGAAGCAGTATATTTTTCAAAATTTGTATCTGTAGTATAGCCAAAAGTCTGAGTCATTGAGGAAGAAACATTTCCTTCCGTGTCTTTTGGAATAGAAAATTCCAACAAAATTTCAGATATCGGAAGATCTGGTTTTTCCCATTCTGCAATTAAAGTTTCTTTGCTGGTTAGTACAACGCCAGAATTGGCAATTACATCATTTGCCATGTCGTAAGCATTGGCCCAATCTCCTTTTTGAAGATAAACTCTTGCCAATAATGCTTTTGTATTTTTTCTGTTAAAGAAAGAATAAGCAGGACCAGAAAGGAGTGAAGCGTCTGAATAACTATCGATAGCCGTTTGTAAATCATTTATAATTAAAGTATACGTCTCGGCAGCCGTTTTTCTGGCAGGATATTGTATGCCAGATTTGATAGATTCTGTGCTGTAGATAATTCCTAAATGCGATGCATCTGGAGTATATTTATAATCTTGGCTGTAAACAAGAGATAAAAGAAAATGCGCGTAGGCTCTTATTGCCAAAGCTTCTGCTTTTATTTGGTTTTTCTCTGCCTCAGTGGCGTCGGTTAGGGCAGGAGTAAATTCTAAAATTAAATTTGCCTGATTGATTATATCATAACTGCTATCATAAAATGATTTGAAATTACTGGTTAGCGCTACATCTTCAAAAGAATAAACTTGCTGCAGATTTATTGCTGGAGAAATTTGACCTCTAGAGCCTCCCGTTGCAACTGGTGCAAATTTTATATTACCGCCCTGCAAATCAGCATAAGCAGCGTAGCGATCAGGTCTTACATTGGCTTCTACTTCGGTGTAAAGTCCTGTAAGCGCCTGTAAAACTCCTGTTTTGTTCTGTAAAAGTTCGTCTATAGAAGTTTGTGTTCCAGGTTCTTGTTCTAAAAAGTCACTACAGCTTTGTAATGAAAGCATTAGAAAAAATATAGATAAGTATTTTGAATATTTCATTTTCTTAAAATTTAGCATTTACTCCAAGCGAAATTGTTCTTGCCTGCGGATAGATATAACTATACTCTCGAACTCCGTTCATTCCTTTCGGACTTTTTTCTTTGTACCAATACGCCACATTTGTAGCATCGGCAAAAACAGAAAGAGCATCCAGAAAAGTATTTTTCAGCGGTACATTATAACTTAAATTAATATTACTGATTCTGATATAAGTAGCATCATAAACATATTTGCTTAAGTTGTTTAGAATTGGCGAAAGTGTTACCGCTGACTGAGAAACGTTGTCGCCTGGATTTCTCCAATAATCGTATGCATTTACAGAAAGATTTCGGTTTGTTGTTACATTATATTGATCTATAAGCACGCTCGATGCCAATAAGTCACCACCAATTTGATAATCTCCTCTAACAGACAAAGTAAGATTATTATAGAAAGTAAAAGTGTTGTAAAAACCTCCGTAAGCATCTGCTTGCTTGTCTCCAATTGGTTCCCAATCGGCAACGGTATGGAGTTCATTATAGGTTTTTGCATCGTAAACTTGACCATTTTTTTGCACAAGATCTCTTCCTGTCGCAGGATCTACACCAACCCATTTTATTCCCCATAATGTTGTAGTGCTGTAACCAATTTTTTGCGCCAATGCAATATTCGCTTCAGAATAATCGCTTCCTAGACCTTTTAAGTCGGTTACTTTGCTGTCTATGGTAGAAATATTAAATGCTGTTGTCCATTTAAAAGCATCGCTTTTTATCCATTTAATTCTTGTAGTAAGCTCAAAACCTTTGTTGTACATACTGGCAGCATTTAATTGTACTGAACTATAACCCGTTTCTGTCGGGATATCTCGGGCAGTAATTAAATTGCTTTTGTTGTCATAATAGTATTCTAATGTCAATTCGATTCTTTTGAAAATATTAAAATCAAATCCTGCATTGAATTTTGTGTTTTTTTCCCAGCTTAACCTTCCATTTGGGGCAGAGCCTGTAGTTGCTCCAATAGAACCATTGTATCCGTTTTGGCTGATATTGTACAAACCTTTTGATCGGTACGAACCAATTTTAGAATTTCCTGTTGTACCATAACTCGCTTTCAATTTCAAGAAATCAATCCAAGAATTAGAGCTTAAAAAGTTTTCATTGCTAATAATCCAACCAGCACCTAAACCTCCATTATGAGCCACATCGGTATCATCTCCAAAAACAGAACTCTGGTCGCGACGGTAATTTGCCAACAAGAAATAGCGTTTTTTATAGTTGTAATTTACCTGCGAGAATAAAGAAACTCTCGAATTGTAACTGATTTCATTTTTGTAAGTCTGACCATCTTTAGATTCATCTTGAGGCGTATTCGGATTGTCATCTCTTATGGCATCTGTAACAGCATTAATACGGTTTGGCTCTAAAAATCCAACACCAGATTGGTAGTTGAAATTTGTTTTGTCTTCAGCCAATTCAAAACCAACAACACCATCAATTTCATTGTTTTCATTCAATTGTTTATTAAATAAAGCTTGTCCTTGCCAGTTCCATTTAGTCGAATTTCTTTCGTTTAAAAGACGACGACCCCAAGCGGCATAAGTAGTTCCGTCCAAAATAAAAGTTCCATTAAACTGGCCGCTTTCATTTGCTGCAGAAAAATAACGATCTTGTTCTTTATCGGTATAATCCATACCGAAAAGAGTAGAAAATCGAATATTTTTATTGAGTTTATAAGATAAATTGATACTTCCTAAAAGACCAAAAGTCTGTGCTTCATTTTTGTTTTGTTCAATTGCCGCCAACGGATTTCCTCTCGTAGCACCGCTCAAACCTAAATTAGCATACGATCCGTCTGCGTTATATACGGGAAGAGTAGGAAGGTAGGCAAAACTATAAAAAATGTTAGGCGCATCTTTTTGTACAAAACTCGGATTCAGCATTAAATTGATATCCCATTTGCCAGAACTGTAGCCTAAATTAATTCCCGCATTTAATTGCTTAGACTCATTTCCAACCTGTGGTTCGTCAATTTTGGTGTAACTAACGTTGGTTCGGTACGAAAATTTAGAAGTAGAACCCGAAACATTAAAATTATATTTGTTATAAATTCCAGCTCGGTTTAGAATGTTAAACCAATCTGTATCTACTCCATTATAAGCAACAGGAACATAGCCAGTTGTGGTGTTTTTCATGAACTCATTTCGAAGTTCTGTGTATTGTTCTCCGTTTAAATATTTAATTTGATTAATGGCAGAAGAAACTCCTAACTGATTTGAAAAACCAAATTGCGTTTTACCTTTTTTACCTTTTTTAGTGGTAATTAAAATTACTCCATTTGCACCATCGGCACCATAAATACCTACAGCTGCGGCATCTTTTAGAACCGAAATGGTTTCAATATTTTCTGGAGCAATTTTCATTAAAGGATTAGCGATGTTTTCAGAAAAATCGCCGCTTCCGTTAAACAAACTGCTGTCAATTGCATATTCTTCACTCATTACAACGCCATCAATAATAATAAGCGGTTGCGAAGAAGTTCCAGTAATTGCCCCGCTTAAAGAAGATAATGTGCCTTGGCCACGAATATTAATTTTTACAGGGCCACCTACACCAGAAGTATTTTCTACCATAACTCCGGCAATTTGTCCCGTGATCATTTTATCAAAACTCTCAGAAGCTTGTTCAACGGCAATATCTTTGGCTTGTAAAGTCGAAATACTTCCAACAATTTCTTCTTTTAGCTTTGTAGTGCCATAAGACGAAGTAATCACAACAGGGTTTAGTTCGTCTGTAGCTTCTTGAAGATAAAAAACAAAAACTTTTTTGTCGTCTGCTTTTTGAGATTGGGTTTCCATTCCTAAAAAACCGGCTTCAAGAACCAGATTTGAAATCGAGTTTCCTTTTAGCTGATAGACAAACTTTCCGTTAAAATCGGTAATAGCACCCATTCCAGTTCCTTTTATGCGAATAGAAGCACCAGGAAGCGGTTGTCTGTCTTTTGCGCTATAGACCGTTCCGCTAATCATTCTTGAAGTTTCCTGAACTGCTGAATTTGAAGTTTCAGGAACCGAAGGAGTCAATAAAACCTGCTTTTTCTGAATGTAAAAAGCAATGTCTTTATCTTTTAATAACTGCGTTAAAACCGTTTCTAGAGAAGCATTATTAACATCTATATCGGCTAACTGATCGGTATCTATTTTTTTTGCATTATAAATGATTCTAAAATCACTTTGCTCTTCAATAGATTTGATAATTAGGCTTATAGGTTTGTTTTTTACATGTAATGTTATGAGTTTATTCTGAGAAAATCCTTTAAATCCAGATATGAGAATGGCTAAGAAAAACAGAATTTTTCTTAAAACGGGTTGTATCGTAAATGTCATGTTTTTTTATTTATCGCGGATTGGTGATTGTAATGGTTTTTTGTTGAATAGAATAATTAAATGGCGTGTCACGTTTTAGCAGTTCTAAAATGTTCTCGACACTAGATTCGCTAATTTTAATCGTACCGGTAAAATTCTGTCTGGCCAAATCAGAATTTTCGTTGATAATTTCAACATCATAAGTACGCTGAATAATTTTAGCGATTGTAGAAAATGGGGTGTCTTTAAAAGCAAGTTCGCCTTTTGTCCAGGCAGCATAAAACGTTGGATCTACTTCTTTTAAGACCAGTTTTTTTGAATTATTTTGCCATGTAGCCATTTGGTTGGGCTCTAGCAAAATAACATTAGAAGGATTAAGGGCTTCAGACATTCGAATACTTCCTTCAATTAATGTACTATTAACTGTAGGGTTTTCGGGATAAGCGCTCACATTAAATGTGGTACCGAGAACTTCAATGTCTGCCTGATTAGCATGAACAATAAACGGATGCATTTTGTCTTTGGCTACTTCAAAAAATGCCTCGCCAGTTAAGTACACGTTTCTGTTTCCGTTTAAGCCAAATTGCTCCGGATAGCGCAAAGTGGTTCCAGAATTTAAACTCACAACAGTACCATCTGAAAGTTTAAGTTTGAAACGTTTTCCGTACGGAATAGAAAGCGTATTATAAATCACTTTGTGATCCTGAACTTTGCCAAAGTAAATAATCTCCGTCGGAAATTTTTTGGCAACCAAATCGCCTTTGTCATTTAAAAGAGTGGTCTGAGTTTTTCCAGAGAAATACTCCAGACGGCCGTCGCCTAATTCTAGAACAATTTCTTTTGGAGTTTCAGATTTACTGTTAAACAAATAAATAGTGGTCCCTAAACCCAAAAACAATAAAAAAATCGCAGCATACTTTAAATACGTTCTGATTTTGTTTTTTGGCTGCATTTGGATTACCGAAACAGTCTCAATAGATAAGTCTGAAGAAAGTGTGGTTAATGCCCAAATTTTCTTAGCCTTTATAAATTGTGTTTTATTTTCTTCTGATGCTTCAATCCAATCAAAAAGTGCCTGAACTTCTTGTTCTGAAGCTTCATTAGAAAGGTATTTATTTAGTATTTCCGATGTCATATATGCTTTTTAAAACTTCTCGCCATTATAAGTACACCTCAGAATTAAAATACCCTACCTTTTATTCTTAATTATTATAAATAAGCATAAAAATCAAGAACAAATAATCAGATAATCTCGTCTTTAAAATCTTCAAAGCCTTTGTCATATGGGCTTCTACGGCTTTTAAGGAAACTCCTAGCTCTTCGGCAATTTCTGCATTTTTTTTATTCTCAAAGCGTTTTTTGATAAAAACTTCTCTGGTTTTTGGAGGCAGATCGCTGATAGATTCCTGAATTATACGTTCTAATTCGGTTAATTCTAAAGTATCAAACTGAATCGAATTTAAAACTTCGATATCCAATTCTCTTTCTTTGTGGTTTAAGAGGTCATTTTTAAATTTATCCTTCACTTTATTATGACGGATTAAATTCAAGCATTTTGATTTAGCATAAGTAAATAAGAAAGCTTGAATCCCGTTTACAGATTCTATTTCTTCTCTACTTTGCCATAGGTGTAGTAAGGATTCCTGAGCAAGATTTTCAGCTTCGTCTTGATCGTAAATAAATTGAACGCTGAAAGATTGGATTCTCCTAAAGTATTTATCGTAAAAAAACTTGAATGCAGTTTCGTCGCCTTCCTTAAAGGAATGGAAAAGATCTAGTTCTAAACTGGCATTATTATTCATTAAACGAAATTTACTTTGGGTGAAGCAATATTAAGTAAATTTTAAAAACTACTCAATTTTGTTCAGAAAGCGGCAAATATAAAAGTTTATTTATATTAATTCTAAATAAAATTCAAATAAACTGCTTTCCTGAAAAAATTATTCAGAATAGGTTTAGTATTGCTGTTTTTTTAACCGCAAAGCACGCAAAGTTTTTTTGTTTAGGACTCTTATAAAAACGCAAAGTCCGCAAAGCTTTGTCTAAAAACTTTGCGGACTTTGCGGACTTTGCGTAACTCTTCGCGCTCTTTGCGGTTAAATAATTTTGCGGTTAATTAAGTATCAAATCTATATTTTGAGATAACCTTTCGGCTAATTCGGGTGTAGTATTGTTATTTAAAACCCACGGAACCAGTTTTCCCTTGTTTATGATTTCGTTTTTAGAATAAACTAAACTGAAATATTCCTGTAATTCATTGTAATCTACTGGTATTGGACCATGTTTTTTATTTTCGGTGATTTCTTCAAAATAATATGTTGACTGCAGTAAGGAAGGATATTTTTCTAATAAAAAATCATTCAAGGTATAAGAAGGACCCGCTTTATACAAATCATCTTTGAGTATTCCGGTAATTTTTATATTGCCTATATTTTGTTTTAAATCTTTGTATGCTTCTTTGGTAGTAGAGAAATCAGATTGAAGCAGCTTGTCTTTTTGTGATAACTGCCTAACAACCGAAAGTCTCACATAATCGCCGTTTATTTCAATTACCCTAAAAATAAAATATTTGTGTTCCATGCTTTGACTCCCGTTAGAGCCGCTTTGTTTACTAAAGATAAAACTTCCCAATTGCAATTTATGCTCAGGGCTGTTAATTGCTTTTTTCCATTGATAAGAATCATAAACTAATTTTTTGAAAGCATATAAAATGAATACAAAGACAACTCCGGCTATAAATAATTTTTTCATTAAATGGAAATTTCATTAAAAGTACTACTTTTTAACCGCAAAGTATTGCTTTTTTAACCGCAAAGCACGCAAAGTTTTTTTGTTTAGGATTCTTATAAAAACGCAAAGTCCGCAAAGCTTTGTCTAAAAACTTTGCAGACTTTGCGTAAACCTTTGCGTGCTTTGCGGTTAAATAATTTTGAAGTTAAATAATAACTTTACGTTTAAAATTCCTCCATCCAAAACCAATCAAAAGTAAATTGAAAAGCAATAAAGGTAAAATCGTTTTCATAAAACTCGTTTCAGAGTTGTCTTTAAACGTTTCTACTTTAAAATCTTCCCATTTTTGTTGATTTACAGGCGCATTGTCGAATATTTTTGGGTAAAAATGCAGACGTAGTTTTTCGTGGAATTTAGTTGTTTCTTTTAAAAACAAAAGCTGATTGCGTAAATCTGATTTTGCAATTTCGTTTAACTGAATCTGTGTATGAAGCGTTGGAATAAACAGCGCTATTAATTCGCTGGCATGGTTTCGCTGTTCTAATTTCGATTCTAATTCTTTGGACTGAATTGCCGATTCGTCGTCGCCCATTTGCTGCATCGCATAATACCAAAGCCAGCTAAATTCTGTATCAGGAAGTGCATATTTTTTAAACTGCGGATAATGTTTGTAGAATTTATCTACCGTTTCCTGTTTGTCCATATCCCACTTTTCATGATAGGCATTTCGTTGAGTAAGGGTTAATTCTAAAGCTTCGGGAACTTTGTATTTGTTGATGATATAAGTATTGATTCCGGCAGGAAGAATGATAATCAGAAACAGCCAAATGGTTAACAGAATAACCGCATTGAAATTGGAATTTTTCTGCAATGAAACAATGAAAAAACAAACCGCAAACCAAAATAAAATGTACAAAATAGAAAGTCCGTAAAACACAAAGAAGGATTGATCTAACGGAATCTGTAAAAAGATAACCGCTGCCAACAGAATCAAAGTTAAAAGCGCCATTAAACTTAAAATTCTAACATAGAATAGTTTCAGGATATAAAAAAAGGTATTCGGACTTTGTACGGCAACAATCTTCCAAGTTCCTGATTCTTTTTCTTCAGAAATAATGTTATAAGAAAAAGCAATAATCAAAAGCGGAAACAGGTACAAAAGAACAAAACTAAAATCGATATTTCCAGACAATAAATTACTCGGATTATTGAGTTCCGAATCGTATTTCTGACCTTCTAAACCACGAATGGTAACATTTTGAATAGATGGATTAACATCTCGCTGCCCAATGGCCAAACTGTTAATTGGCAAAGTATTGTTGACCAATGAAAACTTGATGTAGTAGAGCAGGAGCCCTATTTCATCTTTGTGGAAAGTGGCATTTCTGGCAATATGTTCTTTTTGATAAACGGCCGCTTCAGTAATATTATTTTGTTGTTTTTCCTGAAATTGATGGCCAATTAAAAGGCTAATAAAACCAATGATTAATAAAAAAAGTAATCCAATTTTGGTACCTTTTGATCGTATAAAATTTTTAAATAAGAGTACTAGCATATTAGATGGCTTTTAGATTTTTAGCAGCAATTCTGATCAAAACAAACAATAGAATTACCCATAAAAGAATAGATACAATAGAAACGATTTCGGTTTTTAAAACTTCGCTAATGCTTTTAGGCTCATAATGAAATTCTTCAAGATCTGTCCAGTGTTCTTTGCCAATTATTAGCGGTTTATCATTTGGACCAGGTTTTTTATTGCTGATGTATTTAACTTGCAACGCATTCATTTTCTGCGCCATTTCGTAACGGTATTTCTCCGCTTGTTTCTGAAAATCGATGTAAGAATCGTAATCGGTATTCGATAATCCCATCGATAAATTTTTCATAGCGATATACGGATTCAGAAAAGAAACGGCTTTAGAAAAGCTGTTTTGTTGGGCATAAACCTTCAACAAATCTTCTAAATGGCTGTTGTAGATATTCGAGCTGATTCGCTCACCTTCGGTCATAATAAACCCCGAATAATTAAAAGGAAGTTTTTGTACCGAATCAACTTTGTAAACTCGTAACAAAGAATCTTTTATTGCCTTATAATGCAAATCGTTTGGATTGTGGCTGTCACCTTCTTTTAAAATATCTTTTTCGATATTGCTGGTAAACTGAATTTTAGATGGCGCTTCATACAAATAAGCTCCAATAGCTTGTGTTGTTCTTGGCAAGATAATCGTTAAAATCAGCCAGATTCCAATTAAAGAAACCAATGCTTTTTTTGAAGTTTTGCTTGACGCCGATACCAAAACGGCAACAACACAAAAGAACATTAGATAAATAAAATGAAATAGAATAAACAGCAGCATTTTGATCGTCTCATCTGCCGAAATTGAAAAATCCTGAAGCATGAGCCAGATTAAAACCAATACCACAATGGTTGGAACAAAAAGAAGCATAACAACGCTAGCAACACCAAGGATTTTGCCCCATAAAAGCTGTTTCCAATTAATTCCTTGGCTTAAAAGTATTTTTAGAGTTCCGTTTTCTCTTTCGTAAGCAACAGCATTAAATCCGATAAAAAAGATTAATAAAGGCAGTAAAACTTGCAAAACCATAGCAATGCTGATCTCGCCAAAACGAAGCATGCTGTTTGAAAATCCTGCCTCAGAGAAATTAGCCGTATTTTGTTTATGAGCTTCTAAGAAAATCGCATTTCCAAAAAAAGGTTCCATTCCAAATTCAAAAACGCTTAAAGAAGTGCTTTTTCTAAAGGCAAAATTGCCGTAATGCGCCATTCTATGCGGATTTTTGTCTGGGTTTTTCAACCAGTCTTCGCGAGATTCATGCTGATATTTTTCACTGGTTTCGTTTTGGCTTTTGTAATTGTCCCAGCCCGAAAAAGCGGCGAATAAAAGTAATGCGCCAATAAAAAAGGTAATGATATAAAGTGCCGGATTTTTAAAAACAGAATTTTTAAAATGCCTGGCTATAAGGAGTTCTGTATGTAATAATTTCATATTAATTAAAATTTATCTGTTGAGTGAATGGTTTAAACACATAGAAACATAGATTTTTTTCTAAAAGAAGGTAATGGAAAGAAACTAGTTTCTAACACATAGCTATGTGATTTATTCTAGTGAAACGCCTTTTTTAAAATAAACCAAAATCTATGTTTCTATGTGTTTAAGTATTTTTCATCTCAATAGAATTAAAATTTATAAGTTACGGTAAGGCTTGCATTTCTAGGACTTCCAGGAAATAAACGCAGGTAATTCTGTGCGCCAAGCCAATAGGTTTTGTTTAATAAATTGCCCGCATTTAGAGCAATTTGTACATTGCTTTTGTTGGGTTTGTAGAATAAAGCCACATCAAAAATGGTAAAATCAGGAAGTGTAAAATCTCTTGTAAACCAAGGCACTTTACTGCTTTGATATTGAACTCCAAATCCAATTCCGAGATCTTTTAAAGCAGAATCAGCAGCAAAATTGTAGCGTGTCCATAAATTGGCGCTATTTTTTGGTGTATTTTGCTTTCTTGCACCAATTAGAGCAGGATTGCTGTCTTGAGTTATTTCGGCATCGATATAACTGTAGGAAGCATTAATCTGCCAGTCTGGTGTAATATAACCTGCTAAATCACATTCAAAACCACGGCTTCTTTCAGCACCTCGCGTTACCAATAAATCCGGATTTGCCGGATCATTTGCGTTCATTAAAATATTACGCTGATTGATTTCGTAAGCAGCAGCATTAAAAGTCATGCTGTTATTTAAAAAAGTGGTTTTTATCCCGATTTCTTTCAAATCACTTTCAAGAGGATCAAAAAGACTTCCGCCTGGCAAAGAACCCGTTTGAGGCATTAGCGTCACAGTATTAGATTGTGGCTGATAGCCTTCTAGATAAGTCGTATAAACATTTATCGCACTATTTACAGCATAAGTGATTCCGATTCTGGGCAGTAAAGCTGTTTTTTTAACAGTAAGTTCGTTGCTAGTTTCATAGTTCGTAATGTCTTCAAACCATTCGTTTCGCAAACCCAATAAAAAAGTAAACTTTTCCCACTGAATCTGATCTTGGATGTAAATAGCATTTGTAGTTGTTAATGCCGATGGCAGTGCCGTTCTTACATTCAAAGTATAATCGTCAGGACTTGTAATTCTATAAATCGGATTATTCAAATTAAAATAATCAACATTGGGTTTGGGCAAAACAATGCCATCAATCGTAACAGTTTGGTAATTGGATGCATTTGCCAAAACAAAAGTGCTGGCAACTGTTCCATCTTTCAATAAATAGCCTCTACCTGCGTTTTGTCCGCCACCTTTGTTTTTATTCCAATTACTTAAATCGTAACCTGTTAGTAACTTATGATTTAGTTTGCCTGTTTTAAAATCAAAATTAAAATAAGCGCTTAAGTTGTCGACATCCCAGTTTTGCTGACGCTGTACAAATTGCATCATGGCAAGAGTGGTAACAGGCTGATTATTCATGTCTACAGCAAAAGCATTTGTAGTTCTGTGTTCCTGCAGATCTTCTTTCCAGGTTTGCTTCATGTAGGATGCATTAAAACCAATTTTAGAATTGAATTTATGCGCAAAATTGGTCATCAAAATCATTTCTTTCGACTTGAAAAAATCACCAGGCGCACCAAGATTTAAACTTATTGGTGTTTTGTTCAGACTTGTTTTTCCGGCAACAGCACCAAAAATAGGCTGTCCGCGATCCAAAACTCCCGTCATATCGCTCAGAATTAGTTCTGTATTAATTGCCGTTTTTTCGTTTGGGATATAACTGAAAGAAGGCGAGATTAAAAACGATTTAGTATTGACTAAATCACGAAATGATTTTGCCTGCTGATAAGCGCCGTTTACACGATATAAAAGTGTTTTAGATACGTTTAAGGGTCCAGTAAAATCAAGCGTTCCGCGCAAAGTGCTAAAACTGCCCACGCTCATGCTAACTTCTTTTCGGTCCACTGCCAAAGGCTTTTTGGTAACCATATTAATGCTTCCGCCTGGATCAACAGAAGAAAATGTAGCGCTAGACGGGCCTTTAATAACTTCAATACGCTCAATATTGCTTGTTAAAGGCTGCAGAAAATAATACTGACGCGTTCGCATTCCGTTGATTATTTGTCCTTCTTCGTTTTGACTAATACCACGAATCGTGTATTGGTTGTAATAACTTGCCGGAATTACGCCGCTAGACATTTTTACTGCATCAGCGAGATAAAATGCGCCTTTGTCGGCAATTAATTCTTTGGTTATAGTCGAAATGGACTGCGGAATATCTTTGTTTAAAGCCGCAGTTTTAGTGGCAGCAAAAGAATAGTCGCTGTTGTATTTTTTAGTCGAACGCCCCACAATTTCAACAGTCTGCAATTCATTTCGTTGGGTTTCCATTTCCAGAGAATCTTTTGCAATACTGTCTTTAACTTTGTTATTGTTATTTTGAGCCTGGATGAAATGTGTACCGCCGATTAAAAGTAAAAAAGAGAATATATTTTTCATCTTAAACCGTCTGTAAATACAAATCTTCCAACTCATTTGCAGAGATTTTATCTGCTTCAATAACAGTAACAAGATTTCCCTGCCTCATTATCCCAATGTGCGAAGCCACTTCTCTTGCTCTGAAGATGTCGTGAGTTGCCATTAAGATTGCCGTTCCGTCTGCAGAAAGCTCTTTTAGAATCTGAGAAAATTCATTAGAGGCTTTGGGATCTAAGCCGCTTGTAGGCTCATCTAACAAAAGCACTTTCGCTTTTTTTGCAATCGCAATTGCAATTCCTACTTTTTGGCGCATTCCTTTAGAGTAACCGCTTAAATTTTGATTATGTGCTTTGGCTTGAAGTCCTGCTTTGTCTAGAAAATAAGTTAATTCGCCATCAGAATAGTTAAATCCTGCTAATGACGAAAAGAATTTAAGATTCTCTAAGCCAGTAAGATTTGGATACAGCATTACGGTTTCTGGAATATAAGCCACATGCTTTTTAGTTTCCTGATTGTTTGCTGTAACCGATATATTGTTGATTTCTAATTCTCCAGATGTTGGTTCGATAAAACCTAAAAATAAATTGATTGTTGTCGTTTTTCCTGCACCATTTTGTCCTAAAAGAGCAAAGATTTCGCCTTCTTTTATGGTTAAGTTTAAGGCATTCAAAGCCGTATGATCGCCGTATTTTTTAGTTAGGTTTGTTGCTGTAAGCATAAGTTTTGTTTGTTTAAAAAAATGATTTTTAAAAATAGATATAGAAATCTCAGGCTTTTAATGAGTTTTAAAAGCTTGAGCATTAGTTTTTTATTGAATAATTACTGCAATGAATGAAGGTCTTTAATTGGGAGCTAAAGATTCCAAATTAAAAAACGGTAATGTGAATTTTCTTTTACTCTATTAGAATAAATAGAGCAAAGGTTTTGAGTTTAAAAAAGTGCAGTAATTAAAAGAATACAGGAGGCGCACGTAAGGCAAAAAGACTGCCCTTGAAAAATGTGGAAATTCCCTCAAAATATAAGAATATATAGGAAGTCTCGGCAACTGTTTTGTAAAACGTAAAGTGCTGAAATGCGTTGGGAATAAACGTACTGAAAGCAAAATGACAAATATGGCAATTTGCATCAACCGAATGGCTGTGTGTTATTTCTTTTTGACCAGGAGTATATTTGTGATCGCAATGTTTTTCTGCCGACTGCTTTAAAATATGCTCATAGGAGTGAACCGTCTGAAACAGCATGGCAAACAATACTGCAAAAGACATTAGGAAATTTACGGCTGTAATCTTCTTTTTCATTCCGTGTTATTTCTGCTGGATATTTAAAAGTTTAATTATCAAATAAATAAACGCAACAGCGTTGCAAATATAAATATCTTATTTAGAAATATAGTTAAATAGGCCTTATTTTTGGAACAACCTGCAGATTTGCAAAGTGATTCTTACTTCTATAAATTGCTATACAATAATTGCAGCGTATGAAAATCGGATGAGCCATCAAAATGCTTGTGAAGCACTTCCTGAAAAACAGGTTCTGTGTTTTGAACACTGGCAAACAAAGTCATACACGATTGAAGTTTTTCTACATCAAGACCTTCAAAAATATCAGAAACACTTTCTTCTTTTTTGGCAAGTTCTGAAGTGATTTCTACCAGATGTTTTCCTAAAATGGGATGCTCCAGAAAAGCAATTGCTTCATCGGCATTTTTGATTTCGTAAAATTTGGAGTTATCGCTCGAACCCATTCCTTTTATCTGCGGAAAAATAAACCACATCCAAGGCGATTCTTTTTTACCCTTTTTGATTTCGTTTAGAGCTGTTAAATACAACTTGTTTTGAGCATCTAAGAACCGAAGTAATCCATTAGTATTGTAAGACATTCTTTATGATATTAATTTGGGGATATCAGGCCATAAAACTAGGCAAAATATATTTACTTGTATGTGATCAAATCTTTTTTTTAAAGTCATTTTTTAACATTTTTAAGAGAATAATTTAAAAGAGCGCTTACTTTAAAAATTAGGCGTTTAAATTTTCTATTAACAGAAAAAATCGTATTAATAGCCATTTTTATTGTTATAAAATGAAGTTTTTGTTGGTAATTCTGTTATGATTTTCCTATTTTTATGAACAAGCGGTTTTAAGAACCGTCTAAAAGAATAAAATTAGGATTGATATTGACTACTTTACAATATCAATATTTTCAACCGGGCACGCTTCGCCCATAAAATAATAAATGCTTATGAAAATAGGATTAATCGGATTTGGGAAAACTGGAAAATCAGTAGCTTCAATACTATTAGAAAATAAAAAATTCAGCCTTGAATGGGTTTTAAGACAAAGTAATGTTTTGGAGCACAGATCAGTTCCCGAATTTTTTGGAATCCAGTCAGACGAACCCGGCTTAATCTATTCTAGTTCGCATACCTCTGTTGAAGAATTATTACAAAAACATCCTGTAGATGTCATAATCGATTTTTCTTCTAGTGAAGGAATTTACACTTATGGAGAAACAGCAGCAAGACACAAAGTGAAAATAATTTCTGCAATTTCTCATTACAAGGAAAAAGAATTGAATTTATTGAAGAAACTTGCAGATAAAACTACCGTATTTTGGTCGCCAAATATCACGTTGGGAGTTAATTACTTATTGTTTGCTGCAAAATTTTTAAAGAAAATTGCACCTTGGGTGGATATTGAAGTAAATGAAGAGCACTTTAAAGCTAAAGAAGGAACGTCTGGAACCGCAGTAAAAATTGCAGAAGCACTAGATGTAGACAAGGAAGATATTAATGTTGTGAGGGCAGGGGGAATCGTTGGAAAACATGAAGTTATTTTTGGTTTTCCTTTTCAAACGGTGCGTTTAATACATGAATCGATTTCGAGAGAAGCTTTCGGAAACGGAGTTATTTTTGTAGCCGAAAATCTAAAAGAAAAAGAAAAAGGACTTTATAATTTTGAAGATATCTTGACGCCTTATTTCACGGTTTAATTTTTTTACCACAAAGACTCGAAGGCACAAAGTTTTTTTATTGAAAAATGGTTCATGTTGTTTGTTTTCCTGAGCGAAGTTGGAGGATAAGCGCAAAGTATTAAAAGTATATTTAATCTCGCAAAGTCGCAGAGTCGCAGAGTTTTTTATTGAAAAAAGGTTACTGTTGCTTGTCTTCCTGAGCGAAGTCGAAGGATAAGCGCAATGTATAAAAAGTATATTTTAATCTCGCAAAGTCGCAGAGTCGCTAAGTTTTTTTCTTTTTAAAGTTTCTTAAGTTTTAAAACTTTGCGACTTTGCGTCTTTGCGAGAAATTCAATACTTACTTCCTAAAAGTCAAAGCCTTCATATATTCTAAATTCATTTTAGCAATCGAAAGCACAGAAATGCCTTGTGGGCATTCGATTTCGCAGGCTCTAGTATCAGAACAATTTCCAAAACCTTCTTCATCCATTTGTTTTACCATCGAAAGGGCACGTTTAGGAGCTTCTAATTTTCCTTGCGGTAAAAGTGCTAAATGCGTTATTTTGGCACCAACAAACAAAGCTGCACTAGCATTTTTGCATGTAGCGACGCAAGCCCCACATCCAATACAAGCAGCGGCATCAAAAGCAGCTTCGGCGGTTTCATACGAAATGGGAATACTATTGGCTTCTGGCGCCTGGCCCGTTGAAGCTCCAATAAATCCTCCTGAAGCGATAATGGAATCAAATGCTTTTCGGTCAATTTTTAAATCTCTTAAAACAGGAAAAGCTTTCGCGCGAAAAGGCTCAATATAAATAGTATCTCCATCTTTAAAACTTCTCATATGAAGCTGGCAAGTTGTAGTATTTTTTAGAGGGCCGTGAGCTCGTCCGTTTATCATGACACCACATTGCCCGCAGATTCCTTCGCGACAATCGTGATCAAATTCAATAACACGTTCTCCTTGCTGAATAAGCGATTCATTCAAAAGATCCAGCATTTCCAGAAACGACATATGTTCAGACACTCCATCAATTTCATAATCTGTCATCTCCCCTTTGGTAGAAGAATTAAACTGCCGCCATATTTTAAGATAAAGTTTCATATATAATTGTGAATTATGAATTGTTAATTATAAATTAGATATCGCGATTTATGAGCTGTTAATTAATAATTTACAATTAACAATTCACCATTATTTATAGCTTCTCACCGCAAGTTCTACCGATTCAAAGGTTAAAGGTTCTTTGTGAAGTTCAGGTTCGTTATTTAAACCTTTCCATTCCCAGGCAGAAACGTAGCAGAATTCATCGTCGTTGCGGACAGCTTCTCCGTCGGCGGTTTGGTATTCTTCTCTGAAATGAGCGCCACAGGATTCTTCGCGCTGTAGGGCATCGTAGCACATTAATTCTGCCAATTCGATGTAATCGGCTATTCTGCCCGCTTTTTCTAATTCGCTATTTAAAGTATTGTCGCCTGTGATTCTAAGATCTTTTTCGAAAGAAGTTTTAAGATCCCGAATTTCGATAATCGCTTCTTCCAGTTTTTTTCTGCTTCGCGAAAGACCGCATTTTTCATACAAAAGACGTCCGATTTTTTTATGGAAATAATCTGCTGAAAGCGTTCCATTAGTATGTAGAAAACGATCTAACTGTCTTCTTACAGCATTTTCGGCTTCTTCAAAAGCAGTATGCGAAACGTCTGTTTTAGGTAAATTTAATTCGCCTGCCAAATAGTTCGGAATAGTGTAAGGCGCGATAAAATAGCCGTCGACGCAAGCTTGAAGCAGCGAATTTGCTCCGAGTCGGTTTGCACCATGATCGGCAAAATTAGCTTCGCCTAAAGCAAATAAACCAGGAATCGTAGTCATAAGTTCATAATCGACCCAAAGTCCGCCCATTGTGAAATGTGCTGAAGGCGAAATCAGCATGGGTTCTTTATAAGCATTTATGCCCGTAATCTTTTCATACATAGCAAAAAGATTGCTGTATTTGGCTTCAATTTTATCCTTTCCCTGCGCCTTGATGGCATCCGAGAAATCGAGATAAATGGCATTTTTCATTGGTCCAACGCCATGACCAGCGTCGATTCTTTCTTTTGCAGCCCGTGACGAAATATCTCTTGGCGCTAGATTTCCAAAAGAGGGATAACGTCGTTCTAAGTAATAATCACGTTCTTCTTCGGGAATAACATTTGCATTTCGGTCGTCTGCTGCTTTTTTCGGAACCCAGATTCGGCCATCATTTCGCAACGATTCTGACATTAAAGTCAGTTTAGATTGGTTTTCGCCATGTTGAGGAAGCGAAGTAGGATGAAACTGAATCCAACTCACACCAGCCATAAAAGCCCCTTTTTTATGCGCTCTCCAAAGTGCAGAACTATTACAGCCCATTGCCAAAGTAGACAAATAATATACTTTTCCATAACCTCCAGAAGCCAGTACAACAGCATCGGCAGCGTGGCGTTCCAGCTTTCCAGTTTCAAGATTTCGTGCAATAATTCCTTTGGCTTTACCGTCTATAACCACGAGTTCGAGCATTTCGTGACGAGTATACAAATCAATTTTTCCTAAAGAGGCCTGACGTTCCAAGGCTTGATAAGCGCCTAATAAAAGTTGTTGCCCAGTTTGTCCTCTAGCATAGAAAGTTCTAGAAACCTGAACTCCTCCGAAAGATCTATTATTTAAATATCCCGCATATTCTCTTGCAAAAGGAACGCCCTGCGCAACAGCATGATCGATAAGATGAGCCGAACATTCTGCTAAACGATAAACATTTGCTTCACGAGATCTAAAATCGCCACCTTTTATAGTGTCATAAAACATTCTAAACGTGCTATCGCCATCATTTTTGTAGTTTTTTGCAGCATTTACTCCGCCTTGAGCGGCAACAGAATGTGCACGTCTAGGAGAATCCTGAAAACAGAAAGACTTTACGTTATAGCCTTGTTCGGCAAGAGATGCCGCACATGAAGCGCCCGCCAAACCTGTTCCGACTACTATAATATTTAGCTTTTTTCGGTTTGCGGGATTTACTAGTTTGGCTTTAGACTTGTAGAGACTCCATTTATCAGCAAGAGGACCTTCGGGTATTTTTGATTCCATCATTTTTAGTGGTTTAAAATGAATTCATGCAAAAGCTTAAAAAGAAAACTAAATTTAGTATAAAATATTGATATTTAGTTGTTTTTTTTGTATGATATATTTAAACAAAAAATGGTTTTTTAAGTAGAGTTGCATGTTTAAATTTTTCACGCAGATTAAAAAAGATTTTAGCAGATCTTAGCAGATTCTAATAAAAAAATCCGTAATAATCTGCTTAATCTGCGTGAAACAAAAACTTTAGCAGTTATATACTTAAATCTTTCACGAAGATTCTAAATAAAAAAATCTGCTGAATCTGCAAAATCTGCGAGCAAAAATTACTCCCGCAGATTTTGCAGATTCGGCAGATTTATAAATTGAATTGAAATGTTTAGGAAAAAATGGAAAAAAGTTATTTTTCGATTATCATAGTAACTCCTTGACCGCCTGCGGCACAGATAGAGATTAATCCTTTTCCTGAGCCTTTCTCGTTTAATAATTTTGCCATTACGCCAATAATTCTTCCTCCAGTTGCAGCAAAAGGGTGAGCGGCTGCTAAACTGCTTCCTTTTACATTCAGTTTATTTCGATCTATTGCGCCTAGTGGTTTCTTTAAGCCAATTTCGGCACTCAATTCTGGGCTTTCCCAGATT
This sequence comes from Flavobacterium sp. ACN2, assembly GCF_002303885.1. Lineage (GTDB taxonomy): Bacteria > Bacteroidota > Bacteroidia > Flavobacteriales > Flavobacteriaceae > Flavobacterium. The sequence continues at coordinate 134,058 of NZ_MRCM01000001.1, read as the reverse complement.
TTTAAAGTGGCCAAAGTTTGTGCAGCAAAAGCTTCGTGAATTTCATAATAATCGAAATCCTGAAGGTTTAATTCTGCTTTTTCGAGCATTCTTGAAGCAGCAAATAAAGGCGCTAATAAAAGATTCTGCTGATTCTTAACGTATTCAATTGCGGCGATTTCGGCAAAAGTGATGTAGGCTAAAATAGGAAGTCCTTGTTCTTTTGCCCATTCTTCGCTAGCTAAAAGAATACAAGAGGCACCATCTGTTAATGGAGTTGAATTTCCTGCGGTCAGCGTACCATTTACTTTATCAAAAGCGGGTTTTAATTTGGCTAATTTTTCAATTGTACTGTCTCTTCTTAGATTATTGTCTTTTTCTAATCCGTTAAAAGGCGTAATCATATCATCGAAAAAACCTTCGTCATACGCTTTTGCCATGTTTAAATGACTTTTCAAAGCAAACTCATCTTGTTCTTCTCTTGATATTTTATAATATTTCGCCGTGATTTCAGTATGTCCGCCCATAGAAAGGCCAGTTTGAGATTCTTCATTTCTAGGAACTAAAGGAGATAAATCTTTTGGACGAAGTTTTAGAAAAGTTTTAATTTTTCCGCCCAATGATTTTGCTTGTCTAGCTTCTAAAAGAATTTTTCTAAGTTTCTCACTAACTGCAATTGGCATATCGCTGATAGAATCTACGCCGCCAGCAATTCCAGAATCAATTTGTCCGAGAGCAATTTTGTTAGCAATGTAAATAGCGCTTTCAATTCCGGTATCACAAGCTTGCTGTAAATCGCATGCAGGAGTTGCAGGATCAAGACTGGTTTGCATAACAGATTCACGAATCAAATTGTTGTCGTAAGTATGTTTAATCACAGCACCTCCAGCAACTTCGCCTAATAATTTTCCTTTTAGATTGTAATTGTCAATAAGACCGTTGAGTGCTGCGATCATCATTTCTTTGTTTCCAACATTAGAATAGGCCGTATTGGCTCTCGCAAAAGGAATTCTGTTATAGCCCACAATGGCAATTTTTCTTATTGTATTTGATTTCATATCAGGAAGTTATTTGTTTTTGATCATTGAAATTTTGAAATATAAAGATAGAAATAGATTTTGGTTTCAAACTTAATGTAGATTAATATTATCAAGAAATAACTTAGAAATGGCAATTCTCAGAATTTATTCCTACTGATTTAGTTTAATTTGTTTTATTTATTTAGAATAAATTAAGATAATTTGGAAAAGTTGAGATTTGCATCTACTTTTGTCGCTCAATTTAAAATCAAAACCAAATGAAAATAATTATTAATGCAAAAGTTTATCTTTTCGTGCTGTTTTTGAGCTCATTAAATATAATGGCACAACAGCTTGGAACTGTAAGCGGAAAAGTTTCTTTGAGTGGCAATAAACCAGCAGAAAATATAGCTGTAGCGTTAAAAGGAACAAAATATTCTGATATTACAACTGTTTCAGGACATTATGAAATTAAAAATGTAAAACCAGGAACGTATACTATCGTATTAAATGGAGTAGGAATTCAAGCTGTCGAGGATAAGATTGTAGTCAATTCAAAACAAACCACGACTAGGAATTTTTCTCTTTCTGAAAGTCAAGAAGATCTTGAAGAAGTGGTCATTAAAAAGAATAAATACAAGCAAGATAACCCTTCATTGTCACTGCGTCTTCAAACTCCTGTTTTAGAAATTCCTCAAAATATACAAATTGTAAGCGGTCAGACTTTAAAAGATCAGCAAATTACGAGTATGAGCGATGGGGTAATTCGTAACGTGAGTGGAGCTGTACGTTTGGAACACTGGGGAGATTTGTATACGAATATTACGATGAGAGGTTCTCAAATTCAGGCTTTTAGAAACGGATTTAACGTAGTTTCTTCTTTCTGGGGCCCCTTAACAGAAGATATGAGTTTTGTAGATCATATTGAGTTTGTAAAAGGACCAGCAGGATTCATGCTTTCAAGCGGAGATCCAAGCGGATTGTACAATGTGGTAACTAAAAAACCAACGGGAGTTACAAAAGGTGAGGTGAGTGTACTGGGCGGAAGCTACGATTTTTATAGAGTAAGCGTTGATTTTGACGGAAAATTAGATAAAAAAGGAAAATTGCTTTATAGATTTAACGGAGCTGCCCAAAACAAAGGATCGCACCGTTCGTTTGAGCGCAATAACCGCTATGTAATTGCTCCTGTAATTTCATATCAGATTGATGATAAAACAAAAATCACGGCCGAATATAATTTCCAATATGCAAATATGACCGAAGTGGGTTCGTATTATGTTTTTGGACCTCAAGCAGGTGGTTATGCAACTTTGCCTGTAGGTTTTACTATGACGCAGCCAGGATTGCCTGATACCAATATTCAGGATCACAGCGGATATCTTCAGTTTGAGCACAAGTTTGATGAAAACTGGAAACTTACTGCACAGACTTCTTATTTTAAATATATTCAGCAAGGATATAGTTCATGGCCAGGAGTTGTTGGTCCAGGAGCTGCTGATAGAGATTTTGATGGTGTTCCGGAAGGAAATCTTGCTTATGGAGAAATCATTAGAAATGTTGGCATCTGGGACGCAGAAAGTAATATGTACCTAGGTCAAATATTTGTGAACGGAAAATTCAATACTGGAAATGTTTCTCATAAAATATTGGGTGGAGTAGATTTGGGAAGCAAAGATTATATGGCAGACTGGGGACAATCGCATGATTTAGATACGGTTGATAATCCGTTTAATGTTTATAATCCGAATTACGGAACGCCTTCAAATGGTTTCCCGCAATTTGATCACGATACTCCTTTAAGCCAAAGAGCTGGCGGACTTTACGGTTCAGAATATGCTGCTGGATATATTCAGGATGAACTTGGCTTTTTGGAGAATAAATTAAGATTGACTCTTGCTGCAAGATACACATGGATTAGCCAGACTAGCAGCTATGAGGCAGAACCAATTGAGGATAGCCATATAACGCCTCGTGCAGGTTTAAGTTATTCTATTACTGATGATTTTGCGGTTTACGGGTTGTACGATCAAGCTTTTACACCTCAATCTGGTGTTGTGAGAAGCGGTGATATAAAACCTCTTACCGGAAATAATGTTGAATTTGGACTTAAAAAGGATTGGTTTGACGGTTCTTGGAATACCAGTTTATCTGTTTACAATATATTAAAGAAGAATGAGTTAACGGCAGATCCTAATAATCAGCCAAACGAACAGTATAAAATAGTTCTAGGTGAAAAAAGAGCGCGTGGTGTTGAATTTGATTTGAGAGGAAAAATCTTTGATGGCTTAAATCTTATTGCAAATTATGCCTTTACAGAGTCAACTGTAACTAAAATTGATCCAGATGTTTCTGAAGCTAATGGTATTAAGGTGGGGGATATTGTTCCAGGTTATGCTAAACATACCGCAAATGCTTGGTTAAATTATACGCTTCAGCATGGAAAATTAAAAGGTTTTGGTGCTTCTATTGGAGGAACTTTCCTTGACGGACGCCAGACTGATACTTGGAGTGCAGGTCTTCAAAAACTACCTTCTTACTTTAAATTGGATGGAGGTTTATCTTATGAAACGGGTAAATTTAAAGTTACGGCAAACGTATTCAATATCTTAGATAAATATCTATATAGCGGTTCATACTATAGCTGGTTAAATGCTTATTACTGGCAGACTGAAGCGCCAAGAAATTTTAGAGTTGGTGTTACTTATAAGCTCTAAATTGGTTTGTTATCGTTGAAAAATTGCAAATCACACCAAAAGCATCTGACTTAATTGTTGGGTGCTTTTTTTTTAAGATGCTAAGGTTCTGAGATGCTGAGATTCTAAGATTCTAAGAAGCAAAGTTACAAAGTTACAAAGGTTGAGAAGTATAATTCTTTTGAATTGCCTCCAGTTTTAACTGAAGGTTACAAATGAAGATTGAAAAAAGGCTTTAGCCAAACCAGTGATGTTTGGCTAAAGCCTTTGACTTTTGCTCTATTTTTCATCCAGCTAAAGCTGGATGCTATTCAAAAATTAGGAATGGGAAAAAATCATTTTAATCTTAATAATCTGTGGCTTTTTAAAATAAAGACTTTGCGTCTTAGCTGCCGATAGCTATCGGGATTGCGAGATTAATAATTATGCCTTGCGTATCAAAGGAATCAATTTTGTACCAATCAATTCAATGGCATTCATTAATTGTTTGTGTGTTAATCCTGCATTATCCATCTGGAAAGTAAATCGATCCACGCCGCCTAGAGCTTCGCTGTGGCGAAGAATTTTCTCTGCAGCTCTTTCTGGACCACCCACAATTAAAACACCTAAATCATCAATTAGGCCATCAAATTTGCCTCTGGTTACAGGAGGCCAACCTCTTTCATATCCTAATTTTGTCCATAATTCGGCATAACCGGGATAGTATTCTTCAATTGCTTTTTCCGTTGTGGTACCAACATATCCAGGTGAATGCAAGCCTACTTTTAATTCATTCGGTTTATAGCCTGCTGCTTTTCCTGCTTCACGATATAAATCGACTAAAGGTTTAAAACGATGTGTTTGTCCGCCAATTACGGCAACCATTAACGGAAGTCCTAACGAACCAGCTCTTATAAAAGATTCTGGTGTTCCACCAACACCAAGCCAAATGGGTAGTTTTTCTTGTAAAGCTCTTGGGTAAACAGGTAAATTATTTAAAGCAGGACGAAATTTTCCTTCCCAGCTTACAAATTCATTATCTCTAATTTGAAGCAGCAGTTCGAGTTTTTCTTTAAAAAGAGCATCATAATCTCTCAAATCATATCCAAAAAGGGGATAAGCTTCAATGGCAGATCCTCTCCCGACAACAATTTCAGTTCTTCCTTTCGAAATTAAATCTAAAGTCGCAAAACTCTGATAAACCCTCACTGGATCTGCTGCACTTAAAACGGTCACAGCACTTGCCAGTCGGATATTTTTTGTTCTAGCCGCCGCTGCACTCAAAATGACAGCTGTAGCAGAATCTAAAAACTCTTTTTTATGATGTTCTCCAATTCCGAAAACATCAAGACCAGCCTGATCTGCAAATTCAATTCGCTGCAGAAGCTGTTCCATAGCATCAACACTGCTCAGCGTGTTGTTATCGCCATACATCGCCGAAGCAAAACTGTCTATTCCTATTTCCATGTCTTTAAATTTCAATATTTTAAATTCCAAATTCCAAATCCCAAACTCCAAATTCCAAACTCTAAATCCCAAACTCCAAAATCTACAATCTAAAATCTAAAATTTTTTTAATGTGAGAAACCAAATGAAATACTGATAATGATAATCATGATTACAATTAATGTAATGCCAACGTACAAGTAATCTTTTTCCAATAAAAATGAAAATAGCGAAAGCAATACGCGTAAAACGGGTGTCATGAACAAGAAAATAATTCCTGTAAATATTAACGATTCTCCGTTTCCTTGAATTGCACCATTGTAAATAGCGGTAATTACTTCAAATATATTGCGGTCATTTTCTTTAAAAACAGAATAATCTTCAATTTGGCTTCCATTATGAATTAAATATACAATTCCGCCAATAAAAGCAACCGATAACGAAATCCAAACCCCATAACGAAGCAAGTTTCCTATAATAGTTTGAAAATCTTTTTCTCCAAATTTTTCTTCTTGTACCATATTAGATTTTTCCATTTAGTCCGTTATAAATCATGTTTATTGCCAAAACAAAAATCAGGCAGGCAAAAAATATTCTCAATTTCTTCGGATTTGTTCGCACTAAGATTTTAGCTCCAGCCATTGCGCCAAACAAAACTCCAATTACAACCGGCATACAAATTCCAGGTTCGATATATCCTTTTTGAATATAAATTACAGAACTCGCCATTGCTGTAACTCCCATCATGAAATTACTGGTTGTTGTAGATACTTTAAACGGAACACGCATAATGTTATCCATCGCGATTACTTTAAAAGCGCCAGAACCAATTCCGAGAAGACCCGACATCATTCCAGCAACTCCCATCATACTAAAACCGCCAATAACATTTTTGGTTCCGTACTTTATCACTTCGCCATCATGAGCAGGATAAGTTCCGTCTAATTTAAGTTTTTTAGCTAGCGGACTAGATTCTAAAACAATGTGTTCTTCTTTTTTTCGAAGCGAATTAATGGCAGAAAAAATCAGTGTTAAACCGAATAAAACCGCAATAAAAGAAGTAGGGGCGATAGTAGAAAGCAATGCTCCGCAAACGGCTCCTATAGTAGTAGCGATTTCGAGAAAAATTCCCATTCGCATGTTGGTAATTCCTTCTTTTACATAAGCGGCTGCAGAACCTGAAGAAGTGGCGATAACGGAGACTAGAGCAGCTCCAATGGCATAATGAATATCGACACCAAGAAGAATAGTAAGAAGCGGAATAATAATGATACCGCCTCCTAAGCCTGATAATGAACCAATAAAGCCTGCTAAAAAGGCACCCAGAATCATAATCAGCGTAAAGGTAAGTATTGTCATTTAAGATATGTTTTTGTAATGGCTAATTTACGAATACAAATTTGTTCGAAATAGCTTTATGACCTTAAATATACCTTAAAAATTTTTTTAGTGCTCAGTGTTTAGTGTTCAGTGTTCAGTTTTTTAGTGTTCAGTTTTCAGTCCCAGGTAGGTTAAGAGCCGAGAAGCTTTGTCAAAGTTTAAAACTTTGACAAAGCTAGCCTTTGTTACCGCAAAGACTGCAAACTGCGACTGAACACTAAAAAAACGGTATATTTGGAATCCTAATGAACTAAAACAGCAGTATTGAAGAGTAAAATCCTCACATATTCCTTAACACATCACAAGAGTTTATTTTCGTACGCAGATCAGAAAGAGTACTTCTATATCCAGACGAGTGAGCATCCTTACATTACCGAGCCTTATCGTGCCGAAAGCTACGCAATTGAGTTTCTAAGAAAAGGAAGTATAATCATGCATACTGGGCTCGAAACAAAAGTGGTTCATGCTCCAGCCATTATTGCTTTAGGGCCTTCGATAATAAGAAGTTTTTCTAAAAATGAGGACGAAATTCTAATCGATATAATATTTTTTAAACCGCAGTTTTTTCTAGAAAATCAAGCAAATGTCTTTTTTCTAACACAATATATTTTTTTTGAAAATAGTGATAGCAATATCTCTCCACTCGCAAAAGGAGAGGAAAGCAAGTTTGAACGCATTTTTAGCTTAATCAAAGAAGTATCAGAAGATCAGTCTAAGCATCAAGCCTCTATTTTGAGAAGTTATTTGTACATTTTAATTTATGAAATTGATGGTATTCAGAAAGAAAAAATTCCCACAGAAGTACAAAGCCCTTTATATGAAAAGTTTAAAGAGCTTCTTTTTAAAGATTTTCTGAATTTTAGAATGGTGCAACATTATGCGGATGAATTAAATGTAAGCCGAAAATATTTGTCTGAAGTCATTAAAAAGCATAGCGGAAAAACGGCTAGTGACTGGATTAGCGAAATGGTGATTCTGGAAGCTAAAGTTTTGTTGCAGAATAAAAAAATGTCCATCAATCAGATCAGCGATTTACTTCATTTTTCTGATCAATCTGTTTTTGGAAGGTTTTTTAAAAACTATGAAGGTATTTCTCCTTTAGAATATCGAAAAAAACAGATCGATTAAAATCATTCAGACGACATTTTGCACAAAACAGAAGTCTTTTCGCTCTTTTTTTAGACTAACATTCGGTGCAATTTTGTTTTTTATTTTTAAAGAAAAGAAATGAGTAAAATTGCAAAATTTGTTGTCATAATCAACGATAATGTCTTTTGGATGGAAGACAAAGCCGTTCAATTCTATACCAATTTATTTAAGGAAAAAGAGTTAGGAGAAAAATATGCCGAAGAACATCTTTCGAAAAAAGAGTTGTTTCGAATTCAGAACGATTTTTCAATCGAGATTCTGATGGCTCATCTTGGCGAAACTCCACAAGCGTATTTAAAATTAGATTCGTCGAGAATACGAAATGAAAACCTTGGTGCATCAAAAGCAATCAATCTGAGTGAGATTGTTTATTTTGATGAAGAAGATTTAAAAGTACTTATTAAACGTGCTGAAGAAATTGCTTCTCAGCGAAAACACGATTTAATTTGGGTGAGCGCTTTTGCCTTAGATACTGCTTTGATCGATATTTTACGATCATTAAATTACGAAGAATTTGATTTAGAAGAAATTGTTGAAGATCAATTTCCGAAACGAATTTACCTCAGAAAAAAGATGTGAACAGATGTTTTTTAAGCTGAACTTTTCGAAGCGATTAACTTTGTCAAAGTTTTAAACTTTGACAAAGTTTCTAGAACGCTTTTATCGAAAACTATATCCTATTGTCAACGGCATAAGATGTTTTACCAATATTGGCAAGCAGTAAAGCCGCTGCACAACTTGTCCAAACCGAATAGTCGAGAGGTGCTTTTACAGAAACGGAAACCGACATAGCAAATGCAAAAAAGAACATTAAAAGGGTAGTTCCTAAAGCGGCAAGTCTAGTTTTGAAACCGAATAACAATAATAGGCTTAGTAAAACTTCAAAGAAAGTAGCAATTCCTGCGAGGACTTCTGCTGTGGCTTTGTTGGCAAAAGAATTTAGAGATTGGGTGTAGATTACGAAGTTTTCCCAATTTCCCCAGGCAACTGCGTGAGATCCTGGTGCGCCCCAAACTCCAAATCGGTCCGCTACGGCCGAAAGCATTGTGATTCCTAAAACTATTCTTAAAATTAAACCTGCTTCTAATATTGTGATATTTTTCATTCTATAATTAATTTTTGATTTGAAGATGTTCTAGGTTCTTCTTAACCAAAGTTTTGTTTCCAACTACTTTAAAACCAAGCTTTAAATACAGTTTTTTAGCACTCGGATTGTCTTCCTCAACCAGCAGACCTAAAACCTCTTTATTTTTATGAACGTATTTATCTATCAAAAATTGCAATAATTGAGAACCAATTCCTTTTCCCTGATATTTCGGATTCACGCCCAACGAATCTATGTAATATTCACCTTCACGGGTCTCAAATTCAGGATCGAATTCAGGATTATAATGTTTTCTAACGTATTCAATAATAGGATTTCGTAATTCTTCAATGTCAGCACCATTATAAATGTTTACTGCACCAATGATTTCATTATTCTCTTCGGCCACAAAACAGTTTTGATAAGAATATTGATTGTTTTCTCGTTCAACGAAATATTGCAGAAAGTCTTTCGCGGAAGCGTAATCTTCCTTAGCTATAAATTTATAGATAATGTCTTCCATTGCTAACAATAATATAGGAGCAATATATTTTGAGTCTGATTTTTCGGCTTTTCTGATATTCATAGTGTAGTATTTTTAGCAAATTTAGTCTTTAAAATTATTTCACGCAGATTTTAAAGGATTTGAGCAGATCTTAGCAGGTTTTAAATAAAAAATCTGCAGAATCAGCTATAATCTGTAAAATCTGCGTGAAACAAAAAACACAATATGCTTAATATATACAAATATACGTTCGATATATACCAATTTTGAGATTTCAACTCGTCTTATCTTTGTAATATAGTTTTAATTTAAACATTAAAAAGAAATGAAAGCAATAGGATTTAAAACATCATTACCCATAGAAAACCCAGAAAGTTTTATCGAATTTGAAGCCGTAAAACCAATTCCTGGGCCACACGATTTATTAGTTAAAATTGATGCGATTTCAGTAAATCCAGTCGATTTTAAGATTCGCCAAAACAGTGCGAAAGACACTGTTTTAGAAACTCCAAAAATTTTAGGTTGGGACGCTGTCGGAATCGTTCAGTCTGTCGGACAGAATGTTACTTTGTTTGAAGTAGGCGATCCTGTTTATTATGCTGGAGATATTACCAAACAAGGCAGCAATGCCGAATATCAGATTATAGATGAAAGAATTGTTGGTAGAAAACCAAAAGCATTAAGTATTGAAGAAGCTGCTGTAATTCCGTTAACGGCTTTAACGGCTTGGGAAATTCTATTTGACAGAATCAGAATTAGCGCTGATAAAGACAAAGGAAAATCAATTTTAATTATTGGTGGAGCAGGAGGAGTTGGTTCAATTGCCATTCAGTTAGCCAAGAAAATTGCTGGCTTAACCGTTATCGCAACAGCGTCGCGTCCAGAAACGATTGCTTGGTGCAAACAGCAGGGAGCTGATTTTGTTGTAGACCATAAAGATTTGATTTCTTCGGTTCGAGAGGCTGGCTTTGAGTACGTTGACTTTATTTTAGATTTTGTCGACACCAATGCTTATTGGGATACAATGGTCGAATTGATTAAACCGCAAGGGCATATTGCCTCCATTACAGGAAGCAGCGACCCAGTTGCATTAACCAAGTTGAAAAGCAAAAGTGTTTCTTTTTCTTGGGAATTGATGTATACGCGTTCTATGTATCAAACGGAAGACATGATCGAGCAGCATAATATTCTGAATATTGTAGCCGATTTACTCGATGACGGTATCTTGAAAACGACTTTAAACACTACTTTAAACGGACTTACAGCCGAAAATCTAAAGAAAGCACACGAACTTTTGGAATCGGGAAAAACAATTGGAAAAATTGCGATAAAGTTTTAAAGTAAATCACGTTTGTGATAGTCTAAAAACGGTTATTTGGAATTGTTTTAAATAAGATTGTTTTTCATAGGGAAATTTTTGTATTTTAGTCGGCTTATAAACCCAATTTTGATATAATTTTTAACCTAAACAAAATTTTTTATGATTTCAAAAAACACAGACCTTGGATTATTGCTATTGCGTATTAGTACTGGTGGATTAATGCTTTTTCACGGTGTTTCTAAATTGATTCACGGAATTTCTTTCCTTGTTGATAACATGGGCGCATTTGGATATGCGGTTTACATTGGTGAAGTTTTAGCTCCAATTGCTATTTTATTAGGATTTAGAACTAGAATTGCTGCAGTTCTTTTGGCTATCACTTGTGTGGTTGCAGTTGCAACAGCCCACGCTCAGGACATTTTCACCATTAGCGATCACGGAGGTTATGCTTTAGAATTATTAATGCTTTACCTTTTTGGAGCTATTGCCTTGTTTTTTACTGGAGCAGGTAAATTTGCCCTTTCTAAAAACAATCAATGGGACTAATTTATTAGGTCACTTATAAATATAAAAAAGCTCTAAATTTCGATTTAGGGCTTTTTTATTTAAATCCCTTTCATTTTGAAAATCAGCCTATCATTTTGATAAGCTTTTACAAATTGATTAAAGCCGATTTTTTATTATTTGTTTTATAACGAATGGTTTATTGTAGTTTGAGATGCTATGGCATGCCTTTTGTTTTTATGTTGTGGATTATTAAACAAGCCCTTAATTATACAACATTTAAGAAATATGAAAACAAGTAATAAAAGAAATAAAGAAATCACAAAAACGTACTTTTCAAATAAATCTAGACGAAATAAAGATCGATTCGTTAACTTAATGGTTTTTACAGTAGTTCTTTTTATCACCGTTATGCTGATTGCTAAAATAGTTTAGGTATCATGAAAACTATCGAGTATAGAAAAGATGCAACTGTTTTTTCTTCCCATGAAAAAGTTGCCGAATCTTATGATTTTATTTTAGAAGAAACAAAAGGCAAACATGTTTTTTATCTAAATGAAATCTGCGAAGAAACATTATTATCTGCCAAAGCTCGCGGAACGGGAATCTCAAGTAGACCGCCCGAGCTTCTTGAAAAAAAGATGAGAGAAGGTGAAGCCGTTATCGCAATTACACGAGATGGAAGATGGGCCGGTTTTGCTTTTATATCTTCATGGGAAAATGGAAAATATGTTTCTAATTCGGGATTAATTGTTGCGCCTGAGTTTAGACACACTGGCCTGGCAAAAAAGATTAAAAAAAAGATCTTTGAACTCAGCCGTAAAAAATATCCAAAAGCGCTTATTTTCAGCCTAACTACAGGTCTTGCCGTTATGAAAATGAATCACGAAATTGGCTTTGAACCCGTTACTTACGCTGAATTGCCAAATGATGACCTTTTTTGGGAAAACTGTAAAAGCTGTATCAACTGTCCTATTTTATTAAGCAAGGGCAGAAAAAACTGTTTGTGTACCGCTATGCTGTACGATCCGAAGAAAAACGGATCTACTGTTTCAGATTTTCGATAAATAAGCTGGAAAAATCTTTTTTATGCTATTTTTGCGCTCAAATTACCAATTTAGTTACCAAAATAGCAATGAAATCTTTATCAGCACTTTTCTTTTTTATTCTTTCTGTTTCTATTAATGCACAATCTGTCAACGGTATTGTAAATGACGGAAGCGGAAAATCTTTATCAGAAGTATTAATTCGTGATTTAACCTCAAAAACACACGCACATACTGATGCCAACGGAAAATTTACATTGGAAGGAGTGGAGGTAAATGATAGTTTGCTGATTACAAAAAAAGGATTTTCTCCTCAAAAAATTAAACTTGCTTCTTTGGATTTCTTAACGATTTCAATAAATGAAAAACCTTTTTTGTTGGAAGAAGTTAAGATTAGCAATAATCTAAAATACTTGAATACCATTTCTAAAATTGATTTTGAAATTCAGCCAATTTCAAATTCTCAAGATCTGCTGCGAAAAGTTCCAGGACTTTTCATCGGTCAGCACGCAGGAGGAGGAAAAGCCGAACAAATCTTTTTAAGAGGTTTTGACTGTGATCACGGAACCGATATTAACATCACTGTTGACGGAATGCCCGTAAACATGGTTTCGCACGCACACGGGCAAGGGTATTCAGATCTGCATTTTGTGATTCCAGAAACAGTAGATAATATTGATTTTGATAAAGGAGCCTATTTTGTAGATAAAGGCGATTTTACAACTGCAGGATATGTTGGTTTTAATACTAAAAATGCTTTGCAGAACAGCTCTATTTCTTTTGAAGGAGGACAGTTTGATACCTTCCGTACCGTTGCGATGTTTAATTTATTGAACAAAGAAAACCAATCGGCTTATTTTGCGGGAGAATACATGATGACAGATGGTTATTTTGATGCGCCTCAGAACTTTAACCGAATTAATTTATTTGGAAAATACAATGCTAAAATGGAGAATGGAGATCGTCTGGCTATTTCGGTTTCCCATTTTAAAAGCCAATGGGATGCCAGCGGACAGATTCCAGATCGTGCGGTAAACGACGGAACCATTTCGCATTTTGGAGCAATTGATTCTAATGAAGGAGGGAATACTGATAGAACCAATTTCAATTTGCAGTACGATGCAAAAATTGACGAAGACACACATATTAAAAGCAGTGCTTATTTGAGTAAATATGATTTTGAACTGTATTCTAATTTTACATTTTTCTTGAATGATCCTGTAAACGGCGATCAGATTAAACAGAAAGAAAATAGAACTATTGTAGGTTTTCAGTCGGAATACGATCAGAAACTAAATGAAAAATGGCGTTTTAAATTGGGCGCTGGACTTCGAAATGATAATAATAAAGATGTAGAGTTGTCTCATACATTAGACAGAAAAACAGTTTTAGAATATTTGAGTTTAGGAACGGTAAATCAAACTAACTTATTTACTTATTCAAGTCTTGATTTTACAGCAGGAAAATGGCTGGTAAACGGAGGTTTGCGTTTAGATTATTTCAAATTTGGTTACGAAGATCAATTAGCTCCAACTTACACCAATCAGACGCAGACCAAAGCAATTGTGAGTCCGAAACTGAACTTTTTGTATAATCAGAATGAAAAATTAAACTATTTCTTGAAATTAGGAAAAGGATTTCACAGCAACGATACTCGAGTAGTAGTGGCGCAAAGTGGTGAAAAGATTCTTCCAGAAACGTACGGAGCAGATTTAGGAATCAATTGGAAACCATTTCCACGTATGATTGTTAATTCGGCAATTTGGTATTTGTATTTAGCGCAGGAGTTTGTTTATGTTGGAGACGAAGCGGTTGTTGAACCAAGCGGAAAAACAGAAAGAAAAGGTTTCGATTTTGGTTTCAGATATCAATTGACCAATTGGTTATTCTGGAATACCGATTACACCTATACGCACGCAAGAGCAATTGACGAACCTAAAGGAAACGATTATCTGCCATTAGCTCCAAAAAATACGTTGATGAACGGAATTTCGGTAAAAGATCTAAAAGGATTTTCAGGAAGTTTAAGAACCCGTTTTTTAGGCGATAGACCAGCAAACGAAGATAATTCGGTTATAGCAAAAGGGTATTGCATTACCGATTTTTCTGTGAATTATCAAATAAAGAAAGTCTCGATTGGCGTAAACATCGACAATATTTTCAATACAAAATGGAAAGAAACACAATTCTTAACCGAATCAAGACTGGCAAATGAAACCGATCCTGTAGAAGAAATTCATTTTACAGCAGGAACGCCGCTTAATGCAAGATTGATATTGAAATATATGTGGTAGAAGTTAGTCCAATGTGTCAATTAGAAAATGTGCCAATTAGATAATGCGAGTAATTATCTAATTGGCACATTTTCTAATTATCAAATTCTATTATCGGGTAAAATAACATTTTCACCGAGCAGATCGTGTGTTCTACCGATGACAATTTTAATTGATATACTCGCGATATACTTTTGATCAAAATTAAAACCTTAAAAATCAAAATTATGTCATTATTTACGCCTCTTCTTTGGATTTTATTAATCGCTCCGATTATTGTTATTGCATGTTTCAAATCGGAAAAACTGAATTTAAAATATTTAGGATTTTTCATTTTATATTTTCTTGCCGATGTGTTTTTACAGGCTTCAGGAAAACAATTGATAAATCTTGATTTAAAGTTCAATTGGGCAGGAAAAGTCCTTAGCTTAGTTTTAGCATTGATTATTATCTTTTCGGTTTCAAAAGAAGAAAGAATCAAAATCGGATTTACTTCTAAAACCAATTCGCCAGCAAGCTTGAAATTTGGATTGTTAGTTTTCTTCGGATTCACTTTTTTCGACATTATTTTTAAACTCATTTTATTTCCAAAAGGAAATGCCTTCAATCTAGAAACTTTTCTTTTTCAAGCCACAATGCCTGGATTAACAGAAGAAATCCTTTTTAGAGGAATCTCTTTATGGCTTTTAGATAAAGCTTTTGCGCCAACATGGAATTATCGAGGCATCAAATTTGGCTGGGCGTTTGTTATCGTAACGGTTTTATTTGGAGTTTCTCACGGAGCAATTCTAGATCAGGATTTACATTTGAAGTTCGATATTATTACAATGGTATACCTCACATTAATTTCTTCTTTGAGCGTTGGTATTTTAAGACAGTTTTCAGGAAATCTTATTTATTCTATTCTAGGGCATAACACGATTAATTTGATTAATGCGGTTATTAGAATTTTATAAAACCTGCCAAATTAAAGTTATATTTGAAACTGCTTTACAAATCTTTTACATGCCAAATACCACATCGACTTCGGGATATTTTTTAGATAAAATGGCGCAGCTGAATTTTGATCACTTTTTTACGAGAAGAAATCGAATTTTACTGCACGTTTTCATGTGGTTAGGTTTTTCTATATTGCTTTTTTTGAGTTATGTAATTGGCTATAAATTAGTCTATTTTGATGCTATTTTGCTAACAATTAGAATGGCATTGGTAAATATGATTGTGTTTTATATGCTGTTTTATCTTTTGTTACCAAAGATATTTTCAGGAAGCAAAAACCGAATTATAATACTGCTATTATTGGTTTTTCCAATTTCCATATTTGTCTGGATGGCGGCAACGTATTTTATTTCACTGATTTATTATGCTTTAGGTCTTGAAATTACTTTTGGAGAACTGAAAGGCGTTATTAAAATGAGCGCAAATCAAACTTTTCTAGAAGCAGTTTCTCCAAAAAGAATGCTTTCGCAGACCATAATTATTATTTCATTGCTTTCGCCTTTTTGTTTTGCTAAAATATTGGTCGAAATCACGAAACTCTATAACAAGAAATTTCAAATTGAAAGAGAAAAAACAGCTTTGGAAATTCAGAATATTCAAATTGAAAAAGACTTTCTGAAGGCGCAGTTAAATCCGCATTTTTTATTTAATACCTTGAATAATCTTTACGGACTTACGGTTAGAAAAGACAATCTGGCTCCAGAATTAATCTTGAACCTTTCGGATATTATGAGCTATACGCTTTACGAATCGAATACCGAAATTGTCCGTTTGGAAAAAGAATTGGATTTTATCAAAAACTATACCGCTTTAGAAAAAATGCGTTATGCAGATGAAACGAATATTCAAGTTACTATTGAAGGACAAACTGCAGGACTTTTTGTTGCACCGCTTCTAACATTTACCTTCATAGAAAATGCTTTTAAATACGGTTTAAAAAGCAAAAATGCCTTTGTAAAACTTGACATTAAGATGGAAAATAATACTTTTTGGTTTAGTTTAGAGAATGATTCGGAAGTAATGGAAAACGATTCTGATTTTGGCGGAATAGGAGTAAAGAATGCGCGTAAACGTTTAGAATTGCTGTATCCCGATCAATATAAATTAGAAATTGAAAGACTGGAAAACTCGTTTAAAGTCGATTTAAAAATAGTTTTAAGAAAATAATGGAAAAACTGAAATGCATTGTTGTTGACGACGAGCCAATTGCAAGAGATATTATCGAATCTTTTATTGCTGAAATTCCGTTTTTGGAACTAAAAGACTCGTTTGCAGAAGCGTCTAAAGCATTATTGTTTCTGCAGGAAAATGAAGTTGATATTGTTTTCAGCGATATCGAAATGCCTAAATTTAATGGTTTAGAATTGGCGCAATCGCTTACCAATGCGCCAGTTATTATTTTCATCACAGCACATCGCAATTTTGCTTTGGAAGGATTTGAAACCGGAGCAGTCGATTATCTCTTAAAACCTGTTCGTTTTGATCGTTTCTTGAAAGCGGTAAATCGTGCCAAAGAATATCTTTCACTAAAGAAGATAACTTCGGTTCATCAAATCAATTCCGATCGAATTTTTATCAAATCGGAAGGAAAACTGATTAAGATTCTTTTGAGTGAAATTCTTTATGTAGAAGCGCAAGGCGATTATCTGAAATTCGTTATCAACGGCGCATCATATACAACTTTAGGAACTTTAAAGTCAATGGAGGAAGTTTTGAAACTGCCAATGTTCTTTCGCGTGCAGCGTTCTTTTATTCTAAATTTGGAAGCGGTGAGAAGTCTCAACGGAAATGTGGTCGAATTGATTGATGGTCGAACTATTTCTGCAGCTTTGAATAAAAAAGAGGAATTGTATCAACTGTTAGGTATTAAATAATGTGCTAATGAGTCAATGTGCCAATTAGATAATGAGGTTAATTGACTAATTATTTAATTGACACATTTTCTAATTATCTATTCGCATTGATATAATCCGTTGGTGACATATTAAAATGCTTTTGGAAATTTCGTCCAAAACTCGTTTGCGATTTGTAGCCTACCATTTCTGCGATTTCGTACATTTTGTAGTTTTCGTTTAATAATAGCTCGGCAGCTCTTTTTAATCGTACGATATTGATTAATTCGTTCGGACTCAGATTTGTAATGTCTTTGATTTTTCGGTATAAAGTCGAGCGGCTCATATTCATGATTTCGGCTAGTGATTCTACACTTAAATCCTGATCGGTTATGTTTTTAAGAATTTCGTCGTCGAGTTTTTTCAGAAACTTTTCATCGGTTTTATTGTGAGCAATGCTTTTAATGTGCGAAAGCGGAGAACTTGCATAATAATTCATAATCTGTCTGCGGTTTTCAATCAGATTATTGGCTTGTACTTTCAGATAATCCATAGAAAAAGGTTTGGCTACATAAGCATCTGCACCAACTTCAAGTCCGTCGATTTGTGATTTCAGCGAATTTTTAGCTGTTAAAAGAATTACCGGAATATGACTCGTTTCCAGATTGGTTTTAATCTTTTTACACATCGTAATTCCGTCCATGATTGGCATAGTCACATCCGAAATTACCAGCTGAATGTTTTGATTATGAATTATTTTGAGGGCTTCTTCACCATTTTCTGCTTTTAAAATAGTGTATGTTCCTGCCAATTCTGTTGTAATAAAACTTAGAAGATCTTCATTGTCTTCCACCACCAAAACCTGAGCTTTTTCATTTTTGATTTCAACAGCTTCTTTTGGCGTTTCGCTTTCAATCTGTTCTTTTTCAGCATCGGCGTAAAGCATAAATTCTTCTTCTTGATGTAGCGGAACAACCAATTCGAAGATATTGTAATTCGTATCTTCAATCAACTCTAAACTTCCGTTGTGCAATTGCGCTAAAGAATGTGCTAACGAAAGCCCGATTCCAGTTCCTGAAGCCGTACTACTGTCGTCAACTCTAAAAAACGGTTCATAAATTTTATTTTTTAAATGAATTGGAATCACATTTCCGTCATTTTTTACAATCAAATGGAGTTTCTTTTCATCTCTAAATAAAGAAATAAAGACTTTTTTATTTGAGTATTTAATCGCGTTGTTGATCAAATTGCTCAAAATCTTTTTGAAAGCTTCTTTATCTACAAAAGCATGAATGTCTTTTTCGCCTAACTCCAATTCAAATTCCAGTTCACGTTCTTCAATTAACTGGCTGAATCTTAAATGGAAATTTCGAACCATCGAAGAAATATTCGCTTCGACGAAAGTCAATTTCAAGCCGCCAATTTCAGATTTTCTAAAATCGAGCAATTCATTGACCAGTTTCAATAAACGCGAAGTGTTTTTCTTCATAATCGAAAGATGCTGAGGTACTTCTTCCGATTCGTATTTCATGCCTAAAAGCTTTTCCAGCGGACCTTTAATCAAAGTCAAAGGCGTTCTGATTTCATGCGCGACATTCGTAAAAAAATCAATTTTTGCCTGATAGATTTCTTTCTCTTTTTCGTCGTTTAGATGCTTTATTTTACGGTTATTCTTAATCTGAGTCAGATTTTGAGAATAACGGATAATATAATACAATCCGGCGCAGAACAATATAAAATACAATATATACGCATAAGTGCTGGCATAAAACGGAGGCAGAATGGTAATTTTGAGTTTTATCTCTTTGCTCCAAACTCCAAAGCTATTCAAGGATTTTACTTTAAAAACATAATCGCCAGGCGCCAGTTCAGTAAAGAAAACTTTGTTGTTTCTTCCTAAATAAACCCAATCATTATTAACGTTTTCGAGCTGAAACCAATATTCGGTCAATTCTGGCGCGGTATAATTTAAAGATGCAAACTCCAAATTAAAAGTCGACTGGCTGTTGTTGAGTTCCAATTCGTCTAGAAACGAAATAGACTGCGAAATAGGCGAGTCGGGGCTGTTAACTTCAATGTCTTTATTATTGATTTGCAGATTGGTAATGTAAATAAAAGGCGTGTATTTGTTTTTACTGAAATGCTTCGGATTAAAACTGATCATTCCGTTTAGGTTTCCAAAATACATATCGCCGTTTGCATCTTTAAAAGCCGAATTGTAATTGAACTGATCGCTCAATAATCCGTTTGCGGTGGTAAAAATCTTGATTGCTTTATGATCTGGACCAAATTTTACCAGACCTTTGGATGTTGTCAGCCACAAATTTTTAGAATCGTCTTCCAAAATAGAGTAGAAGACATTACTCGGCATTCCGTTTTTGGTTGTGAATTTGGTAAAAGTATGGTTTTGTCTGTTTACGAGATTCAGTCCGTTTTCGGTAGCAATCCATAAGTTTTTAGAACTGTCTTCAAAAATGGCATTTATTGTATTATTGCTTATTTCGTTCGGATTTTTATAATCATAGGTAAAAACCTCTTTTTTCTTTGTTTTCGGATTATAAAATAACAATCCGTCGCGATAGCTTCCAGCCCAGAGATTGCCATCGCTGTCTTCTTTCATATTCGTATAATGATACGTTTCTGGAAAGAATTTCAGTATTTCAAAATTATCAGCCTGTTCGTTATAGCGATAAAGTCCCGATGTTGTCACTACAATCAGGTCGTTGTTTTTCATTTCATAAAAAGAAAAAATAAAATTGCTATGCAATCCGCTTCGGCCATCATTTGCGCTGTAATGTTTGATAACTGCGCCAGAATTTCTGTCCAAAACATCTAAACCATGTTCAAAAGTTCCGACCCAGATTTTGTCTTTTCGAGGCATTAAAGCATGAATATTATAATAGGAAACGGGATAAGTAGTAAACTTTTGAGTTTTTGGATTAAAACGATTTACGCCCGCATCTTCGGTTCCAATCCATAAATCGCCATGATCATCTTTATGAATTTCTCGAACTGCGCTTCCGCTAATAGAGTTCTGGTTGTTCTGCGGAAAATACTTTTTAAACTGTGTATATTGTTTCTGATGGTAATTGACTCCGCCAAAATACGTTCCAATCCAGATTCCGTTTTCTTTATCAATTGTTATTGAATAAGCCGCATTATCTGAAATCGCGTACGGATCGTTATAGTTTTTCTTAAGATTTACAGCGGTTTTAGTTTTTAGATTATATACATACACACCCGATTCGCTCGCAATCCAAAGTTCATCGTTTCCTTTTTTTCTGAATTGACGCACGAAAACCGGTTCTTTGATTCCAAATTTAAGTTCACTTGTCGTTTTATCTTTTCTATTATATAGCAGTACGCCGTGATCGAGCGTACCAATTACGATGTTTTCGCGATCAACGGCATAAATAACCGTAATTCTAAAATTGGCTTTATCGGCTGGAGGATTTAACGGAATATTCTCAAAAGAAAGGTTTTCTTCCGAATAATGATAGATTTTATTTAGAGAAGAAGCCCAGATTTCGCCTTTATAATCCTTCGTAATCGAAGTGGTGATGAAATATTTGTTCGGGTTAAAAGTGATCGTTTCTTTCTTTTTTGGTGCATACTTATACAAAATGTTGCCAGAAACAAACCAAATGTTGTCTTTTTGATCGTGATTGATGTCATTGATACGATCATTTATAGCTTCATTCAAAATCGTAAAGTTGTCCTGCTTTTTGTCGTAATGATACAAACCTTTATCAGTCCCAACCCAAATCGTGCCGTTATGTTCGTGCAGCGACTGTATATAATTGCTTCCTAAACTGTGTATTGGGTCTCCGTTGCTTCTATAGGTTTTAAAACGATAGCCATCAAAACGGTTCAAACCATCTTTAGTTCCAAACCACATAAAACCATCATTATCCTGAATGGAGGTTAAAACGGTGTTGTTTGAAAGTCCTTCTTCTACCTGAAAATGTTTAAAATAATAATCTTGCGCATTCGAAAAATTTATCGAAAAAAGGCTGAAACATAAAAAAAGAAAGAATTTACGCATAGGTCTGTTTTTAAGGCTAAAATCAATATTTCTGCAAATCGTCTCAATATTCTACAAAATGTTGCAGCTGAATGAAAATGGACTGTTTTTAATACAATTTGAATCATTTGAGAGAGATATTGACACAAATGAAGCATTTTATTTTGAATAAAAAGCGTCTACTTTGAATTTTCAAATAAACGATATTGATAATTTTTTAAGGATAAAAATATACTATCAATAAAATAAAGTTTGAAAAATCTAACCATTACTAATTTTGAAACAAAATGAACAATTTGTTACAACCAAAGAATATTAGTTCTTTTTTTGCGCGTATTCCAGACGGATAAAAAGAGCCATATTTCATTAAACCAAACCACAAAAAGAAATAAAACTATCTAAAATGCAAAAATCAATGAAAACAAAGTTCACTCACTTTTTAACGAAGAGATATTACCTCTTGGTTTTCTTTAGTTTATTACTGCAGTCCACTTTTGCCCAGCAAATAAATGTTACGGGAAAAGTAACTACCGCAGACGGACAAGCGGTTCCTTTTGCGAATGTTTTGATAAAAGGAACTCAAAATGGTGCTGTTACTGATTTTGACGGGAGTTATAAAATCACCGCCAACGGAAATCAGACACTAGTCTTTAGTTCGCAGGGCTATAAAACAATCGAAATTGCAATTAACAACAAAACTTCTATAAATGTTACAATGGCAGAAGATGCCATGAAACTCAATGAGATAGTAGTTGTAGGTTACGGATCGCAACAGAAAAAAGATCTTACAGGAGCAGTTGCATTGGTTAAACCTGAAGAAATTCAGAAAAGACAAGTTACAACAGTTGCAGACGGACTTCAAGGCTTGGTTACTGGAGTTAAAGTTCGCGGAGGCGGGCGCCCAGGACAAGAAGCCAATATTGAAATTCGCGGACTTAAAAACCTTCAAAATACAAACCCATTATACGTAATTGACGGTTTGGTAACTTCTGCAAACAGAGACTTTAACCCAAATGATATCGAATCGATTCAGGTTTTAAAAGATGCTTCTGCAGCAGCGATTTACGGTTCTAGAGCGGCAAATGGTGTTATTATTATTACGACTAAAAAAGGTAAAAAAGGACCGCTTCAGGTTGAAGTATCAGCAAAAAGCAGTCTTCAGGTTATGCCTCGTTACGATTTGATGGGAACTGAGGAATTTGCCAAATACAACAACATGGCTTATGATAATGCTGGATTCCCAAGACAAAACTTGAATATGGCTGTTAATACAGACTGGCAGGATGCCACTTTTCAAACGGGAATGATTCAAGATTACAACGCGAGTTTTTCTGGAGGAAATGAGAATTCTACCTTTTTTATGTCTGGAAATTATTTTGGAAATGAAGGAACAGTTATCGGAACTGATTTTGACAGAATTTCATTCCGTGTCAATTCAAGCGGTACAAAAGGAATTTTCAGTATTGGAGAAAACTTAGCGATCAGTAATGCTAAAACAGATGAAATGTCTGGAAATCCAATTATCGATGTTTACAGAATGACGCCAACGATTCCGCTTTACGATCCATCAAATCCTGGAGGATATGGTTATGGAAAACAAGGTGTTGCCGATACTTTCGGAACAAACCCTTTGGCTTTGGCTGATTTTTCTAATGTAACTAATGAAAATTTTAGAATTAGAGGAAACATTTGGTCAGAATTAAAGTTTGTGCCTTGGCTGAAATACCGTTTCAATTTTGGATATGAAACGAGTTTCGATTCTTATAAATACATGAGAAAAAAAGGAAGTTGGACATTAAACCAGCCTCAAGATCCTTCTCAAACCGATCAAAACAAAGGAAGATCAGAGACTTTGTTGTTTGAAAATACATTGACTTTCAAAAAAGAATTTGGTAAACATGATATTACGCTTTTAGTAGGTCAGACGTATCAAAAAGACAATTATGACCAGATTTATGGAACAAAAAGAAATCTTCCGATGAATTCTGGAACTGGACAATATTATGAGGTTTTAAACCAAGGAGATTCACCAGTTGTGGGAGGTTTCATTAATGAAGCGGCTTTAACTTCGTATTTAGGAAGGTTAGAATACAGTTACGATAACCGCTATTTATTTAATGCCGTAATCAGACGTGATGGGTCTTCAAGATTCAGCGATGGCAATAAATGGGGTAATTTCCCTTCTATTTCTGCGGGATGGAGAATTAGCAACGAATCTTTCTTTAAATCAGAATTCATTAAAGATTTAAAATTAAGAGCAAGTTATGGAGAATTAGGTTCTGGAAATATTAGAGAATACGAATCTAAAAGTTTCATTAATAATTTCGGACAGGTTGTTTTAGGAAAAGACCAAGTTTTATATCCTTCTGCAACTCAAGTAAAATTATCGAACTCGCAATTGCGTTGGGAAAAATTAAAACAAACCAACTTTGGATTAGACTTAGGAATTTTAAATAACGATTTACGTTTTACGGCTGATTATTTCATTGCACGTACAGAAGATGTATTATTTGGTTTTCCAATCTTATTGACTACAGGAAATGATGGAGGAAACCCAATCTCTAATGCTGCAACGGTAGAAAATAAAGGATTTGAGCTTGAATTGGCTTACAGCAAAAAAATCAATGATTTCTCTTTTAATGCTTCTGTAAACTTCACAAAGGTAAACAACAAGCTGGTTTCTTTAGGAAATGGACAAAACGAAAACATTATTGGAAACACAATGACCAGAAGCGGAAGCCCAGTAGGAATGTGGTATGTTTTGGAAACAGATGGACTGTTCCAAAATCAGCAGGAAATTGACAATTACAAAAATGCTGACGGGAAAGTTATCATGCCAAATGCAGTACCTGGAGATATTCGTTTTAAAGACAATAATGGAGACGGACAAATTACAAACGAAGACAAAGCGATTGTGGGAAGTCCATGGCCAGAATTTGAAATGGGTTTAAATGCTGGAGCTGAATATAAAAACTTTGATTTTTCTATGAACTGGATTGCTTCAAACGGTGCTACAGTTTACAACGGATTTAGAAGTGTTGTAGATCGTTTTGATGACAATAGCAATTACAGAACTGGAATTCAGCCTTGGACACCAGAAAATCCAAATACCGATTTTCCTAGAGTTACAAAAGGTTCGACTTTAAATTCAAGAGGAGATAGCGACCGTTTCTTAGAAAGCGGCAATTTCATCAGACTAAAATACATTGGTTTTGGATACAATCTTCCAAGCAGTGTTTTAGAAAAATCAGGAATTACAAGAGCAAGATTGACTTTATCTGCACAAAACATTCTAACAATCACGAAATACAAAGGTTTAGATCCTGAGTTTAGCAATACGGGTGATAATAGAATTTTTGAAAGAGGTGTTGATAATGGTTCTTTCCCGAATCTTCAGACTTATTCTTTTGGTGTAGAATTTAGCTTTTAATTAAAAAAATAGCGTAATGAAAAAAATAATCATAATAACCGCAGCTTTTTTAGGTCTTGTTTTTACCGCTTGTGAAAACGAATTGGACTTGAATAGCCCAAATGATATTACAGTAGACCAATATTGGAAAACGGAGAGCGATGCACAAGCCGGTGTAAACTCTATTTATGCCATGTTTTACAAAGATGGTTTGTGGGCAAGGTGGATTTATTTCC
Source organism: Flavobacterium sp. ACN2 (assembly GCF_002303885.1). GTDB lineage: Bacteria > Bacteroidota > Bacteroidia > Flavobacteriales > Flavobacteriaceae > Flavobacterium. The sequence continues at coordinate 109,177 of NZ_MRCM01000001.1, read as the reverse complement.
GTTTAGATTTAACTTCTGATGAAGGGTATAGCGTAAGTCCGTGGACAGAATTGGCAGATTGGACAAGATTCAATTATATCAATTATAATTTTTGGGAAGGAAATGCCGTAACATGGAGAGATATGTACAAAGCCATTTTTAGATGCAATCAGGTTTTGGCCAATGTTCCAAATATAACTTTTCAGAATGAAGATGATAAAAAGAAAATTATCGCACAGGCAAAATTCTTTAGAGCCTTACACTACTATTATGCAGGTGTAATTTGGGAAGATGTGCCGTTGGTTTTAGATCCGTCTACGCCAGCCGATTTGCCGAAACAAGTAAAGGTTGCCGAAATCTGGGCTCAAGTAGAAAAAGATTTGAATGAAGCCTTTGAAGATTTACCAAGAGACTGGGCAGCCGATCAGTTAGGGAGACCAGATAAAGGTGCTGCAAAAGCTTTTCTTGCAAAAGTATACATGCAGCAGCACAAATGGGCAGAAGCAAAAGGAGCACTTGAATTTTTAATTTCTGGAGCAGGAGCGAAGTACAGTTTGGTGTCTAATTACAGAGATAATTTTACGGACACAAATGAAAATAACGGTGAATCTGTTTTTGAAATTCAATTTGGAGATCAAAGAAAAGGGGGAACTGATGAGGCACAAAATGCAGCAGTTTCTAGTAACCGTTCTCAGTTTTTTGCGCCAAGAGGAATTGGATGGTCTGACGGACAAGCGCGTATCTGGTTAGTTGATGCTTTTAAACAAGAAAACAATAAAAATGGAAAACTGGATGAAAGGCTAAGATGGACCTTATTCTATCCTCAACTATTAGCCGATTTTGGAGACAAAACATACGATAGAAATTGGGAGTGGAACAATAATGAAGCTTGGTTTAGAAAAGGAAGCCGTGATTATTACAGAAATAACGAAGACTACTACAATCAGGTAAACTACAGATTGGTTCGTTATGCGGATATTTTATTGCGCTACGCGGAAGTTCTAAACGAATTAGGAAGCACTGCTGAAGCGTATCAGTATGTTGATTTGGTAAGAACTCGTGCAAACATGGATGCATTGGCAACAGCACATCCTGAAATTGGAACCGATCATGACAAATTCTTAGAGCGTTTGAAAATGGAAAGAGTTTTAGAGTTATGTGGTGAAAGCGTTCGTTGGGAAGACTTAAAACGTTGGGGAGATTTAAACACTCAAGCTTCTGTTGATAAAATTGCGCTTCGTGATCCAGATTTTAAAAACTTCACAGTTGGTAAAAATCATAGAATGCCAATTCCACAAAGCGATGTAGATAATAACCCAAATCTAGAGCAGAATTCTGGATATTAAATTACGGATTGGATGGAAACAAAGATAATTTCATTCAACAAGTAAAATCTAATTTGATCTGCTAAAATCTTTTAAAATCTGCGTGAAATGCTTTTTGCATCCATTTTTTCACGCAGATTTATACAGATTAAAGCAGATTTAGAGAGATTTAAATTAAGCTGAAGAATAGAAAAAATCACTCAATGAGTTAAAACTGATTTTTTGAGGGGATCAGATGTAAAAGTCTGGTTCCCTTATCATAAAGAACGATTGTTCAAAAAAATAAAATTGAAATGAAGAAAGTAAAATTGTGTCTGACATTTATGTTAGCAGGACTCGTATTGCTTAGCTGCAACAATAAAAAAAGTACTCCTGAAGAAAAGAAAAGCGAAATCGCATCAATAGAAAAAAGAGAAATCTGGACAAAAGATCAGGCCAATAAATGGTATACAGAACAGCCTTGGTTAGTTGGCGCAAATTATTCTCCTAGCACAGCTATAAATCAGTTAGAGATGTGGCAGGAAGATACTTTTGATCCAAAGAGAATTGATCAGGAATTGGGTTGGGCTGAAGGTCTTGGCATGAATGTAATGCGCGTCTATCTGCACGATTTACTGCATCAGCAGGATGCTGAAGGACTTTACAAACGCATGGATCAATTTTTGGAAATTGCAGACAAACATCATATTAAAACCCTTTTTGTGTTGTTTGATTCTTGTTGGGATCCGTTTCCTGCATTAGGAAAACAGCGCGCTCCAAAACCGCATACGCACAATTCAGGATGGGTGCAAGCTCCAGGGCAAAAAGCGCTTCAGGATAAAACACAATATCCGCGTTTAGAGAAATATGTAAAAGAAACGGTAGCCAAATTTAAAGATGACAAACGAATTTTAGGCTGGGATGTTTGGAACGAACCAGATAACATGACTGGGCCTTCTTACGAAAAAGTAGAAATTAAAAACAAAGTCGATTTGATTTTGCCACTTTTAAAAGATGTTTTTGTATGGGCGAGAGAAAGTAATCCGTCACAGCCATTGACTTCAGGGGTTTGGGTTGGAGATTGGAGCGACGAAGCGAAAATGAAACCAATGCACAAAATGCAGATCGAACAATCTGATATTGTTTCTTTCCACAATTACAACACACCTCAGGATTTCGAAAAAGTAATCAAACAATTACAGCGTTACGGAAAACCATTAATCTGTACAGAATATATGGCAAGACCAAACGGAAGCACTTTTGAAGGCTTTTTGCCTCTTGCGAGAAAATACAACGTAGGAATGATCAACTGGGGATTTGTAGACGGAAAAACACAAACTAAATACGCTTGGGATAGTTGGACGAAAACCTATACAGCAGAGCCAAAATTATGGTTTCACGATGTATTGCACACAGACGGAACGCCATACATAAAAGCTGAAACCGATTTGATTAAGAAAATGACGTCTGAGGTGAATAAGAAGAATTAGATAATGTGTCAATTTGATAATTAGATAATTCGTGACATGTGTTAATTGACTAATTTTTTAATTACCACATTTTCTCATTTTCTAATTATCAAATTGACTAATTGACACATTAAAAAAACAGTTTATGAAAACAATAAAGAACTTATTTTTTCTAATGATGATTCTGGTCGGATTTTCCGCGAAAGCGCAACAACCAGATCCGCCGGGACAAGTGAAGGGAAATGAAAAACCAAAAAACGAAGCTTATTTGTTTGCGCACATGACGCATAACGATTACGGCAGATTGTATTATTCTGTTAGTTTGGACGGACTTCATTGGGAAAACCTGAATAACGGAAAACGTGTTTTTGAAGATTATAAAGGACATCCCGATATCTGCAAAGGGCCAGACGGAAAATATTACATTGCAGGAAATACAGGAGACGACGCAAAAAGCATTAATATCTGGGTTTCGGATGATTTGATTACTTGGAAAAAACATTCTGATTATACACCAGATTTAAAAAGCACTCCTGATTATTCAAATGCTTTACAGCGAATAGGTGCACCAAAATTGTATTACGACAAAGATTCAGAAAAATTCATCATGACTTGGCATACGCCACATTTGGAAGGAACGAAAGAAGACGGAGAACGTTATTGGGCGAGTCAGCGTACCTTGTATGTTTTATCTAAAGATCTAAAAACTTTCGAAGGAACGCCAAAACGCTTATTCGACTGGGATATGGGAACGATTGATGTTTTTATTCGTAAAGTCGGCGATTCTTATTATGCCGTGATCAAAGACGAAACCTATCCAACTTTGTATTGGACAACCGGAAAAACCATCCGAATTGCCAAATCAAAATCCCTTTTAGGCCCTTATTCTTTGCCCCAGCAATCGATCAGTCCAAACTTTAGAGAAGCGCCAATGCTAATTCCTTCTCCTGATGACAAAATATGGTACATGTATTACGAACAATACCCAGGTGTTTCCTACGGATTATCAATCGCAGATAACCTAAACGGACCTTGGTTTCAAGCCTCAGGATATACTTTTTTCTCCGATTGGGACAAATATAGTCTTCCAGAAAAAGTGCGCCACGGCTGCATGATTACAATCTCTAAAAAAGAATACGACAGTTTGGTGAAGAAATTCGGAAAATAATGGTGAATTGTAAATTGTTAATGATTAATTATTTCCAAACTTCATTTTTGAAGTTCTGTGTAATTTACAATTTACCATTAACAATTCACAATTAAAAAAACTTGGTTAGTTAAGTTAGTTTAGTTCAGTAATTATCGGGCTTATGTGGAGATGAGCCCGGTAATTCATTTTGATTTAGAAGAAATATTACGGTAAATATCTTCACCATATAAGTTATGTAAGTTCATATTAAATCTTGTCTTAAATAAAAGTAAAAACTTATATGCTCTCGGCATTTTTTTTAGCGAGTTAAACTAAAATGAACTTACATGACTTATATGGTTTAAAAAACTTACAAGTATAAAAATATAAAGCATGAAAAGAAAAAGTATCCTTTTTTTAGCCTTGTTATCCATGTTTGCGGTAAATGCGCAATGGAAACCACAAGGTGATAAAATCAAAACCAAATGGGCAGAGCAGGTTGATCCTAAGAAAACTTTACCCGAATATCCTCGTCCGATTATGGAGCGCGGCCAATGGAAAAATCTGAATGGTTTGTGGAATTATAGCATTCAAGAATTTGGAAAAGCCGTGCCTTCAAAATATGACGGGCAGATTCTGGTTCCGTTTGCGGCAGAATCGAGCTTGTCTGGCGTGATGAAAGAAGTGGGAGCTAAAAACGAACTTTGGTACGAAACCCAATTTTCGATTGAATCAGGTTGGAATGGAAAAAACATCCTTTTACATTTTGGCGCTGTAGATTGGAAAACAGAAGTTTTTGTGAATGATGTAAAAGTCGGTTCTCATACGGGAGGATATACACCATTTTCGTTCAATATTACGCCATTCATCCAAAAAGGGAAAAATCAGAAATTGGTAGTAAAAGTTTGGGATCCTTCCAACGATGGGCCTCAGCCAAGAGGAAAACAAGTTAAAAAGCCAGAAGGAATCTGGTACACACCCGTTACAGGAATCTGGCAGACGGTTTGGATTGAGCCTGTAAATGCTAAAAACATTGCAGCATTAAAAACAACGCCAAATATTGATCAAAATACGATTAGTGTTAAAGCTGAGGTAAATGGAGCAGAAAAAGGAGATTTAGTAGAGATTTCTGTTTTCGATAACGGAAAAGAGATTGCTAAAGAAAAAGCGGTTGTAGGCGAAAGCAATGATATTATTTTGAATAATCCGAAATTGTGGTCGCCTGAAAGTCCGTTTTTGTATCAGACTAAAATTCGCTTAATCAGCAAAAATAAAGTCGTTGATGAGGTGAAAAGTTATTTTGCAATGCGAAAAATTTCATCTAAACGAGATGAAAATGGAATCGTGAGAATGCAGTTAAACAACAAAGATTATTTCCAGTTTGGACCTCTTGACCAAGGCTGGTGGCCTGACGGATTGTACACCGCACCAACTGATGAAGCTTTGAAATATGATATTATTAAAACCAAAGAATTAGGTTTTAATATGATTCGTAAACACGTAAAAGTAGAGCCAGAACGTTGGTATACGTATTGCGATCAGTTAGGAATTCTAGTTTGGCAAGATATGCCGAGCGGTGACGATCAGCCGATTTGGCAAAACACAAAATATTTTACGGGAACAGAATTACAGCGTTCGGCAAAATCTGAAGAAATCTACAGAAAAGAGTGGAGAGAGATTATGGATCATTTGTATTCGTATCCAAGTATTGTGGTTTGGGTTCCGTTTAACGAAGCTTGGGGACAATTTAAAACCGTTGAAATTACAGAATGGACAAAAAAACATGATTCAACGCGTTTGATTAATTCTGCGAGCGGTGGAAATCACTTCCAGACGGGCGATATTTTGGATTTGCATAATTATCCAGGGCCAGAAATGTATTTGTACGATGCCCGAAGAGTTACAGTCTTGGGAGAGTATGGCGGAATCGGACTTCCGTTGGAAGGGCATTTATGGAGGGCAAATGACAACTGGGGTTACATTAAATTTAAAAATGCAAGTGAAGTTACCACTGAATACCTAAAGTACGCGGAAACGCTTCGAAAATACGTTAAAACGGGATTCTCGGCAGCAGTCTACACACAGACAACAGATGTTGAAGGTGAAGTAAACGGTTTTATGACTTATGATCGAAAAGTAGACAAAATGGATTTTAAAGCGGTGAATAAAATTAATACGGAGGTTATGAATGCTTTGAATTAGAATTAAATTTATTTCTCCCGCAGATTTGGCAGATTACACTGATAAAAAAAATCTGCAAAATCTGCGAGAGAAAATTCAAAGACTAACAAAAAATTAAAAATGAAAAAATATCTAATCCTTTTTCTGTTCACAACAATAAGTTTTGCACAGCAAAAAACATTCACAAACCCCATTCTGCCATCGGGAGCAGATCCTTACAGCACGTATTACAAAGGCTATTATTACTATACCAACACGCTTGGAAATAAATTGGTGTTGTGGAAAACAAAAGACCTTTCTGATATCAAAAATGCCGAAAGCAAAGTGATTTGGACACCACCCAAAAACACCAATTATTCGGCAGAAATCTGGGCGCCAGAGTTTCATATCATCAACGGAAAGTGGTATTGCTATTTTGCAGCCGATAATGGCGATAATAACAATCACAGAATGTATGTTTTAGAAAATAAATCATCAGATCCGTTTAAAGGAAAATTTGAGTTTAAAGGTAAAATTGCTGCGAAAACCGATAAATGGGCAATTGATGGGAATGTATTCGAGTATAAAAAACAGCTTTACATGATTTGGGCAGGCTGGGCAGGAGATAAAAACGGTCAGCAGAATATTTACATTGCCAAAATGAAAAATCCGCTTGAGATTGATGGCGATCGTGTTATGATTTCTGCGCCAACAAACGATTGGGAAACACACGGCGCTTTGCATGATGAGGTAAATCCGCCGCAGGTGAATGTGAACGAAGGTCCACAATTTTTAGAAAGAAACAGTAAAATCTTTATTGTTTTCTCGGCAAGCGGATGCTGGACTGATTTCTATGCTTTAGGATTGTTAACATTTAACGGCGGAGAAAATTTGCTAGATGCGAATGCTTGGAAGAAATCTCCTGAGCCTATTTTCAAACAATCTTCAATCAACAAGGTGTATGCGCCAGGACACAATTCATTCTTTAAATCTCCTGATGGAAAAGAAGATTGGATTCTGTATCACGCTAACTCAAACCCGGGCGAAGGTTGCGGGAACAAAAGATCGCCAAGAATGCAGAAAATTGACTGGGATGCAAACGGATTTCCTGTTTTAGGCGAGCCAGTTAGCGAAGGAATGTCATTGGCTATTCCATCAAATTAAAATCATTTTCAAAAAAGATAAAAATGAAAAACATTCAAATTGCTACACTTTTGTTGCTGGCACTTTTTCAATTCAGCTGTAAAGACAGTAAAAAAGAAAATATTGTTTCAAAAGAAAACTCAGAAATCAAATCAGATACAGTAAAAACGGTTTTAGAGACTAAAAACTTCGACACAATCATTGATGGTAAAAAAGTCAGTTTGTATTGGATCGAAAATAAAGATATAAAAGCTGCTTTTACCAACTATGGTGGGCGATTAATAGGTTTATGGGTTAAAGATAAAAACGGAAAACCGACTGATGTTGTTGTTGGAATGAACAGTGCAAAGGGCTTTAAAAACGCCACAGAACCTTACTTTGGCGCTACAATTGGAAGAGTTGGCAACAGAGTTGCATTAGGCAAATTTACACTCGAAGGAAAGCACTATCAGATTCCGCTTAATAATGGGAAAAATGCTTTACACAGTGGTGTAAAAGGGTTTCAGGATGTTGTTTGGAATGCTGAAAAGACAAACGGTAATACTTTGGTTTTTACATATGCTTCGCCAGATGGAGAACAAGGCTTTCCTGGAAATCTGAATGTAAAAGTGACTTATTCGATCACAGATAACAATGCTGTAAAAATGGAATACGAAGCGACGACGGATAAAACTACAATTGTCAATTTAACTAATCATGCCTTTTTCAATTTGAATGGAGAGGGAAGCGGGACAATTTTAAATCATGAATTACAGATTTACGGAGACAAATTTACACCAGTTGATGAAGGTTTGATTCCGACGGGAGAATTGAAATCGGTAAAAAATACGCCATTCGATTTTACATCAAAACATAAAATTGGCGAAAGAATAGAAACCAAAGACGAACAGCTCAAATTCGGAAAAGGTTATGACCACAATTACGTGCTTAGGTCAACGAAAAAAGATGGATTTATTCATGCTGCAACCATAAAAGGAGATATTTCAGGTATTACTTTATATATTTATACAGAAGAGCCTGGACTTCAATTTTATAGCGGAAATTTTATGCAGAGTAAAAACACCTTTAAATCAGGTGTTAAGGATGATTTTAGAACTGCTTTTGCCTTAGAGACACAGCACTTTCCTGATGCGCCAAATCAGCCAAAATTCCCTCAAATAACATTAAAAGCAGGAGAGAAGTATCATACGGTTTCTTTGTATCAATTTTCATCTGAAAAGTAATAAGTTTTGAGTTAGAAGTTAGGATTAAAGAACCATTTTTTAAGGAAGATTTTAGAGCTTATTTTTTTCGAAATTAAGATGAGAATTTTTGAGTAAAATAATGGTTTTTAGTATGAATTTCCATTATAGAGGTTTTCTATAGTGTATCATTAACTATTTGATTTTTAGTTTTTAAATAGAATTAATTAAATAAAAAGTTTAATAATGAAGATAAAAAAATATTTTACGCTTTTAAGTCTGTTTTGTGTCTTTGTTTGCTGTTCTCAAGAGAAAGAAACTGGCAAAAAAACAGCTTCAAAAGACAAACCAATCTTGTTGGCAGATCCGACCATTTTTCACGAAAATGGAGTTTATCATTTGTACGGAACCACAACGGGAGATTTTCCTAACGGAGAAGGTTTTCAGGTGTACACTTCTTCTGATTTGAAAAAATGGAAAGGGCCTGTTGGAGCACAAAATGGTTTAGCATTAAAAAAAGGAGACGCTTATGGGACGAAAGGTTTTTGGGCACCGCAGGTTTTTAAATACAACAATAAATTTCATATGATTTATACCGCCGATGAGAATATTGCCATTGCAAGCAGTGATAGTCCGCTTGGGCCATTTAAAAACGATTCTAAGACTCCAATGTTTAATTCGGGCAATCAGATCGATCCTTTCTTTTTTGTTGATCAGGACGGCAAAAAATACCTTTATCACGTGCGTTTGACCAATGGAAACCGAATTTTTGTAGCGGAACTTAAAGATGACTGGTCTGGAATTAAAGAAGAAACCCTTAAAGAATGTATTTCTGGCGGTCTTCCGTGGGAAAATACCCAGAATGTTTCTTGGCCAGTTACAGAAGGACCAACGGTATTGAAACACAATGATTTGTATTACATGATTTATTCTGCAAACGATTTTAGAAACCCTGATTATGCAGTAGGTTATGCAACAGCTAAGAGTCCGTTTGGACCTTGGGAAAAAGCAACTGAAAGCCCGATAATCAGCCGAAAAGATGTGGGGATAAATGGAGTAGGTCACGGTGATGTTTTCTATGATACAAACGGAAAAATGAAGTATGTACTGCATACACATTTTAGCAATAGCGGTGTTTCTCCAAGAAAAGCAGGAATAATCGATATTGATTTTGAAGGAAATAAAATCAAAGCAGATGCTAAAAGTTTTGTTTTATTGCAAGAATAAAGCTTGTGATTTTAGGGTTGATAACGCGGGGCTGACTCAATTTGAGTTGGCCCTTTTTTTAACATTTTAACCTGCTTTTAACACAGATGCCATTTTAATATTGTCTATTTCAGTTCAGATTCGTACATTGTTAAAAATTACAGACATGACTAAAAAAATAGAAGATTTAATTCCGCATCGTGCTCCATTTCTCTTTGTAGATGAAATTATTTCTTATACCACAGACACAATCGTTGGTTTAAAGACGTTTACAGATAAAGATGCCTGGCTTCAGGGCAGTTTTCCCGATTTTAATTTTGTTCCGGGAACTATTTTGATTGAAGCGATGGCACAATGTGGCGGTGCAGGTATAAAGCTTTTAGGGATTGCAGATGGCGTTTTTGGATTGGTTAGTATGGATAATGTTGAATTTTTTGCGGGTGTTGAGTTCAATAAACTCGTTAAATTTGTTGTAAAAAACATTCGCACAAGCGAAAAAATCATAAAACAATCGGGTGAAGCTTTTGATGAGGATAGATTGATTATGAAAGGGGAATGGATGTGTGTGAAGTTGCAGTAGGAGAATAGAGAATAGAAGCAAGAGAAAAGATCTGGTAGAGGCAAGAGCGATTGAGAAATAAAGAAAGCGTCCTGAGATAATCTTGGGACGCTTTTCTTTTTACATTTTTGTGATGATGAATTCGCTTCGGCGGTTGATTTGGTGTTGTGCTTCTGTGCAGGGAACTCCGTTGGAGCAATTGTTGATTAATTGGGTTTCTCCGTAGCCAATTGCGCTTTCTATTCTTTCTGGTGCAACTCCTTGAGAAATTAGATAATCTCTTGTAGCTTTTGCTCTTCGGTCAGATAATTCGAGATTGTATTGGTCGTTGGCACGGGAGTCGGTATGCGATTCGATTTTGATCACAACCGTGTTGTACTGATGCATTAAGAGAACTACTTTATTAAGTTCTATTGCAGCATCATAACGAATATCAGATTTATCTAAATCAAAGAAAATAATTCCGATTTTTATTTTTAGAACTCCATTTTCGCGAACAATTAAAGCAGGATCTAAGCCTACAAGAGCTTCTGTTTTTCCAGAACTGTTTGCTGTTACGATTGCTTTAGTATTGGCATTATAATTCTCTTTTGTAACTTCAATCGTATAAGGAGTATTGCAATTTACATTGTTATTGAAATCGTATATTCCGTCCAATTGAGAAACAGTTTCGGCCACTTTTATTCCGTTTGCATTTTTCAGCGTTACCATGGCACCTGCAATTCTGTTGTTTGAAATGGCATCAAAAACATAACCGCTTATGGCTTGATTGCAAGATCTTTCAAAAGAGTAAATGTCATCATCGCCTTTTCCTGTTTTTCTATTCGAACAGACAAAACCTTTATTGGTCGCTTCGTTAACGATATAGCCAAAATCGTCTCGATTGCTGTTTAATGGCGCTCCCAAATTTGCTGGTGTGTCAAAAACGCCATCGTTTATTCTGCTTTCGAATACGTCTAGACCTCCTAAACCTAAAAATCCGTCAGAAGAAAAATACAATGCTTGATCGGTGATGTACGGAAACATTTCGCGTCCTGTTGTGTTTATTTTTTCGCCTAAATTTTTGGGTTCAGAGAATTGATTATTGCCTAAAATATCGACTACAAAAATATCTGTCGAACCAATTGTTCCAGGCATATCCGACACGAAATAGAGCTTTTTTCCGTCTTTACTTACCGCAGGATGCCCTACGGAATAACTGTCGCTGTTAAAAGGCAGTTCCTGAATATTGGTCCAATTTGTGGCGCCATTTTCGCTTTCTACAGCTGTTGCCGAATAAATTTTAAGATTATTGATGCCTTTATTATCTCGTTTCAGTTTTCCGTTATAATTGTTTCGGGTAAAATAAATCGTTTTTTCATCGGGAGAAAAGGCGATACAGGCTTCGTGATACTTGGTTGTAATGTCTTTTCCGAAACGTTCTTTAAAAGTCACATTCGATTGTGTTTCGCTTATTTTGCCCAGCTGCATATTTAAATAAGGCTGATCGTTCCATCCGTATCTGTCTGTTTTTAAATACGAAGAATCGACTGTTGTCGAATAAACTAAATCGCCTTTGTAATACATCGGACCAAAATCAGAATAAGTAGAGTTGATGTCTAAGTTTTCTAGTATAAAAGAAGGTTTTATGTTTTCGATATCTTCTAATGTGACATTTTTTAGCGAGAAGTTCTTCGCTCTAGCATCGGTCGATTTTTGTTTTTCGGCGAAGCTCTTCATCCATTTTTTAGCCAGATCATAATTCTGAATTCCCTGCAGCGACTGTGCGTAACGAAAAAGATATTCGGCAGAAACCTCATTTGGATATTCAGCAATCAGCTTTCCGTACCATTTTGAAGCGCTTGACATTCTGGTATTAAAATAATAAGCATCCCCAAGTCGCTGAAGCGTTTCTTTGGAAGCATCACCATTATTTATGGAAAGCTCATACGATTTTGCAGCTTCCACATAATACATCTTATCAAAAAGAGCATCGGCAGTTTTGTTTTTGGTTTGTGAATGAATCAGCTGTATAACCAATAATGCGAGTATAGTAATTGTTCTTTTCATAGACTATCCGTATTAAAAGAATCTTGGTGATTTTAATCCTTTTTTGCGTGAAACCAGTTCAAAACGAAGCATAATTTCGTGCGTACCGCTATTGTAATTTTGCAAAGCGGTGGTTGTATAATCGTAGGCATAACCAGCCATAATCATTGGTGTAATCTGGATTCCGACCAGACCGCTTACGGAGTCTGATGTGCGATAGGAAACACCGAGCGTTAGAGCATTGTTGAACATAAAATTGGCTGATATATCGGCAATAATTGGAGCGCCGGCCACATATTTTAGGAAAACAGCGGGTTTGAATTTGGTATGTGCCGAAAGGTCAAAAACATAACCTCCAATAAGATAAACATGTATTCTCTGATTGACTAAATCTTCGCTGATATCATCATAAGTATAACGTTCGCGGGTCATGAAATTCGGAACGGAAAGTCCGATGTAATCTCTTTCTCCGTGCCAATACAATCCAGCGCCAACTACAGGAAGGAATTTATTGGTAATGTTTTCACGAAATTGCACATCGGGATCTTTGTAGCTTCCTTTAGACCAGTCGATATTAATAACGCGACCGCCGCCTTTTATACCAAAGGAAAGTTTGTGGGTTTCGCCAGATTTGATGGTATATGAGAAATTGGCATCCAAATATTGTTCTTCTGTGGGTCCAATTTCTTCGTTTACGATCGAAATTCCCAGACCTACATTTTTCCCGACTGGAGTATCTAATGAAAAACTTTGCGTGTCTGGAGCTCCTTCAATACCAACCCATTGTGTTCTGTAAATTCCTGTTATGGCTAAATGTCCCAACGAACCGGCATATGCCGAGTTTACGGTGAGTGTATTGTACATATACTGCGTGTATTGCGGGTCTTGCTGTGCAAAGGCTCCATATGCCGAGAATAGAGTTATTATCGCGAAAACCTTTTTTATATTTTTAATCATAGCCAATTTTATTTTGGTTAATCCTATTCTTAAACTTTTCATTTTCTGAATGGTTCTATTTGAGGTAAAGCCATCCAGAGGTTTTTTTAGATCCGTCTCCTAAATCCAAGATATAGAAATAGGTGCCTTCAGGAAGCGTTTTGGCAGAACCTTCCGCTTTTCCGTCCCAAGTGTTTTTATAGCCTTTTTGGTAGTAAACCAAATTACCCCAGCGGTTAAAGATTTCCAGCTGATTATTAGGATATCTTTCGATACAATCGATGTAGAAGAAATCGTTCTGGCCATCATCATTTGGTGAAAACTCGTTATAGATTTTCAGACAGTTTGGCGAAACAGTCGCGCTATCCTGATTGTTTGCCGAATTGGTGTCTATCTGATCCAGTTTTGTCAAATGCGCAGTGTTCAGATAATCATTAAAATCGACCACTTTAACCGTTAAACTTAGCGTTTGTACAGCTCCGGCATTGATTGATGGAATGCTCCAAATACCGGTTTTAGGATCATAAGTTCCTGAACTTACAGTTGAATTTACTAATGAATATCCTTTAGGTAAAGCATCATTAACTTCTACGTTTGTTGCCGTTAGATTGCCTAAGTTTTCTGCTGTGATGGTAAAGGTTACTTGAGTATCCATAGGAACATCTGTTTTATCGACTTCCTTGTTAATCGCTATATCAGTGGAAGGGATATTGATAAATTCAGAATCTTCATCATCTTCGCTTTGATCTCCGTTATCGTTATTTGGAGTCGAATCTGGATCAAATTGATTGCTTGCAGTTACCTGAGCGATATTAACAAAATCAACACTTTCCAGTCCAAACGGATTGGCAACAGTTGCCTCATAGGTTAGTGTAATGCCTCCTACAGGAACAGTCAAATCGACCCATTTGATAATATTTTTGCTAAAAACACCTCCATTATTGATATTTGAAATGTTCTTGAATCCAAGCGGTATCAAGTCTTCAACAGCAACTCCGGTAGCGGTGCTAGGCCCTTCATTGTTAATCTGAATAGTAAATGTTACCACTTCGTTTACATTGGCGTTTTTGTTGCTGGCTGTTTTTTCAAGACTTAAATCGGCAACGGCAATTTTAATTTGTAAACTATCATAATCGTCCTCTGTTGTAACCCCGTTATTTGGAGTCGAATCAGGATCGGGTAGGTTACTGGCTATAACTTCGGTTATATTGGTGTATTCGCCTGCTAGACCCGAAGGCTTATTCACTGTGGTATAAATATCTAATGATTGATCAGTTCCCGTTGGAATATTTCCGACATTCCAAATACCTGTCACATAATTGTACAAACCACTTGTAGGACTACTTGTTTGATAGGTAAATCCAGGAGGAAGCAAATCTTTTACTCGTACACCAGATGCATCTGCAGGCCCATCATTCGTAACGGTAACTGTGAAAATAACCGTTGAGCCCACATCATGAACGGCATCCTGATTAAGAGCTGTTTTTTTAATAGATAAATCTGCCATTACAATTACAGGCGTAACAGAAATACTGTCGTAATCATCTTCTGTCGCAATTCCGTTGCCTGGTGTACTGTCTGGATCATGTTGATCTGCCGTCATAATTTCTGCTATATTTAAATATTCGTCTGCAGTACCTGTTGGAGCTTTTACAAAAACATTTAAAATTAAAGTATGACTATTGCCAGCAAGTATAATTCCAGGAGTCCATTCTCCTGTTGCCGGATTATAAGCTCCCGAAGTCGAATTATAGAAAATATAATCATATCCAGAAGGAAGTACATCTTTGACAATAATTCCAGTAGCATTGCTTGGACCTGAGTTGGTTAATGTTATGGAGAATGAAATCTGCGATCCTACAGCAGGATTAAGTATGTTATTGATTACTTTTTTCTCAATAGAAAGATCTGCTACAGCAGGAACTGGCGTTAATAATACAGAACTTATATCATCTTCACCGCTAACATTATTATTTGGTGTTGAATCTGGATCCGGTTCATTTGAAGCATAAACCTCGGCAATATTATTATAATCACCTGTTGTGTTCACTTTTGCGCCTATGAGTAAAGATTCTGAACTTCCTGTTGGTATAGTTCCAATATCCCATATTCCAGTGGTATTAAAATATTGCCCAGCTGTTGAGCTGTATACGACATATTCGTAACCGCTCGGCAACAAATCTTTTACTTGAACACCTGTTGCAGTTTGCGGACCACTGTTTTTTACGGTTATTTCAAAAGTAACGGTAGCACCAAATATTGGACTAAAATTACCGCCGACTACGGCTTTTGTAAGTGATAAATCGGCCATAGGAACAACAGGAGTTGTTGCAATTTCAGCATAATCATTTTCTGTTGTGATTCCGTTATTTGGAGTCGAATTAGGGTCTGGTAGATTACTAGCAGTAACTTCGGCAATATTTGCATAATCTCCTGTCGGATTTACAACAGCGGTTATGCGTAATACTTGCGAATCTCCGTTTAAGAATGAACCAATTACCCATTTTCCAGTTGCTGGATTGTAAGTTCCTTTTGTGGTGCTGTAGTTAGTAAAAGTATATCCAGAAGGTAGTAAATCTGTCACTTCCACTCCTGTAGTATTTTGAGGGCCATTATTGGTTGCAATTACTTCAAAAATGACCTGCGTATCTATAAGTGGCGTCGCATTATTTACAGTTTTAGTTAAAGATAAATCGGCCGCTAATGGGTTTGGAGTAGTTGTTACTGATGCATAATCATCTTCTGTGGTAACTCCGTTGTTTGGAGTTGAGTCAGGATCTTCATAATCAGCTGCAGTTACTTCTGCGATATTAGTGTAATTTCCAGAGGCGTTTACAGTTGCTGTAATTTGAAGAGTTTCAGATTTTCCGTTTACGATATTACCAACGTTCCATAAACCTGTTGCTGGCGTATAGGTTCCTGTAGAAATTGTATATCCAGTAATTGTATATCCGGAAGGGAGCAAATCTGTAACTTGCACCCCTTTATTGTCATCTTTTCCGCTGTTGGTAATTATAACTTCAAAAGTAACTTGAGAACCAACTAACGGTACAGAATTATTAACTGTCTTTGTCAATGATAAATCAGAAACTGGCGGCGGAGGAGGTGTATCTGCTCTCACACCTACTGGAGCAATTGCATAGTCATCTTCCAATATTGCTCCGTTGTTTGGAGTTGAATCAGGATCAGGAAGACCAGCTGCGGTTACTTCTGCTATGTTCACAAAATTTCCAATTGCATTTGCTATTGCTGCAATTTGCAGTGTTTCTGATTGATTTTTTGGCAAGTTTCCAATATTCCATAAACCTGTTGCTGGATCATAAGTTCCTCTTGAAACGGTATATCTAGTAAAGGTAAATGCTGCAGGCAGTAAGTCGGTTACCTGAACACCTGTATTGTCCTCTGGCCCGCTATTGGTAACAATTATTTCAAATGTAATTTCTGTATTAACAATTGGAGTTGAATCGCTAACCGTTTTGGTTAACGAAAGATCAGAAGAAAGAGCTGTTGGAGTAGTTGCCGCTGTTGCATAATCATCTTCTGTGGTAACTCCATTATTAGGGGTACTGTCCGGATCAGGCTGATTACTTGCTGTAATTTCGGCTGTATTAGTGTAGTTTCCTGCAGTATTTACTACCGCTGTTATTTGTAAAGTATGAGTAGCACCAATTGCGACATTTCCAACGGTCCATAAACCTGTTGAAGAATTATAACTTCCAGCGGTTGCATTATAAGAGCTATAGGTGTAACCAGAAGGCAGTAAATCGGTTACAGCAACACCATCTGCTGCTTGAGGCCCATCATTGCTTACCTGAAGGTTGAAAATTACTTGAGAACCTACAAGAGGAGTTGCGTTATTTACTGTTTTAGTTAATGATAAATCGGCTGATGCTGGAACAGGAACCGTTGTGGCTTCTGCGTAATCATCTTCTGTGGTAACTCCGTTATTTGGCGTAGAATCAGGATCAGGCTGACTGCTTGCTGTAACTTCGGCACTATTGGTGTAGTTTCCATTAGCATTAACAGTAGCTGTTATTTGTAAAGTATAAGAATCTGAAATAGGCATATTTCCAACTGTCCAAACTCCTGTTGACGAATCATAACTTCCGGTTGTTGCGCTATAGGATGCGTAAGTATATCCAGAAGGCAGTAAATCGGTAACAGCCACAGAATTTGCTTCTTGTGGACCAGAATTGGTTACTTGAATACTGAAAGTTACCTGCGAACCCACAAGTGGAGCAGCATTATTTATGGTTTTAGTTAAAGATAAATCTGCCGATGTTGGAACAGGAACTGTTGTAACTTCTGCGTAATCGTCTTCGGTTGTAACTCCATTATTTGGAGTCGAGTCTGGGTCGGGAAGATTAGCAGCTGTGACCTCGGCTTTATTCGTATAATCGCCACTTGGGTTTACCCTCGCTACAATTTGAAGTGTTTCTGAATCACCGGTAACTAAATTACCCACTGTCCATATTCCTGTAGTCGTATCGTAAGTTCCTGTAGAAATGGTAAATCCAGTAAAAGTATATCCAGACGGAAGAATATCTGTCACTTGTACGCCAAAGTTGTCCTGAGGGCCATTATTGGTTACAACTACTTCAAAAGTAACTAACGAACCTACTAAAGGTGTAGTATTATTAACGGTTTTAGTTAAAGATAGATCTGAGGATTGTGGAATAGGAGTAGTGGTTGCAGTTCCATAATCGTCTTCTGTTGGCACTCCGTTATTGGGTGTAGAGTCAGGATCTGGAGTATCACTATTGGTGACTTCTGCAATATTCGTATAATCTCCTGTTGGATTAACTATTGCATTAATCTGTAATGTCTCAGATTCACTGCTTTCTAATATGTCTAGTGTCCATAAACCAGTTGTACTGTCATAAGTTCCGCTTGTAGCATTAAAAGTAGTGAAAGTATATCCAGAAGGCAGTAAATCGGTTACTTGAACTTGGGCTGCATCTTGCGGACCACTATTAGTGGTGATAATAGTAAACGTTACCACAGAGCCTACCAAAGGAGTAGCATTACTCAATGTTTTTGTCAATGATAAATCGGCTGCTGGCAGTATAGGAGTTAGCACCACACTGTCTTCGTCATCTTCGCTTTGATCTCCATCGTCATTATTAGGCGTACTATCAGGATCAGGAAGATTACTGGCAGTAACTTGTGTTATATTTTTGTAATCTCCTGTTGGCAATACTTTTGCATCTAGGATAAGTGATTCTGTAACGCCAACATCGACCGTACCAACATTCCATACTCCAGTAGTACTGTCATATGTTCCAGCAGACGAACTGTAATTTACGTATTGAAAACCAGAAGGCAGTAAATCGGTTACCTGTACTCCAGTTGCATTATTTGGACCGTCGTTTGTTATTTTAAGTTCAAACGAGACTTGGCTTCCAACTACAGGACTTGTATTACCCGTAACTACATTTTTGGTTAAAGATAAATCGGCAGAAGGACCAATAAAAGTAATTTCAGCATCGTCTTGATCATCTTCAGAAGCAACATTGTTATTTGGTGCGCTATCTGGATCTGGCAAATCACTAGCTGTTATTTGTGCTACATTTAAATAATTTCCTAAAGGATTTACAAAAGCATTAAAGGTCAGATCAACATTAGAGTTTGCCGCTATCGTTAAATTTGTCCATTCGAGTGTCGCCGTCGCAATCTGATAGGTTCCGCCATTAGATACTGATCCAGGTATAAGCGTGTATCCCACAGGAATAACATCATTTACAGCAACTCCAGTTGCATTTCCGGGACCATTGTTAACGACATTGATAGTAAAAGCTACCTGTTCTCCAGCTGCTGCAGAAGTTGGATTTACAGATTTAGTAAGTTCTAAATCAGCTTGTTTTAAGGTAATATTGGCACTTGCCATATCATCTTCTGGCAATCCATTCCCAGGAGTACTGTCGGGATCAAACTGATGGGCCGTTTCTATTTCAGCGGTATTGATATAATCATTTGCGGAGGTAACAACGTTTACTTTGGCTGTAATTTGTAAAGCAAGAGAGTTTCCATTGTTTAGATTGCCAACATTCCAAATTCCTGTGGCATTATTATATTTTCCGCCACCATTGTCACTTACATAAGTATAGCCTGGAGGCAATTGGTCTGATACTGTAATTCCAGTTGCATTATTAGGACCGCTGTTGGTCACTCTAATGGTAAATACAACATTATCGTTTATGCTGACAGTTGCTGGAGAAACGGTTTTTTGCAGTGATAAATCGGCTACATCAAGTACTACTGTCGCGCTGTCCTGATCGTCTTCTGCAGGGTTTTGGTTGTTAGGCGTACTGTCAGGATCAAATTGATCGGATGCAAAAACCTCTGCATTATTTACATAAGATCCACCGCCTAGAATAGTAGCTTTAAATGATAAATTTAAGATACTGCCACTCGGAATTGTTACACCGCTCCAAGTGATGGTATTATCGCCAACATTGTAGATTCCTCCTGAAGTCACCGTTCCGGCAACTAGTGCAAATCCCATTGGAATATAATCACGGATGGCAACATTGGTCGCTGTAGCAGATCCGCCCAATGAGTTGTTATTAAAAACATTTATATTGAAAGTAACCACATCTCCAATGCTTCCTGTTGTTGGTGTTACTGTTTTTGTCAATTCAAGATCTGCAATCGATAAAATGGTTAGGTTCATAGTATCTGATGAAACAGCACAGTTACCATTACTGACAGTCCATTGTAGAGTATATATTCCAGGAACAGTTCCGGTTACTGCTGAAGTAGGAGAGTTTACATCCATAAAACCTATAACGCTTGGCCCAGAAACCTGACTCCATTGACCAGTGCCGACTGTAGGAACGGTTGCATTTAAATTTACAGCTGTAAATTGGGGAACTATTTGATTTGGTCCTGCCTCTGCAGTTGAAGGATTTGCATAAATGGTCACTAAAACAGTATCTTCAGAAATACATCCGGTTGTGGTTATTGTCCATTTAAATGTATAAGTGCCAGGAATTAATCCTAACATCAGCGAGTTTGGATTATTTGGAGCTGATATTGTAGCCGAATTAGGTCCAGAAACTTGTGTCCATAGTCCTGTGCCAATAAGTGGAGTATTCCCCGCCATCGTTGTTGTTGTAGCATTACAGATTTCTTGATCGGGGCCGGCGTTGGCTACGGTCGGTGGATTATCGTTAAAAGTGATGTTGACAGTATCTGAGGTTGGCTGACATAATGAAGGACTGGTAAAAGGACCGTTAGTAACCGTCCAAGTCAATACATAAGTGCCTAAAACATTAATATTCGATAGGGTAGTTACGGGACTGTTTGGATTGTCAATGACAGCATTTCCACTGGGAGGCTGAGAATCAAATGTCCATGTACCAATACCAACTGTTGGTGGCACAGCAGCTGTTTTGTAAGTGGTTTGACAAGCAACAGTATCATCAGGACCTGCATTTGCTGCACTTGGAGGAGCATTCATTACAATTCTCACAATGTCAGACAATGTTCTGCAGGACGGACTTTCAAATACCCATTCCAAAATATATAAACCAGGTACTGTTAAACCGGTAACAGTAGTCAATGGTGCAGTGGGAGTTGTTATTACAGCTACGCTTCCAGCAGGTTGAGATGCAAAACGCCATTCAAAAGTGGTAACATCTGGCGGAGGAACATTTCCGCTTAAAGAGGCAGTTCCATTAACATCAGAAATACATAAAGTTTGATCTGGACCCGCATTGGGCGGGACACTTGCTCCGCTAAAAATTTCAACATTCACAGAATCAGATGATCCTGGGCAAGTAGAACCATCAGGAAAAGTTGTAGAGCTAGTCGTATAAGTAAAAACATAACTAGTTCCAGGAACAACAGTAGCATTCGCAATGTAGCTATTAGGAGGTGTCTGCGTTATAACAACAGCTGCTGGATTTCCAGATGTGCTGGTAAGTGTCCAAGTTCCAGTTGAGTTTTTATTTCCTGTTAGCTGAATGCTGGTAACATCGCAATAGGTTTGAGTAGTTCCTGCATCTGCCGTTGGCGTTACTACCACAACCATATCATCAAAAGTACCCTGACATAAAAAGATACTTTTGGCTGTAATAGTCCATCTAAAAGTATATGTACCTGCTGCAAGTCCGTTAATTACCGTATTTGGATTAGTCGGATCAACAATATTGGGCTGATTAGGAGCACCAGTCAACACTGACCATTGGCCTGTTTCAAAAAAACTATCATAAGTACTTCCTGCCATTGTAACGCTGGTACTGGCACAGACATTTTGATCTGGTCCTGCAACAGCTTGATGGGGCGGAATACCGATAGTTAAATTAACATCATCGAATGCTTGACCACAGACCTCGACTTCTATTGTCCATCTAAATATATAATAGCCGCTATAGGTAAACGTAAAGACAGCATTTGGATCATGTATATCACTTATGGTATAGCTTCCTACACCAGAAATTCTTGTCCAGGTTCCAATCCCTCCCGCACTTGCAGTGGCCGCCATTGTTATGGTATTGCCACAGATTTCCTGATCAGGCCCTGCATTTGTAGCTGGCGGAGTGTCTGCTATCGTAACTTTAACATCACTTTTATTAGGAAGACAAAGTCGGAGTCTGTTTTCTATTGCCCATGTAAAAGTGTATGTTCCGCTAGAAACAACCGTAACCGAAGTGTTTGGATCGTTTATGTTTGCAATAATCACCCCCGTGGTCGGTACAACGGTCCATGTTCCAAAATCTTGAGGATCGGTTGTATTTCCGCTAAGATTAAATGAGGTTGTACCATTAGGATAACACGAATCAGGGCCGGCATCTGAAGTGGTTGGAGCTGTACTGTTATTGGTAATAATTTGTACAGTATCAGAAATTGCTGCGCTGCAAGAAGGACCTGGATTTACATATGATATCGACCATTGAAGTTCATAAAGAGAGGCAGCAACGGTAAAACCAGATGCAACAGCATTAGGATCATTAACATTGGAGAAGACAACTGTACTAGGTCCTGAAATTTGGCTCCAAGTTCCAATTTCCCCACTTTGTGCAGGTGTTGCCGACATAGGTACTTGCGAACTTGCACAGACTACTTCGTCTGGTCCAGCATTTGGAGTGCTCAATGAAGTATCAGATACATGAATGGTTACTGAAGATACAGAAAAACCGCAAGTAGCACCGCCACCTTTTGTTATATATTGAAAAACATAAGACCCAGGTATAAGACCTGTTACCTGAGTATCTATGGCAAAGTTATCGGCAATTACAGCTTGATTAGGACCACTAAGCTGACTCCAAAAATGCATACCATCACCTGTAGCAACCCCAGAAAGCATTGTACTGGTATCACCGCATGGCAAACTTACATCAGATCCGGCATTAGAAGGGGTCGGGTCGCCAGAGGCAAGAATATTCAAAGTATCAAAACCGTAATCACAGCCAGAAGTAAGTGAACCGTCTTGACTTCTGATAAATTCAACGGTATAATCTCCTGCTACAGTAAGAGTTAGAGTTAGAGAATTTCCAACATCTTGCAAAGCAGTGGGAAAGGGGGCAAGAGGTGAGTTAGCTGGACCGCTTACAATTCGGTACTGATTTACTCCTGATCCTGTAACCGTAAGCGGAATAGTAAATACTGTTGCATCACAGCTTCCCACCATGTCATCTCCGTTGTTAGCAACAATGGTTCTAGTTGCTCCGTTAAATTGTACATGATAATCTTTAGTAAAAATACAGCCTGTATTGCTATTAGTAAGCGTATATCTAAAAGTATATGGATCACCTTGATCTGATATATTTGTAACTAATGTTGTTGGGTTTGTTGGAGCAGCTATTACAGCGCCAGTGTCTCCCGCTATTTGTGTCCATTGAACAGTTTCACCAGCATAAAGAGGAGTTTGTGCTGCTAAAGTTACTTGCGTAATTGTATTGTCGCAAAAGAAAATATTTTCATCACCGCCAGGAAGAGTCGTAACGTCTTGTGTCGCCGCTGGAACATTAATTACAACCAAATCATTGCCAGAAGCACAAGGTCCAGTTACCGTCCATCTGAAAGTATAAGTTCCTTGAACAAGATTTGAAACTCCTGTATTATTAGCGTTAGGATTGGCAATGGTTGGCGTATTTGGACCGCTTACAAATGTCCACTGTCCATTTTGTCCGTTAAGACCGCAGCCGCCATAAGTTGCATTAAGATTAGTGTTTTGTGTTGTAGTGTAACAATTGCTTAGCGTTTGATCTGGTCCTGCAGAAACGGGTTTAACACCTCCATAATTGGTTACTGTTATTTGAGAAGTAGTTCTGCAACGCTGTCCAGGAGCATATTCTGGCCCTTCAATAACCCATTGTAGTGTTGTAACGCCACAGCTTGTAGCAGGCAAAGTTATCGTTGAGGTAGGCAGATTCGGAAAATTAATTACCACTCCTGCATTATTAGCGCCAACAATTTCCCAATGGCCTGTTTCTCCAGTGTTTTGAGGTGCGTTTGCTGTTATAGATAAATTTCCAGTGCTATTAGGACAACTCGTAATGTTGCCTCCTGCATTTGCCATAGTTATAGGCTCAACATTTACGACTTTATCCTGATAGGCTGTAATTCCGTCACTACAAGTTGCGCTATATCTAAAAATATAGGTATTTCCTCCTGTGTAGCCAGAAATGGTAGTACTTGGGCTAGTTGGCGAATTAATAGTTACAGCTGGCCCAGAGATTTGAGTCCATTTGACTGTACCGATAATTGGGCTAGGATTATTCCCAGTTAAAACCAATGCATCGGTTGCACAAATGGTAACATTTAAAACTCCAGCGTTTACAGTACAGTTTTGCGCATTTGCTTGAAAAGTAATAAGAAAAAGTAATAAGCCAGCAAAACCCAGTTTTTTTGATAAAGTAAAAATTCTCCAAGAAAAATAAAATTGTGCCATAAGCAATCAGGAATGAAAAGGCAGCACAGCAAATTACAACTACCTCGAAATTAATAAATTGATTTTGAGCATTTAATTGTAGTTAAGATTTGAATATATTTGGGGTTACTCAAATTTAAAGAAAGATAGCTATGAAATGTTTTTTAGTATGTTGCATATTATAAAATGAAACATAAAAAATAGATTTTGCAACAATAAAAGGCTTTATAACAAGGCCAGTAAGCGTTTACTGTAATAATGTACTTCATCTTATTTTTACAAAAAAAGTTTGAGTAGAGTGAAATATTTTAATAAAATTTAGTTTTCAAAGCTCCAATAAAGTCGGGCAGAAGGTAAATTATGAGAAATAACAAAGGGCTGTCTTTTTTGACACAGCCCTTTTATGAATATTTTTTGAAAATTAAAATGCTTCACCAATTCTAAAATAAATTCCCCAGTCTCCTTTGCCGACTGCACCGTCCAGGCCAACATTGAATTTCGATTTTTTGAAAGGATTGTATCGATAACCAACACCGCCTCCCGGATACATTTTCCAGTCAAAGTTTGGAGTGTCAGAACCGTATATGGTTGCGATACCAAAAAAGCCAACCAATCCCATTTTCTTTCCAAAGTTATATCGATATTCGCCTTGAATATCCATTAATCCTGAACCCCTGTATTTTCCTTCAGAATAACCGCGAATATCTGTTCCGCCAATAGTGCTTTGCTGTTCAAATGCAACATTTCCAAGACCGAACTTTCCGTAAAAACGTGCCGCAATAACATCTTTGCCTTCTCGGGTTGGGAAATATTTATTGGCTTGAAAAGAAATTCGATTCGATGCCAGTTCGTTATCTAAAAATTTCGGATAAGTAGACCAGTCCATTCTAATTTTGTAACCCGTTGTCGGATAGTAAACGGCATCTCTCGTATCGTACAATAAATTAAAGACAACTGCATTACTATGAGAAATAGAAGAAGGAGAAATATTATCTTCATAAACGGTATTGTAATTTGCGTAAGTATAAGAAAGTCCGCCATAAAACTTGCCAACAATTTTGCGTTGACCTCCCAAACTCAAGATAGTTGTTTTGGTTCCATAATCGTAAAAATCGGGCTGATCGATATCATCCACATAAAATTGTGAATTCTGATTTCCGGTAAAAAAGAAAAATTTCAAACGCCATTTGTCTTCATTTAAATACCATTTATTAAAGAATGCTAATACATACGATTTATTGGTAGTATAAATGGCTGACATTCCAGACAGTGATTTCGGCGAAATAGTATCGGCTTCATTCACTTTATACATCATCATCGGAATTGCACCAAACATAAAATCAAGGTTCCGATTATAGCTTAGATAAGGCATTACTCGCAGTTCGATTTTCTTTTCTTTTGTTTTTTTCGGAACCGAATCGGTAATTTTTTGACCGAAAGAAGGAGAAATAAAAGCTATAAAAAAGAGTAAAAGTAGAAAATGCCTCATTGTATAATTTGTTTAGTGAAATTACATTGGCGTATAGTTCTTGGTTTTTCGGGTATATGTAAATTTAAATAAAAAATATAAGTATTTGATATAAAAATAATTAAGTTTATACGGGTGGGTTAAATATAGAAAGCAGTCTTTCTAAGGCATTTTTAGAATGCAGTTGTTCACCGTTGCTTAAAGTGTCAGTTAAGGCCTTCGCAGCTCTTTTTAGCATTCTTTTTTCAAAATAAGAAATAGCAGTTTTCATATCAGAAAATAGATTACTCGTTAAACAATCTGCCAATTCAAAAGCATCAAGCATAGCCAGATTAGCGCCTTTTCCTGCAAAAGGGGGCATTCTATGTGCTGCATCGCCAAGAATGGTAAGGTTTTCTTGTGTTTCCCAAGATTGGTTTTGCGGAAAATAATACTGTGGACGAAATATAAAGTGCAATTCTTCACTTTTAAAAAATTCATGCCACTCAGAACTCCAATCTTTGTAAACCTCTTCAAACCAATCAAAAATCATCTGATTGTTTGTAAAATCCAAATCATTTTCTGCAATCTCGTTCTCAGGAATTTTACTGCTAATAAGAAACATTAAAGAACCGTCTCCTTTTGTGCCGTACATGATAGTCTGTTCATTTCCTAAAGCGAGCACTTTTCCGCCTTTTGAATATTCAAAAAGCTTAGGAGCATTTTCTTGGGCATTATAAATTGTACCTTCAATCATGGTTATGCCAGAATAAATGTTTTTTTGCGTGCTTAGATAAGAACGAATTTTAGAATTTGCTCCATCTGCGCCAATTACCAAATCGGCATAAACATTTTTTCCATTTTTAAAGAACAATCTCCAGCCATTATTTTCTCTTTCCATTGAAAGAAATTGACTATCCCAAACGATAGTTTCTGGTAAAAGCGAATGCAATAAAACAGCTCGAAGTTCTGAGCGATCTATTTCTGGACGTGGTTTTGATATATCCTGAAGTGAATCATGGTTCGCGTTTGAAGTTTCTTGAAAAGCCGTTTTTTTAATAGTATGCTCATCAAATTTCAATTCAAAATTCTGATTTACAATTCGAGCTTTACTAGCATTTGGGCGGGTCTTTTTGTAAAACTCATCTAGTAAATTTGCTTTTTCCATGGCTATTAAACCTGAATCTTCGTGTAAATCTAATGGAGAACCTTGTACACGAACTTTTGAGTTGAGGTCTCTTTCGTAAACCTTTACATTTATATTTTGCAACTGTAAAAGACGGGCTAATACTAAACCGCCCATTCCGCCGCCAACAATGGCAACCTGTTTATTTTGTAGTAACATAGTTTGTAGTTAAAATCTATGTTGCAAAATTATTTAGAGGAAAGAGCAGATAATAGTATAAATCGGTCATTTTTGTTTTGAAAAAGCTCTTTTGGCAGCGAACCCGAAATTTTTTTGATTTCTTTTATGAAATGTGTTTGATCTGTAAAATTCTCCTCTGGAAAAAGTTTCCCTTTTGCAATATGTTCTAATGAAGCACGAAAACGAAGAATCGAACAATAGGCCTTTAGCGAAACACCAAAATATTGATTAAAATACCGATTAATTTGACGGCTGCTCCAATTAGATTGCTCTGATAATTCTTTTACGGTCAGATTTCCGTTGGTTTCATAAATGAGTCTAAATAGTTTTTGTTTTCGAGTATCTATTTCTTTTGCTAATAAAGACTCGATTTTTGAAGAAGCTTTTTCGTAAAACAATTCAAAATCATCTAAATCATTTTCGTTAAAATCCCAAAAGTTGTTTTCAAGCAGTTTTCCTGAGTTTAAAATTTCAGTAATGCTTTCATGGAAAATACATTCAACAGCAGGAAGTTTAAAACTGATCACAAAGGTTAAGCTATTGGCTGGAATTATCCCTTTTTCATACTGTTGCGTTCCTAAACCTAAAAGTCTAATTTGAAAAGAAGTTTCAGCGGTTTTCGTTAAAGACAAATCAATTCGTCCATCAGGAAGGCCAATCGTTTCCAATGTTTGATCCGATTTATTTTGCATGCACCAAAAGCTATCTACAAAATCTAATAGCTTTTTGCTGGGTTTTATGGATTTGTATGCTAAATCGTTGAACATTTTATCAAATTTTAAAGTGAAAGTAAACAAAATGTATTTATTTCTAAGAAAAGAATCGCTTATAGAAAGCTTATAAGAGACTTTCTAATTCGATAAAAAGTACTATGAAAAACTTAACATTGGATAAGTTGTTGTATATTAGTTGTTTGTGTTTGTTTTTTAGGAGCAATGAAAAACTTAACATTGGCGAATGTCTTTTTCAATATATCTTTGTTTATTATTTTTTGATGTTAATTTAATGATTTAATAACATTAAAAATTAGTTTAATTCAAAATAAATTTAATCAATTTCTTAAAATTAACAGAATAATGGCAAAAGAAATACTTGTTGATGAAATCAATCAGGAAGCAGAAGCTGTTTCGGTTATCTCTAATGACGAAATCGAACAAAAAGAGACTCCAGTTCTAGAATCTGCTGAAACTCCAGAAGCAAAACCAAAACCTAAAAGAGCTCCAAAAAAAGTGGCAGAAAAAGAGGGTAACACGGTAGAAGAAGCAGTACAAGAACCAACACAAATAGAAGAAATTTCATCTGAGGCTGAAGAGGAAACATCTGAAGAAAACAACAATCAGCCAAAATCTAAAAAGAATAAAAAAATGAAAGAAAAAGACAAAGACAAAGAGAAAAAGAAAAAAGCTGTTGCTAAGAAAAAAGAAAAAGCAAAAGATAAAAAGAAAGAGAAAGCTAAAAAAGCAAAACTAAAAGCTAAAGCTAAAAAGAAAGCAAAAGCGCAAAAAGCGAAGGAAAAAGCAAAAGCGAAAAAGATTGCTAAAAAGAAAGCAAAAAGATCTAAAGCAAAGAAGAATAAGAAGAAATAATTGTTAATGATTAATTGTGAATGGTGAATTATTAATTGTTGAAGGTTATGTAGGATAGCTATAACTTTTTGACATTGTCAGGCTGAGCGTATTCGAAGCCGAGCAAGATTAATCCATCTCAATAAAAGTATAAAGCCACAGATTACAAGATTGATACAGATTTTAAAAAATCATTTTAATCCTGTAATCTGTGGCTGTTTTTATTGCAGTTTTCACATTTCACATTTCACCATTCACATTTCACAATCCACAATTCACAATTTTTGAGTTTTTTTCTCTATTGCAAGTTTGTCAATTTTTTGAAGAAATTCGGGGTCAAATTCGGAGTAAGCACGCAATCTGTATTTTTCGTCTCTAATCTTCATTACGAGACGAATCTTCTGTACCATCAGCCAAATCGGCTCATATCTTTTGTGGCCAAGCAAATATTGAATTTTAAGAATAGATATTTTTCGGTGGGAAAGTGTCATTAATTCAATGCAAATCATCCAATAACGAATCGGGAGATTGGAGTTTTCCATTACAGTTCCCGATTTTAGACTGGTTCTGCTACCGCATTTTCTGCACTGAAATTTTAAATCATTCTGACGAAAAGAATGTACGTTATGCCCACATTTTCGGCACAAAAGTCCATTTTCTAGACGTTTGTTTTTGAGCTCTTCAATGCAAGTTGCTTCATCAGAGTATTTTTCAAAATAAGCGCGTAATTCCATTTATATAATTCCTTATTTAGGTTTCGAAATATAAAATATTTTGAAGAAATGAAGATCAAGTTGGAATAAAAAATAAAATGTTTTTTTGCGTTTTCTGAATAGGATTTGATTGTGCCGATATATTTCGCCCACTTTGGGCTTTGAGTTATATAGCAGAGCTCCGGAGGAGCGCAATATTTATAGAAAGAAACAGCACAAAAGCTATAAAGCTCCGGAGGAGCGACATAAAAACAGGTTTAAAAAATAAAAAGGAATACTCGCGAGAACGACTATTCCTTTTTATCAAGGGGGGGCAAAACTTTGTTACAATTTACCTGCGATTTCTTTTTTATACTTATTAAGGATAGATTTTGTCATACCTAAATTAGCTTTTGTAGAATCTACAGCCAAATAAATAAAATAATCTTGATTATCAGACACGTCTATAATGTGAATTTGAGAGCTTAATGTAATCATTACATTGTCAATAACTTGACCGTTTAAATTCAAAGCTTTAATAGCATTCATTTTGGCTTTTACTACTTCAAGGTTGTATGCAGATGCCAATTCTGGGTCAAAATCTGCAACTGCAGAGTGTGAATAATATGACATACCGCTTGCGATTTCAGCAACAGATACTGCGATGAAACCTGGGACGTTCTTTTTTAGGTCTTCCCCAAATTGCGTTAAGAAATCAGACATAGGTTTTTAGGATTTAATTAGAATGAATCGTTTTGGATAAAGCAAAATTAGTTATACAATATTATTTAATTATCCGTAATGCGTACCTATTTTTAGGCAAATAATAAAATTAACATAAGTTCTAAAAATCAGTTTTTCTGATTTCTTCAATTGAATTTTGTTTTGATTTGAAAATGAAATAATTAAACGAAAAATGCTTCTGAAAAAGCGCTGCTGCACCATTTCAAAAGCATTTTCATTTAAGCAAAAAATAATTTTTTACTTGATTTCTGTTATAAAATCTTCTTGCGGAGTTCTTACTTTTTTCATGTTTACCAACCAATCATTTTCATGATCTCTGTATCCTAGAGGTAAAACTAAAACACTCTTTAATCCAAGTTCGTTTAAACCTAAAAGGCTGTCTACTTCAGCAGGAATAAAACCTTCCATTGGAGTTGCATCTACTTCTTGTTCTGCAGCTGCAGCGATTGCAACACCAAACGAAATGTAAGCTTGTTTTGCAGCGTGGTTAGCGTGCCATTCTTGTCCAAGCGGCTCGTACATTCCCCAAAGTCTTTGTTTGTATTCGTCCATTGCATCAGCAGGAATTCCTCTTTCAGCAATTGTTCTGTCAAAAACAGCAGAAATTTTTTCTAAACTATAACCGTCCCAAGCAGCCCATACCAAAACGTGAGAAGCATCTGTAACTTGACTCTGGTCAAAACTAACCGCTCTAAGTTTGTCTTTTAATTCTTTGTTTGTGATAACGAAAATCTTGTAAGGCTGTAATCCAGAAGAAGATGGAGCAAGCTTTGCAGCTTCAAGAATATAATCTACTTTTTCTTGCGGAACAGCTTGTCCGTTCATTTTTTTTGTAGCATAACGCCACTTTAGTGCATCTATTAAGGCCATTTTTTTTTATTAATTTAAAATTGTTTTCAAATGTAAACACTTTAAGTGTATTTTTGTCATCCGATTACCAAAAGTAACTGTAACATCGAGGTAACTTATAATAGAACATGCTAAAACAACTCGACCACGATCCTAAAAAATGCACGCAGCACATTATGGCGGTGCATGATGCTATGTACATCTTAAACGGAAGATGGAAAATTTCTATAATTGCATCACTTTGTTTTAACACCTTAAGATTTACCGATTTATTGCGGGAAGTAGAAGGCATTTCGGGAAAAATGTTGAGCAGAGAACTAAAAAACCTTGAAGAAAATCAATTGGTTACAAGAACTGTTTTGAATACGCAGCCCATAACGGTCGAATATCAGTTAACAGAATATGGGCATACTTTAAAAGAGGTAATTGATTCTTTAGCAAAATGGGGACATAATCACAGAAAAAAGATTACGGGTAAAGAGTAAATCAGCTTTTGAATTCTGAAATTCTCTTAAAAAATCCTTGTGTAGCCAGTTTTTGCTCCGTTTCTTCAATAGCTCTCAAAAGATTGTTCTGATTATCGGTGATTTCGTTTAAAGCATTTTTCATCACCGTCCAAACGGGTTGCATTTTTACGACCAGTTCTTTTCCTTTGGCGGTAAGCACAATTAATCTCTTGCGTTCGTCTAATTTGTCTTTTTTAGAACTGATAAGTTTTTGTTTTTCTAATTCCTTCAATAAACTTATAGTTGACGGATGGCTATAGCCAATTTCGCTCGCAATTTCTACAACACTTAGCATTTCTTTAATGTGAAGCGTATAGATTACAGGAAACCATTTCGGTTCAAAATCAATATCAAAAGATTTATAAATTAAAGCACCGTCTTTGCGCAACTGTTCGCTCAGACGCTGCAACCGCGTTGATATGGCTAATATTCCAATCTCGTCAATTATATTCATTTTTATTGATTTAGGTTTAAATGACAAAAAACATTATCGGGTTTCATTAATGGAAAATCAGTTGGAAGCGCTTCTTTTTCGATTGTTACAAAATTATTCTTTTCGTAAAAACGTAAAGCCGCCTGCAATAAAGAAACCGTTCCTAAATATAAGTCTTTAATTCCTTTTTCTTTGCTGTATGCAATTAGTTGCTCTAATAATTGCTGAGCAATTTGAAATTCTTTACCTCTGTATTCTTTCTTAACGAACATTTTTCTGATTGCTGCAGCTTCAGAATTGAATTTTACCAAAGCAATTGTGCCAACTAATTTTTCGTCTATAAAAGCACCAAGAAAAATCCCGCCTGGCTTATAGTAAAAGTTTTCAATGTCCAATAAATCAGGCTGATCTTCTAAAGTCACAGGAACATTAAATTCTTTTTGCTGAATGTGTAAAATCAAATCTACGATTTCATTTTCGTACTTATTTTGTATAGGCTGAATTTGCATTTGTCTTGTAAATTAAATATGTGTACAAAACTACGTAGTTAACTACATATATACAACAAAAAAACTGCTGAGATCAGCAGTTTTAAGTGTTTTTTATGATTTCAAACGATTTCTGTTAGAAAATTTTATTCTTTAACTAATACAATAACAGCTTTGTAGCCCGTACCAACATTCCATTCGCTTGACGAAATAACCTGGCCTTTATCGTCATAAACTTTAAATTCGGCTGTATTTGGAGAAGCAAAACCTTCGTTTAAAGCTTCAATGTCAATTTTGTTGATTCCTTTTACTAAGTTTATTTTCACACTTTTAAAATCACCATTTAAGAAAACTTCAGGCTCAATTACTTGATCGTTTAAGTATACTTTTACTTTATCGCCATCTACAAAAGCGGCATCGCGATACATAATGGTCGAAGTAACGGCTGTTGTATTGAAATTACCTAAAAACTGATTTCTTCTATAAAATATTCCCTCAACATTTGCTTCTGGCTTATAAAGATTAGTGTCTTTAAACAACTCGTCTGGATTAACCTGAAGCGGTGCAGGCTTCTCAATAGGCGCTGGCGGGTTTTCTTTAGGGGAAGCTTCTGCTGGCGGAATAACTTCTTTTACAGGAGATTTTTTTGCCGGAATCGATTTGAATTTATTATCAAGTTCCTGAGCAAAACTGTGCAATGAAAAGGAAGCAAAGGCAATTATCAAAAATATTTTTTTCATGTTTTTCTACTATTAATCTTGTGTGGTATTGATTTAAAAAATTAGATGCATCATAATCTTTTATATATAAACATTTTATGAAACCAAATATTGTCTTGCTAGGAATTATTTGTCGAAAAATTAACTTCTTTATAAGCAAAATTAAAGTGTTTTCTGCTGAAACTGAATTATCTATATATTCTTGTGAGATTTTGAAGATTCTTTCTTTTATATATGAAAGGGGAAAATGTTCTAAACGATTGATTTTAATTCCTGTTTTTATATTTTTTTTAACTGTAAGATATTGAATATTAATATTTTGTATATTTATTGTTCAATAAAATAATTTCTGGTATGAATAGGTTAAGTTTTATCTTTTTCCTTTTTGCAGTCGGTAGTTTTGCTCAGGAAAACAGCACAAATTCGGGTATTAAAAAGCAGATTGAAGATTATAATGCCTCATTTGCAATTGCTTTTACAAAAGGGAATGAAGACGATTTAGTAAAAGCGTATACAGATCAAGCCATCTTTATGCCTGAGCATAGCAGACAACGAGTGGGTATAAAAACGATTCGGGATTTCTACAAACAATGGTTGAAACAGGCAAAAATTACTTCCTATCAAAAAACAATTTTAGAATTACAGGATTTTGGAAACTATGTTTTGGAAATAGGAACTTTTAATGAAGACTTAAATCTAAACGAACAGAAAGCGTTTTCTTATATTGGAAAATATGCTGTTTTATGGAAAAAGCCTTCAAAAAAGGGCGTGCCTCCAACAATTGCAGCTGAAATTTGGGGTTCATCAAGTTATTTTGATGATAAAAATATTCCAGATATAAACGATATCGAAATTCCAAAGACTAAAAAATATATTCCGACAGACAAATTAACTTTGGAGGTAAAAGAAAGAAATAAAACCATTAAAGAGCTGGTTCAAAATAGGCAAGGAGCAGAGCATGCCAAAATGTTTATGCCAGACGCAATGTATTTAACTTATTATACTCCAATTCTTTCGGGTGAAAAGGAAATTACGGATTATTTTACAGAACATGAAAAACCGGGTACACTGCGTATCGAACAAATTTCGATTGAAACTTCAAATATTATTTATGCACAAAAAGCGATTGTAGAATTTGGTTTCTACAGTGTTGATTGGCGCGATGGTGACAATCATGGAAATGTAAAAGGGAAAAGCATCAATGTCTGGAAAAAAGACAGTAATGGAGAGTTGCTGCTTTTTCGCCAGATTGTAAATCATGATTAACTTTTTGGTCTTTTTTAGATATCATTTATTTCTTCTGTTTGTTGTTGAATACTAATAATTTTGTATAATTTTGAATCCATCTTTATCATTTTTACACGCGATGGGTCGATTACTTTGCATATTTTTTATTTTCACCACTTTTTATATTTATCCGCAACCTTCAACAAAAGAATGGATTGATAGTTTAAATACTATTGACAATCATGAAAAAAAAGTGGATTTAGCCCTAAAAATTGCTTCCCAACTTCAAGATTCTGATTGGGATAGAGCGATAAAATATGTAGAGCTGGCTGAAACAGAGGCAAAAAAAACAGACAAAGCCGATTTAGCTTTAGCTAAAGTTTATTTATCTGCTGGAGGAATTTACAGTTCAAAAGACGTACTAGATATTACCTTGCAATATTATTTAAAGGCTTATGAAATTTATAAAAGCAATAACATTCAAGATGAAATTGTTCAGGTAGAAAATAACCTAGCCATTACTTATGGAAAAACCAATAACCAAGAAAAAGCGCTCAAGTATTTCCTAAATGTATATCGTTATCAGAAATCTAAGAACCAGCCAGAAAAACTGGTAAAAATATTAAACAACATTGGTACAGCTTATCTTGGTAAAAGCTTAGATTCATCCCTGCATTATTATCATAAAGCCGATGCAATTGCAAAAAAACTAAAAAACAATACCTTAACAGTTTATGTGTACACCAATTTGGCTAGGGCTTATAGTTTAAAAAGAGATAAAAAAAATGCTGATTTGTATTTTGAAAAAGCTTTCTTATTAATAGATGCTCCTATCGATGATTCACTAAAAGCCTTTGTTTTTGAATCGTTTTCCGAATATAATTTACAAGAAAAAAAACTGGATAAAGTCATTTTAAATGCAAAAAAGTCTTTAGAATATTCTCAAGGAAATCCATTTGGTTTTTCTAGCATGCGTTTGAACAAAATGCTTTATGAAGCCTATTTAAAAATGGGTGATTATAAAAATGCGGTTTTTTATTTTCAGCAGTTCAATAAAATTAGTGACAGTATTAATATCGAACAAAAGGCCGTAAATCTAGAAAGAATAAAACTCGAACAAGATTATAAAGTCCGAAGCCAGATTCGAACTTTAGTTGAAGAGAAAACCAGATTTAAGTATTATGTGGTTGGACTAATATTGGTTATTGGAATTTTGACTTTAATTCTTTTGCTGATCCGTTATCGAAACCGAAATATTACCAATCAGTTGGAAAAAGAAAAATTAAAAGCCAAACAGCAGGAATTGAATCAAAGTCTCGAAGCCAAAAATATGGTTTTGGTAGGTAAGGCTATGGCCGAAATTCATCGTACCGACAATATCAACGAAATCCTGACCGATCTTAAAAAAATCAAACTTAAAACTGCTAACAAAGAATTACAGCAGGCAATTGATATTGTTTTGAAACGTCTGGAAAAAGACTTGAATGCCGATATCTGGAAAGAATTTGAAATTAGTTTTGAACAGGTTCATAAATCTTTCTTCGATAAACTGACCATCGATTATCCGACACTTACTCCAAAAGAACGTCGACTTTGTGCGCTGCTTTATTTAGATTTAACTACAAAAGAAATTTCCCAAATTACAGGACAATCCTTTAAATCGATAGAAAATGCCAGAACTAGATTGCGCAAAAAGTTCGATTTAACCAACGAAAAAGTAAATCTTTCCACTTATCTGAACAGTTTTAAAGGCGATTTGTTGTAAAATAATTTTAAGTGTAACTGTTTGATATAGTTATTTTTAATTTAAAAAGAGTGTTTTCTGAGTGCTCTATTTCTGTCTGCGAGTGTTTTTGCATTAGTCCTTTTTTTTCGAGCCTTATAGCGTCCGTCTATTTTTACCAAACGATTATCAAAAACAAGTTTGGATGAATACCACAAAAAAAGAAGAACCTTCTAAAAGTTTGGAAGAACTTCTAGAAGAAACAAAAACAAAAAAGAGTGCGCTCTTAAAAATTCTACAAAAAATAACGAAAGCAAGTTCTAAGAATCAACCGCCGAATTGATTCTCAGGACTTGCTTTTGTGGTTTTCTGCGAACCATCATATGCTATTAACTCGCAGCCTTAATACTAATTTTAAATTAAAAAAAATGAACCAGATTTACTCTAAACCCAGGTATTTGTTTCTTTTGTTAGGTTTCTTGGTCTGTTCCGCTGGAATGGCTCAGTCTCCTTTTCCAAAAAACAAAACATCTA
Organism: Flavobacterium sp. ACN2; assembly: GCF_002303885.1. GTDB lineage: Bacteria > Bacteroidota > Bacteroidia > Flavobacteriales > Flavobacteriaceae > Flavobacterium. The sequence continues at coordinate 72,914 of NZ_MRCM01000001.1, read as the reverse complement.
ATGCGCAGACGGCCGTACAATCGCCAACTGCTAATCAGAAAAAAGAGCAGCTTTCTCAAAAAAAGACCGATCAGAATGCTAATCAGGATGATGATTCTAACATTCTTTCACCTCAAAAAAGTGTCAATGGAACAGCACTTTCGCAACAAGAAAGTGATGATGTAAATAAGAGATTAAAAGCTAGTCAGAAACTTTTTGACAAAAGTCAAAGTGCTTCAACGGCTAAAAATGTTCAAAGTGCAGACAGCACAAAAGTGAGATCTTTTGCAAAGTCGTCTAATCTGACAATTCGTAATGTATTTGAAGTTAAAAGATCAGATTTTGAACTTTCGAGTGCAGATAAGATGCAACTGAGATCGGTTTCAGATAAACACGGCAGAAGTCTCGCTACTTATCAGCAAATGCATAATGCTGTTCCTGTTGAAGGAGCGATTTATAAAGTGAGAGATAATAAGAGCAAAATTGAAGCTTTTGGGCATATCAGTAAAAAATTGCCTGCAAACAGTAATTATAAAGTAAACGCGTCGGCTGCTTTACAAAATGCATTAAATACAGTAAATGCTAAAGAATATGTTTGGCAAAGCAAAAAATTATCGTCTTTAGTCCATAAAAAAATTAGTACAAAACCACAAGGAGAATTGGTTTATGTGGGACCTAATTTTTCTTCTGAATTAACAGAATATCATTTGGCATGGAAGTACGATATTTTCGCTACAAATCCGCAGTCAAGTCAGACGATTTATGTTGATGCTAATACAGGAAAAGTCATTTTAAAAATTGATTTAAGCAGAGATCTTCATTCGTCTTCTTCGCCTATTATTGATGGCAGAAGTACAATTGGTAAAGGAAAAGCAAGATTCTCTGGAGATGTTACTTTTGGTACAACTCAATATGCAGATGGCTATAGATTGGAAACTTTGGAAGGAAAATACAAAGTGCCCATTTATACTTTGAATATGAATCATGCAGAACATGCATCTGATGAAGTGCTTACAGAATATATCGATGAAGATAATAACTGGAATGATTTATACAACAAAGATCACGATGAAGTAGCAATCGATATTCATTGGGGACTGCAAAAGACTTTAAACTATTACGAAGAAAAATTTAGCCGAAATAGTGTTGATGACAAAGGAATGACCATTTTTGGTCTTGCTCACTTAGGAACCAATGTTGAAAATGCCTCTTGGACAGGAGGATGGGCGCAGTTTGGAGATGGTAAAAACCAGCCTTTTGTAAGTTTGGCCATTACTGGACATGAATTAACGCATGCAGTAACACAATTTTCTGCGGGATTAATTTACCAAGGAGAATCGGGTGCAATGAACGAATCTTTTAGTGATATTTTTGGTGTTTCTATTGAATTTTACGCTGGAAGAGATACTAAAAATGATATTTGGCTTTTGGGAGACGAATTGTATTCTCACGGAAGTTTAAGAAGCATGGCTAATCCAAAAGCGCAGGGACAGCCTGATACCTATGGAGGGACAAATTGGGTAAATCCAGCCAACATATCGTATGATAATGGAGGTGTGCACATTAACAGCGGTATTACCAATTATTGGTTTTATCTTTTGGCAGAAGGTGGAGAAGGGATTAATGATCTTAATAACAGTTATACGGTTAAACCGATTGGTTTAGCTAAAGCTGAAAAGATTGCCTACATAGCATTAACAGAATATTTATCGCCGTCTTCAAATTTTAGCGACATGCGTCAGGCAACTTTGATGGCAACAGAAGATTTGTATGGTTTAGGTTCTGAAGAGTTTAAACAAGTTACTAATGCTTGGTATGCAATTGGGGTAGGTACAGCTTATGCAGATCGACAAATAACTATTGTTTCGGTAGAAAATCCTTCAACTTCTTGCGGGCCATTAAAAGGTGACGAGCCTTTTTATATTACACTAAGAAATACAGGAACTTCTATTATTAAAGCGGATGAAGTTTTAAATTTCAAATTAAGAGCCATGGCAAGCGCACTTGGCAGACTTATTACTTTTTATACTAATGATGGGAAAGTTCCTTTTACTAAAGATTTAGGAATTGGAGAAGAAACAACTATTGAAGTAAAAAGCACAATACCGTATCAAATAAATGCAACGACCTATGTAGAAGTAAAAGTAGATCTTAATCCGATTGTAGATTTTGGGGTTGAAGAAGGATATTCTTTTGTTACAGGCATATATGTTGCCACTGCACAAAAAGATTTTGATATTAAAGCGACAGCTTTAGATCTTCCAATGTATACTGGAGATTTACTTACAACAAGTTATACTCCGGCTATTACGATTTTTAATTTAGGCTGTCAAGATATTCCAGTGGGAACTGTTTTAAAAATTGGATATGCCGATACAAAAGCTGGAAGCGCAACAATTTGGAAAGATGTGACGTTACAGACTGCTTTTAAAGGAAATTCAGAAATGAAAATATCTTTTGATACTGCTGTCGATTTATCAGCGGCGGGATTGCACACTTACGAAGCTTATGTAACCTATGATAAAGATCCAGTTACGACAAATAATAGTATCATAAATGCTGCTTACAGCGATGTTATAACACAATTTCCTTATAGTGAAGGATTTGAAAGAACGCCTGGAGGATGGAACACAAAAGCGTTAAGCGGGAATCAGAAGTTTGTATTTCAAAATTATCCTGCAACTTTTAGAACTGTTAAATCACAATATATGTGGGGAATGGTAGACTTTAAAGGAACTGACAGAATGGGACTTAATTCTGATTTCGTTTTAGAATCTCCAATCTTCGATTTCACTAATGTAGTTTCTCCATATGTTGAATTCGATTTGTATTATTTACTGCATAGAACTTACGATGGTTTAATTGTTGAATATTCGGAAGATAAAGGTAAAAGCTGGAAAAAAATAAATACAGTAAATTATCCAGAAATAGAACATGGCAATAATTTATTTGATGGCGCTTGGTTTACAGGTGTAAATACCCAACTTAGAAAAGATCCTTATCAAATTCGTTTAAATGAATTAGCAGGAAAAAAGGCCGCTATTCGTTTCCATGTAAAATCGGATGATTATTATGACGGATTCCTGGGCGGATTTATAGATAACATTTTAGTGAGCGATGCGCCTTACGATTTAGAAGTTGTATCGGCACAATTTGACGCTGGTAAATGTGATATCAACAATAATAATGCGGCAGTAATTGCTAAAATAACAAACAATTTTGCGACTGCAAGTCAGGAAGTTATTATTACAACTAAAATTCTGGATGCAGCAAAAGTCGAAGTTTTTTCAAAATCAGAAAAAACAACTTTAAACTTCGCTAAGTTTAAAGACACGATAAACTATTCTGTTCCTAATATTAATCTAAAAAATATCGGAGAGCATACGATTTCGGTTTCTGTTTTTCCTGAAGACATGGCAAAAGACCTTAAACAAGGAAACAATGCCGTAACATTAACGTACGATAATTGGAATAACGAAGACATGAAAGTTTCTGTACTTCCGTACAAAATGGATTTTGAAGACGATTCTAAATATAAAGGATGGAGAACTTCTGAAAATAAAGGTTCTGCAGGATGGAAACATGGAGTGCGAGCAGATTTAGGCTCTCCAGGATGGTTTCTTGAAGATCACACCAAGTTTATGGCAAGTAATGATGACAAATGCAATTGTGATGCTTCAAACGATATGCTGGTTTCACCAGTATTTGATTTAACCAATTACAAAGAAGCACACTTAGCATTTGATGGTTTTGGAGATCCGCAACAATGGTCAGACGGTTTTGTAAAAGTAAGTATAGATGGTGGAACAACTTGGAAAGAGGTGTTTAAAATGCCTTATTATGGTGCTTGGTTTGGATATAATGTTGATTTAAGTGCTTATGCTGGAAATTCTTGTGTTATGGTTGCCTTTCAGCAAAATGACAACGGCTTTTTTGGTAATGGTTTTGCAGTAGATAATATTGAAATTACATCAACTAAAAGTAATTTACAGCTATCGAATTTAGTTGTGGGTGAAACGGTTTATGAAGATGTACCTTCGCATGAGTTTTATATTGATGCAAGAAATGTAGCTTATAAAACATTGGAGAAAGTTACGATCAAATATCAAATTCTTCAGAACGGAAACTCCATTGGTGAACCAGTTTCATTAGAAAGAACTAAAACGATACGACAAGGTGAAACTCTTGTTTATAAAATAGACGGTCTTCCTAAATTAGCAGCTGGAAATTACGAAATTAAAGTGCAGGCAACTGCCGATGGAGAGGCAAATACAGATGTTAAAAGTCTTACTGCATCTTTTCAAGTTGTTGAAAAAGCATTGGAACTAAACACAGAGGATTTCGCTAATCTGACACAAGGTTCAATATTTGGATCAAAAGGGTTTATTTCTAATCAAAGTGATGAAAATTATCCTTGGAGAGCGGTTACAACTCCAGATAATACCTATTTGACGGTTCCGTTAAAAAACCGAACAGGAGACGCTAACGGTAAACTTTTATACAGTCAATTAGAAGGTTATTATTACTATAGCGAATTAATTTCTCCACTTTATAAACTATCTGCAAGTGCTACAGCTTTAGAGTTTTATTACGCTATGCAAAGTAATGTCAATGATGCTTTAATTGTAGATATTAAGCCAGTTGGCGGAGAATGGACTGAAGCTTGGAGAGCAACAAATCAAGGAACTTATGTAGATACCGAATGGCAAAAAGCAGTCTTAAACATTACCAAATATGCTGGAAAATCAGTATTGTTCCGTTTTAGACATGCAAAATCAGATGGGTATTCTTATATGGTTTTAGATGATCTTAAAGTAATAAGTGAGGCTGTTTTAGATGTTTCTGTTCAAATTTTGTCTCCAAAAGATATTTGTGGCAATAGCGAAGTAAAAGTTAGACTGACAAACGAAGGGCAAGTTGCGATTAAAGAAAATTCTATCCAGTTAGATTTGGAGTATAGTAATACATCAGAAAAAATCTCAGAAGCCGTTGCATCAGGAATTCCGGTTGGTGAAAGTATTGATTATACTTTTATCAAACAGCCTAAACTAGATGATTCTGGAGATTCTCATGTATTTGCCGTGAATGCAAAAATGGAAAACGATGCTATCGAACAAAATAATAGTATCAAGAATTATGTATACCAAGGTGTGCCGTCAGATTTTAAAATGTTTGATGTGTCAGTTATCCATGCTTATGCAGGTAAAAGTGTATTTCTGGATGCAGAGAGAAACTTTTCTGCTAAAGAATTAGAAGCGACTTCATACAAATGGAGCTCTGGTGAAACTACCAATTCTATAAATGTTGATAAAGCAGGAGATTATACCGTAACAGCAACATTGGAAAATGGATGCAGCCTTGCTGAAAAAGTAACTGTGGTATTTGATACTTTCGAATCTGAGCTTCCAAGCGGAGATGTTTGTGGCCCTGAAGTAGTTTTAAATCCTGGAAATTATGCTGCTTACGAGTGGTTTGATGGTTCTACAGATCCAACTTTCACTACAACAGAAAGCGGAGATTATTTCGTAACGGTTTACAACGAACACGGATTAGGGAAAATTTTCACTACTACTATTAATGTTCTTGAAAATACAGTTCCAGAAATTCAGGCATTAGAAGGAAATAAAATTACAGCTTCTAGTGATGCTACAGGTTATCAGTGGTATTTAAACGGAAGACCTTTGCCAAATGCAACCGAAAAAACAGTTGCTACAATTTGGGAAGGAAGTTATAGTCTTCAAGTAACAAATGCACACGGCTGTACAAATATGTCTGCTCCAATTGATTCTAAAGGGTTGCTTATCGGAAAATTGACAAATTCATTCCGAGTTTTCCCAAATCCAGTGGCAGATAATGTAAACATCTTCTTGGCTGAAAAAGCAGAAGGCGAAGTTGAAATGAAAATTTATTCTATGGAAGGTAATGCCATTTGGAGTAAAACCTATTCTGCTGTTCCGTCAAGCGTAAATGTAAGTCAGCTTGCAACTGGAGTTTATATTTTAGACTGTACAGTTCAAGGTAAAAAGTACACCGCTAAGATCATTAAAAAGTAACAAAAATACAGATAGAAATGGCAGTTCTCGTGTAGAACTGCCCTTCCTAAAACAAACAAATACGATGAAAAAATCAAAGCTAATAATCTGTGCACTACTGATGTGTGCAGGTGTAATGGCCCAAACCGAAAAGGTGAAACTGGGAGTAAAAGCGGGCTTGAATATTTCGAGCCTAACATTTGATGATAACGAATTGAACTCCTCTGATAAAACAGGATTTACAGCCGGTTTAATGGCTGAAATTCCGTTGGCAAAAAACTTCTCGGTACAGCCGGAGTTATTATACAGTCAGCAGGGAATGAAATTGTCTTATTCAGATCCAGAAGTTCAAAACTCACATTACAAAAGCACCATTGCCATAAATTATTTAAACATTCCAGTAATGCTGAAATATTATGTTGTTAAAGGGTTGAGTTTACAAGCTGGGCCTCAAGTAGGAATACTTTTAAAAGCAAACAATAAATATCAAGACAACTTTTTAGGTTATGATAACCATGAAGAAATGAATTTAAAAGAGTATTCAAATGGAGTAGATGCTTCTGTAAATTTCGGATTGGGTTATCAGTTTAAAGACAAATTTTATGCAGATGCAAGATATAATGTTTCTTATACTGATGTCTTTAAAGATGTAACCGCAAACACCAATTATAGTATTAACAGCGATATGAAGAACCGAATTTTTCAAATAACAGTAGGTTATTTTTTTAAGTAGAGTTAGTAACATTCTTCTTCATATCTTTTTTAAACCACTCTTTTTTAGGAGTGGTTTTTTTGCTTTAGTAATATTAATTTTGAACCTATTAGCTATTTCTTTGAAGCGATATCACAAATAAGTCTTTTTGCTAGAATAAATAACACTACTTATATTATTACATTTGTATATTATATAGGATTTGTATATATGATTCAGGCAAACTCATTTAAATTAATTGTCTTTTTACTGTTTTTAGTAGTTAGTGGATATTTAAATGCACAAAAAAGAGATAGTTTGTCGCAGCAGTTTTTGATGAATATAGAAATACGTCCAAGAGCAGAATATACTTCAAATTATATACTTCCTCCAAATGACTCGATAGATCCTTATTTTTACATAACGCAGAGAAATAGAGTTTCAATGCAATACTTGCGTAAAAAATGGTTTATAAAATCCGATTTACAAGAAATTCATTTGTGGGATGAAGCAAATTCAAATTCTAAAGTCGGAAGCATTAATTTTTATCAGTTGTTTTTGGAAACGAAATTTAAGGACATAAACTTTCGTGTAGGAAGACAAAATATTTTATTAGATAACGGCAGATTATTTTCGGATGCGCCTTGGGCTCAGCAGGGTAGAGCACATGAAGGAATTCGAATTATGAAATATACGCCACATTTTGCCCATGATTTTTTCTTTGTGTTTACGAGAAAATACAATACAAGTTTTGAAAGTGCTTATTCTCCAGTTGCTTCCAATAAATACAAATACATGCTGGTGTACAACTTTAGTTATAATTCGAATAAAAATCTTTCTTTTAATTCTATAAATACCGTTGATTTTTTAGAGAAAACAAATTCAGAAACACTATACACTCGCGCCACTACAGGAGGAAGAATTGAGTTTAAAAAGAAGCAATGGTATTATACTTTAAACAGCTACTTGCAATTTGGTAGAAATCAAAAAGGGCAGCATTTGTTTGCATACTATTTCCAGCCAGAAGTGAAATTATCATTGCCAAAAACTACTTTACGATTAGGAGCGGAGATAATTAGCGGAAGCAGTTTACAGACAGGGAAAGAAAATTCAGGAGACTTTGATGTTTTATATGGCGTTACTTGGAAATTTAATGGAAACATGAATGTTTTTACACGTTTTCCTGCTGATGTTGGAGGAAAAGGTCTTGTGAATCCGTATTTGTTTGCTTTGTTTCCAATAAATTCAAAACTTACTTTTCGTTCAGATTTTCATCTTTTTTATACACAATATTCTTTGCAGAATAATTTAAATCACACAATGTCAAAATTTTTAGGATTTGAAAATGATATTTCTATAAAATATGTTCCTATTAAAGAGTTAGAAATTAACGGTGCATTTTCATTTTATAAATCTACAGATTCAATGACAAACCTTCCCAAGGTACAAGACGTAGAAAAACTGTCGTTTTGGAGTTATTTGATGGTTTCGTATTCTTTTAATGCGATCAATTTTAGACGAAACAAAAAATAATAGGCTTTAAAATCTTTCGAATTTACATTTTTAAAAGATAATTCTATCTTTGCGGCTGATTTTGGTCTATTTTTTCAATTCAGAAGAAATAGTTAAAAGGGAATCAGGTGTAAATCCTGAACAGACCCGCTACTGTAAGTTCTATTTAAGTCTTTAAACATTACTAATGCCATTGTTCGTTGTTTCGGATGAGAAGGCCGTTTAAAGATGGAATAAGTCAGGAGACCTGCCACGATCACATAGTTTAAAACTTTCGTGGTATGAAGTTGATGACAAGATAATGACCTGCTATTTAGGATAGTTGGTCTATTTCTATGTTTTTATAATTGTTGCATCACGTAAAGTTTATTTAATAAAATCGTGATGTATAAATTGACTAAAACTTTATTTTCTGTTTTTTTAGTACTTGTTCCTTTTTTGCTTCATTCTCAAGCAGTGACTGATAGTTCGCGGGTTTTAAAAGAAGTTATTTTAAAAGGAAAACCGTATCAGGAAGTGATTCCCGTACAAAGTCTTTCGGGCGTTCTACTCGAGAATCTGGCGACTCACAATGTCGCAGATGCGCTTCGTTATTTTGCCGGAACTCAAATTAAAGATTATGGCGGAGTGGGCGGCCTTAAAACGGTTGATGTTCGTAATATGGGAACGCATCATGTTGGTGTTTTCTACGACGGAATTCAGCTTGGAAATGCGCAAAATGGAGTAACCGATCTAGGAAAGTATTCGCTTGACGACATGGAATCTTTGACGATGTACAACGGTCAGAAAAGTGAAATTTTTCAATCGGCTAAAGATTTCGCTTCTGCTTCTGCGATTTATTTGCGAACCAAACGACCTGCTTTTTCAGGCAATAAGAAAACAAATCTTCTGGTTCGTTACAAAACAATGTCTATTGATTATCATGACCCTTCTTTTAGATGGGAACAAAAACTAAGCGACAAAGTCAGCTTGAGTGTAAGCTCAGAATACATCAAATCAAACGGACAGTATAAATTTAGGTATAAAAGAAAAAACCAAGACGGTAGCATTGCTTATGATACCACAGCAACGCGATGGAACAGCGATATTGAGGCATTCCGATTGGAATCGGGCTTGTTCGGAAAAATAAACAAAGGAACTTGGGATGCCAAAGTGTATTACTACGATTCTGAAAGAGGCGCTCCAGGTGCTATTGTAGAAAATAAGTTTCGAGATGGTTTCCGTCAATTTGATAAGAATTTTTTCGGACAGTCTTCTTTAACGAAAGACGTTTCAGAGAAATATAAATTTCAGCTAAAAGGAAAATTTGCTTACGATTACACCCATTATATAGCACGAGATACAACCAATGTTTTAGGAGAAACCGTAACAGAAGGCGTGCAATCTGATGATAGTTATTATCAGCAGGAAGCCTATTTTTCTGCAGTCAATATGTACAGCATTTTGCCCACTTGGGATGTTTCCCTTTCAACCGATTTTCAATACAATAAACTAAATGCGACAAGAAGAGGAATCCAAACGCAGTTTTCTTTCCCGCAGCGTTATACAGCGCTTGTTTCTCTTGCAACTTCGTACCGATATGAAGGCTTTAAAGTTTTAGGAAATGTACTAGCAACCCGCGTCATCGAAGAGGTGAAATACAACGCCCAAGCACCCAATAAAACCGAATTTACTCCCGCTATATTTCTTGGTTATACGCCGTTTAAGAAATACGATTTCAATTTAAGAGCTTTCGCTAAACGAATTTTCAGAATGCCCACTTTCAACGATTTGTATTATACCATGATCGGTTCGAGCACTTTGAGGCCAGAATATATGAATCAGTACGATGTTGGTTTTACGTATAATTTCCCCGTAAGGGAAAGCTTTTTTGATAAATTTTCTTTTCAGGCAGATGCTTATTATACCAATACAAAAGATAAAATTATTGCCGCTCCGACAGGGAATTTGTTCCGTTGGATGATGACCAATATCGGACAAGTAAAAGGAAAAGGAATCGAAACGGTTCTGAATATGGCAGCGCATTTTAATAAGCTAAAACTAGATGCCAATTTAACCTATACGTATTCTCAAAGTCAAGATTTTACAAAGTTTGTCGGTTTAGAAATGTCTTCTTATGGCGATCAGATTCCCTACACGCCTTGGCACAGCGGATCTGGAATTTTGAATGCGGGTTATGAATCTTGGAATTTCAATTACAGCTTTATTTATGTCGGAAAACGCTACAACGGAAATGTCAATAATATTAAAGTAAATGAAGTTCAGCCTTGGTATACGCACGATTTGTCGGTTCAAAAATCTTTCACATTCAAAAATTACAAATTGAATGGAGCGATTGAAGTCAACAACGCTTTCAATCAGCAATATGAAGTGATTTACAATTATCCGATGCCAGGAAGAACATTCAAATTTATAATCAGTTTTGAGTTATGAAAAAGAGCATTTTAAAAATAGTATTCAGTTTAAGTATTGCCATTTTTTTAGTTTCCTGCAGAGAAGACGAAACGATATTTCTTTCTTCGGATGTGAGTGTTGCAGCGCCAAGAAGCGATGGAAAGATTGAAGGTTTTTATCTTCTAAACGAAGGTAATATGGGAATGAACCGTGCGAGTTTGGATGTTTTCAATTACAGAACAGGAAATTATACTACAGATGTCTATTCAGAACGAAATCCTTCGGTTGTAAAAGAATTGGGAGATGTTGGAAATGACATTAAAATCTACGGAAATAAGGTTTATGCGGTCATTAATTGTTCTAACAAAGTAGAAGTTTTAGAAAAATGGACAGCAAAACGCATCAAGAAAATAGACATTCCAAATTGCCGTTATGTGGCTTTTTATAAAGACAAAGCGTATGTGAGTTCGTATTCTGGACCTGTTGCAATAAATCCGAATGCTGAAATTGGTTTTGTTGCCGAAATTGATACGACTTCATTAGAAATAAAAAGAAAAGTAACGGTTGGTTATCAGCCCGAACAAATGGTCGTTCATAACGGAAAATTATATGTCGCCAATTCTGGCGGTTACAGAGTTCCAAATTATGACAGAACGGTTTCTGTAATTGATTTGGAAACGTTTACAGAGATTAAAAAAATCGATGTTGGAATAAATTTATACAGCATGCAGATTGACAGCCAAGGCGATATTTATGTGAGTTCGCGAGGCGATTATTACAACACGCCGTCTAATCTTTTTGTAATTGATACACAAACAGATGAAAAGAAAATGCAACTCGATATTCCGGTTTCTGGAACTTGTCTCGTTAACGATTTATTGTATTACTATAGTGTTTCTTGGAGTTATCTAACGGGAACCAATAAAGTGAGTTACGGAATTTTGGACACCAAAACTAAAAAAGTAATTACAGATCAAATTATCACAGACGGAACCGACAAACAAATCATGATTCCGTACGGTCTTCAAGTCAATCCAGAAACCAAAGAAATCTACATTACCGACGCTCAAAACTATGTAGTAACAGGTTATATCTACTGTTTTACGCCCGACGGAAAATTAAAATGGAAAACTACCGCTGGAAATATTCCCGCTCATATTGCTTTTATAACTAAAAATTAAAAAATGTCGAACAAAAACCTTTTCAAAATCGCTTTGTTTTCAATTATCTTTTTGGGATTTGTTGCCTGCGATAAAGACAACGAAGAAGATTTGCTTCCTGCAGAAGTGCTGAAAGAATCGTATACAATTGACCGTTTTAAAGTGCTGAATATTGCTACAGCTCTTCCAAATACTGCAAAACTGACTTGGAGTATCAACGATTCTATTCTTTCAGAAAATGCAGATTTAGATTTTATTAGTCCTTTTCAAAAAAATTATCTGCTGACTTTAAAAGTAGAAATTAATGGAGAATCAAAAGTCTACAATTCTTCAATTAATGTGATCAAAGAAACGGGAACTTACAGTAAATATATTTCTAATGTACTTGATTTTCGTCCAGCAGTTGGGCAGTTTACTAATGAAATTCCGCAATATGTAGCAGGAAATACAGAAGCCAACATCATTGCAGCTGCGAAAAAAGCAATTGTGGGTTCAAATACGTCTATGATTTCGCTTGGTGGTTTTGGCGGTTATGTAGTTTTTGGTTTCGATCATACGATTCCGAATATGGGCGGTCGCGATTTTAAGATTTTAGGAAATGCTTTTTGGGGAAATGAAGCCAACGAAGCGCGCGCAGGATCGTGTGAACCCGGAATTATTATGGTGGCTTATGACAAGAATAAAAACGGAAAACCAGATGAAGACGAATGGTACGAAATTGCTGGAAGTGAATATTTTAAGAGCACTACAGTAAAAAACTACGAGATCACTTATTTTAAACCAGATGCCAATAAGGAACCTTTGGCAGGAAATGAATTTTGGCAATTTGATACAGAATATATTAAATGGCAGGATAATGCTGGGCAATCAGGTTATAAAGTGCAAAATGTATTTCATAATCAAAGTTATTATCCGCTTTGGATTGCCGACGCTTCTTATACTTTGAAAGGAACCAAAATAGCAGATAATTTCTACGATCAAAGTGGCGAAGGCTCGTATTGGGTAGGCAAATCGTTTGAATTTGGCTATGCCGATAATGCGCCCAATAACGATGAAGCTTCAAATATTGACATTTCTTGGGCAGTAGATAAAAACGGAAAATACGTCAAACTTCCAGGAATTGATTTCGTAAAAGTTTATACCGCAATTAATCAAGAAGCAGGCTGGCTTGGAGAAGTTTCTACAGAAGTTTCTGGGGCTTACGACTTACATCTTAACTAATTTTTTTAAACACATAGAAACATAGTCCTGTAGCTGCGGGATTAGAAACTTAAAAAGGCGTTTCACTCGTTTAAAAACACATAGCTATGTGTTAGAAACTAGTTTCTTTTTTCTATTCTTTTCGATGAAATAAAATCTATGTCTCTATGTGTTTAAAAAAAAATAAAAATATTAACACAACATTTAAAAATCAATAAATTATGAAGAAAAATTACTTTATAGTCATCATGTTGTTTTTTGCATTTCTAACCAATGCACAGATAACAGTGCAAGGCGTTCCTAGAAATGATATTAAATCAAAAACGGTAACGCAAAAACAAGTAACGGCAAAAAGCGCCAATGCAACCACTTTTGCAGATATTCAATTTTGGGTTGGAAGTGGAGCGAATCAGGCTGCATTTGTGGTGCAATGGAATGACGGTAAAACTGCTGACGCTTTGGTTTGGGGTTTTAGATGGAATGGAACTGCAACAGGAGAAGATATGGTTAAAGCCGTGGCAAAGGCCGATCCGCGTTTCTTTGCCTTGCTCAAACAAGGAACTCAGTATGGATCTGCAATTGGCGGATTAGGTTTCGATTTGAACGGAACAGGCACAAACGGACTTTACAAGGACGGAAATAAAACCTATCCCTATTATCCTTTTGATGGTCTTATTAATACTAGCGAATACGATTTTGATTCTTATACAGGCATCGATCCAAATGATCACTGGCAGTCAGGATGGATGGTAGGATATTGGTCTTACTGGGTTAAAGATCCAACAGATGCCGATTATAATTATTCTGGTGTTGGAGCTTCTACTCGTGAATTGCAAAATGGCTCTTGGGATGTCTGGAATTTTAATCCAAATATGGAAAGCTTTGATATTGCCACAACTTTTACTCCAGTTGCTCCTTATTCTAAAACAATAGATTTTACCAAAGGTTATTTTATAGTAAACGAAGATTGGTTCGGACACATTAACGGATCTGTAAATTTTGTTGATAATAATGGAAACATTAATTATCGTGTTTACAGCGAAGCGAACAATAACAATACATTTGGCGCAACTACACAATATGGAACCATTTACGGAGATAAGTTTTATTTTGTTTCGAAACAAGAGGCAGATGGAGGAGATACACAATATACGCCTGGTGGAAGATTGGTTGTTGCCGATGCTTTAACCATGAAAAAAATTGCAGGATTTGATAATATTGGAGGAGGAGACGGCCGTTCTTTTATTGGTGTTGACGAAAAAACGGGTTATATAGGTGCTTCTAATGGTATTTTTATCTTTGATATTGCTAATATGAAAGTTGGAAGCTTGATTGCAGGAACAGATGGCGGAAGTCAGTACTTGGGGCAAATCGGGAATATGATTCGTACTTCGCAATATGTTTTTGCTGTTAAGCAGAGTGCAGGAATTTTGGTGATTGATCCTAAAACCAATACGGTAGTAAAAACCATTTCTGGAGCTTTCCATTCGGTTACGCAGGCTAAAGATGGAAGTGTTTGGGGAATTCAAAATAAGAAAATAATTAATATTCATCCCTTAACTTTTGCAACTGTTGAATATGCTATACCAACCACTCAATATTTAGGCTCTTGGGGAGCATGGAATGCAGGAAGTTTTACATATAGCAATAAACAGAATGCTTTGTATTGGATGAATTCTGTCAACTCCTTTACTTCGGGCGCTCAAATTATAAAATTTGATGTGGCAACCAAAACATTCAATGAAAGCTTTGCAACACTTCCAGGACAAACCGGAACTTATAAGCAAATTCCTTACGGAGCAGCATTAAGAATTGATCCTGTTTCAGATCAGATTATTGTAAACACAACCGAAAGCGGATTTGGAGCGCATTATCAAAAAAACTGGATTCATACTTTTGACAACACAGGAAAATTAATTGATACCAAAATTCTAAACGATTATTATTGGTTTCCTTCCATGACGGTATTTCCTGATAATACGGCACCAGTTGTCAATTCAATTTTGCCTTCACAAGTTTCAGTGTTAAGTCCAACAATTATTGATTTGAAAACGGTGGTTTCAGATGAAGACAATATTTCGGCGGCGATTGTAAAAACGATAAAATCAAATAGTGATGAAAATATTGTTTTAGCAGAAATTAATGCTAACGAAGAATTGGTTTTAACTCCAAAGAATCCAGGAACAGCAACAGTTGTAGTTAGTTTTAATTCTAACGGAAAAGTGGTCGAAAAATCGATTTCAGTTAATACATCGACTTTAGGAAGAGATGAATTCACGAAAGTGCACTTGTCTATTTATCCAAATCCAGTTTCAGATTATCTGAATATCAGTAGTGAAGAGGAAGTTATTGATGTTGTAATTTATGATGTTAATGGAAGAACCGTTAATACTAGAATTAACAACAATCAAATTGATGTAAGTAATTTTGCCAAAGGTTTTTACATTATCAATATTGCAACAGACAAAGCAAAGTATACACAGAAATTTATTAAAAGATAAAATTTAGAATTGCAATAATTTGAGGCTGTCACTTTGGTGACAGCCTTTTTTTTATAAATGCTCCTGAGCAAAAACATATTTACAGCAAAGAAGCATAACCAATGGTTTCGACCGTCTAAAAGCAAAGAAAAACCAAGCACAATACGTTTTTTAATGCTTTGGAGAAGCATAATATTTATAGCAAATAGAATAACCAAAGAAAACGCTCCGTAGGAGCGAAATATTGGTAGACGACATATTGGTAGACGTTTTTTTCAATAAAAAGATCATTATATTTACCATACAAAATTCCGAACATTATGAAAGCATTGGTAATTGGAGCTACAGGCGCGACGGGAAAAGAATTGGTTAATCTTCTTTTAGAAAGTAGTGATTATTCAGAAGTCTCCATTTTTGTGCGACGTCCAACAGGAAAATCACATTCAAAATTGACAGAACACGTTGTTGATTTTTCAGATGTAAATTCGTTTCGGGAATTAATTACGGGCGATGTTCTTTTTTCTTGCATTGGAACAACTTTAAAAGATGCGGGCTCAAAAGAGAAGCAATGGAAAATTGACTATGATATTCCTGCTGATTTTGCAACCACTGCAAAACAAAACAATGTAAATTCATTGGTTTTGGTGTCTTCTTACGGAGCTTCGGCAAAAAGCAATGTATATTATTCGATGATGAAAGGAAAACTAGAAGATTATCTTCAGGAGCTTCATTTTCCTCAATATATTATTTTCAGGCCCGGACCTTTAATTCGAGAAAATACAGATCGTTTGGGCGAAAAGATTTCAGTAAAAGTCATTAAATTCTTCAACGCCATCGGACTTTTTAAAAACCTGAAACCAATCACAACTGCATTTTTAGCTCAAAAATTAGTAAAAGCTCCAAAATCGCTTCCATCAGGAAATACAACACTTGAACTTGACAGAATTATTAGTTTATAAGTGAAATGTGAAATGTTAAAAGTAATGATTTACATTTCACAATTCACATTTCACAAAAAAAGCTATTTTTTATCTTCAGAAAGAATTAAAGTGGAAGGTATATTAGCCAGCCAAGGACTTTTATTCTCTACTAAATGTTTCCATCCATCAATAGAAATCAGCATAAGATCTTGCTGGTCAAGAAAATCTTTTTCAATAGATTGTTCTTTTCTTAGAGTCAGCTGGTTTGGAGCTACTTGTTCCATTAGCCTAATTTTTTCTTTCGTGTCCAGATCGGCCATAATTTTACCTTCGACATCCAAAATTTCAATTCTCGCATTGATATTCTGAATAAATTTCTGAACGTAGTTCTGAATAAAACTCCAATCTTTTAAACTAAAAAGCGGAATAAAAATCGTGTTGATGTCGGCTAAATCCTTGTCAATTAAAACTCCAACCGGAATATGAGATTTTGCAATAATTTGTCTTGTTCCGTCATCAAAAGGAGCAGATTCTAAAATGTTTTCCTTTCCCGTTACGGTATTCAATATATTTTCAGGATTAATAATTCGAGTTGTAAATCCGAGTACGCGTCCTAATAAACTTCCTTGATAGATAGATTGCCCAATTCCAACCAATAATAAATCATGTTTGCTTTTGTTGGCAACATTTACAATCTCGTTATCAATATCAGAAGATGCCTTAAACATAGTAGTGATATTTCGGTTTAAAGCAACAGATTCTTCCACAATATCTTTAAACTTTTCGTCTTCATAAACGTCTGTGTTGTAGTGGTGTAATTCTTCTGTAGGAAGAAAATGCATGGCTGTAATTTCAGAACTTTCAGAACGTTTATTGGTTAATCCGTCGGCAACTTTAAGTAAAGCCCTTCCAGATTCTGGTCTGTCAAAAGACAATAAAATTCGGTACTTGTTTTTTAATGCAAGATCTTCTTCGGTTTCCTGTTTGCTAGATCTAAAAAGCCAATTGATTAAATCTAATGTTGGTCCCGTCATAAACGTGGTAGCCAGCGCCATAATAACAAACATAGAGAACAATTCTGGACTTAAAACACCCAGATCGTAACCAATATTTAAAGCCACTAATTCTGTTAAACCTCTTGTATTCATCAAAGCTCCAATCGATAAACTGTCTTTCCAGTTTTGCCCCACAAATCTTGCTGCAAGCGCACTGCTGACAAATTTACCTATAACAGCCACTGCAAAAATTAATCCTGCAATTTTCCATAAATAAGGTTCGTTCAATAAACCAATTTGCGTTCTTAAACCAGTAAAAACAAAGAATAATGGCAATAAAAGTACAAGCGCAACGTCTTCCACTTTTTCGATAAATAGATTTCTGAATCTAATATTTTCAGGCATGATGGCTCCAGCAATAAAAGCTCCAAATAAAGCATGGATTCCGATAACTTCTGTTAAGTAAGAAGAAACCACAAGCGTTAAAAAGAAAATGGCAACAATGGGTTTGCTTAATTTTTCGCTTGTTGCATACAAATCTCCGATTCTTTTAAGGAACGGACGAACCACTTTAATCATTAAGAAAACATATCCTAAAGCCAAAACAACCGTGTATATAGCACTTCCAAAAGAACCCGCTTTTACAATTGCAATTACAACCGCAAGAATACACCATGCCGTAATATCATCGGCAGCGGCACAGGTAATTACGATCGTTCCTAATTTTGTTTTATGAATGCCGCGTTCCTGCACAATTCTGGCAAGCACCGGAAAAGCTGTGATACTCATCGCGATTCCGGCAAACAAACCAAAAGATGTGAATTGTACATCTGCGGGGGCAAACTCGTCATAGATAAAATACGCCAGTCCCATTCCTAAAACAAACGGAATGATAATACTTGCGTGACTTATCACTACAGCATCGTGGGCTTTGTTTCTCAAAATCTTCATATCGATTTCCATTCCCACGATATACATGAAAAGGATTAAACCAATCTGGCTTAAGAACTGAAGATTTCCAAGTGATTCCGCAGGAAATAAAGCGGCAGAAAACTCAGGAAGATACATTCCGATTAAAGAAGGACCCATCACAATTCCCGCAATCATTTCTCCGATTACGGCAGGCTGTTTTATTTTAATGCAAATCCATCCAAAAATACGGGCAACAAAGATAATTGTAACAATCTGCGCCAATAAAAGCGCTAAAGGATGGTGCAGATTTTTTATAAGAGAATCGAGAAACTCGCTCCATTGGCTTTTGTCAGATGTTGGGATTTTAAGATTTCGGCCTGTTTCCAGTTTTACGCCTAACAAAATAATCCAATACATTAGAACAGAGAATCCTCCAATAACTCCAACGTAAAAAATACTGTTTCTTAAATTTTTCATTTATTTTAATTTTTTGCTCTTCGCAACGACGTTATTTTCTTGTGAAAAAGGTAGAAAAAAGGCTTTTTTGAAGAGATTAGTTGATAAAATCAGGGCAATTTTATAACAAAATCAGCATTCGCCCAATAGGGGATATTCAATTTTGTAATGACCAAGAAAAAATTTGTAATGAAATAAAAAAAGGAAGATTTGACCGATGAAAACTACTATACTTAAAGTCGTTTTTTTAGAAAAGTCGAGATAATGCAAGGGTCTTAGACTAAATTGCCTTACCTTTATGCCTTTACCACTTGAATAAAATGAATAAAGATTATCCAATTCCAGATAACGAACTTCAACGTTTAGCTGCCCTAAAACGTTATAATATACTCGACTCGCTTCCAGATGATGCCTTTGATGATGCTACAAAGCTTGTTGCTTATATCTGCGGTGTGCCAATTGCCCATATTTCTTTTATTGATGAAAATAGGCAATGGTTCAAATCTGAAATTGGAATAGGAGTTTCTGAAGTTCCTCGCGAAATCACTTTTTGCAATTACACTATTTTAGACACAAAAATTCTAGAAATCAACGATACGCATGTCAATGAAACATTCAAAGACGATCCCAATGTAACGGGCGGATTTAATGTTCGTTTTTATGCAGGTGTACCGCTTACAACGCCCGATGGCTATAATATCGGGACTTTGTGTGCAGTTGATCATGTCGTAAAAGAATTGAATGAAAATCAGCGTAATGCACTTTCTATCGTAGCAAAACACGTTATCGCACAGCTCGAATTAGGTACAAAAAACCATCAATTATATACGCAACGAAAAATTGCCGAGCGCGCTGTTCTGGCAAGAGACAGTTTTTTGGCCAATATGAGCCATGAAATCAGAACACCTTTAAACGCAATTATTGGTTTTACAGATTTGCTTGCACAGACAGAACTCGATGATACACAGCGCGATTATATTGAAAGTGTGCAGATTGCAGGCGAAAATTTACTTCTGATTGTAAATGATATTTTGGATCTTTCAAAAATTGAATCTGGAAATTTACCAATCGAAGCCGAATCTTTTAATTTAAAGAAAACGCTCAAACACGTCTACAATTTACTGAAAGTAAAAGTGCAGAAAGAGGTGGAGTTTAATCTTTTTTTGGATGCCGAAATGCCAGATTTGGTTATTGGAGATCAAGGAAGACTTAATCAAATATTGGTAAATCTTATTGGGAATGCGTTGAAATTTACAAATGAAGGAGAAGTAACCGTTTCGGTAAAGAAAATAGACGAAACAGAAGACAGTTATTCGCTTAAATTTTCTGTAAAAGACACTGGAATCGGAATCCCGAAAGATAAACTTGCAACTATTTTTGAGCGCTTTACACAAGGCGAAGAAAGTACTACACGAACATTTGGCGGTACCGGACTTGGATTGAATATTGTAAAACAGCTGGTTGAATTGCAGAAAGGAGAAGTTCACGTAAAAAGTACTTTAAACCGCGGTTCGGAGTTTTTCTTTACCCTTTCGTACAAAAAGTCAAATTTTGAAGAGACCGCAGTAAAAACGGTTTCTAAAAATGATTTAGGAAATCTTAAAATACTGCTTTGCGAAGACAATGTTTTAAACCAAAAGCTTGCAAAAAGCGTAATTAATAATTTTGGTTTTGATTTGGATATTGCGCAAAATGGCGAAGAAGGCATCGAACTTTTGTCTCAAAACGAATATGATTTAGTTTTAATGGATTTACAGATGCCTGTTAAAGACGGTTATCAAACCACAGAATACATTCGAAACGAGATGAATTCTAGTATTCCAATTATTGCCATGACGGCACATTCTCTGGTAGGTGAGCAGGAGCGATGCTACAAAGTAGGAATGAATGCTTATGTGCCAAAACCGTTTAAACAGTCTGTTCTTTTAAAAGCGATAAAAACAGTAATGACGCCAGACCACAATGTGACTCATAAGAGAATTATTGATATGTCTTTTTTGGATGAAATGTCTGGAGGCGATTCTGAATTTAGAAAAGATATGATAGATCTTTTTATAGAAAAAATTCCAAGTCAGGTGTCACAGTTAGAAGAAGCATTTAAGAATACGGATTATGAAAATGTAAAAAAACTGGCGCATAATATGAAATCAAGCATGGATATATTTATGCTGCAGGATTTGAGCAATTGTCTGTCGATTATCGAAGTAGAAGCGTCATCTGGTGAATTTACTGCGGAAACATTAGATAAAGTGAATATTTTTCACTGCGGAATTGAAGAAGTCGTTAAAATTTTAAAAGAGCTATGATATAAAAGAAATATGCAGTAGCTTTATAAATAAGAAGTTATAATTTTGAATATCCCCCAGATAAAAAAATAAAAAATGAGAATTATTGTAGCCGAAGATAATGATATCCTACGCAAATCGTTATCTTTTTTCTTAGAGTCGAAAGGATTTAATGTTGACCAGTTTTCTGATGGTAAAGAGGCGTTGGACGCGATCGAAAAAGAAAACTACGACTTAATATTGACTGATATAAACATGCCGGGTGTTAGCGGAATGGAAATTACGCAGCACGTCAGAGAGAACCTTAAATCTGATACTCCTGTTATTATATTGACTTCTTCGGGCGTTGAGCAGACCGAGCTTGACTCTTTTGATATTGGGGCAAACGAATTTATTGCCAAGCCAGTAAGTCCGGCTGTACTTTTAGTGAGAATTAATAAACTACTAAAAACCCGAATCTGATGAAGTTTATTTATTATTCTATTTTCCTGCTTTTTATTTCTTCTGTTGCAATTGGACAAGAAATCAATATAGACGAGGCTTTGGCCAATGTGAAGCGCGAAGTCGAAAAAGAAAATTACGATAAAGCTTTATCGATTATAGAACCTCTGCGCGCCAAATATCCTGAAAATGAAGATATACAGATCTACACAGGACGCATTTACAGCTGGAAAAAAGAATATAAAACCGCTATCAAAATTTTGTCTCCAATGGCGGACAGAAATAATCCAAACCCAGAAGCGTTACAGGCACTTCTAAATGTCTATTTTTGGACAGAAGATTATGAAAAATGCATTTCGTATTGCGATAAATATCTGGCCATTGATCCAAAATCGGTTGATGTTTTAAAGATTAAAGTCACTTGTCTAGAGAAATTAAACCGCGATCAGGAAGCTTTAGATTTAATAGAAAAAGCATCTTACATTGATAATAGCACGCAGGCTTTCAGAGGAATCCGTACGCTTATTGGACGCAAAGCAAAAAATGCCGTTTCGTTTTCTTATCTTAATATTTCAACCTCAGATCCAGGACAATCTCCATTTCATTATGGATATGCAGAGTATTCGCATAAATTCAGCAAATCGGCAATAGTAGGAAGGGCAAATATTGGAAATGTGAGCAATGAAACCCAAATGTTATTTGAAACCGATTTCTACCAAACCTTTTCAAACAAAAGCTATTTGTATGTAAATGCTGGGGTATCAACAGGAGAAACTATATTTCCTGTAGCCAAAGCTGGTTTAGAATATTATTTTAAGCCACAGAAACATTTTGATTTTTCGCTTGGCGCAAGATTTATGCATTTTGATACAGACGATATTACGCTGCTTACAGGGCAAGTGGCCTATAACGCCGGAATTTATAGTTTTGCTTACAGACCTTATTATGATACTTCGAACGAATTGTTTTCTCATGTTTTAAGCGTGCAGCGCGTAAATGAAGAAAAAGAGCGCCTTATTAGGCTGGAGTTGCAATACGGAAACGTTCCTTATTTGTATCTGTACAATAATTTTACACAACCTCTAAAAGCGTATAGAATTGGAATTCAGTATCAGCATCGTTTTGGCGATTCGTTTTTTGTACGCCCGATTTTCCTTTATGAAGATGAGGAATATGTACCTGGCCAATATAGAAACAAGTTTAATGTGCAGTTAATTGTAACAAAACGTTTTTAATATGACTGAAATCTGGGAACTATATAAGCAAGGTCAGTGGGAAGTGCCTTTTCTTACTTTCTCAATTTATCTGTTCATAGCGGCTTCACTTATTCTATATCTTGTTATTGTTGCCAGCAGAAACGGTAAAATAAAACGAGAACGCCTTAGTAAAGAATACAGTACAATAATAGACAAAATAATGTCGGCTGTTATTTTTGAAGATGTTCCTTTTGAAGAAGTAAAGAAAGACAAAAATTTCCTAGTTCTTTTTGACACTTCTTTTTTCAGAGAAGTTTTGACAGAATCTCTTATCAATCTGCATAAAAACTATGAAGGTATTTATGCTCAAAAATTAGAGCAGTTTTATAAAGATTCTGGATTGATAAAAGATTCATTCAAAAAATTGAAGAGCCTGAAATGGGAGGTAAAATGTAAAGGAATCACCGAACTGGCAGAGTTTAATATCAATGAAGCTTTTGATCAGATTATTGTTTATTCTAAAGCCAGAAAGAAAACATTAAAAATCGTAGCAATCAATGCAGCTATTAAACTTGAAGGCACTGAAAGCATAAAATATCTTGTAGAACATTCAGATCCTATAGACGATTGGATGCAGCTGAATATTATTGGAGCTTTTAAAAAACATGATATTGGCGATACAGAAGGAATCGAGCATTTATTAGAATCACAAAATATGACAGTGGTTACACTTGGATTAAAACTGATAAAAGAGCTTAAATTGTCTCAAAAAGTTCCTCATGTAGCGCAATTGGCAGCTCAGACAACCAATACCATCATTAAGTACGAAGCCCAGAGTATTTTGCAGACCTTAACAGCATAATCTTATAAGAAAATGACTTTTTTTAATACTGAAATAACGTGGTTTTTGGATGTATATATACTCCTTATATTGGGTTACGCCATACTAATCATGTCTTCTTATTTAATGTTGGCTTATCTTTCTACAAAAGAGCTTAGAAAATACCTTAAACGAAACAGTTTTGTAGATTATGATGTTTTGTTAACCAGCGAGTTTGCGCCAAAACTTTCGCTTATAGCGCCTGCGTATAACGAAGGTTTAACTATTGAAGAAAATGTAAAATCGCTACTTTCGCTGAATTACAACAATTATCAGGTTATTGTGGTAAACGACGGAAGTAAAGACAATTCGATGGAAATCTTAACCAAAACCTACGATTTGGTTTTGACCAATTTGGATTTTCATCCGCAAATTGAGACCAAAACAATCAGAGGAATATATACTTCCAAAAATGCTGCTTTCAAAAAACTGATTGTAGTTGACAAGGAAAATGGAGGAAAAGCCGATGCTTTAAACGTTGGACTTAATATTGCCCAAAATCCGTATGTGGTTTGTATTGATGTCGATTGTATTTTAGATAAAGATTCACTTTTAAAATTGGCAAAACCATTTTTAGAATCGTACGGAAAACGAATTATCGCGACTGGAGGAGTAGTACGAATTGCCAATCAATGCGTGATTAAAAACGGACGTTTAGTCGAAGTAAATGTTCCAGATGTAATGCTGTCGAGAATTCAGGTTTTAGAATATCTAAGAGCTTTTCTTTTAGGAAGAATGGCCTGGGGAAAACTAGATGGTTTATTACTTATAAGCGGTGCTTTTGGAGCTTTTGACAAAGAAATTGCGATACTTTCTGGAGGTTACAGTACCAAAACGGTTGGAGAAGACATGGAACTTATTGTCAGAATGCGCCGTTATATGCTCGATAATAAACTGCCTTATTCCGTGAGTTATATTCCAGATCCGCTTTGCTGGACCGAAGCGCCTGAGGATTTCAAAATATTCAAAAAACAGCGTTCTCGCTGGATGAGAGGAACCATAGAAACATTAAGCATTCACCGCGGAATGTTCTTAAATCCAAAATATAAATTACTCGGAATGCTCAGTGTGCCTTATTGGACTCTGTTTGAGTTTTTAGCGCCTGCAATTGAGTTTATCGGTTTGGTCATAACCGCTGTATTTATAGTGTTCGGTTTGCTAAACTGGCATTTTTTCTTTTTACTGCTGCTTTTTGTGTATACATTTGCAGTGTTCTTTTCGGTTATCGCTTTGTACAGCGAAGAAAAAACCTATCATAAATACCCCAAACAGGCCGATTTTTTCAAATTACTGATCGCCGCTTTTATTGAACCGTTTTATTTTCATCCGTTGACAGTTTATGCAGCATTAATTGGTTATAAAGAAAAAATGATGGGAACCAAAGGCTGGGGAGAAATGACTAGAAAGGGGTTTACTAAGAAATAATGAAAATGACAAAGAAGATTTTAATAGTAGGTGATCTCATTACGCTTAAAAAAAAAATCTTCCTTTTGATTAGTAACGTAAAAGATGAACTGCTATTTTTGGCATCTGATTAAATTATAGAATAAACTTAGCAAAGATAAATCACAATTTGAGGTTTGTAGTTTTAAATCTACAACGTTGTAGATTTATTGGCACAGTAAAAAAAGCCTTGTAGTACTTTGCAATGCTATATTTACGTTATAAGGTTAAAAGCAAAGTACAAAACGTATGAAGGTAGGGGTAATTGGTTTATGTAGTTTTACAATGGATTTTGTGAACCGTGCGATCGGGGCTGGGCATCAGGTTTTATTAAGTTCTACCCGCGAAAATCGTCAGTTTAAAGATATGGCTGAGACTTTGGGAAAGAATGTAAAATTGGTAAGCAAAGACGAAGCCGCAAAAGCCAGCATTTTGATAGTGTTTATTCCGCGTGAAGATGTTGGATTGTTCCTGACAGATTTGCCAGATATGAACGAAAAAGTAATCATATACGAGAGCAATCCTATTTTTAGTTTAGAATGCTTGAAGCCAAATTCAAAATCATCACCTGAAATTATTGTTTCTCTTTTGCCGGAAGCTCATGCTATAAGAGTGCTTAATATCGTTAATCCAGAAGTGTTTTCTGCAATAAACCAAAAGCAGAATGCTGATGAAATATTTTATACTGGATTGAATAAACAGGCAAAGAATAAAGTCAAAACATTTTTTAAAAGCCTAAATCTCGTAGGAGTAGATTTTGAAGAATTGTACCAACTTCCAGTGCATTCCTGTTTCCTGAATTAAAGAGGAATATAGTATGAAACCAGCTTTTAATAATTAGATTATTCAACCTTAAATGTCCCAGAAAGGCTAATTTTCTGGGACATTTTTGGTTCTATTTCTTTAGAAAATTAAAATTTAATCTAAATCGGTTTTTAATACAGCTCCCGTACTGGCATTGGTCACTAAAGCTCGGTATTGTGAAAGCCATTTAGAATTTAAAGGTTTTTTCAATGGTTTGAAATTGGCTTTTCTTGTTGCGATTTCTTCATCACTTAAATTAACAGACAAAATATACTGATCTACATCAATATGAATTTCGTCTCCATCTTTAACCAGACCAATCATTCCGCCTTCTGCCGCTTCTGGAGAAACGTGTCCTATAGAAGCGCCTCTGGTTGCACCGCTGAATCTTCCGTCTGTAATCAAGGCTACAGAACTTCCAAGTCCCATACCCATAATCAAACTGGTTGGCGAAAGCATTTCCTGCATTCCCGGTCCGCCTTTTGGGCCTTCATAACGAATAACTACTACGTTTCCTGCTTTTACTTTTCCCATCATAATTCCGGCAATTGCTTCGGCCTGACCGTCAAAACAAACCGCTTTACCTGTAAACACGCGGTCTCCTGTTAGTCCTGCTGTTTTAATAACAGCACCTTGTTCTGCGAGATTTCCATACAAAATAGCCAATCCGCCCACTTTGCTGTACGGATTATCAATGGTATGAATGATAGTGGTATCTTTAATTTCGGCATTCGCAATTTTTTCCAATAATGTTTCGCCTCCAATCGTAAGATTATCAATTAAAACACCCGAGCCTCTTTTGTTTATTTCTTTCATAACTGCATTTACACCGCCAGCTCTATTGATATCTTCCATATGAACGGTGCTTAAACTTGGCGAAATCTTGGCAATATGGGCAACATTTCCAGAAATGGTATTAATGTCTTGCAGTTTAAAATCGACATTGGCTTCGTTGGCAATTGCAAGCATGTGTAAAACGGTATTGGTACTTCCGCCCATTGCCATATCTACCGCAAAGGCATTACGAACGGCATTTTCGTTTAAGATATTTTTCAATTTGAATTTCTCTATTAAATGCTGATCTTTAGCAATGTCACAGATTCTCCTTGCTGCTTCGCGATACAATTGTTCGCGTTCTGGTGTCTGAGCCAAAATAGTTCCGTTTCCAGGCAGTGCAATTCCCATTGCTTCCATCAAGGTATTCATAGAATTTGCGGTAAACATTCCAGAACAGCTTCCTCCGCTCGGGCAGGCGTTACATTCAATATCGTACAACTCTTCGTCAGAGATTTTTCCAGCTTCGTGTTTTCCAACCGCTTCAAATGCTGTTGCTAAGTCAATTGCTGTTCCGTTTTTAGTGTAACCTTTAGACATTGGTCCACCGCTTACAAAAATAGTCGGAACATCAACGCGTAAAGCGCCCATGATCATTCCTGGAACAATTTTGTCACAGTTTGGAATTGCGATCATGGCATCCAATTTATGCGCATTCATTACGCTTTCTATAGAGTTGGCGATAATTTCACGACTCGGAAGCGAGTACAGCATTCCGTCGTGTCCCATTGCAATTCCGTCATCAATTCCAATTGTATTGAATTCAAAAGGAACGCAGCCATTGGCTCGAATTTCTTCTTTGATAATTTCAGATACTTTATTTAAGAAAAAATGTCCCGGAATAATTTCGATAAACGAATTGGCCACTCCGATAAAAGGTTTGTTGAAATCTTCGTTTTTCAAGCCCGTAGCTCGCAATAAGGATCTGTGAGGAGTTCGTTGAACGCCTTTTTTTACTTCATCACTTCTCATGATAGAAAATGTTTTTTAATGTTGTTTTTTTGTCTTTTGATAGTTAACAGATTGTTTAGATCTGTGATTTTATCCTGCTTAATGTTTCTGGCGAAATATTAAGATATGCGGCAAGATTGGCATTGGACAATCTCTGAATAAGTTCTGGGTTGTTTTTAAGAAGGTTTCGATACCGTTCGGCAGCATTTTGTGTCAACAAACTGCTAAGTTTTGAAGTAATAACCGTTAGACCATATTCTAGAATATAGATATACATTTTGTCCCATTGCGGAATGGTGTTGCGAAGATGAAAAAAATCGTCATAAGAAATTGCCAAAAGCTCCGAAGCTTCTACAGCTTCAATATATTCTGTACTTGGTTCTCTAGAAATAAAACTAACAATTGAAGTTAGAAAAGTACCTTCAAAAGCCATAAAACGAGTCGTGATATTATGATCTTCGGTGCTGTAATACAATCGCAGGCAACCTTTTTTTATAAAATAGATTTTATCTGCCACGTTTCCACTTTTAAGCAGCGGTTCATTCTTTTTTACTTGTATTAATTTAAAGCGGGAAAGAATGGTGTTAAGGTCATCGTTTTCCAGTTGTAATCTGCTTTGAATTAAGGTCTCAAGTTCACTCATCATTTCTCAAAAATTAATCATTTCCAAAAATAAAGCTAATAAGGGAGAAAAACATTGACGAATGTCAAAATCGGTTTAAGAATGAATATAAATAAAACTTTACGCCTTAATGAGCAATTTTTCGATGGATGGAAAAAGAGACTTAAAGTATAATCTCGAAAAGCCGCTAATGCGCAAAGTTTTGAAGTTTTAATCTCCTCAAATCTGCAGAATCTGCGTGAAACAAAAACAAATCTGTAATTTAGTAAAATGAAAATCAAACTAAAACAATCTTCTTTTCTTGAAAAGGGAATCAACGAGCCGTATTACAACATTTTAATGTTTGATGGAGAAGTGGCTTTTTCTGTTGATTTAAGCGATTACGAATGCCAAGGGAAATGCCTTTTGTTTTTAACGCCATATCAGTTATTGCAATGGAAAAATTCGACTGCATCTTTTATAAATATTCTCCGTTTTCATGGCGATTTTTATTGCATTGAATACCATAAAAAAGAAGTGGCTTGTAACGGAATTTTGTTTAATGATATTTATAGCGAACCTTTTGTAACGGTTTCCGATTTTATTTATGAAGAAATCATGAGTATTATGGAACGAATGAAAAGGGTAGAAGACTCTAAACTCGATTATGATAATTCGATTCTAAAATCGTATTTACAGGTTATTCTCGCCTTGAGTAGCAAAGAAAAACAGCTCAAAATGTCACCACAGATTCAGGAATCTATTGGAAATGCTGATATTTTGAAATTTCAGCATTTGTTAGACACTCATTTTCTTGAAGCCAAAGAAGTCGCTTTTTATGCTTCTAAGTACAATTTAAGTGTGAATACTTTCAGTAAAAGAATCAAAAAGCATTTCGGAAAATCGCCTTCTCAGCTTATTCAGGACCGAATTGTTTTGGAAGCCAAGAAACAACTGCATTTAACAACGAAGACGATAAAAGAAATTGCAGACGATCTTAATTTTGAAGACGAATTTTATTTCAGCCGATATTTCAAGAAAAGTGTGGGCATTTCGCCTAAAGAATTCCGAAAAGAAGTTGGCATTTCTATCGTGGCAAAATAGTCCATGAAAACTCCTTTTAGTCCATTTTTATCCAGATAGCAGTATAGTAATTTTGGTATGTATTTAAAACAGAATCAAAATGGAAAAATTTATACGATTTATTGCTGGTGGACAAAACAACTTTATTCACTTTTTAAGAATTGCCATATTTGTTGTAATGGCTTGGATTGGCGGATTAAAAGCTTTTAAATATGAAGCTGACGGAATTGTTCCGCTAGTTGCCAATAGTCCGTTTATGAGTTTCTTTTATAAAGATGCCAATAAACAAGTTGTGAATGAGGATGGTAAAACCGTCAAAGCCTATACACTTTACAAAAACGCTGAAGGTAAAACTGTGGAGAAAAACATTAAATGGCACGAAGCCAACGGAACTTATATTTTCTCTTACGGATTAGGAACTGTTATTGTGACCATTGGCTTGTTGGTTCTTTTAGGAATCTGGTTTCCTAAAATAGGCTTTTTGGGCGGACTTCTAACGTTCGGAATGGCATTTGTAACCTTATCGTTTTTAATTACAACACCCGAAGTTTACGTTCCGAATTTGGGCGGAGATTTTCCAACACCAGAATTTGGTTTTCCGTATCTTTCTGTCGGAGGCCGTCTGGTTCTCAAAGACATTATCATGATGAGCGGCGGATTGATTGTAGCTTCAGACAATGCAAAGGAAATTTTAAAACGATTTTACGCTTGATCAAAATAAAAAAAGCTGGGCAAGGGCTCAGACTTGCACAGCTTTTTACAAAAACTCAAAACTAATTATTCATATTTTAAATATTTCAGGACATCTACTTTTGTTGCCTGATAGGCTTTTGCTAAAACTATGCATAAGGTTAGAAATAATAAAAGCAAAAAGGAAAGTAGAAACGGCAGCATCGGAATTTCGATTCTAAAAGCAAAATTATTCAGCCATTTCTGCAATAAAACATAGGCAGGAAATACGGCAATAAGAAAACCTATTGCACAGTAAACTACATATTGTTTAGACAGTTCTTTTAATAAGATATTGGTTTCTGCGCCCAAAGTTTTTCGAATCGCAATTTCTTTCATTCTTCTTTGAATGGAATAAGATGCTAAAGCAAATAATCCAAAAAGGGCAATAAGAATCACAATTACATTGAGTAGAGAAAACAGATTTTTCTGCTTTACATAAGACTCGTAGGTTCTAGCATATTCCTTATCGACAAAATCATATTTAAATGGATATTCTGTGTCGATTTTTGACCATAATTTTTCTATGCTTGCAATGGTATTTTCGGAGTCATCCATTTTTAATTTAATGAAAACTTTGTTGATGTCACGCGCCATTCCTAAAGTCTTTAAATGAAAAAAGGAGATGGGAGGCACTTGCATTTCTGGACTTAATAAATTAAAATCTTTTACAATACCAATGATTCGTAATTTTTGTCCTCGTATGATCAATTCTTTACCAATTGGGTCTTTAATATTCATCTGTTTTAAAGCACTTTCATTTATGATAACCGAATTGATAGTGTCAGAAGCTAGTTTTCGATCAAAATTTCTCCCTTTTACCATTTTAATATTGAGCATCTCCAACATGCCATAATCTAATGCAATTGTTCGTTCTTTAAAAAGTTCATCATTATAGAGAACGGGATTGATAAAATTATCAGAACCGTCAAAAGCAATAAGACCAGTCGAAATTTCCTGAACACCTTTTATTTTACTGAGCTGTTGTTTTATGAGACTGTATTTGCTGTAAATATTTTTTTCTACATTTTGGTTTTCATATTCTGCTGGCGGAAAATTTAATGCCACAGAAATGACCTGATCTCCTTTAAAACCAAGATCTTTATTTTGTAAATACCTGATTTGTTCATAAACAATATAGGAGCCAATTATAAAAAAGGCAGCAATTGCAAATTGAAAAATCAGCATTCCGTTGCGCAACCAGATTCCGTTTTTACTTCTTCCAAAATTTCCTTTTAGAACTTTCAAAGTTTCAAAATTGGCTACGTAAATAGATGGAAGTAAGCCAGCTGTAAATACTGTAATTATAAAAATTAGAATTAATTGCCAGTAAAATTGATTGCCCAATAGAATGAGATTTTTGTTTAAGAAATTGTTGTAAAACGGCAAGGCTATTTCTACAATAACTAAAGCCAATAGAATTGAAAATGAAGTTATTAAAACTGTTTCAAAAAGGAATTGATAGATAATATTTGTTTTGGAAGCGCCTGTAATTTTTCTCACGCCAACTTCTTTAGCTCTTTTTACAGCATTTGCGGTAGCGAGATTAATATAATTAATAATTGATAAAATGAGAATCAAAATGGATAAACCCATCATAATCATTAAAAATTGATAATTGCCTCTGCCTTCAGGATAACCGTCTGTTATTGACTGTAATCTGGCTTTCGAAAGCGGTTCTATTACGACATTAAAATATCCTACTTTCTTTCCCATGTCTTCAAACGTAAAGCCTTCTTGTTTTGCTAAGCGTTTGATGAAATCGTAATTATAGATTCGTTCCAGTTTTTTTCTTGTAATTTCAACTTTTGACGGATCTTTAACTTTTAGCAATAATTTAAAAACAAACGGATTTATTACAGAGTAATCCATCTCTTTCTCAATTGTATTGATTATAACATTTGGCGCGATCGATGAGTTTCCCGGAATTCGATAAACTGCGCGAACAGAAAATACTTGATTAAAGCATTCAATTTGTTTTCCAATTGGATTTTCGTTTCCAAAGATTCTTTTTGCAATATTATCTGAAATGGCAATGCTAGAATCGTCTTTAATGGACGAAACAGCATTTCCTTTTATGATTTCAAAAGGGAAAAAGGAAAAAAAGTTGCGTTGTACATTAATAATTTTATCTACAAATTCTTTCTTTCCTTTGTAAACAATTTTATCTTTTTGATACCAATCTTCCCCATACATTGCGGTTTCAATATTTGGATCTGCATCCAAAGCTGGTTTCAAAAATAAAGCACATTCTGACCAAGATGTCATGCCACTTAATTGCACTAAAACCTGATACACCTTATCTTTTTCTGGATTCCAAGAATTGTAGTTTTGTTCGTCGTTCCAATACAAAAGCGCGAAAATTAAGCCTGAAATTCCAATTGATAATCCGAGAATATTGAGAGCAGTAAAAAGCTTGCTGTGTTTGATTTGATAGATAAATGTATTGATCCAGTTTCTTAACATTTTGTTGGTGTTTTTATGGTTGGGTGGTTAGTTTCATATAGATTTACTTCGCCTGTTTGCTATCGCTCGGGTTGCCGATTCTAGCAGATTGTTTTTAATCAAAAAATAGTCTGCTAGAATCTGCCAAAACCCTATTAACCCCGAGAACTATGGGAAGCGTGAAATAAAAAAAGCAAATGGGTTACTCGTATTTTAAATATTTCAGCACATCTACTTTGGTTACTTGATAGGCTTTTGCCAAAACAATTGTAAGGGTTAGAAACAACAGTGATACAAAAGCAAAGAAAAACGGCAGAGGCGGAATAGTAATTCTAAAGGCAAAATTTTCAAGCCATTTTTCTAGCAGTAAATACGCTGGAACCATTCCGATTAAGAAACCTATTACACAGTAAAGCACATACTGTTTGGACAGTTCTTTCAGCAAAATAGTGGTATCTGCGCCGAGCGTTTTTCTAATTGCAATTTCACGCTGTCTTCTTTCCATTGAAAAAGAGGCTAGAGAGAATAATCCGAAAACGGCAATTAAGATTACGATGATATTTAGCAAACCAAATAAATCTCTCTGATTCTCGTATTTTTTGTAGGTTCGAGCATAATTTTTATCTACAAAATTGTATTCAAAAGGATATTCAGAGTCTATTTTTTGTATCCATAATTTGTTGATTCCTGCGATGGTTTCCTTCATGTTGTCTGGTGAAACTTTGACAAAAATATGACGTATATCGTCTTTGACTCCGTTGATTTTTGTGACATAAAAAAACATCATTGGACCAATTTGGCTTTCCATTCCGAAGTAATTAAAATCATTTACAATTCCGACTACTTTTACTTTTTGATCTCTCCATACGAGTGTTTTATTCAGAGGGTCTTTTTCGAGAAGTAGTTTTGATGCAGTTTCATTTAACAAAACAGATGAAATACTGTCAGATGAAAAAGCAGGATTTAATTTTCGCCCTTTCAAGATTTTCACACCCAGCATATCGAGCATTTCAAAATCCATTGCCATTTCTTGTATCAAAAAAGGAGGGATGTTTTTGTAACTCGCACTTGACCAGGAATTTTCTTGAGTTCCCATGGCAAATAAAGCTGTAGAAACCGCTTCTACACCGTTTATTTTACCAATCTCTTGTTTAATTCTTTTATAGCGTTCATATTGTGTTACATCTTTTTTTGGTTTAAAAGTAATGTCTAAAACCTGAGCTCCTTGAAAACCAAGATCTTTCTCAGCCATAAAATTAACTTGTTTGTACACAATAAAAGATCCGATAATGAAAAAAGCAGCTACCGCAAATTGCAAAACCAACATTCCGTTACGGAGCCAGATTCCTCTTTTACTGCGAGAAAAATTGCCTTTTAAAACTTTTAAAGCTTCAAAATTTGAAACATAAACCGCAGGTAGAACTCCAGAAGCTACAATTACAAGTAAAGTGATTAAAATTAATTGAATGTAAAACTGAGAACCAATTAAAACCAGATCTTTATCAAGAAAAGAATTGTAAACAGGAAGCGAAATTTCGACAATTACCAAAGCTAATAGAACTGAAAAAATGGTAGTTAAAGCGGTTTCAAAGATAAATTGCGATACAATTTGTCCTTTTTTTGCGCCAGTAATTTTTCTAACACCAATTTCTTTTGCTCTTTTTATGGCGTTTGCCGTAGCGAGATTAATGTAATTTACAATTGAAAGCGATAAAATCAAAATAGACAATCCCATTAAAATAATAATGTACTGCAGTTTTCCGCCTTCTTCAGGAAAAGGAAAATTGCCTTTGTACATTCGTGCTTCAGACAGCGGAAGCAAACTTGATTTTACAGGTTCTCCATACTTTTTTATAAACTCAGCAATCGGTAAACCTTCTTGTTTTGCATACACTTTGGTGCAATTATCAAAGAAAAGCTGATTGATCGTTTTTATTACTCCTGGAGTTGCTTTGGGATTTTTTATTTTAAGGACAAGTCCGTAATGATAGCTCCATTCGTTTTTTGTTCTTTTTAAATCGTCTTCAATTAAGGTAGTAATGGCATTTGGCATTACCGAAGATTTTTGTGATAGTTTATAGACGCCTCTAACGGTAAAAATCTGTCCTTCATACTTTACCAGTTTTTCTAACGGGTTTTCATTTCCAAATAATCGCACGGCAGTTTCCTCAGATAAAGCAATACTGTTTCTGTCTTGAAGAGCTGTTTTCGCGTTTCCATACATAAATTGAAAAGGAAAAAAGGAGAAAAAATTACTTTGAGCCGTAAAAATTTTGCTGATCATTTCCTTTTTGCCATTATACGAAATAACATCTCTCGCATAATCGCCATAGAAATAACAGTAACTGTCTAAATCTGTAGAAACAGCTTTTAGCATTGGCCCTGTCGTTGCAGCGTTTGATGTCCAGACATTATTATTGCCAATGTCATTTAAGACCGAATAAACTTGATCTTTTTCGGGATTCCACTGATCGTAAGAATGCTCGTCGTTCCAATAGAGAATGGCAAAAATTAAAGTGGCCATTCCTATTGATAATCCTAATATATTAAGAATCGAAAACAGTTTGTTGTTTTTGATCTGATAAATAAATGTGTTAATCCAATTTTTAAGCATCTTACTCGTATTTTAAGTATTTTAAAACATCCACTTTTGTTACTTGATAGGCTTTTACTAAAACTATTGTCAGCGTAAGGAAAAGCAAAGACACAAAAGCAAGAAAAAAGGGTAGAAGAGTGATATCTATTCGGAATGGGAAATTTTTAAGCCATTTCTGCAGTAATAAATAAGCAGGAACAATTCCGATAAAGAAACCAATTATACAGAATATGACGTATTGTTTAGACAATTCTTTCAGTAAAATATTGGTTTCAGCGCCAAGTGTTTTTCTTATTGCAATTTCTTTTAATCTTCTTTCCATAGAAAAAGAAGCTAGGGCAAACAGCCCGAAAACGGCAATTAGAATCACAACAACATTCAATAAAGCAAATAAGTTTCTTTGATCTTCGTATTTTTTATAAGTGCGCGCAAAATTTTTGTCTACAAAACTGTATTCAAAAGGATATTCGGCATCTACATTTTTGACCCAGAAATTCTTTAGCGAAGCAATAGTCTGATCCATATTTCTAGGAGAAACCTTTACTGTAATAGATTCGATGTTTCTCTGTGTCCATTTTTGGGCATTGATATGAAAGAAGATCATCGGACTAATTTCTTTATCAAGACCAGAACAATGGAAGTTCTTTACAACTCCGACCACTTTATATTTTTCGCCCTGCCAATCGATGATTTTGTCCACAGGATTTTTTTCGTTCATTGTTTTAGCTGCCACTTCGTTCAGTAAAACATTAGAAATCGTATCAGAAACTAGTTTATCGGTCAGGAATCTTCCTTTTAGCAGTTTAACGCCTAACATTTCCAGCATTCCAAAATCTGAACCCAATTGCTGAATGATAACTTCCGGATTATTTTTATAATGCAAACCGCCTCTGGAGCTCCAATCACTTCCAATAGAAAAAGCTGCCACAGAAACCGCTTCAACACCTTGAATTTTCTTCAGTTCTTGTTTTATGCTTTCGTATCGCTCAAATTGACCTTTGTCTTTTTGTTCCCTAAAAGAGATATTCATTAACTGTGACCCATTAAAGCCTAAATCTTTTTCTACCATAAATTGAACTTGCTGATACACAACAATAGAACCGATGATAAAGAAAACAGCAATTGAAAATTGTAAAACAAGCATGGTATTTCTAAGCCATAAACCATTTTTGCTGTGCGAAAAATTTCCTTTTAGAACATTCAAAACCTCAAAATTTGAAATGTAAACCGCAGGAAAAACGCCGCTTACAATAACCACAAGGGTAAAGATTACAACAAGCTGAAGATAAAACTGAGATCCCGCAAGAACCAATTCTTTGTTTAAAAACTGATTGTAAAAAGGCAGAGAAACTTCGACAATTACGAGTGCCAATAATAAAGCAAAAAGCATGGTTAAAGCAGTTTCAAATACAAATTGAAGTACAATCTGTCTTTTTGTAGCACCAATAATTTTTCTCACACCCACTTCTTTTGCACGTTTTATAGCATTAGCGGTAGCTAAATTGATATAATTGACAATTGACAGCAATAAAATGACAATAGATAATCCCATTAAGATTCGTAAAAACTGAAGGCTTCCTGTTCCTTCTGGAAATGGATAGCTTTCATTGTGGAGCCTAGAATTTTCAAATGGAACTACTATGGTTTTCAAAGGTTCTCCGTATGTTTTTATAAATAGTTCAAGAGTCATGCCTTCATTTCGTGCCTGTCTTTTATAATTTTTTTCTAAGAATATTTCATCTAGAGCTTTTTTTACCAGTGGAGCGTCATTCTTTTTTTTCAGTTTTAGCATTAAACCATAATTGAAGCCCCAATGATCTTTATTTCTTTCAAGACTTTCTTCAATACTATTGGTAACCACGTCAGGCATGACAACCGATTTTCCAGGTATTTTATAAACACCACGAACTATATAGGTTCTGTCATCATATTTTACCTGTTTTCCGATTGGATTTTCATTCTTAAAAAATTTAAAAGCAGTTTCTTCAGAAAATACAATGCTTTGAGGTTCTTGAAGCACAGTATTCGGATTGCCGTATTTGAATTGATATGGAAAAAAAGAAAAGAAACTCTTTTGTGCAGAAAAAATCTTATCTACAATTTCTGTTTTGCCATTATATTGAATCGTCTCCTTTGAGTAATAATCAGTAAAATAGCAATAATTTTCTACATATGGAGTAGACGATTTTAGAAGTGGCGCTGTAATAGCAGAGTTTGTAGCAAAAATATTTCCTTTTCTCACATTATTCATAACAATAAATGTTTTATCCTTCGACGGATTCCATTTATCATACGAATATTCGTCGTTCCAGTACAGCGTTGCAAAGATTAGTCCTGCAATTCCGATACTTAAACCAAGAATATTTAAGATGCTGAAAAGCTTGTTATGCTTTAATTGATATATAAATATATTAATCCAATTCTTTAGCATAAACTAGTTGTTAGCAGTTACCAAAACGTCCACATTTCTATGATTTACTTTTTCAGAAAGGATTTCGCCATCTTTCATTAAGATAGTTCTTTGCGAAAAAGAAGCATCGTAATCGGAGTGCGTTACCATCAAGATTGTCGAACCGCTGGCATGAAGATCGGTTAGTAATTCCATAACCTCATTTCCGTTTCTGCTGTCTAGGTTTCCTGTTGGCTCATCGGCCAGAATAATTTTCGGATTATTGATTAAAGCTCTTGCAACGGCTACACGCTGCTGTTGTCCGCCCGAAAGCTGTTGTGGAAAATGTTTCAATCTGTGTGCGATTCCTAGAATTTTTGCTATTTCGTTTACTCGCGATTTTCTTTCGGCAGAAGGAACATTACTGTAAATTAAAGGCAATTCGATATTATCAAAAACAGATAATTCATCAATTAAATTGAAATTCTGGAAAATGAATCCGATGTTTTCTTTTCGGGCTTGCGCTCTAGATTTTTCCTTTAAACCCACCATTTCCTGATCCAGAAGTTTGTAGCTTCCGCTAGAAGCGCTGTCTAGAAGTCCGATAATGTTTAATAAAGTTGATTTTCCGCTTCCAGACGGTCCCATAATCGATACAAAATCGCCTTGATTGATGGTTAGCGAAATTTCGCTTAATGCTTTGGTTTCTAATTCCTCAGTTCTAAATACTTTTGAAAGTTTAGTAATGGTAATCATAATTTGACTGTTTTAATTTTTGATTGATTTCTTTTAAAATTTTTATGCCCTTTGGAATGACAGAAACAAGTCTGAAAATTAAGATAAATTATTTTTAATTTATCGCTATTTATTTTGTTATTTGTACTTCCGAAAGGGGTTAATAATTAATGATTTACAAGTTCTAATGTGATTTTCGTGCCAGTAAATTAAACATTGTAAACACCTTGTTTTTAAGGGATTATTTTTCAATAAAAATTTAAACTGTCCATAAGTGGACACCTTTCGTCCAAAACTGAACAATAATGAAAAAGACCAACGCATCTATTTTAATCATCGACGATCAGGAAGACATTCTTTTTGCATCAAAAGTCTATCTGAAAAAGTATTTTGAAAACATTTATACCCTCAATAATCCGAAAAATATTGTCGAATTATTGGCGAAAAATGCCATCGATGTTGTACTGTTAGACATGAATTATAGATTAGGATTTGAAGATGGAAGGGAAGGTTTGTATTTGCTGAAGGAAATAAAAACGCTTTCGCCTAAAACGGTGGTAATTCTAATGACCGCTTTCGGAAAAGTGGAAACGGCTGTTGAAGGTTTAAAATCGGGTGCTTTTGATTATATTTTGAAACCTTGGGAAAATAAAAAGCTTTTAGAATCGGTAAAACAAGCTGTAGATAGAGCCCGAAAAGAACAGAAGAAAACTAAAGACATTGAGGTAAAAGAGGACTTTTTTGTTGGCAGTTCTGAAATTATAAAAAAGGCTTATTCGCTGGCAGATAAAGTCGCAAAAACCGATGCTAATGTTTTGATTCTAGGTGAAAACGGAACAGGAAAATTTGTTCTAGCACATCATATTCATACCCAATCTGAAAGAAAAAATCAGTCTTTTGTTGCAGTTGATTTGGGGTCTTTAAATTCGAATATTTTCGAAAGCGAATTATTTGGTTATGCCAAAGGCGCTTTTACCGATGCTAAAACGGATACAGCGGGACGTTTTGAAATGGCGCAAAACGGAACCATTTTTTTGGATGAAATAGGAAATGTGCCACTTCATTTGCAATCAAAATTGCTTCAAGTCATTCAGACAAAAACCGTAACAAGGTTGGGAGAAACGAAAGCAAGACCTTTGAATGTGAGAATTATTACAGCGACCAATTTGAACTTAAAACTAGAAGTTGCCGATAAAAACTTCCGTGAAGACTTGTATTATCGCATAAATACGATGGAAATTGTTTTGCCTCCGCTAAGGGAAAGGCACGAAGATAAGATTCCGCTTGCCGAATATCTTTTGGATAAAATGATTGAAAAATATAACCGTGACGAAATTACTTTTGATAAAAAAGTCTTGGAACAGATTGAAAAACACGCATGGAATGGAAACATTCGAGAAATGGAAAATAAGATTGAACGTGCAGTTATTCTTTGCGAAAATAACACCATAACGGTTTCCGATCTAGATTTAGAAACGATTACGGCTTATGAGGAAAACTCAGACGATATTCAGCTTTCTTCGGTTGAAAAAGCAACGGTTGAAAAAGCACTTCTCAAAAACAACAACAATATCAGCAAAACGGCCGAAGAATTGGGGTTGTCAAGAGGAGCACTGTATCGACGTCTGGAGAAATTTAATATCAATATCGACTAATTATGTTAAGGACTTTACAAACTTATAAACTCCTTTTTCTACGATTAATTTTTATCGTGATCGGAATCGAATTGTCGCTCTATTTCTTTAGAATTGGTTTGCTTTTTACAGGAATTTTTGGTCTCTGCATGGTTTTTCTGTTGGGCAGAGAAATGTATTTTTATGTTAGAAATATGGTCTTGATTTATAACAAAACCATCTCTTCGATATTGCAGGATGATTTTAGTTCTGATTTTTCTAAGCATAAATTCAACAGTACTTATAATGAGCTGTTCACTTTGTATGAAACCTTAAAAAATAAACAAAATGAGCAAGTTACAAGAGATATTATTTATCGTTCGATTTTAAACAACATAGAATCGGGTGTTATTATTTTGCAGAAACAAGAAAAAGATTGGAGTATTTTTTTGATGAACGATTATTTTTCGAGTCATTTTAATGTCCCGAAAGTTTCGAAATGGAGATATCTTAAAAATCAGCTGCCGTCTTTGTGTGAAATAATCGAAGAAGATGATTTTCACGAAATTAAAACTTCAATCGAGATTAGTATAAATGAACAAAGCAAACAAACCTTTGTTTTGCAAGCTTCACGAACTGAAATTTTCGAACAGGATTATTTTATTGTTTTGCTAGATTCGATTCAAAATGTGGTAGAGAAAAAAGAAAAAGATGCGTGGATTAATTTGATGAAAGTGATTTCGCATGAATTGCTAAATTCTATAACGCCAATTCGTTCGATTTGCCAGAACTTGGAGGATTTAGTAGAACAAGATTCGCTTTCGACAGAAGACTTAGAAGACATAAAAAACAGCGTGCAGACAATGTTGAGGCGAAGTGATCATTTGCAGAAATTTGTTGAAGGGTACCGAAAACTGGCCATGCTTCCTTCGCCTAAAAAAGAAAAAACAGAATTGCAGCACTTAGTTGAAAACTGTATTCAAGTTATGAATCCGTTGTTTCGAAAAAGTAATATCGAAGTGATCAATGCTGTTAATCAAAACTATCTAATAAATGTCGATTCGCAGCAGATAGAGCAAGTATTGATTAACTTATTGACCAATTCGATTAATGCTTTAGAAAACAGTGATGTGAAGCAAATTTCGATTTCGGCGGAAGCCAAAAACAATCGTATTTTTATAAAAGTTTCAGACTCTGGAAAAGGAATCGAAAAAGAAATTGAAGACAAGATATTTCTTCCGTTTTTCACCACCCGAACCGAAGGAGCAGGAATCGGACTTACTTTGTCTAAAAATATTATTGAGGCGCACGGCGGTTATATTTCGTATAAAAGCGAAAACAATAGCACTGTTTTTGAGATTTCTTTGGTTGAAGATTAACAGAACAACGTTTAAAAAGTGTTTTTAAAATTTGGCTAATTTTTTTTGTTTAAATTTGTGAAAGAGGAGTTGCCAAATTGACTCTTATAAATAAAATAATACTAAATTAATGAGTACAAATCCAACTTCTGCAATAGCTTCTAGTTTTCTTAATGATCTAAAAACACGAACTGCTGATTCTCATAAAAAATTAGAAGAACTTCCTGTTTCAAAGTCCATTATGTCGCCAGACATGAAAATTGAGGAATATGCGAAATACTTAAATTTGATGCATGATGTTCATCAAGATACAGAGGAAACTATTTTTCCTTTGTTTGCTAACCTGATTGACGATTTAGAACAAAGAAGAAAAAAACAGCTTATAGAAGCAGATCTTTCATTTTTAAATTATGAATTGACTCCTTTTGAGACAGTTTTTAAAACTAAGGAAATTTCGGTTCCTTTTGCGCTTGGTATTTTATATGTGGTTGAAGGTTCCACACTGGGTGGAAGATTTATTTTAAAAAATGTTTCAAAAGTGCCACAACTTTCAGGAGATAAAGGCGTTTCTTATTTTAATGGTTATGGAGAAAAAACAGGAAGTTTCTGGAAATCTTTCTTGAATTTTCTTTCTGAATACGAACAAGAAAATAATTGTGGAGATAGTATTATAGAAGGAGCTGTATTTGCTTTTGATAGTATTTATAATCACTTTGAGAGCAAATAAAAAGAATGAAATTTAAGGATATAGTTAATCGCGATATCGTTACGTTAACCAACTGTGAGCATGAACCTATACACATACCAGGTCAGATTCAGCCTCACGGTTTTTTGCTTGGTATAACACTGCAATGGAAAATAGATTTCTGTACAGAAAATGTTGTTGCTTATTTTGGTATTTCGCACACTCAAATGTTAGGAAAAGATTTTGCAGCAGTTTTTGGAGTTACCGCCGAAAATGAAATTTTAGCTTACACAAACGGAGATGAGTTTAAAGACGCTTTTCCTCTGGAGATAGAATTGTTGGGTAGCTTATTTCAAATAAACATTCATAAAAGTGAAGGAATTTACATTCTTGAAGCTGAATTACTGTTTGCTGACCAAGAAAAACTTGCTAATGCTTACAAACAAACGATTCAGTTTGTAAGTCAGATGAATAAAACCACCTCGCTTAAAGATCTCTGCGCCCTTGTAGCACAAGGAACGCGCGAAATTACAGGTTATGATCGTGTAATGATTTATCGTTTTGATGAACAATATAACGGAGAGGTTTTTGCCGAAGATTGCAGAGAAGATTTAGAACCTTTTTTAGGATTGCATTACCCGCATACCGATATTCCAGCTCAAGCAAGAGAATTATACATTAAGAATCTGTTGAGGCTGATTGTCGATATTGATTATGAGCCTGTTCCAATTTATACGGTTGATGATAAAGAGGGAAAAAATCTCGATTTAAGTCTTTCTATTTTAAGAAGTACATCACCGATTCACG
Organism: Flavobacterium sp. ACN2; assembly: GCF_002303885.1. Taxonomy (GTDB): domain Bacteria; phylum Bacteroidota; class Bacteroidia; order Flavobacteriales; family Flavobacteriaceae; genus Flavobacterium. Next base: position 30,308 of record NZ_MRCM01000001.1, on the reverse strand, counting down.
TAGAATACCTGAAAAATATTGGAGTTGGCGCAACATTGACGATTTCTCTTATTCATCATGGAAAATTGTGGGGGTTAATTGCATGCCATCATTATTCAAAGAAAAATATATCTCCTGAAATTAGACTTGCAGCAAAACTTCAGGGGCAGTTTATTACTTCTCAAATAGATATTAGACAATCTAATGATGAGTATATTAGTGCCCAGAAAACGAATCTAGCATTAGAACAGTTGACTAGTTTGGAGCTTCCTGTTTTAAAAGAGTCTTTAGAAAAAATTGTTAATGCTCCACAATTGTTAGAAATCGCAAATGCTTCTGGTGTATCTATTATCACTAGAGATAAAATCTATAAAAATGGTTTAACGCCATCTGATGAACAAATTATTGATTTACTCAGACATCTCAAAAGTAAAAATAATAGTGATTTTTTCTCAACGAATAAGATTAGTGACCATTTTCCAGAATTTGATGAAAATTCTAATTTCGCAGGAATTATTTACCATTCATTAGGTAGCAATGGGCATGTAATATGGTTTAGACCAGAAACGATTTCAGAAATAAAATGGGGAGGCGATCCAGAAAAAAGAATTGTAAAAGACAGTAAAGGACTCCATCCAGGAAACTCATACAATATTTATAAACAAATAGTAAAAAACCAAAGCAGTAACTGGAAACTCTATGAAATTAATGCTGCTTCTCAATATACTCATACTTTATACAATCATTTGATTTTGATAATGTTAAGTGAAGAGGAAGAGAAGTATCGTAGTCAAAGTGAAATTTTGAAAGAAACCAATTCTGAGCTTGAAAACATCAACTGGATCAGTACGCATGATTTGCAGGAACCGTTGCGTAAAATTCAGCTTATTACTTCTAAAATGCTTTCGGAACTAGATGTTATTTCTACAGAATCAATTTCGAATTCTTTGCAGCGCGTTTCTAAATCTGCCAACAGAATGAGTGGCTTGCTGGAAGATATTCTGAAATATACCCGTATAAAAAACACAAGAGAGAAGCTGGAAGAAGTAGATTTAAACAAAATACTGAAGTCTACGATTAAAGAAATGCATGAAACTATTGCAGAAAGTCAAGCCATCATTGAGCATGAAAATCTTCCGGAAGTTCACGCTATCAGTTTTTTAATGCGCCAGTTGTTTAATAATATTCTTCAGAATTCAATCAAATATGCTTCCTCAGAAAGACAGCCTAAAATTGTAATCACAGCTTCTCAGGAACCTGTTCTGATACACGATAGATACAAAGTATATTGTCACTGGGTTCGTTTCTCTGATAATGGTATTGGTTTTGAACAGCAATATGCAGAATCTATTTTTAAAGTTTTTACAAGACTTCACACGCAAGAACACTATACAGGTTCGGGCATTGGACTTGCTTTATGTAAAAAGATTATGCAGACAGTTGGAGGAGATATCCAAGCAGAAGGGAAACCAAATCAAGGTACCGATATTATTATTTATTTCCCTTGCGATCCCGAAGACACACTTTTGCCTTTGTAAATAAGTTTTTTTTCACGCAGATTCAGCGGATTTAAATAGATTATAAAATAAAATCTGCTTAAATCTTTTTAAATCTGCGTGAAATCTTTTAAAATATTAGTTTTTTCTAATCAGCATTTTTAATTTTTTACTTTTAAAATTGACTTCAGAAATAATAGTGGCCGAGAAAATTAAAGTTCCGCCCAAAAGCAGTCGCCATGAAAGGTTTTCTCCTAAAATGAAAAACGCTCCAATTGCCCCAAAAACAGGTTCGAACAAATAAATAACCGCTACACGTTCTGCCGATAAATAACGTTGTGAAATGTTTGAAACCGTGTACATAAATGCTGTAGAAAACAAAGCGCAGTAAACAGCACCCAGCCAAAACGTATCGTTTTTAGGCAACCAAACCGCTTGCGAATCTGTAAGTGCAATACAAAAAGTAAATAAAGCACAAAACGCAAACATAGGAACAATCGAGTACAAAAGATTTTTGGCAGCAGAATGTTTTTCGACAGAAATCAAATAAACGGCAAAAGCAAATGCGCCAGAGATGGTAAATAAATCGCCGACGTTTATGGTAAATTTATCTGTTATAGCAATAATAAATAATCCCGTTAAAGCAGTGAGAGCGGCAATCCAAATCTTTAAAGGCGTATTTGTTCTGTAAATCGCCAACTTCAACATCGGAATAATAATTACTGTTAGTCCTGCGATGAAAGAACATTGTGAAGCATCGGTATATTTTAATGCGGTCGTCTGCAATTGAATCCCTAAAAACATGGGAACGGCAAGTATAAAACCGGTTTTAATAGCTTCTCGATTAATGTCTTTAACGTATTTCCAAAAAACAATGCTCAATACCATTACGGCCAGCAGGAAACGATAAAATAAAAAAATGTTGAGTGAAAAGTGGCCAATTGCCATTTTGGTAACGGAGTAAGAAACTCCCCAAAAGGCAGTGCCAAGAATTAATAGAAATAATAGTAGCTGTCTTCTTTCCATTTTAAATCAATACTTTTTTCATCATTAAATCAGTTTGTTCATCGTTGCCTAATCTAAAAATATGAGTGTCAAATTGTACAAAACCATTTTTAGTGTAGAAACTTACTGCTCTGAAATTCTTTTCCCAAACGCCTAGCCACATATACGAAGCTTTTATTTCTTCTGCAATTTCTTCTGCTTGAGCATATAATGCCTGTGCGACTTTCTTGCCATGAAATTCTTTTGCGACATAAATACGTTCTATTTCTAAGGCGTTTAAATCTTCTTTTTCGGTTTGAGCATCGGCTGTATTCAGTTTCAGGTAACCCACTACTTTTTGGTCTAAAACAGCTAAATAGAAATAGGATGACGGATTGTCCAGTTCGGCAGCCAATTTTGCTGTTGCGAAGCTTTCATCCAGATATTTTTTCATGTTTTCTTCGCTGTTTACATTGGCGAAGGTTTCAGAAAAGGTTTGTTGGCCAATTGATTGAAGTTTTAAAACGTCATCGATTGTTGCTGGAATTATTTTTAGCGTATTCATTTTTATTTCTTTAATGCGTTAAAAGCTATTTTTTGTTCTTGATAAATGCGTAAATTGCATCAATGGATTTACAGCAGATTAAATATTTTTTGGCTTTGGCCCGCGAACTTCATTTCTGGAACACCGCCGGAAAAATGAATATTACACAATCGGCACTCAGCCGTCAGATTCAGTCTCTTGAGAATCAACTTGGCGTTCAGTTGTTTGAACGTAACAAACGCAATGTAAAACTCACAGCTGCAGGCCAATTCTTAAAAGAAAAATGGGAGGTCGAATTGAGTAAACTGGAGTTTATTCACCAATCTGCCCGCCAGATTCAGTTGGGGGAGAGCGGTACGATTACCATTTCTCATCCCGATTCTATTTCGGCTTCTCTTATGCCCGAAATTTTGTCGCGTATTTCAGAAGCTTTTCCAAAACTAAAAATCAAACTGGTTCAGGTGCTGTACGAGAATCAGCAGGATTTTCTGCGAAATTATAAAATTGATCTGGCGATTACCAGAGATATTAATAATGCTAAAGATATTCAATCTCAAAAAATACATACCGATCATTTGGCGGTTGTGGTTCCAGCAGATCATCCGTATCAAACGCCTGAGGATCTGACTAAAGAAACACTTGCGTCTCAGAAGTTTATTTTACCAACCAATGATGAAGGCAGCAGTTACAGCGATATTATCCGAAGATTGTTCCATTCTTTGGAGAACGCGCCAGAAGTATATCTTCATTCTGAATTTGGTTCTTCTATAATCGCTTTGGTTCGTAAGGGACTTGGAATCGCGATTTTACCCGATTCGTATGTCTTTCATGAAATTCCAGGAATCCGATTTATCAAATTACCACTAGAAACCGATTTATATGTCAATTGGAGAACCGAAGATCATAATCCTGTGCTTTCCAATGTTTTAAAATTGATTATTCCGTAAACATTTAAGCTCTCAACATTCCGATATGCGGAATTCCGTCTTCATCATAAACTTCTCCTTGTTCTACAAATCCCAAAGATTGATAAAACTTGGATAAATGGTATTGCGCACTGATTCGGATTGGACCTTTTCCAAATTTTTCTTCACATCCCGCAATCGAAGCTTCCATTAGTTTTACTCCTAAACCTAATCCGCGATGCGATCTTGCAATGACAACTCTTCCGATTGAAACTTCATCGTATGATACTCCTTTTGGAAGTAAGCGCGTAACACCTGCCAATTCGTTATCGACATAATACAATAAATGAAAACCTTTCTGGTCTTTATTATCCAAATCGAGATAAGGGCAGTTTTGTTCGACTACAAAAACGTCGCTTCTTAATCGAAGCATATTATACAATTCGTGATTGGTTAATTCGTCAAAAGATTTAATGGAATGGCTGAATGTCATTTTTTATTTAGGCTTTAATTTTTGACAAAGATAAAAGAGAGAATAATGATTAAAAATGCTATTTTTTTATCATGTGATGCTGGAATTGCATTAGTTTATTTAAATTCCAAATTTTAAATCCCAAATTCCAAACTGAAAACTTTGACAAAGTTATGTAGCAGTTTCTGTCAACAGTTTGTCATTCCTCGTTCCTCGGAATGACAAGATTGCGTGAATATTCTATGTGTTAGAAACTAGTTTCTTTCAATTTCCTTTTTTTGAGAAAGAATCCCGATAGCTATCGGGACTATGTGTTTAAAAACAAAAAAACTTTGTCAAAGTTTCAGACTTTGACAAAGTTGAGGATAATTGTAAAAAATATTTTTAGTGAGAAACGGCCTTTAACCCAACAATAGAACCAACCAATGTTGCCAAGAAAAATAATCTCCAGAAGGCTGCAGGTTCTTTAAAAACAAAGATACCAACTAACACAGTTCCTACTGCCCCAATTCCTGTCCAGACTGCATAAGCAGTTCCTAGAGGAAGCGTTTCTGTAGCTTTCATTAATAAAAGCATACTTACCGTTAATGATATAAAGAAACCAATATACCAATAGTACATTTCGGTTCCAGTAGTTGCTTTTGCTTTTCCAAGACATGATGCGAAGGCTACTTCAAATAGACCCGCGATGATTAAAATAATCCAGTTCATATAGTTAAAATTTTGTGATGCAAAGTTCTTTTATGGAAATCAGAAAAAATTTAACAAATGATAAAAAATGAAGTTATTTTATTTCTGCACGTATTCTGCTTAAACTGACTTGTGTAATTCCTAAATAAGAAGCAATATGTCCTAGTTGAACTCTTTGAAGGAGTTCAGGATGGTCTTTCATTAATTCCAAATAGCGTTCAGAAGCATTTTTGAATTGTTTAGAAATCAAACGTTCTTCGGTTTTTATCAATTCTTTTTCGGCAAATTTTCGTCCCCAATTGGCTATGTGAACATCTTCATTAAAGAGTTTTCTTAGGTTTTCTGTTTTAAGTTCGTACAATTCGCAGTCTTCCAAAAGTTCAATGGTTTCATAACCAGGCTGATCTTCAACATAACTTTTCATTGAAATGATGGTTTCACCTTCTTTTCCAAACCAAAAAGTAACTTCGTTATCTCTTTCTACATAAGCTCTTACTAATCCTTTCTTTATAAAATAAATATTCGATTCTACTTTATTGGCTTTTAGCAAAATGTGCCCTTTAGAAAATGCTATTTCTGTAACATTGTTTTGTAGAGCAAGTTTAGACTGCTCGGGAAGTTGGTGTATGTGATCGAGAATTTTGGAAATATCCATCAACGGAATTTTAGTATTTTGGAATAAAGGTAAAAAGTAAACGGTAAAATGAGTATTGGTTTTATAAAAAAAATCCCGTTTCAAAATAGAAACGGGACTTAAAAACAACCTCTGCGATGAGCTATTATAAACAGAAGCCATTTTTGACCAACATATAAACTAATTTATTCCTCCGCCTAAAGCTTTGTACAGCAATACTTGTGAGTTTGCATTTCGTAATTGGATATCAACAAAGTCCAATTCGGCCTGCAATTTATTTTTTTGTGCATTGATAATTTCCAAGTAATTAGCATAACCGCTCAAATACAAATCGTTTGAGACGTTTACGGCAATTTCGAGATGATCAATTTCGTTTAATTTATATTTTAAAACATCTTCATAAGCTTGATTTCTATGCAATAGAGCACTTAATTCGTTGAAGGCTGTTGTAACCGTATTTTGGTATTGCAGAAATGAAATTTCCTGTCTTCTGTTGGAAACATAAAATTCTTGTTTGATCTGTCCTTTGTTGAAAACAGGAGCTGTCAGTCCGCCCAATATCTGCCAAGCAAAAGAACCAGCATCAAAGAAAGTGTTGAACGAAAACGAATTGAATCCTGCATATCCGCCCAAATTTACAGTTGGGAAAAAAGCGGCACGAGCCGATTTGGCATCTGCATTACTGGCTAACAATTCGAAGTAAGCTTCAGATACATCTGGTCTTTTGTGAATGATAGAATCCACGCTGATTTTTTGGTTTAAAACCTCCAAATGTCCAGACAAAAAATCACTGCTTCTGTCAATTTTTCCGCCATATTCGCCTAAAAGTGTTAATAGCGCTTTTTCAGTCTGATCAATGCTTAACTTTAATTCTGACGCTTCGGCGTGAATGTTATTGTTTTGTGCATTAAACTGCTGTACAGCCAATTCTGTTGCTTTTCCGACCGATCTTTGTGCCGAAACAATATCAAGTGCTTTTTCTTGCGTTTTCAAGTTATTATCGTAAATCGCGGCTTGTTTGTCTAAAGCGATCAATTTGAAATACAAGTCAGCAACATCTCCTAAAAGACGTGTTTGAAGCAAACGCATTCCTTGCTGAGAAGCAAAAAATCGTTGTTGAGCTGCTTTTTTTCGATTGCTTAATTTTCCCCAGATATCAGCTTCCCAAGAAACTTTGGCTCCCAAAAATAGGTTAGGAGTAACATCTTCGTTGATTCTTTGTTTATCGCTAATATTTTGAGAAAAATTGGTATCAAAGTTACCAACTCCATCCATTGTATATTTTCCGTAATGTGTTCCAGAAGCATCGGCCACAAGATCTAAAGAGGGAAGAAGTGCTAGTTTTGCTACTTTTAAATGCGAATTAGCAATTAGTATTCTTTCCTGCATGATTAAATAATCAGGATTCTTGGTAATGGCTTTTTTTAATAGTTCCTCTAATTTGGGATCTTTAAAAAATGTCTCCGTTTTTAACGGAATAAAAGGCTGAGCCTCAGTTGAAGCTTCTTTTTTCTCCCTATCAAAATTTTCTGGAAGCTTTGCTGCGTCTAGTTTGTTACTGACTTTTGGTGCCGAACAAGCCGTTATAAGTAAAACTCCAGTTATTACAATGGCGCTTTTGGTTGTCCTTATCATATCAGTATTTTTATATTGATTTAATATCTCTTTCATTGTTTAATTTATTTGTTGAATCTTCTGTGCTTTTTTTTATTTAACACATAGAAACATAGGTTTTCTTTTTTTTGAAAAGGGAGTTGAAAGAAACTAGTTTCTAACACATAGCCTATGTGTGCTTATGCTAGTGAAACGCCTTTTTTACGCTTTTTAAATCCTATGAATCTATGTGTTTAAAAAATTACGCATTAAGATTTACTCATTCGTTTTTCCAATTTTGCAAACAGTATGTAAAGCCCAGGAATAATTAAAAGACCAAACACAGTTCCAATTAACATTCCTCCCGCAGCTGCTGTACCAATCGAACGGTTACCAATTGCACCTGCACCAGAAGCGATACACAACGGAATCAATCCTGAAATAAAAGCAAAAGAAGTCATCAAAATTGGTCTGAAACGAAGTCTCGCTCCTTCAATTGCCGCTTCCACGATATCGCGTCCGAGTTTATTTTGTGCCATCGCAAACTCAACAATTAGGATGGCGTTCTTGGCGAGCAGACCAATCAGCATGACGAGTGCTACTTGGGCATAAATGTTATTATCAAGTCCGACCATGACAAGTGCAATGTAAGAACCGAAAACTCCAACCGGAAGACTTAATAATACAGGGAACGGAAGCAATAAACTCTCGTATTGTGCCGCCAGTAATAAGTATACAAAAAGTATACAAAGCGCAAAAATGTAAATCGTCTGGTTTCCTGATAAAATCTCTTCACGCGTCATACCAGACCATTCCAGTTCAAAACGGCTAGGAAGTTTTTCTGCTGCAATTTTTTCAACAGCAGCAATGGCATCTCCAGAACTGTAACCTTCAGCAGGTTCACCGTTAATCATAGCCGACATGTACATGTTGTAACGAGTTAAAACCTCAGGTCCGTAAACTCTTTCTAATTTGATGAAAGTAGAAAACGGAACCATTTCGCCAGCTTCATTCTTCAGATACATATCCAAAATACTTTCTGGATTTTGACGGAATTGCGGACTTGCCTGTACCATTACTTTATACATTTGAGAAAAACGAATAAAATTGGTTGCATAAAAAGAACCTAACATGGTTTGTAAAGTCGACATGGCATTGTCTACCGAGATTCCTTTTTTGGCCGCCAAATCATAATCAATATGGATTAAATACTGTGGAAAAGTGGCATCAAAACTCGAAAATGAATTCTGAATTTCTGGCGAAGCATTTAATTCTTTGATGAATTCTTTGGTCACTTTATCGGTATTGGTAATACTTCCTCCAGATTTATCCAGTAAACGAAGCTCAAAACCGCTGGTATTACCAAAACCTGGAACGGTTGGTGGCGCAAAAATCTCGATTTGTGCATCGGTAATGTTTTTGGTTTTTTCTGTAAGTTCGGCCATAAATTCGGTAACCGAAATATCACGTTCGCTCCAGTCTTTTAAGTTGATCATTCCCATTCCGTATGAAGCTCCGGCGATTTCAGTTACAATACTGTATCCAGCAAGAGTTGTTACGTTGTCTACACCTTTAATTCCGCGAGCAATTTTAGTCACTTCGTCTAGGGCTTTTTCAGTACGTTCTACCGTTGCCCCTTGTGGTGTTGTAACACTTACGTAAACCATACCTTGGTCTTCAGTCGGGATAAATCCAGATGCCAAAAACTTAGTTGTTCCCCATGTTAAAATACAGAATAGCACTAATATACCAACTGTAACGGTGTTACGATCAGCAAACTTCACCAATACTTTGATGTATTTTGAAGTAATATTATCGAACCAATGGTTGAATCTGTGGAAGAAACGATCTAAAAGCGATTTTTTCTCTTTATTTGGATCGTGTGCTTTTAACATAATAGCGCAAAGGGCAGGAGTAAGGGTAAGGGCATTAATACCCGAAATCACAATACTAATAGCCATTGTTAAAGAAAACTGCCTATAGAAAACCCCAACTGGACCACTCAAGAAAGCAACCGGAATAAATACCGCAGCCATTACAATAGTAATCGCAATAACGGCACCTGTAATTTCTTTCATGGCACTAATGGTAGCTTCCATTGGCGACATGTGTTCTTCGGAGATTTTTACGTGAACGGCTTCGACGACGACAATGGCGTTATCTACCACGATTCCGATGGAAAGTACTAAAGCGAAAAGCGTTAATAAGTTGATCGAGAATCCCATCATCGACATAAACGTAAACGAACCAATAAGCGCGACAGGAACTGCCAATACTGGAATTAAAGTAGATCTCCAATCTTGAAGGAAAAGGAAAACTACAAATGCTACCAAAATAAAGGCTTCAACTAATGTTCTCAATACTTCATGAATAGAAGCGTCAAGGAAACGCGAAACGTCGTACGCAATGTTGAATTCCATTCCAGGAGGAAAAGAAGACCCTTTCAATTCTGCCATTTTTTCTTTTACGCTCGCAATAACTTCAGAAGCATTCGAACCCGGACGCTGTTTCAACATGATTGATGCCGAAGGTTTTCCGTCGGTTTTAGAAACCATTCCGTAACTCATCGCACCAAATTCGATTTTCGAAATGTCTTTTAATCTTAAAATAGTTCCGTCTGAATTGGCTCTTAGCGGAATTTCTTCATATTGTTTTGGCTCGAAGAATTTTCCGCCATACTTAATTACATATTGTAATTGATTGTTCATTTGTCCTGAACCTTCACCGACTTTCCCCGGTGCAGCAGAAATGTTTTGTTTTTGAAGTGAATTAATAACTTCATTTGCTGAAATATTATACGAAAGCATCTTTTCTGGATCTAACCAAACACGCATCGAATATTCTTTCTGACCCATGATTTCGGCACGTCCGACACCATCAATACGTTTTAATTCCTGAAGGATATTAATATCGGTAAAGTTGAAGATAAACTGTTCGTCTTGAGTTTTGTCGGTACTTGTAATGTTCAAGTACATCAACATACTATTTACCTCTTTTTCGGTTGTAACCCCAGCACGAATTACCTCTTCTGGAAGTTCGTCCAGAATCGTGGTAACCCTGTTCTGCACGTTTACAGCAGCCAAATCGGGATCGGTTCCTACTTCAAAGAAAACCTGAATTAAGGTCAAACCATCGTTAGAAGTTACGGTTGACATATACGTCATTCCGGGTACTCCATTTATGGCTCTTTCTAACGGAAGGGCGACGGCATTGGCCGAAACCTCTGCGTTTGCTCCTGTATATTTTGCTGTAACGGTTACAGACGGTGGTACAATGTCTGGGAATTGGGTAATGGGAAGCTGAAACAACGCCAGCAATCCCAGAAGGACTATCATAACCGAGATGATTAATGACAATATTTTCCTTCTGATAAATAACTCTATCATTTTAAATTTTTTAGATAAATAATTAAATAACTGTTTTACAAGTCGATAACCTACATTTGTTTCATGTTGATTTTATCGCCGTCTCTCAATGATTGCGTACCTTCTTGCACAATTAGGTCGTCGCTTTTTAGACCTTCGTTCAAGATATACACATCATCTAGAGTCGTTTCGATTGTAACATTCGTCATTTTAACTACTCCATCTTTGTTCACGCGAAAAACGTATTGTTTGTCCTGAATAGAAAAAACAGCTTTCTGCGGAATTAAAATTGCATTGGTTTTTGGCTCTGAAATAATTAGTTTTCCAGAAGTTCCGTGTTTGATAAATCCTTGCGGATTGTGAAATTTTGCTTTGTATTGAATAGAACCTGTTTGTTTGTCGATATCTCCATCAGCAGTTCTTAATTCTCCTTTTTGATCATAAACTTGTCCGTTTGGCAATACCAATCTAATATCGCCTTGCGTGTTTAAGGTTTTATCCTCCATCATTTGGAAATAAGTGTTCTCAGGAATTGAGAAATAGGCGTACACATCGTCCAATTGAGAAACAGTAGTCAATAATGAACCGTTTTCTACTAAACTTCCTTCCTTAAACGGAATACGGTCAACTGTTCCGTCAAATGGCGCGCGGATAGTGGTAAAGCTAATTTGTTGGTCAATTGCTTTCTTTTCTGCAGCAGCGTGGGCTACTTTAGCGGAAGCGGCTTCATATTTTGCTTTAGATAATTCTAATTCTTTGTCTGCAATTACTTTTTTATTGAAAAGGGTTTGAGCCTGTTCTAGTTCTACAGTTGCTATTCTTAAATCGGCTTTTGCACTTTTGTAAACGGCTTCGGCTTTTAGAAGTTGAATCTGAAGTTCAACATCGCTTATTTTAAAAAGGATTTGCCCTTTTTTTACTTTTTGTCCTTCGCTAACGTATACCTTGTCTAACAAACCAGGAATACGAACGTGAATTTCTACATTATTTTTAGCATGTACATCGGCAACAAATTTGCTCGAAACTATAGTGTCTTTTAAAGTAACCTTATAAACAGGAAACGTTTTTATGTTGTTTGAATCTTTTTTTGATTTATCTCCGCACGAGACTAAAACGAATAAAGCCAACGTGCATAAAAGAAATGGATTTTTATAAATGCTCATCATTAGGTTTAAATTTTTGAATAAATAGATTTTCTCCCTTGATAATAAATATCGGGAGTATGAATTTGGATTCTGTTTTCGAAAACAATCGAAACAAAAAATAAAAATGGATTTCGGATGCTTATCTGTTAGAAAAGTACCGTTTTAAGAATGTTTTTATAGCAATAAAAGCTCTATTGCATAAGCAAATGAGTATTATATAGAAATATAAAAACGACAAAAATTTAAAGCCTAGAAAAGCTGATACAAATGAAGATGAGGATGTCTTTCGATGTGGTATATTGAAGCTATACCATATATTAAAGTCTCTTTATAGACTTTGAAGTTGACTAAATTGCAAAAATACGGAGCTTTGATCGTACTTTGTTCCAAAGTAGTCGCTCTGCATTTCATTTTCTTTTTGAGCTTGTAATGAACTTCTAGATTTTTAGAAGAAGAGAAGTCAGAAGAAAAAATTTGCGTATCGTCTGCTGCAACACTATCTAAGGTAATGCAGTTGCTTGCACTATAAATTGGCGAATACGTCTCGGTACCTCTAAAAAAAGAAAGCAGCGATAGTAAAACGACATATATGAACTTGGTGGGTTTCATTTACAGTAGAGCAGATTATATAATTTTGTTCCTTAGAAAGAGGGAATATATTTGTTTAAAGTGCGCCAAATATAGTAATTTGAAAAGTAAGGTTTCTTAAAATTTTTCTAAAAACCGTAAGATTTAAAAATTTGATAATATTTGAAGTTGGTTTTTAAGGTTTTGATTTTTTACTGGGTTCCTTATTAATAAGTTAGTATCGATTGGATTTTGAGTATTAAGTAAAAGAGTAAACTTTTTTATCTTTGCGCTATAAGAATATAAGGAAACAAACTTTGTTTCTCATAATAAAAAGAATACCACGTGAATTATTTAAAGCTTTTTGGAACAAAATTAATGCTATTGATGAGTATAATTAGTTATGGACAATATCTAGAAAAATTAATAAAAGAAAACATTGCAAAAAGAACCGATACTTTGGTTCATTTTAAAACAGACTCGCCTTATAATTACATGCCTGTAACGATACTTTCTGGAAAAGAAAAAGGACCTGTTTTTACCATTATTGCGGGAATACATGGTTTTGAATATCCGCCGATTACAGCAGTTCAGGAATTAATCAAAGAAATCGACCCGAAAAAGTTGAAAGGAACTTTGATTGTGGTTCCAATTGCCAATGTTGGTTCATTTTATAAAAGAACCCCATTTGTAAATCCGTCAGACCATAAAAATCTGAATAATGCTTTTCCAGGCTCAGAAACAGGAACTATTACAGAACAAATTGCTAATTATATCACGAAACAGATTATTCCTCAATCGGATGTTTTTTTGGATATTCATGGAGGCGATGCCAACGAAGATTTGCTTCCTTTTGTGTGTTATTACAATAATGCATCAGAAGAAAAGAAAACGCTTTTAAGCAGTAAACTTTCAGAGATTTCAGGAATCAATCATATTGTTTCTTATCCGTATACGATTACGAAAACCGAACCTGCAAAATATGCTTTCAAACAAGCTTCTCAAAACGGAAAAACAGCTTTAAGTATCGAAGCTGGTAAATTAGGAAATGTGCAGACAGAAGCGGTACATTTGATCAAAAAAGCAGTTTATAATATGCTCAATTACATGGAAATGTACGGCGACGGAATAGCTTCTGTGAAAAATCCATCAGCCGTTTATTTGAACAATCAGGAATACGTAAAAGCAGAAGTTGCTGGAATTTTTAATAGCACTTTAAAAAGCGGAGATTACATAAGAAAAGGCGATAAAATCGGATTTTTTTCTAATGAATTTGGAAAGGTTTTAGCTGAAATTAAATCACCCGCAACTGGAATTGTTTTATATAAAATAGGAACTCCGCCAGTGAATAAAGGTGAGACTGTTTTTTGTATTGGATATTAGAAAAACTTGAAAGATGATTAAAGCATTAAAAGTAACTGCAATTAGTTTTTTTTTTATTTTTGAATTTATGCTTTTCGCAAGAAAAAAAAAGCAAAGGATATAACATTTGAAATAGTTGACAAAGTTTTAAAAAACAATAGTTATGCTAAATTGTTGATTAGTAATAATTCATCTTATAATTATTATCTTCCAATTTTAAACTCTCTTGACAGTGAAAAATGGAATTTTATGTTACCAACAAATGAGACGAGTTTCTTTTTAGTACATATGATTAAATAAGTTGAAGCAGTTAAATTATAAACTTTATAATTTGGATATTGAATCGAATAGAGTAAATTTAATTTTACAATAAGTAGATCAGTTTTTCTAGTTTTAGAATTGTCTAACACGGCATTTTTCGCGGCGCTATACAAAGAGTTCTAAATTCGAATTAAAGAGCTGCGCTGGCGCAAAATCAGAGACATTTGCGCAGCAGTAGCAAGGAAGACTTCAGAGAGCTGGGTTTTTGGAAAATTAAATTTACAATATAAAGGTAATAATCAAGTGAAAATAATGGATGACTTTTACGATTTTAATTTAGAATTTTCAAACCCATTAAAAGTATCTGAGTTTTTGTCTCCTAGAAATATTTTTACAGGAATTGCACAACTTTATGCTGGTAAAGGTACAAGCTTTACTTTTAAATTTTCAGGCCTTAACACAATTAAAAATAATTCGGTAAAAGTTGCGCCGCAATTAAGTTCATATAAACAATATCCATGAAAAAATTAGTTTTAATATCCTTAGTATTCGCTTATGGTTGTAATATGTCAGATCAAAATTTCGAGCTTCCTTGTAATTATATATTTGTAAAGGAAGGAGGGCATAGTAATATTGTATTGCAAAAAAACAAATTAATAATTGATAAAGGAGCTGTTGATTTTAGTTTCGACGATAAATTTATTTTTTTCTCTGTTGACAATAACTCATCAATGGAACCATATAAAGTTCCTAAGGAAAAATTGACTTATTACATACATGATATTAATAAAGATACCCTATCAAAGCCTTTGAATTATAATTTTATCAGGAAATTCATGATTAAAAATAGTGTTAAAAAGCAAAATAATATTCTTGTAAAATAATAAATTATTAGTTTTCCCGCTCTGCAAAGAGTTCTTAAATAAAAAAGGCCCCTTGCTCTGGAAAGAGTACCATATTTGAATTGAAAAGCTGCGCAAATGTCTTGACTTTGCGCAATTTTTTTGTGTTTAGAAATTGCAAACGTGATTTTTCATGATTTCATCTCAAATAAATTTTAAAATAAAAAAGTAAAACTAAACTCACTCCACAATATTTGAAGAAGCCTTAATCTTCACATCAGCATATCGCCAAGCATTATTAAAAGAGGTTTTAATTTGTAAAGCCTCTTTTTCTTTTTTCTGTGCGGTTAAAGAATTATAAAGTCCGATTAAGGCGAAGCCATTTTTTGGGAGCGTTTGTAAATCTTGTTTGTATACTTTTTCAGCTTCGGCGTATTTTCCTGCTTTAAGTAAAACTGTGCCTAAATAATGTCTAACGGAGAAAAACCAATCAGGCGGTTCGTTGTAATTTAACTGATCTTCGATTGCTATTGCTTTATTTAAAAGTACAATTGCTTTATCCAAATTATTTTTTTTTACTTCAACTCCCGCTGAAAGCACATTGGTAGCAATTTGAACAAGATCGTAGGTGGTATTGATATTCCAGATGGTAACCTCTTTTAAGGTTTTATCTTTGGCTAATTGATTAAGAGAAGCAAGCTGTTTTTCGGCATTGGTAATATCATTTTTTCCGAGATAAGCCATTCCTTTGGCGTAATGCCAAATAGCATTCGGATATACAAGATCCTTTTCAGGTTGTGGAATCTCCATAATTTTATCCCACATCGAGAATTTTACGACGATATAATACGGAATACTGTAATAATGCTGTAGAGTTCCCCAGCCGGCCTCACGCATGATTTTGGGAGATATATGCTGTTGTAATACTTGAGCCGATTTCCAAGCCAATTGAGAGTTTCCTTCTAAAGCAGCCGTTGCCACCAAAAAATGATAATTGTGCGGATAATAGGCTAGAGGATAAGCGCCTTGTGCATTGCAGGCTGTAGAATACAAACTATCAATTCGAACCGCTTCAATGTTGGAAAGCGTGCCTTCATGATAATCTCCCGTACGAATGTAAATATGAGATGGCATATGCACCAAATGCCCCGATTCTAGAACTAGAGTTTCTAGTAATTTGGCACTTTTAAGTCCGTTTTCTGGATGTGCAGAAGCTTCTACAGTATGAACCAAAAAATGATGTGCGCCTGGATGTTTCGGATTTTTTGTAATCAATTCGTTTAAAACGGCAAGTATTTCGGGAGTCCATTTTTTAGGTATTCCAGTGCCTTTTTCATACAAATCCCACGGATGGAGATTCATTTGAGATTCGGCATAAAGTGAACCGATATCTGGATCTGAGGGAAACTGAGTATATACTTTTTTCATCGCCTCGGCATACGCAATGTCAAGCGGTTTTCTATCCGCAGGAGGATTTTTAGCATAACGCACCAATAAAGCATCAATCATAGCGATTTCTTTTGGAGAACATTTTCCAGAAAGTTTTTTAGCTTTTTGAGCCGCATCATAAGCACGCTGAAAATTATCTTCTTCCATTCCGCCATTATAATTCGGGCCTAAAACATAAGCAAATCCCCAATACGCCATAGCGCAATTCGGATCTAAACGCGAAGCTTCATAAAAAGATCTGGCTGCTTCGGCATGATTAAATCCGTAAGCGAGCATCATTCCTTGGTTGAAATATTCCTGCGCTTCTGGATTATTGGTCGTAATTTTAAAATTCACAGCATCGAGACCTTTAAATTTTGGCGCTTTCTTGTTTTGGGTATACCAATCTTTATCGTTCGTTTTCGGAATATAGCATCCTTGCGAAGCGCTAACTTTAACTGATTTGGGTTCGGTGTTTTTTTCTTTACAGGAAATAAAAAGAAGAAAAACAGCAATTAGAAAGTAATTATATTTCATCAGAAAGTTAATTTGAAATTATATAATCAGTGTAAAAGCTCGAGAAGAATAAAGAATATGCTTATAGTATAATGGTTTGATACGGAGAGTATTAAACAAAATTAAATAAAAAAGAAATAGGTTTATGTAAATATTTGTTTTTCAGTATTTTGTGGTCGGTTTTAGAATTGCTTTGAGCTTATAGTTCTCCCGCAGATTTAGCAGATTCAGGAGATTTTTTTAATTATAATATCTGCCAAATCTGCAAGATCTGCGAGAGAAAAAAACAAAAAAATAAGGTCTACACTTTTCAGCATAGACCTTAAATTATATAGAAATAAATAATTTCTTAGTTTGTTCCTGCAGCAACTTTATCCACCAAAAACAATAATTCACCCGAAACTGGTTTAATCAATTGCATTGGGTATAAAGTCGGATTGTATTCTCCAGTTGTCACTTCTTTCAAAGCGTGAACTTTCTTTTCTCCAAAAGCTACCACTACAATTTTCTCTGCTTTGTTAATTAGCGGAGCTGTAAGCGTGATGCGATACATCTTTTGTGGAGCTAAATAATAAGCATCAACCCATTTAGTCTGCTCCTCAAGAACCGCTTCACCTGGAAAAAGAGAAGCTGTATGTCCGTCATCTCCCATTCCTAAAAGAATCAGGTCAAATTTTCCTTCTTCGCCTAAAATT
Source organism: Flavobacterium sp. ACN2 (assembly GCF_002303885.1). GTDB lineage: Bacteria > Bacteroidota > Bacteroidia > Flavobacteriales > Flavobacteriaceae > Flavobacterium. The sequence continues at coordinate 12,830 of NZ_MRCM01000001.1, read as the reverse complement.
TTCCTAATAGACTTTTCGTATTCAGCTGCATAATCCTCAGGTGTAATGCCATCTTTGTACATTTCAAAAATGTTTTCTTGCGGAATAGGAACGTGGCTCAATAAAGTGGAGTAAGACATTTTAGCATTACTCAAATCATCATTAAGCGGAACCCATCTTTCATCTCCCCAAAAAATATAAACTTTACTCCAGTCTACTTTGTTTTTGTAAGCATCAGAAGCTAATAATTTGTAAATCCCAGCAGGAGAAGAACCTCCTGTAAGTACAGCTGTAAATTGGCCTTTTGCAGCAATCGCTTTTTGAGCTGATTCTACAAAAAGATCTGCAGCTGCAGTATTAATTTCTTCTGTATTATTGTGTATCTGTATCATTTAAAACTTCTTCTTTTGTTTGTGTATTCGGAATCCATTTGTGGCCTTGACGTGCTAATAATTCATCAGCTTCTTCAGGACCCCAGCTTCCTGCTTTGTAATTTGGGAAATTCTTTGGAGGCGTTGTTTTCCAAACTTGCTGAATTGTTTCAATTGCATCCCAAGCTTCTTCCACCTGATCCCAACGCATAAATAGGGTAGGATCTCCCAATAATGCATCTGCAATTAGGGTTTCATAAGCTTCTGGTGACATTGTAGAACAAGAAAAATAATCAAAAACCATTTCTGCAGGTCTTAAAGACATGGATAAACCTGGTTTTTTGGTCATAAACTGCAGTTTAATGTCCATTGAAGGTTGAATGTTGATAATCAATCGGTTTGGTGTCATGCCTTCTTTTCCGTATGAGAATGAAGAATGTGGCACTGGTTTAAACTGAATAATGATCGAAGATTGTTTTTCTTCCATTCTTTTTCCTGAACGCAAGTAGAACGGAATTCCCTGCCATCTCCAGTTGTCCAAATAGATTTTCATTGCTACATAGGTTTCTGTATTAGAATCTGGCGCAATGCCTTTATCTTGACGGTAACCCGGAACAGGAACTCCTTTTATTTCTCCAGCATCATACTGACCTCTTACAATATAATGATCGACTTCTTCTGGTTTAATACGGCGAATTGACTTTAAAACATCTGCTTTTCGATTACGAATGTCATCAGCATTTAAAGAAGCAGGCGCTTCCATAGCCGTCATACATAAAATCTGAAACAAGTGGTTCTGAATCATGTCTTTCAATGCACCAACACCTTCATAGAATCCGCCTCGCTCTTCAACGCCCACTTCTTCTGCAACGGTAATTTGCACGAAATCAATAAAATTACGACTCCATAAAGGTTCGAACATTGAGTTTCCAAAACGGAAAGCCAAAATATTTTGAACCGTTTCTTTTCCTAAATAGTGATCAATTCTGTAAATCTGCTCTTCTTTGAAAGTCTGCGAAAGCATTTCATTCAACTCAATTGCAGAAGCTTTATCGTAACCAAAAGGTTTTTCGATAATAATACGATCTTGTTTCGCATTAGCAGCAAGTCCGATTTTCTTGATATTGCTTGAAATCGTTGAAATGAAAGAAGGCGTAATCGAAAGATAGAAAAGTCGATTAGCGCGTTCGCCAAAAGCAAGATCAAAATTGTTTATTTTTTCATTTAATCCAATGTACGATTCCTCTTTATCGATATCAAGACTGTGGTAAGAGATGTGTGAAAGAAATTTTTCTGTTTCTGGATCATCAACTCCTTTTCTTCTTGAGAACAGATTTAGATTTTCTGCTACATAAGCGCGAAAATCTTCATTGGTTTTTTCAGCTCTACCAAGAGCAATAATCTGAAACTGTTCAGACATACGTCCGTCAAGGTACAGATTTTGGAAAGCGGGGAAGAGCTTTCTCTTTGCTAGATCTCCAGTTCCACCAAAAATGACAATGATGGTTGGATTCTTTAGTTTATTTTTAGTCATTGTGTGTAGTTGTGTTGCTTTAATTGTTTATTCAGCCCATTGTGTATGGAAAACGCCTTCTTTATCGATACGCTCGTAAGTATGCGCTCCAAAATAATCACGCTGTGCCTGAATTAAATTAGTTGGAAGATTAGCAGATCTGTAAGCATCAAAATAAGATAACGAGTTCATTAATCCTGAAACAGGCAATCCTTTTTGAACTGCGAACTGAATTACAGCTCTCATTCCTGCTTGGTTTTCTACTAATTTTGAAGCAATTCCGCCATCCAAAAGTAAATTTGGCAAATCTGATTTTGCTACGTATGCTTTTCTGAAATCCTCTAAAATAGTCGCACGAATGATACATCCGCCACGCCAGATTTTAGCAACAGTTTCTAGATTTAATCCGTAGTTGTATTCTTTAGAAGCCGTGTGAAGCTGAGCTAAACCTTGAGCGTAAGTCACCACGATAGAAAAGTATAAAGCCGATTTTAAAGCCGCAATGGCTTCGCTTTGAGAAACATTTGTTTCATCAGCGTTCCAAACTAATTTTTTAGCCGCTTCAATTCTTTCTGGTTTGGTTTTAGACATATCGCGCATGTTAACTGCTGCGTCGATTGTTGGAACTGGAACTTGTAAATCCATTGCATTTTGCGAAGTCCATTTCCCTGTTCCTTTAGATCTTGCCCAATCCGATATTTTGTTGATTAATTGTGTTCCGTCTTCATCTTTTTGTTTTAAGATGTTTCCAGTAATTTCAATCAAATACGATCTTAAATCATCAGTCTGATTCCATTCGGAAAAAGTTTGCTGAATCGTTTCATCATCTAAGTTATAACCTCTTTTCATTAAGTCATAAATCTCAGAAATCAACTGCATGATTCCGTATTCAATTCCGTTGTGAACCATTTTTACGTAGTTTCCAGCAGAACCATTTCCTAAATATTCCACGCAAGGTTCGCCATCTACTTTTGCCGCAATGGCTTCAAAAATAGGACGAAGTCTTTCGTATGCTTTTTGATCTCCTCCAGGCATCATAGCAGGACCGAAACGAGCCCCTTTTTCACCGCCTGAAATTCCCATTCCGAAGAAGTGGATTCCTTTTTCAGACAATTCAATAAATCTTCTGTCCGTATCTGTAAAATAAGTGTTTCCACCATCAATAATAATGTCTCCTTTATCTAAGTGAGGCAATAAACTAGCGATAGCGCTGTCAACTGGTTTTCCCGCAGGAACCAATAACATAATCGCTCTTGGCTGCTGAATAAGCTCTACAAAATGTTTTACATCTGTCGTCGCTTCAATAGTGTGGTCGGCATCGGCTTCTTGTTGAAGAGAATTGACTTTTTCGGTGTCTAAGTCTAAACCTGCAGCCGCAAAGTTATGGCTGGCGATATTTAAAAGTAGGTTACGACCCATTACGCCAAGTCCTACAATTCCAAAATCAAATTTGCTCATAGTTTTCAATTAACTAAATTATTAGAAGAAATGTTTTTGCAGCAAAAAGTAAGAGAAAGTATGGTAATTCTTTTTCATTCAATGTTTTGCAGCAAAACAATGGTTATTTTAATCTTACATTTCAAAATGTAGAGCGCTAAGTTAGAGAAAAATGCTGAAAAATAAGGGGTAAAATCGTTCACTTTTGGTCTTTATTGTGATACTTTTTATGTGTAAAAATTACGCTTATTAAGACTGTTTTTCAACTAAATCGTTGTAATACTGCTAATGTCAATTGTGAACTACTTTTATTAGAAGCCGTTTACTGTTCGTAAGAAAAAAGAAGTAAAAAAATATAAAAATGTTTATTGAAAATATAGGAATTGAGGTAATTTTGGAAACCCAATCACTGGATCCAAGATTTAATTCATTAAATTATTATATCCCTTTTATATGCCAAGAAACACAAAGTTTGTTTTTACATCCATTTTTTTTATCCTTATTTCGGGTATCTTTTTTAAAGCAAATGCACAGTCGGTATTAGAAAACGAAATATCTGTTCATGCAGATAAGAAGCCATTAGGCAGTGTTTTGGACTTAATGGAAGAAAAAGGAAATTTTAGATTTGCTTATTATGGTAAACTAGCTGTAAAAGATAGCGTCGTTAGTATTAATGCTGATAATACAACCATAAAAGGAGTTTTAGATCAGTTGTTAGGTGCCAAATATGAATTGAAAGAATCGCCAGGATTTGTTATTGTTCGTTATGCCCCTTTAGAGCTTGCTCTTGTGTTAGAAAAAAACACTGTTATGAGTGACGGACAGCAAATTGTAATCGGTTATATTGTAGATACACAAACCAATAATCGTATTGAAAATGTGAGTGTATTGGAGAAGAATGCGCTACTGTCTACATTAACCAATAAAGATGGTTTTTTTGAACTTCGATTAAAAAATGCACCTCAAGCCATAGAACTTACAGCCGTTAAGGAGAATTATAAAACGGTAACGATGGTATTTCTATCTGAAATTAAAATTCAGATGGGAGACAAAAAAAATAAAACAGATTATATTGATGGAGATTTCTCTGCAATTGAAAGATCAGGAATTGGCCGTTTCTTTATTTCTTCTAAACAAAAAATACAAGCGCTCAATCTGGGAGGATTTATTTCTAAAGTTCCCGTACAGGCTTCTTTAATTCCAAGTATCAGCACTCGAGGAATGCTGAATACGCAAATTGTCAATAATTTTTCGTTAAATATATTAGGAGGTTATAATGCTGGAGTTCGCGGGCTAGAAATGGCAGGACTTTACAATATTAATCGTATGAATGTTGACGCGCTTCAAATAGCAGGAATATTTAATACCGTTGGAGGATCTGTAAACGGAGTTCAGTTAGCCGGAATCTATAATAATGTTTTTGGCAATTTAAGAGGATTGCAGATAAGTGGGATTCATAATAGTGTAAAAGGTTCGCAAGTCGGTTTGCAAATGGGCGGTATCTACAACAACGTATATAAAGATTCTAAAGGGCTTCAAATTGCAGGAATTGGTAATACAGTAAAGGGTTCACAAAACGGATTACAGTTTTCGGGAATTTACAATATTGGAAAAGATACTGTGCGTGGTGCCCAAATTACTGGTCTTTTTAATTATGCTAAAGAATTAAATGGAGTTCAATTTGGATTGGTGAACATTACAGATTCACCGTCTGGTTATAGTTTTGGTCTGCTAAACTTTAAAAGAGGCGGTTATAAAAAGATTAGTATTACAAGCAACGAAATTTCAGACATAAATCTTGCTATAAAAACAGGAGACCATAAAATGTACACCATTTTAATGGCAGGAAGAAGCGATAGAACCGATGAAGAAAAGCTATTTTCTTTCGGAATTGGATTAGGGAAGAATATTCCATTAGGGAAACGTTTCACTTTTAATCCCGAATTTAGCACACAGTATCTTTATTTAGGAAATTGGGACATCTATAATTCCTTATCTAAATTTGATTCTTCCTTTTCTTTTCAATTGTGTAAAGGTGTAGCGCTATCTGCAGGACCTTCTTTAAATTTTTATTGGTCTGAAAAACAAGATAAAAACGGCAATTTAAATACTTCTACATTTGTTCAGGATCGTACCAAACGCTATACTATAATCAACAATAACAGCAAAGATATTCTAGGATGGATAGGATGGAGTTTTGGATTGACATTGTTTTAAAAAATGATAAAAAGCTTATAAACATTGATTTTATAAGCTTTCAAACTATGTTTCTATGTGTTTAAATCCCATTCTTTTAAGGATAAATCATCAAAAACATATAAGCAAACAAATTGACTAGAAGCACAACGCCGTAAACGATATTCGATTTTCCTTTGCTAAGAGAAAGCATTACGGTAAAAACAGACAGTGCCAAAAGAACAATAGATTTAATGTCAAGTCCTAAAACAATTGGAATTCCCATTAGGATACAAACGAGCGCAACAGTTGGAATAGTCAAACCAATACTGGCAAGAGCAGAACCTAAAGCTAGATTTAAACTCGTTTGCAATCGGTTTTTTTTGGCTGCAATTATCGCTGCGATCGCTTCTGGCAATAAAATAATGATGGCAATTACAACCCCAACCAAAGATTTTGGAAGATTGTGACTTATAATAATAGTTTCGATAGTAGGCGAGAGGGTTTTGGCCAGTAAGACCACAATTCCTAAACTCACCAATAGAAAAACAAGACTTGTATAAAATGTTTTGTTATTAATTTCGATTGGATGTGTTTTAGATTCGTCCTCGCTCGTGGTATTGGTTAGAAAATATTGGCGATACCCTTTGGTTTGTGCGAACAAAAAAGAACCGTAAATAACCAGACAGGCAATAGAAGCAAAGATCAATTGAGGTGTTGAATAATAAGAGCCGTGAACACTCTCTGTAAATGTAGGAAACACTAAAGTGAATACAATAATCGAAATAAGCGAAACCAAACCAATGGTTACTGAAGAAGTAGAGAAATTCTGTTCGTAATGTTTGATGCTTCCAATAAGTAGACACAATCCAATAATTCCGTTCAAGATCAGCATGGTGGCGGCATAAACAGTGTCTCTGGCCAAAGATGCGGCCTCAGAACCTTCAGAAAGCATTAAAGAAACAATTATAGAAACTTCAATTACAGTAATAGAAATAGCCAAAATTATGGTTCCGTATGGTTCTCCTACGCGTTCTGCAATGATTTCAGAATGATGTACGGCAGACATTACGCTCAGAATAAGCAAGATACTAGCAACAATCTGAAAGATGCTGCTGTCGGCGATCAGTCCGCTAAATAAAAGAACCCACGAAAGGATTGGAATAATGATGGTCCACTGTAATAATTGTTTCATTTTTTGTAGTTTTTAAAGTTTATACTGCCGATAGGGCCAACAGAATCGGCTTTTACCTTTTTTGTAAGATAGAACTTTTATAGCTAAAAATGATAAAAAAAAGCATTTTTAAGCACTTTTTAAGTTTATTTGAGAGTGTTTTGAATCAAAAAGTGCATTTTACCACAGATAAAATTACAACTTTCTTTAAGAATTTTGATGATTTCCTTTCGATGCGATTTTTCCTTAATAGTTTAAACTTTGTCAAAGTTCGCTTCGTGCCTAAAACAATTCTAGCGTATTTCTATTTTTCTCTCGCAGATCTAGCTGATAAAGCAGATTTTTTTTGATTAACAGAATCTGCTAAATCTGCAAAATCAGCGGGAGAGTATTTTAAGAATTTCTGATGATTTCCTTTCATGCAATTTTCCTTAATAGTTTAAACTTTGTCAAAGTTGGCTTCGTACTAAGACTATGTGTTAGAAATTAATTTCTTTTTTTAATTCTTTTCTAGAGCAAAAAAATCTATGTTTCTATGTGTTTAAGAAAAAAAATTAAAGTTTCTCTATTTTTTTTTCTCGCAGATTCAGCTGATAAAGCAGATTTTTTTTTGATTTGCATAATCTGCAAAATCTGCGGGAGAATATTTTAAGAGTTTCGAATAATCTCTTTACGATGTAATTTTCCCCATTTGATCATTTCTTCGATTACTGGACCGAAAGATTTGCAATACGGCGTGGATTCGTATTTAACCTGAATTTCGGCATCGCGGTCTTCGGTTCTTTTGATCAGCATATTGATCTCCATTTCTTTGAGTTCTCGCGAAAGCATGCGTGTCGTAATTCCCGGAATACTGCGTTCGATTTCCCTGAAACGGTTATTTCCGTTACAGATGGAATTGATGATTGGCAATCGCCATTTACCACCCAAAACATGTAAAGTGTCTTGAAGCGCTTGTACTTCTTCTTTCTGATTTCTTTCCATAACAAAACAGCATTAGTTTAGAAAATTCACTGGTTACAAAGTTATACCATAATTCTAAAATAATGAAAAAAAAATTAAGATGGAATGAAATTTAAGCTTCAATAATGCTCAAAATAGTTTTCGGAATTTCAGCGAAAGCTTCAAAAGAATATGGTTTAATTAAGTAGGCTTTTACGCCCATATCATCGCATTTTTCTTTGTAAGAAGGATTAATGCTTGTTGAATAAACAAAACACGGAATATTTTTTAATTCATCATTGCTAAGAATTTCTTGCAAAGCTTCAATACCGTCAATAATGGGCATATTGATATCGGTAAGAATAACATCGGGATTTTCGTTCGAACCGTTTTTTAGATAATTAAGCAGTTCCTCGCCATTGGCAACAAGACTGACTTTGCTAAAATTTGGATTTTTGGTAAAAGTTTCTGCAATAACATCTGCATCATCTATGTCATCTTCAGCAATTACGATATGTAAATTATATTTTTCCGGCATTTTATAAGATCGGGAAGTAAAGGTTAAATATGGTTCCTTTGTTCAATGTACTTTCAACGGTAATATTTCCAGAATGGTTTTCCATTATCTTTTTACAGATCGCGAGGCCAATACCGTTTCCTGAGTATTCGTTTCTGGCATGCAGGCGCTGAAAAATGACAAATATTTTAAGCAAATGGCTTTCTTCCATTCCAATACCGTTGTCTTTTATCTGAACCTTTACAAATTTAGCATTTTGATTCGGTATTTCACTATCTAAATTTTCTTCCTGCGAAATTTCTATAATAGGAGCAATATCTGTTTTGCTATATTTAATGGCGTTTGAAATAAGATTAGAGAAAAGCTGTCTCATCTGTACGCGAGAAGCTTTAATAATGGGGACTTTTCCTGTTTTGATAACGGCTTTTTTATCAGATATTATAATTTCAAAATCCTCAATAACTTCCGAAATTATGGTTCTTAAATCTATTTCCGTTCGTTCTTCCTGCGCGGTATGCGAAGAATACTGCACTAAATCGTCTACAAGCGAATTTAATCTTAAAGCCGATAATTTCATGACATTTACCGCTTTTGTATCGGCTTCTTTAAAATAGCTTCCGTCAATTCTGCTGGTATTCATGACAATTTTCCGCAGCGGTTCTTTTAAATCGTGTGATATTACATGAATAAATTCCTCTAGATTACGATTGATTTTATTCAGTTCGTTTATTTTTTCTTCCAATTCTTTCTGATGGCGAATTAGAGCTTCCTCATGCTTTTTCTTTTCGGTCAAATCGGTAATTACAACCCCAATGGCTTCTACAGCGGGTTCCAGATCAGTTAAAGCGATATAAGCTGGAAAAGTTTTTTCATTTTCCGATTTTAGAAGTATTTCATGTTTAGTAATTCCATATCTCAATGCTTCTATAAGAGAAACAAACTGCGTTTGGTTTGTAAAATATTCATAAATGTACGTTCCTGTTATTTTCTCTGAAGGAAGGCCGACTAATTTTGAAAATTGCTCATTGCAGTATAGTATCAATCCATTTCTTGAAATACTCAGCGCGCCCTGACCGAATTTCTCTATAAGAAGACGATACGTATAATCGGCAGTTTCTAGAGAATACAGTTCGGGAACTCCATTACTGCTTACCACAAGCGCATCAACATCTCCTTGTTTTATAGCATTAACAATACTGTTTGACTCATAAAGTTCTTCTTTCAATGACTCAATTTCGGCTAATAGAGCGGCAATATTTTTTTTATCTTCCTTCAATTTATTTGCTTATATTAAGTATGTATAATACTTTTTCTTTATCTGATAAATCTCCTAAAATGATTCTTTTAGGTTCTGGCTGTGTTTTGATCAAGGTAGGAATGGCTACAATTTGATGAATCACAGCCTGTTCTTTATCACGGCTGATATCAACAATTTCTAATTCATAATTGTTGGTGAGATAGGTGTCGCATATTTTGCGTATATTTTCGATTGCATGTCCTGATTTAACAGACATACCTGAAACAAAAAGCATAAACTTATGTTTGGTTGTACTAGTGCCATCAGATGAATCTTCCATGATTAAGAGTTTATAGGTTTGATGTTCAGCCCTACAAGCACTCTTTCTTCATTAGAAAGGTCACCTATAATTTTACGAATAGGCTCGGGAAATTTACGCACCAAAGTAGGTACGGCCAAAATCTGATCGCCTTCTGCCAATTGCGGATTCTTCAGCAAATCGATAATCTCGATGCTGTATTTTCCTTTTAAATGCTCCTCGGCATACTTCTTTATGTTTTCCAGCGCCTTGATCGATTTTGGCGTTTGCCCTGCTATATAAAGCAATAATTGCCATTCGGCTACTTCTTTTTTCATTTTATTTATTTTTTCTTAGAAGACAGTTTTTCCTGCAATTCTTCTGTTGCTTTAAGGATGCTAAGTTCTTCTTCAGCCGATTCAAATTCTGTTCTCAATGCTTCAATATTCGCCTCAAGGACTTTGCGTTTACGCTCAATTTCCCTGTCTTTTCGACTGATTTCGTTTTGAAGCTTAATATCCGAGATGGTTTTTTTGAATTGATAAGACTTTCGCGCCGCTCCCGTCAAAATTCCCTGCGGACCTAATTCAACATCTAGCAATTCAATTCCGTTACTCGTTATGACAAATTCTCTAACTTGGTTAGAATGCCCCATTCCGCGTGCTTTGATGATAAAAATACCGCGGTTTCTTTCGCCAACACCTTCCATATCGCGAACGGTAATCCAGGTATCCACCAATGACGAAACCGATTCTTCTGCCAAATCAGGTCTAACAGTGTCGGTTTGTTTGTTTAACGACGTAAACATGGCCGTAATATTATTGGCTTTCAGCATATCAATTAATCGTACCAGCATAGAGCGCACTTCGTGTTCACTTCCTACCGAAATAAGATTACTGATCGGGTCAATAATAATGGTAGTAGGTTCAAATTCTTTGATTAACTTTCTAAGCGTAAGCAAATGTAGTTCTAAACCGTTTAATGACGGACGGGAAGAATGTATTTGCAAAATGCCTTTTTTGATGTGTTTTTCCAGATCTACTCCAATTGATTTCATGTTGCGAACCAATTGATGCGGTGATTCCTCAAAGGCGAAGTAAATCGTTTTTTCGTTCTTTTCGCATTGTTCATTGGCAAAATAACAGGCGACTGTCGTTTTAGCCGTTCCCGCAGTTCCCGAAACCAAAATATTGCTTCCTCTGTAGAAACCGCCACCATGAAACATTTCATTTAATCCAGGAACACCTGTAGAAATAATATCTGAGGAAACTTCGTTATCCAATTTTAGAGAAGTGATTGGAAGAACCGAAATTCCTTCTTCATCAATTAAAAACGGATATTCATTTGTTCCATGTGTTGAACCTCTGTATTTTACAATTCGAAGCCTTCTAGTCGAAACCTGTTCAATTACACGATGATCAAGAACAATTACGCAGTCTGAAACGTATTCTTCCAGACCTTGACGGGTTAGAGTCGCTTCACCGCGCTCTCCAGTGATGATTGCTGTTACGCCTTTTGTTTTTAACCAATGAAACAACCTTCGTAATTCAGCTCGTAAAATGGCTTGATTGTCCAGACCAGCAAACAGCGATTCGATTGTGTCCAATACAACACGAGTGGCTTTTATAGAATCGATAGCGTGTCCTAAACGAATAAATAAGCCGTCAAGATCGTATTCGCCTGCTTCCTCAATTTCTGATCTTTCAACGCGAACATGATCTACAACAAGCTTTTTATCTTTTTTAAGCTGTTCAAGGTCAAAGCCTAATGATTTAACATTTAGAGTCAAGTCGTCTGAAGGTTCTTCAAAAGACATGAAAACTCCTGGTTCGTTATGCTCTGTAATTCCTTTTATAAGGAACTGCATAGACAATAAAGTCTTACCGCATCCCGCACCACCGCAGATTAAAGTTGGTCGTCCTTGCGGAAATCCACCTTCTGTAATCTCATCTAATCCATCGACTCCAGTAGGAGTTTTTGGAAATATAAAACTATGTGATTTTGTTTTTTCTTGCACGATAATAAATTTCTGTATTACTCAAATATACCTTTTTCTGAAGAATTTTCAATGAATTCTGATTAAGATTTAACAGGCGTTTAATGAAGTTTTAAAAATAAATTAAGAGAATTGATTTGAAAATCTAAATTAATCGAAGAATTTTAACCAAAAAAGTAAAGAATACAAATTCAATATTTAACATTAAAATAAGACTTTTTACTAAAACTTATTTTTCAATACTATTTAACTGTTAAAATGTACTTCTGGTATACTTTATGATACTGGTTACAAAGTTATACCATTTTGAATTTACCTTTGTCTCATTAATTTAAAACACATATAAAATGGATAATTTAAAAAATAAAGTGGCAGTGATAACTGGTGGAAACAGTGGAATAGGATATGCTACAGCCCAATTATTAAAAAATCAAGGAGCAGAAGTAATTATTACAGGAAGAAGAAAAGAAGCCATAGAAAAAGCAGCTTTAGAACTAGGCGTTACAGCCATTACAGCAGACCAATCGAATATTTTGGATATCGAAAAACTGGCTGAAAAGTTAAAAACCGATTTCGGTTCGGTTGATATTTTGTTTATCAATGCAGGAATTGCAGGTTTAGGAACAATTGAACAAACTACGGAAGAATTATACGACAGCATTATGAATGTGAATCTAAAAGGAGCTTTTTTCACTTTAAGCAAATTTATCCCGATTTTGAAAGATGGTGCTTCGGTGGTATTTCTTTCTTCGAATACTGCAAGTATGCCGGGTCCGGAATCTTCGGTTTATTCGGCGAGTAAAACCGCTTTGAATTCGTTTATGAGATCGGCGGCTTTAGAATTAGCACCAAGAAAGATTCGTGTCAATTCGGTTAGCCCAGGACCAACTCAAACCGAAGTCATGAACAAAGTAGGCCTAGACGAAACCACCGTAAAAGGCATTATGGATGTCGTAGTAGAAAAAGTCCCGCTAAAACAAATGGGAAGGGCAGAAGATGTGGCTAAAATGGTTTCTTACCTAAGTAGTGAAGCTGCGGTGTTTATGACTGGGGCTGATGTTATTATGGATGGTGGGATGAGTTTGGGGTGAATTTAGTTTATATCAATAAAAAGAGCTTGTATCAGCAAGCTCTTTTTTTTTTTAAAAGTGTTGAATTTTAAATTCTAATTGATCAGATAATTCTACATTC